>CAYPYS010000036.1:0-1526 GCA_964415355.1 uncultured Planctomycetia bacterium | reverse complement strand
CCGATAAAATGAGAAAGAAGGTCTCCTTTGAGGTAATACCTCAATTTGTGTTATTCGTTTAGCAACCAAGAAAAACGAACGCAAAGAAAGGAGACCAGAATGAAGGATACCATTTATGATCATTATATAGCAATAGATTGGTCCATTAAAAATATGGCTATTGCTCGAATGACAAAGAAATCAAATAAGATCACGGCTATTGATGTTCCTTCCGATATTGAAGACTTGCAGGCTTATTTGAAGAATCTTAGAGGAACCAAGCTATTGGTAATAGAAGAAACGACCACTTCACAATGGTTGTATACCGAGTTAAAAGAATATGTGGACAGATTATTTATCTGTGATCCCACCCGAAACAAGTTACTGAATGAGGGCCCCAAAACAGATAAGATCGATGCCACCAAATTAGTACGACTCTTGAAAGCCGGGCTTATGAAGGAAATTTACCACTCTACTGATAAGTTTTTGTATCTGCGCCGGGTTGTTAGCGGTTATGAGGACCTGGTCAAGGCAGGTGTCCGGTTAAAAAATCAACGGTATGCACTTCTGAGAGCCTGTGGAAAAAGCGGTAACGAGAGAATAGGCAGCACATTAGACTCCCAGGGCGAACAGTTTGTGCTGAAATGTTTAGATAGACAAATCGACGCATACGAGGAAGAGAAGGGGGGTTATGAAAAAGAATTTGAAAAGCTTGCTCGAAAAAATCTCGAAATCAAGCACCAAAAGAGTCTCCCTGGTATCGGTACTATCAATGCGGTAAAAATTGTTGCACGTGTTGTAACGCCTCATAGATTTCCTGATAAGGGTCATTACTTGAGTTACACGGGGCTGATTAAACTGGATAGAATAAGCGGAGGAAGAAACTACGGCAAAAAGAGTTCCAGATACTCAAGGCAGCTAAAGAGTGTTTACAAATCAGGGATTTTGGCCGCCATAGGAGGCAACAATCCAATTAGTGATTATTATGAGCATCTGATCCAAGAAAAGAATTACCCGGATCACAATGCAAGACAAAAAGCATGTCGCAGATTGGCCACTTTAAGTTTGGGAGTTTTTAAGAGTGGCAAGAAATATCAACCTTTCAGGAGGAATGATGTAAAAGGCAGCAAGGAAAGCACATCAGGCCTATAAGTACCGTGTTTTAAAGCGAATTCCATTAAAGGTGGACAACGGTCTTATAGGTGAGGGGTGAGAGCTCAATACGCCTCGTAACATACCTGTTTAAGCAGGCAAGTGTTCAACCCACCGATTAGCCCCCCCTCTATTCCTTGAATTTATCGTAGCCCATTCCATACAGGAAAATTTATTTACTGTGGATAGAGAGCTCAGATAGGCGGGTAAGGAATACTGATATAGCCTTTTTATAGCCTCAAGATAAAGCAAGATCCGTTAAGATTGAAAAAATGGAGTTTCAAAACACGCTATCAGGTTGGCCAAGTCCGGAGACCGTAAGCAAGAAAAGTGCATTTTTTTGCTAATGGAGGAGTGTTTTTTCTTGACTTACTTTCTCATAGGCGGGGCGTAGG
>CAYPYS010000035.1:0-1749 GCA_964415355.1 uncultured Planctomycetia bacterium | reverse complement strand
TAGGGGACATCCTATATTACCTCTGTCAAGCATAAAGTTCATAATTTTGATAAGCGAGTTAAATCAATAAGATAGAAGAGCGACTAATTTCTAGGCGCACTTCTCCTTATAGTTTATTGAAAATTTTTCGGCGAATCTCCCACTATCGCGAACCACGCATCTGATCGTTACGATTATCCAATATGCCACAACTTAGTGCGGCCACTAATCATCCCTTATCCAGATTGAAAAGTTCAGTGAGAGGCCCAGGATTGTCCCTCCAGAGGTCTAAAGCCCCAACGTTCGTGATCGAGCTCTCTCGCCGAAAGTGTAAAATGCTCTATTCTATATTTATATAATCAGGATTAAATACTTCCCTATTTTTCATCAAAGTCCAGGCGATCACCAGCATTTTTACAGCCAGTTTAACACGCATCTTTGTTTTAATCCCGCGCTCACGTTCTCTTCCGCGAAGAAGCCTGGTAAAGTATGTTCTGAAAATATCAACTCTTGCCGCTGCCACGTTAGCTGCCTGATACAATGCATAACGAAGCTCACCGTTACCCTTTTTTGATATTACCGGAACGGCATCCTTGCTTTTCTTTCCGCTTCGATTTGCACCAAGATCAAATCCGGCCATCTTGATAAGTTGTTTTCGGTTTTCAAATCGAAAAGGATCACCAACCGATGCCAACACCTTGGCCGATACATAAGGGCCAAAACCCGGTATCGTCAATAGATAGCTATATTCAGAAAATTCAAGACAAAAGTCTTTGATTAAATTATCGGTTTTTTTTATCTGATTGCGCACCTCTTTAAGTTTTTCAACAAGAAGCTCTGCTTCATATTCAACTGCTGCTCCCATAGGACAACCGACAGATTCCGCTGATAGAGTATGGATCTTGCGTAGCCTGAGCCTCTGGGCAATCCCCCGAGGCGTCTTGGTTACCATATTAAAGAATTCACCAAATTCCATTACCGCGATCATATCGGGGCTAAGACACCACTTGACTATCGCAAGGCTTTCACTCTCACAGGCTCTGTAAAACCTGTCCATCTCAGGAAAGTACTGAGCCAGCAGATTATTTCTGATTCGCATTCTAAGGCTGTGCTCTTCTCTTTTCAGTCGTCTTCTTAATGACAGCAAAGACCTAATCTCAATGATGCTTGGCAACGGACTATCATAGTAAAGGCATCTTTTCCTGGAAACCAAGTCTGCAATATTGGCTGCATCTTTTGTATCATTTTTATCCCAGCGACCATTGATAAGCTCACGGTTGTTTTTAACCGCCTTGCCTGCGACCAGCACAACGTTATGGCCGCAACGAATTAAGTGCCTGGCCAATGGTTTATGGTAATTGCCGGTCGGCTCCAGTCCATAAACGATCTTGGAAAGTCCATTTTGAGACTTGATCGCATCGGCTGTCGTCAGTAGCCGAGAAAAGCCATCTATGTCGTTTTTAAAGATCAGTCTTCTCAACAGCGATTTGCCGGTTGCCGTGCCCATGAAAGCATGATGATTTTCTTTAGCCACATCGATGCCAACGACTAAATATTGATCAGAACCGGTTATCTCTTTTACAATTTGACAATACTGACTGCGTCTGATAATCTCTTGGTTGTTCATAATAACCTCCTTTTAGTGTTACGGGTTTTGATTTTGGGTGCCTATATGCTATCAGGAGGTTATTTATTGTCAAGAGAGAATAAATAATTTTATTATGTAATACTGGGGGGTTATATACTCTTTTAGTTCTATTATATAACGTT
>CAYPYS010000034.1:0-1906 GCA_964415355.1 uncultured Planctomycetia bacterium | reverse complement strand
TTTTTTAAATGTGGAATAGTAACCTTGCCCGCCAACTAACTCTTTAAATGAAATCCATTTGCCTGTCGTCGATGGAAGTCCTTTTAGTTTTTGAATCAGGTAATGCAATATGAGTATACTTAAATATTGTTTTGCAGGAATGTTGCACGAAAGTGAATTTATATTCTTTTTTTCTACATCAATGTTATAGTTATCGGATAAAAATTGGACAGAAAATTTTCGCTCTTTTATAAGACTGTCTAATGTAGTCCATGCCTTTGAAAGTGCGACGGAATATTCCATACCACATTCTCCTTTTTTTATTATATCATGTGAAGTCAATGAGCTCAAGCGCTTATATTTTTTATGTATTAGCAAGATTAAAATGTCCGGTTCTTAGCAAAGTAGAAATGTCCGGTTTTCATGGTTTTGTTAGTAGTAGTCCTTTTTCTTTTTGGACACCTTTTTCTTTTTGTGAATGACTGTTAATATGTGGGTATCTCCGCTTGAAAAAGGCGCCTTTTAACGGGTGATCCATAGGCGGATGCCACACCTTTTTTATTCTGAACGTATAAGGCTTTTTGGCCTCCTTTCTTACTGGCCTCCGGGTTATCTGTTTGTATTTTAACGGTTTGCCCTTGTACGTTATAAGCATCCTGCCGTTTACCCTTTCTTCAACCATGACCTTCTCGGTATGTACTTTATCAAGTACATGGTAAAGCTTTTTATCATGCGCTACGGTAGAATCTTTGTTTAGGCCGCGTGGGGTCTTTATACAAAGGCTTTTATCAAGATCTGTGCTTTTCGGCGCAGGCCTATGCAAATTGCCCTTTTCCAGAGCTTCAACACTGAATCTTTTGTTGAATACCGGCAAGTAGTCTTTTAGGAACTTGTTGCCCTCTGCAACGCTTTTAATGCCTCTTAATCGCATTTCTTTTATAACTCTATCCTGGAATGTCCTGAATAGCCTCTCTATCCTTCCCTTGGCCGGAGCCGAACGCGCGAAGATAACATCTACCCCCAACTCATCAAGAGCCCTCTGTACCTGGCTTTGAGGCTCTCTATTATTCAATTCATCCTCTATCGAGGGCTTTTTGGATGATTTATACGTCGAGTGCCTGTCCAGATAGAGTTTTTGAGGAAGACCATATTTTTTTGCGTAGTTCTTAAAGCTTGCCATAAAGGGGAATGTGCCTTCGTATTCATGGAACTCGGCAAATACCCTGCTTCTGGCATCGTCTATGTAGCCCATGAGCACGCATTCAGGACCTCTATTCTCGAACCACTGGTGGTGAGAGCCATCCGCTTGCTCCATTTCGCCATAATGGTGTTTTCGTTCTCTCCAGTTGCGATGGGGTCTCTTCTTGCGGGTACCGTAGACCATGCCTTCATTTTTAAACCAGCCCCTCAGGGTCTCGCGGGATAGCTTTATTTTGTTTATTTCAAAGAGCTTTTCACTTGCAAGAGTAGGACCGAAGCCTTCATATTTTGTCTTGCATAGTTTAATAGCTTTGTCTTTTACGGCCTCTTGGAAGGATCTTGATGATGGTTTTCCTCTGGACCTGTGCACTATGCCTTTATCGCCCTCTTCCAGAACTCGCTCTTCTATCCTTCTTACCTGCCGCGTACTTAATCCCAGAATCTCACTTGCCTTTACCTGCGCTATGACCTCATCGATTACTTTGTGAATCACACTTAGCCGCTTTAGCTCTTTCTGGCTCATTGCTATTATGTCCCTTTCCTGCATAATGCCCTCCTTTTAGAGTAAGCATTATAGCATTTTGAAAGCGGACATTTTCATTTTGCTAGAAGCGGACATTATTATATTGCGTTAACAGTAAAATGACTTTTTATTGTCTTGAGTGTCGATTAATTTATATATCTCCTGTAAATCCTGTTTGGAGGCTTGTTTGAATGTTTTTCAGGG
>CAYPYS010000033.1:0-1979 GCA_964415355.1 uncultured Planctomycetia bacterium | reverse complement strand
ATTTTATCTAAAATATAAGGTTGGATAAGATTACCTCCATTTGCGACACAAGCGATTGCCCTCACCGCTTGTAAAGGTGTAGCCAATAAATATCCCTGCCCTATGGAAAGATTCGCGGTGTCTCCCGTATACCAGCTATCATTTTTCTTGACCCTCTTCCATGTCCTATTAGGCACGATGCCTTCTAATTCGCCTAAAAGGTCAATGCCTGTTTTTTTACCTAAACCGAATCTCCCTGCGTATTCTGAAATATTTTTCACGCCCAACAAAATCCCAATATTGTAAAAATGGACATTGCATGATTCAATGATCGCTCTGCGCAGATCCATCGGACCATGGCCGTCCCTATTCCAACAATTGAACACGCCTCTGCCTACTCTGAGTCTGCCACGACACATAAAAATATTCTCCGGCCTGGCCTTGCCTGTTTCCAGCGCAGCAAGAGCGACTATTATCTTAAAAAGGGAACCTGGGGGATATTGCCCCATAATCGCCCTGTTTAAAAGCGGCTTGTCTTTGTCGCCTAGCGGCTTTGCCAGAGAATCAGTAGGGTCATATGAAGGCGAGCTGACGAGACTCAAAACCTCACCACTATGAGGATCCATAAATATTGCCACGCCCTTCTTATCTTTCATCATCTTCCATAAAAATGATTGCAGCGCGCCGTCTATTGTTAAAAAAACATCCCCGCCTTTCTCAGCCTGTTTTTCGCTTATAACTCTGACCTGGCGGCCGCGACTATCGATCTGAATCTGCATGCCGCCGTTTTTGCCGCGCAAAAAACCATCGGCTATCTTCTCTATGCCGTCTTTTCCTATCAAGTCCTTTGCGTTATATCCGTAACTCCTCAAGAGCCCCAACTCCCTTTTGTCGATCTCTCCGATGTAACCTAATACATGCGTCGTTGCTTCGTTATATGGATATCGCCTCGACGGCACCTCTTTGACGAGCACGCCCGGCAGGTCCAACTTTAACTCTCCTGCGAGGACAGCCTTTTTTTTAGAAATATTTCTTATCACTTCGGTCGGAGCAAACGGCGCGAGATAATTGCGTTTATAATTTCTCCTCAAGAGGCTTTCCGGTAGGTCTAATATTTCAGCGAGTTTTTTTATCTCAAGATCAAGGTCTCTTATTTCTTGCGGCACGATAAAGACACCAAAAGACAACGCGTTATCAGCCAACACCTTGTCTTTCCTGTCGTAAATAGTACCCCTGGGCGCATCGATACGTAAAAGCCTGATACTGTTTCTGTAGCTTAGCTCTCTGTAAATCGAGCCCTTCACGATCTGCAAATAGTAAAGAAAGACACCTAAGAGAATAAAAATAATAATGAAAAATATTTGGAGCTGTTTTATTCTCATATTTTCTTTTCAATCATTCTGAATAATAGAGGAGAGACTGCGGCTGAAAACAAAGCAGTGGTGAAAATCGGAGTTCCGGTCACGCCAACAAAAATAAAATATGCAAAATAAAACAAGAGGACGGCACAGAAGGAAAAAACAAAATCTATAAAAATATTTTCTTTATAGTATACGTGGATCTTTGCTACGCCCGAGGCAAAGCCTATGATCCCAA
The DNA here is from genome assembly GCA_964415355.1 of uncultured Planctomycetia bacterium. Taxonomy (GTDB): domain Bacteria; phylum Omnitrophota; class Gorgyraeia; order Gorgyraeales; family Gorgyraeaceae; genus CAYPYS01. The sequence goes on along the minus strand of CAYPYS010000033.1, from coordinate 404 downwards.
AAAGAATTATATTAGCGGTAAAAGATGAGGCAGATAGGATCCCGGCATAAATGCCTATTGCGCTGGAAATCAGTAGGCCGCCGATCGGGCCTTTTCTCAAACCTGCAAAGACCGCCAGCGCCACTAAGAGATTTAAGTCCCTAAGCATTGTGCATTGCAACAGCCCTGATAAAATCACATATATAAAAAGCATATTTTATATTTTGTCATTCCCGCGAAAGCGGGAATCTATATAGTGCCTATCTTTGGATTCCCGTTTACACGGGAATGACATATACCTAACGAATTACAAGCACCTCTTCCAGCCTCTCTATGTCCACCTCTGGCTTTATGGTTGCATTGAGATAGAGGCCGCTTGAGTCTGTCTCTATAGAATCGATTGCGCCTATCAATATTCCCTTTTC
>CAYPYS010000032.1:0-2204 GCA_964415355.1 uncultured Planctomycetia bacterium | reverse complement strand
TTTCAAGGGGTTAACCCCTTGAAATGGGTTCTGACCTTTTGATGTCGGGACCCCAGATTTTTTAGGCCGGGTTTAAGCCCGGCCTGCAGTTTTATAAGAGGAGAGGTGTTTTGGCCAGAGATACGATGTTTTTATACGGGAGAAATTCGATTTGCGAACGCTTGATAGTGAATCCTAAGAGTATCAAAAAAATACTTCTGGATGAGGATTTCTCCGTACCTCATATAGAAAAGTTGATACGCAAGAAGCATATACCTTCGGAGCGTATGACTTCCAGGCAGTTAAGCAGGTTAAAGCACGCTAAGGATCTTCAGGGCATAGTCGCCAAGGTAGATCAATTTAGTTATGTCTCTTTCGATGATTTGCTGGGAAAGTCGGCGGATAAAAAAATGACATTGATATTTTTAGACCGCTTGAACGATCCTCAGAACTTAGGTGTTATTATCCGTATCGCAGCCTGCTTTGGCGATTTCGCTATCGTTATACCCAGGTTCAATGCGTGCGAAGTCACGGAAGCAGTTTTACATGTGGCGTCAGGAGGAGAAAATTACGTGTCCGTGGCGATAGTGTCCAATATCTCAAGCGCGATTCTTAAAGCAAAGAAGCGTGGTTATTGGATAATGGGCGCGGTTATAGGAGATGACGCGCAGGATATAAGCAAAGTTTCTATACCTTTTCCCCTGGGTCTTGTTTTAGGCTCTGAAGGCGAAGGTATTCGTTATGGCGTTGACAAGCAGCTCGACATAAAAGCGCGCATACCTATGAAGGGCGCCAAGTTATCATTTAATGTTGCTACGGCCTGTGCCATTCTTTGTCACGAGATATGCAAGCAGAGAGGATGAGGGCATGAATATTCAGGATACATGGGAAAAGGCTTTAAGGAATACAAAGATCATACGTGCGCGCGCGCATGACCTTCAGACTTTTTCCGATACAAAGATCCCTTACACGTTGCTTTCAGAAGCCATGGTAAACAGGGGCGATACAGTTGTCAGGAAAGGTGAGGTTACCGTTGCAAAACCCGCCATAGTGCTCCCTCATGATATACCTATATTTGAAGGCTTTGATTTTGAAAAGGACTTCGAGCTTGGTCAGGATATAATCACGAATTTTTTTCTTGTGAGGGGCGTGACTTTTCCCTCCATGAAATACGACAACAAAACCCATCGCCTCGATATTTTCAATGGCCATATCGATAAGGCAATAGGGCATTATTCTGATACCTTGCAACGAAAGGAAGACGTGCATTCTGGCTTGATCGTGGCGCCGGAGGATTGCTGGCAGTTTTCGTTGCTGATTTTCATATGCATGCAGGTCGCTAAATCAGCTAATAGCGACATAAGACGTTTATTGGATCACTTTAAGAAAAAAGGTAAATCTTAATTTATGCAGAAGACAAGGGTTACGTGTTATAAAAGCATAAAGAAGTGGCCTAAGAGCGAGAGACCGAGGGAAAGACTTTTTAAATACGGGGAACATACTCTTAACAACGCAGAACTTTTGGGGATATTATTCCAGAGCGGCTCGAAAGGGTTAAGCGCGGTGGACATGGGGAGAGACATTGTCAGTCATTTCGAGACATTTCGCAATATGAGTCATACGGATATTCAAGAATTGAAAAGGTTTAAGGGCATGGGCGAGTCAAAGATCGCGCGTTTAAGGGCTGCGTTTGAGATCGGTAGGCGGCTGATGTGCGAGAAGAAAGATGTTGCTTGCGAAATTAGTTCTCCTAAAGAGGTTGCGGATTTGCTTATGCCGAGGCTGCGAGACATCAAGAAAGAGGTTTTTCAAATATTGCTTTTGGACAGCAAGAATCGCCTGATGGATATTTTTGAGGTCGAAGAAGGAACTGTTGGTCAGGCAGCGCCTCATATCAGGGAAATCATTTCTAAGGCACTTCAGAATTTTGCAGCGAGTATTATCGCTGTCCATAATCATCCTTCGGGCGATCCTGAACCTAGCGAGGAAGATATTGCCTTTACTAAGAATCTGAGAAACGCGGGCGAAGCAGTCCAGCTGGATGTGCTGGATCATGTCATAATAGGGGACAATAGATTTTATAGTTTTTCTGATAATAAGCGCCTATAGCTCAATTGGATAGAGCGGCTGGCTTCGAACCAGTAGGCTGGAGGTTCAAATCCTCCTAGGCGCACCAGATTTTATAGGATTTGAATGGAGCTTTGCGCTGAGCGAAGCGAAGAGAA
>CAYPYS010000031.1:0-2245 GCA_964415355.1 uncultured Planctomycetia bacterium | reverse complement strand
TAAAATATTCATCGTAACTCGCTTTTTCTAACGCCTCTTTGAAGATCTTTTCATTATCTACAAAAATGATACCTTCCGTGGAGTCAAACAATTTTTTCAGAGGCTTGACGCTGCGCACAGGATACTGAACACAGACCAGCTTTACTCCTCTCTGAACTATCTTATTTTTTATTCTTTGATAATTATGCCGCGTGCCGGGATTATAATATTTAGACCTGAGCTCGTTGGCCTTTCTATAATAATTCTCTGCTTTTTTATTGCGCCTTATTCCCGTATAATAGGTTCCCAGGGCACCATAGAAATAATCGTTATTGGTATCGAGAGCCTCGATTTTCTTGAACAATTTTTCTAGTTCCTCAAGCTTACCTTGCTTTCTGTAGCAAATAGCCAATCCAGAATACGGCTCCCTGTACGTAGGCGCAAATTTTATCGACTTTTTTAGTACCTCTTCAGCTTCGTTGTATCTACCTTGAGAACAGTAAATATCACCTAGTAATTTAAGGGAGTGAGAGTTTGTTGGATATAATTCTAATGCTTTTTTTAGAGTATGTTCCGCTTTTTCCGGCATGTATGCGTTCTTATAGTGTTCTCCTAAAAAAATATGAAGCTCCGAAGAGTCTGGTTTTATCTCTAAAGCCTTTTTCAATATTTTTTCTGCCTTCTTGTATTCGCCATGTTTCATCCAATCCAGATACTTAAGCTTCAATCTCCCAACTCTTAATGAAGGCAAATCTGCGGTTGTATCATCTATTTTTTTTGTTGCGCTTTTCTGCGATCCTGCATTTTCATTCAAATTGCTGCGCCTGAAAATTTTTGACAGCTTGCACACCCTGAGTCTTTTTAAAAACATAATACTTTTTACTCTCAGATTGTCTTCGTAGGGAATAGTAGAAACTTTGTCATTAATACCTGTCATGCAAATCACCATGTCAGGATGGTATTTGTCGAGATTTTTGTCTAAATGTGCAAGTATTTCCGCTGAATTAATGCCGGGAATGCCCTTATCTATCACCTGAGATCTTAAACCTGCATTTTTTCTGTTTAAAATCTCTTCTAACTGAACAGGATAAGTATCCCATGTAGTAGATCCCCCTATGCACATAATACGATATTCGCCCTTTTGACTGACAGCTGCCCTTTTTCGATACTCCTGAATCGATAATATCGCTAACCCAGCTATTCGCAATCCTATCTCAAGCAAAAGAAAACATAAAAATACGCCAAATAATATAAGTCCTGTTTTTTGTTTTAAAGACAATCTGCGCATAGGTTATTATTTTTTAAAACCGTACCTTAAGATAGTGTCAGCGATGTTTTCCGCAATAAGTTCATTGCCTTTTTTAGTACAATGTCCGAAATCTCCGGCAAATATATCCTCAAAATATTCATCGTAACTTGCTCTTTCCAATGCTTTTTTGAAGATCTTTTCATTATCTACAAAAATGATACCTTCCGTGGAGTCAAACAATTTTCTTAACTGCTTGACGCTACGCATAGGGTACTGCACACATACCAGCTTTACTCCTCTCTTAGCGACAATACCATTCAGTTTTCGGTAATTATGCGTTATTATAAAATCATAATACCCTGACGAGCTAACATTTGTCTTTTTAAGAAAATATTCCGCCAATTTGTTATTTCCTAACTCCATATAGCATCTCGACAGCAATCTATACGTATTATCATGATTTGCTTCCGGATCCACTCTCATGGCTTCTCTAAATGCTGCTTCTGCTTTATCATATTTTTTTTGACTAATATAGCACATGCCCAACTGGATATATGCCTCGATATTATCAGGAACCATCTCTATCGCTTTTTTGAGCATCTCTTCAGATTTATCATACTCCAAGAGAAGTTCTGTATAGAGCATTCCTAAATTAATATATAACTCATGATTATCAGGATTTACTTCTATGCCCTTCTTGAGTATCTCTTCAGGCTCATCAAGCAATCCTCTGTGCATATAAGACCATGCCATTTCAGCATAGGCTCTCTCATTTTCAGGCTCTATCTCTATGGCCTTCCTGAACATCTCTTCGGCCTCAGGATAGAGCCTTTGCTCTCTCTTTAGTATTCCGAGCTCAATATAGGCCTTCTCGTCTTCAGGCTCTATCTCTATGGCTTTCTTGAGCATCTCTTCTGCTTGATCATAAAAAACTATTTTCTTATAAGAGTACGCCAACTCAATATAGGCCTCCTCATTTTCAGGTTCTACCTCTATGGCCTTCCTGAGCAGCTCTTC
>CAYPYS010000030.1:0-2389 GCA_964415355.1 uncultured Planctomycetia bacterium | reverse complement strand
CCTCGGATGAAGATACCTTTCCCGAAGCCTTTACTTCACCATCTATAACTAAAGCCGGTGTCATCATAACGCCATAGCCTGTTATCTTATCCATGTCTTCAACTTTAATAACTTCTGCCTTTATACCAACCTCTTTAACAGCTGTTTGGGCATTCTCATAGAGCATTTTGCACTTAGGACAACCCACGCCAAGAATTTCGATTTTCATTTCATGCCTCCCATTATTGCACCGAATATAATTCCACTGATTGTCGCCATAATAACAACAATGCTTATATAAACTATCGTTTTCTTTGTGCCTATAACTCCTCTAATAACAAGCATATTTGGTAAACTCAAGGCAGGGCCGGCTAAGAGCAGGGCTAAAGCAGGACCTTTTCCCATTCCTGCGCCAATGAGCCCTTGCAAAATAGGAACTTCCGTCAGGGTTGCAAAGTACATAAAAGCGCCCACGATTGCTGCAAAAAAGTTTGATAGCAATGAATTGCCGCCAACAGCTTTTTCAATACTCCATGAAGGAATCAATCCTTCGTGGCCGGGCCGACCTAAAAGAAACCCCGCTACAATTACTCCGGCAAGAAGTAGAGGCATTATTTGCTTTGCGAATGTCCATGAGGCAGACGTCCAGCTTTTTAGCTCATCTTTCTTAAACCATCTCGTAAGCATAACACCTATTAATACCAGAAATCCGGCTGCGAGATACCACTTTAGTGAAAAAAGAAATGCCCAAGCGCCTGTAGCGCTTTCAGGTTTTGCCCAGTTAGCGAATACCAAAAATCCAATCATAGAGGCAAAATACAATCCATTTTGAAAAAGTGTTCGCCCTTTGGTTTCTTCTTCTACTGCAAGATCACCGGTAGCGGTTCTTGCTCTTTCTTCTTTAAGAAATATGAAGTGCATTAAAAGCCCCACTATTACGCTAAAGAGTACGGCTCCAATGGCTCTTGCAAGGCCAAGTTCCCAGCCAAGTATGCGCGCAGTCATAATAATCGCCAATACATTGATTGCCGGACCTGAATAGAGAAACGCTGTGGCAGGACCAAGCCCCGCCCCTCTTTTATATATGCCCGAAAACAAAGGGAGCACTGTGCAGGAACATACCGCTAATATAGTTCCTGAAATTGAAGCAACGCCATAGGCAAGTATTTTATTTGCTTTTGTTCCAAAATATTTGATTACTGATGCCTGACTCACAAATACCGAAATTGCACCCGCTATAAAAAATGCGGGAATCAAGCATAACAACACGTGCTCGCGGGCATACCAGCGCACTAATGCAAGCGCTTCAAAAATCGGGTTTCTAAAAGGCAGGAGTTCAACAGGTAAATAAAAACATGCTAAAAATATAGCTGCTATTAACAAAAATTTATTTTTTTCTTTCATCTTTTTCTCTTTTCTATGATTTTACAGCATCCATCCTTTATCTTTATCGCCTTAATATTTACTAACGCATCAGCTACCTTTTTATGGGCTGAATCTAGAATACGTGATATCGTTGAACGATGGACTTTCATCATTTTGGCTACTTTTTTCTGATCCAGTTCTTCTAAATGAGACAATCTTATCACCTCAAATTCATCAAGAGTCATTATAACACCTTCTAACTCGCGCAAGGGCTTACACTGTGGCCTGAAACATCGTTCTCCAGGCTCACACTTAACCCATCTTGTTTTTTTAGGTCTCATAAGAAACTCCTCTTCTGCACATATGTGCATTATATAGAAATAGCAAGTCTCTGTCAAGAAAATTTCATTTAAGGGAGAGCAGGCACATAAAGGGCGCTGCGGAAGCCCGAAGGGCTGAAGCCGCCCGACTGTGACTGCTGGGTGGGTGGGGTATAGCCAACCATCTCTGCTTCCACGAAAGATTCGGCTTCCCCTGCCGAATGCTTTTCTTCCTTGGTATGCTGCAGGCTGGGGCGGACTCGACCGAGCAAAAATCAAACACATTTAAAATTTTTTTGACCGCCGCCGTAAAATCCCGAACGAATGTGAGGGGCAATATAAAAAGGACTTTTTTATTTATGATTTTTGCGAGGAAGAGGACGCAAAGTGTTTGGCGTATTTTGCCGCCTCCAAAATGCGCCAAACACAAAGAAGCCGAATCGGAACCCTTGCATAACCACCAAGCGAGCGGCCTAGCGAGCGAAGCAGTGAGGCCGAGCCCCCCCAGGCGAGGCCGAACGGTGCCTTCAGCACTTACGCAGCCCGCTGAAGCCGACGTTCAGGAGGCGCAAGCGGGCGGTGCATCATTCAGTCAACTCAACCTGAAACGCCGTGAAAAAGAACGCTTTAGTCAACTTGTAAAGAACAAACCAAGGGTCAGCCGAAGGTACGGATGTAGACTTTGAATGTTAAATTACATGTCATAGCTGAAATAAAATTTCTTT
>CAYPYS010000029.1:0-3168 GCA_964415355.1 uncultured Planctomycetia bacterium | reverse complement strand
CAAGGTCTTTGTGTTTCAGGGCCATGATCTCATTTTCTTTTGTGTGTGCTACGACCTTTAACGTCTTTGGCAATGATTTCTTCTGGACGATCAAGGAATGATACCTGGTAGCCTCAAAAGGATTCGCGATGCCTTTAAAAATACCGCGACCTGCATGGTAGATCATGGAGGTCTTTCCATGCATCAATTTGTCGGCAACTACAACCTTGCCTCCGAAGACCTCTGCTATGCACTGATGCCCAAGGCACACGCCAAGAATAGGTATTTTACCGCTAAATTTCTTTATGATATTCTTTGAAATTCCAGCGTCTTCCGGCCTTCCAGGCCCAGGCGAGATAACTATGTGATCAGGCTTTAACCTTAGCACATCGCCAATGGCTATCTTGTCGTTGCGATAAACAACCAGCTTCTGCCCTAATTCAGATAAATACTGAACAAGATTATATGTAAAAGAATCATAATTATCGATCATTAGGATCATAAAAATTTCTCTTTCGCGCGCCCAAGTATACACTTTAACATTGTTGAAATGTAAAGTTAGCCAAGGCCCTTTTCTGCGAGCTCAATAGCCTTTATCATGGCCTTTGCCTTATTGATCGTCTCCTGGTATTCTTTTGCCGGCACTGAATCAGAAACTATGCCCGCACCTGCCTGAATATAAGCGTCCCTGCCTTTGACTAAAATCGTCCTTATGTTTATACATGTGTCCATGTTGCCTGAAAAGCTAAAATATCCTACTGCGCCTGCATACGACCCGCGCCTGACATTCTCCAGCTCATCTATTATTTCCATTGCCCGTATCTTTGGCGCACCTGAAACAGTGCCAGCGGGAAAGGTCGCCTTAAAAACATCGTAGACATCCTTACCCTTTGCCAGCTGCCCCGAGCAATTACTTACAATATGCATTACGTGAGAATATTTCTCTACAAGCATGAATTCAGTCATTTTTACGCTGCCAGGCCTTGAGACCCTGCCGATATCATTCCGCCCGAGATCTACCAGCATCAAATGCTCAGCGCATTCCTTCGCATCATTTAACAGCTCTTTTTCCATCTTTCTATCTTGGTCCTCGTTTTTGCCTCGCGGTCTTGTCCCGGCTATTGGCCTCGTTTCCACGATACCTCTTTCGCATCTCACCAAAAGCTCAGGAGAAGACCCGATCATTTTTACGTCTCCAAAATTCAAAAAATACATATATGGCGAAGGATTTAGAGACCTGAGCGCTCGGTAAACATCCAGTGGCTCCGCATTCAAATTCGTATGAAATCGCTGCGAAAGCACGACCTGAATAATATCACCCGCCTTTATATATTTCTTTGCCTTTTTTACAGAATTTTCAAATTCGGATTTTGTAAAATTAGAATCTATGCTGTGCTTTTTCTTTCCACCTGCCCTAGGCTTCGTATCCTTTGGCGGACTATTTAATTTCTGTATTATCTTGTCTATGTTTTTTGCAGCTTTGTCGTATATCTTCTGGCACTCGACACCTGACCTCAGGCGCTTATCAATATATGCATTCACTACCACCTTAGCCGTATGCGTAAAATGATCAAAAATAACATGGCTATCCGCCATAATCAAAACCGAATCAGCGATCCCTAAATCATCTACATTCTCGTCGGGTATCTCCTCGAAAAACCTAATCATATCGTACCCGATAAAACCCACAAGCCCCCCTGAAAATCTAGGAAGCCCCTTGACTGGCGCAGGTTTAAAACCTTTCATTACCTTGGCGATTTCCTTTAATGGCGAATCCGTAAAAAACCTTTTCTTTTTACCTCTTCTTGTCAACTCAATGGAATTACCTTTGCTTTTAAATGTTATAGATGGCTCTATACCTATAAAAGAAAATCTGGCGACCTTCTCTTCGCCCTCCACGGACTCCAGTAAATAAGAATAGCTGTTTTTGACCTTTAAAAAAGCAGAAACAGGTGTCAGCTGGTCAGCTAGAATCTCCCTGTATACAGGCACGACATTTGCCTTTTTCGCCAGTTTTACAAATTCTTCCTTCGACGGATAATGCACGCTTTCTCCTCTAACTTTACACTTTAACGTTGTTGAAATGTAAAGTTAGGCTCTAAAATCTCCTGAGTTTTCTATAAAAACATGAGCGGTTGCCTGTGTGGCATGCAACGCCATCGCCACCTTGTCTAATTTTAATCAAAACCGCATCCATGTCGCAATCGTAATAAACACTCTTTACGAATTGAAAATTACCTGATGTCTCACCCTTTATCCAATATTTCTTCCTGGAGCGAGACCAAAAACAGGTCTTTCCGGATTTTAATGTCTTTTTAAGAGAAGTCTTGTTCATATAAGCTAGCATCAAAACCTCTCCTGTCTTATGATCCTGGATTATGGTCGGGATAAGTCCCTTGCTATCGTATTTTAAATCCTTAACGCTTGACGCGTTACACCTTGTGCTTTTCATATCCGCACCTCAACACCCTTTTTTTGCAAATACTTTTTAGACTCTTTGACTGAATGCTCCCTAAAATGAAAGATAGATGCCGCCAAGGCCGCATCAGCCTTGCCTTTGGTCAACACTTCGTACAGGTGCTCCAAATTCCCGGCCCCGCCAGACGCTATGATCGGAATGCCGAGATTTTCAGAAAACATCTCTGTCAGCTCGATATCATACCCGTTCTTCGTGCCGTCCATGTCCATACTAGTAAGAAGAATCTCTCCGGCTCCAAGCTTTTCAACTTTCTTGCCCCACTCCATGGCGTCGATACCGGTGGGCGTCCTGCCGCCATTGACATAAACTTCCCAACCTATCTTTTCTCTGTCCTTGCAACGCTTGGCGTCTATAGCCACGACTATACACTGACTTCCAAACTTCTCGGAAGCCTTTCCTACGAGCTCCGGATCTTTCACTGCGGCTGTGTTGATCGAAACCTTATCTGTCCCGGCATTTAATAATTCCCTGATATCATCCAGGTTTCTTATGCCTCCTCCGACAGTCAAAGGCATAAACACGGTCTCCGCTGTCCTGCGCACAACATCAAGCATAATCTGTCTTTTTTCAAAACTTGCCGTGATATCGAGAAAAATTATTTCGTCCGCCTCTTCTTTGTCATAGACCTGGGCAACTTCAACAGGGTCACCCGCGTCTCTTAAATCCAAAAACTTGACCCCTTTTACCACCCTACCGTCTTTGACATCCAA
>CAYPYS010000028.1:0-4346 GCA_964415355.1 uncultured Planctomycetia bacterium | reverse complement strand
TCTTCGTCGAGCCTCGTATGTATATAGGTCGCATTATAAAGCCCTGTCAGCTCATCCTTTATCGCAAGCTCCCTCGCCTTTCTTATCAATAGATCATTCTCAACAGCTATTACAGCTTGCTTCATAAACACCTTTAAAAGTTCTTTTTCGTCATCTTTAAAAACGAAATCATCTTTTTTATTACCGAGCGCTAGAAGCCCATATTGTTTTCGGGCAACTATTATCGGCAACGCTATAATATTTTTCAAGTTTAAAGTGATCTTAAATTTATCTAATATTTTTTGCTTTGGCGGATTATCCTTATCTGTGATCATAACATCTGGCAAGACTTCGTCCTGTCTCACCACCAATCCTTGCGACTTGGTCTCATCGACTCCTGTGCTCGACATTATCTTGAATTCCTGAGACCCCTCATTCAGAAACATCAAAAAAGCAACGGAATCATCTTCTAATTCAGAAAGTTTTTGAGTAATAAAGTCCATCACCTTTGAAAGCTCCGTGGAGGACGATATGAGATTTCCTATTTGTAAAAGCCCTGACAAGGCGAGCACTTTTTTATTTATCTCAAGGTTTATCAGCTTTGTCTTCTCGCCATAGGCCCTTAGTTCTTCTATATTTTCTTTTATCTTCTTGGTCATACTATTCAACGACATACTCAGGTCTCCGATCTCGTCCTCGCACTTGACCTCGATCATCCTGGAAAAATCGCCGTTTGCTATATCCCTGGCGTCCCCTGCGATCTTCACGACAGGGTCTATCATTTGCTTTGTAACATAAAGGCCCAGTATGGATATTATAATTACTATGAACAATATTAGGCTTAGATTACCCAAAGATACACCAAAGAATAGATTAATATTGGGAAATATATATGTAGTGACAAGCCAGACGCATATGAGCAACGGAATGAGTGACATCAGAGAAAAGGCAACCATGGTTTTATATTTCAGACTCGCGGGCATTAATGACATTTTTTTTAAAAAACCAGCCATGTCGACCTCCATTTTTTTATGTTATCTTGCTTCGACACCAGTATACATTACAAGCAACGTAAGTTCAAGCCCCTTAACTTCACACTTTCGGAATGGGAAGAGACATCCTATACCCCTCTTTAAGGGGTTAAGTTTAAACCTCCCCTACAGTGTGGATAAAGTCCCAGGGCAACCGCGCTTCTTTGTCTTTCTTCTTTAAATAAACTCCTGGGTCTATGCCGCACGCTTCGAAGCATTCTTCCCAGAGCCTATAGTCAAAATGCTCGTCCCAAGCCTGAAGCCTGGCGCCTTTTTCCCATGCCTTATGGATAACCGTTCCTATATTGCTGTCTCCCCTTGAGAGAACAGCCTCGATCCTGCTCATCTCAGGATTATGAAAACTTATCTTTATCCTTTTTCCTGAAGCATGAGATTTGACAGCAGACAAAACACGCCTCTTCTTTTCTCTTAACGCGTCCAAATCATCCATGCCTTCCCTCTCAAATCCTGAATGAGGCTTAGGTATAAATGGCGAAACGCTCAAGCTCACGCTCTTTATCCTGAGCGCAAGCGCTGCGATCGCATCTATGTCTTCACTTGTCTCCTCTGGCAGGCCCAACATAAAATAGAGTTTTACTTTTTTCCAACCTAATTCAAGGGCAAGACTTGACCTTTGAATGATTTCTTCATTTTTTATACTTTTATCCAAGCGCTCTCTTAACTCGTCGCTGCCGGTCTCTGGCGCAAATGTCAACCCTGCTCTTTTTATAACACCTTTCAATTTATTATCCGTGAAACTCTTTACCCTCAATGACGGCAGGGAAATCTTTATTCCGAGAGGCCTGAATCTCTCCTCCAGTTTAATAACAAGTTCTTCCAGGTAAGGATAGTCTCCCGTGGAAAGCGACAAGAGCGATATCTCTTCGTAGCCAGTGCTTTTTACTGAAGTCTCGGCTATCTCTAAAATCTTTTCCACCGAGCGCACTCTCAGTGGATGTGATATTTTGCACGCCTGGCAAAATCTGCATTTATGCGGGCAGCCGCGCATGATTTCAATGCCGATCCTGTCATGGACGATTTGTATATACGGGACTACTGGGGCTGTAGGAAAATACGCATTGTCGAGGTCGCTTATTATACGCTTCTCTATGTGTAATGTGGAATGTGTAACGTGTAAGGCAGGGACATAAACACCTTCTATCTTAGAAAGCTCTTTTAATTTTTCATCTCTTGAGGGTGACACATTACACTTTACACATTTCACAAGGCTTGCTATTTCCAGAATCGCCTCTTCTCCCTCTCCAATGACAAACGCGTCTATAAATTCTGACATTGGTTCAGGATTAAAAACGCATGGTCCACCGGCTATCACCACAGGGTCAGAGTCGCCTCTATCGCTAGCGCGAATAGGGACTTTTCCCAGATCCAGCATATTCAACGCATCCACAAAACTCATTTCATACTGCAATGAAAATCCGACTATATCAAAATCTTTTAAAGGGCTTTCGCTTTCAAGCGAAGAAAGCATTTTTCCCTCAGCCCTGATCTTCTTTTCCATGTCACTCCATGGCGCAAAAACCCTTTCGCACAGAACATCTTCTTCCTGATTCAATATCCCGTAAAGGATCTTCATCCCCAAATGACTCATTCCGATCTCATATATGTCAGGAAAACAGAGCGCCACTTTTAAAATAGAGTCTTTCCGCTCTTTATGAACAGCGTTCCATTCCGAATTAATATATCTTCCCGGCTTATAAATATCCGACATGAAATTACACTGAGGGGTTCCCGAAACCCCTCACTTATCTGTAGGGGAGACTTAAGTCTCCCCTACAGAGGAGGGGCAAAGTGTATACTTAACGATGAACAGCTATGCTTTCCAGCAACCCTAATGCTAACATTGTCACTAAAAGTGAAGAGCCGCCGTAACTGACTAATGGAAGAGGTAGCCCGACTACCGGCATAAACCCCATTGTCATACTGAGATTCACGACCACCTGTATCCCTATCATTACGGCAAGCCCTACGGCCAAGAGCCTGCCGCAAGGGTCATCTGTTTTTTCAGCTATCAAAAGAGCCCTCTTTATAAGAATATAATAAAGGCCGATTAAAATCGCGCCACCCACAAATCCCCATTCCTCTCCTGCGACAGAAAAAATAAAATCAGTGTGCCGCTCCGAAAGAAAATTCAGCTGGTTCTGCGTGCCTGCAAGCCAGCCTTTGCCAAAAAGCCCTCCGGAACCTATTGCTATTCTGGACTGGATTATAGTATAACCGGCGCCCAACGGGTCTATCCCGGGATCCAAAAACACCAGAAGCCTGTCTTTCTGATAATCCTTCAGTAAAAACCAACCGAGCGGCGAAAGAAAAATCCCGGAAACCACTATAATTATTAAATTCCTCAAAGGCAAGCCCCATACATACAAGAGGACAAATAAAATCGGAACGAGCATAAGAGCCGTGCCTAAATCCGGCTCTCCCATTATGAGGACAAACGGTACCGCGATCATTATCAAGGGAACAAACATATCTTTAAATCTGGCATAGCTTTTATGAGTTGCTAGATACTGCACCAGGGAAAGCGTAATAAATATTTTGCCAAATTCTGAAGGCTGGATGTTGAAAAATCCAAGCGAAAGCCACCTCTGCGCACCGAGTCTACGACTGCCAAATGCAAGGACCGCTACAAGAAGAAAAATCGTCAAAAAATAAAACACATTAGCGACGCCTGTTATCCTTCTATAATTTACGTTGACGACGGCTATGAACACCAATACGCCCAAAAGAAACCACGTCACCTGCCTCAGGACATAATCTGTATTATACGGGTAGGTCGAGCTGAATAAAAACAAAAGACCCAGCAAAAATATACCCATAGCGCTCCCCAGAAGGATCCAATCGAAATTTTTATATTTTTTCAAATTTATATTTTTCATACTGACTCTAGGCTCAAAGCTAACTTTACACTTTAACGTTGTTGAAATGTAAAGTTAGCTTTGCTGTGCCAGAACTCGATGGCCTTGCGCGCGATAAGCGCAGGCATATCCCCTCCGGAACCACCGTGCTCTAAAAATATTACAAAAGCGATCTCAGGATTCTCTGCTGGCGCAAATCCGGCAAACCACGCGTGAGTCTTCTGGTCAGACCCGGCCTGACTGGTTCCTGTCTTGCCGCATATAGAAACCTTGTCGCTCCAAGCGCGGCCTCCGGTGCCGTTTTCATGCTCTACAACTCCGAGCATTGCGCCTCTAACCAGTTCCAGATTCTGCTCTTTTATCTTGAGCTTTTTATTCCTCTTGATGCCGACTCTCTTCTCTCCTATTTTATCTAAAATATAAGGTTGGATAAGATTACCTCCATTTGCGACACAAGCGA
>CAYPYS010000027.1:0-4595 GCA_964415355.1 uncultured Planctomycetia bacterium | reverse complement strand
CTTTATATAGTTTCCATAGGTCCTGCTCACCAGGTTAAAAAAGTAAAGCGCGTGCAAAGACGTTATCATAGGGGTATTAAGGATTTTGATTTGATAATGTTTGCCAGAGAGCTTGCCACACTTTTATCATCTGGCGTGACACTGATAAAAAGTCTGGATATATTGTGCAAGCAGATAGAGTCGCAGACGTTATTGCGGGCGGTCGAGCAGATAAAAAAAGATGTTGAGGGTGGTTTTACGTTTCAGAACGCACTGAAGAAGCATGGTAAGATTTTTTCTGAGTTTTGGGTTCACATGATAGAAACAGGAGAGGCAAGCGGACACTTGTCTTTGAGCTTCGAACAGCTCGCCACATATTTAGAGGAAAGCGCGGCTTTAAAAAAGAAAATAGTATCTGCTATGATATATCCATTGATCCTCATTTCTGTTGCGATCGCTGCGATAGCTGTTTTCTTGATAAAAATAATACCTGTTTTTTCTGAAATATTCGCCGGATTCAACGTAGAACTGCCATTGCTTACAAAGAGCATAATTATTTTGAGTAATATAGTCAGGAAGTATTTTTTAATCGTGATAGGAACTTTTGTAGTTTTGATCGTCGCTGGCAAAAAGTATGTTGCTACGGAAGCAGGAAGGTGGCAGTTTGATACTTTTAAGTTTAAGCTTCCCATGATAGGACTTGTTATGCAGGAGATATCAACGGAGCGATTTGCAACCGGCCTATCCACTCTTATTAAAAGCGGAGTGCCTATCTTGCACGCCCTTGATATAGCAGAAAAAACAGCGGGCAACAAGGTAATGGAAAAGGAGCTTGGAGAAATAAAAAAAGCTGTCAGGGATGGCAAGGGGATAGCTCAGACTATGCAGAACAGTAATCTGTTCGCTCCGCTGGTAGTGCAAATGATAGGTGTGGGCGAAGAAATTGGGGAGTTGGGCAAGATGCTAGAGAGAATAGGCATATTTTATAAAGAAAGAGTGGATACTTTCGTAACTAGGCTTACAACAATGTTCGAACCTTTAATTCTGATTTTTATGGGAGTAGTTGTGGGTGTTTTGGTTGTGGCTATGTTTATGCCCATATTCAGTATATCCAACGCTATAAGAGCGTCTGGTTGATATAGATAAAATCATTTGACTTAAATTGGTTATAATGTATAATTTTTATTGTAAGACTGAAGTCAGGAGTCAGGCGGAGGTCTTAACAAAAAAGGAGGCATTATGGGCAGGAAAGGTTTTACGCTTGTAGAAGTACTGATAGTCGTTATCATCATCGGTATACTTGCTGCTATAGGTATACCTCAGTTCTCAGCGTCAATTGAGAAGGCAAAGGGCGGCGAAGCAAGAGCAGGGCTGGGTCATATACAGACAGGAGAAAAAGTATTTTATGCAGAGAACGAATACT
Source organism: uncultured Planctomycetia bacterium (assembly GCA_964415355.1). GTDB lineage: Bacteria > Omnitrophota > Gorgyraeia > Gorgyraeales > Gorgyraeaceae > CAYPYS01. The sequence goes on along the minus strand of CAYPYS010000027.1, from coordinate 3,193 downwards.
ATACAAATAATTTAAGTAGCCTGGATATAACCTTGACTGAAAGATATTGGGACTTTACTATAGCTACTCCTACGTCCACTGAATATACTGCTACTGCTACCAGGTCAGGGGGGACTCGTTCTGGCCAGACGTTAACCATGGATGAAGCAGGGACTATATCAGGAAACTGGGAATATAGATAGTTTTTGATTTTTTGTTAATGGAGGGGGGTAAAATGATGAGGAAAGGTTTTACGCTTTTAGAAGTCCTTATCGTAGTTATAATAATCGGTATACTTGCTGCAATAGCTTTGCCTCAATATGTAAGCACGATTGAAAAAGCCCGATCTTCAGAAGCTGTTAGTAACGTTGGTTCGTTGCGAACTTCAATGGATAGATATTGGTATGAACAGCTCTCTCAGACTACTTATACTGCGGGGACGCTGAATACATTGGATCTAGATAATCCTAATAGCGTTACGGGTAGACTTTATAATTACACCTTGACAGATGCTAGTAGCACGGGCGGCAGAAGCTATACAATAAGGGCAGAGCGGACAAGTGAGGCTGCTACTTATTGGGTGCAATGGCTTCAGCAAAGTAGTACCTCAGGGAAATTATACAAATCAAGCGCATTAGGAGGCCCTGAGTCTTAGTCTATTATTTTATGTCAAGGATAAAGATGAGGGTCTTTAGGCATAGGAAAAGCTTTACTCTTACAGAGATATTGATCGCAGTTGTAATATTGGCTCTTCTTGCAGTCCTGGCCCTGCCTATGTTCGTCAAGACTATTGAAAAAGCAAAAATAGGCGAGGCAATAAACAATTTAAATCTTATTAGAGCAGGGCAGAAGATATACTTTTTGGAGCAGGGGTATTTTTCAGGAGATATAAGTTCATTAAAAATAGGAAACCCCAACAATCTATCTTCTCGTTATTTTTATTATGAAATTTCTTCAGTAAGCACCGCTGATTTTACAGCACAGGCAGAAAGGGGCGGAGATGGCGCTCAGCCTGCCGTCAGTCCTTACGACGATGATATATATACAATACAAAAGGATGGAGACATAAGCGGCCCTCTTATCAACTAGACATGCAATTAAAAAACCTGCTGAATTTGATGGTTAAAAAACAAGCCTCGGATCTTCACGTTACAGTAGGTCTCTCTCCTCAACTGAGAATAGACGGCGAACTTATATTATTAACTGAGCTGTCTCCTCTGACACCGGAAGACACAAAGAATTTAGCCTACAGTATACTTTCAAAAGAACAAAAGGAAAAGTTTGAGCGGGAAAAAGAGCTGGATACCTCTATAGGCATACAGGATCTAGGGCGCTTTAGAATTAATATATATAAACAGCGCGGGTCCATAGGCATGGCAATACGCCTTATCCCTTTTGATATACCTGTGCTGGAGGATCTTGGCTTGTCTTCGGCGGCAAGGGCACTTGCAGACAGGCCGAGCGGTTTGGTTCTAGTGACAGGCGCGACTGGCAGCGGAAAGTCTACCACCTTGGCCAGTATGATCAGTTATATTAATTCAAAACGCTCAGCCCACATAGTTTCAATAGAAGACCCTATAGAATATCTGCATAAGCACAAGAAGAGCACGATAAATCAGAGAGAATTAGGCACTGATACAAGCTCGTTCCAGGGGGCGATAAAGCATGTATTCAGGCAGGATCCCGATATAGTGCTTATAGGCGAGCTGAGGGACCTTGAGACAATAAAAGGCGCGCTGACGCTTGCTGAGACAGGTCATCTTATTTTCGCTACGCTTCACACGATAGATGCTATTCACAGCATAAACAGGATTGTAGATGTTTTTCCCGCTCATCAGCAGCAACAGGTAAGGATCCAGCTTTCAATGGTGCTGGCCGGCGTCATTGTCCAGCAGCTGATCCCGAAGAAAAATCAAAAGGGCAGGGTATTGGCGCTCGAGGTAATGAATGTCATACCTGCCATTCAAAATCTTATAAGAGAAAATAATCTGCATCAGATTTATTCTTTGATACACATGGGCAGGAAATACGGAATGTGCACCATGAATCAATCCCTTGCTGAGCTTTATAATAAAAGTGTCATAAGCTGGGAAGAGGCTTACTCTAGAAGCACAAATCCTCAAGAACTAGTATCGCTCGTAAAACGCTAACTTTATATTTCAACAACGTTAAAGTGTAAAGTTAAGGATGCGGCATGAGAAAAGGGTTTACTCTTGTAGAATCCATTATTTCTGTAGTTCTTATTGCTATTATAGGTATAGGCATGTTTAGTGCATTTAGCGCTGTTCAATATATGTTTGATCGCACCAGACACAGGGCGCAGGCGTTTAATTTTGCAAAAGAGGCGTACGATAGATTGAGAAGCAATTATGCATATACTGATTCAGAGATGAGTGATACTTCGCATGCAGAGGCTGAGATAGGAACGATTATTAGAGGCGAAATGCTGAATTTAACTAGCGAACTTACATATGATGTCTCAGAGATCTCCGGTGGATATAAGGAAGTGGCTGTTACTGTTACATGGCAAGAGGTAATTTGAGATAGCGCTTATGAAATTTTTAAACAAAAAAGCTTTTACAATAGTGGAGATATTAGTCGCAACGCTGCCCATTGTAGTGATGCTTTTAGCAGCTTTTGCTTTATATAATGCGAGCCGAGTTTTTTACTCTAAAGCAAATGATAAAATAACGATTTCATACGAATTGCAATACGCACTCGACCATGTTTACAAGAATGTGATGCAGGCGATTGGCGATGAGACTAACCCCACGAGTTCACGCGCCATAGAAGTCCCTGATCCTGAAACGTTATATGTATACATAAATAACAACGATCCGCTTAGCGCGAGCAATTATGCAAGCAGGACTACTTACACTTATTCGAAAGTGGGCGATGTTTTTAACTTTAATAACGGCAGTGCAGATGAATCATTGGTTCCAAAAGTTACCGTGACAGGTGTTAGTTTTTCGATGAGCGGTAATATCTTGACTGTTTCTATATCCGCAACTCATGGTACAGTGACTAACGCAATAACTTTGTATTCCTCGTGTTATCCTCGCCTTGCTTCATTTCAATAAAGGTGATATAATTTGATTACCTCTTATTTTTCCCTCTCCCCTCTTTGGGGAGAGGGTTAGGGTGAGGGGAATTTATTATGGGCTGGTGGTTCAGTTGGGAGAACGCCTCGTTCGCAACGAGGAGGCCGCGGGTT
>CAYPYS010000026.1:0-5813 GCA_964415355.1 uncultured Planctomycetia bacterium | reverse complement strand
GTGTAAAGTTAGCACGAATCACGTCACGCGACGCGCTCTCGCCCAAATCAAAAAATCCTGCATTTTAATTTCTTGTTCTTTACTGCCGACGCCACGTCCACGACCATCATGCATGCAAGCGCTATAAGCGCTACAGATACAGTCGCAAGCAACGCGTCACCGCTCTTTACAAAACCTACCAGCTGATACAGGAGCGCGCCTATAGAAGTTAATAGCATAAATATAGCCGGCAGAAAAGTAAACCTCAAGCTCTTGCCTCTGCATAAGAGCCAGCTTGAAATCACGACAAACGTGAGCGCTCCTACTAGCTGATTAGAGGCTCCGAACATCGGCCAAATCTTGTTCCACTTGCCGGTCAAAGCCAACGCGCCACTCGTAAATACTACCACAAATGTCGAAAAGAATCTATTCTTAATTTTAAAAAGTTCCTCTGATATGTAGCGGGCTATTCTCGTCGCTGTATCTAATGTGGTCAGGATAAAGGCGTTTAGTATCAATATGGCGATCACATGGCCTTTACCAAAAAGAAGCGGCGAAGTCAACGCACCATAGCCTGCGCCGAAAGCACCGATTGGGCCCGGTCCGCCTTTGGCCAGCATACCTTTCAAAGCGCCTCCGGAAAGACCGGCGCAAACCGCTAACAGCGCAATAACTGCCAGGACAGCTTCAAGCGCCATACCGCCGTAGCCTACGCTCTTCGCGTAGCGCTCATTCGGGAGCTGCTTCGAGGTGGTACCACTTGCAATGAGCGCGTGAAAGCCGGAGTTCGCGCCGCACGCGATCGTCACGAAAAGCATGGGCCACAGCCAATCCGCACCAGCTGGCGCCCATCCCCCGAAAGCCGCTGTGTTTATGCTCGGACGCGTGAGCACAATTCCTAAAAGCCCTGCGCCTATTCCAAAAAACAAAAGAAAGCTCGAGAGGTAATCCCGCGGCTGCAAAAGCACCTGCACGGGCGTGACAGACGCTATAAAAGCATACACTAGAAGGACAATGCTCCACACAAAAAACGCCCCCTCCCCTAAATCGACAGGAAACGTCTCGCCTAAAAAAATACACGCGAAAAGCAAAACCAGCCCCACGGCAGTAGCCAGAAAAATATTCGCTTTTAGTTTATACAACAAAAATCCTACAAAAACCGCCACGCCTATAAGTCCGAAACACGGCACTACAGTCTTTGTCTCTACCGTCAATGTCCTGGCGCATATCGAAACAAATACAGCTATCACGAGTATCAACGCGAACCAAATGAAAGCTAAAAATACCAGCTTGGATCTTTTCGAAATCAGATCTTCTGCTATGCTGGCTATCGACCTCCCCCTGTGTCTCACCGAAATCATTATCGTCGCAAAATCATGGACGCCACCCATAAACACCGTCCCTAGCGCGATCCACAGAAGCGCAGGCCACCACCCCCAGATCGCGACAGCGATTATAGGGCCTACTATCGGACCCGCCCCGGCAATGCTGGCAAAATGATGCCCGAAGATTATCAACCAATTTCTGGCAGGGACATAATCTATGCCGTCGTAATATTTGTGGGCAGGGGTGATATTGGCGGGATTTACCTCAAAAAATTTCTCCACTAGACGGGCGTAAAAAAAATACCCGGCACCAAGAAACACCAGCGTTCCAAGCATTATCACTATAGAATTCATAACGAAAAAAACCTAACTTTACATTTCAACAACGTTAAAGTGTAAAGTTAGGCGACGGCCCTTCACCTTATAAAAAATTCCATGAGTTCGTGCCCCCTGTCTATTCGAAACTTACAGGATTTGGCCTCTCTCTCATTGAAATACATGTGCTCATCCTGTTCGATATCTGTGCCGTACATCCCAAAACATACATAATCCCTGGAATGAGTCCTTAGAGATATGGGCGTCGCGTGATCAGACAGCACCAGTACCCTGAATTCTTCTTTCGAAGACTTGAAATGCTCCAACACTTTCCCGACGACAAATTTATCAAATTTCTCTATACTCGCGATCTTTTCCTTTAAATCCCCGTTATGGCCTGCTTCATCCGGCGCCTCAACATGGACAAACACAAAATCCCTATCCCTCAGAGACTCCAGCGCGTACTCTGCCTTGCCGGCATAATTAGTGTCGTAATAACCTGTAGCGCCCGGCACATCTATAACCCTGAGCCCGATAATTTTGCCTATGCCCTTTATGAGATCGACCGCAGAAATAATAGAGCCTTCGACCTTGTATAACTCTGAAAATTTTGGCATGGACGGCTTTATGCCCTGCCCCCAGAGCCAGATCATGTTCGCTGGATTTTCTTTTAAGTCAATGCGCACCTTGTTGACCTCATGTCCGGCCAAAACCTGTTTAGACGCCTCCATCAAATTACCTATAACCTCGACACCATCCTCTTTCTTGGGCAAATATCTTTCTATTTTTTTGCCGATAATATTATGAGGCGGCGTGCATTTAATTTTTTTTAGCGCTTTTAATTCGGCCTTGTCCTTGCACTTTATTACTACTAAGTGCCTGTAGCTCACGCCCGCAAAAAAACGCACTGTTCCTGAGCCTATTTTAACGCCAAGCTCCTTGATCAACGCCGCAGCCTCTTCATTGGATATATGGCCAGCGCTATAATCCACCAGCTTGTCACCAGAAACAGTCACCAGGTTGCACCTGAACGCTATCTCGTCATCTGCTAAATCAATGCCTATATTCGCAGCCTCCAGCGGTCCGCGCCCGGTATAATATTTACGAGGACTATATCCGAGAATAGAAAGGTTTGCAACATCGCTAGCCGGCGCCATGCGAAGCGGAATCATATTGGTAAGCCCTAACCGGCCCTTTTCAACGATAAAATTCATATTCGGGATCTTCGCAACCTCCAGGGGAGTTTTCCCTTCCAGCTCCTCGAGAGGCCTGTCACCCATGCCATCACCAACAAGAACTATATATTTCATGTATATATCTCCTTAAGTCGAATTATTAAAAAGTATACTGATTTTAGATGCCCTGTCAAGCCTGCCCTAAGTATACATTTCAACAACGTTAAAGTGTAAAGTTAGGCGGGATGAAGCTTATCCCACGAAAATCACAGAAAACAAAGCAGGGTGTAAATCTAAGGAAGGATAATAACTCGATGAATTATTTCTCGGCTAAGCGGACTTGCTTTATAAACTCTTCCATTAATTCTACATTCTTGTTGCCCGGGTTTGATTCTATGCCAGAAGAAACGTCAACGCCGTAAGGCCTTACCTCTTTTATGACATTACGTACATTATCAGAATCAAGCCCTCCAGATATTATCAAATGCCTGCCATACTCCTTTGCCAAAAGCGCCAGAGATCTATCAAAGCCTATGCCTGTCCCTCCGTATACGCCACTTTTATAGGTATCCAATAAAATCGCGTCCGCAGGAGTTTCTTCTATATAACCGATGCTTTCCTTGTCTTTGACCCTGATGGCCTTTATCAGCTTAACGCCTTCTAGATTTAACTTTTTAAACTTCGAACAATACTCTACGTCTTCGTCCCCATGTAATTGCACCGCATTTAACCCGCATCTCTCTACGCATTCTTCAATAAAACTCAGATTCTCATTAACAAAAACCCCTACCGAGCTTACGAAAGGAGGGATTTCTTTTATTGCAGCTTCTGCAAATTCCGGACTTACGCAACGCGGGCTATCCTCAAAAAACACAAACCCAATGGCATCCGCTCCTGCTAAAACCGCTTTTTTGGCATCATCCAAGGATGTAATGCCGCAAAATTTAACCCTGATCCTTTTCATTTGCTTCTCCTGTAATTTCTTTTACCTTGAGGGCTATATCCTTCGCCACTAAAAATGTCTCCCCTATTAATACCGCGTCGAGCCCGATCTTTTTAAGCTTCAAAATATCGTTTCTGTCTTTTATTCCGCTTTCACTTATCTTTATTATCTCTTTGGGCATCTTTGAAGCCAACCTGTTGGTGTTTTCTATGTCTACGCTGAACGTGTCCAGGTTTCTGTTGTTAATGCCTATTATTATAGCATTGCAAAGCAGGGCCTTTTCTAAATCTGCCTCGTCGTGGATTTCAACTATAACATCCATGCCCATTTTTTTGGCAAGGAGCATAAAACTTTTTATCTTGTCTTTTGGCAGGATCCTCGCTATAAGCAATATTGCATCAGCGCCATGATACCGCGACTCATAGACCTGATATTCGTCTACGATAAAATCCTTTCTTAAAACAGGGAGGTTCACAGCGCTACGGACAGCGGCTAAATGTAAAACATGGCCTCCAAAGAACCTTTTGTCTGTCAATACAGATATTGCCTTCGCGCCGCTTTGCGCATAAATCTCGGCCAGCTGGACCACGTTAAACTTTTTAGCAAATCCTCTTTTTCTCGAAGGGGATTTCTTTTTTATCTCGGCGATAAGCTTTACACCATCCCCGGAAGTTATAGCTTCCTTGAAAGACCTAACGCCCTTAAGAAGGCGCTTTGAATCAACGAAATGAGTTATCGGCGTCTTTGCCTTAAGCGCCTCGACCTCTTTCTGTTTCAGGCTGACTATATCCTTCAAAAAATTCTTCATACTCATCCCTCTAACTTTACATTTTAACATTGTTGAAATGTAAACTTAGGCATTCGTGAATTTGACGAGCTGGTCCAGCTTTTCTTTTGCCTTGCCTGACTCTATCGAAACTCTTGCTATTTCGACGCCTCTTTTGAAATTCGGAGCCAATCCTCCGGCGACCAATGCCGCTGATGCGTTTACCAGTACAATGTCCTGTTTAGGCCCTTTTCTGCCTGCCAGTATTTCATTTATAATATTTACATTGTCGCCCACACTGCCGCCTTTTATATCTGCGAGCTTCGCTGTTTTAACGCCGAAATCCTGCGGCCTTACATTATAGGTCCTGACCCTGTCGTTATTCAATTCAGATACCCTTGTCCTGTCCGTAATCGTAATTTCATCCAGGCCGTCTCGGCCATGGACAACAAATGCCTTTTTTGTGCCCATATTTTTTAACGCATTCGCAAGAAGCTCTGTAAGCTCCTGGCGATAGACCCCAAGGACCTGACAATCCGCTCCCGCTGGATTAGTGAGCGGACCGAGGATATTAAAAATAGTCCGAATGCCTATCTCTCGCCGAGGCCCTATCGCGTGTTTCATGGCACCATGAAAAAGCGGAGCGAACAAAAATCCTATTCCAACCTTCTCTATGCATTCTTTAACTTTAGCTGGTTTTACATCGATATTCACACCAAGCGCTTTAATCACATCTGCAGACCCGCATAGACTAGAAACGCCTCTATTGCCATGCTTTGCCACCTTCAGGCCTGCGCCACTGACTACAAAAGCGCTAGCAGTCGAAACATTGAATACGTCCTTTCCGCTTCCGCCAGTACCGCAAGTATCGACCAGCCGGACACCGTCTACCTCTATCCTTGTCGCCTTCTCGCGCATAACCATTGCAGCGCCGGTTATCTCTTCGATTGTCTCTCCCTTTAATCTTAAGGCAGTTATGAAGCTTCCTATCTGCGCAGGCGTTGCCTGGCCTGACATTATCTCGTCCATGCACACCATCATCTCTTTTCTATCAAGATCCTTTTTCTCGGCAACCTTTTTAATGACTTCCTTTATCATATCCACCCTCGCTCCGTTAAGTTTACATTTCAACAATGTTAAAGTGTAAACTTAGGCGTCATGCTCTTAACAAGCTAAAGCTTTGCAAAATTTCTTAGCAACCTCTTTCCTTCTTTTGTCAATATCGATTCTGGATGAAACTGCACGCCCCATACCTCAAGGTCTTTGTGTTTCAGGGCCATGATCTCATTTTCTTTTGTGTGTGCTACGAC
>CAYPYS010000025.1:0-7520 GCA_964415355.1 uncultured Planctomycetia bacterium | reverse complement strand
AAAAAGATTTTAGGCCCGGCAGCAGAGCAAAGAAGGATTTTGGCGTAAGGAGTCCGCTTCAAGAGGCGAGATTTACCAAAGCCGACATACGGAAATTTTCGAAAAGGTTAAGTTTGAAGACCTGGGACATGCCATCTATGGCGTGCCTCGCTTCCAGGATCCCCTATGGCGAAGAAATAAGCAAGGGGTTATTGAAAAAGATAGAAAGGGCAGAGGAATTCATAAAAAAAACAGGTATAAAGAATGTCAGGGTCAGAAGTCACGGTGATGTCGCAAGAATAGAAGTTGACAAAAAAGACATAAAGAGATTTCTAAAATCAAAATTTTGTGATAAAATAGTGAAAAATCTAAAAGGCCTTGGTTTTTGCTATATTACCCTGGATTTGCAAGGCTACAGGACAGGCAGCCTGAACGAGTCTTTGAATTAACTACGAAAATCAGAGAGCGCTACAAATAGGCGCGCTAACTTTACACTTTAACGTTGTTGAAATGTAAAGTTAGCAGCGTTAAAATGTAAAGTTATTTGGCGGCGGCGTAGCTCAGTTGGTCAGAGCAGTCGGCTCATACCCGGCGCGTCAGTGGTTCGAATCCACTCGCCGCTACCAAAATCCCAACAGGTATCCCAATGTTTATCTATAAAGTCAGAGACACCATAAATAAATATAATATGATAAATATGTACGATAGGGTGCTGATCGGGCTTTCAGGCGGCCCGGATTCGATTGCGCTTTTGCGCGCTTTGTTAAAATTAGGCTCGAAGTTTTCATTGACTATATGCGTTGCGCATCTGGATCATGGATTCAGAGGAGAAGAGTCTCGTGCGGACAGGAAGTTTTGCGAAGATCTGGCTAAAAAATTAGGGCTCGAGATTAGCTGTGAAGAGATAGATGTCCCGAAGGTCGCCAAAGAAAAGGGCCTTTCGCCTGAAGAGGCCGCGCGTTTCGAAAGATATGATTTTTTTAAAAGAGTGGCGGCAGCGAAAAAGATCACCAAGATAGCCATTGGTCATAATAGAGACGATCAGGCAGAGACAGTACTGATGAGGGTTTTTCGCGGCTCAGGCATGTCAGGCTTAGGAGGCATAAGCCCTGTTAAAACCATGGGGGGCCTTACGATAATCAGGCCGCTTATAGAGGTTTCCCGACGGGAAATAGAAGGGTTTGTCAAAGATAATGGTTTCGAGGTTAGGCACGACTCTTCAAATGACAAGACTTTGTTTACGAGAAACAGGATCAGGCGAGATCTGATCCCGTATTTAGAAAAGAATTTCAACGCTAACATTAAAGAGATACTGGCAAACACAGCGGAAAACCTCAGGTCTGAAAATGAGTTTTTGGAAAAATTGACCAGGAGAAAATTTAAAAGCATGTCAAAGAGGAGCGATTCTTCTGAGATCGTGATCGACATTAAAAAATTTAAGAAGCAAACCGCAGCGTTGCGCAAGAGGATTTTAAGGACTGCACTAGAAGACCTCAAGGGAAATTTAAGAAGATTGACTTATCAGCACTGGAAGGAGATGGACGAGTTAGTAGAGAAGCGACCGGGCAATTCTATAGTTGACCTGCCAGGCGGCATAAACGTTATTAAGAACAAAAACAAAATACTCATCCAGCTTCCACGGTCTCGCTAACTTTACACTTTAACGTTGTTGAAATGTAAAGTTAGGGATTGTCAAAGGTGCGAAGTTGTGATAGTATAAAAAATTATGCAGACGTCAAGACCGACTAACAAGAAAAAGGGGATGAACGACAAGAACAGGCTCAATAGAAATATTTTTCTATGGGCAGGGCTTTTACTGTTGTTTCTCTACATGTTTAGAATCGCGTCTTTTGCTCCTCAGGCGACTCCGAAAGAATTGAGCTATGGCGAATTTTTCAGGCTTCTTGAGACCAACAGGGAGACAGGCGCTATAGATAGTGTCGTGAAAGTCGACGACCGCATAAAAGGCGTCTTTTCGAGCGGCGCGGGTTTCGAGGTGCGTATCCCGCTACAAGATCAGGATCTGGTCCGGCTGCTGAGAGAAAATGTAGGGAGTTTTGAGGTGAGGCCGCCCAAGACTTTATGGACGAATCTTTTTTATTCTCTCGGGCCGATGATCTTGTTTATTGGATTTTTGTGGTTTTTTGTTTACAGGAGCGCCTCGCATGGCGGAGGCAGGATACTTTCGTTTGGGAAGAGTCGCGCGCAGCAGATCAGCGGCGGAAAGACCAAGATTACTTTTAATGACGTGGCGGGCGTTGACGAAGCGAAAGAGGAATTAAAGGAAGTCATAGAATTTTTAAAAGACCCGAAGAAATTTCAGAAACTCGGCGGAAAGATACCAAAGGGCGTTTTGGTCATGGGTCCACCCGGCACAGGAAAGACATTGCTCGCAAAGGCTGTTAGCGGCGAGGCAGGCGTGCCGTTTTTCAGTATCAGCGGGTCCGACTTTGTAGAGATGTTTGTGGGCGTTGGGGCATCGAGAGTGCGCGATCTTTTTGAACAAGCTAAGAAGGCTGCGAAGATGGGCGGAAAAGGTGCTATTATTTTCATAGATGAGATAGATGCTGTAGGGCGGCAGCGATTCGCAGGAATCGGCGGCGGCCACGACGAGCGCGAGCAGACGCTGAACGCGCTTCTGGTGGAGATGGATGGCTTTAATACGCAGGAAGGTGTTATCCTGATCGCGGCTACTAACAGGCCGGATGTCCTTGACCCGGCATTGCTCAGGCCGGGAAGGTTTGACAGGATAATCGTGATATCCAGGCCGGACATCATAGGAAGAGAAGCGATCCTAAAGGTGCATGTGAAAAAAATAAAACTCGGCAAAGAGGTGGATCTTAAGGTAATCGCAAGGCAGACCTCTGGTTTTTCAGGCGCGGATCTCGCGAATCTCGTTAACGAGTCGGCGCTGTTGGCTGCGAGATGCAATAAAGAAGGCGTATCCATGGAAGAGATGCAGGAGTCGATAGAGAGAGTTATTGCCGGGCCTGAGAAAAAGACACGCGTGATAAATGCGGAAGAGAAAAAAATAGTAAGTTATCATGAATCGGGTCATGCGCTCTTGGCGCTCTTGATCCCGGGCGCTGATCCTTTGCATAAAGTTTCGATCATACCGAGAGGGATCGCGCTTGGTTACACTATGAGGTTGCCTGTAGAGGACAGGCATATCGTCACAAAGAAGGAATTGACCGGGAAAATAATCGGCATCCTCGGAGGAAGAGCTAGCGAGGAGATTGTATTTGGCGAGCTTTCCACGGGCGCTAAAGATGATTTGGAAAAATCTACTTCTATCGCAAGGGACATGGTAATGAGATGGGGCATGAGCGAAAAACTGGGGAATCTTACTTTCGGAAAGCGCGAAGAGCAGGTGTTTTTAGGAAGAGATATAGTCGAGGAGAAGAATTACAGCGAGGCCACGGCAATTGAAATAGACAAAGAGGTGCGGAAGATCATCGACGAGTGTTACGCTATCGCAAAAAAAGAGCTCTCTAATAATAAAGACAAGCTGAAGATCCTGGCCGAGAAGTTATTGGAGAAAGAGGTCATGGACTTAGAAGAGGTGAAAAAACTCGTAACGGAAAAACCACAAGATACCCCCGCTTAACTTTACATTTCAACAATGTTAAAGTGTAAACTTAGGGCGAGGCGAAGGCAATGAGTGATTTTAAATTTGGTTCCCGGACTTTTGTCATGGGGATATTAAATCTTACGCCTGATTCATTCAGCGGAGACGGCATACATGAAGATACTGGCCGTGCAGTAGAGACGGCCGTAAGGATGGTCGAAGAAGGCGCGGATATTATTGACGTAGGAGGCGAGTCGACAAGGCCTGGCTCGGCGCCTGTCGCAGCAGCGGAGGAAATAAAAAGAGTCACCCCTGTCATTAAAAAGCTGGCAGCGAAAATAGATGTTCCGGTTTCAATAGATACACGAAAGCGGGATGTGGCTTTGGCGGCGCTCGACAACGGCGCTTCGATGATAAATGATATCAGCGGGCTCGAGGCAGATGAGGACATGGCGCAGCTTGCGAGCCAATATGACGCAGACGTCGTTATTATGCACATGAAAGGCACGCCTGAGACCATGCAGGAGAGCCCGGCTTACGACGATCTTATAGAAGAGGTTATCAGCAAGTTATCGCAGCTTGTCGGGCGCGCGGAAGAGAAGGGCGTGAAGAGGGGGAATATTATAATCGACCCTGGTATGGGGTTTGGCAAGACGCTCGAGCATAATTTAGAGATATTAAACAATCTTTCGCGCTTTAAGGTGTTAGGGAAACCAATACTTGTCGGTCCGTCGAGAAAATCGTTTATAGGTGCTATCTTAGGAGTTGCGCCGCAAGAAAGAATATTTGGCACGGCAGCGAGCGTAGCGCTTGCAATAAGAAATGGTGCTGATATAATAAGAGTACACGATGTAAAGGAAATAAAACAGGTCGCGGAGGTCGCGGACGCGATTGTACGCCCTAAGTATACATTTCAACGTTGTTGAAATGTATACTTAGGGATAGCGAAATAAGGATATGACAGATTATTTATTGATTATAAAAATTCTTGTAGAGATCTGTATCCTCTGGTTTGGTTTCTATGTGATTTTGATTTTTACCAGAGGGACGCGCGGCGTCCAGGTATTGAAAGGCATAATACTTATAGTGCTTTTCTTTATTGTGACTCAAAAATTAGGCCTGGATACTATAAATTGGATATTTACGAAATTATTCGCTATTTCCGTTATTGCATTCTTTATTATATTCCAACCAGAACTCAGGAGGGGGCTTGCGAGCATCGGGCAACATCCGTGGCACGATATTTTCTTTAGAGAATCCGAGGTGATAAAGGAGGTTATAAAGTCTGTGACGTTTCTTTCAAAGCGAAAGATAGGTGCACTGATTGCCATCGAAAGAGAGAGCAGGCTTCACCATTACATGGAAAGTGGCGTAGAGATAGACGCAGCGGTAAGTTCAGAACTTTTAATAACGACTTTTATGCCCAATACGCCGCTTCACGACGGAGGAGTTATAATTTCGGGTGATCGCATCATAGGCGCTGGCTGCCTGTTTCCGCTCACGCAAAATCCGAATGTTTCCAGGACCCTGGGCACGAGGCACAGGGCAGGCCTTGGTCTGAGCGAGGAGACTGATGCAGCCGTGATTATTGTTTCTGAGGAGACAGGCGGGATTTCGGTCGCAACTGGCGGCAGGCTCTCTCACGACTTGGACAAAGAAGCTCTTGAACGCACTCTCAATAACCTTTTCAAGTCAGACAGAAAGAAAAAATGAAAAATTGGATCATAAATAATTTTTGGATAAAAGTAATTTCTTTGATTCTCGCCGTGATTATGTGGTTTTATGTCAATGGTGAATTGGAGAAAGAGAAGCGGCTTTCGAGAAAATTTTATCAATCCGCGCTTTACAAATCCTACCTTGAAAAATCTACTGATAGAGACGGAGTAACGGAGAACGACTGATATGCCTAAGCTGGGCGTAAACGTAGACCACGTGGCGACGGTTAGGGAGGCGAGGGGCGGCATAGAGCCTGATCCTGTTTGGGCGGCTTCGATATGCGAGCAAGCAGGTTGCGATAGTATCGTCGCGCATCTCAGGGAAGACAGGCGCCACATAAAGGACGCAGATGTACAGCTTTTAAAAAAGAATGTTCGAACTCGCTTTAATCTCGAGATGTCGATAAACAAGGACATTGTAGAGGTCGCGAAAAAAATAGCACCGCATCAGGCTACGCTTGTTCCTGAAAAAAGACAGGAGCTTACGACCGAGGGCGGCATGTGTGTCACGAAGCAGAAAAAGAAAATAGAGGAAGTCGTAAAGACCCTTAAAAAAAAGAAAATAGAGGTAAGCATTTTTATCGATCCTTGCGAGACTGAGATACGCGCGGCAAAAAATATCGGCGCCGAGGCCATAGAGATACATACGGGTCAATACAGCCTGGGCAGCACATGGAAGGTAGTCGACAAGGAATTTAAAAAAATTGAAAACGCGGTTAATTTTGCGCTGTCTTTGGGGTTTATGGTGAATGCGGGGCATGGGCTTAACTATAGCAATGTGCAAAGGATTGCAAATATCAAAGGATTGAACGAGTTGAATATAGGCCACTCTATAATATCGCGCGCAATATCCGCAGGTCTTTACAATGCGGTCAAAGAAATGAAAGAGTCGGCAAGATGATAGCAGGCACGGGGGTTGATATAATAGAAGTAGAGAGAGTCAAGGGCGCCCTTGATTGCTGGGGAGATAGATTTCTGGACAGAGTTTTTACAAAGAGAGAGCTTGATTATGCGAACACAAAAAAGTTTTCTCACGAAAATCTTGCTGCGAGATTCGCATGCAAGGAGTCGGTCTTAAAGGCATTCGGCGATACGAAAAGCGGTATCCAGCTCAAGCATATAGAAGTCCTCAACGATTCAAAGGGAAAGCCGGAAATAGTTTTACATGGAAAAGCAAAGGAGTTTGCGCGCGACAATCGCCTGGATCAGGTCATGGTCAGTATGTCGCACACTAGCAATTACGCGGTTTCTAGTGCCATACTTTTACGCCGCTAACTTTACATTTCAACAACGTTAAAGTGTAAAGTTAGCTGAGGAAACTTATGCTGAAGAAGAGAAAAAGAGATACGCACAAGGGAGATTATGGGCATGTTTTTGTCCTCGCGGGTTCGCGCGGGCTGACGGGCGCGGCAGCATTGTGCGCGAATGCGAGTTTGCGCGCAGGCGCGGGATTGGTGACGCTCGGCATTCCGTCGTCGTTAAATCTGATGATGGAGAAGAAGCTGACAGAAGTGATGACATTCCCTTTGCCTGAGACGCGGAAAGCCGCATTATCTTTACGAGCAAAATCCGACATCTTAAATAAAGCCAAAGGCGCTGATGTCGTAATATTAGGTCCAGGGCTTTCTCGGCACCCGGAGACCCAAAAATTAATTCGCCAACTTATCGTAAACATTAAAAAGCCGATGGTGCTGGACGCGGACGCGCTGAACGCGATATCCGAAGATGTTGCTGTCTTGAAAAAGATACGCCGAGGTTATATCGTGACGCCGCATCCCGGTGAGATGTCCAGGCTTATAAAAAAATCAACGGTTTATATAAAAAATAACAGATTAACTGTTGCAAAAAAATTTTCCAATAATTATAATGCTGTAGTGGTTTTAAAGGGCGCCGGCACTGTGGTGACTGAGCGCGGGGCAAAAAAGCATTACATAAATAAGAGCGGTAATCCAGGCATGGCAACTGCGGGTAGCGGCGACGTGCTTACGGGGATTATCGGTGGATTTTTGGCGCAAGGCCTGGCGCTGTTCGAGGCGGCGCGTTTAGCGGTTTACGTCCATGGCGTTGCAGGCGATTTAGCCGCGAGAGAAAAAGGAGAGATAAGTCTAGTAGCGAGCGATATCCTGGACAAAGTCCCGCCCGCAATAAAAAAATTAACCTAACTTTACATTTCAACAACGTTAAAGTGTAAAGTTAACAAGGGCAGATACCCGAGTGGCCAAAGGGGTCAGACTGTAAATCTGATGGCTCACGCCTAC
>CAYPYS010000024.1:3403-9384 GCA_964415355.1 uncultured Planctomycetia bacterium | reverse complement strand
TGGTGGGCCCACAAGGACTTGAACCTTGGACACCCTGATTATGAGTCAGGTGCTCTAACCGGACTGAGCTATGGGCCCATGAATTATAAATTATATCATCTGATCCATATAAAAACAAGAGTATTTTTATAATATCCCCTAAGTTTACATTTCAACAACGTTAAAGTGTAAAGTTAAGAAAAAAACAAAGGGGCCAGACTCGAAAATCTGGCCCCTCAATACAACAAATTACAAGTTTCAGGCAACCTTATATCACATCTTGACTAAATGCCATCTCAAGGAAATTCTTAAGTCTTCTGCTCCTGGTAGGGTGTCTCAATTTCCTCAATGCCTTGGCTTCTATCTGTCGAACCCTTTCCCTTGTCACATTAAAAATACTGCCGACTTCTTCAAGGGTCCTGGGATAACCATCGCCTATGCCAAATCTAAGCCTGAGCACTCTCTTTTCCCTCTCAGTGAGCGTATTAAGAATCTTGTCCATTTCCTCCTTCAGCATGGTATAAGCAGTCGCATTCGCAGGCGAAACCGCTTTCTTGTCTTCGATAAAATCACCGAAGTTAGTATCGCCTTCGTCTCCGATCGGCGTCTGTAGAGAAATAGGCTCCTGCGCGATCTTCAATATGCTCCTGACCTTTTCAACAGACATCCTCATCTCAGACGCGATCTCTTCTGCCGTAGGTTCCCTGCCGTTTTCCTGGACAAGCACCCTGGACACCCTTATAAGCTTATTTATAGTCTCTGTCATATGGACGGGTATCCTGATGGTCCTTGCCTGGTCAGCTATAGACCGGGTCACAGCCTGCCTAATCCACCAGGTCGCGTAGGTAGAAAATTTATAACCTCGTCTGTATTCAAATTTTTCGACTGCCTTCATCAGGCCTATATTTCCTTCCTGGATAAGGTCAAGGAAAGAAAGCCCCCTGTTCGTGTATTTTTTAGCAATGCTCACCACGAGCCTCAGGTTTGCTTCCACCATCGCCTTCTTGACCCTGTTGAACTTCAAGGCCCTCTTCCTGATAAAAACAAGCTCTTTCTTCACTTCATCCTGTTTCTTTCCGAATTTATCCTCTATGCTCTTCTTCTTTTTTTCGAACGCAGTTATACCGCCTCTTATCCGGCGCTTCCTCATCCTCTCGATCTCTTTGTCAATGCTGTCCATCTCTGAAATAGCTTCTCTTATTTTACCGGCAAATCCCTCGATAACAGATGTGCAAAAATTAAACTCCAGGCACAGCTCCAATATGCTATGACCCTTCCTTGAAGCCTTCATTTTCTTGACCAGTCTCTCGATCTTCTTGTACGTATCTTCTTCTCTCTTCACATCAGGCACTTCTTTCATGACCTCTTCTATATTGATATTTCTCGTTAAAATATCATTAGCGAGAGACATCACCGCGTCCTTGATATAAGGAGACCCCAGCACTGCCCTTTTATATTCCTCCTCTGCCTTCTCTATTTCCTGGGCAAGCCTTATCTCCTCTTCTCTCGAAAGAAGCGGTATCTGGCCCATCTGTCTAAGATACATCTTGACAGGATCTTCAACGCTTGAGCTTGCGTTTTCTGCGGCAGCCCCTGATCCTTGCTTTTGAGAGCTAGTTTTCTGCTTCTCTTTGTCCTTGATCTCTTTCTGGCGAGTCTTGTATTCTTCCGCAGAGTCGACTACCGCTATTTTCTCGCTATCGAGAACGGCAAAGACCTTCTCTATCTGTTCTGCGTAGATGACATCGTCGGGAAGATTATTATTTATCTCTTCATAAGTCAGGTATCCTCTTTTCTTCCCGCGCGCCAGCAGCTTATCGAAACGACTAACGGCTCTCTTGGCTTTCTTGGCCTTTCTCTTTTTTCTTCCCATAAATCGATCTCCTTTTTTTACAAGATGCTGGATTTTATCAATCTATTAAATTCTTCCAATAAGTTCCTGGCCTCGTCTTCATGGCCGTTTTTCTGTGCAGAGACCAGTCTGCTTTGAATATCCTTAAGCCTTACGTCTTTCTGCTCTCTTCTTATGCTCTTTATGCAATCTGAAATATTCTTTTCCTTATCTTTTATCTCCAGGGCTTCATTCACGATAAAAGAAATGACATTGGAGGCAACCTTGTCCTCCAGGTAATTTATCAATTTTGTAGCGTCTATTAAATTATGCCCCGGATCCAATTCAAAAAGCGCCTCGACTAAATTCCTCACATCTCTGTTCTTGAAATCAAACGGACGCAGATTATTTTTAACGGTATTTATAACATTCATATCCTCTAACATAAGCTTCGCCAGTATTTTTTCGGCCGGGGAAATATTAATTGGTGTTCGCTTATCCCGAGCAGAATCGAGAGACCAGTCGTTTGTCCGGGCAGCTTCATATTTTTTGACACCTTTTTTCATCGTTTTTAATTCATCTCTTATGGCGGCCTCTTCTATAGAAAGCTCTTCTGATAATTTCTTGATATATTCCGATCTCACGACCGCATTCCTGACCTTGCAAATAGTGGCAAGCATCTCCTTTACTATTTCTGCCTTGCCTTCGGGGTCCTCGCTATCAAATCTCTCTTTCAGGACATCTAGCTTATATACAAAAAGGCTTTTCGCCTTTCTTATTGCCGCTCCAAAGCAACGCGGTCCGAATTTGCGAACAAAGCTATCTGGATCATGACCCTTATCCAAAGTGGTTATTTTTACATTAAGCCCTTCCTCTAAAATCAAATCCAATCCTCGCAAAGTCGCCATCTCTCCTGCCTTGTCAGCATCGTATATCATTACCACGTTACGTGTATATCTTTTTAATGCCCTTATCTGGCCTACTGTCAAGGCGGTGCCCAGCGAAGAGACTATATTATTAGCACCGTATTGATGACCCGTTATGACGTCAAGGTAACCCTCTGAGATTATCGCGAATCCCTTTTCCCTGATAAACTGCTTAGCAAAATTCAGGCCATAAAGATGGTGGCCTTTTCTGTATATAGCAGTCTCTGGAGTATTTATGTATTTAGGCAGCGAATCGTCCAAAACCCTAGCCCCGAAACCCAAGACCCTTCCTCTTACGTCGAAAATAGGAAAAACAAGCCTATTCCTAAGAAGATCGTAAAAAGAACCGTCTTTGCCTCTTTGAACCAATCCGGATTTCGCAGAAACATCCAGCTTCACATCCCTTTTTGACAAATAATTCACAAAAGACGACCACGAGTTATCAGCAAAACCCAGGCGAAATTTTTTGACTATGCTATCCTCGAGCCCTCTCTTATCTATGTAACGCCGTACATTAGAAGAGGCACTTGAATTTTCCAACAGAGTCACGTAGAATTTGGCCGCCAGATCATTGATTCCGTAAAGCGTGCTGATAAAACTGTTGTCTTCCTCTTTTTCTCTCTTGTGTTCGGGAAGCTTCACCCCCACCTTCTTCGCCAGCATCTTTACGGTATCTATAAAATCTATTTTTTCGTATTCCTTCACAAAGCCAAACACGTTGCCGCCAGAATGACATCCAAAACAATGATATATCTGCTTATCCGGGCTCACTATAAAAGAAGGTGTCTTCTCGTGGTGAAACGGGCAATGTGCCTTAAAATTCCTGCCTGCCGGTGTCAGCGGTATGTAGCTAGAAATCACCTCTACGATATCGCATCTATCCTGTATTTCGTTCAATATGTGCTCTGGTATCCTGGCCATAATTTTTAATCCTATGAAAACGTTTTCTCGCCCATCTACACAAAAACCTAACTTTACATTTCAACAACGTTAAAGTGTAAAGTTAGCTACTTCTTTCTAGAAAATCTTCGAAAACCTGAACAGGTCAGTATTTTAAGCTTACCCTTTTTCTCCAGGCTATCCAATAAAATATTGAGCCCCACGTTGTCGCTCGCAATATGTCCGGCAATGATTACATTCATGCGCTCTTCTTTGGCCTTTTTAAAATGCTCCTCGCTGAGATGCATAGCTACTAACGTCGAGACGCCTGCCTGAGAAAGCCTGCTAAATATCTTTTTTGATCCTTCTGTGCCGCCAGTCATATCTACAAATATCTTGCCCGCCTTATTCGGAGCAGCCCCTCTTATGATCTTCGGAGGAGCGTTCTGTTTCGTCGCCTCCCTGTACTCAGGAATGGTCATTAAAATATCTATTACATCGCCAAGCGTGTCTGGTTTTTTCTTATCAAGTAAACCCTGCAAGTAATTCGCAACACAATTATCCGCCGGAGTATGGCACGTCATAAATGCGAGATTAAAATATCGCGCCGCATCTACGGACCGCATGTGATTGGAAGGCAGCACCCTTCTTTCTACTTCCTTTATCCTTTCAGTCATCAAGGATTCTGCGATATTCACAGGCACGCCGATTCTATTTAATATATCTATCTGCATATACATGACATTAAAAAACCCAGCTAGCGCCATGCCTTCGGGATGATGAGAAAGTAAAAGGTCTATCTTTTGCCCTTTCTCGCGCAACTTATCTGCGAGCAGCACTTCTCCGACCTCTATATCTATGCCAACCAGCATTGTCTTGACTTCGGTCTCTTTTTTGCCAAAAAGTATCCGCGTATCGCTATAAGGATGAACAAGTCTTTCCTTGTCATAAAATTCTTTGTTTTTCGCACTTAATCCGTCGTACTCCTTCTTCGCTCTCAATATCTCCTTTTTAACCTTGTCCTTGCCGCGAAGATCCATCTTCATCCCGATATCTACTGCGTTCTTATAAATATCTCCCAGCTTCACTTGCCCTCCTTGATCCTAACTTTACACTTTAACGTTGTTGAAATGTAAAGTTAGACTTGTAGTAATCTTGCTATTGATGTGTCGATCTTTTTCCCGGGATAAAAATTCATGCCTATCCTGTATGCGGTCGAAGCCACGTTTGAAATATATAGACTGGCCAACGACCTATCCCTCGCGCTCCTGGATATATATTCAAAAGGACTGTTAACAAATGAAACGTAAATCAAGCTGATCAGCAAAATGCCTCGACCAAAACCAATGCCCAAGCCGGTCAATTTACTTAATCCTGAAATCATGTTTCTGTCTAAGAAAACGCCAATAACAGAGGCGGCTATTTTAAAAACCAGAAGTACCGATAAGAATATAAATAAAAACGAGATTATGCCCAGTTCCTCTCCCGCCCATTTGGTGTGACTGGATAGGAAGCTGCTTATTAAGGTATAGTTATTAACCGAGAGCAAAAATGCTATTAAAAGCCCCAGAAACCTTAAAAATTCAGACAAAAGGCCATTTCTGAAGCCTATGTAACATGCTCTAATTAAAAGGGTTACAAAAAGAACGTCAACCCAGTTGAACTTTATAAGAGGCATATATTAAAACGGGGATCAAATAGAATATGAAAGAAGTATACCACACGGTTTCTTGTTTGTCAAGGTGAGGCGGGATTTGATAAATTGCCCTCTGAGGGCATCTTTTCCATCTATGCATACCTTAATATATCTGTCTGTGTATCCTTGCAAAAACCCTTCCTTTGTCTTCTTGTCCTCTACGAGTATCTCGACTTCCTTTCCGTCGAATTTATGCATAAATTCTTCTGTCAGTCCATCCGCGATACAGTGCAGCATATCTTCTCTTTCTTTTTTTTCAGCGCCCGGAATATTATCCTTGTGATTATACGCTTTCGTGCCCTTCCTCTTCGAGAAAGGAAATACGTGAAGGCGCATAGGCCCTACGCTTTTTATGAAATTTACCGTATTTTTGAATCTTGATTCTGTTTCACCGGGAAAACCGACCATTATATCCGAACTTATGGCAATATCCGGAATCGCGGCCTTTGCCCTATTAACGATTTTCAAATAATCCTTTCTCTTGTAGGGCCTGTTCATCATCTTTAAAATATAGTCGTCTCCGCTTTGAAAAGGAATATGCAAATGCCTGCAAAGCCTTGACTGTTTTTGTAATTGAGTTAACAAATCTTTATCTATATCCTTTGGTTCTATCGAACTCAATCTCATGCGCCATTCTCCATCTATCTCGCATATATTATCGATTAATTTG
>CAYPYS010000024.1:0-3303 GCA_964415355.1 uncultured Planctomycetia bacterium | reverse complement strand
CACACATCTGACTTATCAAGGGCTTCGGCCTCAATATAACCCTGCCTCAAGAACTCTTCGCGTATAACCTGCGACTCGTATTGATTGACCTTGCATCCAAATGTCTTGATACAAAACGTTTTCTTCATACCTAACTTTACATTTCAACAATGTTAAAGTGTAAAGTTACGCTCCTTTCTTTTTAAATCAATGCCTAATATAGTATTTAACTGAGAGATCAAAAGGGGTGTTAATAGTAGGATTACAACTACAGCCTTCATCGAATCGATAATAGAGCACCCTTTGCCCTGACCCTAAGGTCAGGGCAAAGGGAATTGCATTTTATCTTCTCTTCTTTTTCTTCTTCTTGCCGCCGCGTGCCATCTTTGCTCTAGAAATATCTCCCTTCTTATCGATGAAGTAAAGATACCCCTTCTTCTTCTTTATGCCGCACTTCAATACTTTTTCTGCCATTCTGTTTCACCTCCCTTCCTTTATATATTTCTTATTTCTTTATTTGCTACATGCCGGTGAACCGCCTGTCTTCAGGTGATATTTCAAACACTCACAGCAAAATCCTTTTCGCGAGCATGGTTCATACGTGCAAGAGCAATCCTTTAGATTTTCTTCATAATTTTTGCATTTTTCCATTCCTAAATCACCTCTTTTAATTTAGCGAGCGCTGAAAATATTGCGAGCTGGCTTGTCTTCGGGTTTTGTCTTGACGGGACATTTTCGGTCATGGCAACAAGTCTTCCGAATTCGCCTTTGACTTCCAGCTCGTGGCTATTCTTTGTGTATCGCGGCGATGTTATTATTCTTACTCCGGTCTTGCTTGGACCAAGGCCTGAAAGGCTCACTGTGGCCGCTACATTGATATTCTTGGGGAAATGTTTCACAGCCTCCTTGGCGCTGCCGCTAAAAATAACCGTATCTTTCTTTATTCTGCTTACATCTATTCCTTTTTTCTTTAAATATGGCACGTCTACCAACCCTTTTGGCGGTTTTCTCGTGGTCAAAGTGACTTCTTTTATTTTGCCTGCTGCAGCAGAACGCAATCCGTCTAATCCGCAAACAGCTCCGCTGGGAATATACAGATTGCAGCCACTCGACCTAGCTTTTTGCAATAAAGAAGGGTTCTTCAATAGACCTCCTGTGCTCATAATAAGGACGTCTTTTTTATTTTGGATTGCGGTCCTGGCTATCTCGCCAGAAACCCTGGTGCTCGCAGCTTCTATTACCAAATCGCTGTTTTTTATCAATTTTTTCGCGTTAGTTATAACCGGGCGGGATATTATCTTTCTTTGAAGCGCCTTTGACTTTTTCGGATCTGCATCGCAAAGCGCCACGATCTTTGCCTTTTTCTTTAACTGGGTTTGTAAAAATTTTGCTACGCCGGCTCCTATTGTGCCGCAACCTATTATGCCGACCCTCTTGATTCGTACCATCTTAAACTCCTGATATCGCTGCACCTGATTTTTCGCCTGAAACCTTAAGCATACGCTCCAGAGACTTATACGCCCTGTCCCTGACTTCTCCCATAACCTTTATCTGATGTTCCATGGCTTCCAGCGAATGAGCAACCCAGCCTAAAGTGGTAAGCCTCATCGTCGGACAGACAAGCCTTTCGCTCGCTGCGTAAAATTCCTTTTCCGGGTTTGCTTTCTTTAACCCATACAACATGCCCACTTCAGTGGCTATAATAAATGACCTTGACTTGGAATTCTTTACATATTTAAACATACCGCCTGTGCTGCAGATCTGGTCGCTCACAGACCAGACATCCGGATTGCACTCCGGATGAGCCAGGACCTCAGCTTCAGGATGTACCTTTTTCGCCCTAAGCACATCTTCCTTTGATACACGGATGTGGGTCGGGCAAAACCCTTCCCATAGTATTATCTTCTTGTCAGGGATATTCTTCTGTATGTACCTGCCCAGATTTTTGTCAGGGATAAATATGATCTCTTTATGATCTTTTAGGGACCTGACGATCTCTATTGCGTTAGAAGAGGTGCAGCATATGTCGCTCTCTGCCTTTATCGCAGCAGAAGAATTTACGTAACACACTACAGCTGCATCAGGATGTTCGCGTTTTTTTTCCTTTAACCTTTCAGGCGTAACCATGTCAGCCATAGGACACCCTGCTTCTTTGACCGGCAAAAGCACGATCTTATCCGGATTTAATATCGAAGCGCTCTCTGCCATAAAATCTACGCCGCAAAATACTATAACCTCGGCATCCGCTCTTACAGCTGCCTGACTGAGAGCCAGAGAATCTCCGGTTATGTCCGCAATGTCCTGTATCTCGTCCCTCTGGTAATTATGGACGATTATCACAGCTTTTCTTTCTCTCTTTAGCTGCGCGATCTTCTTTTTTAGGTTTTCTCTATATTTATCATCATCACTTTTCTTGTAAGCCCGCATACCATTTCCCCTCTAAGTTTACATTTCAACAATGTTAAATTGTAAACTTAAGCCAGCACCGATTCACTTTTTGCCTATCACCTTGTTCTTGTCATTCAAATAAATGACCTTCGGTGTGTAGGCAAGTGCGTTCTTTGTCTCCATAAGTATATACGACATTATGAGTAATCTGTCTCCGACAGCCGCGTGCTTAGCTGCGCCGCCATTCATACCTATAACGCCTGAGCCTTTGTCACCAGCTATTGCATAAGTCTCCAGCCTTGAACCGTTCTCAAGATTTACCACCTGCACCCGCTCATTGACAAGTATGTCAGATTCCTCGAGTATCTCAGAATCTATTGTGACGCTGCCGCTGTACTCCACATTCGTCTCAGTGACCTTTGCCTTCTGTATCTTTGATTTTAAAAATGTTCGCAACATCTCGCCTCCCAGCCAAATCTACCTTAGAATAATATTGTCTATCAATCGCGTCTTTCCTATTTTTACAGCAAGCGCAACCAGAGTCTCTCCGGAAATCCTGTCTACTTTTTTTAAATCTTTAAGGTCCACTATAGAGATGTAATCTATCTTTGAATCTTTCTCTGCGGCTATTACTTTACGCATCCTGTTGACTATCTTTTCTGGATTTCTTTCCCCTTTTTTGCGCAGGTCTTTTGCCAGCTTTAAAGATCTATACAACGAAAGAGCTTGTCTGTGCTCTTCTGAGCTTAGATATAAATTCCTCGAGCTCATTGCAAGGCCGTCTTTCTCTCTTACAATAGGCATCATATTTATTTTTACGGGCATATTCAGGTCATTGACCATCTTTTTGATGACGACTGCCTGTTGCGCGTCCTTTTGACCAAAATACGCCACGTCCGGCCTGACAAGGTTAAAAAGTTTCGCAACTACTGTTGT
>CAYPYS010000023.1:0-10214 GCA_964415355.1 uncultured Planctomycetia bacterium | reverse complement strand
CGCAACGCGTTTCTTCTCTTTTTATATTCACTTGGCGGATGGATATTCGGATTATAGTAAAACCCTGTTATCTTTTTAAGCTTAGCGCCTGTCAGTGTTTTTATTGGATATATTGCGCAAGGTCCGCAACAAATGTGAAGCAATAATTTCATATTATATAAATGAGGCTGCCTAACTTTACACTTTAACGTTGTTGAAATGTAAAGTTAGGCAGCCTTTCCTAATCTAACAAAACTTTAGAATAGTTCTGCCTGTGTTTTCTTCTTATATTCTACCTTTAAATGTTCATACGCTAGCTTAGTAACTTCTCTGCCTCGCGATGTGCGTTTTATAAAACCTATCTTTAACAAAAATGGCTCAACCACGTCTACTATAGTGTCGCTTTCTTCGTTTAAAGTCGCAGCGAGAGATTCTATGCCGACTGGGCCGCCGTCATAAAAATCGATTATCGTCTTAACAACCTTTCTATCGATATCATCAAGTCCCGCTCCATCTATGCGGTGTGACTTTAAGGCGTCAATAGCGGTCTTTTTGTCGATATTACCCCTACCTTTAACATCGCTGTAATCCCTGACTCTTCGCAATAATCTGTTGGCGACTCTCGGTGTCCCGCGTGAACGCCTGGCGATTTCATAAGCTGCTTCTCTGTCCAGTGCCACGTCTAAAAGCTTTGCTGAGCGTACCAATATCTTTATCAAGTCCTCGACTTCGTAAAAATCCAGGTGATAAAATATCCCGAATCTGCCTCTTAAAGGCGCACTCAAGAGCCCTGCGCGGGTCGTTGCGCCTATAAGAGTGAATCTCTTAAGATTGAATTTTATAGTCTTGGCGTAAGGGCCTTTGTCGATTAAAAAATCTATCTGAAAATTCTCCATAGCAGGGTATATGAATTCTTCCACTACTTTGGACAGCCTGTGAATTTCGTCGATAAAAAGTATATCACCATCGCCCAGACTAGTAAGTATGCCTATAAGGTCTCCTGCTCTTTCTATTGCAGGACCTGATGTAGCAGTAATCTTCGATCTCATCTCGTGAGCTATTATATGAGCAAGGGTAGTCTTTCCCAGCCCTGGCGGACCGGATAAAAGTATGTGCTCGAGGTTTTCTTTTCGCTTCTTCGCTGCCTTGATCGCAATCTTGAGATTCTCAAGAGTATGTTCCTGACCTACGAAATTTTCGAGTTTTTCTGGACGGAGCGAGATATTAAATACAGCTTCTTCTTCTGTCTCCTGCCTTGTTATCAGGCGCTCACGATCATCATTTATCTCTTTCTTCTCCATAAATTTAGACCTTTGTTTTTTGTTTATAGACTTCGTTCAACAGATCTTCCGCTGTCTTTATGTCTGGATTACGAGCCAAGGCATGTTGGACCATGTTTTTTGCCTCGGATTTTTTATATTGGAGCTGTAACAATACATCAAGGGCTTCTTCCTGTATGCCTTCCTTTTCTTTGCTCGCGGCGCGAGACTTGGTCGCCCCACTATCCTGCATCAATGCAAACTTACCAACCTTTCCCTGAAGCTTTGCCACGATCTCCCTCGCCCTCTGCTCTCCTATGCCAGGGAGAGATTTCAAGAGAGCTGTATCTCCTACGTCAATAGCCTGGGCAATAGTCGACATCGGTATCTTCATAGCCCTTACGGCAGCCTTAGGGCCAATGCCCGAGACTGTTATAAATTTTGCAAAAAATTCCCTCTCTATCTCATTTATAAAACCAATGAGAAACGGAAAACTTCTGGATGGTTCTGTCTGGAGATAATGATAAATGACCAAAGAAAGCGTACCGTCTGTCCGTATCTTTGCACCTATAGAGTTCATTATAGCGCTAGGAATCAATATCTCGTAAGAAATCCCGTTTACGTCAAGGATTACTAAATCTTCGCGCTTATCTATAAGTTTCCCGGATATCCTATTAATCATATTTTCTTCTAACTTTACATTTTAACGTTGTTGAAGTGTAAAGTTAGCTTTTTATTTTATCGTGCATGCACACATTTGCATGCGTTAAAGCAAGAGCCAGGGCATCGGTTATGTCTACTGGCTCTGGAATGCTTTTAAGTTGCAATAAGCTTGTTACTGTCCTCTGGACCTGCTCTTTTGAAGCGTGCCCCCTGCCAGTAACCGCCTTTTTTATTCTCGTGCTCGGATAATTTACCAAAGAAACGCTTTCTTCTTCTATTGCAAGAGATATCACGCCGCGCGCGTGGCCCATTAGAATAGATGTTCTCGGGTGCTTATAATGAGAATACAGCTCTTCCAATACTGCCACATGCGGCTTTACCTCTCTAATAAGACTCTGGACTTTTCTATGCAGCTCTGAGAGGCGCTTTTCTATTTTGTATTTATTGTTAGAACGTATAATGCCTGCTTCGATTACCTTTGTATTGTTGTCGGAAACCTCAATAACTCCGTATCCTGTAATTCCCAATCCTGGATCTATGCCGAGAATACGCATATAAAAATCTGCCTAACTAGTTTCTGCGATATCATCAGGTATATCAAAATTCGCGTATACGTTCTGCACGTCGTCTGAATCTTCAAGCGCCTCGACAAGAGCGAGTATCTGTTTCGCATCATCCCCTGTCAATTTTACGGTGCTCTTTGGTATCATCGTGATCTCTGCGCTTTTCGGTTCGATGCCGTTATCTTTGAGGGCTTTTTTAACTTTTTCGAAATCCCTTGTGTCAGTTGTCACTGAATAAACATCTTCTTCTGTTTCCATATCCTGCGCACCAGCGTCAAGTACAATAGACATGATCTTGTCTTCAGAAATAGACTTTTTATCGACTTCTATATAGCCTTTTTTCTCAAACATCCAGCCAACTGAACCTGCGCCCGCGACATTGCCATTCTTTTTAGTAAAGATACTTCTGATATCGGAGGCGGTACGATTTTTATTATCAGTCACAACGTCTACCAATATTGCAACGCCTTTAGGACCATAGCCCTCCATGGTAAACTCTTCGTAGGATACGCCCTCAAGCTCTCCGGTGCCTTTTTTCACAGCGCGGTCAATATTATCCGCGGGCATATTTGCCTGCTTTGCCCTGTCTATAGCCGTCCTTAATCTCGGATTTTTCTCCACATCGCCGCCACCATGACGGGCAGCTACTGTTATTTCTTTTATAATCTTTGTAAATAACTTGCCGCGCTTCGAGTCCGTGGCTGCTTTCTTATGTTTAATACTCGCCCATTTGGAATGACCTGACATCTTCCCTCCCTTTATTACCTAACTTTACAATATAACACAAGTTATTTTTCTTGCTCTTCTTTTTTCTGCGCTTCGTATTTTGCGATGATCCCCTGCGCTATTTTATGCGGCACTTCTTCGTAATGAGAAAACCTCATGGTATATGAACCCCTGCCTCCTGTCATGGACTTGAGCTCTGAGGCATATTTAAACATCTCTGAAATAGGCACTTTTGCTTTTACGACCTGGCTCTTGCCCTGCACGTCCATGCCTGCGATCTTGCCACGCCTGGAACTCAGGTTACCTGTAATGTCGCCCATGAATTCGTCCGGCACTATGACATCCACATCCATGACCGGCTCTAATAAAACAGGCCCGGCCTGCATGGCTGCCTTCTTGAGTGCGCCAGAACCCGCTATTTTAAACGCCATATCAGAAGAATCAACGTCATGATAAGAACCATCGTACAATATAACCCTCACATCAACCACTGGATATCCGGCAATAACACCACGCGACATAGATTCCAGCACGCCCTTTTCTACAGCAGGTATATAATTCCGAGGAATCGCGCCACCCACGATCTTATCGACAAACTCAAAACCCTTCCCCCTCTCCAACGGCTCCACCTCTATCCATACATCACCGTACTGGCCATGGCCACCGGTCTGTCTCTTATGTTTATTCTGAACCTTTGCTGATTTTTTGAGAGTCTCTTTATAAGCCACTTTCGGCGTGCCGATGTCGACTTCGACATGAAACCTCTTTTTAAGGCGGTTGATCATAATGTCGAGGTGCAAGTCACCCATGCCTGAAACAATAAGCTCCTTTGTCTGCTCGTCTCTTCTTGTCATAAACGTATTATCTTCGGCCATGAGCTTATGGAGCGCGGATGAGATCTTATCCTCGTCTGAGCGTGTCTTTGGTTTGATTGAAAAAGATATAGCCGGCTCGGGAAAATTGACTTTTGGAAATATGACTATTTCCTTATCTGCGCTAAGAGAATCTCCCGTCGAGGTATTTTTCAATTTTGCAACAGCTACTATGTCGCCTGCTATTGCGTCCGCGATGGACTTTTGTTCTTTGCCAGAAAGATTCAATAAAGACCCTATTCTTTCCTTGGTCTGCTTTGTCGAATTGTAAAAATTTGTGTCTGATTTAAGCGACCCGGAAAAGATCCTGAAAATAGTCAGCTGACCTACGTAGGGATCGGAAATCGATTTAAATACGCTCGCGGCAAACGGCGCATTTGGATCTGGTTTTAGCTCCTTGTCCTCATTCGTCTTTGCGTCCTTCGTAATCCTTGCCGGCCTTTCGTCCGGAGAAGGGAGCATGTCTATTATCGCGGAAAGTATCTCCTTTACGCCAATATCAGCCACAGAAGCACCGCAAAAAACAGGAAATATCTCGCCAGCTGCAATGCCTTTCTTAAAGCCTTCTCTGATCTCGTCTGGCGTAAGTTCAGTCCCGCCAAGATATTTCTCCAACAGCTCGTCATTGTTCTCCGCGATAACTTCTACAAACGCCTCTCTCATTTTAGCTGCTTCTTCTTTTTCAGGCCCACTAAGTCCGTCGATACCGGCCTTGTCCATCACGTTTACAACGCCCTTAAAATTCGCGCCGCTTCCAACGGGCATTGTCACCAGAACGCATCCCTTGCCTAGCCTTTCTTTTATATCCTGAAGCGTATTATTGAAATCTATGTTTTCCTTGTTCATCTTATTTACAAATATAAAGCGGCTAAGGCTATGCTCGCTGGCCATACCCCATACTCTTTCAGTGCCTACTTCCACACCTTCTACAGCGTCGACCAAAAGTATAGCGCTATCAACTGCTGTCAGGCAAGCCATAACCTCTCCTATAAAATCCGCATAACCAGGCGTATCGATCATATTTACATGTTTACCTTTATAGTCAAAGCTCAAAATGCTGGAATTTATAGAGACCTTTCGCTCTTTTTCATCGTCAGAATAATCACTTACAGTCGTGCCGTCCTCGACCTTTCCAAAACGTCCTGTAACGCCTGCGTTATGCAAAATAGCCTCTGCCAGAGTAGTCTTGCCGCTCCCTGCGTGGGATATAAGTGCTATATTTCTTATATCTTTAATAGTATGGCCAGCCAAAGCATACCTCCTAGCATGTTGTTTGTAGGTTGGATGAAATTAGTAGATTTTTATTGTAGCATAAAAGGTTAGAGGAGTAAAGCGGGAAATCTGTACCATAAAGGGCCTAACTTTACACTTTAACGTTGTTGAAATGTAAAGTTAGGGGAGTCTGTTCAGATTGTCGATGGCGGCTTTGTTGCTCTTGTCCAACAAAAGGGCACGCTCGTATAATACACGCGCTTTTTTATACAGACCCATTTCCGCGGCTACTGAGCCTAGATTGACATAGGGCTCTGCTATATTAGAGTCGATTTTCAGGGATTTCATAAAAGCTTTTTCGGCTTCTCTGAATCTCTTCATTTTAAAATACGCATATCCTAATAATTGATGGACTTCGTAGCATTCTGGATCTACAAAGACGGCTTTTTCCAAGTCCTTTAAAGCTAATCCGGGCATGTCCATGGCCTTTATAAAAAACCTGGACCTGTTTAAAAAATACGCGGGATGCGCTGATGCCCTTCTGTGTCTAACAGGATATCCTTCTCTTTCACCGAGCTCCTGCACGTTTTCAAATAATATATTATGCGATGAGACAATATCCTTATTGGCCGGGCCATCCTTGACAAAAATCAGCGCGACATCCCCGAGATAAACCAGTTTCCATTCCTTGCTCTCGTATAAATTTCTAATAAGATGATAATAGACATCCGAAGCGCTATAATCCAAAATTACTGTATTAAATCTGAATTTCTCATCTAATCTTTCCCATATTTTAAAATCAATAAGAGAGCGCGCGAATTCATCCATAAATTTTTTGCCATATACCTCTGTCCTGCCGTCTATAAAAACTCTGTGCTCGGGATATAACCTCCAAATCAGGTATCCTCCGATATTAAAACCATTGAACATAGGGCCTTTTATATTATTTTTGACCATAAAATCAACGGCTTTCCCGGGATATTTGCTGCTATTTATTCCAAACATGCTATCTTTTGAAGAAAAATCCTTGCTATAGACGTATGGCTTGCGTAATTCCTCTGCCTTGGAAAGCTGATGATATGTAACAGAAGAACCGAGCAAAAGAGTTAAAATTATAGACAAAATACCTGCGTATCGAAACCTAAAATAACTCTTCAAATAACGCAGGTTATCCGTCCTGAAATTATCCAATATACAAAAACATGAAGCCACCGCAAAAAATCCCTTATGCCTTTCAGTAACGCAATACATTATGAAAAATATAATATAGACAAATATGTTGAATAAATTTATCGTCCGCATGTTTAATAATAGAGAAACCATGAATAGAAAAAGCGCTGCTGTCAACAATAGATCCTTTTGGGTAAATAAAATATCGGATAGACGCGAAGGAGAGAGTTCACTTACATGGTAAAAATTGTCGATGCTGCGCATAAAACTCTTAAGTGCAAAAAAAGGATATTTGAGATTATCGAGGCCATAGGGGTTGACCAGAAATAAAAGGATGACGATTATTAAAACAACGATGCTTTTTTTGTAGGCTATCTTATCGTTAAGATATCTGACCTTATTCCATTTGAATGGCAATTTTATTTTATGCTTGATGAATTCGGACAGAATAAACATGGACAACAAAATAGGTCCGAGCATAGAATAACCGTGCATATTTACCCAGAAAAACTGGATAAAGACAAGTAGCCAAAGATTTTTTTTATTAAACAGGATATATAGATATAAGGCCAGAAAAATCGCGCTTAATAATTCCGGCCGGACAGGAATCCTTGTTAAAAATAACGAGGAAAAGAGCCAGCCGGTCAGCACAAAAAAAGGGAAATAAACTTTACTCAGAAAACCTTTTAGAGTGATCCAAGATATTAAAGCTACCAACGCGGCCCTGAATAGAATCAGGGAATCTATGCCTCCTAAAAACTTATATATAAGAAATATTAATGTCTGGAAGAACCAGCTGTGAGAAACCCACGGAATGCCGCCGATGGCAAAAGAAAAAAGCTGGGTGCGAGGAACCGAGAGATTGGATGTTATCCATTGACCAGTCCTAAGATGCCACCAGATATCGTAATTTTCTATTTGGACCAGCGAAAGCAAAAAACAGGCGAGTACAAAAATGCAGAAAAAAATAAGCCGAAGAGACACTGCCATGCTTTTCATAGTATTTCTATAATATTAACATGAATACCTCTCCTTGTCACTTTGCTTTTAGCCTAAGTTTACATTTTAACGTTGTTGAAATGTAAAGTTAGACAAAAAAAGGGCGTACGCTTTAAAACGTACGCCCTTGATATATAACCGGAGCAACTACCTACTCTCCCCCACCGTTGCCAGTGCAGTACCATCGGCCTTGGAGGGCTTAACTACCGTATTCGGAATGGGAACGGGTGTATCCCCTCCAGTAATGTCACTCCGGAAACTCGTCAGTAATACTCGTTAAACTAATAAATTAATAAGTGGTCAAGCCGTTCGACAGATTAGTACTGGTCAGCTGAAGCCATTACTGGCCTTACACCTCCAGCCTATCAACCTCGTGATCTACAAGGTGTCTTATCCCCGAAGGGAGGGATGTTTAATCTTAGAGGGGGCTTGGCGCTTATATGCATTCAGCGCTTATCCTTTCCGAACATAGCTACCCAGCAACTGCCGCTGGCGCGACAACTGGAACACCATTGGTTCGTATATCCCGGTCCTCTCGTACTAGGGACATATCTCTTCAAACATCCTACGCGTGTAATAGATAGAGACCGAACTGTCTTACGACGTTCTGAACCCAGCTCACGTACCACTTTAACCGGCGAACAGCCGGACCCTTGGGAGCTTCTCCACCCCCAGGATGTGATGAGCCGACATCGAGGTGCCAAACCTTGCCGTCGATATGAACTCTCGGGCAAGATAAGCCTGTTATCCCCGGAGTACCTTTTATCCGTTGAGCGACGGCGATTCCATACTCCACCGCCGGATCACTATGTCCTACTTTCGTATCTGCTCGACTTGTAGGTCTCGCAGTTAAGCTCTCTTATACCATTACGCTCAATGCGCGATTGCCAACCGCGCTGAGAGAACCTTCGAACGCCTCCGTTACACTTTTGGAGGCCACCGCCCCAGTCAAACTGCCCGTCTGGCAATGTTCCTCAACTCGATAAGAGCTGTAGGTTAGAATCCTAATACAATAAGGTCGGTATTTCACTGGTGGCTCCACACAGGCTAACGCCCATGCTTCAAAGCCTCCCGACTATGCTACACAGATCGGATCAAAATTCAATACCAGAGTACAGTAAAGGTTCCGGGGTCTTTTCGTCCCGTTACACGTAAGCGGCATCTTCACCGCTACTACAATTTCACCGAGCCTCTCGTTGAGACAGCGCTTCTGTCGTTACACCATTCGTGCGGGTCGGAACTTACCCGACAAGGAATTTCGCTTAAATTCTTACTCAATTTGATTGAGCGAGCAACTTTCTTCCTTTAAAAATCACTCCTGCATGTCGCCATGCAGATGGGACCATATCTTCACTTTTTCAAGTGTCTAGCGTATGGTCTCTGAGGATTCTAATTAAGCTGTTTCTAGGTTTCTTTCTATTCATGGTTTGAGTAATTTTAGCTATTTTTATCAACCCATCACGAGTAAAATGAGCACCTTGTAGTACCAACTCTACACATTGTGCAAATTTTTCAAAGTCTATTTGCTTTGCTGATTTCATCTTGTATCGTCTAAAAAACGGAATTATTATATTTAATAAATCATCCCGCTTTCTAACAACGTAACGATACAGATGTTCTTTATGGTTGTCATATCTCTTGTTAATTATTATCTGTCCAACCTTAAAGAAATCAACAAGTTCATATAAACTCTTGACGCTTTTTGCGCCTTGCGTCACTACGAACTCGTGACTGACCTGATAGCCGTTAAGTTGTTTAACAAAGCTAATTGAAAAACAACCTTCGCCATCTACAAAACCAATTACCCAACCTAGCTTAATCAGTCTTTCCTGCTGATTGTCTGCATTCATAACATTGTCACCTCTTAATGTAGACACATCCAGTTGCTATCTTCTTTCAAAAAAATTAAGAGGTAGCTATGAAATACTCAGGTTTTCCAGCATATAGCTAGATTTTACTAAGGCAACGATTTACCTTAGGACCGTTATAGTTACGGCCGCCGTTTACTGGGGCTTCGGTTCAAGGCTTCATCTGTCCGAAGACAAATTAACCTCTCTCCTTAACCTTCCAGCACCGGGCAGGTGTCAGTCCCTATACGTCGTCTTGCGCGACTTAGCAGAGACATGTGTTTTTGCTAAACAGTCGCAGAAGCCTCTTTACTGAGACCTCGCCGAAGCGAGGCACCCCTTCTTCCGAAGATACGGGGTAATTTTGCCTAGTTCCTTAACGAGAGTACTATCGAGCGCCTTAGGATATTCTCCTCATCCACCTGTGTCGGTTTACGGTACGATTACTCAGTTTACTTGAATCAAGGCTATTTCTCGGCAGCATAGAATCAATCAGTTCGCTCGCGCCGTAGCTTAAGCTCCACGTAACCCTTCATCCGAAGACTAAGGGCTTGTACGGCCACATCCAACCGGCCGATGATTTATCTTTCTGCGTCACCCCAATTCGTTAAAACGCAAACCGAGTAGTATCTGAATATTAAACAGATTGTCCATCACCTACGCCTTTCGGCCTCGGCTTAGGATCGACTAACCCTGGGCGGATTAACCTTCCCCAGGAAACCTTGGATTTTCGGCGGCACGGTTTTCCACCGTGCTTTTCGCTACTTATTCCGGCATAATCACTTCCGTATCGTCCAGCAGTCCTTACGATCTGCCTTCGACCTAACACGGAACGCTCCTCTACCACTGAAATTACCCTTGGGTAAAATCAATCCGTAGCTTCGGTAATATGCTTAGCCCCGATCATTGTCGGCGCAAAACCAC
>CAYPYS010000022.1:0-12751 GCA_964415355.1 uncultured Planctomycetia bacterium | reverse complement strand
TCCTCGCTAACTTTACACTTTAACGTTGTTGAAATGTAAAGTTAAGTAATTGTGTATCGCCTTTGCGGCGCGTTTACCGGCTCCCATCGCAGCTATGACTGTATCGTCTCCCTCCACTGCGTCGCCACCCGCAAATACACCCATTATATTCGTAGCCTGGGTTCCTGGTTCAACTGTAATTTTGCTCCACTTGTCGACCTTCAGTTCAGGAGTTGCATTTAAAAACACCGGGTTAGGGCTCTGACCTATAGCCACAATAACTGTATCCACATCCATTGTAAAATCCGAACCCTCGATCGGCACTGGTCTGCGCCTGCCCGACGAGTCTGGCTCGCCCAGCTTCATCTTTATGCATTCCATGCCATTTGCAAAACTTTTCTCATCACCTATGATTCTTTTTGGTAATGTCAACTCACGAAGCTCTATGCCTTCCTCTTTTGCATTTTCTATTTCTTCTCTTCGCGCCGGCATCTCCTTCTCTGATCTCCTGTATACTATGTAAACTTTTTTTGCGCCAAGCCTAAGTGCGACCCTCGCAGAGTCTATTGCAGTGTTGCCTCCGCCAATGACCGCTACCTTCTCCCCTATATTTATAGGCGTGTCATAATCCGGAAAAAGATACGCCTTCATCAGATTTGCCCTGGTCAAAAGCTCATTCGAAGAATAAACCCGGTTCAAGTTTTCGCCGGGTATATTCATAAAATTCGGAAGCCCTGCGCCAGTGCCTATAAAAACAGCCTTGTAACCTTGCTCGAAAATCTCTTTTAATGTCGACGTCTTCCCTACTATAAAATTTGTTTTTATCTCCGCTCCCAATGATTCCAGGTATTCTATTTCTTTTTTTACAATTTCCTTGGGCAAGCGAAATTCGGGGATACCGTAAACCAGGACTCCTCCACCAATATGCAAGGCCTCGAATACAGTAACCTTGTACCCTAGCTTGGTCAGATCACCTGCGCACGTTAACCCGGCTGGACCACTTCCGATAATCGCGACCCCTGCTCTCTTGTCTTGTGAAGCGCGAAGCATAGTTCGTAAAGCAGCTGGATGTTTTAGCTCCCAATCCGCCGCAACTCTCTCAAGCCCGCCGATATTTATCGGCACACCTTTGCTGTTTAAAATACACGCGCCTTCGCATTGCGACTCCTGCGGGCATACCCTGCCACAAACGCCCGGCAGATTATTTTTCTCCTTGATTATCTTTATCGCATCCGAGAATTTCTTATTCTTTATCGCTTCTATAAATCGCGGGATATCTATTTCGACCGGGCAGTTCGCGCTGCATTTGGGTTTTTTGCAAAACAGACAACGACTAGCCTCTTTTATAGCCTCGTCTTTCGTCATACCCTGCGCAACTTCGTTGAAATTTTTAATTCTATCTTTCACCCGCTGCTTCTTCACCGGAACCCCGCTGCCTAACTTTACATTTCAATAGCCTCCTTTTGTAGGAGACACTTAAGTGTCTCCTACAAAAGGATTTCAACAATGTTAAAGTGTAAAGTTAATATTTTTTAATTTACACACATGATTTTCCTGTTTTTTGAACAAGGATTGTCGCGCCATAAGTTCTTCGAAATTCACCGTGTGCGCATCAAACTCAGGTCCGTCTACGCAGACAAACTTTGTGCTGCCTTCTGCCTCTATCCTGCAAGAGCCGCACATACCCGTGCCATCCACAAGTACAGTGTTTAAAGACACTATGGTCTTTATCTTGCGAGGCCTTGTCAGATCTGCAACGACCTTCATCATGATCGCCGGCCCTACTGCGTAGACCAAATCAATTCTTTTCCCGGAATCCATTAGCTCCTTGAGCGCGTCTGACACAAAGCCTTTTTTTCCGTCAGAGCCGTCGTCTGTCATGACAATCATCTCGTCGCATACTTTGCCCAGCTCTTTTTTGAAAATAATAAGCTCCTTGTCCCTGGCTCCGACAATAACTATCACTCTGTTGCCGGAATCTTTATATGCCTTTGCCACAGGATACAGCTCTGCAATACCGACGCCACCTCCAATGCAGCAAACACTCCCTGTCTTCCTGGCTTCAGTCGCATGGCCCAGTGGCCCGACCACATCCTGTAAGAATTCTCCGCTTTTCTTCTCTGCCAAACGATATGTCGTAGCGCCCACCGCTTGATATACAATAACGATATTCTCGGCACCGTGATCAGCTATGGTCAGAGGTATGCGCTCGCCTCGTTCGTCTATTCGTATCATCACGAATTGCCCTGCGTTGGCTTTTTTCGCCACGAGCGGCACCTCGAGCTCCATCTGAAAAATACGCGGTGCTATTTTTTTATTCGAAATAATTTTGAACATCGCTTCCTCGCTAACTTTACACCCCGCTTTACTTCCTTAAGGACTCGCGGGGCATGCTTTAACATTGTTGAAATGTAAAGTTAAGTCCTTTCAAGGTCAGGGCAGGTTCGATTTTATCCACTGTCTCGCAATAAGGCCCGATCAGTTCAGACATGCCTCCTGTAGCTATTACGCAACCGCTTCTGCAATATTTTTTCTTCAGCTTCCTTACTATGCCATCGCACATGCTGCTAAAACCATAAACCGCGCCGCTCACCATGCTTTCGTGCGTCTCTCTTCCTAATATCCCTTTTGGTTTTTTCAAGCTCACCCTGGGCAACAAGCATGCTTTCTCATGCAATGCATTTAGTGATATTTCTACGCCGGGCAAGATCAGGCCGCCCAGATATTCTTTTTTTCTGTTTACGATATCTATTGTTATTGCTGTGCCAAAATCCACGATAATACAATCTCTTCCATAGAGCTCATTCGCAGCCCTTGCATTTACAAGCCTGTCCTGCCCTACCTGCCTTGGATTCCTATAGCGATTCTTTACACCGCTGGACACGTCGCGTCCGACGACCAAAACCTTCCCACTGAATATTTTTTTAAGTTCCTTCTTGAGCTTTTTCAATACCTTAGGCACAACGCTGACAATTACAATCTTCTTCACTCCGCCTAATCTATTTTTATATGCCTCACTGAAATCAACTCCGTAAGTCTCTATCCTAAAGCACCTCTTTAGCTTTCCTCTATAAAAAATCCCATTATTAATAGTCGTATTTCCTATGTCTATCGCCAATAGCATAATCTCCGCCTACCTCAAAACCCCCTAAGTTTACATTTTAACATTGTTGAAATGTAAAGTTAGCGTAGGATCTTTACGTCGCCTGCCAGGATCCTCTCGTTAAATCCTGAATCCAGCCTCAATATTAGCGCGCCTTCCTTATCTACGTCTGTCGCCACGCCCGAGACGAGACTGTTATGATAATCTATCTGGACCCTTCTGTCAAGGACACTGGAAAGCTTTTTATATTCCTTTAAAATCGCCTCGATCTTGCCATTTTTCAAAATCCTGTAATATTCATCCAGGTTTCTAAAAAGCTCTCTTGCGAATTCCAACCTTGAAATCCAGGCCCCTTTCTCTTCAGAAAGAGAAGTTGCGCCTTCGGGCAGCAATTCCTTGTTCGTATTTATATTAATACCGATTCCTGCTATGACAAAATTGACCTTGTCCATTTCGCCGTTGAGCTCCGTCAGCACGCCGCATACCTTCTGGCCTTTTATCAAGATATCATTTGGCCATTTGATAAAAGCTGGTAGGTTCGTGACTTCTCTAACGGTCTTCGCAACAGCGAGCGAAGAAAAAAGCGTGATAACGGAAAATTCTGTCGGCAGAATATTAGGCCTCAATATCACAGAAAAATACGCGCCCTTGCCTTTAGGTGAAATCCATTTTCTGCCCAATCTTCCTCGGCCCTTTGCCTGGTACTCTGCTATGACCACTGTCCCCTCCGCCGACCCTGAATTTGCGAGGCTATACGCGGCTTCATTTGTAGAATTTATCTCTTTATAAGAAATTATTTTTTTTCCTATGACCTTGGTCTTGAGTTGCCAGCCCAGTTCTATTTCGGTCAATCTATCAGGCGCTGAAATCAATTTATACCCGAGATGCGGAGACGCGGATATATCGTATCCCTCCTCGCGGAGCCTCTCTATGTGCTTCCAGATAGCTGTGCGCGAGACCCCAAGCACCCTGCTCAGCTCCTCTCCTGAAATATGGACATCCTTTTGCTTCCTGAGAAATCCCAAAATCTTTTCGTCTATCATGGCCCCTCTCGGCGGAGGCGCTTGATCTGGTCGCGGAGTTCAGCCGCTCTTTCGAATTGCAGGTTTCGCGCGCACGACTCCATCTCGCGCTGTAACTCAGCGATCAGCGTATCAAGCTCATACTCATCCTCGCTCTGACCAGCTGCATCTACCACGACCTCGCTAGCCTTCTTGCTAGTCTCTATGCTATCTCTGATAGCCTTTTCAATCGAGCGCGGTGTGATCTTGTGTAATCTATTGAATTCAAGCTGCTTCTTCTTGCGCCTGTTTGTTTCTTCAATCGCCGCCTTCATAGACTTCGTTATCGTGTCAGCATACATTATCACCTGGCCGTTGATATGACGGGCAGCGCGACCTGCCACCTGGATCAAGGAAGTCTGCGACCTCAAAAAACCCTCTTTATCAGCATCCAATATCGCCACCAGCGAGACCTCGGGTAAATCCAAGCCCTCGCGCAGCAAATTTATGCCTATGAGACAATCAAACTCCTTACGCCGCAGATCCCGCAGGATCTCAGCCCTCTCTATAGTGCCTATTTCAGAATGTAGGTATTTGACCTTTAATCCCAGGTCCCTAAGGTAAGCCGCGAGGTCCTCGGCCATCCTTTTTGTCAAGGTTGTAACGAGTACCCTCTGACCACTGCGAGACCTTTTTCTTATATTTCTCACAAGATCTTCTATCTGGCCGTCAGTGGGTTTTAAAATTATCTCCGGGTCAACTAGACCCGTAGGCCTTATTAACTGCTCGACGACCTGATCGGATTTTTCAAATTCATAATCTGAGGGCGTGGCGGAGACAAATATTAAATCGCGAATAATATCCATAAATTCCTCGGATTTCAACGGCCTGTTGTCGAGCGCTGAAGGAAGCCTGAATCCGTAATCAACGAGCGTCTGTTTGCGCGCGCGGTCTCCGTTGTACATGCCCCTCAACTGCGGCAGTGTCACATGCGACTCGTCAATAATCGTCAAGAAATCCTTGGGAAAATAATCCAGAAGGCAATACGGTCTTGATCCGGGCGTGCGATTACTCAGGTGTCTGGAGTAATTTTCTATGCCGTTACAAAAACCCATTTCCTTTAACATCTCTATGTCATATTTGGTCCTGGACGCGAGCCGCTGCGCCTCAAGCAGTTTATTCTGTGACCTCAGCTCCTCGACCCTGCCTTCTAATTCTATCCTTATGGCATCGATCGCTTTTTCTATCTTGTCTTCGGTTGTCACAAAATGTTTCGCCGGATAAATCGCGATCTTGTCAATGATAGCCAGCGTCTCTCCTGTCAACGGGTCTATCTCGCAAATCTTATCCACGGTATCTCCGGAAAAATACACCCTGAACGCCGTCTCTTTGTACGCCGGGAATATCTCTATGACTTCTCCTCTCACTCTGAAGCATCCGCGCTTAAAGTCGATGTCGTTTCTCGAATAGTGAATATTGACAAGCGATGACAAAAGGCCTTTTCTTCTTATCTCCTGGCCTTTTTCCAAAAAAAGTAAAAGCTCTGCGTAATCACCGGGTGAACCAAGCCCATATATGCAGGAAACGCTGGCCACTATCACCACGTCCCTCCTCGACATAAGGCTGCTAGTAGCCGAAAGCCTGAGCCGGTCGATATTGTCATTTATGGACGCGTCTTTTTCTATATACGTGTCTGTCTGGGGCACATACGCCTCTGGCTGGTAATAATCATAATAACTCACAAAATATTCCACGGCGTTGTGCGGAAAAAATTCCTTGAATTCGCTGTAGAGCTGGGCCGCGAGAGTCTTGTTGTGAGAGATAACGAGCGTCGGCCGCTGCACGGCTGAAATAACATTCGCCATTGTGAACGTCTTGCCGCTGCCGGTGACGCCTAGAAGCGTCTGAAATCTATTTTTTTTCCTTAAACCATCGAGGAGTTTCTCTATCGCCTGCGGCTGATCGCCCTCTGGTTTGAAATTGCTCTTTAACCTAAATTCTGACATAAGTATACGCGTAACGCATTCGCTTAACTTTACACTTTAACGTTGTTGAAATGTAAAGTTAGCAAAGATCCAGGGAAAAATCTATTGATGGAGCTGAGTGGGTAAGAAAACCTATGGAAATCCTGTCTATTTTTGTCTTGGCGTACTTTGAAACATTGTCCAGAGTGATCCCGCCTGAAACCTCCAATGCCACCCTTGACCTCTTTTTCATCTTTACTGCCTTTTTCACGTCGTCGACTTTCATGTTATCAAGCATGATAATGTCAGCACCTGCGCCCAAGGCTGCCTTATACTCTTTTATATCCTCTGCCTCAACCTCTATATTCTTATAGCCTTTTTTCCTAGCAGCCTCGACTGCCCGCTTAATATTATTTAATTTTTCACCTTTCACTGTAAGCTGCAAACACTGCAGGTGATTGTCTTTTATTAATACACCGTCCCAAAGCCCCATCCTGTGATTGCATCCGCCACCGATCCTGACAGCATATTTTTCCAAGACCCTCCAGCCAGGCGTTGTCTTTCTTGTATCAAAGATCTTCGCGCGTGCCCCCTTGACCTTTTTTGTAAATTTACCGGTCAATGTCGCAACGCCGCTGAGTCTCCCTAAAAAATTCAGCGCAGTCCTCTCTGCGCTTAAAATGCCTTTTGCTGACCCAGTAATCGAAGCTATCTTTTTACCTTTTTTAACATTGCATCCATCATCGCA
The DNA here is from genome assembly GCA_964415355.1 of uncultured Planctomycetia bacterium. Taxonomy (GTDB): domain Bacteria; phylum Omnitrophota; class Gorgyraeia; order Gorgyraeales; family Gorgyraeaceae; genus CAYPYS01. The sequence goes on along the minus strand of CAYPYS010000022.1, from coordinate 5,956 downwards.
CAAGGGCATGAAATTTATCTTCTCATCCACTGCATTAAAGACCCACCTCGCGACATCGAGGCCACAAACCACGCACTCTTCATTGGCAAATATATTCGCGATTACATTTATATCTTTTTCAAAAAGGGCAGAGCTAGTGATATCACCTGTCCCGAGGTCCTCTGCCAATGCAGCCATTATTATGGATAATACCTTTTCTCTGTAGAGCTTCATGGCGCTCCGTCGCGATAACCAATGCGTCTAACTTTACACTTTAACGTTGTTGAAATGTAAAGTTAAGGGAATCCTGAACCCTTTTTATCTGTTCTTTTAGGCTCGCGCTCTTTGCTTTTTCCTGAGCTACTATGTTCTCAGGTGCCTTTGTGACAAAATTTCTATCCTTCAACCTCTTGCTGACAAATTTTAACTTGCCCTCTAAATCCTCTTTTTTCTTTAAAAGCCGCGCCTTTTCTGCCTCGAGATCAATGATGCCTTCCAACGGGATAAATAAATTAAAGCCCTCGAGTATCGAGGTCGCGCAGTGCTTGGGTTTTTTTACACCTTTCTTTATTATTAATTCTTCCAGGCGCGCAAGATTTTTAATATAATCAATACCGTCCCCTTTGAGCCTCGACTCCTCACCTTTCTTCAGAGGCAAAAGATACGCTCTCAGCTTCTGGCTGTAAGGTATATTCAGATCAGACCTTATGTTTCTTATGTTTACTATTATGCTTTTAACGAGCTCCATGTCCTTTTCTAATTTCTCTTTGATATTGGCCTTGCTTGATTTTGGCCAGCCCTCTAACATTATGGTCTCCCGCTCCTTTATATTCTGCCACACTGCCTCTGTTACGAACGGCATGAACGGGTGCAGAAGCTTGAGAGAGTTTTCCAGAACATCCAATAAAACATTTTCCGTCGCTTGTCGTTTGTCGCTTGCCGCTTGCTCTAGAATTACAGGCTTGACTATCTCCAGATACCAGTCGCAAAATTCGTGCCAGAAAAATTCATAAGCGAGCGACTCTGCCTCGTTGAATCTATAGTTTTCCAGGGCCTTTGTGACAGCAGCTATCACTCTATTGAGTTTACTCAGGATCCATTTATCTGCAAGTGTTAGCTTAGTCGTCGATCGCTGGTCATCAGTCGCCAGTGTATTCATCAAAACAAATCGCGAGGCATTCCAGATCTTGTTCGCGAAGTTGCGGCCTAATTGGAATTTTTCCTTTGAGAGAAAAACATCCTGACCCGTCGCTGTTATAGCGATTATGCTATAGCGCAACGCATCTGCTCCGAATTCATCTATGATATCAATGGGGTCTATGATATTGCCCAGGGACTTTGACATCTTTTTCCCGGTCAGATCCCTGACAGTGCCATGAAGGTACACGTGTTCAAAAGGGATCTTTTTTACAAATTCCTCGCCGGACATGATCATCCTCGCGACCCAGAAAAATAATATCTCGGGCGCGGTGACCAGCACCGACGTCGGGTAAAAATATTCAAGATCCTTTGTCTTGTCCGGCCAGCCAAGTGTTGAAAACGGCCACAACCAAGACGAGAACCACGTGTCCAGCACATCTTCGTCTTGCTGTATCTCAGTGGAGCCGCACGTCGGACATTTTTTCGGTATTACCTTCGACACGATAACGTGTTGTTCTGGGCAATAATAAACCGGGATGCGGTGCCCCCACCATATCTGCCTCGATATGCACCAATCGCGGATATTCTCCATCCAATTCAGGTACACCTTGGTCCATCTCTTTGGGTAAAATTTTATCCTACCTTTTTTCACCGCGGCAATCGCCGGCTTCGCGAGCGGTTTCATCTTTACAAACCACTGGAGCGAAAGATACGGCTCTACCGCTGAGTGACATCTGTAGCAATGACCGACTGCGTGGTGATGCGCCTCTGTCTTTACCAGAAGATTTTTCTCCGCCAGCTCCTTGAGTACGGCCTCGCGCGCCTCAAACCTGTCCATGCCGGAAAAATGTCCGGCGTTCTCGTTCATTTTACCGTCAGGGGCCATCACCTTCAGCGGCTCGAGGTCGTGACGCTTCGAGATATCAAAGTCGTTAGGGTCGTGCGCCGGCGTGACCTTTACAGCGCCTGTGCCGAATCTCTTATCGACGAAATCATCCGCGATTATCTCGATCTCGCGCCCGATCAAGGGCAAGATCAGCTTTTTCCCGACGAGCTTTTTGTATCTTTTGTCTTTTGGATTTACTGCGACTGCAACGTCACCCAGCATTGTCTCAGGCCTGGTCGTTGCGACTGTTACTCCTTCAATAGATCCCCGCTTCCGCGGGGATGACAAAATGTCATTCCCGTGAAAACGGGAATCTATTTCTTTAAACGGATACCTTATATAATACAACTTGCCTTCCATGTCCACGTGCGGCGCCTCTTCGTCTGAAAGCGCGGTCTGACACCTCGGGCACCAATTGATTATGTAATTACCTCTATATATAAGTCCTTTTTTGTGGAGCTGGACAAACGCCTCCAGCACTGCGTCCGAAAGTCCCTTGTCCATTGTGAAGCGCGTACGCTGCCAATCGCAGGACGAGCCCAGTCTTTTGAGCTGCGTTATAATGGTGCTGCCGTATTCCTCCCGCCATCTCCACACCTCTTCCACGAATTTCTCTCTTCCGAGCTGCTGGCGCGTTATGTCTTTTTTCCGCAAGTTTCTCTCCACCACGTTCTGAGTGGCAATGCCGGCGTGATCAGTGCCAGGCACCCAGAGGCTCGCCTTGCCCTGCATCCTTTTCCAGCGTATCAAAATATCCTGCAGGGTATTGTTTAGCGCGTGCCCCATGTGCAATATTCCGGTGACGTTAGGCGGCGGGATGACTATTGTAAATGGCTTTTTGGAAGCCTGTGATTCGACGTGAAAAAATCCGCTCTTTTCCCACTTAGCGTAAATAGATTCTTCACTTTCTTTTGGATTATATCTAGGCGGGATGTTTTTCATTGTATCAATACATTTAACGTGCTAAGTTTACACTTTAACATTGTTAAAGTGTAAACTTACGCTCGCGCATAAAGAGCTAACTTTACATTTCAACAACGTTAAAGTGTAAAGTTATCTGGTTTTGTCTTTTAGTAGTTTGTATTCGACGCTGTCGACGAGCGCTTGCCAGCTGGCCTGGATAAGATTCTCGGACACGCCGACCGTGCCCCAAGAGGACTTCTGGTCCTGAGACTGGATTAAAACGCGCACCTTTGCGGCCGTGCCTGCCTTTTCGTCCAAAACGCGCACCTTAAAATCAGAGAGATGCATTTCGGCAAGCGTTGGATAGAATTTACTCAACGCCTTTCGTAAGGCATTATCCAATGCGTTCACAGGGCCATCGCCCTCAGCAGCTGTATGCTCCTTGCGCCTGTTGACCTTGAGCTTAATAGTGGCTTCTGAGATCAAAGTCCTGTCTTCTCTTTTCTCGATAATCACTTTAAAACCTTCTAGAGTGAAAAACGGCTTGTATTTCTTAAGCGCTTTTTTCATCAGGAGCTCAAAAGAACCGTCCGCTGCCTCAAAATAATAGCCTTGATTCTCGAGGTTCTGGACCAATTTCAAGATCTTTCTTGTCTTTGGGTCGTCCTTTGACAGATCAAGCTCCAGCTCCTTGGCCTTTAAAATAATACTTGTCTTGCCCGAGAGCTCAGAGACCAAAATCCTCCGGTGGTTACCTACGATACCAGGCTCCACGTGCTCGTATGTCTTAGGATTTTTCATCACGGCGTTGACGTGCACCCCTCCCTTGTGGGCAAAAGCGCTCCTGCCGACAAACGGCTGGTTGTCTTGCTGCTTCATGTTGGCAATCTCGCTGACATAGTGCGAAGTCTCTGTAAGTCCTTTTAGTTTTGCGGCCCTGAGGCAGTTGTACCCCATCTTTAACTGCAGGTTTGGAATAATAACGCATAGATCCGCATTGCCGCATCTTTCTCCGTAGCCGTTGATAGTCCCCTGGACCATGTTACAGCCTGATTCCACTGCAGCCAAACTATTTGCGACAGCCATACCGCTGTCATTGTGAGTATGGATCCCCATGAGCTTCGAATTAAATTCGTCTCTCACCGCCCTTGTAATAATGCTCAGCTCGCTGGTGACCATGCCGCCGTTTGTATCGCAGAGCACGATCGCGTCGCAGCCGCCCTTGACTGCCGCGTAGAGCGTTGCGAGCGCGTATTCCTTGTTGCTCGTATACCCGTCAAAAAAATGCTCAGCGTCGTAGAAAACATTAAGCTTTTTGGATTTCAAATGTTCGACTGTCTCCTGGATCATGCTCAGGTTTTCCTGCAAGGATACTTTTAGCGCATCCGTAACGTGCATGTCCCATGTCTTGCCAAAGATCGTGATCGTGCGCGCGCCTGACTTAATAAGCGCTTTCAGGTTACCATCTTTAGCAGGGCTGGTCTTTGCCCGACGAGTGCTCCCAAATGCCACAAGCTCCGAGCTTTTGAGCCTGAGCTTCCTGGCCTCTTTAAAGAATCCCATATCTTTGGGGTTAGAGCCTGGCCACCCGCCTTCTATATAATGAATGCCAAGAAGGCTAAGTTTTTTCGCGATTTTAATTTTATCTGTCACGGAAAAAGAAATACCCTCTCCCTGCGAACCATCCCTTAATGTCGTGTCATATAATTTAATTTCCCGCATAACTACTTCCCCCTAACTTTACACTTTAACGTTGTTGAAATGTAAAGTTAACGCTTGTTTAGGCCGAATACCTTGTGGATCGCACGCACAGCTTCCTCTGCGCGACTCTTTTTAATCACGCACGATATCTTTATCTCGGAAGTCGAGATCATATCTATGTTGATTTTTTTTGAAGCCAGCGCATTGAACATTTTCGCCGCGACGCCGGAGTGACTCTTCATGCCCACGCCGACGATCGAGATCTTTGCGATATCGCTGTTGTATGTCGCGCCCCTCGCCTTCACACCCTTGATTATCTGCTGAAGTACCTGCTTTGTCCTGTTGAGCTCCTCTTGAGGCACAGTAAAAGAAAGGTCGGTGTATCCCGTCCTGCTTACGTTTTGAATTATCATGTCTACGTTTATGTTTTTCTTTGCCAGGTCATTGAATATCACCGCAGCTATACCGGGCCTGTCAGGCACAGCGCAAAGCGTTACTTTTGCCTCTTTTTTATTCATGGTAACTCCGCTGACAAGAACATCTTCCATTGCCTTAACCTCCTTGGATATAATCGTGCCTTCTTCATTTGTGAAACTCGATCGTATATGCAGCGGCACTGAGAATTTTTTCGCCACCTCCATCGAGCGCGCCTGCATGACCTGCGCGCCGAGCGACGCCAGCTCGAGCATCTCTTCGTAACTGATGCGATCAAGCTTTCTCGCGGACTTCACAATGCGCGGGTCAGCCGTGTAAACGCCGGCGACATCCGTATATATCTCGCATACCTTGGCGTTGAGCGTTTTGGCGAGCGCCACAGCCGTTATGTCCGAACCACCGCGGCCAAGAGTAGTTATCTCCTGGTCCTGATCTATACCCTGAAACCCTGCGACTATCACGACCCTGTTTTTCTTCAGCTCTCTTTTTATGCGCTCGGCGCTTACGTCCACGATCTTCGCCTTTGTGTGTGAGCAATCAGTCATGATCCCGACCTGCGCGCCCGTAAAAGAGATCGCGTCCACGTTCATCTTGTGCAGCGCCATGGCCAGAAGCGCGACAGATATCTGCTCACCCGTAGATATAAGCATATCGATCTCGCGTTCGCTAGGGGTCTCGGTGATCTGGTCAGCCAGCGTCAGCAGGTTGTCCGTCGTATCGCCCAGTGCAGAAACCACTACCACGAGAGAGTGACCGCGCCTCTTGTAACGGGCGATGCGCTGCGCCACATTCTTTATCCTGTCCGTGTTGGCAACTGACGAGCCGCCATATTTTTGTACAATCAAATTTTTAGACATAATCTTTTATCGCGCATTGCAACGCATTTAACTTTACATTTCAACAACGTTAAAG
>CAYPYS010000021.1:0-13072 GCA_964415355.1 uncultured Planctomycetia bacterium | reverse complement strand
CAGCATCAGGAAAAGGAAAAAGCCTATTATCTTCAGCTCCTCGAATCTCTTCTTTCTGTATAAGTGATAGAATAAATAGCTCAGAAAAACACCCGCCAGTGCACCTACGGCAAAAACAATGCCCTTGTGTCCTGCCTCTATATAATTTATTACAGGGCCTGCCATAGATATATTCTCTCTAACATTAAAGGGGAAAGCGAGAAAAGGAATAATATTTACGATTATGTTATTATAAAAACTATTAAAAAGCATCAGGAAGAAACCAGATATAAAGTTGCTAATTTTTAAAAAATCTGCGAGCTTATGAGACGAGGCAGGATATGTCCCCAGCGACTTCACGAAGACATAGAATAAAAAATAAAACCCGTAGACCAGCGTCAAGATCAATGTGTTGGTCCTCGGTATTTTATTCTTTTTTGACCCGGCCTCTCCTCTTAAGTTCTTCATGGATGAGAGTATGATTATACCTAAAGGCCATAAGAAAAATGCCTCATAGCAAAACATGCCTCCGAGGAATAGTAATATCAGATAAAAAAGATAGGATCTTTTCTCTCTTTTTAAAAATTCCATGTAAATCATAAAACCCGAGATTAGCATTATGAAGCCTGCTATGAGATGGATATGAGAGGACCACAAAAGAATATCAAAATGACTGAATAAGAAAGCAAAGAATGCTATGAATACAGCGCCAAGAAGCCTGTCTTTACAGAAATAAAGGCTGAATTTATAAAGCATGACCAGGCTCAAGAAATACAGTAAAAAATTTGCTATCTTAAAAAATATAAAACTAGAACCAAATACAAGATGAAAAATGTAGTAAAAATAATGAGAGAGGGGCCTGTAACCTATCCTCTCTGATATGTCAAAATTCAAAATGTGCACCCAGCTGAACGACCCTGGGAATTTATCGAGATGATGAAGCGAACTTAGTATTTCCCAGTCATCGCTCAGCGGAGGATGCGACAAAGAAGGATATGATACAATCACTAAAGCTATGAAAATCAGGACAAAATATATGTATTTAATTTTCATAACATGCCTTTAATCCTATATGCGCATCGCGATGGTCCGGGTCCAGATATATTGCCTTTTTGAACATCTCTTCTGCATCTTTGTATCTTTCCTGCTCTAGATAGTAGCCGCCCAATACATCATAAACCCTGGGATCCCTGATCTTCATTTCCGCGGCCTTCATTAGAGCGCCTTCTGACTCTCTGTGTCTTTTTAAGGAGTTATAAAGAAGGCCGAGCCCAGAGTAGGCTGCGCGAGACCGTGGGTTTAATTCTATGGCCTTTTTGAACATCTCTTCCGCGTCTTTGTATCTTTTCTCATCAATGTAAAAATCTCCTACGTGCACATACTCTTGACTCTTATTCAATCCCAGATACCATCGGTCCCTGATCTCAACTATCTTTTCTCCTTTTATGGATCTATTTTCAGGGGAATTCTCAACTACATCAAAGGTCTTTTTGTTTATTATCCAGGAGGCATTCTCGGGGCTTTCGGCAAAATACTCTACCTCTTTCCTTGAGAACATCCACTGATAGTTTCCTTCTGGGATGAACTGCTCTCCCATGTATATATTCCAGCATAAGTGCGGCAGGTAATCAGGGAGCTCTTTGTCTATGTAGAGCTTATCGAGGTTATTTATCTCCCCTGTTTTTATGCCTGTCTTGATGCCTGTCAGCATTTTTTGTAATTTTGCGAAATGAAAATCATATATGTTTACGACCCTTCTTATGCAGTAGACGTTTAATATGAAAAGTAGACTCAGTGCAATATACAGGATATTCCTTGCTTTTCTCGAAGGCCTGAGAAGCCTGCTGAATACGACAAGCACGATAAGGATAACAAAGGCATTCGGAATATACTGGTATCTGAATTCAGTAAGGTTGTAGACAAAATCATTTAGAACCATCCTACAGAAAGAGATCACCCATACCTGTGACAGCATCAGGAAAAGGAAAAAGCCTATTATCTTCAGCTCCTCGAATCCCTTCTTTCTGTATAAACAAACGAAGAAAAACACAACGAAGAAAAATACAAGGAGAAGCCCTGCCGTAGCTCCTCCCATAAAAATAACTTCTTCATTCATTCTGTCTATATAATTGATCACAGGACCTGCCATGTATATGTTCTCTTTAACATTAAGAGGGAAGGCAAGAAAAGGAATAATATTAACGGCGATATTATTGTAGATCGTATTAAAAAGAACTAAAAATCCGGTCGGAATAACGCTGCCTAACTTTAGAAAATCACCTATCTCATAGGCCGGGTTTTCGTATGTGCCCAGCGACCTTACAAATAAATAGAATAAAAAATATGCACTGAAAATTATAAGCAGGACTACAGCATTGGCCTTTATAATCTTTTCTCTTGATATCCCGCGCAGCTCCTTTATGCAAGATAAAATAATGATACCTGCGGGCCAGAGAAAAAACGGCTCGTAACAAAGTATGCCGGCGAGAAACAGCACGATCACGCAGGGAAGCCGGGCCTTTCCACCTGTTTTCAGGAATTTCATATAATGGATAAAACCGAGCAGCAGCATTGTGAAACCGGCTATAATATAGATATGAGAAGACCATAGGACGATATCGAAATGCGTGAACAAAAAAGCAAAAAGCCCTACAAACGCCGCGTTCATAAATCTATCCCTGAAAAAATACAATGAAAATCTGTATAGAATGATTACGCAGAACAGGTAAAACAAGAAATTAAATATCTGAAAAAACATAAAATGAGAACCGAATGCCACATGAAAGACATAATAAAAAATGCGCGAAAGAGGCTGGTAGCGCATTCGCTCGTTCGGATCATGATTTAAAATATGTAACCATTTAACCGGACCGGGCCTTTCGTCCATATGATGAAAAAAATGAAACTTTTCCCAGTCGTCGCTAATCGGTGGATACGAGAAGGATGAAAAAGAAATAGCCAGGAGCACCCCGAAGAGCACAAGTGCATATGCAACACCGGCTCCCTGACGAGAAAAAATCAAGCGCTTATAGCGGCGTAAATAGCTCATGGGCTCCTTTCCCTTATGCTGAGATCATTTCTGTCTATAACCCACACAGCCTCGTCAGCCGTATCAGAAAAATACCTTATCTCATTCCTGTCAAACATCCATTGATATGTCCTCTTCATGAACAATCTCCCCATTTCGGCATTCCAACACGCCGGAGGAAACAGGAGGACAATGTTATCTTCAATATAAATCTTGTTCTTTTCGTTTATCTCGCCGGCCTTGATAGCCGTTCTAATATTGCCTATCATCCTGTTCAGAGGAGCCATTTCGCGGGCCTGAAGCGAAACAGAAGTCGCTACATGCGATATATTCGAGAGCGCAAGAGCTAATAAGGTTAAATATATCGCTATCTTCCAGATCCTGCTACGTGCATATCTTGCTACTTGCCCAAAAAATAGCAGGGCAATCAGCGTAATAAGCGCGTTGGGAATATACTGGTATCTGAATTGCAGGAAATTATAATAATATTCTTTATTATTGAAATATTTAAAATAAAACAGCGTGAAGACGAAAGAAAATAATAGATACAGCAAAAATATAAATATCTTAAGAATATCAAAACGCTTTTGCCTGATAAAGTAAATAATTATACCCGCAATAATAATCAACACAATAACTGTCGAAATCTGCATATGTGCTATTGTCGGCCTATAAAGCTCTAATAATCCGCACATTTTTATGTTAGAACTGACTCCATCAAAATGCACAGGGGTGGCAAATAGAGGGAATATGTTTACAAAAATTCCGTTATACAGGACATTAAAGAATGACGCGAAAATAGTTTCAAGAATCCTTTGTGCCGAAGACAATTCTGAGATCAAAGCCAGTGTCTGCCTCCATGAATCCTCGTAAATAGAAATAAATCTGACAAAGAGAAAGATAGACGCGTATGCGATATACACTAAACCCGTGAGAGAAAAACAAGATTTCATCAATCTCTTTTTTGATATCTTATGCTTGCCTGCAATACCGTCAACGTGACTCAAGATCAAAACAGAAAGAGGCCAGAAAATAAACGCCTCATAGCATAGCATCCCAAATAAAAAAATAAGGCCCGTCAAGAATAAGTAGCCGGCTCTATTTGTCTTTAAAAATCTTACATAACACAGAAACCCCAGAAGAAACAAGCAAAAACCTAATATAACAAAAGAATGAGCCGTCCATGAAACAATATCAAAATGGCTGAATAAACAAGCGAAAAGAGTTATAAATGCAATACTCAGCATCCTGGTATTGCCAAAAATCCTTGCTAACCTGTAAAGCAATGCTACGCTTAAACAATATAAAGAGAAATTTATTATATGCATATAAATAAATTGCGACCCAAAAATAAGATGTTGAAAAAAAAGCAGCATGTGCGAAAAAGGCCTAAAGGTTACATGGCAATAGGCGTCCATATTAAGAATACCTATCCACTGATAAGGCTGCGGACTATCATAAATACCGTGAAAAAAATAAAGACTTTCCCACCAATCGCTTCTAGGCGCATTAAGAAACGCCGGGTAGTAGATACGCGCCAACGCACCGAAAAGAAGAATAAAATATACTAAAACTAGCTTATTTTTGCGCATCTCTTTTATTTTTTTAATCATCGAATAGCCTGGAAAACAAACCGAGTCTTCTGAAAAAATTTAAAATATTCTGTTTTATCGTGTAATACGCGATATAGTATTTCCTGCTATAGCTATATCTGGCTCCCTTATTCCTGGAAAGCAAGGTCTTCCATATGCGGGCCGGGTTTAAAAAATAAAATAAAGCAAAGATGCGATATATTAAATAAATAATAAACTTATGCCTGCCCCAAAACACGTTTGCCTTTCCGAAAAGCCTGTATCTCGAGACATCGCCATGCCCATCCCAGTCCTTCCAGTAATCAGATCCCGGCCTTGGCTCCAATATGCTGACTATCCATATCTGCGATGTCTTTATCAGATGGAAATACGTATTCAAGGTCTCGCGAATAGTCTCATCCGGAAATCCTATCAGGCCGTGATTCTCGATTAAGATGCCTCTCTTCAGCAGATTTTCGCATAGCTTCCTGTTGTCCTCTATGGTATGAGGCTTACGATACGCCTTGAGGATCCTGGGATTAGCGGATTCGATATTCACGTTTATCTTAACGCATCCGCTTTTCACCAGAAGATCATATGTGGATTCCTTCTTTATGGACCTGGAGCCTATCCCCATCCCCCAGGAAATATCTATCTTTTCATCGATTAATAATTGGCAAAAATCGCGAAGATTCTGTTCAACGAGGGCTACGTCATCATCCTCTAGAAAGACATAATCCATATTCAGTCTTTTGGCGATCTTAAATTCTTCCAGGATCCTCTGCGGAGATTTATGGCGATATCTATGCCCCCACATCTTCACGGTGGAGCAGAATGCGCAATTGTAAGCGCATCCCCGCGATGTCTCCATGCTTATATATCTCATACCTGAATGCTTGAAATATGGTTCCAGATCAAACTCCGAATAATCATTCATCGGCAATGTATCCAGATCGTCTATTAATTCACGCGCCGGATTTTTAGTGATCCTCCTGTTTTTTAAATAAGAAATACCTTTGATGTTTTTTACGTCTTTACCTTCCTTTATTCTTACTATAAACTCTTCGAATGTCCTCTCCCCTTCCCCATAAACCAGATAGTCATAATTATTGAATAATAAATCTTCAGGGACCAATGTTGCATGATTACCGCCTCCTATGACCATCGTATCAGGATATCTTTTTTTTATGTCTTTTGCGTAACGCATGCAATAAGTCGCTGCATTGATAAAATTACAAGAGACCCCGACGATATCATATCTTTTGGACAGGATCTTCTCTAATCCTTTATTATAAGAAAGCTCACTGAGATCCAATAGCTCCATCTCGCAGTCAAGTCTCTTGCCGATCAAATATAAATTCATCAAGCCCATGCTAGGCACGCGCTCATAACAAGTATCGACTTTAGGTAATACTAACAAAACTTTCATATTGCTCCTCAAGGCTCAAGACTGTGATTCGAGTATCTCTTTGTAACATATAATCTCTATGGCATCTGAAAGAGATTCTGCCTTATAGATATTTTCCTTCACTTTTTGCCTTTCTCCTAATGCATAATACACCAGCGCACGCCCTATGTATGGCGAATAATAAGATTCGTCCATGGCAATCGCCTTATTGAAATACTGCAGGGATTCATCGTATAGCTTTAAGCGGCGGTAGGTTTCCCCTATATAATACAGCACCTTTAACCATCCTTTTTCAAAATCAAGGTCTTTATGGTCTTTCCCCAAAAGTAGATTCTGCTTTTTGTCCAGAACCATCTTTTTCATATCCTCTCTCGAGTCTTTCATCTTCCACAATACTTCCGGATTCATAAAGTGTACTGTTTTAAAACACTCTACTGCTGCTTCGTTCAAGATATCTTCAAGGCCTATTGTTTGCCTCCAGACAGTATCCCAGACAGCCGTCTTAATCTGATTCCTTATGACAGGATCGTTCTTTATACCTACTTCCAACAAAGGAAAGTCATGGGGGATCAAGAAGCTGTTCGATCTATATTTGTCGGAATCAAAAATGCCATAATATATTCTGTCATTCTCCATGATTTCCATGAGAACGGTCTCGGTCACCAAAGAGTAATATTCTGGATACCAGTGGCACTTGTCAAAAAATTGCTCTCTTCCCGTCAGGCCATGCCGGGCTATATTCATAAACGCCGCCTCCAGATCAGCCAGGCCTGCTTTTTCTTGGATGCAGATTTTACGAACAATCTTATTGCTCGCGGGAGACGCGTGAGGACTGCCCAATCCAAAGCTAAGATCCAAAGCCTTTAGATAATATTTTTTTGCTTCTTCGTAATCCCCTTTTGCCTCATATATGCGTCCTAATAGACGGAATCCGCAAGAATCTCCGGGCTTAGTATTGAGGAAACGATTAATCTCATCGATCGCATCGCGGTAATCTCCTTTTTCAAATAAAAAACTGGCCAAGAAAAACTGTCTATCCAGCGGCCTATTTACGACCATGGGGTAATCTTTAAGGCTTACGGGCAATGTAGATAAAATAACCGGGACTTTTTTAGCCTCTGCCATCTTGAGGATAAGTTTCAGGTTTGCCTCATAATCGGCAAGCTTTTTCCTGCGTTTTCTTGAGGTCATTGGATCCATATTTTCAAGAAATCGCAAAAGCGCATCCTGGGCATTGCGATATGTCCAAAATCTTCTAAGGTGTTTATTTAAATAATAAATAGTCAAATTTACCTTGGTAGGGTCGCGAAGGGTCTCGTTGTTTCCTGAAAGGACGATTATGAGATCGGGCTTGTAATTCAATACCTCCTCTACCAACAGAGAAACCCTGTAGCTGTCATACCCATCCATACCGCAATTTATGAGTTCGAAATCTTTATCCGGGATTAAATCCTCCAGGGCATCTTTAAAAAAAAGTGCCTCTGGGCCGGTCCAGTCATGCGCCACCGATCCTCCCAGGATAAAGATTCTTATTGTGTTGGACCCCTTAATGCTAGAAAAAGAATTTGCGTGCCTGAAATAATCATATAACCTTTGAGGCGTATACACATCCCTGTTTTCCATGCTGGATTTCTTGAAAAACGGATTATGGATATCCACATTATAGTATTTAAAGAATGGGGGGTCGGACTCTTTCCCTGTCGGTCCATTGTAAGAATAAAGTATCATTTCCAATATGAACAGTGGCAAAAATAAAATGATAATAAAAACAAATATTATTTTTTTCATTTTTTATTGATAAATCTAGTTATAAATTTACTAGTAAGCGCCATCCACCCGGAAGACAAAACACCATCAAGCGCTTCAACGGCTTGATCTAATTCTACCTTGCTGACGATCAAGGAAGGCGTAAAAACAATAAGGTTACGCCTGGTAAAGCCTAAATAAGTTAGAATATTATGGACATGAAATAATTCAGATAATACTATAGCACCTGTCAGTGTCGGCAAAAGAGTTGATTTATCCGGAAATATTTTTGTAATTAGTGACTGCATATGCTTGTTCATTGGCCTTAACTCGACTCCCCACAATAAACCCCTTCCGCGCACATCGCTTATGCGGTCAGGATACCTGGTCTTCAGGTTATTGAGTTTTTCGCCAAGATATTCACCTAATCCTCTGGCCCGATCCACTAAATTTTCGTCTTTGAATATATTTAAAGATTCGATAGCTGTAGCGCATTCCTCGCTCATACCGCTGAACGTAGATGAATGCATCATTGAATCATCAGGCTTTCCATATGCCCTTAAAAATACCGGAGTGCGGGCAGTATATCCGGCTATAGTAGCCTTGCCTCCTCCGAATGTCTTTGAATAGCATACTATATCCGGCACGACTCCTTCGGCCTCGAATGAAAACCAGTAGCCGGTCCTGCCGAATCCGGTGTATATTTCGTCAAATATAAGTAAAATGTCATATTGCGTGCAAAGATCGCGCACGCGCTTAAGATAACCTTTAGGAGGAAATAAAATTCGCGTGCCGTGTATTGCCTCTAAAATAAAGGCGCATAGATCCGGTTTTTCGCTTCCTGACCGGCAACGAGAACGGAAAAGCCTTTCTAGTGCATCCGCATCGCCAAAAGGCACTCTATGACAATGCTTTAATAACTTAAAATGCTTTCTGGAATCGTCAAGATTCGAGACCGACATGGCGGCATGAGTCTTGCCGTGAAACGAACAGTCTGTATAGACTATCCCGCTTCGGTCGCAGCCATGATGCTTCTCAGCCATTTTTAGTGCACCTTCCACTGCCTCTGCGCCGCTATTACAAAAGAAAGAATACTCTAAGTCGCCCGGCAACAAGGCCGCTATATTAGCTGATAGCGCCGCTACATAAGGAGAGATAAAGCTCTTGCACAGTTCCAGGCGTTTCTTGCCCGCAATTTGAGCGCGCGCCGCTAATATTCGGGGATGATTATGCCCCAGGCCCAGAACGCAACTTCCTCCTGTCATATCCAGGATATTTCGCCCATCATCAAGTATGATATTCATGCCTTCGGCAGAAGAAGCCCACACCCTATCAAAACCGAGCATTTTAAATAACTTCACCATTCCCGGATTAACATACTGCTCTGTCAGAGAAATCTTTTTTTCCGGAGACATTGCTTCAGCGTCTCTCAATGTATACCAGGTGTTTTTATTCATCTTGCTCCTCTCATCATCTCCAGCGCGTAATTCCACCACACACCGGGTGTGCCGCTAAAAAAGAGATTCCTGTCAATATAAGCCGGGATATGGCAGCTTGCGCAATTCTCACGATTTAAATAAGAGATAGACTGTTTTAATCCCAGTCTTTTAATATTCGGCGTATTGCTACGCCCCCAAAAATTACAGCATGGGTATACGCTTCCATCACTGTCTATAAAAAATACGTATCTACCGTGATAACACTTTGGATAAATAAAAGTTGCGGGTGTTTTTTCGGCAGATGCTGTTCTTTTTTGATACGAAAACGGCCATTTACTGGCGATATCGTAGCTCCTGGCAGTAAATTGAACGGCGGCCCCTTCATTTTTACGCCTTATGATATGAGCAAAAAGACTTCGAAGATGGGTATCCGGGATCTCATGAGGCTTAAAATCTTTTCCTCGCACAGGAGAAGTAAATTCGAATGACGGGGAAAAATTCACTGATATTTTACGTTTTCTAGTAAAATCCAGCAGCCAATCTATATCTTCTTTCGAGGATCTTGCGGTCAATACAGAACTGATACGGACAGGTAAACCCAAAGAACAAGCAATCTCTATGCCCTCAACAATCCTAGCGTAACTCCCCCTGCCTCGATTTTGGTTATTGATAGGTTCGGGACCATCCAGACTGATGCAAATCTTATTAAGGAGACGAATGGCTTCCTGTTTCCGGGCAATCAATGTGCCATTGGTAACCATGTCACAGATCATGCCGCGTTGTCGCGCTTCTTTTATGACAATGTCCAAATCGTCGCGCATCAAAGGCTCTCCTCCCTGGAGCTGGAGGATCTGTGTGCCTGATTTATGGAGACCGTTTATTATACTCAGTAACTCTCCTGTCGTAAAATCAGTCCAGTCTTTCCTGTAAGGATGCTCTCCGTAACAATACCAGCAACTAAGATTACATCTATTCGTAACACAAAGTATTACGACTAACGGGGTTTTAATTCCCGATACTTTAGAAACGAGTAATTTTACCATAAATTTTAAATACGGCATCAATCGCATAAACTGTCTATCCTAAAATGCTGTCAATTGAAAATGTTCCCTTGATATCGTATCGGCAATATTTTCAGCAAGCAGCCTGTTTCCTTTTCGCGTGCAATGCCCGAATTCGCCCCCGAAATTATCCGTAAAATATTCATCGTAACTCGCTTTTTCTAACGCCTCTTTGAAGATCTTTTCATTGCCTACAAAAATGATACCTTCCGTGGAGTCAAACAATTTTTTCAGAGGCTTGACATTGCGCACAGGATACTGAACACAGACCAGCTTTACCCCTCTTTGCTCTGTAATATCGTTTAATTTCTTGTAGTTATGACGCGTCGCTCTATCATAGTACTCTTCTCTGAATTTATTGGCTTTTTCATAATATTTATCTGCTTCTTCGAACTCACCCTGTTCCTTATAGTGAGTCGCTACGAAACCATACAGACGATCATTTTTTATATCTTCTTTTATGATCATTTCGGACAGCTCTTGAATCTTGTCCGACCTGCCTTGTTGCCTGTAGCAGACTCCCAGCATCGTGTATGTCGGCTCGTATTTTGGGTCTATTTTTACGGCCTTACTCAGTATCTTTTCCGCTTCCTTATATCTCTTCTGATCAATATAAAGAATACCCAGTTCAACATATGCACCATAGTCTAAGCCATTGCTTTTAATTGCTTTTTTAAACATCTTTTCTGCCTTGCGGATTTCACCTCTGTTTGCATAAGAAAGTCCTAATTCTAAATACGCTGTTGCGTATTCAGGGTCCAACGCGACTGCCTTTTTTAAGATTTCTCGGGCTTCTTTGTGCCTGGCTTGCTCTCTGTAACAATTCCCGAGCATAAAAAATATTTCTGCATTGTCGGGATTTTTCTCCATTCTCTTCTTTAGCATCTTTTCTATCTTTTCGAACCTGCCCTGAGACTTATATTTAAAATATACCTCATTTAATGAGATCATATCGTTTATCAAATACTCATCTTTTATCTCTATTATTTTATTTGCAAGATTTGAGCGGATGCTCCTTATGAGTTTATGTATCCTGAGATCCTTAAGAAAAAGCTCGGATCTTGCCTTTAGCGTCTCTTCGTATA
Organism: uncultured Planctomycetia bacterium; assembly: GCA_964415355.1. Classification (GTDB taxonomy): domain Bacteria; phylum Omnitrophota; class Gorgyraeia; order Gorgyraeales; family Gorgyraeaceae; genus CAYPYS01. The sequence continues at coordinate 1,755 of CAYPYS010000021.1, read as the reverse complement.
GCGTCGTACCGGGGCTGTCATTCACGCCCATCATCGCCATAAGCATATTCGGCATATACTTATCTAGATTTTTTTCTAATCTGGATACAATGGTTCCTGACTCAACCCCTTCTATGCCTTTATTTATTACCCTGAATCCTGTCCCTGTACTTTTTCCATTTAAGATCTCTTCTAGCTGCCTTGGATAAGAATCTTCTCCTCCCCTGGCTGTAGTGGACTCACCTATGCACATTATAAGATATTCACCGTTCCGACTAAGGGCCTTTTTATTTCTATGCTCCTGTATTGATAATATTAGGAACCCAGCTATTCGCAGCCCTGCTTCAAGCAAAAGAAAGCATAAAAATATCCCGAATAACACAAGTCCTGTTTTTTGTTTTAAAGACAACCTGCGCATAAGTTATTGTTTCTTAAAGCCGTGTTTTAAGATAGTATCGGCGATATTTCTTGCCATAAGTTCGTTACCTTTTTTAGTACAATGTCCGAAATCCCCGCCGAAGCTATCTATAAAATATTCATCGTAACTCGCTTTTTCTAACGCCTCTTTGAAGATCTTTTCATTGCCTACAAAAATGATACCTTCCGTGGAGTCAAACAATTTTTTCAGAGGCTTGACACTGCGCACAGGATACTGAACACAGACCAGCTTTACTCCTCTCTGAACTATCTTATTTTTTATTCTTTGATAATTATGCCGCGTGCCGGGATTATAATATTTAGACCTGAGCTCGTTGGCCTTTTTATAATAACTCTCTGCTTTTTTATCGAGACCTATTCTTGTATAATATGTTCCCAAGGCGCCATAGAAATAATCGTTCGTGGTATCAAGTGTCTCTATTTTTTCGAATGCTCGCCCCAATTCTTCAAGCTTACCTTGTTTTTTGTAACAAATAGCCAATTCAGAATATGGTTCCCTGTACGTAGGTTCAAGTTCTATAGCCTGTTTCAGCACTTTTTCAGCTTCACTACATCTACCTTGAGAACAGTAAATTGCCCCTAACAATGTAAGAGCATGGGAGTCTCTCGGATACGATTCCAATACTTTTTTTAGAACAGCTTTGGCTTCCTCTAGCCTGTCCACATGCATATAATATTCCCCCAACCAAAGATGTAGTTCGCAAGCGTCCGGTTTTATCTCTAAGGCCTTTTTTAATATCTTTTCTGCCTTCTCGTCTTCACCCTCTTTCATCCAAACTAGATGCTTAAATATCAATTTTTCAACTTTTAATGATTGTGAATCTATGATTGTGTCATATCTTTTTTTTCTTGCGCTTTCCTGCAGTCCTGTATCTTCATCTAAATCGCTGCGCCTTAAAATTTTTGCCAGTTTGTATACCCTGAGTCCTTTTAAAAACATAATACTTCTTACTCTCAGGCTATCTTCATAGGAAACAGTTGACGCTGCGTCGTTAATACCTGTCATGCAAATTACCATGTCAGGATAATATTTGTCTAAATTTTTATCTAAATGTGCGAGTATCTCTGCTGAATCAATGCCGGGAATCCCCTTATTTATCACCTGAAATCTTAAACCTGCATTTTTTCTGCTTAAGGCCTCTTCTAGCCGGACGGGATAAGCATCCCATGTAGTGGATCCTCCTATACACATAATGCGATATTCGCCCTTTTGACTGACAGCTGCCCTGTTTCGATATTCCTGGATTGATAATATTGCAAATCCAGCTATTCGCAATCCTATCTCAAGCAAAAGAAAGCATAAAAATATCCCGAATAACACAAGTCCTGTTTTTTGTT
>CAYPYS010000020.1:2083-14079 GCA_964415355.1 uncultured Planctomycetia bacterium | reverse complement strand
TGCCTCTTCTGTGAGCTCAAACAATACATTTGCGCCCACGCTCATATTGGGAGAAAACACTATCGGGATCTTTTTAGAAGCCTCTTTTATTTTCTCTAATTGCTGAGGAGAAAGCGCTGTTGTCCCTATCACCATACTGACCTTTTTGTCGCAAGCTATCTCCAGGTGTCCCATTGTCGCCTCAGGAAAGGTAAATTCTATCAAGGAATCGCACGCACCCGATATCTTTTTAAAATCAGATTCTACCTTTTTCCCGATTTTTCCTGCCCCAAGGATCTCGCCTATATCTTTTCCGATAAAAGGATTATCTTTCTCTTCTAATCCGCCTGCTATCCCAAGATCCTTGTCCTTCGACGCCAGCAAGGCGATCCGCCTGCCCATTTTTCCGCATATGCCACTTATAGCAACTCTGACCATATCCTCTCCTTAACTTTACATTTCAACAACGTTAAAGTGTAAAGTTACAGCAAGCCGTAGTTTTTCAATGCCTTCTTTAGTGCTTCCAAATTTGACTGCGAAATAGCACACATCGGGAGCCGCAGGTCCGGTTCATCTATTATACCCAAAAGCGCCATTGCTGTCTTGACAGGTATAGGATTCGTTTCTATAAACATCGCTTTGACGAGAGGCAAAAGTTTATAGTGCAGTTTTCTCGCGCCACTGATGTCGCCTTTTTTAAATTTAGATGCCATCTCAGCAACATCTTTAGGAACAATGTTGCTGATCACTGAAATAACGCCTGTGCCGCCTATTGCCAATACAGGCAACGTCAAGCTGTCATCGCCAGAAATCAGGTCAAATTTATCATTGCATAAAGCGCGAATCCTTGACATCTGGTCCAGATTCCCACTAGCCTCTTTTACGCCTACAATGTTTTTTACATTGCTCAATCTTTGCATTGTCTCAGGCAATATATTTACGCCTGTCCTTGAAGCTATATTGTAAACTATCAAAGGAAAATTTGTCTCGTCGGCAATTTTTTTAAAGTGTTGATACAGTCCTTCCTGCGTCGGCCTGTTGTAATAAGGAGAGATCTGCAAAGACGCATCAGCGCCTGCCTCTTTGGCATGCTTGGTCAGCATAATCGCTTCGCTGGTATTGTTAGAGCCTGTACCGGCGATAACGGGTAATTTTTTGCTCGCTGCCTCTATAACTATCTCGATAACGCGTTCGTGTTCTTCGTACGAAAGCGTTGAGGACTCTCCTGTGGTGCCGCAAGGCACAATAGCGCTCGTGCCATGCTTAATATGGAGCTCGACCAGCTCTGCCAGTTTCTTCTCATCCACTTTTCCTTTTTTAAAAGGTGTTACAATCGCCACCATTGAGCCTTCAAACATAACTCACCTCTCCTTTATATACTATCTTTGCTTCTCCTTCTAGATATACATCTTTAATTTTGCTGCCAAGTTTTTTAAAATATACTTTCAACATGCCGCCTTTCGTGTAGACGTTCACCTCGCACCTTGTATCTCGCATCTCGCATCTCGCGATTATCGCCGACGCGACAGCGCCTGTCCCGCACGCAAGAGTTTCGCCTTCCACACCTCTTTCGTATGTCCTCATCTTTATGTTTTTACCATCGATGATTTCCACGAAATCCACGTTTGCCCCTCGAGGCTTAAACATTTTATGATGCCTGATACCACGGCCGATCGAATCAATGTCTATCTTTTCAATTCCTTGCACAAAAATAACAACATGAGGCACGCCAGTATCTGCATAGCCTACTCTTATTTTGCGCTTGCTTATAATTATAGGGATATTTAATTTCAGGCCTTTAGGCTCTTCCATTTTTATTTTTACTCTATTCTTGTCTGTAATTTTGGCTTCGTAAAGACCCGCTATTGTCTCGATCTTTAAATTTTTCTTGCCTTTACTCGCAAGCAAGGCCGCACACCTAAGCCCGTTGCCGCACATCTCAGCCTCGCTACCATCTGCGTTGAATATCCTCATCTTGAAATCATATTTTTTGGACCGCTCTAAGACCAAAAGGCCATCAGCCCCTACCCCTGTCCTTCTTTGGCACAGAGTCCTAGCTAATCTCGCGTAACCATTGAGATTAGCGTCAACGAGCACAAAATCATTGCCTGCCCCTACCATTTTTGTAAAATATATTTTTTTCATTCTCTCAATATGATCTTCCGTGCTAAGTTTACATTTCAACAACGTTAAAATGTAAACTTAGGCTTCTGTCCGGATCAGATCAGCATATGTCTCGCGCCTGCGCACCAATCTTGCATGGTTTCCAGTAACCAGCACCTCTGCTACCCTTGGCCTGGAATTATAATTACTCGACATGCTGTATCCATATGCACCTGCGCTCATGACAGCCAGAAGATTTCCTTCGCGCAAGTCTATAAATTTCCTGCCTTTTGCCAGAAAATCGCCGCTTTCGCATATAGGCCCTACCATATCATACTTCTGTATTTTGCCTGCCCTGCTGCTGTATGGCACCGAGCCTACTGGTAACACATCGTGATAAGCGTCGTACAAACTTGGCCTGACCAGGTCGTTCATCCCCGCATCGACTATTGCGAAATTTTTCCTCAATGTTTCTTTTATGTAGACCACTCTTGTCACGAGTATGCCAGCATTCCCTATTATAAACCTGCCCGGTTCTAGAATAGTCCTCGCTTTTACCTCTTTGAGCAAAGGAAGAGTCGCAGCCGCATATTCAAGCGCAGTCTGAGGCCTTTCGCCGGAATAAATAATCCCGAGCCCGCCCCCGATATTTAACCAATTAATTCTCACGCTACTGCGCTCCAAAAGCTTGATCAGGCCCACTATCTTGTTTATGGCTTTGACAAACGGCCGCGAATCAACTATCTGCGAACCAATATGCAAATGGATACCTGATATATCAAGGTTTTTGAATATAGTGCGATTCAAAAATATAGACCTGGCTGTATCTATGTCCACTCCAAATTTATTTTCTTCGTGGCCTGTTGTAATATACTTGTGTGTCTTTGGCTTTACGTCCGGATTTATGCGAATGCAAACAGCCTGCCGCTTTCTCAGTCTGCGGGCAACCGTGTCTATGGCCCTAAGTTCTGGCAAAGACTCGACATTAAAAAGAAATATGTTATTTCTTATGGCAGACACTATCTCGTCTTCTGTTTTTCCGACGCTCGCATAGACTATTTTGCGCGGAGAAACACCTGTCTTTAGCGCTTTGTAAAGCTCTCCTCCTGATACAATATCCAAGCCCGCTCCCTCTTTGACAAGAGCTCTGCAGATGGACAGATTGGAATTCGCCTTCATTGAATAGCATATAAGAGGCTTGACGCTCCTGAACGCGCTTTTAATCTTTCTATAATGGTCCAATATGGTCTTGTGACTGTAGACAAAAAGAGGAGTGCCGTATTTTCTGGCAAGCTCTTTTATTGGCTTTGCTTCGCAATAAAGTTCGTTGTGTCGATATTTAAAATCATGCATAACCGTATCTCCAATCTAACTTTACATTTCAACAACGTTAAAGTGTAAAGTTAGGCTGTTTTTAATCTGCTTTTAACTTGCTTAGGGCTAGTACCTCCGTAAGATTTCTTAAGGTTTACTGATTTTTTTGCGTCTAAAAGATCATATACATCCTTATTAAAACAAGAACTGAAAAATCTCAACTGCCTCAACGGTACCTCGGACAGATTCAATTTTTTGTCGGAGCAATGCAACATGACCTTACCGACGATTTCATGAGCATCTCTCAACGCAACGCCTTTTCTAACCAGGTATTCCATTATGTCTGTTGCATAAAGCGCCTCGTCTTGCAATAACTCTCCTGCTCTTTTTTTATTTATCCTTAAATCTTTAAAAAATAGAGCTAAAATTTGCAGGGAACCAATTATATTATCTACAGCACTAAACAACGGCTCTTTATCCTGCTGCATATCTCTGTTGTAAGAAAGTGGGAGTCCTTTCATAATTGTTAAAATCTCTACGAGCGAGCCGTAAAGCTCTCCGCTTTTCCCTCTCACGAGCTCCAGCACATCTGGATTTTTCTTCTGAGGCATCATACTTGAACCCGTACAGATCTCGTCTCCTATTTCCAAAAGGCCGAATGCCTGGGAATTTAATATTATAAAATCTTCTGCAAGCCTCGAAAGATGCATAGCTAGAACAGAAAGAGCAAAAATAAACTCTATGACAAAATCCCTGTCGCTAACAGCATCTATGCTATTCTGCGCTATCTTGGAAAACCCCAATCTCTTTGCTACGAGCTTTCTGTCTATAGGCAGGCTCGTACCGCTAATAGCGCAAGCGCCTAGCGGCAGCACATCTACTCTTTTTTTGCAGTCGCTGAGCCTGGCTATGTCTCTATCCAGCATCTCGCAATAAGCAAGCAGTTGATGACTAAGAAGCACTGGCTGCGCATTTTGTAAGTGCGTAAAGCCAGGGACGATTATATTGGCATTTTTCCTGGCAAAGCTTAAAATAGACTTTTTGAGCTTCAGTATTTCATCTACGATAGAACCTATTTCTTCTTTGCAATACATCCTTATGTCCAGCGCGATTTGATCATTTCTGCTTCTCGCAGTATGAAGCTTGCAGCCAATTTTCCCTATTTTTTTATACAATGCATCCTGTATTGCCGTATGCACGTCTTCCGCGCTTGGCTTGAATTTAAAGCCGCCTTTTTTGATCTGGGTCAAAATCGACTGGAGTGCTGATATAATCTTTTTTGCTTCTTTCTTAGGGATTATCTTGCATTTTCCCAGCATCTCTGCGTGCGCAATGCTGCCCAGACAGTCAAACCCTGCAAGCCTCTTATCAAAATGAATCGACTTTGTAAATTCTTCCACTAAAGGATTTGTTTTTTTCTTGAATCTTCCGCCCCAAAGTTTAGACATGATAGACTCCTTACGCCTTTTTATACGGCATGCCCCACACATTGATAAAACCCTTGGCTATGGTCCTATCAAATTTATCGCCGGCCTCGTAAGTCGCCATTTCCTTCTTATATAGGGAATATGATGACTTCCTGCCAACTACGCTAGCCACGCCTTTTAATAATTTCAGTCTAACTGAACCGCTTACGTGCTTCTGTGTCTCATGGATAAATCCATCAAGCGCCTTCTTTAAAGGCGTAAACCACAATCCATAGTAAATAAGCTCTGCATATTTTAAAGAAACTGTCTCTTTGTAATGCAAGAGTTCTCTGTCCAAAACAAGACTCTCTAAATCCTTATGAGCTTTGTGCAAAATCCATGCGCCAGGCGCCTCGTATATTTCCCTGGACTTTATCCCTATAAGTCTGTTTTCGACGAGATCAGACCTGCCAATGCCATGTTTTCCGCCTATGCCGTTTAATCTTGCCACAAGCTCTACCGGCTCGTATTTTTTACCATTGATCCTTACGGGCACACCTTTCTTGAACTCTACATTTACATAAGTTGCCTTGTTTGGTGCCTTTTTCGGATCCACGGTTATTTTATACGCGTCCTCCGGCGGCTCATTCCATGGATCTTCCAGCACGCCGCATTCGATGCTAACACCCCATATATTTTTATCCAAGCTATACGGACTCTTCTTTGTAATATCAATGTCTATATTTTTTTCTGACGCGTATTCTATTTCTTCTTCTCTCGACACCATGCTCCATTCCCTGAGCGGCGCTATTATTTTTAATTCCGGCGCCAACGCCATAACCGCCACTTCGAACCTCACTTGATCATTGCCCTTGCCAGTGCAGCCATGCGCCACGTAGGTAGCTTTTTCTTTTTTTGCAACCTCTACGAGCCCCTTTGCGATAATCGGCCTTGAAAGCGCTGTTGCCAGGAGATACTTGGATTCATAGACCGCGCCTGCTTTTAAAGATTTAAAGACAAAATCTTCCGCAAATTCCTTCTTTAAATCATGGATCACGACCTTTGAAGCGCCTGCTGAAAAAGCCCTTTTCTTGAGCCTGGCAAAATTTCCGCCCTGGCCCACGTCTGCCATATAGGCAATGACATCATAACCTTTGTCAGCCAGCCACCTCACTGCAACAGAAGTGTCCAGTCCGCCCGAATACGCCAACACGACTTTTCTCTTCATAGTCTCTTTCTCCCTTAAGTTTACATTTTAACGTTGTTAAAGTGTAAACTTACGCTTGTACATTTAAGGAGCTAACTTTACATTTCAACAATGTTAAAATGTAAAGTTAGCCTTTTAGTAATTTAAGCAAAATCGCCTTTTGTACGTGCAGCCTGTTCTCTGCTTGATCGATCACAATAGACTGCTCACCGTCCAAAACCTCGTCGGTTATCTCTTCGCCTCTATGCGCGGGGAGGCAATGCATCACAACGGCATCCTTTTTCGCCAATTTCAATATCTCGGAATTCACCTGATAGTCTTTAAATACCGCGATCCTCTTTTCCTGTTCTTTTTCCTGCCCCATGCTCGTCCAGACATCAGTGTAAATAATATCCGCGCCTTCGCTAGCTTCTGCAGCTGAATCACATGACTCCATAATATCACCGACTTCTTTTGCTATGCCCTTATCAGGTTCATAGCCTTTTGGGCAGGCGATTTTTATTTTAATACCGACCTTGCTTGAGCCATACAAAAGCGAATTAAGAACATTATTGCCGTCACCTATAAACGCAAGCGTTATGTTTTTTAAGCCCTTTTTCTCTTTTATCGTAAACAAATCACTTAACGCCTGACACGGATGCAATAAATCAGTCAATCCGTTTATTACCGGCACAGAGGTATACTGTGCTAGCTCGAGAAGTCTTTTGTGCGAAAACGTCCTGGCAACAATTCCGTCAAGATACCTCGACAAGACCCTTGCAGCGTCTTTGGTCGCTTCTCTCTTTCCCAATTTGATCTCGTCCGAGCCCAGGTAAATAGCATATCCGCCAAGCTCTACGATTCCCACCTCAAAAGAAACCCTTGTCCTGTTAGACGGTTTCTCAAATATCATACCCAATGTCTTATTGAGAAGAGCCTTGTCATTGCTCTTTCTCTTTTGCTTGAGCTTCGCGGCCAGCTCAAAAATCTCCTTTATTTCAGTGCCGCTTAAATCTCTTATTGTTATAAAATCTTTTTTCATGTTTCCGCTCCCGCCTAACTTTACACTTTAACGTTGTTGAAATGTAAAGTTAGACTACCTTGTCCAGGACCGCCACTGCTCTGTCGATCTGTTTTTTGTTTACTATCATGCCGGGCATAAGTCTCAATACATTTCCCTGCGTGCAATTGATAAAAAGCTTTTCTTTGAAACAATTCTCTGCTATATCTTTGCCCTCAACGCTAAGCTCCATGCCTATCATAAGACCCATACCTCTTATTTCTTTTATTACAGGTTTTTTCTTTTTTAATTCTGTCAATTTAGCAACCAAATACTCACCCATCTCTACGGTATTCTGCAAAAGCTTTTCTTTCTTTATGGCTTCGAATACAGCCAGGCTCGCGCTACACGCTATGGGGCTACCGCCAAAAGTCGACGCATGCATGCCAGGCTTCAACACACCTTCAAATTTCTTGGCTGCAACCATGGCGCCAATGGGTATGCCGCCGCCGAGCGACTTTGCAAGCGTCATAACATCAGGCTCTACGCCGTAATGCTCAAAACAAAACATCTTGCCGGTCCTGCCCATGCCGGTCTGCACCTCGTCGAAAATCAAGACCAGGTCTCTTTCGTTGCATATCTTTCTGATCCTCTCTATGTAATCTTTCTTCGCAACATTTATGCCGCCTTCCCCTTGTATGGGTTCGAGCATGACAGCAGCTGTTTTATCCGTTATCGCAGTTTCCAGTGCATTTGTATCATTAAAAGGAACTGACTTGAAACCGGCTGGCAAAGGGTCGAACCCTTTTTGATACTTTGGCTGGCCCGTAGCCGTGATAGTCGCTAGTGTTCTCCCGTGAAAAGAATCCTGCATCGTGATGATCTCGTATTTTCCTTTTGAAGCGCCGTATGCCCTGACAAGCTTTATCGCGCTTTCGTTCGCCTCAGCGCCGCTGTTGCAGAAAAATACTTTGCCCTCGAAAGAATTTTCTATTATGGTCTGCGCCAGCTTACCCTGCAGCATGTTGTAATAGTTGTTCGGCACATGAATAATCTTCTTAAGGTAATTTCTTATGGCGCTTACTACTGTCGGGTGACAATGACCCAGGCCGCTAACAGCCCAGCCGGGGAAAAAATCCAGATACTCATTGCCCTCAAGGTCCCAGACCTTAAGACCTTTGCCTTTCACTATAACAACAGGGGTCCTCGTATAAGTCTTTATTACGAATTTTTCATACTGTGCTATTATTTGTTTTGTATTCATTGCGTGACTATCTCCGTCCCGATACCTTTATCAGTGAAAATCTCGAGAAGCAAGCTATGCGGTATCCTGCCGTCTATTATGTGCGTCTTCGATACTCCGCCGCCCAATGCTTTCATGCATGCCTTCACCTTTGGTATCATTCCGCCATGGATAATTTCCTTATCTATAAGGCATTTGGTCTCTTTCATAGTTAATGTAGGGATCAAGCTTGACTCGTCATCTTTTTTCTCCATTATGCCCTTTACGTCTGTCAGTAACACAAGTTTTGCAGCCTTAAGTGACACAGCGATCTCAGAACTTACGTCATCCGCATTGACATTGTAAAATTTATTTTGCGCGCCAGCGCCAACAGGAGATATCACAGGCACCGACCTCGGTCTTGCTGCTTTTTTTATAACATCCTTGTCGATCTCTTTTACTTCTCCCACAAAGCCAAGGCCTTTCTCTTTGTGCGGCTTTGTTTTTATCACATCTTTTTTAAAGGTATTCAGGCTTGCAGCTTTGCCGCCCAACTCTTCTATTTTCGCTGCGATCTTATGATTAAGATCGCTCAAGACCTTATCTATCACGTCCATGTTTTCTTTTGTGGTAATCCTTAATCCATTTTTAAATTCCGCATCTTTTCCAAGTTTTTTTAGTTCCTCGTTTATAAAAGGTCCTCCGCCATGGATAAGCACAGGTCTTATGCCTACATAGCTCATAAAGACAATGTCTTCCAGGACGCCTCTTTTTATATCAGGGTCTATCAGCGCGCTCCCGCCGTATTTAATGACAAAAATCTTGTTGCTATAAGACTTGATATATGGCAGAGCCTCTAAAAGAACGCCTGCCTTTCTTATTGCCTCTTGCATCGGCCTCTCCTGCTAACTTTACATTTTAACGTTGTTGAAATGCTAACTTTACACTTTAACAATGTTAAAATGTAAAGTTAAGCCTCGTATTCGGCGTTGATCCTGACGTAGTCCTCGGTTAGGTCGCAGGTCCAGACCTTTGCGACGCTAGCACCTGACTTTAAATCTATTGTTATCTCTATATGTTTTTTTCTAAATAAACCTAATAGCTTCTTTCTGTTAGCGCTTGCGCCTACGCCATTCTTCATTACTAAAATCTTTCCAAAATAAACATCTATCTTGCTACTCTTTAAGTCTGCGCCGCTAGAGCCTATACTAGCTGCTACTCTGCCCCAGTTCGGGTCTCCGCCTGCGATCATTGTTTTTATAAGACTTGAATCTGCAGCGTGTCTTGCGATTTTCTCCGCGTTCTTTGTATCGCTAGCGCCTTTTACCCTTACCTCTACGAATTTTGTAGCGCCCTCGCCGTCCAAGACAATCTTTTTTGCAAGTTCCTGCGATGCGAATTTTAGCGCGTTTAAAAATTTAACATAGGTCTTGGTATTTTTCTTTATAAGTTTATTTCCTGCTAAACCATTGGCAAATACAATGGCGCTGTCATTCGTGCTCATGTCGCCGTCAACCGTTATCTTGTTGAATGAGCCAGACACGCTTTCTTTGAACGCCTGTTTCAAAGCGGCTTTTTCTATTGCAGCGTCTGTTGTAAAGAATGCGAGCATCGTTGCCATGTCAGGGCATATCATGCCCGAACCTTTCGCGGTTCCGCCTATCTTTACTGATTTGCCGCCTATATTTATTGTCACTGCAATCTCTTTATGCACTGTGTCAGTCGTCATTATTGCCTTTGAAAATTTCGTAGCACTTTTTCTATTCAATGTCTTTGCCAAAGAGCTCAGCTTGGTCTTAATTTTTGCAACGGGTAGAGGCTTGCCTATTATCCCTGTAGATGCAATTAAAACTAAATCCTTTCTCAGGCCAAGGCTATTGGCTATCGCGTTAGCTATGAGAGTTGCGTCTTTTAATTCTTTTTTACCAACGCAGCAATTTGCATTGCCGCTATTCACGACAACTGCCTGGCTAGCGCCTTTTTTTATTCTCTTCTCGCTCAAAATTACAGAGCCGGACTTGAACTTATTGGTAGTAAAAGTAGCTGCGCACACAGCAGGCGTTTCAGAAAATAGCAATGCCAGGTCATTGCGCCCGCTTCTTTTGATCCCGCAACTCGCTGCGCTTGCAAAAAATCCTTTTGGTGCAGTTACGCCGCCTTTTATAATTTTCATAATATCACAAACCTTCTGACTCTTTAAAACCGTATATTATATTCATGTTTTGCACTGCCTGGCCGCTCGCGCCCTTTACAAGATTATCAATAGCTGTCATCACAATCGCCAGCGACTTCTCTGGGAAAATTCTCATTGATATATCGCAGAAATTCGTTCTGCATACATTCCTGGTATCAGCCAAAGCACCTTCGTCGAGCACCCTTACAAAGTGCTCGCCTGCGTAAAAATCCTTGTATAATTTTATCGCCTTTTTAGTGTCGATTTTTTTATTTAACTTTAAGTAAATAGTGCTTAAAATACCTCTTTCCATGGGCACAAGATGCGGTACAAAATTCACCTTCACATCAGCGCCGCTGGCAACGCTGAGCTCCTGATCTATCTCAGGCATGTGCCTGTGTGCATTTACCTTGTACGGCTTGAAGCTGTTCTCGAAATCGCTGAGCTTTGGCTCCTTGCCGAGGACTCTGCCTCCTCCTGAAAACCCTGATTTTGAATCGCAGACTATGTGCTCAGTCGCAGCCAATCTTTCCTTTAATAAAGGCGCGCTGCCCAATATTATGCTCGTAGGGTAACACCCTGGGTTTGCAATTAGATCAGCTTTTTTTACCTTTGCTCTGTAAAACTCAGGGAGACCATATACAGCCTTTTTTATGTTCTGCGGGCAATCATGTTTGACATCATACCATTTCTCGTATACAGCTACGTCCCTGAGCCTAAAATCAGCACTGAGGTCTATTACTTTTTTGCCTGCATTTAAAAACACGGGCACAAATTGCATTGAAACTTTGTGCGGCAAGGCCAAAAATACAAGGTCACACTGCTTCGCAACTTCGCCGGCAGATATGTCTCCGCACTTAAGATCAAGCTTTCCCTTTAACCATGGATATAGGTTATATATAGCTGTATTATCTATCTTGGCAGCGAGAACAGAAATCTCGACTTCGGAATGGCTGAGCAAAATCCTTATCAGCTCTTCGCCAGCATAACCGCTCGCCCCCATTATCCCAACCTTTAACATGCTCCCCTCCCCTTAAGTTTACTTTCAACAATGTTAAAAGTAAACTTAAGTCGAATACAATTTATTCTAAATAAAAAAGCCCATCCTGTCAATCTATTTCTCGACGGAAAATGACAAGATAGGCGTCGGTAAAACTCCAAAATTTAAACCTTGAACCTTAAATCAATCTTACCTCTTTGTCCACTGGAATCTCTTTCGGGCGCCTTTCTGGCCATACTTCTTTCTTTCCTTCACCCGAGGATCCCGCGTCAGATACCCTTTTCTTCTCAAAGCACTCTTTGTCTCCGCACTTGTAACAGCAAGGGCCCTTGATATGCCATGTCGCACAGCCCCAGCCTGACCAGATATTCCGCCGCCTTTCACAGTCACGATTACATTGTATTTGCTTGTAGCGTTGGCGGCCTTGAGCGGCTGACGAACCAATAGTCTCAATGTAGGCCTATCAAAATACTCGTCGAGAGGTTTCTTGTTGATCTGTATCTCGCCATTTCCTGACAGAATACGAACGCGAGCTATTGATTGCTTCCGCCTCCCTGTTGCCCAAATAATATTTTGTTCTACCATTTTATTCCTCTACTTTTTCAGGAGCCTG
>CAYPYS010000020.1:0-1983 GCA_964415355.1 uncultured Planctomycetia bacterium | reverse complement strand
TCGCCATTGTCTACGTGCGGAGTGTGATCCTTTTTGCGTTTTCCGCTCAAGAGCAATGCTATTTTGGTGGCCAAGCGGCCCAAAACCTTGCCTTCAGCGTCGACAAGGTAATATTTTCTTTTAACATCCTTTTTATTTAACACTATTGTGCTCATATTAGCCCTCACTGAGAAAAAAGTATTATATCATAAAATCTTCCTTTGTCAAGCACTTAACTTTACATTTCAACAATGTTAAAGTGTAAAGTTAGGAGGCCTTTTACCTTAGGATCGGAAGAATTGCCTGGGCAATCTTGAAGTAAATGATGAGGCCAATCACGTCGACCACGCTCGTAGTGATAGGGCCTGCGAGAACCGCAGGGTCCAGGCCTACTTTTTTGGAAACAAGCGGAAGGAAAATGCCTGTCATTATAGCCAAAAGCACTATAGAGGTCATGGTGGCGCCAACGACAACCGCCAGCAAAACCGATTGCTCCATTAACATCGCGCGACCAAAAGCAACCGTACCCACTATAGCCCCCATGGCCAGCGCAGCTATTACCTCTACCTTGATAACTTTCCAGGTATTTTTTAACGTCACGTCCCCTGTGCTCAATCCTCTAATAATAGTGATGGTCGCCTGATTGCCGGCGTTACCTCCGGTATCCAGCAGCATAGGAATAAAAAAAGTAAGGGCAACGACATTGCTAAGCGCGTGCTCAAACGTCTTTAGCACCGTCCCTGTCAAAAAGTCAAACACCAAAAGAAACATCAGCCAGCCTGCCCTGCGCTTGACAAGGCCGAAACTCCCTGTGTGCGCGTATCGAATTTCCTCTCCTTCTTCAGGGGACATCTTTCCTATTTCATATATCTCTTTTGTGGTCTCTTTGTGCATTAACTCTACTACGTCGTCAATAGTTATGATACCTATCAAGCGATCCTCTGAGTCAACTACAGGCATATTTAAAAGGTCATATTTTTCGAAATTCTTAGCTACTTCCGTGCTAGCCGTGCCAGCATGCACCTTTATCCAGTCAACAGGCGTCATTACATCCCTTATGATCATATCCGGCGCTGCTATGATTAGCATCTGCAGAGTAACTTCTCCCAGAAGCTTGTGAGTATCATCGGTTACGTAAATTGAATTTATATCTTTTATCTGGCCGGGCCTATAATTTTCCTGCAGGGTCAGAAGCGCTTTTTTTGCTGTCATGCTCGGGCGCAGCTCTATTAACTCTGTCGTCATCAAACTCCCGGCTGTATCTTCGGGATACTTGAGCAGCTTATTTAAATCATCGACCTCTTCTTTCTTCATCAAGTTAGTCATCTTCTTTACGACTTTAGGAGGCAGATCTTTAAAAAGGTCGACCCTTTCGTCCGAGGCCATCTCGTTTAAAATCTCAGAGATATCTTGATTTTCAAGATTATTTAAAAGATAGGATTGATCCTTAAAAGGAATGTTTTCAAAAACCTCTATTGCGGTTTTTTGCTTTAAAAGCTTGAATACCAATATCTTCTCGTGGTCCTCGAGCAGCTTTATGCCTTCAGCGAGATCCATGGAGGGGATATTCTTTATTATGTCCTTGACCTGGGCAAAATTTCTGTTTTTTAGACGATCCTTTATCTCAGGGAGAAAAAGCGCGAATACATCAACTTTTTTATTAGAGGAATTCTTCATGATATCTCGCTAACTTTACATTTCAACAACGTTAAAGTGTAAAGTTAAGCCTTATTTCTAGTAAAAAATGGAGCTGGCGAAAGGACTCGAACCTTCAACCTATGGTTTACAAAACCATTGCTCTACCGTTGAGCTACGCCAGCTTAATGGAGCGGGTGAACGGGATCGAACCGTCGTAGCTAGCTTGGAAGGCTAGTGCTCTACCATTGAGCTACACCCGCAACAACAAACATCTTGGAATACATGGTGGGCAGAGGAGGATTCGAACCTCCGTAGGCGTGAGCCATCAGATTTACAGTCTGACCCCTTTGGCCACTCGGGTATCTG
>CAYPYS010000019.1:0-14898 GCA_964415355.1 uncultured Planctomycetia bacterium | reverse complement strand
TACGTGAAGGCGGCCATACAGTAGGTGCAGGCGTAGTAGCGGATATAATAGCATAGGGAAGCGCAGACAATGCCGAGAGAACTGATAATAATAACGTGTACAGCGTGCAAAAGGAAAAATTACACAAGCACAAAAAATAAAAAAAAGCAGACCAAGCGGTTAGAGATAAAGAAATTTTGTAAATTTTGCAAAAAAAGGACAGCCCACAAAGAAGAAAAATAGAATAAGGCGGACAGATTTGTCCAAATACAAAGGGGTCGATGCACTACTCGACCCCTTACGTTATGTAATCTAAAGTCTCCGGATTAAGATAACGGAGGCCAGTAGCTCTAATTGGCAGAGCAGCGGTCTCCAAAACCGCGTGTTGGGGGTTCGAATCCCTCCTGGCCTGCCACGATTTTATAGTAGGGTTAGAATCCTTAGGGATTCGAATGGAGCTTTGCGCCGAGCAGAGCGAGGAAAAGGTGCGACAAAATAGGAGCACCGTAAGCAAAGCGGATGGCCGACTTCATCCGAAGGATGAAGCGCCGAATCCCTCCTGGCCTGCCACGAATATATATGGTGTTCGTAACTTTACACTTTAACGTTGTTGAAATGTAAAGTTAGGGGAAGATTATGAAAATATTTTCGCGTATTGTAAAATTTGTCACTGAGGTCAAGGTTGAAATGCAGAAGGTCTCCTGGTCTGACAGGAGAGAGTTGATGGGTTCTACGGGAATTGTCATTGCCTCTACCGCCCTTCTAGCTGTATTCATAGGAATCGTCGATCTAATCCTCTCAAGATTTGTAAGCATTTTGCTAAAATAATTTTTATATGAGCCACAAGTGGTACGTCATACATACATTAACTGGCCAGGAAGAAAAAGTAAAAACGACTATCGAAAATAAGATTCAAGATGGCGTTTTGAAAGATAAAGTCTTCCAGGTCCTTATACCGACAGAGCAGGTATCTGAAGTAAAAGATGGGAAAAAGAGGATATCTCTTAGGAAATTTTTTCCAGGCTATGTGCTTGTTGAAATGGATCTGGATGATGATACCTGGTATGTGGTAAGGGGCATTCCAGGCGTGACAGGTTTTATTGGGACAAAGTCAAAGCCGATCCCATTGCAAGAGAGTGAAGTCAATCACATAATAAAACAGACTGAAGAGAAAAAAGAGAAACCGACGCCAAAGGTTATTTTTGATAAAGGCGATAGCGTCAAGATCATAGAAGGACCGTTTGTAAATTTTAGCGGCACTGTGGAAGAGGTCAATCCGGACAAGGGCAAAATAAAGGTTATGGTGTCGATATTTGGTCGCGCGACGCCGATCGTGCTCGAGTATTGGCAGGTTGAACGACTTTAACTTTACATTTCAACAACGTTAAAGTGTAAAGTTAGGGATGCGAAGGTGGGTAATGGCAAAAGAAATTAAATCGATGATTAAGCTGCATGTTACTGGAGGGCAAGCTAATCCTGCTCCGCCTGTTGGCCCTGCGCTCGGGCAGCATGGTGTCAACATAATGGAGTTCTGTAAATCCTTTAACGAAAAGACAAAGGACAGGCCGGGACTTGTGCTCCCAGTGGTTATAACGGTATACAAAGATAAGTCATTCACATTTATTGTAAAAAGTCCGCCATGTTCAGTGCTTTTGAAGCGCGCATGTGGCGTTGCCAAGGCGAGTGGCGTGCCGAACAAAGAAAAAATAGGAAAAGTCACAAAGACGCAGGTAAAAGAAATAGCTCAGACAAAAATGAAAGACCTTAATGCAGCTGATATCGAAGGTGCGATGAAGATAGTAGAAGGGACTGCCAGGAGCATGGGCATAGAGGTGGAGTAAAACTTAGTTAAGCAAAAGCTTAACTTTACACTTTAACGTTGTTGAAATGTAAAGTTAGGAAGAGAAGGTTATGGCGAAGAGAACAAATTTTACAAAAAGGGAAAAGGAATACCAAAAAGTAGTTGATAAAGATAAAACGTATGTGCTCGGAGAGGCTGTTTCTATTCTCAAGAAAGTGCCGCATGTGAAATTCGATGAGACAGTGGAGCTGGCATTGAGATTGAACGCAGACCCCAAGCAGGCTGATCAGATGGTGCGAGGCACCGTGATATTGCCCCACGGCACAGGCAAGAAAGTAAGAGTATTGGTGTTATGCAAAGGCGAAGGCGCGAACGCGGCAAAGGAAGCAGGCGCAGACTATGTGGGCAGCCAGGACCTGGTCGCGAAAATAACCTCTGGGTGGATCGACTTTGACGTGGTGATAAGCGCACCTGACATGATGCGCGACGTCGGCAAGCTAGGCAGGATACTTGGTCCGCGCGGGCTCATGCCAAATCCTAAGACAGGTACTGTGACCAATGACTTTGGCCGCGCCGTAAAAGAAGCAAAGGCCGGCAGGATCGAGTATAAGCTGGACAAACTCAGCAACATAAATATAGGCATCGGCAAGATATCGTTCGAAGAAAAGGCGATTTGCGAAAACGCGACAAAAGTAATAAATGCTATAAATAAAGCAAGGCCGCAGGGAGTAAAAGGAAAGTATATAAAGAATATTTCGATTTCATCCACGATGGGGCCAGGTCTGAAACTGGACCTTGTAAAATTGGGGACATTGTAATGGCAAAGTTTTCAATGATATGCAAAGAGTCAATGGTAAAAGAGATATCCGATCGTCTTAGCGAAAAGGATACCTTTATTGTTACTAACTACAGAGGCTTGAGCGCTAAAGATATGGATGAGCTCCGCAAAGAGCTTAGGAAGATCTCTGGAGAATATTTGGTGGTAAAGGATTCAATGGTGAAGAGGGCGCTTGCAGAAAGCCCCGTGAAGAGCGCTGCAGAGCTTATAGAAGGAGAAGTAGGCATTGCCATTGACAACAAAAACGACGCGACTAATATTTCGAAAATACTCGTGAAGTTTGCGAAGAGTCACGAGGTTATGGATATCCGTGGCGGCATAATGAGCGGAGCTATTATTTCAAAAGAAGAGATCGTGCAGCTTTCCAAGTTGCCCTCAAGAGAGGAATTACTCGGAAGGCTTGCAAACGTGCTTAATGCGCCTATACAGGGTTTAGCCGCAGCCCTTAATGCTATTATAACAAAGTTTTGTTATGCGCTGAACGCGGTGAAGGATAAAAAACAGGCGAGCGGAGAGGCTGTTGCGGAAAAGAAGGAAGATCCTGCTGAAGCTAAAAAAGAAGAGCCTGCTGCTCCTGTTAGCGAAGACGCTGCCGATAAAACAGAGCAGCCAAAAGAACAGCCACAGGAAGAGAAGAAACCAGAAACAGGGGATCAAAAACAATAAGGGGGAAGAAATGGCAGACGAGAAGAAGATCGAAGAGATGCTGGGCACCATCGGACAGATGTCGGTTCTTGAGCTTTCAGATCTAGTAAAGGCTATCGAGGAAAAGTTCAACGTAACAGCTCAGGCACCTGTAGTAGCTGCAGTAGCAGGCGGAGCCGCAGCTGGCGCAGGCGAAGCTCAGGAAGAAAAGACAACCTTTACGGTCGTATTGGCATCTGCAGGCGACAAAAAGATCCAGGTAATAAAAGAGATCCGCACGATCACCAGCCTTGGACTGAAAGAAGCAAAGGATCTGGTCGAGGGAGCGCCAAAGACAGTAAAAGAAGGCGTTGGTAAGGACGAGGCAGAAGAGATAAAGAAGAAACTCGAAGCACAGGGTGCAAAAGTAGAATTAAAATAAAGCGAAATACAAGTAAGCTTAACTTTACACTTTAACGTTGTTGAAATGTAAAGTTAGACGTGGAGAGCGAAATGCAAAACCGAAAGAATTTTGCAAGGCTGAAAGACGCTACAAGCATACCTTATCTTTTGCAGGTGCAGACAGATTCATACGTTGATTTTTTGCAGATAGATAAGCCCAAGACCAAGCGTAAGCACGAAGGCCTCCAGGCCGTATTCGAAGATGTGTTCCCTGTAGAGAGCAAAGACGGCGAGACGCGGCTGGAATTTTTACATTACACTCTGGGCAAGCCTAAGTACGACAGGCTGGAATGCCAGAAAAGAGCTGTTACGTACGCTGTGCCTCTTAAGATAAAGATCAGGCTTAGGACCAAAAAAGAGGCAAAAGAGCAAGAGGTATATCTCGGCGAACTACCCCTGATGACAGAGAACGGTACCTTTATTATTAATGGCGATGAAAGAGTAGTGGTAAGCCAGCTTCACAGGTCTCCTGGCGTATCGTTCGAACATAGCCTGCACGCGACAGGAAAAAGGATATATTCCGGCAGGATAATACCTGGCCGCGGCGCCTGGATGGAATTCGAATTTGACGCTAATGACATATTGCACGTTTTTATAGACAGGCGGAAGAAGATGCTCGCCACAGTATTCCTGCGCGCGCTCGGCTACGAAACCAACGAAGAGATCATGCGGTTATTTACAGGCGTGGAAAGAGCAAGGCCTGCGAGAAAGTCCAGCCTGCTTAAATATGTCGGCCGCGTCGTCGTAAAAGACGTGAAACACCCTGACACAGGCGAAGTGATTTTACAGAACAATGGCACATTGACAGAAGAATTAATTGAAAAGATCTGGGATGCGGGGATCAGGTTCTTAGAGGTATTCAGGCATACTGTGCCGGAGATCGCGAATACCCTTGAAAAAGATCACACAAAGACAAAGGAAGAAGCACTTTTGGATATATATAGGAAGCTCAGGCCTGGCGACCCATTGACGATTGAAAGCGCGAAGCTTTTACTGGAGAGATTATTTTTTGACAGGAAGAGATACGATCTGACCAAGGTCGGCCGCCACATATTGAATCGCAAGCTTGATATGAAGATGTCGCTCGAGAAGAGCATGCTCGATGCAGAGACAATCGTAAGCGTAATCAGGTATTTAATAGATCTGAAGAATGGCGAAGGCGAGCCGGATGATATAGACCACCTTGGGAATCGCCGTGTCAGGACAGTAGGCGAGCTCCTGGCTGAGCAGTTCAGGATAGGCCTGGCAAGGGTCGAACGTTTTTGCAGAGAGCGGATGTCGATCTATGACATCGAAACCATGATGCCGCATCACTTGATAAATTCAAAAGTGCTCTCTAGCGTAATAAAGGATTTCTTCGGCCGGAGCCAGCTTTCGCAATTTATGGATCAGACTAATCCATTGGCAGAGATGACTCACAAGCGCAGGTTGAGCGCGCTAGGACCTGGAGGACTTTCAAGAGAAAGAGCTGGTTTTGAAGTGCGTGACGTGCATCACTCTCACTATGGCAGAGTCTGTCCCATAGAAACGCCGGAAGGCCCTAACATCGGACTTATATCGTCGCTATCTACATACGCGCGGATCAATAAATTCGGGTTCATAGAGACGCCTTACAGAAAGGTTGAAAAAGGCAGGGCTACAAACAAGATAGATTACCTTACAGCAGACATAGAGGATCAATATATAGTAGCGCAGGCCAATGCGAAATTGGACAAAGAAGGATATTTTGCGGAAGACAGAGTGCCTTGCAGGCATAAGGGAAATTATCCTCATGCGCAGCCCAGGGATATTCATTACATGGAC
Organism: uncultured Planctomycetia bacterium; assembly: GCA_964415355.1. Taxonomy (GTDB): domain Bacteria; phylum Omnitrophota; class Gorgyraeia; order Gorgyraeales; family Gorgyraeaceae; genus CAYPYS01. Next base: position 9,391 of record CAYPYS010000019.1, on the reverse strand, counting down.
GTTTCTCCAAAGCAGCTTGTGAGCGTGGCGGCCGGACTTATTCCGTTTCTCGAACACGATGACGCGAATCGCGCCCTCATGGGTTCCAATATGCAACGCCAGGCAGTGCCATTGCTTTTCGCAGAGGCACCTTTGGTGGGAACCGGCGTGGAGAAGAAAGCAGCTTCGGATTCCGGAGCCCTTACTCTGGCAAAGGCAGGCGGAAAAGTTACTGCTGTGCAGGCAGATGAAGTCGTAGTCAATAACAGCATTACCTATAAATTAAGGAAATTCGCAAGGTCAAACGCAAACACATGCGTCAATCAGAGGCCGACTGTGGAGCTAGGCGATCGCGTAAAGGCAGGCGACGTGATTTCAGACGGTCCAGGCACTGAAGGCGGAGAGCTGGCGCTTGGGAGAAACGTGCTCGTCGCGTTTATGCCGTGGCGCGGCTATAACTTTGAGGACGCTATTCTCGTTAGCGAGAGACTGATCAAAGATGATAAGTTTACATCCCTACATATAGAGGAGTTGGAAATAGAATCGCGCGAGACAAGACTTGGCAATGAAGATATTACCCGGGATATACCCAATGTAAGCGAAGAGGCCCTTAAAAATCTTGGCGAAGACGGCATCGTGCGCATAGGCGCTGAAGTCGGGCCAGGCGATATCCTGGTCGGCAAGGTCGCGCCGAAGAGCGAGACAGAACTTTCTCCTGAGGAGAAGCTTTTGCGCGCGATATTCGGCGAAAAAGCAGGGGACGTGCGTGACGCATCTCTTACTGTGCCTTCGGGCATAGAAGGCATTGTCGTGGACGCGAAGGTATTTTCCAGAAAAGGCCAGAGGTCAAAGTCAAAAGACGAAATTCAAAAAGAACATAAGCAGATACAGAAGATAAGGGTAGAATACGAAAAGCAGGTCGAGACCATAAAGAGGGAAAGGGAGAATCGTCTGTTCAAATTGGTTTCAGGCGTAAAGCTCACAGCGCCCCTTCTTTCTGACGAGACAGGGACTACTTTAATAGCCGAAGGCCGGCCCATTAGAAAAAAAGACCTGTCTAAGTTTGAAAAGTGCGACGTCTCATCCATTAAAATAGAAACAGACCCTGAGCTCGAGAGCGAGGTGAAGCGCACCCTGGTCATTTACAGCGACCAGATAGAAGAGGTGCTTTACGAAGAGGAGCACGACGTCGATAAGATAAAGAGGGGAGATGAGCTTCCGGCAGGCGTTTTGAAGCGCGTTGTTATTTACATTGCCAGCAAAAAGAGACTTTCCGTAGGAGACAAGATGGCTGGCAGGCACGGGAATAAAGGTGTCATTGCAAAAATTTTGCCGGAAGAAGATATGCCTTACATGGAAGACGGTTCACCTGTCGAGGTGGTGTTGAACCCTCTCGGCGTTCCGTCAAGGATGAATGTCGGACAGATACTAGAGACGCACCTGGGTTGGGCAGCTAAAGTCATGGGTTTCAAAGTAGTCACGCCTGTATTCGACGGGGCAAAGGAAACAGAGATAAAGGATGAGCTAAAGAAGGCAGGGTTACCCAGCGATGGCAAGGTGAGGCTTTTTGATGGTCTCAGCGGGAAACCATTTGACCAGAAGGTCGCTGTCGGCTACATCTATATGATGAAACTCGCGCATCTTGTCGATGATAAGATCCACGCGCGTTCCATCGGGCCGTATTCGCTCGTAACGCAGCAGCCGCTCGGCGGCAAGGCGCAGTTTGGCGGACAACGGTTTGGCGAGATGGAAGTGTGGTCGCTCGAGGCGTACGGCGCGGCATACACATTGCAGGAACTGTTGACAGTGAAAAGTGATGATGTCAGTGGCAGGACCAAGATATACGAATCTATCGTAAAGGGCGAGCACACGCTGCAGCCTGGCACGCCAGAATCTTTCAACGTGCTGGTAAAGGAATTACAGAGCCTTTGTCTCGACATCAAGACAGAATATAGCGACTCGAGCGGCGTTTCGCCGGTTGTCATGACCAAAGAGGAGCTGAAAGAGCAACGCAAGGCCCGCAAAAAGGCAAAGCGCAAAAAGAAAAAATAATAATAAACAATGTCATTCCCGTGTAAACGGGAATCCATGGATAGGGCATGTCATGGATCCCCGCTTTCGCGGGGATGACAACTGGAGAATATATGCTGCAAAAAGATGCAAACTCATTTGACTTTATATCAATAAAGATTGCGTCGTCAGACATTATCAGGTCATGGTCCAGGGGCGAGGTAAAAAAGCCGGAGACCATAAATTACAGGACCTTGAGGCCTGAGAAGGACGGGCTTTTCTGCGAGAAGATATTCGGCCCTACGCGAGACTGGGAATGCAGCTGCGGAAAATACAAGCGCGTGAAGTATAAAGGTATAGTGTGTGACCGGTGCGGAGTCGAGGTAACTCTCTCAAAAGTAAGGAGAGAGAGAATGGGCAGCATAGAGCTGGCAGCACCATGCTCTCATGTGTGGTTTTTTAAGGCCATGCCTAGCCGCATGTCGCTACTGTTAAACATTGGCCTGAGAGACCTGGAAAGAGTCATATATTACGAGGAATATATAGTCGTTGACCCTGGCGAGACGCCGCTGAAGAAAAAAGAACTCCTGACAGAAGAAAGATACAGGCAGTACTCAGAAGAACACGGCGGAAAATTCAAGGCCATGATCGGCGCTGAAGGCATACGAAAGCTTTTAGAGGAACTCGACATCGACGCAAATATAAAGAAGCTAAAGGCGGACTTAGGAGAGCAGAAATCAGCTCAATCCAGAATAAAGATTTTAAAGAGATTAAAGGTGCTTGAGGCGTTCAAGAAATCAGGTAACAAACCTGATTGGATGATAATGGACGCAGTCCCTGTGATCCCGCCGGACCTGAGACCGCTCGTGCCTCTTGAAGGCGGCAGATTTGCTACAAGCGACCTGAACGATCTATACAGGCGCGTGATAAACAGGAATAATCGATTAAAGAAATTATTGGAGCTCAAGGCGCCCGACATCATTATAAGGAATGAAAAGCGCATGCTGCAGGAGTCAGTCGACGCATTGTTTGACAATGGCAGACACGGCCGACCGGTTTTAGGCCCGGCGAACAGGCCTCTAAAATCATTGAGTGACATGTTAAAAGGTAAGCAGGGCCGCTTCAGGCAGAATCTTTTGGGAAAACGCGTGGATTATTCAGGCAGAAGCGTTATTGTGATCGGTCCTGAGCTAAAGATCTGGGAGTGCGGACTTCCAAAGAAAATGGCGCTCGAACTTTTTGAGCCGTTTATCATTAAAAAATTAAAGGAAAAAGGTTTTGTTCACACGATAAAAAGCGCAAAGCGAATGGTCGAGAAGGCTCGCCTCGAGGTCTGGGATATTTTGGATGAGGTCATAAAAGACCACCCGGTTCTTCTGAATAGAGCACCGACACTGCACAGGCTCGGCATCCAGGCGTTCCAGCCAGTTTTGATCGAAGGTAAGGCCATAAGGATTCATCCTCTTGTTTGCACCGCGTTCAACGCTGATTTCGACGGTGACCAGATGGCAGTTCACGTGCCTCTGTCAATGGAGGCACAGATGGAGTCGAGACTTATAATGCTCGCTTCGAATAATATCTTTTCTCCTTCTGACGGCAGGCCGATTATTACGCCGACGCAGGATATAGTGCTCGGTTGTTATTATCTTACGCAGGAAAGGTCTGGCTTAAAAGGAGAGGGCAGGTCTTTCGCGACAAAGTCCGAGGCCGAACTCGCTCTTTCAGATAGAGAGATAGACATCCACGCCAAGATAAAGGTGAGGATGGACAAGAAGCTTGTGCAGACGACAGCCGGCAGGATTATTTTTAACCGCATGCTGCCAAAGGGAATGCCTTTTGTGAATCTGCCGCTGGAGAAATCCAACCTCTCAAGGGTAATAGCGGACTGTTATAAACTTTTTGGCCACGATATCACTGTAAAGCTATTGGACGACGTAAAGAAGATAGGCTTTGAAAATGCGACTCTCGCAGGGTTATCGATCTCGATAGACGACCTCTTGATCCCCGAGGATAAAAAGAAAGTCGTATCAAGCTCGAAGAAGGAAGTCAATTCTGTCGAGGACCAGTACAGAAAAGGCATTATTACGGAGCGCGAAAGGTACAATAAGATTGTCGATATATGGACGCACGCGACCGACAAGGTTTCGGATATGATATTCAAGGAATTGGATACATTTAATCCTGTATTCATGATGGCGCACTCAGGTGCCCGTGGTTCAAAGCAGCAGATAAGGCAGCTTTCCGGCATGAGAGGGCTTATGGCAAAGCCTTCTGGCGAGATCATCGAGACGCCTATAACCGCGAATTTCAGGGAAGGCCTGACTGTGTTGGAATATTTTATTTCGACGCACGGCGCGAGAAAAGGTCTTGCCGATACAGCGTTGAAAACAGCTGACTCTGGTTATCTTACCAGGCGGCTCGTGGATGTTGCGCAGGATGTGATTATAAGAGAAGAGGACTGCGGCACGCTTAATGGTATCCTTATTAGTGCCATAATCGAGGCAGACGAAGAGGTTGTTCCTCTCAGGGAAAGGATAGTGGGCCGCGTGGCAGTCGATAATATCGTTGACATCATCACCGACGAGATTATTGTGGGCGCGGGAAAGATTATAGATGAGGAAGCTTCTCAGAGAGTTGAGAAAGCTGGTGTAGAAAAAATAAGAATAAGAAGCGTCTTGACATGCGAGACAAAACATGGCGTATGTGCAAAATGTTATGGCAAGGATCTTTCAAGCGGCAAATTGGTCGAGCTTGGAACTGCTGTCGGTATTATTGCGGCGCAGTCCATTGGTGAGCCTGGCACGCAGCTTACAATGAGAACCTTCCACATCGGAGGCACGGCGTCGAGGATCGTAGAACAGTCGTTCTTGAAGTCAAGGTCAAAAGGTATAGTAAAATATCATAACCTGAAGACAGTAAAACAAGAATCAGGCGACGTGATAGTATTGAACAGGAACGGCCAGATAAGCATAAATGACAAAGACGGGAGAGAGCTCGAGAAACACACAGTTCCTTCTGGCTCTGTGCTGTCAATAGCGGATGGCAAGGAAATAGACAAAAATATTATTTTCGTGAGGTGGGATCCTTACACCTCTCCGATCCTGACAGAGGTTTCAGGCAGAGTGAGATACGAAGATATTATAGAGGAAGTCACGATGGTCGAAGAAGTCGACGAGGCAACAGGTGTTGCCGGCCGCGTTATCATAGAGCACAGGGGCGAATATCACCCGCAGATAGTCATAGAGAATGAGAAAAAAGAGGTCTTGGCGATCTATCCGATACCTTCAGGTGCGCACATTGTATGTCAGGACAGCGCTCTTATAAAAGCAGGCGCTATAATTGCGAAGACCCCCAGACAGGTGAGCAAGACAAAGGATATAACCGGCGGTCTCCCAAGAGTGGCAGAACTTTTTGAGGCACGGAAACCAAAAGACCCCGCGATGATAAGCGAAATAGACGGCATAGTGGAGTTTGCAACGGCAAAGAAAGGCCAGCGCAGGATAATAGTGAAGTCTTCCTCTGGCATGAAGTGCGAATATGTAATACCGCACGGCAAACATTTGAATGCATATAGAGGTGACAGGGTAAAAGCAGGTGACCAGCTTGTTGACGGCCCTATTAATCCGCAGGATATATTAAAGGTATCAGGCGAGAAGAGGCTTCAGGAATATCTTGTCAACGAGGTGCAGGAGGTCTACAGGCTCCAGGGCGTTAAGATCAATGATAAGCACATAGAGATTATTGTCAAGCAGATGCTTAAAAAGGTGCGAGTGGAAGATTCGGGCGACACAGAGTTTTTAGTAGGCATGCAGGTGGATAAGACCGTGTTCCAGGACGAGAACGCGAGGGTAATGAAGCTGAAGAAAAAACCCGCGAGCGCCACGCCAATGCTTCTGGGTATCACCAAGGCATCGCTTAGCACAGAGAGTTTTATTTCAGCGGCGAGCTTCCAGGAGACGACCAGGGTGTTGACTGACGCTGCTGCTAGCGGAAGAATAGACGAGCTAAGAGGCTTAAAAGAGAATGTGATCATGGGGCATCTGATTCCTGCCGGCACAGGGTATAAGAGCCACAGGGAAATGGACATGGTGAAAGTCGGTACCCCGGAAGAAGAACCTAAAACAGAAGAAAAAGCAGACACAAAAACAGAGAAAGAGAAAAAGAAAGCCTAACTTTACATTTCAACAACGTTAAAATGTAAAGTTAGGGCGTAAAAGTATGCCAACGATAAACCAGCTGATCCGAATAGGTAGGAGCAGTAAAAAAAGAAAGACAAAGTCTCGCGCGCTCGAGTCGTGTCCTCAGAAGAGGGGAGTTTGCTTGCAGGTTAAAACGCAGACCCCGAAGAAGCCTAACTCGGCATTGAGAAAAGTTGCTAGAGTCAGGCTCACGAATGGTATAGAAGTTACCTCTTATATACCAGGAGAAGGGCATAATTTACAGGAGCACTCCATAGCCTTGATTAGAGGCGGCAGAGTAAAGGATCTTCCGGGAGTCAGGTATCATATTGTCCGTGGGACACTTGATACAGCAGGCGTCCAGAATAGAAAGAAGAGCCGCTCCAAGTACGGCGCGAAGAGACCCAAAGCCTAACTTTACATTTCAACAATGTTAAAGTGTAAAGTTAGAGCTTAAGATACAAAGAACAAGGAGATATATATGCGACGTAGGCGCGCAGAAAAAAGAGACGTAACACCTGATCCAAAATATAACTCAAAGCTTGTCTCGAGATTTATCAATGTATTGATGGTGAAGGGTAAGAGATCGACCGCAGAAAACATATTTTACAGCGCTCTGGATATCGTGATAAAGAATACTGGTAACGCCAACGGCCTGGAGGTCTTGCAGAAGGCAGTTGACAACACCAGGCCCCTTCTTGAAATAAAACCAAGAAGAGTCGGAGGAGCTACTTACCAGGTTCCTATAGAGGTAAAGAGTGACAGAGGCGCTTCTATTTCAATGAGATGGATAAGAGATTTTGCCAGGCAGAAAAAGGGCAGGCCAATGAATGAAAAGCTTGCCGATGAAATAATGGATGCATTTAAGGCCCAGGGTTCTGCCATGAAAAAGAGAGAAGATATGCACAAGATGGCAGAAGCCAACAAGGCCTTTGCGCATTATAGATGGTAAGAATCTTAACTTTACACTTTAACATTGTTGAAATGTAAAGTTAAGGAGATTGTGATGCTGCATGGTGGTTGAAACGCAAACTATATTAGACAATAAGATAATGACGAATCAAGACGCATTAAAAAAACTTAGAAATATCGGCATAATAGCCCATATAGACGCTGGCAAGACTACGACTACCGAGAGGATTCTCTACTATGCTGGCAAGCTATACAAAATCGGTGAAGTGCACGAAGGCACTGCGACAATGGACTGGATGGAGCAGGAGCAGGAACGCGGCATTACGATAACCGCGGCAGCCACTAGCTGCAACTGGCAGGACTGCAACATCAACATCATCGATACGCCGGGCCACGTTGATTTTACCGCAGAGGTCGAGCGCTCGTTAAAGGTCCTGGACGGGGCAGTCGTGGTATTTTGCGGCGTAGGCGGCGTGCAGCCGCAATCAGAAACGGTGTGGCGTCAGTCGGACAAATACAGGGTGCCGCGAATCGCCTTTATCAATAAGATGGATCGCGTAGGCGCTAATTTTATCAAGGTGACAAAAGAGATGGAAGATAGATTGGGCGCTGTCGGTTTTCCTATCCAGCTGCCAATAGGAAGTGAGGATAATTTCAAAGGCGTAATAGACCTGGTAAAGATGAAGGCATACATGTTTGAAGAAGGAAAGGTCGATGATAATTTCAAAGAGACCCCTATACCGGCAGACATGATGGAAGAGGCCAAATTATTTAAACACGACCTCGTTGAGAAATTGGCAGAGCACGACTCGAAGCTCATGGATAAATATGTGCATGACCAGGAAATTTCAGAGTCAGAGATACGCTTTGCTATCCGCAAGGCTGTAGTGGACGATATGTTCGTACCTATATTATGCGGGTCGGCTTTTAAGAACAAGGGAGTGCAGATGCTTTTGGACGCGATCTGTGAATACCTGCCTTCTCCTTTAGATGTGCCTCCCATAAAAGGATTCGACCCTGAGACAGAACACGAGATAGTGAGAAAGACCGATGATAATGAGCCTTTTTGCGCGCTCTGTTTTAAAATAGTTACTGACCCGTACGTGGGAAGACTTACATATATAAGGATTTACTCGGGCATAGTTGAAAAAAGTTCTTATGTTTATAACGCGAACAAAGACCGAAAAGAAAGACTTTCCAAGATAGTCAGGATGCATGCAAATAAACAAAAGATCGTAGAAAAGGCAGGCGCTGGTGATATCGTAGGCGTCGTGGGGATCAAGGACCCGCAGACAGGCGATACGCTTTGCGACGAAGATAACCAGATAATACTGGAAAAGATGCATTTCCCGGAGCCGGTTGTCTCGATGTCCATAGAGCCGGCGACCAGCATGGATCAGGATAAGCTCGGAATGGCTATGAGAAAACTACAGGAAGAGGATCCTACGTTTAGAGTGAAATATAATAATGAGACAGGAGAGACATTGATATCGGGCATGGGCGAGCTTCACTTAGAGGTTATAATGGACAGGCTTCTGCGCGAGTTTAAAGTGGATGCCAAGACAGGAATACCCCAAGTCGCTTATAAAGAGAAGCCTTTTCAGGAAGCCAAGTCTGTTGGAAAATTTATTCAGCAGTCAGGCGGCAGAGGTCAGTATGGTCACGCTGTGATAATCTTAAAGCCAGGCGAGCCTTCGTCAGGAATAGAGTTTAAAAACAGGATTACGGGTGGCAATATTCCCAGGGAATATATACCCGCTGTTAAGGAAGGTATTATAGAGGCTTCGAAGTCAGGTATTTTAGCGGGTTACCCTGTTATAGATACAGAAGTGGCCTTGATAGATGGTTCTTACCATGAAGTGGATTCATCTGAACTAGCCTTTAAAATGGCTGGGTCCATTGCATTTTCAGAGGCCTTAAGAAAGGCACATTGCAAGCTAATGGAGCCCATAATGTCCATCGAAGCCGTGTTCCCTGAAGAATATACAGGTGAAGTCATAGGTGATTTAAATTCAAGGAGATGCAGAATACAGGAAATCTCGCAAAAAGGTAAAATCAAGTCAGTAAAAGGCGATGTTCCTCTTGCATCTATGTTTGGGTATGCAACAGCAATAAGGAGCTTGACACAAGGAAGAGCTTCTTATACAATGGAGCCTTCCCATTATGCGGAAGTGCCATCAAATATAGCAGAAAAAATCATGGGTGCAGGCAAGAAATAACTTTACATTTCAACAACGTTAAAGTGTAAAGTTAAGACAGGAGGCTACAATGGCCAAAGCAAAATTTGAACGCACAAAACCACACGTAAACAT
>CAYPYS010000018.1:0-15810 GCA_964415355.1 uncultured Planctomycetia bacterium | reverse complement strand
ATGTTATCAAAGATATTTTCAGCAGCTACCATTGGGATTGAGGCAAGACAGATTGAAGTTGAGGTGGACATAGCAAGCGGCCTGCCGGCTATTGTGATAGTGGGATTACCTGATGCTGCTATCCGTGAATCTGGAGACAGGGTAAAGGCAGCTATAAAAAACAGCCAGCTTAGCTACCCTTCGCAAAAGATCACAGTAAATCTCGCGCCATGCGACATAAAAAAAGAAGGCCCATGTTTTGACCTGCCTATAGCAATAGGTATCCTGGTTGCATCCGGCCAGATTGATTTTAAAAATATAAAGGATTTTGTATTCCTGGGTGAACTCGCCTTAAATGGTAAAATAAGGCCTATAAAAGGCAGTCTCTCGGTAGCAGCGTCTTTAAAAAATTCACATAAAAAACTTATCATACCTGAGGAAAATGCATATGAGGCCAGCGTGGTAGAGGGCGTGGAGGTATATCCCGCAGGCAGGTTGGATGATGTATGTAGTTTCCTGAACGGGAAGGATATACTTTCACCTGTGGCCTCCGGCGCAGAAATCTCTTTACAAACAAGCAGCTCCTATCAGGTTGATTTTTCAGACGTAAAGGGTCAGATATATGCAAAGAGGGCAATGGAGATTGCGGCAGCAGGAGGACATAATATAATAATGATAGGGCCGCCCGGTAGCGGAAAGACAATGCTTGCAAAAAGACTTCCAACAATCATACCTGATATGACGCTGGGAGAGTCACTTGAGACTACAAAGATCCATAGCGTATCAGGGCTTATACCCGAGGGAGGTTCTATAATAAAAACCAGGCCGTTTATGGCGCCTCACCATACTGCTTCTGATGTTTCTTTAGTTGGCGGGGGGACTGTGCCGAAGCCAGGAGAGGTAAGTCTGGCGCATAATGGCGTCTTATTTATGGATGAACTACCTGAATTTCACAGGAATGTCCTCGAATCGCTGAGGCAGCCTTTAGAAGATGGCCTTGTAACTGTCTCAAGGGCAAATGCCTCCATAAGATTTCCGTCCAAGTTTATGCTGATTTGTGCCATGAACCCTTGTCCATGCGGTTTTCTTACGGATCCTAAAAAAGAATGTCATTGTACTTCCCCTAGAATACAAAAGTATCTATCCAAAGTTTCCGGGCCTCTCCTTGATAGAATCGATATACATATAGAGGTGCCTCCTGTTAGATATAAAGAGCTCTCAGACGAAAGTGCCAGTGAAAAATCTGAGAAAATAAAACAAAGAGTTGAGGCTGCAAGGGAAATCCAGCTATCGAGGTTTAAAGATGCCGGTATATTTTCAAATTCACAAATGAGTTATAAGCTCATCAGAAAACATTGTAAATTAGGTGATGTTTCCCAAGAGCTTTTAAGAACTGCTATTACTGAGCTCGGCTTCAGCGCCAGGTGTTATGATAAGATCCTGAAAGTTTCAAGAACAATAGCGGATTTAGAAGGAAAACAAACAATAGGATCCGACCACATATCCGAAGCAATACTATACAGGAGCATGGACAGAAACCTATGTCGTCCGGATGCGAGATCCTGACGGGTCATCAGAAATAATTGAAAGAAACTCTCCACCTTACGTGTCACATATGTAGGAGAAAAAATAGATTGATTTTTCAAAAAGGAAGAGTATACTAAAAAATGAGGAGAAGATACTATGAAGAAGAAACCTGCCAGGAAAGCCAAATCCGTGCCTGAATATGATTCACAGAGACAGCAGAATGTATTATTAGAGAAGATATATGCAGAGGTGAAGACAATAGGAGAGGGGCATAGTGGTCTTAATCGAGGAATAGACAGGATAGAAGATAGACTGGGAGGGGTGGATCAAAGGCTGGATTTAATTGATGCTAAACTTATACAAGTCGACAGCAGGTTCGAGCAAATCGACAGCAGGTTCGAGCAAATCGACAGCAGGTTTGTACAAATTGACAATAAGTTTGCAGAACACGACAAGTGTTTTGACAGGATTGAGATGGTAGTAACGGAGAATAGGAAGGATATAAAGGTTTTAAAAACCGGCCAAGAAGAATTGAAGGCTGACGTTAAAAGGTTAGAGCATAAGCTCGATACCAACATAGCCAACCACGAACAACGCATACAGAATCTCGAATCCTTAAGATAGCTCAAATAATCGAAAGAAACTCCCCACCTCGCGTATAGCGAAAGGAATCTAAGTATTCACAACATTTGTGTCTTGACACATTTAATGAAATGTGGTAAACTTACAATAGGAGGTGAGAGGCATGACAAAACTAAATGGAGGACGAGATAGGCTAAGCATTGATGTGCTTCCTGAAGAACATAGACAGATAAAGGCATATGCCGCACTTCATGGTGAAACAATCCGTGAATATGTCCTTGAATGCGTCCGGGAACGCTTGCATCGTGAAAATGAAAAGAAAGGATTGCAGGCCCTGACTATGCATCTAGATCAAGACCTTGTCTTAAGGGAATTATGGGATAACAAAAAGGACGCCGCATATGACAAAAAAGCCAGGAAGAAGTAGTCCTTTTGGCTACAGCGATTATCCGCACAATAAAGGCGAGTGTAATAATCCGCAAATTAGGAACGCTTTCGAAGCAAGACTTCCAGGAGATCAAAAAGAATCTCAAGAAAACCGTGGAATTCTAGTTACTTGATAGAGCTTAAGTATACACTTCAACAATGTTGAAGTGTATACTTAAGCGAGATTGCTTCGTCGCTTTGCTCCTCGCAATGACAATCCCTACAAAATAATCGAAAGAAACTCCCCGCCCCACGTGTCACCTATATTGACAGAGACATCTTTTTATGGTATACTTTAGTAGGAATAAAGTAATACCACCACAAATAGAGGAGGTCGACATGTCTGCAAATGCCGTTAAAATCGCCATTAGCCTACCAAAAGAAGATTTTAAATTGCTCGAAGCAATACGAAAAAAAATGGGCATTACGCGCAGCGCCCTGATTGATAAGGCAATACATTATTGGCTAAACAAGAGAAAAGAGGAACAGATGATCAAGCAATATGAAGAAGGGTATAGGAGAATACCAGAATCTCCCGATGAGTATATTCCGATAGAGAAGTCAGGACTAGAGGCATTTGACCCTGAGGAGAAATGGGAATGAGAAGAGGCGAAGCCTGGTGGGCGGATTTGCCTGCGCCTGTTGGCAGGCGGCCAGTAGTCTTAATTTCAAGAAACGAGGCTTATGCTGTGAGATCTTTTGTTGTGGTTGCAGAGGTAACGACGAAGATTCGCAATATCCCAGCAGAGGTAGGATTAGACAAAGAGGACGGTCTTCCGAAAACCTGTGTTGTTAATCTCGACACTATAACCATTATTCCCAAAAATTCGCTTAAGAAAAAAATTAGTTTATTAAGTCTTGAAAAGATCGCCCGAATAAACACCGCCCTAAGATTCGCCCTTGCCCTATAAATATACACTTCAACAATGTTGAAGTGTATACTTAAGCGAGATTGCTTCGTCGCTTTGCTCCTCGCAATGACAATCCCTACAAAATAATCGAAAGAAACTCCCCGCCCCACGTGTCACCTATATTGACAGAGGTCTCTTTTTATGGTAAACTTTAAGTAGCTACGAATATAGCTACAAAAGTAGCCACAAAAGGAGGTTATAATGAAATTTGTAAACGTGAGAGAGCTCAAAAACAAAACGTCAGCTGTATTGCATTATACTGAAAATGGTGAAGATGTTATTGTCACATTAAGAGGTAAACCCTGTGCGGTTATTCATCACATTCTAGAAGATGAAATAGAGGAGTACATTTTGCTAAGTCACCCTGATTTTAAAAAGAAAGTTAAAAAGGCCTACAAAGAATACTTGTCTGGCAAGACAGTAAGCTTTGAGAGGCTTATTAGAAAGGCAAAGAAAGGCATTGGAAAGATTTGAAGTTGTTTTTACTAAAGTAGCAATAAAAGATCTCGAGAAATTTAACCCCGCCGCGAAACTTAAAATCCTCGAAGAAATAAGAGAATTACAAAAATACCCATTTCCAAAAGGCACTATAATCAAAAAACTTAAAAGTACAAAAGTGCCGCTTTATCGTTTAAGAACTGGAGATTTTCGCGTTATTTACCATATTGACGGGAAGAAAATCGCAGTGCTTTTTATTGTTAACAGAAAAGATTTAGAAAGAAAGCTCAAGTCATTCTTCTAGCTTAAGTATACTTTTAACATTGTTGAAGTGCGAACTTAAATGGTTTTGAGGAAGATTTTGACGATCTTTGGGTCAAATTGGGAGCCGGAGCATTTTTTTATCTCTTCGATGGCCTCGGCTTTGGTGAGAGGTTTTTTTCTGTATACCCTGCCTGTGGTCATTGCGTCATAGGAATCAGCCAGCGCTATTATGCGGGCGCCGACGTCGATCTGATCCTGCTTTAATCCATCTGGATAGCCTTTACCATCCCATCTTTCATGGTCCTGTCTGACCAGTTTCGCAACATCATTCAGAAATTTTAGCGGCTTAATGATCTCCGAGCCTAATATAGGATGTTTTTTGATTTCCTCCCATTCTTCAAGAGTGAGTTTGCCAGGCTTTAAGAGGATGCTGTCTTTTACCCCGATCTTGCCTATGTCGTGTAGCTTGCAGGCATTTTTAATGGCCTCGATTCGCTTTGATTCGAGGCCCATTTTTTCTGCGATTGTCTCGGCGACGCCGCACACATTTATTGAATGGTTTTGTGTGTAGTGGTCTTTTGCGTCAATGGCGCGCACCAATGTATTTATGGTGTCGATGTAATATTTTTGAAGCTCCATATTTACCTGATATATCTCTTCGTATTTTTTCAATATCAGGTCGTTTTCCCTCTGCATCTCCTCCATAGTGGCTTCCAAGATCTTGGGCTTGATGAACAGGTCATAGAATATCTTTTTTAACCATAGCTTTCTCGGAGACCATGTGATGTGGCGCAGGCAACTTTTTGCGCCGTATATCGTGTTGCCAAATTTAAATGTGCCGTCAGGATTTAATTTGCCTATTACCCTGGGCTTGTCTATGTCTAGTTTTGTTTTTATCGTGTCATGTTCAATGACATTTTGCTTTTCGTCCACACTATAGAATTTTCCGTCCAGGGCTCCTTTTTTGTGTATAGGCACCGCACAAGTTTCCTCGTGAACCCTGGCAGGCTCGCTTCCCCATATAGTAGGGAAGACTGATATGACACCTGTCGTGAAATAGCAGTCGTCGGAGTTCATTTCATCGTATCCGGGTTTTCTGGTGTATTTTATGGTTGCAGAGGAGGAATTATATTTCAATACTTCTAGTGTATGTATCTTGGAAAAGTATTTACTGAATCTCGGGGCATGCTTTATGATCAGATGAGGAGTGCCTATGAGACGCAGTGCGTAGTCCAGAAATCCAAGGCTGTGGAGTTTTTCGGAGGCCAGCCCTATCTTTAGCAGGGTTTTATCGTCGCTGCCAAATATCTCCCTGACTCGTCGGAAGATCTCATTCTCCAGGTCCCTGGATATCCAATTATTGGTATCGGTAAGATATTTTTCGTCGTAAGGGAGGCCATCGAGGAGTTTTTTTACGTCCCTGCCTTGACCTCGGACATATTTTATTATGGTATTTGTTACCCTGCAGCTTATCTCGTGTTTTTGGATGTCAAACTTAGTTACATCGCTCATATAAATATAAAATACCATCTTTTCCGTTTTTAATCAAGCCTTAAGTATACACTTCAACAATGTTAAAAGTATACTTAAGCGAAAGAAACTCCCCACCCCACGTGTCACATATAGCGAGAGGAGAGAAGCTATATTTTCCTTACTTCCTTACTTGACGATTTCCTTACTTTATGGTATACTTTAAGTGGAGGTGGTAAGGATGACTATTACAATGACAGCAAAGCATCAAATAACAATTCCTAAGAAAATAACAGATGCATTGGGTTTAGAAAAAGGAGCCATGTTTAAGGTAGCTGTTTCTAATGATAAGATCGAACTTATTCCTTTGGAGATTCAGGAAAAAGTATTTAGTGGCGAACAATATAAAAAACTTGAAAGCCTTTCAATGAAAGAAAAAGGCGAAGAAAAGCGAGTCACAAAGAAGTTTATTGACAAGCTCAAGAAGGGAAAGAAATAATTTGTGCCTTTATATTTTTATTATAGACCTTCCTTTGAAAGAAGCCTGAAGCGCCTGGGCTCTGGACAGAAGAAAATTACAGGTTTGGTATTAGAGGCTTTAGAAGTTTACTACTCTAGTGGATGCGATATATTAGAAGCACAGAGAGTAGTTCCTGGATTTTTCTATAAGCAATTAAGGAAGCCTTATTTTGAAGCCGGTGTAGAAAGAAATATCCGTGTTGTTATAAGAAAAGAAGAGGAAAGGTGCATTGCTATACTAGCTGGTAACCATGACCAGATCAAACAATTTTTATCCCACGCCTAAGTATACACTTCAACAATGTTAAAGTGTATACTTAAGATGCTTATTCTTCTTGTCTGGCATTTTGCTATGGACAAGCGGGGGTTTATAGTATAAAATTGGATAGAAAATAAAAAAAGGGGAGGGTATAGGTGAGGCGTGTATATATAGGTATCTTTCTGGCTGTATTGATGTTGCTATCAGTGTATGATTCTGCGATGGCTTCCCAATTGGGCTATACTATCATAACTTCCGGAGAGATAAAGGGGCTTACTGAAGAGTGGGAGAAGAGCATAGAGATGGTTATAGGCAAGGGGCAGTCACGATACCTCTATTATGATTCTCCTGAGGCAAAGGTCTTGATCGAGAAATTAGGAATAAAGTTCATCCCCTATGTGGTATTTGATAAAGGAATCGAGGAGAATGATAAATTTTTTGACCTGGTGCGACAGGGCATGATCGAGAAAAAGCTCGGCGAATATATTATTCCAGAGAAGATACTTCTGCAATCAGGCGTGATGCTTTTAGATAGAGAGCAAGAGCCGCAGAAGCTCGATATTTTTGTAATGAGTTTTTGTCCTACGGGCAAGGATGCGTTGCGTCAGCTGGGCAGTTTTTTAGAAAAAAATCCAGGCGCGCTTGATGTGACGTGTCATTATCTTGTTACATTTCGTGAGTTTGGGATCGATTCGCCTCGCGGTCCGGATGAGATCAGGGAAAATATTTACCAGCTCCTGATCCAAAAATATCACCCTGATAAATTTTGGCAGTATCTGGGAAAATATCGAGAGAATAAGAGTTTCGGAGAGATTTGCAGTGAGCTGGGCATTGACGCCAATGATATCATATCGCGCCAAAAAGAGGGAATCGCGCTTTTGGAAGCAGATTTTAAGCTTGCAAAAGAAATAGGCATTGATGCCTCGCCGACATTCCTATGGGAGAATCGGGTATTTTTGAGGAATGTGACAAAGTTAAGGGAGTTTTTAAATCCCCTCTCCCTAACCCTCTCCCCAGAGGGGAGAGGGAAGGATAAGTCAACCCTCGCCCCTTTGGGGAGAGGGAAGGGTGAGGGTGGCACGACTGGCGTGCTTCCTATAGTCGTCTTTCACAGGCCAGATTGTCCACATTGCGAAAAAGTTATGAACGAATTTTTTCCTGAGTTGCAGCGGGAGTTTGGCGATACTATTGCTTTTGAATATTACGATACCTCTGTGCAGGAGAATTTCGAGAAGAGGCTCAGGATGGAGGAGAAGTTTGGGGTGCTCGGCGGTAATCAGGTCCCCGAGGTTTTTGTCGGTGGCACCGCATTGATCGGAGAGCATGAGGTAAGAGACAAGCTTAGAGAATTGATTAAAAAAAAAGCCCAGAGCCGCTGAGTGAAGCAGAGATTGCTTCGTCGCCTACGGCTTCTCGCAATGACAGAACCAGCCCCTACCTTATTAACAAATTCAAATCTTTCACTCCGCTTGCAATTATTGGAGCGGGCCTACTAGATGGCATAAACCCCTGCGCGTTTTCAACTATTGTCTTTTTTCTTTCCTTTTTAGTATTCGCCGGATTTAACTTTCGCCAGACAGCATTCGTAGGTGCAACTTTTGCCGCAGCCGTATTCCTCACGTACCTGGGTTTGGGGCTCGGTGCCTTTGCCGGCCTCGAGCGCCTGAAGCTACTGACGTTTTTTGCCAAATATTTCGACGCGCTAGTGGGCGGCGTCGCGATAATTCTCGGCGCGGCCAGCCTATATGATTATATTTCTTACAAAAGGACGCGCGAAAGCAAAGACATGATCTTAAAACTTCCGGCGCCTATCAAAAACGCGATCCACAGGACAGTGCGTATTATAAAAGACAAAGGCGAGGGGCGGCTCGGTTTTTTCCGCCTCCTCCTCGTCGCGTTTGCCATCGGCGTCGTCGTCTCGCTCTTAGAATCGATGTGCACCGGCCAGATCTATCTGCCGACGATAACATTTATATTGAAGATGAAGGTCATGTGGTGGCGCGCGTTCTCGCTCCTCGTCCTTTACAACGCGATGTTTGTCCTGCCACTCGCAGCGGTGCTCGTCGCTACGCTCTTCGGCGTGAGCTCGCAGCAATGGGCAGCGCTCGTACAGCGCCATCTGGCCAAGGTGAAGCTGGCGACAGCATTTTTCTTCTTCGGCCTCGCCGCCCTCATTCTCCTATTGTCTTAAATAGAAAGAAAGAGCTTAAGTATACATTTTAACATTGTTGAAGTGTATACTTAAGCGGACAAAATCACTTAGATTTAATTAAAATAAGTTTGACATTTTGCGCAGTTGATACTAAACTTAAGTCTTAAGGGGAGGTCAATATTATGAAAAAAGTCTTATCATTGATATTGGTTTCATTTTTTCTAGTTTCATTTTCTGTTTGCGCGCAAGAGCAAGAGCAGGCGCTGCCCGCAACACAGGAAGTAGTACAAGGCACAGCAGATGATATGGATGTCTGGCAGCTGCGCGACCTTGCAAACGCACACAAGGAAACCGGCGCACTCGACAAGGCCGAAGAAGCGCTTAAAAAAATTATTGAAATCGCCGGAGAGGAATGGTTTAAGGATTGGGCGAGCAATGAGCTTAGCGACATTTACCAAAAACAAGGCCGGCTGGACGAAGTGATCCTTGAATACGAAGCAGGGTTGGAGAAAAAAGCCGGGGACATAACGTATTCTAAAACTCTCGCAGATTTATATACGAGGCAGGGGCGACTGGAAGATGCGCTCGCTATATATGAAAAGGCATTGGAGGCCTCTCCTGGCAATAGAAGTATAAATGACAAGATATTGAGCGTATATGAATCACGGGGTAGGTTCAGCGAGGCAATAGCGAAATTGCAGGAAATAATTGCGGCAGCGCCTGAAGAGTCATATTTGCTTCAGCGTCTAGCCAATCTATATAGAGAGGCAGGTAGACAGGATGACGCAAAGAATACGTGGGAGACATTGCTGTCCGCGGTTAAGAATGATCCTGATCTGCATTTTAGGTATGGAGAGGTTTTATATGGGTGGGGAGACATCGATGGCGCATTGGTTCAATTTGAAAAAGCAGAAGTTATGAACCCAGGCAATCCGGCCTATGCTTCGCGTAGACAAGCCATACTCGAAGAAACTGGTAGGGCCGGTAAAATAAAAGAAGCAGCGGCAGTAGCTACTAAAGTGGAAAAAGGAACAAAAGAGCCGGCTGCAGAAGAAGACAAGTGGGACAAGTATAAGTTTTGGAGAAGGTGGACGAGATAAGTACTGTTTAAAAACATAAGGAGGTGTGGCAGTGAAGAAATTGATCGTGCTTTTGGTGTGCGTCGCATTTGTGGCAGGATTGCTTTTGGTGTCCCATGATAATGCGTTTGCTGCGTGGGGCAGAGATAAGAAAAAGGATAAGAAAGAAAAGAAAGTAGTAGAGAAACTCGAAGAGCCGGTTGTAGAACAGGGAGAGTTATTGTATACTTTTAAGAATGACAATGAGTTAGCAGAGTTCGAACAGTTTTATATTCAGAAACAGGCGACATTTGGCAGGATGGGTGTACTGCAGGCCTACTTTGCAATGGAGCAGAATAACCTGTTGCAGATAGACAATCAGATGAACGAGAAATTTGGTTTCAAGATGGACCCTAACAAGATGTACGATTTGAACAGGGATACAAAGGAAATAAGAGAAGCGGGTCCTTTACCAGCTCCGCCAGCACCAGTACCAGCGCAATAGTCATTGCGATGCGCCTTTAGGGGCAGAAGCGACCGAGGACGAAATGTCCGAGGGAGTGTCGAGTCCTCCGGGCGAGACCAATCTCGTAAGCACAAGCCAGCGTTACCTCGCGTAGCGCTGGCTCTTTTTTTTGAAAGAATTCCCCCTCCCACAGTGTCATACTAATGAAAAGGCTAACTTTACACTTTAGTCCTTTTTTTGTAGGGGAGACTTAAGTCTCCCCTACAAAAAAAGGAGGCAACAATGTTAAAATGTAAAGTTAGAAGGTCATATTATCATGACTGTGAGGCTATGGCGTTTATTGCGGCAGCATGTTAGTATTTGGATATGTTTGAAGACACTCAGAGCTTGGTTGAGCGATGCATACAGCGTGACGAGAGGGCATGGTCAGAGTTTGTAGAGAGATTCTCCGGCTTGATGTATTACTCAGCGCGCGAGAGATTGAGGAGGAATGGGTTTTCGTTTAGCCAGCATGATATAGAGGATATTGTGCAGGGCATTTTTCTTGAGATATGGGAGAAGAGATTACTGGAAACAGTGCGGGAACGAAAGAAGATAAAGGCGTGGCTCAGCATAGTGGCTCAGACAAGGGCGTTGAATTATAAAGCTCGGAAGAAAGAAAGGCTTTTGGGCGAAGGGGAGCTTTATAAGATCGAGAACGTAGTAGCTGAGGACCATAAGGGGATAGATGAAGAATTATTATCAAGGCTGGAAAAGGCAATAGAGGAATTCGACGCCAGAGAAAAGATCATAGTTAAATTGAACATACTTTACGGGAAAAAACACAGAGAGATCGCAAAGTTTATGAATATGCCCATTAACTCAGTGTCGACTATAATAGCTAGAAAAAAGAAAATATTAAAGGAAAATCTTGGAGGTAGATATGGGATGCTTGGATGAGAAAAAGCTTTCATCGTACTTGGATCAGACGCTTTCGATAGACGAGCGCAATGAAATAGAGGAGCACATTTCTTGTTGTAATAACTGTCTCGATCTTTTGTTGGTGGCTTATGAGGCGCAGAAGTGGCACCGCAGGTTGTTTTCGAGATTGCTTCGCTTCGCTCGCAATGACGTCATTGCGAGGAGCAAAGCGACGAAGCAATCTCAAAAAAACAAGCGGTCTGAATTGAAATGGCTTATCGCCGCGCTATTCTTATTTGCGTTGTCGTTTCTGTTTAAGAAATATTTTTTGCAATTTCTTGTGGCCGCGACCGTTTTAGGATTTAAATGGGTCATGGAAGGCGAAGCCGGTCGGCGCGCCATAATGATATTTAAAGGTATTCAGAAGCCAGAAGACCAGCAAAAAAAGTTTGAAAGAAAATCACCTCCCAGGATGTCTGTATAGCAGGAGGTGATAAGTATGGTGATAAACAGTAATGGAGTAGAGGTGCTGAGGCTCAGTAGGCTCAGTGGCGATTCAAAGCTCAAGGCCTTTGCGGATGTGTCATTCGCAGGCGTATTCATCGTTAGGGGGCTGAGAGTCGTCGAAGGCAAGAACGGATTGTTTGTGGATATGCCGAGCAAGGTGGACAAAGAAGGCAAATGGCACAAAATCGCATATCCTATGACAAAGGAGTTCAATAGCGTATTGAGCGAGATTGTGCTTCAAGCCTACGAGAACGAATAGCCCGCACCCCTGCAATACCTTAAGTATACATTTCAACAATGTTAAAGTGTATACTTAAGGATCCCGCCTGAAGTTGCTTCATAACCTCTTGACAATATTAGATTTTGGGGATATACTCTTGGAGAAAAGGAGAATATTATGTCTAAAACCTTCAAGATAGTCTTGATTTTACTTGTCGTCGCGAGCGTTATCTCTGCAGTTTTAGCAGTGTTTGCCTTTGTCGGCAAAGAAAAAGAGTATATGAAAAGAACGCTTGTCGAGGACAAGCTTGCAGCTACGCTTAAAGACAAAAGGCGCTTGGAAAAGGAGCTTAAGTCCAACAAAAAAGCCAAAGAAGATACGGAAGTCAAGATAGAAAAATTGAATGCCAAAGTAAAGGCTTTTTCTTCGCAGATCGAAGAGGAGAAGGATAAGAGCAAGGCGGCGGTGCTGGACCTGGCTGCGAAGAAAAAAGAAGTTTTGAATATAAAAGACGAGCTCGAAACGGAACGCAAGGAGAAATTAGCTATCTCGAAGAAATTAAAAGAGATACAGGCTGATTATGATAAGGCGAAGAGAGATCTTGCGAATTTAAAGAACCAAAAGAAGGTGCTTCAGGATAGACTTTCGGATCTAGAAGAGAAGTCCGTTGATCTTGATACAATAGTTGTGAATCCCAGTGCAGCTACTAGTAGCAGATCGACAACAATAACGAGCCCGGTTAGGCAACCTTTAAGAGGGAGCGTGCTCGTGGTCAACAAGGAATATAGCTTTGTCGTGACTGATTTGGGCCAGAAAGACGGCGCAAAAAAAGACATGGTATTTGAGATTCGAGAGGGCACGAGGAGCTTAGGAAAAGCCAAGATAGATAAGGTCTACGACACGATGTCGTCTGCAAATATCCTGCCAGGCTCAGAGATCAATAATATCAAGAAAGGCAATTTCGTCTTTGAAAGTATGTAAGATTTTCGTCCCGCCTGATAAATCCATATCTCATCGAGCAATAATGCTCGCATCTCTTTCAGAAGGTGTCACGCGTATAAAGAATCTTCTAATGGGCGATGATTGCCTGCGGACCATAGAGGCATTTCGCGCTATGGGTGTGAAAATTAAACCCCTCTCCCTTACCCTCTCCCCGAAGGGGAGAGGGAAGGGTGAGGGGAGATTTCCTGCTGTCGACATTATCGTGCGCGGCGTTGGCATGCGTGGCCTGAAGAAACCTAGCAGGGCTTTGTACTTAGGTAATTCAGGCACCACAATGCGAATCCTGCCTGGGATTTTGGCTGGTCAGGATTTTCAGGTGACTTTAAAAG
This sequence comes from uncultured Planctomycetia bacterium, assembly GCA_964415355.1. Classification (GTDB taxonomy): domain Bacteria; phylum Omnitrophota; class Gorgyraeia; order Gorgyraeales; family Gorgyraeaceae; genus CAYPYS01. Next base: position 2,801 of record CAYPYS010000018.1, on the reverse strand, counting down.
GCGACAGGTCGCTTTCGAAGAGGCCAATGAAAAGAATAGCAGAGCCATTGAGGCGAATGGGAGCAGAGATTGCTTCTGCGCCTACGGCGCATCGCAATGACGTCATTGCGAGGAGCAAGGCGACGAAGCAATCTCTTGAAATCCATTCTCCACTTCAAATCCACGGCGGAAGATTAAAACCATTAAAATATAGATCCAATATAGCTAGCGCGCAAGTCAAATCTTGTATTTTACTAGCAGGGCTTTTTGCAAAAGGCGTTACAAGCGTTTTAGAGCCTGTGAGATCAAGGGATCATACAGAGCGTATGCTGAATCAGTTCGGAGTTCGGTGTTCGGAGTACGGAGTATCTTGCGAGGTAAAGGGACCTGCAGAGTTAAAGTCTCCTGGTACAATAGAAATTCCAGGAGACATTTCCAGCGCAGCATTTTTTATTGTAGCCGGATGCATTTTGCCTGATACAAAAGTAATCCTTAAAAAAGTTGGTTTAAATCCTACAAGAACAGGAATTCTTGATATATTAAAAAGAATGAAAGCAGATATTTCCCTTCAGCCTGCAGCCTCGAACCTTGAGCCTTATGGCGATATTATTGTCAAGTCAAGCAAGCTAAAAGGCGTTACGATTTATCCTAAAGAGGTAGTGAGGGCGATAGACGAGATACCTATAATAATGGTGGCTGCTTGCCTCGCAAAGGGCAAGACTGTTATTAGAGGTGTGGGCGAATTGCGCGTAAAAGAAACTGACCGCATCAAATCCATGGTGACGAATTTGCGCAAGCTAGGAGCGGATATTAAACCCCTCTCCCTAACCCTCTCCCCAAAGGGGAGAAGGAAGGGTGAGGGGGTAATCATCAACGGCGGCAGGCCTTTGCGCGGGGCGCGCGTTTCCAGTTTTGGTGACCACCGGACTGCAATGAGTATGTTGATCGCAGGACTGATCACCAAAGGCAAAGTAACTGTCACTGGCCTCAGCTGCATAAACAAGTCCTTCCCCGGATTCGGGCAATCTCTTCACAAATTACATTGACAAATATATAGCCCTTTGATAGAATTAGAATAAATTTAGAGAGGTGAGGGATGGCACAATTTTTTAAATTAGTAAAAAAGTTTATTAATTATGCACTCGGTCTTTTTTCCAATGACATGGGTATTGACCTGGGCACTGCTACGACCCTTGTTTACGTAAAAGGTCAGGGGATAGTGCTTTGCGAACCGTCTGTGGTCGCGATTCAAAAAGGTACACACAGTGTTTTGGCAGTAGGTGAAGAGGCAAAGCGCATGTTGGGCAGGACGCCCGGAAGCATTGTCGCGATAAGGCCGATGAAGGACGGTGTCATCGCTGATTTTGAAATAACAGAAGATATGCTGAGGTATTTTATAAAGAAGGTTCATAACCGCAAGGTGTTTGTCAGGCCGCGAATGGTCATAGCTATACCGTCCGGCATCACAGAGGTCGAGAAGCGCGCTGTAAAAGATTCAGCAGAGCACGCGGGTGCGCGCGAGGTGTATCTTGTCGAGGAACCGATCTCGGCTGCGATAGGTGTTGGGCTTCCGATTCAGGAGCCGAGCGGCAACATGATCATTGACATCGGCGGCGGCACGACAGAGATCGCTGTTATATCTCTGGCAGGTATTGTGTTTTCGCGCTCGATCAGGATAGGTGGCGATGAACTGGACGAAGCCATAATCGAGCATTTAAAGAAGACTTATAATCTGATGATCGGAGAGCGTACAGCAGAAGATATAAAGATAAAGATAGGCTCTGCTTATCCTCTCGAGGAGGAATTGACAATGGAAGTCCGCGGTCGCGATTTAGTGGCGGGTCTTCCGAAAACTATAACGATTTCTTCTGAAGAAATAAGAGAGGCGATTGCCGGGCCGATCTCGGCAGTGCTCGAAGCCACGCGTATGACGCTCGAAAGGACTCCTCCGGAACTTTCAGCTGACCTCATCGAGAGAGGTATTATTATAGCAGGCGGTGGCGCGCTTTTAAGAGGATTGGATAAGTTGATCAGTGAAGAGACTGGCCTTCCTGTCCACGTAGCTGAGGATCCGATGACAGCAGTTGCTATAGGCACAGGAAAAGTTTTGAGCGAAATAAAATACTTAAAGAAAGTCACCGTACGATCCAAACTCGATTTTTAGTGTGTGGCAAAAACATACAAAACCCCATCTTTAGTAGCAATAATCTTTGCAATAATCAGTATCTTTTTTCTCTCCCAACTTTTTTCGAATGATTTTCGCATAAAAATTTTAAATATTTTTCGCGCACCGTTAAAACTCGCCTCAGGCGCTTACTATACCTTGCGTGACGCCTCTGATTTTAAAGAAATGTCTACAGAGAATGAGATCCTAAAGCAAGACATAAATAATCTTAAGAAAGAAATTATAGATCTTCACGAGATCCGCCTGGAAAACAAGCGCCTGAAAGAGCTTCTTGGTTTTACGAAATCAAAGAAGCGCAAATATATACCCGCCATGGTGATAGCAAGAGACCCTTTTGGCTTAAGGGACACGATTATTATCGATAAGGGCAAGAAGGACAACGTGCGCAAAGACATGGTTGTTGTAAGCGGCAACGGGCTTGTTGGCAGGGTGCGCGAATCAGGACGTAGCATCAGTCGCGTTCTCTTGGTTTCGGACCGCGATTCGATCGTAAGCGCTGTTGCGCAGAGGACGAGAGACGAAGGAGCTGTTGTCGGATCGGGCACAGGCTTGATCATGAAATATCTAGAGCTAACAAGCGAAGCTAAAGAAGGAGATAAGGTTATTGTCATCGAGGATGTTACAACAACAGGCGGCT
>CAYPYS010000017.1:10890-20248 GCA_964415355.1 uncultured Planctomycetia bacterium | reverse complement strand
ATACATACGAGGCTCGACGAAGAAATCAAAAGAGGAATCTTGTATCAGCGGCCCTGCGGTTATTTGCTTATTGATATTGATGATTTTAAAAAGGTGCACGATGATTTAGGGGAATCAAAGACAGAATTGCTTTTAAAGGCTCTGGGGGAGATGCTTAAAAATACAGTTACGGAGGTAGATAAGGTCGCTCGTTTAGAGGTCGACAGGTTTGCGATTGTCTTGCCGGAGAAGAATAAGAAGCAAGCCGCGAATACGGCGGAAGAGGTAAGGAAAAGGGTTGAAGATAGCCTATCGAAGATTATGAGGATCGGCAGGAAGATTACTATTAGCGTGGCTGTCAGCGAGAATCCTATAGATGGTTCGACGGCAGATGAACTCATGGAAAAAGCAGAGAGGCTTGTGAAGAGCGCAAAGTCGCTAGGAAAGAACCGCGTAGCGGTCTAAGTTTATATTTTATCCACACTGCAGGGGAGCCTTAAGGCTCCCCTACAGTGTGGATAAAGTTCTGTGCAGTATCATGGCAAGAGAAAAGGGGGAGGGTTGAATGGCAGATCTGCATAAATTATTAAAAGAGATGGTGGTCAAAGGCGCTTCGGACTTACATTTGGGTGCTGGTGCTATGCCGCATCTGAGAATAAATGAGAGACTGGTTGTCGCAGGGAAAGAGACATTGACTTCAGATTCGTCAAAGGACTTGATCTATTCTATTCTTACTAATGAGCAAAAGGCAAAGTTTGAGAGAGAGAAAGAACTGGATTTTGCATTTACTAAAGAAGACATGGGCAGGTTCAGGGTCAATGTATTTTGGCAAAGAGGTTGCGTGGGTTCTGCGATCAGGGCGTTGCCGATGAAGATCATGAGTTTTGAGGAGTGCGGTTTACCCGTAAAGACAGTAGAGTCTTTTTGCAAAAAACCAAAAGGACTTGTGCTGGTAACAGGTGCGACTGGCAGCGGGAAATCCACTACGCTGGCTTCGATGGTGGATTGGATCAACACTCAAAGAGATTGTCATATTATAACAATAGAAGATCCTGTCGAATATGTTCACATGAATAAAAAATCAATAATAGATCAAAGAGAGGTCGGTGACGACACGCATTCTTTTCCGAATGCATTGAAGCATGTTTTAAGAGAAGACCCCGACGTTATTTTGATAGGAGAGATGAGGGATCTCGAAACGATTGAATCCGCATTGATTATAGCAGAGACAGGTCATCTGGTATTTGCTACGCTGCATACTTCAGATAGCGCACAGACCATAAACAGGATTATCGACGTATTTCCGGCGAGACAGCAGCCTCAAGTCAGAGCGCAGCTTTCCTTTGTTTTAATGGGTATTTTTTGCCAGCAGCTGATTCCGCGCTCATCAGGCAAAGGCAGAGCTCTTGCTTTAGAGGTACTTGTGGCTAATCACGCGATAAGAAGTCAGATCAGGGAACAGAAAACTCATCAGATATATTCAACGATGCAGACTGGCCAAAAAGAAGGCATGCAGACCATGAATCAGTCTTTGCTTGGTCTGTTTTCGCGAGGCGAGATTACAAGGGAAGATGCGATAGGCAGGACCACTGAGCCTCAGGACATGGAAAGGCTGCTCAAATCCGCCTAAGTTAACTTAAGCGGAATGTCATTCCCGTGAAAACGGGAATCCAAAAATAAATATTATATAGATCCCAGCTTTCGCGGGGATGACATCTTTACATTGTAAATCATGGCAAAGCGAATTGTAAAAAAACAATTAGGCGAGCTCCTCATAGAACGAGGAGTGATTACCAGAAAACAGTTAGAGTGTGCCTTGAATATGCAAAAAGAAAAAGGCGGGCTTATTGGGCAGGTCCTTGTGGAATTGGGCCATGCGACAGAAGAGGCAATTGCGCAGGCGTTAACCGCGCAATACGGTTTTCCATATCTTCCTCTAGGCAATTATGATATAGATTCTGAAGTCGCCAAGATAGTCCCTAAAAATGTAGCGTCACAATATTGCCTGGTCCCTATAGATAAGATAGGCTCTAACCTTACGATTGCAATGTCAAATCCTCTGAATTCGCTTGCGATAGAAGATATAGAATTGGTCTCCGGTCTCTGTGTCCAGATTTTTGTAAGCACAGCTACAGACATTAAAAAGGCGATAGAGAAATGTTATAAATAGCTTGAAGTTTCGCCTAACTTTACACCCCGCTTTACTTCCTTAAGGACTCGCGGGGCATGCTTTAACGTTGTTGAAATGTAAAGTTAAAGGAAGAGTTATGTATTCGCTTAAAGATAGATTGACCGAGATATTGGTAAAGGATGGCGTTGTTTCTGAAGAGCAGCTAAAAAAGGCCCTGAAGATTCAAAAGCAAAAAGGAGGCTCTCTAAAAAGTATTTTGGTTGCAGAGGGTTTTGTAAACGAAAAAGATTTAATGGCCGTGCTTTCTCAGGGGCTTGGTATCCCGCCAATATCGCTTTCCCGATTCAAAACAGATCCTGAAATTCTGAAGCTCATCCCGCGCGACGTCGCAGTAAAATACCAGATTGTGCCTGTTTCTAAGGTTGGCAATGTCCTTACAGTGGCGATGGCTGATCCGCTTAATGTTTTTGCAATAGATGATCTGCGCTCGCTCACAGGTTTTGACATTGGCACGATTATAGCGTCTCAGAAGGAAGTGCAAGAGGCAATCGACCAGCATTACGGAGAGATGGCGCATGATGAGCTCGAGGTGTTAGTCAAAGACATGAGTTCAGACGATCTCGAGATTATCAAGGCAGGAGCTACCGAGGAAAAGGTGGACTCGACAGAGCTTTTCAAGCTTATCGAAGAAGCACCGGTAGTGAAATTGACCAATAAGGTCCTCGAGAGCGGCATAAAAATAAGAGCCAGCGATATTCTTATAGAGCCGATGGAGAGAAATGTTAGAGTGAGATACAGGGTCGATGGCGTATTAAAGGATGCAGGCACATTATCGAAAAATATGCAGGAGTCCATTGTTTCGAGGATAAAAGTAATGTCGCAGCTGAACATCGCAGAACGCAGGTTGCCGCAGGACGGCAGGTTCAAGCTCAGGATCAACGATAACGAGGTGGATTTCAGGGTCTCTGTGCTTCCTTCGGCGCGAGGCGAGAAAGTGGCGCTAAGGGTGCTCGATAAATCGCAGGCCATGCTTGATATCGAGAAGCTGGGCTTTGAAAAAGATATATTAACGATTCTGAAAAAATCTGCGTCGCGGCCCCATGGCATGATGCTTGTATCCGGGCCTACGGGCAGCGGCAAGACTACGACCCTTTATTCTTTATTGAAACATGTTCACGATCCAGAGAAAAATCTTATAAGCGTAGAGGACCCGGTTGAATATCAGATTCAAGGCGTAAATCAGGTTACTGTTAGAACTGAGGCGGGACTGACATTTGCAAGCGCGCTGAGGTCGATATTAAGACAGGACCCTGACGTGATCATGATAGGCGAAATAAGAGATTTTGATACTGTGGATATCGCTATAAAATCCGCGCTTACGGGCCACCTTGTTCTTAGTACAGTCCATACGACAACAGCATGCGGTTCAGTGGTGAGGCTTGTCAATATGGGTGTGGAGCCGTTTTTGATTTCCTCTTCTTTGGTCGCAATCGTCGCGCAAAGGCTGATACGTAAATTATGCCCGAAATGCAAGGAGGCTTATGAGCCTACTGAAAGTCTTTCGATACGCTTGCCTCTGGTCAAAAAGAATAAAAAAACAATTTTTTATAGGCCGAAAGGATGCGAGCAATGCTTTAATACCGGATACAAGGGCAGGGTGGGGATATGCGAAGTATTGCTCTTGGGCCCGTTGATAAGAGATCTTATTTTAAAAAGGGCCAGGGAAAGCGAGATAAAAGCAGCTGCAAGAAAAGAGGGCATGAGGACGCTAAGAGAGGATGGAATGATCAAAGTGGTTCAGGGCGTTACGAGCCTGGAAGAGGTGCTGCGGGTGACTGTCGCGGATGAATAGCTAAAAGGATGTCATTCCCGTGTAAACGGGAATGACATAATATTTATGGATCCCCGCTTTCGCGGGGATGACATGGTCATAAGTAAGCTGGAGGGTGGATGGCGAAGTCGTTGTACGATAGATTAAGTCAGGTTTTGCTGAAAGAAAAGCTTGTCACGGAAAAAGATCTTAAGGCTGCGAAGGCATCGCAGGCAAAAGAAGGCGGAAGTCTGGCCGGTGTGCTTGTTAAAAAAGGCATGATAAAGGAAAAAGATCTGATGTCTGTGATGAGCACAGTGTTTAATATCCCCGCTATAAACCTTTCAAAATATAAAATAGAAAAAGAACACGTAAGCCTTATTCCTGAAAAAATGGCAAGGCAGTATAGGATTATTCCGATTTGCAAATTATCAAATACGCTTGTCGTGGCAATGGCGGATCCTCTGAACATCTTGGCGATAGATGACGTGAAGACGATAACAAAATTTAACATAGAACAGGTGCTGAGCACCGAGACTGATATTCTCGCAGCAATAGATAGGCATTATGCTGCTGAAGGCGGGACGTTGTTGCAAAATGTCGCGGAACAGGAAGAGAGTGAGCTGGAAGTTGTCAGAGCGGAGAAAGAAGAATTTGATATAAGCGAGGCTGCGCTTGAAGGAGAAGCGCCGCCTATAGTCAAAATTGTGAACTTAATTTTATTGGCGGCGCTGAGAAAAAGGGCGTCTGATATTCACATTGAACCAGAAGAAGGAAACGTAAGGGTTAGGTACAGGATCGATGGAAGCCTTCAAGAAGCGCTCACTATCCCAAAAAAGAATCAGAACGCAGTGTTGGCCCGGTTAAAAATCATGTCCGGCATGGATATTACGGAATCGCGCGTGCCGCAGGACGGCAGGTTCAAAATAAGGGCGCAAAAGAAAGAGGTGGATTTCAGGGTGTCGTGTCTCCCGACTTCATTCGGAAGCAAGATTGTTTTGCGGGCGCTGGACAAATCAAACCTATCCATGGGCCTCGATAAGCTGGGATTTTCAGAGCACACCCTTAAAAATTTTAAAGCGGCGATTGCCAAACCTTTTGGCATGATACTTGTTACAGGGCCGACCGGAAGCGGCAAATCAACGACTTTGTATTCAGTCATTAACAAATTAAATACGCCGGATAAAAATATAATAACCATAGAGGACCCTGTTGAATATCAGGTCGAAGGCATAACTCAGTTACAGGCTAATGCGGATATCGGCTTGACGTTCGCAAATGGGCTTCGTTCGCTTTTAAGGCAAAGCCCCGACGTTATAATGATAGGGGAGATACGTGATTCAGAGACCGCGGATATTGCGATAAAGGCTTCTTTGACCGGACAGCTTGTTCTTAGTACGCTTCATACGAATGACGCGCCTACCGCTATTAACAGGCTTGTGGATATGGGTGTCGAGCCTTTTTTGATCGCGTCTTCCGTTGTCTTGGTGGCGGCCCAGCGATTGTGCAGGGTCGCGTGTCGGGTCTGTAAGGGGAAGGGCGACGGCTGCAAGAGTTGCTCTTCAACTGGATATCGCGGCAGGCAGGCTGTGCTGGAAGTCTTGAGCGTAGATGACAAAATACGCGAGATGATAATAGACAGGGCTTCTGTCGACGACATCAGGGATTATGCGGTTTCCAAGGGCATGAAGACGCTGAGAGAAGACGCATTGGAAAAACAAAAGAGCGGTGTAACCACGATGGAAGAAGTCACGCGCATCACTTCGGAATCTTAAGTATACATTTTAACATTGTTGAAAAGTATACTTAGGCGGGAAGTGCGGGCAAGCCGGGGGAGAGATATGCCGACATATAGGTATGTTGCGAAAGAAAACAGCGGCAAGACAGTAAGCGGGGTCATGGAATATTCCGACAAGTCACTTTTGATAGAGGCTCTTCGGAAGAAAGGGCTCGTAATAGTTTCTATAAACGAAACTAAAAAGAAAAAGATGACCGCCGCTTCTAAAAAAGTGAAACTCGACGACATTGTAATATTTTCAAGACAGCTCGCTACCATGGTGGACAGCGGTATTCCTTTAGTGCAAGCCCTCGATATTCTATACGACCAGATAGAAAAGCCGAATTTCAAGCAGGTTGTTGCCACGATCAGGGATGATGTCGAGGTCGGTTCTGGTTTTTCAGAGGCGCTTATGAAACATCCCGCGGTATTCTCGCCGCTTTATATAAACATGGTAAAGGCTGGCGAGTCCAGCGGTGCGTTAGACGACATACTAGACAGGCTTGCCGCATATTTAGAGAAGGCTAACGCGCTCCAGAGGAAGGTGAAGTCGAGCCTGGTTTATCCCGCAGTCGTTGTTACAATGGCATTCCTGATAACCCTTGTTATGCTTTTGAAAGTCATCCCGACGTTTAAGGGTATTTTTTCAATGCTGGGCGGCACGCTTCCTTTGCCTACCAGGATCTTGATATTGGTCAGCGATACATTGCGCAGTATGTTTATATATGTTGCTATAGGCGCAGGCATTTTTGTATTTGCAATAAAAAAATACATAAGCACGCCAAAGGGAAGGAATGTATTTGATAGATCGATTCTAAATCTGCCGGTCCTTGGACCGCTTTTTAGAAAACTGGCAGTTGCCAAATTTACGCGGACACTTTCGACGCTAGTGAAAAGCGGCGTTCCTATACTTGTAGCGCTGGAGATAGTCGGGAAGACATCCGGCAATACTGTTATTGAAAAAGCCCTGGAAGGCGTGCGTGCGAGTATCAAGGAGGGCGAGAATATCGCAGACCCGCTTGCGAAAAGCGGGGTATTCCCGCCAATGGTCGTGCGCATGATTCATGTGGGCGAACAGACAGGTGAGCTGGAGAAGATGCTCGGCAAGATCGCGGATTTTTACGATGATCAGGTGGACGCTGCGGTTAGCGGATTGACCAGCCTTATAGAGCCGCTTATCATAGCGTTTCTCGGTATTGTCATTGGAGGCATAGTAATAGCTATGTTTCTGCCTGTATTCAAGATGACTGAGTTGCTCGCGCATTAACTTTACATTTCAACAACGTTAAAGTGTAAAGTTAGAGGGATTGAATAGGCGCTCTTATATGGTATACTTGTATTGGGGAGTAGATTTTTTTGACAAAGCAAAAAGCATATGATATACTTCTGTCACCGAATTTGAATATACAATGCCCGATATTAAGGGTGAAAAGGAAAGGAAGGAGGTGGAAATATGCTTAGGATAAAGGAAAAACATGGTTTTACGCTCGTAGAAATAATGATAGTTGTTGCAATTATATCTCTATTAGCCGCAATAGCAATACCGAACTTACTACGAGCGAGGCATAATGCAAATGAAGCAGCAGCCATCGCAGCATTGAGGACCATAAGCACCGCCTGCGAGAGTTACCGATCCGCGCAGACACCCACGACATATCCTGCGAATTTGGCAGCGTTGAGTGGAGCGACACCAGCTTATATCGATGCAGGTTTGGCCGGAGCTACTGCAGCTGCAAGCGCAAGACAGGGCTATTATTATACTTATGCTCGGACAAATGCGAATCAGTTTACATGCACTGCAACTCCAGCGGTCAGCGGCACGACAGGCACACGAATTTTCTTCGTGGATGAAAGCGGTGTCATAAGATTAACAAACGCATCTGGTTCTCCGATAGAATAATCGGTCGAACTCGTGTTATGCAGAATGGCGTCAGATATCGTAATAGACTGCGATACTGGCGCCATTTTTTTGTACGCCCCACTCGCTTAAGTATACATTTTAACATTGTTGAAATGTATACTTAAGATACATGTTCATTTCGCTTGACAATTCACCTATCTTAGTATAAATTTATTATAAATGAATACAAGGAGAGGGTTTACATTAGTAGAGATAATGATAATCGTCGCAATAGTAATGACTCTTGCGACGCTTGCAATTTCAAGTGTGCTGCGTGCCAGGCAAAACGCGAATGAAATGGCCGCTGTTGCTTCGTGCAGGGCAATAGTCTCGGCAGCGCAAAATTACTACGCAAATTCTTATCCTCACGTATATCCTTCAGCCCTTTCAGATCTCATATCGCCGGCTTCCGATCCTCCATATATAGATAGCGTGTTGGCAGCAGGCACAAAGCAAGGGTATAATTTTACATATGTGCGAGTCAACACCGAGACGTTTACTTTAAATGCTGCGCCAACGGTTGTCGGGAAGACCGGCACGAGGCGTTTTTACTCTGACGAAACAGGCGTGATAAGGGCAAATGCATCTGCTCAGGCAGGGCCGGGCGATCCGGCAGTGGAGTGATGCTTAAGTTTACACCCCGCTTTACTTCCTCAAGGACTCGCGGGGCATGCTTTAACATTGTTGAAATGTAAAGTTATATATAGCTCATATTTATTATTTATATAGGGGCCAGAATGAAAAGAAATGCTGGCATTGATATCGGAAGCTCGGCTATAAAATTAGTAGAAATTGAAGATAGAAAAGGTCATCCTGGTCTTGCTAAATGCGCTACCAGTCCCGTCCTCGATAGTGACTTGAAATCAGCTTTAAAAAATCTGCTTTCCCTCGCCAAGCTCTCCTCAAAGAGAGTAAACATTTCCTTATCTGGGCCGTCAGTGATCGTAAGGTATATTGATATGCCTCCCATGAAAGAAGAAGAGCTCAAGAGCTCTATAAAGTTCGAGGCTGAAAAATATATCCCATTTAATTTGGAGAATTCAATAATCGATTGCACGTTGCTGCACAAAACCGCTAAAGGCGTTAATAAGGTTTTGCTGGTAGCTGCGAAGAAAAGCGAGGTCAATGCCCTTATGGCGCTATTTAAAGAAGTCGGCCTGGAGATAGGCGTTATTGACATAGATAACCTCGCGGCATTTAATTCATTTCGCTATGTTCACCCTGACGAAAATTCTGTATGCGCGCTTATAAATATAGGATCTAAGTTTACCAACATGAACATAATGGCGGACGGCAATGCATGCTTCACGAGAGATATACTTTTGGGTGGTAAAGACATTACCGATAGGATAAAAGACGCGATGAGGGTCGAGCTAAAAGAGGCAGAGGCATTAAAACAAAAACCGGGAGAAAAGAGAGACGAGGTCGTAAAGGTTATCACCCCGGTCCTGGAAAAACTCACGTCTCAAATAAAGATGTCTTTTAATTATTTCGAATCCCAGTTTGGCAAGAATATCGAGAAGATCTATTTAAGCGGCGGGTCTTCGTATCTTTTCAATATCGTTGATTTTTTAAAAGATAATCTAGATACGAATACGCTGATGTGGAATCCCTTTGAGCGCATCAGTGTCTTGGACAACGCAGAAGAGACCAAGCATTGCCCTGCTGTTTTCGCAGTGGCAATAGGCTTGGCTTTAAGACAATGAAAAACAAGTTTATAGAAATAAATTTATTGCCCGAAGAGATGCGCAGGCAGAAAGG
>CAYPYS010000017.1:5777-10790 GCA_964415355.1 uncultured Planctomycetia bacterium | reverse complement strand
AGGCAGAAAGGATAAATAGCGAACTATCTATTTTAAAGGCCAAGCTGAACACGTTGGACCAGATCACCAAGAGAGAGTTTTTATGGGCTGAGAAGCTGGACAAGCTCGCGGACATAGCGTTGCCGGGTATTTGGTTTACGAGGATCCGTACGGATTCGGGGGACAAGTTTATAATAGAGGGCAGCGTGATATCGAGGAAGGAATCGGCTATGGTCCTGGTGGGTAAGTTCATGAAGAACATGAGGGAGCATTCGGTATTTTTTGAAAGTTTCAAGGATATTAAGCTTGAATCAGTGCAGCGTAAATCAACAGAAGAAAGAGATGTCGTAGACTTCAAAATAGTGCTATATTTTAATAGCTGACAATGGACCCTAAAGAGAAACAAAAATTATATATATTGTTCGGGATTTTCGGGCTATCCTTTTTAATGGTTTATTTTAATCTTATTTTGAAGCCGCAGTTTTCGAGCTTTGTCGTAGCCAACAGAGATTATAACGCGGTCAAGTCCAGAGTTAGAAGCGCCAATGCCTTGATCGCCAATGAGTCACGAATAAAGGCGCAATACGAGAATTTAAAGAATCAATCTCAGGCCCTTGAAAAAAAATTGCCGTCTCAGGATGAAATATCCGTCCTGCTGCAGGATTTTTCAAAGGTCGCGGAATCAGCGGGCGCTAAGATACTTAGGATCAAGCCTTTGGAGATACTGGGCGAGGATGTTGCCGTTGCCGGACAGTTTTTTTTGGAGTATCCTATTTTAATAGAGGCGAGAGCGGGTTATCATCAGTGCGGGGTTTTTATAAATAAGCTCGAGAATATGGAAAGATTTATCAGGATAGATGCCGTAGACATAAAAGGCCGGGCAGCAGATCCAAGGCACCATGATATAAGGTTAAGGGTGAGCGCTTATGTTACGCGTTAGCGTATTGTTGTTAACGATATTTTTAACAGCAGCTTGTTTGTCAGGTGAAGAAGTCTATGAATACGGGACAAGGAGCAGAAGAGATCCTTTTGTGCCTCTGGTTTCAGAAGGCGGGTCATATACTTCTGATGCTTATAGGATAAGCGGTATAGGGGACATAAGGCTCGAAGGAATAGTCTGGGATGATACGAAGGCTTCTGTAGCGATTGTTAACGGAGAAATAGTCGGAGAAGGGCAAGAGTTAGGCTCTGTTAAGGTTTTAAAAATAGAGAAAGATGCTGTGGTCTTTGAATTCGAAAGAGAAGAGATAAGAATCGAACTACTCACTGACTAACTTTACACTTTAACGTTGTTGAAATGTAAAGTTAGGAGAAGGAGGAGGGAAGATCATGAGAAGAATTAGCTGCGTTACTGTTTTTATCTTTACATATTTATGCGCTTTGACTTTTGCGCTCGCGCAAGAAAATGCAAACGCTGCGTCTGCCGATGTCCCCGCGGCTGTCAGCGAAGAGAAGGTCGCGGCGGTTACTACATCGGCTCCCGGTAACGTGACGCTCGATTTTAAGGATGCGGATATAACAAACGTACTCCGTATACTTTCCTACAAGAGCGGGATAAATATTGTGGCAGGGAAGGATGTCGCGGGTCCTGTGACAATAAGACTGACAGACGTGCCATGGGGCAAGGCGCTGGATGTTATTTTAAGGACCTATGGTTATACGTATGAGAGAGAAGGCAATATTATCCGCGTGACCACTAACGAGAATTTAGAGATGGAAGAGCTTACCACAGAGGTATTTTCTCTTAATTATGCGAATGCGGAAGACGTGCCTAGCTCTATAGAAGAAATGCTGAGCGACAGGGGCAGTGTTAAACATGATGCGCGGTCAAATCTAATAATAGTGACTGATATTGCGCCTAACATTTATAAAATCAGGCAGGTCATAGAGAAAATAGACAGGAGAACGCAGCAGGTGAACATCGAGGCAAAGATAATAGAGACAACGCTGGATAAAGACGACAAACTCGGGATAAACTGGACAACGCAGATTAGCGCTTCAGGCGCATCGCGGCCGACTACGTTTCCATTTCCAAAGAAAGGCAAGGGTGGTACTTGGTATCCTGATGGCGATAGCTCTGCTTCTGCTGGCGACACTGTAGGGGTATTTCCAGTGAATCCAGGCGCTTCATTTCCATTGGCCTTGCCGAGTAATTTCACGCTTGGCACGCTCAATTTTTCTACTTTTCAGGCAGTATTAGAGATGCTGAAGTCCAGGACAAATACAAAAATAATCTCTAATCCAAGGATCACCACTTTGGATAATAAGGAGGCTAAGATAACAGTTGCCACGACATTTAATATTCCGACTTACGAGCTCAACGATAACACAGGCAATTATGAAATCACAGGTTATGAAGAGAAAGAGCTTGGGGTTATTCTTTCTGTGACGCCTCAGATAAATCCGGAAGGATATATTGTGGTGCAGCTGGAACCCGAAGTGTCGGCCTTTTTATCATTTGATACATTTAGCACTTCAGGTGGGACTATATCGGCTCCCAGGTTTTCCACTCGCAAGGCATCGACGCAGGTGATGATAAAGGACGGCGAGACTATAGCCATAGGGGGGGCTTATTAAAGAGTCAGTGATCGATAGAGTGTATAAGGTGCCTCTGTTGGGCGATATACCTTTTTTGAGTTTATTGTTTAAGAAAAAAGAAAAGGAAATAGAAACTACTGACCTCTTATTTTTTATAACCGTCAATATTGTAAGCCCGGAGTCTGGAGAGACAGCCGTCGCCGTCAACTAACTTTACATACCGCATGTCATTCTTAAAGGTATGGCGGCACAAGTTTTCAACAATGTTAAAGTGTAAACTTAGGCGGGTGCTGCTTCGCGGGATATAATGAAACTAGAGATATTATTTTGCAAAAAAGGGATTTTACGCTATATCTCTCATCTGGACATTGTTAGACTTTTTCAAAGGGCAGTGAGGAGGGCTGGTCTTTCAGTGGCGATGAGTCAGGGGTTTTCCCCGCACTACAGGATAAGCTTTGGAAATGCGCTGAAGCTGGGAGTCGAAAGCGAAGGCGAAAAGGCAGAATTTAGTTTGGAAAAATGGATCGAGCCGGAAGAATTTAAATCGCGCTTGAATGAAAAATTGCCAGAAGGGATCAAGGTAGTAAAATGCAAAAAGAAATTTTAATTAACGTTGAATCATTGGAAAAGAGGGTTGCGGTAGTCGAGGGCAATGTTCTGCAGGAGTATTATGTTGAAAGGTCGAACGAAAAGACTTTAGTAGGGAATATTTACAAAGGGACGGTGAAGACTATTGTTTCAGGAATAAACGCGGCGTTCGTGGACATAGGACATTCTAAACATGGATATCTGAATGTAACGGATATACTCATGCCGTCACAGGATTTTGATTTACTTGACGACGAGGGAGAAGGCGCTAACAGGCGCAGGCCCAGACAAAAACACCATGATATACACAAGCTTGTAAAGGAAGGGCAGGAGATATTTGTTCAGGTGGTTAAGGAGCCGATAGGAAACAAAGGGCCGCGGCTTACGACGCATATCGGCATACCTGGCAGATTTATTGTGCTGATGCCGCTTGATAGGCATCTCGGGGTTTCAAAAAAGATCAGGGACAGAGGGGAGCGCGCTAGACTGCATAAGATTTTGAAAAAGATCTCACCGGCTTTTAAGGCGGGAATTATAGTGCGGACAGCCGGTATTGGCAAGAGCGAAAGGGATTTCAGGCGGGAGGCGAAGCAATTGAGCGGGCTTTGGAATATGATAAGACGTAATTCCGGCAGGGTAAAGCCGCCGTCTGTCTTGCATGAAGAATTCGGACTTACTTTTAGAATATTGAGGGATATTTTCAATGATGATATAAACAGGCTATTGGTAGATGACAGGCAGGAATACAAGCGCCTTAGAAATTTTGCTAATTCTATAATGCCCGTAATAATACGGAAGTTGATGCTGTATAAGGAACGCAAGCACCTTTTTGAGTCGCGGGGCATCGAGAAGGATATAGAAAATCTTTACAAGAAAAGGGTGGGGCTTAGATGCAAGGGCTACGTTGTCATCGAAGAAACAGAAGGGCTCATCGCTATAGATGTAAATAGTGGGTCTTTTAGCAGGCGTCGCATGGAGGATACGGCTTTCAAGGTAAATTGCGAGGCTGCTGAAGAGATTGCGAGGCAGATCAGGCTAAGGGATATAGGCGGGATCGTGGTGATAGATTTTATCGATATGCGCGAGGAGCGGCACAGGCGCGAGATCTTTAATATATTACTGAGATCTTTCAAGCGGGACAAGGCAAAGATCAATATTCTCAGGATGTCGGAGTTCGGTATTGTTGAGATGACGAGGCAGCGTATTCGCAGGGGCGTTAAAAAGGTTTCTTATCAGAATTGTCCCTATTGTAGCGGCAGGGGGTCAGTGAAGTCAGTTACGACTATGTCTATCGAGATATTGCGCTCTGTAAAGAAGGAGCTGGAAAAGGGCAGACTAAAGGAGATCCGGGCATATGTTCACCCTGAGGTCGCGAATTATCTTTTAAACGAAGACAGGCCTAACATTAGCAGGATCGAATCTGAGCACAGGACCAGGATTATAATCATAGCAGAGCCCAACCTGCATATAGAGAGCTTCCGCCTCCACCGCTAACTTTACATTTCAACAATGTTAAAGTGTAAAGTTAAGCATTGACAAGCAGTAGGTATTTGATGTAAAATATTATGCTTCAAAAAGATAGGAGGAGTAAAGTGTACGCTATTATTGAAACAGGCGCGAAGCAATATAAAGTGTCCAAGGGTGACACGTTAGAGGTAGAGTCTCTTGGCGCTAAACAAGGAAAAGAGGTCAAGCTTGACAAGGTGCTTTTTGTCTCTGATAAAAAGGAACCGTCTATAGGGAAACCTTATATTAAAGGGGCTTCTGTCGTATGCGAGGTCTTGAATGAAACGCGGGGCAAGAAGACAATCTCTTTTAAATACAGAAGAAGACTTGGTAATTCCAGAAAGAAGATAGGTCACAGGCAGGCTTATGCTGTATTAAAGGTGAAAGACATCCAAGCGTAAT
>CAYPYS010000017.1:0-5677 GCA_964415355.1 uncultured Planctomycetia bacterium | reverse complement strand
GGGGAAGATATGGCACATACCAAATCACAAGGAAGTTGTAAAAACGGACGAGACAGCAATGCGCAACGGCTAGGCGTTAAGCGGTTCGATGGCCAGGTCGTAAGTGCCGGCAGTATACTTATCAGGCAGCGCGGGACCAAGTTTTTTCCGGGCCCAGGCGTTGGCATGGGCAGGGACAGGACTTTGTTTGCGCTGAAAGATGGCGTCGTGAAATTTGCTAACGCGCGCAAAATTTGTATTATCTAAATATAGGCAGCCGACGAGATCATGTTCATTGACCATGCAGAAATAATGGTTAAAGCGGGAGATGGGGGAGACGGCTGTAATAGTTTTTCCAAAGGTAAATTTCAGAGGTATAAAAGGCCTGACGGCGGAGACGGCGGCAAAGGCGGCGATGTAATTTTCAGGTCTGATAATAATGTTCAGACCCTCGTGGATTTTTATTTCAAAAAGCACTTTAAGGCTGAGTCCGGGAGTAACGCCAGCAGCAATCATAAAAAGGGCCAGGAAGGCAAGGATTACACGATAAGGGTCCCTGTGGGGACCCTTGTAAAAGACGCGCACGAAGACATTACTTATTGCGATTTAAATGTTTCCGGTCGCTCCGTAGTGATAGTAAAAGGAGGCGCCGGAGGCAGAGGAAATTCCAGGGGAAGAGAAGCAACGCCGGGCAAAGATGGCGAAGAGAAAAACATCTTCCTGGAGTTAAAATTAGTTGCTGATGTTGGTATAATTGGCTACCCGAATGCAGGGAAGTCAAGTTTGCTTTCGCGGATATCGAACGCAAGACCCAAAATAGCTAATTATCCGTTTACTACAAAAACTCCTGTTCTGGGGCTTGTGAAACTGGGTCCTGAAAGGAGTTTTATTATTTGTGATATCCCCGGGTTAATTGAGGGCGCGCATTCTGGCAGGGGCTTGGGCGACGAATTTTTGAGGCATGTTGAGAGGACAAAGGTCCTTCTTCATATGATAGATATGGCGGCCGTGGAAGGCAGGGACCCGGCAGAGGATCTGGAATCAATAAACAAAGAATTGCGTTTGTATAATCCGGCGCTTACCAAGCGACCGCAGATAATCGCAGCCAATAAAATGGATCTGCCTGCGGCATCTGAGAATCTAGAACGGTTTAAGAAGAGGGTCAAGAAGGCAACAGTGCCTGTTTCCTGCGCCACTGGCGAGGGAATAAAAAAATTATTAGAAACGGTTTATAAGAAGCTGTAAAAAATGTCATTCCCGCGAAAGCGGGAATCTAATGCCATGTACAGAGAAAATATTAAAAAAGCCAAGCGGGTGGTTGTAAAGGTGGGCACGAGCGTGCTCGCCTCGAAAGATCTTGCATTGGACGCAGCGTGGATGAAGGCCTTTGCGAAAGAAGTCTGTTCGCTGATGAAGCAGGGGCATGAGGTAATCGTGGTTTCTTCAGGTGCAATAGCAGCAGGGATGCACCTGTTAAAAATAAAAAAGAGACCGCATAGCTTGCCTGAGCAACAGGCATGCGCTGCGCTGGGTCAAGGGTATTTGATGAAGATGTACGAAGAGCATTTTAAGAAGGGCGGTTTTCACGTTGCCCAGATACTTATTACCTGGGAGGATATACGGGAACGCCGCAGGTATCTGAACGCGGAGAATACTCTTCACACGCTGTTGAGTAAAAAGGTAGTGCCGATAATCAACGAGAACGATACGGTGTCAGTCGACGAAATAAAATTTGGCGACAATGACAAGCTTTCAGCGCTCGTCGCGAATCTGGCAGGGGCAGACGCCTTGATTATGCTTACAGACGTCGAGGGGTTACAGGCAGGGCCGGAACGTAAATGCATCGACGTTGTTAAGGAGATAGATTCCAGGCTGGAGAGAGCAGCTTGCGGCACAGACAAGGAGTGTTCGCTGGGCGGCATGAAGGCAAAACTAGAGGCTTGCAAGATCGCGATGTCATCAGGCGTTTATTGCGTTGTTGCAGATGGCCGTAAAAAGGATGTTTTGTCTAAAATTATAAAAGGCGAAAGAGTGGGTACATTGTTCGTGCCAAACAAAGACAAGATGCATGCTCGCAAGAGGTGGATTGCGTATAACGCAAAGGCACACGGTAGGATTGTTGTGGACGCTGGGGCAAAAGAAGCTCTCTCTAAAAAGAACAAGAGCTTATTGGCCTGTGGGGTAAAAAGGGTCGAGGGTAAATTTTCTTATGGCGACGTGGTGGCGATTATTGACGGCAAGGGAGTTGAGTTTGCGAAAGGCCTTTCAAATTATAGCGCAGAGGATTTAGGTAAAATAAAGGGAATGAGTACAAAAGAGTCAGAGAGAGTAGTGGCAGATACCTTTTACCAGGAAGTCGTGCATCGCGACAACCTGGTAATCCTCTAACTTTACATTTCAACAACGTTAAAGTGTAAAGTTAAGAAGGAGATGTTAATGAAGCTAAAGAAAAAAGTATTGAAAATATTGGCGGGGGCAAAAGACGCGTCTAGGTTTCTGGCGAGCATGTCCACTAAGAAGAAAAATGCGGCGCTTTTGAAAATAGCCGATGCTATATCAAGAAACTCTAAATATATTATTTCGGAAAACGCGAAAGATATAAGGCTGGCGAAAAAAAAGGGTCTATCGAAAGCGCTGATCGACAGGTTGACGCTTACTGATAGCCGCGTGAAAGAAATGGTGGTGAGCCTGAAATCGGTCGCGAAGCTCGAAGATCCTGTAGCCAAGGTCATAGAAAAACGGAAACGGCCGAATGGCCTTACGATAAAAAAAGTACGCGTCCCTATAGGAGTCGTTGGCATTGTCTATGAGGCGCGGCCGAACGTAACGAGCGACTGCGCAGGACTGTGTCTTAAGTCCGGGAATGCGTGTGTGTTGCGAGGGGGCAGCGAGGCGATAAATTCCAGCTTGGCTATTCACAAGGTCATTGTTTCCAGCCTTAAGAGATCCGGGATACCCGGAGCGGCGGTCAGCATGATAGATGTTACCGACAGAAAGGCAGTAGAGTTTTTATTGACGTCAAATGAATTTGTGGATTTGATTATTCCCAGGGGAGGAGAAGGACTGATAAGACATGTTGCCCGAGCCTCGACCATACCTGTTATAAAACATTACAAGGGTGTTTGCCATTTATATGTTGATAAATTTGCGGATTTAGAAAAAGCTGTGAAGATAGCTTTTAATGCAAAGGTGCAAAGGCCCGGCGTTTGCAATGCTATAGAGACATTGCTGGTTCACAAGGATGTTGCTGTTCGGTTCTTGCCGCAAGTAGCTCATGTTTTAAAAAAGGCAGGAGTGGAATTGCGCGGGTGCGCCAGGACGCGCAAGATTTTAAAAGGGATAAAAAGTGCCGGCGAAAAAGACTGGTATGCTGAATACCTGGATCTTATCCTGGCGGTTAAAGTGGTCGGGGGCGTTGACGAAGCGATCGAGTTTATAAACAAATACGGCTCAGGCCATTCAGACGCGATTGTCACAAAGAGTAAAAAAACCGCTCAGAAATTTTTGGACAGGGTCGATGCGGCATGCGTGTATCATAATGCCTCTACGAGATTCACCGACGGTTATCAATTTGGACTCGGAGCCGAAATAGGAATATCTACGGATAAAATTCATGCTCGCGGGCCAATGGCGCTCGAGGAATTATGCACTTACAAATATATAATCTCTGGCACTGGCCAGATCCGCACCTAAGTTTACATTTCAACAACGTTAAAGTGTAAAGTTAGGTGCTGGGAAGGGAAGATATGAAGAAACGCAAAGCAAAGATAAAAAGGAAGACGAAAGAGACAGACATATCAATAGAGCTTAATATAGACGGAAAAGGTGTTTCCAAAATCAAAACCGGCATACCTTTTCTTGACCACATGCTCACTCTTTTTTCAAAACACGGGCTTTTTGATCTTAAGGTAAGCGCAAGCGGGGATTTGGAAGTAGATGCACATCACACCAATGAAGATATTGGGATATGCCTTGGGCAGGCCTTTAGCAAAGCATTAGCGGGAAGAGAAGGGATTTGTAGATTTGGAGAAAAGACTATTCCTATGGATGAGGCCTTGGTCCAAGTGAGAGCAGTTGTGGATATAAGCGGACGCCCATTTTTTAACAGGATTAAAATAGAAAAAGCATATGAAGAAAAAGATGTAAAAGGCGGGTATAGCTTGGAATATACGCGTCAATTTTTTCAAGCCTTCGTGAATAATTTTCCCATCACGCTACATGTAACCGGCTTGGAGCCCGGGGCTGACACGCACCATCTTTTAGAGGCAATTTTTAAAGCTACAGCCAAGGCTTTAGACCAAGCGACTCAATTTGATCCTCGAGTAAAAGGAACTCCCTCTACTAAGGGACGATTATGATTACGATTGTCGATTATGGCATGGGGAATCTTAGGAGCGTACAAAAGGCTTTCGAGCTTTTTTCTCCGAATGTCAGGATAAGTTCGTCCGCAAAGGATATTCTTGATTCGGAAAAAATAGTCCTTCCCGGAGTAGGCGCTTTTGGCAAGGCAATGGAGGAGATTAAAAAGAGAAATTTAGCCCAATGCATCAAGCAGTTCGTAAAAGAAGGGAAACCTTTTTTAGGAATATGCCTGGGGCTGCAGCTTCTTTTTTCGGAAAGCGAAGAAGGCGGAAGAGTAAAAGGTCTGGGTGTCTTGGAAGGGGTAGTGAAAAAATTTAAAGATAACAAGGATCTGAAAATTCCTCATATGGGATGGAACAAGATTACCGTCAGGGAGCGTGGGTCAGAGGTCAATATTTTAAAAGAGGTACCGGATGGCAGTTATATGTATTTTGTGCATTCTTATTATGTAGAGCCTGTTGATAGAGACATTGTGCTTTGTGAGACAGAATATGGCGATGCGTTTACTTCGGGCATACACGAAGATAATATATACGCTTTTCAGTTCCATCCGGAAAAAAGTCAGGCCATAGGTCTTAAGATAATAAAGAATTTCGCAAGCACATAAGAGATAACTTTACACTTTAACGTTGTTGAAATGTAAAGTTAAGCATAGGGTGTCCATGATAATTATTCCCGCGATAGACATAATCCAGGGCCGCGTTGTAAGGTTGCATCAGGGCAACTTCGATAAGGAGAAATTTTACTCCGATGACCCTCTAAAAGTGGCTTCTGTCTGGCAGAAGAAGGGAGCCAGGTATTTGCATATCGTGGATTTAGACGGTGCGCGAGTCGGGAAGATAAAAAACAGAGACACTATAGCGAAGATTATAGAAGGCGTCAGCATGTCGTGCGAGGTCGGAGGGGGTCTACGCAGCGAAGAAGACATAGACTATTTTTTGAAAAAAGGAGCTGCGAGGATCATACTCGGCACAAAGGCGCTTGAAGATACAGAGAATTTAAGGAAGCTTGTCTTGAGATTTGGCGGGAAAATAGTGGTAAGCGTGGATTTTGCGGGCGATAGGGTTACAAAAAAAGGATGGCAAGAGGAATCGGATTTATCTCCAGAAGAGGTTGTGGCAAGGATGCAAAAGCTGGGTGTCAAGACATTAGTGGTGACTGACATAACAGTGGACGGAACATTGATGGGCCCGAATATAGAGAGATTGAAGAAAATACTAGATACCGTAGATATAAAGATAATAGCATCCGGAGGCATTTCTTCCTTGGAAGATGTAAAAAAGTTAAAAGAAATAGGTAGCGAGAATTTAGAAGGCGTTATTATCGGGCGCGCGCT
>CAYPYS010000016.1:0-20744 GCA_964415355.1 uncultured Planctomycetia bacterium | reverse complement strand
CGGATGTAGACTTTGAATGTTAAATTACATGTCATAGCTGAAATAAAATTTCTTTTATGGTTTTTATATAACTTTGCCGATGAATTACTTTTCTGAAGAATAGAAAAGTTGTTGCAAAAATACACTCAAACAACTTGTTATATTTAAGATTAATCAATGTCTTTACTAATGGCCATGAAGACTTGGATTTCGAACATATATAAAAAAACTTGTGCAGGTTGACCTGCTTGTTTATGTCTTTCGTTTTCAAAATGCTCCTTTTAAAATAAAATGGTTCTATTTCTCTCAACCTTCTTCTATCGACATACCCCTTTTCTAAACAATATTCGCTCAAAAGTGTACTCGGGTATGGCGTATAGATGGAGCACCAGGCAGCGGTACTCTTTATTTCGTAATTCAATTTTATCGTTTCAAATGAATCACCCAATGACTCATCCGGCAACCCCACTATATTATTTGTTGCAAACTTAATGCCGTATTTATGTAATAAATCGGAGGTCTTATAAATAGAATCGTTGGAGCTTTTTCTATTTAACACCCTTTCTCTTAATTTCTCGTTTCCGGTCTCTATTCCAAAGCACACAGAATAACATTTGCTCTCCTTGAGCAGGCGGGCATAATCTTCGTCAAACAAATCCGGCTTCAGGTGGCAAAAATAAGGCAGATTCACTTTCTTATTATAAAGCTCCACAAACACTTCTATCCACTCTTTGTCTCGCACAAAGATATCGTCGAAAAAACGAACGAATCGATTTCCGTATTTCTTCTTCATCATAACAAGATATTCGACCACATACTCAGGGGAATGTCTTCTTAGATATTTCTTCTGAACCACTAACTTGTTATATGTGGAATTATGGCAATACGAACATTTGTAGGGGCAGCCCCTTGAGGTTATAAATAAAAAAGAGTGGAATCCCTTAAATAGTTTATTGTCATAGTACATATCCATATCCGGAAACGGAAGTGAATCCAGATCCTCGGTTATATTAAAATGAGGATATTGCGAGCTTCCGTTATTCTCTAATATATTGTTCCCTTCCCATTTAGAGGAACCGCCGTTCTTTATATGTGACAGCAAATCCATGATTTCATTATTATCACATTCGCCGCGGCATATATAATCAATGGAAGCGTGGCCCTGAAAACCCGATGGAAAAAAAGTGGGATGAGGCCCCCCCACGATTATTTTGCTCGCTATTGAGCTATTTTTAATTTGATTGCTTAATTCTACGACCTTATTTTCATTGCCGGTCATACACGGAATACCGATCAAGTCCGGGGCTATCTCCTTTATTTCACTGACCACGTTCTTCTTCCTGTTTTTTAATAGCAGCCTGGTATCGACGCCGTTTCTTTTTAGAAAACCGGAAATATATCCTATCCCTATATTAGGCTGCAACGTATCCTGTATAAACAACATCTTCATCGCTACACCTTCCGGGCGTTAATCTAACAGGAAAAACGCGTTATCTTTAAAGCAAAAATGAATCTTATCGTTTCTGAGCTATGAGATTTTTCAGCTTCCCTGAATCAAGCTTTCTCAGGTAAAGAGGAGTTGGTTCTTTCTCATACAAGGAGAGATTTTCGTTAAAGGTCTTGTTGTTAGAGTTAAGATAAAATACCCCCAGCGGAAGCTTATCGCTCTCGATGGCCGCCTTAAAGGCCTCCACCCTGTCAGTCGGATCATGCGAATCTTTTAGCCTGTAGGTGTTTTCCTTATACCATTGATATGTATTGACCTCGTTGAAGCTGGGGCAAGGCTGCAGTATATCGACAAGGGCATATCCCTTATGCAGTATAGCCCTTTTCATGATTTCTTTTGTATGCCCGATATCACCGATAAATGTCCTGGCCACAAATGACGCATTAAGAGCGATCGCCACGGCCAGAGGATTAAACGGCTCAAGAAATACGCCGTTTACCTGCACGGGTGTTTTAAACCCGCGCTGACTCGTCGGCGATGCCTGGCCTTTGGTCAGCCCGTAAACCATATTGTTATGCACTATATTGGTTATGTCGGGATTGCGGCGTATTGCATGCACAAAATGATTCCCGCCTTCGCCGTACATATCCCCGTCGCCGCTCTCCGCTATCACGGTCAGCCCGGGATTCGCAGCCTTTATGGCCGTTGCCGCTGGCAATGCGCGGCCATGCAGGCCATTAAACATATTCGTCTTAAAATATTGCGGGGTCTTTGCTGCCTGGCCTATACCGGAGGCGACCGCAAGATCTTTAGTGTCTATCTCAAGGCCGGCGAGAACATCCTTAAGGGCGCTCAGTATACCGAAATCACCGCACCCCGGGCACCACGCGATATCAATATTGTCTCTGTTAAATATATTTTCTGCCATAAGGTCTTCTCCGGCTAAATAACCTTTTCTAATCTTTCGGCCAGTTCATCCGCAAAGAACGGCAATCCATCGTACTTCAGGATCTTTATTTCCGGCTCAACCGAGGTATTGAGTTTTATGAGCCTGCCAAACTGAGATGTAGCATTATTCTCAACTATTATTGTCTTTTTTGCCTTCTTTAAATACTTTTTCGTATCCTCGTGCAGAGGATGCACCTGACTGAAGTGAAGTTGAGCTATATCACTCCTACCGAGCCGTTTTAAAGATTCTTCGACAATGTGAAAAGTCGACCCCCATGAGATGACAAGCGTCGAGTAGCCAGGGTTCCCGATCAGAACAGGGGCAAGGGCATCGCCTGCGATAAGATGAGCTTTCTTCAGCCGCTTGTCCACCATCAGCTCCCTGATCTTCATATCTTCGGTAATCCGGCCTTCCTCGTCATGCTCGTCACTATCGACCAGGACAAGCCCGTCTCCGTAACCGGGTATCCCCCGCGGCGATATACCGTCCTCTGTCAGGCGATATCTTTTATAATCCTTACCGGTTCTAACAATATGATTTTTAGAATCGTCTCCCCGGACAGGAAACGGATCGCAGTTATAATAGGAATCTATCAGATATTGATCGGTTAAGATAAAAACAGGTACCTGATACTTATCGGCTATATAGAATGCCCTGCGAGAGCATGAAAAGGCTTCGGAAATAGATCCCGGCGCAAATATGACGCGGGGGAATTCTCCGTGCCCGGAATAGAGCACCATCTCCAGATCCCCCTGCTCTGTGCGCGTCGGCAAGCCTGTCGCAGGCCCTGGTCTCTGAGCCATATGAATAACCACGGGCATCTCGAGCATCCCGGCAAGACTCACCCCTTCTTCCATCAGAGCAAAGCCTCCGCCTGACGTAGTGACCATTGCCCTGGCCCCGGCATACCAGGCGCCCAGCGCCATATTGATTGCGCTTATTTCGTCTTCGGCTTGTTCGGCTATGATATTGAATTCAGAGGCGCGCTGAGACAAAAAGGTCAGCACAGCGGTCGAGGGCGACATCGGATAAGACGAGATAAAATTACATCCTCCGCCTATGGCGCCGATTGCTATGCCGTCTGCCCCGTTGCACAGTATCTCTTTTTTCGGCGCGCATGGCCCTTCAGGCAAAACAATCTTTTCTTTTGGGATCTGACCGGAATCGATGAGGTTACTGGCCAGGATATATCCTCTTGAGACAGCCCTCTTGTTATTCTTGACTATATCCTTGCCTTTATTTGCAAATACTTTTTCTGCGCGCTCAAGGGCCTTTTCTTCGCTCAGGCCAATCATCCCTGATATAATCCCTACGGCTATAATATTTGCATAAATTCTGCCGCCTATAGTCTCGGCTTCCTGTCTAAGAGGGATATCTACCACGCCCTCGCAGGAATCACCCAAAACACTTTTATCACCGATGATTATAGTGGAACCGGAAAGCCTGCTCTCGACATGGGAAAATGCATCCTTGCTCAGTAGAACGCATATGTCAACAATTTTTATGGGCGCGCGGATAATTTCACGGCCCATGCGAAGCTCTACGGAATTGCTTCCTCCGCGCACGCGCGACATATACTCTTTTGTCGCATAGACATTGAATCCGCAGTCTTTAATAATTCTGGCGAGCATGGCTTCAATGGTCTGGATCCCCTGGCCCGCTTCACCGCATATCAGTAACGAGATACTCTTTTTTTGCCTGATCATAAGACCTTTTGCTTAAAAAATGGGGTAACGACCATTTTTTAGCTGATCTTATCCTCGCCTTGTTTCTCTTCGTCTTTCTTCAGCCCGCCTTGCTTCTATGCGTCTTTCTTCTATGCGTCTTTCTTCTCTTCGTCTTTCGACATGCTTACGAATGTCATATGCCTTAGCTTCTGATATCTTAAAGGACGAAATAATAAAAATAGCAGTGATAGATGCTACGATCGGAATGCCGATATCAAAGAGCCTCATATACAATAAAGTTTGAGTTGATTGGTTGGCGCCCAGCGCAACGTCGAAACCAGTCACATTAAGGAGGATCCCTGAAAGGAGCGATGCAACTGCTAATCCCAGCTTTACCATCCACCAGTAAATAGCGCTAAACATGCCCTCTCTGCGCGTGCCTGTCTCGAGTTCATCTAGATCAGTAACGTCAGCTACCATGGAACTGGTCAGCGTAAAGAGTGATCCAAGGCCAAACGCTATGAACGGAGCAGCGATCAGCAGTAAGTACGGCTGATCAGGATTATACCCTATCCATTTTAAAGCGTAGCCTATGATCGAAATAGAAATGGTGATCAAAAAGGTCTTTCGCTTTCCGATCTTTGTGGAGATCCATGTGGTCAGAAAGATTACGCAGAAAGTGCAAATAGAACTGATCGACCCAAACCAGCCGAGCAATGTCCCGCCCTTCGAATAATCGCCGCCGTAAACATAGAAGAAAATAACATAGGCGGAGAAAGCAGAGGCCAGCATGAATCCGTTGAAGATCAAAAATGTAGCCGCGCAAAGCTTGACGAACGGACGACATTTTAAAGTAACCTTAAAACCTTCGAAGAAGTGCTTCAGTACATTCCAAAGACCCTCTCCTCTTTCGGGCTTCGGCAAGTTGCCGAATCGCTCTTTGTTGAAAATAGCCGGAAGTATGCCGCCGACCATGATAAAACCGCCTATTACAAATGCGAGGACTCGCGCCCCGTGGACGATATCCGTAAACATGTTCTTATTGCTCATGATCTTGAAGAACCAGGGAGCGATCACCCAGGCAAATTGAGCAATAAAGTTAGTAGCACCCTGCAGTCGTGTTCGCTCATGATAATCAGGGGTCATCTCATATCCCAGCGCGATCCAGGGGATCGAATAACAGGTAAATCCTATAAAAAACAGGACCTGGAACGCCAGGAAATACCAGAAATAGAAATTCTCGCTATGCCCCTTGTATAGCTGGAACATCAATGCGAATAAAAGTCCTGCAAAAAGTGCCCCCAGGAATATAAAAGGCCTGCGGCGTCCCCATTGGGTCCGCGTATGATCTGAACTATAACCGACAAGCGGATCTGATATAGCATCTACGACTCGAGGGATAGCCCCGATAAGCCCGACCAAAGCAGGATTCATGCCTAATCCAAGGTTCAGGATAATGACCATAGAGCCGAGGGCAGCGGCCTGGATATTATTGACAAGTCCTCCTATACTGTATATGGCTTTTTGAAAAATAGAAATGCGGTCTTCGGGGGCTGTCACATGGTGGGTCGGCTGATTTGCTGCTTGCGGCATTAACTACCTCCTCGCTAATCCTAAGATATAGAATATTTCATGATGCATGAGCATACCTTCGCATTATAACAAAAAACCTAACTCCCCACAATCCTTAAGTATACATTTCAACAATGTTAAAATGTATACTTAAGCCTTCGTTCATTGGTCCAGATGCAGAATAACAGCTTTAGTCAAACTGTCGCATTTATCAGTACCATTGTCTGCTATATCTTTAAGAATCGGTGTGAGCTGAAGACTATATCTTTTAGCGATCTTTTTTGGATCCAGCCCCGGCCAGCCCCAACAAGCAGTATGATATATGCCATCGATCTCATAGTGCAGATCATCCAAGGTAGTCGGACGCATACTTTCTACTGGCGCGTGATTCTCCGGGTTTGAGACAAGATCCACGATAACAGATCCTGGTTTAAACAGTTTGAGCATTCCGCGGGTGACAAAGGGAGGCTCTTTAGAAACTTCGCGGCGATAAGGACGATTGACTGCGTCTACCAGGATATCTGTTCCGGATATATGCCTGGCCATCTCAGAAAAATCATTTTTATTTAAAACCGTGACCCTGGCGCGTTTACGGGCAGCGCAACGAATAGCAGCTATAGCCATGTTGCCGTAACCCATGATCTTCACATTGGCTTTAGCTGGATCTTTGCCCCACAGCTTGAACCCATACTCCATCCCGATCCGTCCAGAAGCTTCAACTGCCTCGACCTTTCTATTACCAAACGAATCCTTTAGATTTTCTAGCGGGATTACGACCAATTTCTGCCTGCGTAACGCCTCTTCTAATTTTGGACGGCAGCGGATATGCATCATAGACATAACAATGCTGCCCGGCCTTATCATTTTTATTTCTTCAAAACTAGGCTCTTTAATACGGACGACCAGATCGCAAGAATAGACTTCTTCAGCTGGCCCGATTTTACAGCCTGCGTCTATAAAAGCCTTGTCCGGGATATCAATACCCAAGCCAGCTCCTTTTTCAACTATAACCTCATGTCTGGCCGAGATCTTGCTGATCTCAGGAGGCTGGATGATAACTCTTTTTTCCTCAGGTCTGTTTTCTGCAGCAACGCCGATCTTCATACATTCGTCCTTCTTATGGATTTATAAAAATGGGTCTGGATAAGGCGAGCCTAAAAACAACTCTACTTTATGATCCTGTAAGTGGTATACGCAAAAGTAATGTCTTTGGCCTT
Organism: uncultured Planctomycetia bacterium; assembly: GCA_964415355.1. Taxonomy (GTDB): domain Bacteria; phylum Omnitrophota; class Gorgyraeia; order Gorgyraeales; family Gorgyraeaceae; genus CAYPYS01. The sequence continues at coordinate 13,913 of CAYPYS010000016.1, read as the reverse complement.
AGAAAATTCATCCAAGATCTTTTTGTACAAAAGATCCTCGGAATATCTTCTTCTATGCGGTTCCACCAGATACCTTAAACTCAAAAGGATCCCGCTGTCCACTATCTTTACGTAAACAGTGGGCGTCAATTTTTCATAATATATGGCGTAGATATTTTGAGCATACCTTATTTTTTTGTCCAGATCCTTTGCCCAGCTATTGTGAAAGTCATCCAGATATTCAAGACAGATCTCCTTTGCCTTCTTATAATTGCTCTCAAAAGTTATAGCTATCTTTATCTCATCCCAGATAAAATCAAAACCTCTCGTATAATTATAGACAGGCTGCCTGAAAATAAAATTATTGGGGATGTAGACTACTCTCCCTGTAGATTGTTCATCTTTCACCCAGCCTTCAAGCTCCAATAAAACCGTGCTAAATCCCCTTATATCTACAACGTCTCCTTTTAGAGAACCGATCTGCACCCTTTCCCCTATTTCAAACGGTTTTCTCAATACAATAAAAAACCACCCGAACGCGCTCAATATCAGATCGCTCAACGATATAACCAAGCCAGCGCCTATTATAGAAAATATTATGCCAAAATTTATCCGTCTTATCCAAATCGTGCCTAAGACCAAAAAAGCTATGGCGCTTAATATGCAAACCGCCAGGCGTCTATGATTATGCTTCACGGTTATATCGAGACTGGTCTTGTTTATGCGGTAAATAATGATCCTTTTCACCAGGTAAAGCGACAGGAGCATTGTCGTGGATATGATCATCCGGAGTAAAAATCTATAATTAACAATAAAGCTTTCCATCATATTCAACTCCCCGCTAACTTTACATTTCAACAACGTTAAAGTGTAAAGTTAGGCTAGTCTTTCCTGTTCTTACATCTTTAAATAGCCGGAAAGTTTCTCTACCATTCTATCACAATAATACTTTAAAAATCTACCTTCGTCTGATTTGGGAATATCGATCAGCTTTACGCCATTAAGATATCGCGTCTTTTTTGAATCAGGCGACTTTATTGCAGAAGACCACCTGATTTCGCCAATGAGAGAAATAATTTTCTCCCCGTCTTCTAAATCCACCTCGAGATTTACGCATGTACCGATGTCCAGTTTCTTATCTGACTCAAAACACAGGCCTTCTGCGGAAATATTCCTCGTCTTGCCGGCTTCAAAAGCTCCCTTCTGCTCCTTAAGCTTATACTTAGCGTTCATCTTCAGCTCAAACCTGGGGTATTTTCTCCTCTCAGCCATACTATCCTCCTTAAAGTAACTCCATTATAAGCTTCTTAGCTTTATTAGGGGTCACTGATAAAAATTTATCTTTGTGTTCGGCTATATTCAACTTAGCAAGACACTTTTCAATATTGGTAATCACCTCTTTGTTGTTCCTGTCAAAAGAAAGGACCGAAACAAGGCTGACCAGGGCCTCTTTAAACCTCTTCTGCCTAATCTGTATAATGCCTATGCTAAAATGCGCATCCCGGTTCACAAAACTTCTATTGCAGTCAATATCCAAAGTCTTTTTATAAAACTCGTGGGCAGCGTCAATTTTATCTGTCTCATGATAGAATTTAGCTATCGAAAGATACGCCAACGCGACATCGTAAGGATCGATATATTGCTTCTCTTCATAATCTAAATTATCAATAAATTTTACAAATTCACTTATAGTCTCTTTGCTTTTTAACTTATCCCCGAACGTCTTCAAATTAAAAACATTATTTACGTGTTCCTCTATGACGTGATCTATGCGATCTAAAAGATCCTGTAGATAATATTTTGGTTTTTGTGCCAATGTCTCTTTATACTTCTCAATGGCCCTCTTATAAAAATACGCTGCCTGGTCATAGTGTCTCCACCTGGCCTCGGTGCGCGCCCTATTGTGAAAATCCACGGCCATGTCTATAAAAGGCTTGACCCTCGCCCTCTCGTCATTCCACTCCTCCAGATTTCTTATCTTTTCTTCGATATTGTTATCCATAAATATAGATTATTATACTTCATAAATCGCCAAATGTTAAGAACTTTATTCCCTAACTTTACATTTCAACAACGTTAAAGTGTAAAGTTAGGCGAGTTTGACTTTATCTACCCTGTATGCTATATTGATGCTATATGATAGGGAAAATAGTAAATCTGCTATATCCGGCTTCCTGCCAGATATGCAAGGTAAAACTCGAAGAATGGGACCAGGCTCTTTGCTGTGATTGTTTTAAGAAAATAAAAAAAAGGGTTCCCCCCTTCTGCGTAAAATGCGGCAAGCGCCTCGTGCCCAGACCTGACGGAAAAAATACCTGCAGTGATTGCGAAAAAACCATCCCATATTTCGATAAAGCCCTCTCTGTTTTTTATTATAAGGGGGTTTTAAAGGATATTATTCACAACTTTAAGTACAAAAATTTAAGACTGCCGAAAGAATTTATCGGGGAAACCCTGGATTTCATGCTAAAATATGGCGCGGCCGATGGACCCGACATAGTAATATCCATCCCAATGCATCCTTCGAGATTATTCAAAAGAGGGATAAATCCCTCTCATGTCTTGGCCAAAGATGTAGCAAAAAAACTCGAGGTCCGCTACTCAGAAGGCCTGTTAAAAAAACAAATGAACACGCCTCCTCAAAGCAAGCTCTCAAGATCCGAAAGGATATACAATACAAGAGATAGTTTCGTCCTGCAAAAAAATAAGAAGCGTGAAGTGCGCGGAAAAAATATCCTCCTCGTAGACGACCTCTTTACGACAGGGAGCACGGTAAACGAATGCGCAAGGATTTTGAAAGAAGCCGGCACAAGTCGTGTAGATATAATCACGCTTGCGCGAGGAGACAATCTGCTATGAAGATACTGAGGACATATGTGTTAAAAGAGATCCTTGTGATGTTTTTATTCTCTCTACTTATATTCACGTTCGCTTTAGTCGCCGGGAACCTCATAAAGCTGGCAGATCTTGTCATCAACAAAAATGTAAATATCCTATCGGTGGGCAAACTCTTTCTGTTCTTAATACCTTTCTTGCTGAGCTATACCATACCCATGTCTGCATTGAGTTCGACGCTCATCGTGTTCGGAAGGCTGTCCTCGGATAATGAAATCACCGCAATTAGGGCGCACGGTATAAACCTGGCAAGGCTTGCCAAGCCTCTTATTATTGCAGGGCTTACCTTGAGCCTGTTTTCTGTAATACTAAATAACAAAATCCTTACCGAGGCGCATTACGCATCCAGGAAGATTGTAAAAAATATAGGCACAAAAACGCCGAGCGCGTATCTGGAATCAGGCACCTTCATAAAGAGCTTCCAAAATTATATCGTATTCATACACGAGATAGATAAAAACAAATTGAAAGGCATCCGGATATATCAGCTTCGAGAAGGAAAGCCCACCAGGACCATTATTGCTAAAAACGGTGAATTCATAACCCTTGAAAACCAGAATGCCGTAAAGCTAAAGCTTATAAACGGCACCAGCGACGAGTCAGACCCAAAAAATCCCACGCAATTCTATAAGCTGAATTTCAAGACATACTATCTCACGCTGGATATAGATAAAAGTGCCTCGTCCAGCCAGCATATAGACAAAAAACCAAAAGAGATGGATTTTCGAGAGATAAAACAGGAGATCAAAAGATTGGGCGAGCATCACATAGACGCGCCGGCATTGATAGCAGAATTCCATAGAAAGATCTCTATATCTTTCGCAACTTTGGTATTTATCATCTTAGGGATTTCTCTGGGTATATTCACAAGACGCGGCGAAAAGACAGTCCAGTTTGGAATTGCCCTGGCTCTAATTGTCGTATATTATCTCTTGATGGCGGGCGGCATGGCTGTATCTATAAAAGGTATACAGCCGATCGCGCTATGGATGTATATGCCTAATATAATACTTGCGCTCGTAGGCATCGTCTTGTTTAAAAACACTGTGGAAAACTAACTTTACATTTCAACTTCGTATATCGTATTATGCGTATCCTGGACAAATATATTATAAAAAATTTCCTTGTTTCTTTTCTATACTGCCTGACCCTCTTCATCTTCCTCTATATAATAATAGACCTATTTGGACATCTGGACGAAATCCTGAAACATCGCGCGTCTCTATCAATATTGCAACAGTACTATCTATCGATGATACCTTTTATAATTCTACACACAGCCCCTATAGCAGCTCTGATCTCGACCATATACACAATAGGCACCATGAACAAACACGACGAAATCACAGCCATGCGGGCGGCAGGCATAAATATATTCAGGATACTGTCTCCGTTTATATTTATAGGTCTTGTCATATCGATGACTGTATTCTTTGTTTCTGAAAAAGTTCTTCCCTCCAGTATGAAAACCGCGACATCGATCAAAAAAAATTATATAGAAAAAGAAAACGAAAAATCAGATAAGACTAAGGCCAGGACGACGATCGATGCCATAGCATTATACGGCAAAAACGATAGGCTTATATTTATAGAAAGCTATGACACTGGCGATAAAATAGCTACGGGCATTACTATCTTGCAGCAGGATAAAGACGGCAACGTAAGTAAAAAATTGAATGCGAACGAAGGAAAGTGGACAGGAGAAAATTGGAGTTTTTCAGATGTTCTTATTTATAAATTAGATGAAAAAGGAGCGATGCTGGGAAATCCTTCTTTCTATAAGGAGATGGACATTGACATAGAGAGACCCGAAGAACTTATATCAAAAGGTGCCTATTACGAATTTATGGATTTTAAAAATCTCTCGAGCTATATACGAAATTTTGAAAACACCTCGCCTCACATCATAAATAAGCTAAAAGTAGACCTGCATCAGAAAATAAGTTTTCCGTTTACAAGCCTGATTATAATCCTGATAGGCTCGTCTTTTGCAATGAAGATAAAGCGCAGAGGCAAATCTGCGGCAATCATGGGCGCAGGTATGAGCATGGTCATAGGGTTTGTGTATTATGCCCTGATGGCTACCTTTATAGCCCTTGGAAAAGGCGGAATACTCCCTCCGGTTCTATCAGCTCATCTCGCAAATATAATTTTTGGAATTATTGGAATTGTCCTGGTGCGGAATTGACCCTGAAGAAATATACTTAAGTTTACTTTTAACAATGTTAAAAGTAAACTTAAGCGATAATGTTGCCCTTGTATTGCAGATTTATGTGCCGATCTCCCAGGAGGCAAGATATTTTTCCTGGAGAGGCGTAAGCCTGTCTATACCAACTCCCATGCTTTTCAATTTCAGCTTAGCGATATTCTTATCCACATCTCCCGGAAGCTTATAGACTTTATTTTTTAGGGTCTTGTGTTTTTTGACGAGAAACTCGGCCGCCAAGGCCTGATTAGCAAAACTCATGTCCATGACTATCGCAGGATGACCTTCAGCACAAGCCAGATTAACCAGTCTGCCTTCGCCCAGGATATGCACTCTTTTCCCGTTCTTGAGCGTATATTCTTCTGTGCCAGAACGTACCAATCGCTTTTTCCTACTCATCTTCTCTAGAGCAGGGATGTCTATCTCGACATTAAAATGGCCTGAGTTTGCTACTATCGCGCCGTCTTTCATTGATTTAAAATGCTCTGCCCTGATAACCGAAATATCCCCTGTAAGCGTTACAAATATATCACCTGTCTTTGCTGCTATGTGCATCGGAAGCACCCTGAACCCATCCATCACTGCCTCCAGCGCCTTGACCGGATCCACTTCAGTAACAATGATATTCGCGCCCATACCTTTTGCGCGCATGGCAACGCCTCTGCCGCACCATCCATAACCTGCGATAACAACATTTTTCCCAGCCATCAATATATTTGTAGCCCGAATTATCCCGTCTATGGTTGACTGGCCTGTTCCGTAACGATTATCAAAAAGATGTTTTGTGTCAGCGTCATTTACAGCTATAACCGGAAACAAGAGCTTCTTGTTTTTCTCCAGGCTCTTTAACCTTATTATCCCCGTGGTTGTCTCTTCTGTGCTCCCCATGATCTGAGGAATAAGGTCTTTTCTTTCCTTATGGATAGTAGAGACCAGATCTGCTCCGTCATCCATAGTAATTTGAGGTCTGTTCTCCAGCGTGTTATAAATGTGCCTGTAATACACCTTGTTGTTTTCGCCTCTCCTGGCAAAAACCGGGATCTTGTAATCCTTTACCAGGGACGCCGCAACATCATCCTGCGTGCTCAAAGGGTTAGATGCGCAAAGTCTCGCATCTGCGCCGCCAGCCTTTAACGTATCCATAAGCACAGCTGTCTCTGTAGTAACATGAAGACACGCGCCTATCCTGACACCCTTCAGCGGCTTTTCCTTTCTGAACCTCTCTCTAATGAGCTTCAGAACAGGCATGTTTTCATCGGCCCACTCTATTCTAAGCTTACCCTTTTTTGCTAATTTTATATTATTGATGTCAAATTTCATTTTTTCTCCTTAATTATTTATGCGAGGCTTTTTTTAAAATACTGACCTTGTCGCACTTCTCCCATGTAAAGCCTTCTTTTTCTCTTCCGAAATGACCATAAGCTGCAGTCTTGTTATAAATCGGTTTCAATAGATCCAGTTCGGTTATAATGCCTCTCGGCGTCAGATCAAAATGCTCCCTCACCAGCGCTACTAATTTTTCGTCCGAGATCCTGCCTGTTCCATATGTATCGATAAGAAGGCCTAAAGGCTCGGCTTTGCCTATTACGTACGCCAACTGTATACAACACTGCTTCGCCAACCCTGCGGCAACGATATTTTTGGCAACGTATCTCGCCATGTAAGCGCCGGACCGGTCCACCTTCGTCGGATCCTTTCCTGAAAAAGCACCTCCGCCATGCGAGACAATCCCGCCGTAAGTATCCACGACTATTTTTCTGCCGGTCATACCTGTGTCCGACTGCGGTCCACCTATCAGGAATTTGCCTGTCTGGTTCACATAATATTCCGTTTTTTTATCAGCGAGCTTACCCACGATCGGCTTGGCTATTTTTTCTATCATTTCTTTTCTGGCTTTCTCGGTTATATGCTCTCCTGTTTTATTCAAGACTTCCTCGGTATGCTGCGACGCGAGCACCACTGAGTTTATTCTCTTTGGTTTTCCGTTTTTATACTCAACGGTTACCTGGGATTTCCCGTCCGGCCCCAGATAAGGCAATATCTTGTCTTTTCTGAGCTTGCTCATCCTTCTCACAAGCTTGTGGGCGAGCGTGATCGGCAAAGGCATGAGCTCAGGCGTTTCGTCGCACGCATAACCAACCATTAAACCCTGATCTCCTGCACCTCCACTATCAACGCCCATCGATATATCAGGTGACTGAGAATGAATGGCGTTTAAAATAGCACATGTCTGGTAATCCAAGCCGTATTTTGGGTGTGTGTAGCCAATATTTTTAACGACTCGCCTGGCAAGATTAATGACATCGACATAAGCGGTCGTAGTGATCTCACCGCCGACTATTATAAGGCCCATTGTCACAAATGTCTCACAGGCAACGCGCCCTCTTGAATCCTGTCTTAAAACCTCATCCAAAACAGCATCTGATACCTGGTCACAAAGTTTATCCGGATGGCCTTCTGAAACCGACTCTGACGTTACGTAATACTTTCCTGCTGGCATTTCTCCCTCCCCTTAAATAATGTTTTCTGTTCCCGCCCTTAAGTATACATTTCAACAATGTTAAAACGTATACTTAAGCCTTGCTGAATTCGCGGTCTGCTTCCTCGTAAGACTTCTTGTCCCCTATGTCAAACCATTTCTCATTCTCGAACACGTACCCGTACATAGGCTCTTTTTTGCAGAGCCACTCCAGAAAATAACCCGGTGCATCCTTTGCCGAATCAGTGTTTAAGTATTCACCTACTGCGCGCAGTTCCTCTTTGGGAATAAAATAAAGGCATTTTGCTGCGAGCGTAGAAGCCGGCTTTTCTGGTTTTTCGCTAAATTCAATGACTTTATTGCCGCTATCAAGAGACACTATGCCTAATTTTTTCGCAAGCCTCAGATCCTTTACATCATAAAGCCCGATAGAAATAGCCGGCCTTTTTGAAATAGAAAAATTCAAAAACTTGTTCAGGTCTGTCTTGAAAAGATTGTCGCCTGCCAGCACCAGCACGTCATCCTTTAAACACTGTTCTTTTATAACAAAATTCATGTCGCCCGTAGCACCAAGCCTGTTCTCATTGGTCGTAGTGCCATCATTTACGACCGTGATCTTTTTGGAGCAGGCAGACTTTTTGCTCCAATCCACAAAGTGTCTGTAGAATTTTTGATTTGTTACTATAAAAATCTCGTCTACGTCTTTTAGCGGCTCGATGATGTCCAAAATAAAATCAATTACAGTCCTGCCCGCCAAAGGCAAAAGTGACTTCGGCTGATTCAATGTCAATGGGTACATCCTCGTGGCATACCCTGCGGCTAAAAGCAATACTTTCATTTACTGACTCCTATTAGAGCTAACTTTACATTTCAACAATGTTAAAACGTATACTTAAGCCTTGGCTAACTGGGCTTTCAGGTAATCGACCCTCTTAACAGGCGTAGGGTCAATGTTATTCAAGATAGCGAGATAAAAACTTACAAAGTCTCCTATGTAAATAAGAGAAAATGTACGCGCCAAAAGACTGGCACCGTCTTTTTCGACTTCAAATATCTCGGCCCCAGACTCTTTTATGATCGTCTTTGAAATATCTATACGCATCTGCGTTCTTTTATGATCACTCTTGTCTCGCAACATTATAACCTTAATATCCTTCAGAACCTTTTTCGGAAACTCCCAGCCCACGATCTCATTGTGATTCATCTCTGGAAGCACATGGCTCGAGGCCAGCGCTTTTGAATTCTCAGCCAACTGCCCCCTCCATCTGACGCTCACAGCTTCAGTAGAATCACTTGTGCCATAGACAACACAGTATTTATCAAAAATAGACATGGCCAGTTTCTTGGATATGTTTTTATCGGAAGAAATATCTGCCCCGACCTCCTTATCTCTTAAATCCGAAAGCGCAGAACACATCTCTTTGACTTCCTTTTCTTTATCTTCTATAAGCCCTAATTTACCAAGGATTGCCAGCACTGGTATAGACATATAACCTGTGGCCGTTCTAGGAGGATAACCCGATGGTATCGTTACATGCTTGAAGCCGTTTTTAATTGACAGCTCCTTCAATTTTCCGCCAGACCCCATTGTAATTATACTTGCGCCTTTCTTAAGCCCGCCTTCAAAAGCCGAAAGCGTCTCTTCTGTATTGCCGGAATAGCTGGAGCAGAATAAAAGAGTATTCTTCCCTACAAAATTAGGCAAGGTATAATTCCTGCAAACAACCACTGGTATCGCAAGCTCATTCTGCAGAAGCACCTTCATGATATCAGCTCCTATAGCAGAGCCGCCTAATCCGGCGAATACTATATTCTGAATCTCATTGCCAGGTTTTAATATGTCGGAACCCTTTCCTATATCATAAGCCTCTTTGCATTGACCCGGAAGCCCTGAAATAAGCTTCAGCATGTTTGACCTGTCTAATCTGGATATCAAATCTCGATTGTCTAAACTATTCATCTATGCACTACTCCTCATCTTTTTTAGGCCAGGTATGAGTTCGTTCAGCCTTTTGTTGATAAAACTTTCAACCTCTTCTCCTGTAGGCAGGCTCAATGCCTCTTCCGCCGCTTCTTTCGCATCTTTAAAGTTTATATTTCTTATTATATATTTCATCTCAGGAACAGCGGCGGGACTCATGCTAAATTCATCCAGGCCCAGGCCCAAAAGTATCAAAACGAGACCTGGTTCACCTGCCATTTCGCCGCACATACCGACCCATATTTTTTCCTTATGGCCCGCGTCGATTATATTTTTTATGAGTCTCAATACGCCAGGATGCGTAGGCTTATAAAGATACGCTATCTTTTCATTTACCCTGTCGACCGCGAGCGCATACTGTATAAGATCATTCGTGCCTATGCTAAAAAAATCCACTTCTTTTGCCAATATATCACACGTAAGCGCGGCGGAAGGTATTTCTATCATCGCGCCGACTTCTATCTTTTCATTAAATTTTATCTTCTTATGCCGAAGCTCGCCTTTTGCTTCGTTCAATATGCCAATAGCTTGCTTTAATTCCCCTATGCCGGAGATCATAGGGAACATCATCTTAATGTTCCCGAAAGCGCTTGCGCGCAAAATAGCCCTAAGCTGCGCCTTGAATATCTCTGGCTTCGCAAGACAAAATCTTATAGCGCGCCAGCCTAAAAACGGATTCATCTCATGAGGGATCTCTAGCTGGGATAAAAATTTATCTCCTCCGAGATCAAGAGTGCGCACTATAACAGGATCATTGGAAAATCTGGCCACCACACTCTTGTAAGCCTTGAATTGCTCTTCTTCGGTAGGAAGACCTTTCCTATTCATATAAAAATATTCTGTACGATACAACCCGATGCCTCTTGCGCCGTGCGCTATAACAGAATCTATTTCTTCTGGCAGTTCTATATTTGCCGACACTTCAACCGCATGCCCATCCAATGTCTGCGCGAGCTTATCCTTGACTCTGACAAGGATCTTCTCAAATTCCTTAAATTGTAACTGTAGAGCTTGATATTTATTGAGAGTTTTTTTATCAGGATTTACTATTAAGACGCCTTCGATACCATCCACTATAAGCATATCACCTGTTTTTACCTTCGTAGTAGAAGTCTCGAGTCCGACTACGGCCGGTATTTCAAGCGATTTCGCCATAATAGCGGTATGGGATGTGCGGCCGCCTATGTCTGTCACAAAACCCATCACATTCTTCTTGTGCATAGTCGCTGTATCTGACGGCGAAAGGTCATATGCCACCACAATTACCTTATGCTTTAAATTGCTCAAGGATTTTTCTTTTGAGCCCAGCAGATTTTTTAAAATCCTCTTGCCTACATCGTCAATATCGCTTATTCTCTCCTTCAGGTATTCGTCATCCATTTTAGCGAAGACCTTGATATATTTTTCTAAGACCTTCCCGAAAACATGCTCCACGCAATTACGTTCCTTTTTCAATCTCTCTATGACCTCTTCTATCAACATCCTGTCCTCGAGGACCAGTAAATGCGCATTGAATATTTCTGCATGATGCGACCCCATCTCCTTCGTGATCTTTTGCTGTATATTCATGATCTCCGAACGCGTCTTGATAAGGGCCTCTTCAAAACGCGCTATCTCCTTAGGGATATCGCTTTGCTTGATCTTTTGGACAGACACTATGATACGCCTCGTGTCATGCAAAAAAGCGTTACCTATAGCTATACCGGGTGACGCTGGTATACCTTTTAGTATCATACCGCATCCTCCCCGGCTATTATCGATTCAAGTTCCTGCATTGCATCTTTTGCGTCAGGTCCGTCTATTATCAATTTTATCAAGCTCCCTTTTTCAGCAGCCAATGTCATGAGACCCATGATGGATTTGCCATTGACTTCGTCCTTACCCTTCTTGACCTTGATCTCGCTCTCATATTTATTCGCTATCTGGACAAAAAGTGCGGCTGGACGCGCGTGAAGCCCCTGTTTATTTCTTACCACCAACTCTTTTTCTATTAGCATCGTCTCTCTCGACTATAATAATTCAATGATGATTATTTTTGCCCTTGGCCTTAAAAGCCAGATCCGTGATAATCTTTGATAATTTTTTCGAATCGTGTCTTACGTAATCGTCTTTTGTGTTTACAACGTCTTCCTCAACTACACTGCATCCCTTTTCAATGATCTTATCTGAATCAGCAAGGACAGGATACGCGTTCTCTCCCTCGTATTTCTTGAGAAGTTCGGACGGAACACTACCGGTATTTACAATGCAATAGTCTATGATGTCCGACCTCGTGTGGGTAACAATCGTATTTAAATGATCGAACGCTGTATAATTATCTGTCTCGCCTGGCTGGCTCATTACATTGCATACGTAAACCTTGGGCGCACTGGAATTAACGATCCTGTCGCTTATGCCGCTCACTAAAAGATTTGGAATAACGCTCGTGTATAAACTACCCGGGCCTAAAACTATTATGTCTGCTTCATCTATAGCTTCAAATGATTCCTTGCTTGGTTTGCAATTCGCCGGATCCAAAAATACGCGTCTAATAGGCGAAGGCTCACTGACCATCCTTGTTTCTCCTTTTGTCTTTCGCCCATCCTGATGTTCACCTACCAGCTGGACTCTATCATAAGTAGATGGAATGACTCTACCGCGAATAGCCAGCACCTTGCTCGATTCTTTAATCGCCTTTTCAAAATCGCCCGTGACCTTGGAAAGCGCAGTAATAAATAAATTTCCAAAGCTATGGCCTTTTAATTCTGACTCATTTCCGAACCTGAATTGAAATAAATCTCGCATCAATGGCTCTGCGTCCGCAAGCGCGACAAGACAATTCCTGATGTCGCCGGGAGGCAAGATATCAAATTGTTCCCTAAGTCTTCCTGAAGAGCCTCCGTCATCAGCAACAGTTACTATCGCCGTTATGTTGCTCGATTGTTCCTTTAATCCATGCAATAAAACAGAAAGCCCCGTGCCTCCGCCGATCACGACGATCTTAGGGCCTTTTTCAAGTTGCCTGTGATGGTAGACGATATCCACTAATTCCTGCTCTCTCTTTGGCAAGAATACAGTTATAAAAGATTTGACCATTCTCTTTATGCCGTAAATAACAACTAGGGCGCCCAGAACGACAATGGAGATACCAAGAGGACGCGAACCCTGAAATTTATCAAGGATCAATATAATCGAACCGATAGCAACAAGGATAACGCCTGAGCCGCAAGTAATTATCCAGCGCTTTATCTTCATCCCTGGATATAGCCATTTTAATTTACGCATATCAGACCCTTCTTTGGTCTTCTTCTTTTATGATCTTCAAAAGCGACTTCTCGGTCCCCACGTTCTTTAAAGATTCGCGAAAATATTTGTCTTTTAAGAGTTTCGATATGCGCGCAAGCGCCTTAAGATGGGGACCTGATGACTCGATAGGAGCAAGTAGTAGAAAAAATATGTATGCTGACTCGCCGTCTAGTGAATCAAAATTAATGCCTTTTTTTGAAATGCCGAATGCGCCTACAAGTTCCTTTACGTTCTCGTATTTGCCATGAGGAATAGCCACGCCCTGGCCAATGCCTGTCGAGCCAAGGGCTTCTCTATTAAGAAGAATTTTAACAACTGTGTCTCTCATCCTTGGCTTTAATTCGCCTGCTTTGATCAATAGATCGACTAATTCCTGTATTACTGTTTTTTTGTCTGCTGATTTTAAATCTGCCGCTATAGCCTTTTCGTTTAAAAAATCCAGTATCTTCACCTGATGCCCCCCTGTTTTAAATTCAAAATGTGGTAGATGGAGCGGGTGATGGGTCTCGAACCCACGACAACAACGTTGGCAACGTTGTGCTCTACCAACTGAGCTACACCCGCAAATCCCCTAACTTTACATTTCAACAACGTTAAAGTGTAAAGTTAGGGGTTATTAGTTAGTTTTGGTGGGCGGAAGAGGAGTCGAACCTCCACGGATTGCTCCACTAGCTCCTAAGGCTAGCGCGTCTCCCAGTTCCGCCATCCGCCCCCCATGGTACCCCCACCAGGACTCGAACCTGGAACCTTATCCTTAAGAGGGATCTGCTCTACCAATTGAGCTATGGGGGCCTAAAAATGCAAGCTAAATAATAACATATATAAAAAACTAAGTCAATTATATCTTTATCTTATATATTACAGCTATATACCACCCATAACTTTACATTTCAACAACGTTAAAGTGTAAAGTTAGGACACAAAGCTCTCTTCAAATCCTATAAAATCTGGTGCGCCTAGGAGGATTTGGCGCTTTGCCCTTCGGGCAAAGTCGGCCAGCCGCTTTGCTGACGCTGCTCATGTTTGTCGCAGCTTCTCTTCGCTTCGCTCAGCGCAAAGCTCCATTCAAATCCTATAAAATCTGGTGC
>CAYPYS010000015.1:15058-30639 GCA_964415355.1 uncultured Planctomycetia bacterium | reverse complement strand
GATATTAAGATTATATTCCATGTCAGCTCCTTGTTTGATATAAGGTTAACCTATCACTAATCCAGTGCGGCTATAATCCCGATGCCCACTGCTACGCGAGAAAGGATCTCTACTGTATCGCGTAATAGCTGACCAGGCGGGGTCCAATATTTAAACGCCTGAGGGACTACTATTGTATCGCCTCGCATTACACTTTTGGACATCATGAATTTACTGAGCGCCTCTCCGTTGGCTTTTATAACATATATACCTGATTTATCAGCGTGCTTTGTCAAGCCTCCTGTTTTGCGGATATAATATTGTATGCCTCTGCGCGGCTCAAAGGGAACTGACGCAGGACTGTTGACGCTTCCAATTACAGTAATAGCCGACGGTGTTTGCGGTATAGTCAATGAATCGCCGTCTTCGAGCAAAATATCATACTTTGTTTTTTTCATCTGTGCAATAGGTTTAAGTTTTATTACCATACGACCTTCTATCTCAGCATCTTCTATGTACTGCAACATCTCTTTTCGCATTTTAATGGACTCAGCTACGCTGCCTGAATCTATAGCAGCACCTCTTCTCAGCAACATAGATTGCTGCTCTTCCAAGAGAGATTTGTTCTCTTTGCGTACAAAACGTTGCCTTATCTTTTCCTGCATCTCCCTTATAGATTTTCTGGTGAAGATTGCCCCATCCAAAAATGCCTCTTCTGTAAAACCTCCTGCGCGCTCTATAAGAGAACCAAGCCTCTCTCCTTCTCTTATTGAATATATCCCTGGAAACCTTACTTCTCCCTTGATCTTAATTATTTTTCTTTCAGTAAGCTTGGGTTCTGATTGTATAGAAAGGGCATCTCCTGCGCGCAGTATAATATCTTTGTCCACCAATGTTGTTCCATCAGATATCTGTTTTATTTCCACTCGTCGCACAACAGGCTGCTCTCCTGGTATAATATGAAACAACTCTCCACCCCTTATGACCTGATCCAACTTTGTGCCGCCTGCTTTAAAGATAAGGTCTGATATCTTCATCTGAGGAGTAAGTTCATATCTCCCTGGTCTATTGACAGCTCCATCGATCTCTACAAATGACGGGGTGTTGATTTCAAACTGAGAATACACGATTAAGATATCCCATTCATTTAAAAAAAGATCTTCTTCATCGAGCATTACCTTGTCCAGGTCTACGGCTATAATTTGCCTGGTTCTATTCTTTGTAACTCTCGCTATCTCTGCCCTGTTTAAATGCGTGCCTGGCAAAAAACCTTTTGCCCTTTTAAGAAGATCGCTCACTTTCATGTTTTCTGAAAGCGCGTATTCGCCTGGGCGCTCAACATTACCGATAACCGAAACAAAATCATGCCTAAGGCGTACCACAGGCGAAACCATGACAATATCCCCGTTCTGCATGTTAATGTTTCCCATTGAAAACTTCCCAACATCTGAACGGCTTAATTCTATGTCAAGCATGACGCGTCTTTCGTTATTCTCTATGCGCTCTACCTGTAAACGCTGAAGATCTCCTGTAGGCGTAACGCCCCCTGCAAAACTTAATAGCTCCTGCAGAGGTATGTCGCTTTTTGTCTCATATATTGCAGGACGCTTTACGTTACCGGCAACCGCAACTACGCCGCCTATGGCAGGGACAAAGATAGTATCACCTGATTGAACTCTGGTAGGCCTTACCAACTCCCCTTCCATAAGAAAAGGATACAGATCTATAACCTCTTTTTTGCCATCAGCATGCATAAGCTTTATTTTTCTTAATGAACCCAGCTTTGTAGGCCCACCTGCTTTATATAGGGTCTGAAAAATAGTTGCCTGGGAGCTTACATTATAAGAACCTGGCTTATTGACCTCTCCCATTATATACACCTGTATATCGCGTAACTTGCCCATTGAAAGATCCATGTAAAAATTCGTATAATGACGATCGAGCCTTTGTTTTATCTTTGCCTCAGCGTCTTTCAGTTTTAAGCCCCAGACATATAAAGGGCCTGCCTTGGGAAGCATTATTTTTCCTTCACGGTCTACCTCTATCGGAAAACTTTCCTGAACACTTCCCCATATATTTACCACCAGATTATCGCCTGGCCCTATAATATAATCGGGACTTACAGGAATAACCGCTGTCTGCGAACCAGCATCTATGTCAGAAAGCGAAGGCGTCTGTGTTTTTTTGCCAAACGCAGCTGTCAACACACCTAACATGCCTAATGCATTTGCGTCTTGCTCTGTAACAGATTTAGGGCCTTCACCCCTTGTTTCTTCTTCGGGAGTAACAAACAAATCATACCCAAATTGCTTTAATTCCTTGGATACTCCGAAAGGAATGGATTTTGAAAAACTGGCCTCTATTGTAGATATCTCCTCGGTTGCTGCGAAACGCTTCTGCATTAACTTTATATCTTCTAAGACATCCCCTTCAGCAAAAAAACCATGACCATCGTATGGACAGGTTAATTTCTGGCGCAATTTATAGTGCTTTCCTGATATCTCTTGTAGCTGAGAAAGAACACGCTCTCCTTCTCCTGCCCTGGAAATCATTTCTTTTATTTCTTCTCTTCTGCCTTGTCTATCTTTAACTAAACTAAGGAGATTTTCATTGTTATCTATCGTTAATTCATCTTCTTCTGTTATATCTTTTGTCGTTGACGCAGAACCCTCTAGATCTTCATCAGGGATCTCATAATGCACCCAATGAGAATGAATGCCTTCCTTTCCCGGAACATAGTAAAACTCCATGCCGCAACGAGGGCAGCGTACTTTCTCATAGACCACTGGCTTGTATCCTGCGGATTCGTCTGTCCAGCTGTTCTCGCTACTGCCTTCTGCCCAGCGATCTGTTGTCTCATATGAAAATAACGACGCAGGAAAAACAGTCGTTAATAAAAATATCAACGATAAAGCTAAATTGATACTGAAGAATTTTCTAAGCATAAAATCTCCTTTTTGATTCCCGCCTCCGCGGGAATGACAACACATTTTCAATCTAGATTAAAACCTTCTCTTTGCCTCTACCCCAAAAATATGGTTCCTGGCTTCAGCTGCCGTATTATCGTAGTTGTTTATATCTTCCAGCTCATAAAAAACATTTATTTCTATATTATGTATATTATACATTTTTAAGGCATCCATTGCACTAAATTCCACTCGCAGCTCATTGAGGGTCTCCACATTTGCCTTGCTTAATCCGCGGCGCTGATGGCTGAATGTCGTGCTCATTTTATACTCGTCAGGAAGGTTAAATATAGCTGCCAGGGCGATTTCCTCTGAATCCCCGCCTATCCTGTGACCTATCGTGCTCCCCCTGTGCGTATAACCTGATCCATATCTAAAATGCGTGTACCAGATACTGTTAAGTTTGGCAAATTCTATTTTACCGTCAAATCCCGGGATCTTGAATACATCTGTAAAATACGCTCCGAATATAGAAGCAAGGTTTGTCGGGACATTCCCTGATTCATCCTCCCCGCCCCACTCTGCATAAAGTTTTATACCTGTCGCTATAGGCAGGAATCTGTCTACGCGCCTTATGAATAACTGCATGTCTCCTGATATTATATGGTTCTCACTCTCGGTCCCGCCGCCGGCTGCTGAGAATACCAGGGAAGCCGAGCTCCAGTAATTGGCAAAGCCTAATTTCTTGACGCCTTTTCCACCATGCATCAATATATGGCCGAGGCCGAATTTTAAAAAACCCCAGGGCGCATAATCCAACCTCCATCCTGTGACAAATGCATTAGGCACGGTCCTTTTATCTTCGAGCCTTGATACAAAAAACTGCGCGTTAAACCTGCCTATCTTTCTCAGGATAAAAGGCAGCCTGAACGGATATATATTATTCCACCTGACTGTATCAAGCGGATAGGCATTGTCAGTAAGGAGCAATGTTCCGTTAAAACCCGGCCCCCACCACATGGAATTGCGTCCTGCTGAAAGCTCCATGTTAAAACTCGGATGCGCAAATCGTATATGGCCTTTTTCCAGATCCGCATCAACATCACTATCTTCTGCGGAAAACCTGACTCCCGGGGTCAACGATACTGCGAAAAAATTCGCGAATTTTGCCCACGCGTTCAAGCGGGCGCGGATATTCAGCCCGTCTTTAAGCTTCCATCCTTCTTTATTTTCAAAGAGCCTTTGTTCCTGATCTATCTTGGCATAAATCTTTTCGACATTTAATTCCGGAGACCTGAATATATATCTCCTTGGCCCACTGTCTCTGACCGCGACAACACCAACGCCTATTGTAACCAATTCCTCCCTGAATTCATCTATGAGATTATATAAAAGCGTTTCCAGATATTCCTGCTCTGCCCACTCAAAGTCCAAGGTGTATTCCCTGGACTTTTCAATGGCGTTTTTTATCATATACGCCATCTTTGTGCGAGAAACAGGCCTTGTCCCTATATCCGCTATGTCAGCCAGGCCAACTATGGCAAGTTTTTCTATGGCGTCATAGCTCCAGTGCCTCACAGGCACATCTACTGATGGATTTGCCAGCAAGATCGATGGAGCTAAAAAAATAACACATAATAATATTGCTGTTATAAATCGGAAAACCACTTTATAGTCTCTTTTAATCCCTGTTCCAATGCTATCTTTGGCTTCCAGTTTAAGAGTTTCCTGGCCTTTGCAATATCAGGCTGACGGACCTTTGGGTCATCCTTTGGAAGATCTTTGTGAGCAATCTTACTCTTGCTGCCGGTTATCTTGATGATCTTTTTGGCCATATCTATTATTTTAAGCTCTACTGGGTTTCCAATGTTTACAGGGTCATGAATATCCGACTGGCTCAATAGATATATGCCCTCTATAAGATCAGAAACAAAACAAAAACTCCTGGTCTGCTTTCCGTCACCGTACACAGTAATATCTTTATTTTTTAATGCCTGATTTATAAAATTAGGGATAACCCTTCCATCATCTTTTCTTATCCTCGGTCCATAGGTATTAAATATGCGGATTATGCGCGTATCAAGCTTATGCGTTTTATGATAAGCCATTGCAATGGCCTCTGCGAAGCGCTTTGCCTCGTCATAGACACCGCGCGGCCCAATACAGTTTACATGGCCATAATATGATTCCGGCTGCGGGTGCACTTCTGGATCCCCGTAAACCTCTGATGTTGAGGCAAGTAAAAACTTGGCTTTTTTTGCCTTTGCCACTCCCAGCGCGTTATGCGTGCCCAATGATCCGACCTTCAGCGTCTGTATGGGATAATTCAAATAATCCACAGGGCTTGCAGGCGAGGCAAAATGAAGAATTATATCTATTTCACCGTCAATATCTATGTATTTCGATACATCATGTTTTATAAATTTAAAATTTGGATTTGACTCAAGAGAGGCTATGTTTGAGCGGCTGCCTGTTATAAGATTATCCATGCAAATAACCTTGTAACCTTCTTTGAGAAAACGCTCGCAAAGATATGACCCTAAAAACCCTGCCCCACCTGTTATCAATGCTGTTTTAGTCATGTTAAAACCTAACTTTACATTTCAACAACGTTAAAGTGTAAAGTTAGATCCTTTTATGTTTACTATTTCTTTAATCTTTTCAGGTCCTCGTCCACCATCATCTTTACCAAACCTTCGAAGTCAACCTTGGGCTGCCATTTGAGCTTCTTTTTTGCCTTAGAAAAATCACCCTTTAATTCATGGACCTCGGCAGGCCTGAATAGAGCCTCATCTTTCTTCACGTAGTCCTTCCAATTAAGGCCTGCATGCTTAAATGCCAGCTCCACGAATTCCCTGACAGTATGCGTCTCACCCGTAGCTATTACGTAATCATCCGGCTTATCCTGCTGGAGCATAAGATACATCGCCTCAACATAATCCCCGGCAAATCCCCAATCTCGCTTGGCATCCAGATTACCGAGCCGCAACTCCTTGGCCATACCAGTCTTTATCTTTGCCGCTGCGCTTGATATCTTCCTCGTGACAAACTCATATCCCCTCATAGGGGATTCGTGATTAAAAAGTATACCATTGCAGGCAAAGACCCCATACGCCTCACGATAGTTACGAGTGAGTTCGAATCCAGCTACTTTTGAAATACCATATGGTGACCGCGGATAAAAAGGCGTGATCTCTTTCTGCGGCACTTCCCTTACGTGCCCGAACATCTCACTGGATGCGGCAAAATAAAATCTGCATTTAGGCGCTTTATTTTTTATTGTCGAGAGCATATAATGCGTGCCGTTTATGTTAGTGCTGATAGTGGAAAATTCGTCCTCGAATGAATAGCTTACAAAGCTCTGTGCGCCAAGATGGTAACATTCATCAGGCTTGACCTTTTCCACTACATCGAACAAGCTCGCGTAACTTTCAAGAGAACCAGGATGCAGTTTGATCTTATCCAAAACAGATTTTAAACGCCAAAGACGGTGCTCCGGATCCTCGAGCGCGACACGCCTTACGATACCATGAACCTCATAACCTTTATCCAGAAGCAATCGGGAAAGATACGCACCGTCTTGCCCGGTAATACCCGTGATCAACGCCTTCTTCATAACCCTCCCCGCCTTAAGTCATTCCCGCGGAAGCGGGAATCCATAATATCTCTAGATTCCCGTTTACACGGGAATGACATGTTATCTAAAAAATTCCACTGTCTTTACAAGGCCTTCTTCGAAACCAGTCTCTGGATTGAATTTTATAAGCTTCTTGGCTTTCTTTATATCAGCAAGCGTGTCCTTAACGTCGCCTGCTCTTACTGGAGTAAATTTCGGTTTTATATCCTTTTTTAGGATCTTGTTTACGTATCTAACTATATCCAATACGCTGAAGCTCCTGCCGCAGGCAACATTAAACACATCGCATTTTATATCAGGCGCTGTTGCGGCCTTGATATTGGCCTGGACCACGTTTTCTACATATGTAAAATCGCGCGTCTGTTTGCCATCGCCATGTATAGGAGGGCTCTCGTCCTTCAGCATGCATGTTATAAACTTAGGTATGACCACAGCATATTGGTTCTCCAGGCTCTGTCTAGGTCCAAATACATTAAAGTAGCGCAGGCTTGCGCTTTCTAATCCGTATATCTCACTGAAGATCCTGCAATAATACTCTCCTGCAAGCTTTGTAAGGGCATATGGCGATATAAGAAGCGGATAAAAATCCTCTCTCTGAGGAAACCTCTCTGCCTTTCCGTACACAGAGCTTGATGAAGCAAAAACCACGCGCTTTACCTTTGCCTCTTTTGCCACTTCTAATATATTAAGAATCCCGTTTATATTAACATCGTTGTAGAGTTTTGGATTCCCGAATGACTTTGGCACGCTTCTCAGCGCCGCCTGATGTAAAACATAATCAACACCATCCATAACCTTGCTGACAACTGCCTTGTCTCTTATATCTCCCTCGACAAAGTTTATTTTATCCGCTGTTCCCTCTAAATTCTCGCGCCTGCCTGAACTCAGATCGTCAAGCACGCACACTTTATCGCCATTATTCACAAGCGCATCCACAATATGCGATCCTATAAATCCAGCTCCACCAGTCACGAGAAATTTCATGCTTGTCTCCTAATTATAATCTCACTATATTCTTGTTTTCCCTGAAATCCTTAAGGGCATTGCGCGTATCCAGTATTAATCCTGCATTGTCTACTATCAACCTGTAATCAACCGAAGAATGGTTTGTTATTATAGTTACACAATCGCTCGACGCAATGTTTTCCTTTGTTAAATCTACGGATGCAAGTTTCAGGCCGTCTATTGCAAAGCCCGGAGCCAATGAATCGTGATACTGAACCTTTGCCTTTTTTTCAATAAGCGTATTTATTATGGCAAGGGCGGGCGATTCCCTCATATCATTGATGTCTTTTTTATATGTAATGCCTATGATAAAAACCTTTGAGCCTTTAAGCGCCTTTTTCTGGCTGTTCAGCGCGTCGCTGATCCTATCGACGACATAATGGGGCATATATGTATTTATCTCAGATGCCAATTCAATAAGTCTTGCTTCAAAACCATGCGTACGCGCCTTCCAGGAAAGATAGATCGGATCACAAGGCAAGCAGTGCCCTCCCAGTCCCGGACCAGGATAAAACGGCATAAAACCAAAAGGCTTTGTCTTGGCAGCGTCTATTATCTCCCAGATATCAAGATTCATTTTATTGCACATAAGAGCCAATTCATTTATAAGTCCGATATTTACAGCGCGAAAAGTATTCTCTAAGAGCTTTACCATTTCTGCCGAACGAGTACTGGATACAGGGATAACATCCTTGACTATCTGCGAATACAAAAGCTTAGAGAGTTCTGTACACGCAGCAGTAACACCACCTACCACTTTGGGAATATCTTTTGTCTTATACTTTGCATTCCCGGGATCGACTCTTTCCGGAGAAAAAGCAAGAAAGAAATCCTGCCCGACTTTTAAACTATCAGCTCCTAACCTTGCAAGGATTATCTCCTCAGTAGTCCCGGGATAAGTCGTACTTTCAAGAACAATAAGCTGACCCCTCTTCAGATTATTCGCAATGTCGTCTGTTGCAGAAAGAATATAGGATATATCTGGCTCTTTTGTTTTACGGAGAGGCGTGGGGACGCATATAATGATCACGTCCATATTGTTTAAAAGATTCTTGTCAGTCGTAGCAGACAATCTGCCAGACGATATCAGATCTTTTATGTCCTCTGAAGGCACATCAAGTATATACGAAACACCCTTTTTGATCTGAGAAACTTTTTCCTTATCCGTGTCAAAACCAGTTACCTTGAAACCTGTTTTTCCAAATTCCACTGCGAGCGGAAGCCCCACATAACCAAGCCCGATTATGCCTATCTCCGCTGTCTTATCTGTGATTTTCCTTCTTAGCTCTTCCATAATCTCTTCTAACTTTACATTTCAACAACGTTAAAGTGTAAACTTAGGCCTTTTTGCTTTTCCACCAGCGCTTATTATTCCTGTACCACTCCACTGTCTCTTTTATTGCGACCTTGAAATCCTTGGTCGGCCTCCAGCCAAGCTTCTCTATTTTCTTTGAGACCAATGAATAACGCCTGTCATGACCCAGCCTATCAGCCACATATTTTATCATATTGTCGCCCTGGCTCATTAATTTTAATATTAAACGTGCAAGCTTGATATTTGGTATTTCATAACCTCCGCCTATGTTATAGATCTCGCCCACCTTGCCCTTATGCAAAACCAGGTCGATCGCCCTGCAATTATCCAGGACATAAAGCCAGTCGCGCACATTCATGCCGTCGCCGTAAAGCGGGACCTTTTTACCTTCGAGCAGGTTAGTAATAAATAATGGGGTTATCTTCTCCGGGAACTGATAAGGTCCAAAGTTATTACTCGATCGCGTAACTATAACAGGGGTGCCAAAAGTAGTGTAATAGGCCAAAGCCAGGTGATCGCCACCTGCCTTGGATGCCGCGTAAGGACTATTGGGATGAAGCAAGCTGGTTTCTTTAAAAGAACCTCTTTCAATGCTCCCATACACCTCGTCAGTCGAGATCTGAATAAACCTTTTGACCTTGTGTTTTTTAGCTGAATCCAAAAGTACCTGCACGCCATGGACATTGGTCCTGACAAAATCCAATGCGTCATCAATCGAACGGTCCACATGGCTCTCTGCGGCAAAATTTAACACAGCGTCGCACTTTTTTGTCAATCTATCCACGAGCTTCTCGTTGCATATATCGCCCTTTACAAACTCATAGCGCCTGTCTTTTTCTATATCTTTAAGATTAGTCTTGCATCCGCAATACGTAAGCTTGTCCAGATTGACGATTTTATAGCTGCGATACTTCTGTAGAATATATCGCACAAAATTAGAACCTATAAAACCGCACCCGCCAGTAACCAGTAACTTCATCATACCTCTTTTAGATTCCCGCGTTCGCGGGAATGACATCCTTAACTTTACATTTCAACAACGTTAAAGTGTAAAGTTAAGCCTTGGCAACAAGATTTGCAGCCCTTAATAGCGCCTCGTGCTCACCGCAATCCGTCCACCAGCCGTCTAAAATAGAGAACGTCATCTCGCCGCGAGATATATAATCATTATTCACATCCGTAATCTCGAGCTCTCCTCTATCAGACGGTTTCAAAGTCTTTATTATTTCAAAAACCCGGGCATCGTACATGTAAAACCCTGTAACAGCATACTTGGACTTGGGTTTTTTGGGTTTTTCTTCTATATTTATGATCTTATCGCCTTTCAGCTCAGGCACTCCAAATCTCTCAGGATCATCCACCTCTTTTATAAGTATCTTCGCACCCTTTGGCTGCGCCTTAAAATCATCCACATATTTCTTTATGGATTTTTCAATGATATTATCGCCTAGCACAACAGCTATCTTGTCATTATCCGCAAAATGCTCTGCAAGGCCAAGCGCCTCTGCTATGCCGCCTTCGCCCTTCTGGTAAGTATAATTTATATGTTTTAGCCCGAATTCCTTTCCATTACCCAGGAGACGCAAAAACTCGCCGGCATGATTCCCTCCAGTAACAATAAGAATATCCTTTACGCCTGCTTCAACAAGAGTCTGAATAGGATAAAATATCATTGGCTTGTCATAGACAGGCAGTAAATGCTTATTCGTTATCCGGGTCAAAGGCTCCAGCCTCTTACCAAGCCCGCCAGCTAAAATTACACCTTTCATTTTCCCCTCCAGCGCAAAACTTTTAATCCTAACTTTACACTTTAACGTTGTTGAAATGTAAAGTTAGGGGTTTTTCCAGTCGTATGGTATGTCGTTTTTAAATGCGTTCAGCCGGTATTCGTCAGGCTCATCTGGATTATAAGGCAAGGTCGGCGTGTTTATCACGATCGCCTCTTTATCCCCAACGCATTTAAAACCATGATATACAAGCCTGGGAATCTTTACTAAAATCGGATTTTCCAGGTTTATGGTAAAATCATTTATTTCTTTATATGTAGGCGAATCCTTTCGCGCATCGTAGAGAGCAAGCCGCATAGTGCCGGAAATACATGTAAAATAATCGTCTTGCTTCTTGTGATAATGCCAGGCCTTTATGATTCCCGGATAAGCAGTGGTCATGTATACTTGTCCAAAATTCCGAAAGATCTCTTCGTCTGATCGAAGTATCTCCATAAGTCTGCCGCGCTCATCAGGGATCAATTTTAATTTTTTTACCTGCATATCCTTTATCATTACCTTATCTTCCTATCGAGATATACTTAAATCCTGATTTCTTCATTTTTTCTGGATCAAATATATTACGTCCGTCTATGATCAATGGCCTCTTCATCAATTTCTTTACGCGACCAAGGTCCATAACCTCAAATTCATGCCACTCTGTCGCAATCACTAACGCATCGCTATCCCTGGCCGCCTCATAAATGTCCTTACAAAATTTAACGCCCTTTAAAACAGAATGCGCATTTTTCATTGCCTGCGGGTCATACGCCTTTACCTTGGCGCCATTGGTTTTCAAGGAATTTACAATATCTATCGAAGGCGCGCTTCGTATATCATCGGTATTTGGCTTAAAAGAAAGTCCCAGCACGCCTATAGTCTTCCCCTCTACGATCCAAAGCGCTTCTTCGATCTTTCTCGCAAAATGCGCTTTTTGTTCCTCATTCACCTTTCTCGCAGCCTTAAGTATTCCAAAATCATAACCTAATTTTCCAGATATATGGACAAATGCATCCACGTCTTTAGGGAAACAGGAACCACCGTAACCTATCCCGCTCTTTAAAAAACCCTTCCCTATCCTTGAATCAAGCCCCATGCCATAAGCCACCTTTGCAATGTCAGCCCCTGTGCGCTCGCAAATATTTGCAACTGAATTTATAAAAGAGATCTTGGTGGCGAGGAAAGAATTTGAAGCGTGCTTTATGAGCTCTGCGCTCTTTATGTCGGTAACAACGACCTCGGCATCTACCTCTCTGTATAATTCGAGAAAGATATCTCTTGCCTTTTTTGACTCTGCTCCTATCACGATTCTATCAGGATGCAAAAAATCCTCTATCGCGCTTCCTTCTTTTAAAAATTCGGGATTGGACGCTACGTCAAATTTTACATTTCTCCTGACATTCAACTTTATCGTGTGCTTGACCCATTCCCCTGTCTCTACAGGGACAGTACTCTTTTCAACTATAAGGCGATAGGAAGATAGGTTCCTCGCTATCTCTTTCGCTACATGCTCCACAGACGAAAGATCAGCCTCTCCATTTGGCCGCGGAGGCGTGCCTACGCAAATAAATATAATGACTGATTTTTTTACGCCCTCTCTTATGCTGGAAGAAAAAGAAAGTCTCTTTGCTTTTACATTTCTTCTAACTATATCCTCTAGGCCCTTTTCATAAAAAGGGATCTTTAATTTTTTCAGGGCGCCTATCTTCTCCCTGTCATTATCAATGCAGATGACCTTATGCCCGAGGTCGGCAAAGCATGCACCTGTAACAAGACCAACATATCCAGCGCCTACTGTACAAATATTCACTGCACTTACCTCTCTAACTTTACACTTTAACGTTGTTGAAATGTAAAGTTACTTTGGACGGGCGTAATAATTCTTGAAGTCAAACGGGACCTTAGGTGATGCCTTGAGCTTAAAGCTCGCCCACACGGTCGTCCCTCCATCCCTGTCCTCGCCCAAGCTCACCTCAGCGATCCAGCAATGCAAATCCTTAACTATGGTTATTTCCTTGCCGTCGAATCTGTTTATTATCTTATGCCCGCTGGGCTCTACTTCCTTAAGGTCGAATCTGCCGAACAGCCTGAACGCCCACTGATTATTCAACCTGTACCACAGTTCTGAAGTAAGCTCGTGTTCTGAATCCTGCCAATACCTGGAGCCAAAACCAAACCTTGTGTCTTCGTCTTTATGTATATATAAGTCAGTATTCCAATTCTGAAAATCCCTAGTAGCGGGATCATAAAGCGTGTCTGACTCTATGCTGACCCAGTCGTAAGGGGTAAATTCCAACTCCCCTGTTACGTTTGAAAAACGGCTGCCATCTTCAGGCTTATAGAGATAATCCGTGGTAAACAAAACATACCCCAGGTCCATTGATTTCTTTTCGCCGTCGATCATCCTCTTTGTCTGAAACTTATTCTCAAAGCCCACGCTAAAAGTGCTCTTTCTGGCCACGCTGTCTATATCATCAAACTGCTGAAAGGCGCCTGACGTTGTAGACGGCTCATGTATATATTCATATTCGAGCGTAGGCGTTACGATATGACGAAGCTCATTGAGCTCGACGCCAAAAAATCTGCCAGAAACGTCATATGTCTTAAAAAATCTCGCACTACTATCTATACCTGTATAAAACGCTGCCCTATATTCATCGTCGTCGCCATTCGCATCCTTGCTGTAATACGTTTCCCTCAGCGCGACAAACGGCGAAACGCTTAAAAAATTCGCTAGCCGCAGAGGGCTCGAAAGCTTATCAAATGTGTCAAACCTGATCACGTCGCTATCTGCGGCGCTGTTACCTGTTTTACTATTAAGGCTGGCAAAGGTCATATCTGTCCTGTAATAAACTGGCAGATCAAACAACCTCTGGTCTTTCAAATTCCATCTTAATTCCGGCAGCCGCTCAGTAACAGTCTGAAACCGATTCATTCTTTTGCGCGTCAGAAAACTCAAAGAATATTCAGGCTGCCTGTTTAGCACATACAGATAGCTCTCCGGGGAAGATTCCGTGTCGTATTCTTCTCTGTAGAAAAAATCCTTTGTCATCTCATCATCGCTCAGCTTATGATATTCCGCGATCGCGTATATGTCGTCTTTTACATCCCAATAATGCCTCAATTGCATTCTATACCTATCTTCTTCTCCTTTTAAAATCTCCCCTCTATCCCTGTTTCTCTGGTTTGTATGGTATGTCCTTATAATACCTGACCCCATACCATCCGCTGCATATCTGTAATCAAGTCCCCCGCCAAAGCCCCAATGCTCTCTCTCGTCCAGCCTGAGTGTAAATTTATTATTCTCGTTCACCTCGTATCTGTAACTTGTAAGAGCAAAAGCGCCCCACTTCTTCTTCTTACCCGGTATCACGTCAAAAGTAGGCCAATCAGTATCCATGGAATAATCATACCTGGGCAGAAATACCACAGGCATATTCCCGGCTTTTAGCGTTACGCTTTTGGCTACCACTTTATTGTTCGGATACATCACGATAGTTTTTGCGCTGATTTTATAGTGCGGATGTTCCAGATCGCAACTTGTCATATATCCTTTATTGATTCTCACTGAATGATCAGAAGCGAGCTCTGCCTTTTCTCCTCCGCTATACCAATCCCCTGACTTAACCCTGACCTTTATGATCTCTCCCTCTTTTGTCTCAAAATTATATCTTACCTTTCCACCTCTCACTTCGCCTGTAGGACTTTTCAATATCACATTACCTTCTGCGTCCGCGTCTCTTGTCTCTGTGTAGACCGTGATCTTATCGCAAGTCAATAAAATATCCCTGTAATCGACCGACACATTGCCTCTGCCGATTATTTTTTTCTCTTTTGGAAAATATTCCACTTGATCGCCGTTTACTTCGATAGGCTTTGCTGTCTCCTGCGCATGGGAAACACTCGCGCACAACAAAAAAGCAAAAAATAAAATTATAACCCTGTATCCTGTTTTCATTAAACTAAAAGTGAAGAGCCGATTATGCCGGCGTTGTCTCCTAATTTTGCGCGTATGATCTTCACGTGACGCGCCTGATCCCGCATTGCCCTGGCCCTAAGCTCTCTTCTTAAAGGGCCAAAAATAAATTCTCCTGCTTTGCTCACACCTCCGCCAATGACTATAATATCCGGGTTAAACAGGTTAACGACTCCTGTGAGCGCCACGGCTAATTTCCTGCCAACATCTTCCCATATGCCAATCGCCTTTTTATTGCCCTTAGCCGCTAGAACATCCAGGCGCTCAAGAGCAACATCTTTCCCGAACACCCTCTTGGACCTATATAATATATATCTGTTTCCTATATACCTCTCAAGACACGCGATGCCCCCACAATTACACTTGGGACCTTTTTCATTAATAGGTATGTGGCCTATCTCTCCGGCGCACATAGTGCTTCCTCTGTAGATCTCGCCGTTTATTATGATCCCCCCGCCGACACCTGTGCCAAGAGTAAGGCATATCAAATTCTCGGCTCCTTTGCCTGCGCCGAATTTGTATTCCCCGAGAGTCATTGCATTTACGTCATTGTCCAATGCGACCTTCAAGCGAAGCTTCTTCTCTAATATCGACTTTAGAGGAACCTGCTCCCAGCCTTTTATATTCGGGAAATAACGTACAATACCTCTCTTTGAGTCAACAGGCCCCGGAACCCCTATCCCCACGCCTAAAATACTTCTTTTTGCTATGCCTGAAGTCTTTATAATGTCCTTGACATTGCTCGCTATAGAATCTATGAGCGCGGCGTGATCGGATCTAAAGAGAGTGTCTACTTCGCGCCTGTAGGAACACTTTCCTTTTTCGTCTACAACCGCCATCTTTAAACGCGTGGCTCCCAGATCTATCCCTATCTTAACCTTTTTAGACATAATATGTTATAGTACAGTAATAACTGTTTTTGCGCAAGTAAAATTTTAAGCTTTTATTCTTTGGCGGGATATCAGCACACCTTGTTGCGGCCGGATTCTTTGGCTTT
>CAYPYS010000015.1:0-14958 GCA_964415355.1 uncultured Planctomycetia bacterium | reverse complement strand
TTTATTCTTTGGCGGGATATCAGCACACCTTGTTGCGGCCGGATTCTTTGGCTTTATAAAGGGCTTTGTCAGCTGACTCGATAAGATCCTCTATGTTAACGCCGTCATCTGGAAATACGCTTATGCCCGTACTGGCAGTAATAGATACGGTTTCGTCATATGCCTTAAAAACAGCGCCTTCTATGTTCTCCCTGATACGTTCTGCTACCTGAAACGCCCCGTTTTTCCCGGTCCCGGTAAGGACTATCGCAAACTCCTCCCCTCCATACCTGCCTATAATATCTATCTCTCTTAGGCTGGACTTTAAAATAGACGAGACATCCTTCAGGACAACATCACCGACCAAGTGTCCAAACTTATCATTTCTCTCTTTAAAATGGTCCAGGTCGAGCATTAGAAATGAAAGATTTGACTTGTGGCGCATGGAGCGTCTTATTTCTTCCGTGGCCCTTTCTAAAAAATATCTCCTCGTGCTGACCTCGGTAAGAGAATCCGTAATAGACATCTCCTGGACCTTCCTATACAGGATCACCTTTTGCAGTTGAATCGAGAACTGTCCGGCCAGGATCATGAAATTTTCGAAATGCACCTTTGGAATATCTTCTATGTACAAGACCGCTGATATTTTATTTTCGGCAAAAAGAGGTATGGCTATCAATGTTTTAAAACTCTTTATGATCGAAAGCCTTCTAAAAAATTCTGTTTCATCTTGCGATGCTATCGAAAGTGTCTTCTTGTTTTCAAAGACTATCTTCGCAAGTTCTCTGTCGAAATCGTCCGAAGGCACTTTATTTATCCTGTGACCTAGCTCGATCTGATATACGACGTCTATAGTCCTGGCTTCTCCTGAAACCACGAGCCTGGAAATCTTGAATCTGAATAATTTTTTAAGAGTCGACGAAAAGATGTTGAATATATCCTCGAACGTAAGAGAAGTAGACATGTCTTTGGATATCTCGTACAGGGAAAGGATATGCTGCAGCTTTTTCTCTCTTTCCAGATTTGACTCGATCTGCTGCTGGTCTTCGCGCGCAAGAGTTTCGTATCTATTTTTTGTCTCTTCAAACTTGGCGCGCATATTCGACTTGTAATCATCAAAATCCTTTTTAAATCTATCCGCAATAAGAGGGGCGATGTTTATAAAAATAATAAAGATAAGCGCATCGCAAGGAAAAGATCTCAGGTCACGCACTAAAATCAGCGCGCTTATAATGGTAGAAAAAATATAAACCCTGCTCAGTCTAACCCTGTAGCTCAAGTATAAGATCGATATCGCAAAAATATAATAAATCAACAGTCGCATATAATAAAAATGTCATTCCCGTGAAAACGGGAATCCATCGCTTTAGATCCCCGCTTTCGCGGGGATGACATCTAATCTGACACTACCTTATCCCTGCCGCGCCTCTTCGCCTTATATAATCTATCATCTGCCCTTAATATAAGCTCGTCCTGTACCTTTGCGTCTTCCGGAAAAGTCGAAACACCTATTGAAACCGTTACATTGGTCTCTACCCTGCGAAGCTCTATCGTCTCTTTTTTAACAGCCTTTCTTATATCTTCCGCTATTTTTTTCGCATCAGCCTTTGAAGTCTCGGGAATAAACATCGAGAACTCCTCGCCTCCGTAGCGAGCGACGATGCCGTTTTCAGAAAAGCGATTAAGCACCTTTGAAAGCATTTTGAGAACAATATCACCTGCTGTATGACCGAATTCATCATTATAGGTCTTGAAATTATCTATATCCATCATCAAAAAAGAACAGTTCAGGTCCTTGCGCAAAGACCTTGACAACTCTTCCTTAAGCCTGTCCAAAAAATATCTACGCAGGTACAGCCCCGTCAATCCATCCGTAATCGCCAGATCCAGAGTCTTTTTGTAAAGTTTTGCGTTTTGCAGGCTCGCGGCGCCCAGATCACACAAGATATCCAAAAGACGAAGATCTTCTGACGTGTAATTATATGGCTTCGAATGCTCCATACGCACTATACCAATAACCTTTTTCTCTTCCATGAGAGGACAGGAAATAACTGACCGGAACGACCTTGAATATTCCTTGATCTTTTCTTCCTCGAATCTGAAATCCTTCCTTATGTCCTCTACTATAAGACACTGACGCTGTTTAAACACCCATTCGTCCAGCGGATCGCCTTTCTTGGCTTTTATCCTATCTATATCCGCTTCTGTCCTGGAGGCGATAAGATTCAATTCCTGGCGCTCAACATCAGTCAAAAACAAAAGAGCTGATTCAGATTTTCCCACTATGCGCAGGGCATTGCCCAGTATCATTTGCGTTGACTCCTCCAAAGAAAGAGTGGAACTTAAAACAGAAGTCGTGTCTTTTAAGGTCCTATATCTTTCTTCCTTTTTCTCTAAAGACAAGGCCTCTCTTTTGTGTTTATTGAATTTATCCTGAAGGATGTTTGAATTTTCACTTATCTCTTCTATACGCGCGTCTATCATGTGCGTGTAATAGTTCAGTTTTTTCAGGCGATCCTCAACGATCAAAAATGTTATAAAGAATATCGGGACATTCCATACACAATGAAAATCCACTGATAAGGATATTAGGATCGTGAGAAATATAGATGCGCCTAAAAACAAAAGGCCCCTGTAAAAGCCAAGACCCTGCAAGCTAATTATTATAACCAGGTTATAGAGAAAAATAACGGGGATCTTGGGAATGTCCGTGCGGAATACAAGATAAGATATAACAACAAAGGCTACGCTGGATATGGCACCAATTTTTGCCTTAGAACTTTTTAGGTCCATATAAAAAGAGTCTAAATAAAAACACGGATCTATCCGGGTATACGCGTTCCTGCGTCTCTAATCCGTGAATCCGTGTGTGCGTTAAACAATGATGTCTTCAGTATCTTTGTCGAAAAAATGCACCTTGCTCATGTCAAAGACAAGGTCTATGTCCTGGCTTACCTCTGGCTTATCATGGCCGCCTACCCTTGCAACAAGAGAACTGTTGCCTGCGGTAATATATAAAAAGACCTCAGCGCCCATGGGCTCTACGATCTCAACGACTCCCTTTACGCAATTATCCGGCGAAGCAGTGGAAATAAAAAGTTTGTCATATATGTCTTCCGGCCTTATTCCAAAAACCACTTCTTTGCCCTCGTACGAGAGAAGCTTGCCATACATATCTTCCACTATCTTTACCTTAAATCTATTCTCGGTAAAATAAAATTTGTCATGCTTCTTAATAACTCTCCCGTTGACAAAATTCATCGGAGGCGAACCGATAAAACCCGCTACAAATTTATTGACGGGCTTATCATAAAGCGCGATCGGGTCCGCCACTTGCTGTATCACTCCATCCTTCATGACAGCTATGCGATTACCCATAGTCATTGCTTCTGTCTGATCATGGGTGACGTAGATCATGGTAGACTGGAGCCTGATATGGAGCTTGTTCAGCTCTGTTCTCATCTGAACGCGCATTTTAGCGTCCAGATTGCTCAATGGCTCGTCGAATAAAAAGACTATTGGCTTTCTTACTATAGCTCTGCCCACAGCGACCCTTTGGCGTTGTCCGCCGGAGAGTTCGCGAGGACGCCTGGCGAGCAGATTTTTTATACTGAGTATCTCAGCAGCCTCTTTGACGCGCGCATCGATCTCAGGCTTAGGGAATTTGCGCAACCTGAGAGCGAAAGACATATTCTCGTACACGGTCATGTGGGGATAAAGCGCATAGTTCTGGAAGACCATTGCGATATCCCTGTCTTTCGCGGGGATATCATCCACCTTTTTATTCCCTATCCAGATATCGCCGGATGTGCATTTTTCTAATCCAGCTATCATCCTCAAAGTAGTAGACTTACCGCAACCCGAAGGGCCTACCAGCACTAAAAATTCTTTATTTTCAACACCCAGGTTTACGCCGCTCACAGCTGTCACGTTACCGGGGAATATTTTTGTCAGATTCTTAAGGCTTACTTGGGCCATATTTTCACCTAACTTTACATTTCAACAACGTTAAAGTGTAAAGTTAGGACAGGTAATCTATGAGCTCCGAGATAGTGTCGCTTAGATTCCTGCGATTAACCACCATGTCTATAAGGCCATGTTCTAAAAGAAACTCTGAGCTTTGGAAACCCTCGGGCAATTTCTGTCTTATAGTCTGCTCTATAACGCGAGGGCCTGTAAAGCCGATGAGCGCCTTTGGCTCTGCTATGATCACGTCTCCCAGAGAAGCGAAGCTCGCCAGGACCCCTGCCATAGTGGGATTAGTGAGCAATGATATATAAAGACACCCCGCCTCATTGTGTTTGGCAAGCGCGGCGCTGGTCTTTGCCATCTGCATCAGGGAAATCATGCCCTCGTACATCCTTGCCCCGCCTCCTGAGCCGGAAATAATAACAAGCGGAAGCTCGTTTTCAGTCGCATGTTCTGTTATCTTTGTTATCTTTTCGCCTACTACATAACCCATTGAGCCCATTATAAAACGCGAATCAGTCACGCCGAGCGCGACCTTTCTATTGTTTACCCTGCCTTCACCAACCACCACTGCCTCTTCCATCCCAGTAACAAGCGTATCCTTTTCTATCTTTTCCACATAGCTCTTTGGGCCTTTAAACTTCAAAATATCCTTTGGCTTCATACCTTTGTCAAATTCCTCAAAGCTTCCCTCATCGAGAAACATGGATATTCGCTCATATGCCCCGATTATAAAATGATAATTGCATTTTGGGCAGACCTTGTAATTCTGGTCAAGCGTCTTCTTGTAGATCATCTCTCCACAACCTTCACACTTGAGCCATGTCCCGTCCGGAACGCCTTTGCGCTTCGAAACCTTCACTACCGTATATTTTGGTTTTCCGAATATTGCCATGCTTCTCCCTGCCTAACTTTACACTTTAACGTTGTTGAAATGTAAAGTTAGAAAACGTTTAGGACCAGGCCTGTCAGGACTTTAGGATAAAAATAAGTCGATTTTTGCGGCATTCGCTTTCCCGAAAGCGCCATGTCGCGTATCTCTGTGATTTTAGTCGGATTCAGCATAATAGAGATCGAATATTTCCCGCCGTCCACCTCTTTAATAGCATAATCCATATCCTTGGTAAAATCTATTGAAATCTTTCGCCCCTCATGCCCTGCCTTGATCTTAAGCGGCTCGACAATTAAATCGTGGAGAACGCTGACATCGAGGGCATTGCTATCCTTTAGCTTTAACCCGACAAACTTATAATCATAATAAGCTACGAATCTCTTTTCAGAAGGCGTGGCCCCTGAAAGAAATTCTTTTGCTGCGCTTTTTGAGTCAATAACCTCGATGTCAAATTTTCCCTTTAGATCTTTTTCCAATGCAGATAAGCCTTCACCGCTCACACCGGCTATTAATCTGTGAACAGGAAAAACCACTATTCCGTCATCGTAAATATCCGTAAAATATGTAAGTATGTATCCGAATTTAGGGTCTTTTTTTAGCTTGCTGTAAGCGAGCCCGACCTCATAGCGATGGTGGCCATCCGCGATAAACATCTTCTTATTCTTCATCAAGCGGACGATCTTTTCCACTGTATCTTTATCCGAGACGCGCCACAATTTATTTCTGATCCCATTACGGTCTAATATATCTATCAGCGGCTTCGATTCTGCGGCTCTGAACAATATATTATTTACAGATTTATCGTCGTCGGCAAATATCGCGAATATAGGGCCAATGTTCGCCTCTATTGAATTTATAAGCCTTGTCCTATCTTCTTTTGGAGCAGAAAGCGTGTTCTCGTGCGGATACACGCTTGTTTTTTTAGTGTCAAAATCCTCTAATTTCAAAAGCCCTACAAAACCGAGTCTTTTTTTATTTTGGCCGTCTACTTCGAACTCCTGCAGATATACGTAAAACGATTCTTCCTTGTCTCTCTTTAACGCCTCTTCTTTCTGCCAATCATTCAAAAACCTAGACGCCCTGGTATATTTGTTCTCCTTCTTGTCATCCCCGGGAGAATCCTTGCCCAATAAAATGCGGATTATATTGTACGGGCTAGAATCATAGAGATTGCCTTGCTCCTTCGAAGAGATCACGTCATAAGGAGGCGCCATAACCTTGGAAAGGTCTTTTATTTTTTCAGGATTATAGAGCATTCCTTTAAGCGGAATGATTTTTGCCATAATAAAATGCCCCCAGGACGCCACCTATGCCGTCAGCGACCATATCGGCAACGCTAAATTGTCTGATTGCTACAAAATACTGATGAATTTCATCTGAAATGCCATAAAATATCGCGGCCAAAATCGCCAGGATCTTGAAGTTTCTGACAAAGCTTTTTCTGTGAGAATTTTTGAATGCGCGAGCTGCGAGCAATCCAAAAATCGCATATTCTATGAGGTGCAATATCTTATCGAGGTTTGATATCGGAAGTCTTGGCAAGAGCTCGGGTATACTGGACATAAAGAATATAAGTCCTGCATATAGGTAAAGTGGCATCCAATATTTTAACAAGTTATTTGTCAACAGGACAACCTTTGTCTTTTTTGTCGCAGGATTGACATGGAGAAGGCCCTGATTTCTCTTCCTTTTCCTTCTTTTTGTAGCTGTCGCTTCTGTAGTCCGTCGCGTAAAATCCAGATCCTTTGAATATAAAACCCGCACCCTTTCCTATTAATCTGCGCACCTTACCGCCGCATCCCTTGTCCGTGCAGCCAGTCAAAGGTTTATCGCTCATTTTCTGGAATGCTTCAAAGACCTTCCCGCATTTTTGGCATTTATATTCGTAAGTCGGCATATCGCTCCTTAATTCTTATTTTTTGAATATATTTTTCACCTTATCCATGAATGATTTGGATAAAGGAGTTACATTGTCACTGCAGGATTTTGCAAATTCCTTTAATATGCGCTTCTGGCTCGAATCCAGACGCGTAGGCGTTTCCACTACGACCCTCACAAGCTGATCGCCCTTGCCGTAACCTCTTAAATTTTTTATACCCTTGTTCGCGAGCCTGAATACCTTACCGCTCTGAGTGCCTTCCGGTATTTTCATCGTCACATTCCCGTTTAATGTCGGGATATCTATTTCTCCGCCAAGTGCGACTGTCGGAAAGCCTACGGGTACATTGCATATTATGTCATATCCATGTCTTTCAAAAATAGCGTGATCTTTTACATGAATATAAATATAAAGGTCGCCCCTCGGGCCTCCTTTTAAACCTGCTTCGCCTTCTCCTTGAAGACGTAAGCGCGAACCAGTATCAACGCCTGCAGGTATATCCACTTCCATCTTTTTTGTAACCCTAATATTCCCTGAACCTCCACATTTCACACACGGGTTCTTTATGATCGAGCCTTCACCCCTGCATTGTGGACAGGTCTGTCTTATGCTAAAAAAACCTGCTGACTGTAAGGTCTGGCCTTTACCACCGCATGCTGAGCACGTTGTTTTTTTTGTGCCAGGTCTCATGCCGCTACCTTTACAGGTACCGCAGGCATCATGACGCTTAATATTAACTGTCTTTTTAACACCAAATGCTGCTTCTTCAAAAGAAATCTCGATCTCGTATTCCAGATTTCTGCCTCGTCGAGCACCGCCTCGTCCTCTCGAAGAAAACCCGCCGCCGAAAATCCCTAAGTTATCCAATATGTCTTCGAACATGCCTCCACCAAAACCCATATCTTCGAAGATACTACTAAAATCGGCATTTCTAAAAATATCTTCGGAGCTATATCGTGAATCTATGCCGGCGTGGCCGAATTGATCGTATTGACTCCTCTTTTGAGGGTCAGAAAGCACAGCATATGCTTCTGATATCTCCTTGAATCTATCTTCTGCCTCTTTCTTTTTATCAGGAGAAACGCGGTCAGGATGATATTTGAGCGCAAGATTCCTGTAAGCCTTTTTTATCTCATCCGCGCTCGCGTCTTTCTGTGCTCCCAAAATTTCGTAATAATCTCTCTTTGTCGTCATGCAGATCCTGTCATTCCCGCGGAAGCGGGAATCCACGCTAACTTTACACTTTAACGTTGTTGAAATGTAAAGTTACTTTTCCTTAAATTCGGCGTCTATAACGTCATCGCCGCCTTTCTTCTTTGGCTCTTCAGACTGCTGCTGCGGTCCTGGTTGCGGTTGCGGCCCTTTTTGACCCTGCTGCGCCTGCGATTTTGCCTGAGCGCTTTTATATACTTCTTCAGCCAATTTATGGGCAGCCTTGGACAACTCTTCCATTTCCTTTTTAATCTTCTCTGTATCGTTGCCCTTTATCGCCTCTTTCAGGTCATTCAGCTTCTGTTCGATCTTCAGCTTCTCGTCCTGCGTGACCTTGTCCCCAAAATCCTTCAATGATTTTTCAATAGAATACACGAGCGTATCTGCCTGGTTCTTCACCTCTACTTCTTCCTTCTTTTTCTTATCATCCTCGGCAAATTTCTCCGCATCCTTGACCATTTTCTCTATTTCTTCTTTTGAGAGTTTCTTGGGAGCTGTTATGCGCATGCTTTGCTCTTTCCCTGTTCCAAGGTCCTTTGCGCCTACGTGAACGATCCCGTCTCTGTCAATATCAAACGTGACTTCCACCTGAGGTATTCCCCTGGGAGCCGGAGGTATGCCTATCAGGTCAAATCGTCCCAGCTCAGTATTATCATTTGCCATCTGACGCTCACCCTGCAAGACCCTTACGGTAACCGCTGTCTGATTGTCCGCTGCCGTTGAAAACACCTGGCTCTTTTTCGTAGGAATAGTGGTGTTGCGCTCGATAAGTTTTGTAAAAACCCCTCCCAGCGTCTCTATCCCCAGAGAAAGCGGCGTAACGTCCAAAAGCAATACCTCTTTCGCGTCGCCTTTTATAATAGCTGCCTGTGTCGCAGCGCCTAAGGCAACGCACTCCATCGGGTCTATGCCGCGCTCTATCTTTTTACCTACCATATCTTCTAAGAACTTCTGGACAATAGGCATCCTCGTCGGACCGCCTACCATTATGATCTTATCAATGTCATTCGCGCTCAAACCCGCATCCTTTAATGCCTGGTCAACCGGGGCATGACACTTATCAACAATCGGAGTAACTAATTCCTCTAACTTTGCCCTGTTTATGGACATCGTCAAGTGTTTCGGCCCGCTTGCGTCAGCTGTAATAAAAGGCAGATTTATATCTGTGGTCAATGTACTTGAAAGCTCGACCTTTGCCTTTTCAGCTGCCTCTCTAAGGCGCTGCATTGCCATTTTATCATTCTTCAGATCTATGCCTGATTCTTTTTTAAACTGATCAGCGATATGATTTATCAAGGTAATATCCATATCTGTCCCGCCCAGATGTGTATCTCCGCTAGTCGCCTTTACCTCGAATCCGCTGGCATTATGCTCTTTGTCAAACCACATATCCATAACTGTGACGTCGAGCGTGCCTCCGCCAAAGTCAAACACCATGATCTTTAGTTCCTTGCCAACCTTGTCCAGGCCATAAGCCAAGCAGGCTGCTGTTGGCTCATTGATTATCCTGAGGACCTTGAGCCCGGCAATCTCTCCTGCATCCTTTGTCGCCTGACGCTGGTTGTCATCGAAATAAGCAGGACACGTAATGACTACCTCTTCTACTTTGTCTCCGAGATACGCCTCGGCATCCTGTTTTATTTTTTGTAATATAAACGCTGATATCTGCTGAGCTGTGTATTGTTTGCCATGAACTGCAAATTTATGGTCTGTTCCCATTTTCCTCTTTGCCGCGTAAATCGTACCTTCTGGATTTACGGCTGCCTGGCGCCTCGCAGGCTCTCCGACCAGCTTCTGGCCTTCTTTTGTAAACGCTACAAAAGACGGAAACGCCTTTCCGCTTGAAACGCCTGCTCCTTCCGCGCTCGGTATAATGGAAGGCCTGCCGCCCTCCATCACTGCTGCCGCAGAATTCGATGTACCTAGATCAATTCCTATTACCTTTGCCATTTTACTCCTCCTTGTTAATTTGTGGTTTCTTCGCTACCTTTACTTTTGCAGGGCGGATAATCCGGTCATTCAATTTATAGCCTTTTTGAAACTCCTCGACTACATAATTCTCAGGATGCTCCTCGGTTTCTTCCTGCATCATTGCTTCATGCTCATGAGGGTCAAAAGGCTTGCCCTTTGCCTCTATCTCCTCCAGCCCTTTCTGCTTTAAGAATTCCTTAAAATCTATCCAGATAAGCTCAACGCCTTTATGCAGCACGTCAAAATCATGTTTTTTCTTTCCTGCCTCGACTGCCCTTTCGAAGTCATCCAATATTTTTAAAATCTCACACAGTATCTCAGCGTTCGCAAATTTGATAAATTCTGATTTTTCCCTTTCAAGGCGCTTTTTGTAATTGTCAAAATCCGCCTGTATCCTGAGCAGCTTGTCAAAACACTCCTCTGACTTAGCAGCCTTTTCTTCTAATGCCTTAAACTCGTCAAAGCTAAGAAGTATCTTATTTTTTTTGTGTGATTTTTTAGATTCAGCCAATTTCTTCCAGTACCCTTTCTAATGTATCCGACATATACTTTACAGCAGAAATGACCTTACCATATTCCATTCTCTTAGGTCCGATCGCACCAAGCGCGCCTATCACTCTATCCTTTATCTTATAATTACACGTCACGACCGTAAACTCATGTATATGCTTACAAATGTTCTCCTTGCCAATATGCACCTTCACGCCTTCAGACTCCATATCTTCGCTGAATAAATCAAGGATATCCTGCTTTTCCTCGAGCAGCTTCAAGAATAATTTCGCCTTGGAAACATCGCTGAATTCCGGGTAAGACATTAGGCTGGTGGTGCCTTCGAAATACACCCTGTCATCCATCTTCAGTAAACCCGGAGCCTGCAATATAGAGGTAGCCTTTTTTAAAAACGAGTAAAAAGAATCTCTCTCCTCGAGCAGCTTACGAGTAAGATGATTTTTTATATCACCGAGAAACATGCCCTCTAATTCCTCGTTCAAGAATGCGGATATCCTTGAAAGTTCCGAACGGTTCAGTTTTTCCCCTGCGTCCAAGACAACATTTTTAACAAGACCCGAACCTGTAATAAGCACGATCAGCACACGCGAGGCATCTACGGGTATAAATTCTATCTGCTTAAAGGTGCTCCTTTTAAATCTAGGAGTAAGCACTATACCGGCCATATTTGTAATCAGATTAATGGCCGAGGAAACATTGTGCATGAGGGCATCGAAATCTTCATATTTCTTATTGAGTAATTTTGTGACTGCGGATTCTTCTTCCTTTGTGAGGTGTTTTGGTTCGAGAAGGGAATTGACGTAAAACCTGTATCCCTTGTCAGTGGGCACCCTGCCTGCTGAAGTGTGCGGATGCGTAACAAAGCCCATATCTTCAAGATCAGCCATTACATTCCGCACGGTCGCGGGACTGACAGAATGTCTGAATCTCTGAGAAATCGCGCGCGAGCCGATAGGTGCGGCAGTCTCTATATAAGACTCCACTATAGCTGATAAGATCTTCTTGCGTCTTGCATCTGCGTCTACATGTCTCATGGATAGCTAACTCCCCATATAATAAGAAACAAATTAGCACTCTATCATTTAGAGTGCTATTTGTCAAGAGAAAATTATTACCCTTGCCATTCTTATGAAAATGAAAATCTTAAGTATACATTTCAACAATGTTAAAAGTATACTTAAGCGGTTTTTAATAATTTCTTAAGCTGGGTGGGTATCGTTGCTTCTATGTATACGGCATTCGCCCTATCTTCCCTGCGACGCACCTTGCCATGTTCATAGACTAGATTTACTATGTCCATCTTTGTATTGGGAATTTCTATTTTTATCTCGCTGACTAGTCCTGAAAATAATTTTGAAATCCTCTCCATAAGAGACTCTGTGTCAGTCCCTTTCAATGCAGAAATCAACACCGCTCCCCTGAATTGTCTTTTGAGGCGTTTTAAATAATTGGCATTGTCAACAAGATCGATTTTATTCAACACGTTCATTATAATCCTATGCTCTGAATCCAATTCTTTTAAAACCTTATGCACCGCTTCGTCAACCTCATGGATTCGAGGATTTGAAGCATCAAGAACATGCACGATCAGATCAGCTGTCTTGATCTCTTCCAGCGTAGCCTTGAACGACTCGACAAGATGATGCGGCAGATCATGAATAAAACCTACTGTGTCGTGAAAAAGCACCTTAAGATTATTAGGCAGCACATAGCTCCTGGTAACAGGATCAAGCGTGCTGAATAATTTATCAGCTACCATTTTTTTAGAATTGGTCAGCCTGTTCAGAAGCGTAGTCTTTCCTGCATTGGTATATCCTACTATCGCAATACTTGCTAGCATCGCGTCCTTGCGCCTCTTCCGCAAGGCCTCCCTCCTCACCTCCAGGTTCTTCAATTCTATTTTTAACCTCCCGATGCGATCCTTTATCCTGCGCCTATCGTATTCGAGTATCTTTTCTCCAGGACCGCGAGTGCCAATGCCAGCTCCCAGACGCGACAAGTGCACGCCCCTGCCCGTAAGTCGCGGTAAAAGATATTCCAGTTGCGCCAGCTCCACCTGGATCTTACCCTCTATGCTTTTTGCGCGCTGCGCAAATATATCAAGAATAAGCTGGGTCCTGTCAAGGACCTTATCTTTAAGATCATTATTATACAATCCGCCTTCAAGATTCCTTAGCTGCGTGGGCGTAAGGTCATTATTAAAAATAATCAGATCCGCGCGCTTGCTTCGGGCTAAAGCAATCAATTCCTGAAACTTGCCTTTGCCAATAAATAAATCAGGCGTAGGCCTGTCTCTACGACACACTATCTCACCCTCTATCAAGGCGCCGCTCGAACGGACAAGATCTCTTAGCTCATGGGCACGATCTTCTGCTGCCCAGCCATGCTCACCCTTTAAGTCAACTGTAACTAATATCGCTTTTTCCATATATATTCTAGTATTCTAGAGACGTCTACCGTGCCAGTAGGGAACCTGTCCCTTTGAAATATATTATTAAGAGAACGGTAGACGTCTCTAATCACCTAATCATAATCAGGGGATATCCACTGTATTCGCTTATCGGCGCGGAACCATGTCAATTGCCGCTTTGCAAAACGCCTCGTATTCTTCTTTAAAAGCTCTTTTGCTTCTTCCAGAGAATATTTTTCTTTTAAATAACCTAAGACTTCCTTATATCCCAGCGCTGCCTTTGCGGTCAGGCTCAATTTCCTTTTTGACAAGCTCTTTGCCTCTCGCACAATGCCTTGTTTAAACATGCTATCCACCCTGCTATTTATATTCCTATAAAGCTCTCCTCTATCTACTTCTAACCCAAAAATCTTTACCCTGTACTTTAAAGGATTTGTTCTCCGCCTCAAATCCGAAGGCCTCTTGCCCTCAGTATGATATATCTCTAGCGCCCTTATCACACGCCTCACATTATTAGGGTGGATCTTTTCAGCTGCGACATCGTCTATTCTTTTCAACTTATTATACAAATACATCTTTCCATATTTTTTGACCAACTGCTCCTGCTTCTTTCTAAACCTTACATCCTTCTTCTTAGACGAGAACAAACCATCCACTATCGCTTTTACATAAAGGCCGCTTCCTCCTACAAATAAAGGCGTTTTTCTTCTTTTTAAAATATCATCTATTGCGTCGAGCGCCAAATCCCTGTATTCAGCAACGCTAAATTCCTTAGAAGGAGAAACTATGTCTATAAGATGGTGCTTGATTTTTTTTCTATCAAACCTGGAAGGCTTAGAGGTAAGAATATCCATGCCCTTGTATACGCAAATGGAATCGCATGATATGATCTCGGCATTAAGTTTTTTTGCCAGGCGGAGAGAGAGCTTTGTTTTCCCGGACGCTGTC
The DNA here is from genome assembly GCA_964415355.1 of uncultured Planctomycetia bacterium. Lineage (GTDB taxonomy): Bacteria > Omnitrophota > Gorgyraeia > Gorgyraeales > Gorgyraeaceae > CAYPYS01. The sequence continues at coordinate 1,188 of CAYPYS010000015.1, read as the reverse complement.
GGCCCAACTAAAAAAAATACAGTCATATGCTTCTCTAACTTTACACTTTAACGTTGTTGAAATGTAAACTTATGTCTTTTTGTGCGTTGAGGAGCAGGGCGTGGCGACGCTCCTTTTCTTCTCTCGACACATCATCCTTGAACCTGCTCGCCTTTGCAAACGGTCGCGGCGAATACTTGAAGATATAGGCGGCGCCAAATCCGATCTCTTTAACCGCCTTTAGCGTATCATCGAAATCCTTTTTTGTCTCCCCTGGAAAACCCACGATAAAATCAGACACGACTGTCCCATTCTTGACTATCATTCTGAAACCCTTAACGAGTTTCTTATATTTTTCTACTGTATAACCTCTATTCATGCGCTTAAGTACTTTGTTCGAGCCTGATTGCAAAGGCAGGTGCAGCTGCTTTGAAAGAGACCTGCAATCAGCCATTGCCCTGAATAACTCAATACCGGCATCTTTAGGATGAGAAGTAACGAAATCCACTTCTGTCCTCCCTCTTGTTATCTTGTCTATTTTTCTCAAAAGGACAGAAAAATCTACCTTCTCCTTTAATCTCTTTCCGTAAGAATTCACATTCTGACCCAAAAGCGTGATCCTCCGCACGCCCTTATCGGCCAATCGACTTATCTCCTCCAGGATATCTTTCGAAGGCCTGCTTCTTTCTATGCCCCTCACATAAGGGACAATGCAATACGAACAAAAATTACTGCAACCCTCCATTATCTTAACATAAGCGTTTTTATCCTCTGTCCTTTTTTTCGGAAACGCGGTGATCTTCTTTTTTTTATAACCTTCTATGCAGATAATATGCCCGGCCCCGCGTTTTATCTTGCCTATGATCCCAGGCACCTTATCCAGATCAGCAGGCCCGCATAAAAAATCCACATGCGGCATCTTCCTGAAGATCAAATCCTTCTGCGCCTCTGCCATGCACCCGAGAATCCCGATAATCATATCAGGCCGCTTCTCTTTTAGCTTCTTGAGAGTCCCTACTTTTCCGTAGACCCTGTCTTCTGCATGCTTTCTAACGCTACAGGTATTAAATAGCACGACATCAGCCGCCTCTGGCCTGTCTACCATAGAACAACCCTGCGCCAAAAATAAATCTCGTACCCTTCCAGAGTCATGCTCATTCATCTGACATCCGAAGGTACGGATGTAGATTTTTTTTGGCATATTTTTGT
>CAYPYS010000014.1:0-30758 GCA_964415355.1 uncultured Planctomycetia bacterium | reverse complement strand
CATAGGCCTCTCCATCTTCAGGCTCTATCTCTATGGCCTTCCTGAGCAGCTCTTCTGCCTCAGGATAGCGCCTTTCTTCTCTCATTAGCATTGCGAGCTGAACATAGGCCTCCTCATTTTCAGGTTCTATCTCTATGGCTTTCTTGAACATCTCTTCTGCTTGCTCGTAGTCCTGGAGATCCTCTTTATACAAAACTCCTAGATCAATATTCGCCCAATAATCTCCATCGTCTATCTCTATGGCTTTCTTGAACATCTCTTCGGCCTCAGGATAGCGCCTTTGGTTCTCATCTAATCCTTCTAATCCAACAGTCAATAAACCACCTTCTCTTTTTGGATCCACGATTTTATTTAATATCTTTTCTGATTTACTGGATATTAATTCTTTAGATTTATTAACGACACGTTTCCATATAATACCAAAAGCCTTGTATGTTTTAAGAGAACTGAATAATGTTTCTCGTTTTTTAATAACTATGTCTCTGTTTCTCTTGGAGTTTATTTCATCATTTATCCCCATCATGACAATTACCATGTCAGGATCATACTTATCCAGATTATCTTCTAACGTAGACACTATAATGCTTGAAATCGTGTCAGGTACGCCTTTATTTATGACACTAAACTTTATACCGATATCTCTTTTATTCAAGATCCTTTCCAGCTGGCGAGGATAAGAATCTTCTCCCCCTAAAGCAGTAGGAGATTCCCCCAGACAAATAATGCGATAACTTCCCTTCTCTCTCAAGGAGACCCTGTTTCTGTATTCCTGCAAGAATAAAAACGTAGCCTGCCCTATCTGTAATGATAATTCAAGAATGAATACGGATAAGAAGATCCCTAATAATATCAATAATATCTTTTCTCTAACGCGGGTCGATTTCATATAAACTCTGTTTTTGCGCGTTTAATTCTTTTATTTTAAACAGCATCTCTTTTTCTTTCCTATGATTGCCCTGCGTTTTGTAAACATAGGCCAAATGCATATATTGATCGTATTTTCCTTCGCCTGTTTTTTCCCCTTTTTTAGACAGGCTCCTCTTGGATTTTTTCGCTATCCCGAAATCTCCCCTATCTATAATCCAGTAAGCATCATCGGTATCGTCGGAAAAACTATTGAGCTCCTCTGCCGAAAACATCCATTTATAATTGCCCTTCTCTATAAAGCGCTCGCTCAGGTCGATATTCCAGCACAGGCTGGGAAAATAATCCGGCATGTCTTCGTATACATAGATCTTATCGCTCGCATTGATGCTTTTGCTTTTCAAGCCGGCCTTGATGTTCGACATCATCTTCTTTAAGTCGACAAAACGACTATCGTATGCTGTCATCAGTTTTTGATTGCAATAAATATTCAAAATCAAAACCAGGGCTAACGCGGCGCGTAGGATCTTCCCCCTTTTTTTCGAGATCATAACAAACCTATCTGCCATAAAAAGAGCTATCAAGATAATGAATACACTGCAGACGTACTGATACCTGAACTCAATAAGGGTATATACGAAATTTTTAGTGGCTATCCTGGCTAAAAAAATTATCCATAATTCCGATATCATTAAAAAAAGAAAAAGGAACACTATCTTCGCTTCTTCGATATATTTTTTTGCGTATAACCTGATAAGCAAATATAGCGACAGAATCAACGCCATGCCGCCTATCGCATAGCCAGTTGCTTCATGACCTCTGTTTATATAATCGATAATGGGTCCGCCCAGATAGGCATTCTGGGCTATTTTTAACGGGAACGCCAGCATAGGAAAAATATTCACCGCTAAACCGTAATATAGCGCACTAAAAAAAGCCAGGAAGCCGCTTAGAAAAAAATTCCCGACATTTAATAAGACAGGGAAATCATGCAGGGGCTCTGCGTGCGTCCCCAGGGTCCTGGTAAAAAAGTAAAAGATGACATATAAGACATAGACCGCGGATAAAAGAGAGCTGTTTATTTTAAAAATATTGCCTTTGGGCCCTCCCCTTGCCTTTTTCCCGATGCCTTTTATGCTTGATAAGATAATAATTCCAAACGGCCATAAGAAAAATGCCTCGTAGCACCAGAGACCGAGAAGAAAAAGCGATCCCGTAAATAAAAATAAATGGGGCCTGGGCGCGTTTAGATATTTTATATAACTTATAAAACCCGCGAGCATCAAGCTGAGACCTATCACGATAAATACATGATGGGGCCACAGCACAAAATTGAAGTTAATAAATAAAAAGGTAAAAATCGCCGCAAAGGTCATCGCCAGTCTTTTGTTTTTGACAAAATACAGGGAGAATTTATAAAGAAAGATTATACTTAAAAAATAAGATAAAAAATTAAAAATCCTGAAAAAAATAAAATCGGAGCCGAACGTCTTATGGAGAATATAATAAAAAACACGGGACATAGGCTGGTATCGCATCTTTTCGTATGGGTCGTAGTTCAACACATGCAACCACTTCACCTTACCGGGCAGTTCATCTAGATGATGAAAATAATGAAACAAGTGCCAGTCATCGCTCATGGGCGGGTAAGAAAAAGACTGGAAGGCTAGGATCAAAAGCAAGGTAAAAAGTATTAAAAAATAGATAAGGCCCGACATGCTATTCCGATTCATCGCTCAGTTCCTTTATGTATCCCTCTAATTCCTTGACCAAATCATTCTTGCGCAACTTTTTTAATCTCATAATCTGTTTTAATGCGCTTTCCATGTCGCCTCTATCGATATAAATCTCCCCTAAGACACGATAGGCATAAGCATTATTCGGATTAATGCTGATGGATTTGTTAAAGTTTTCTATCGCCCTGTCATAATCGCCCTTGGATGCGTAGACATCGCCCAGATTTATATAATGAGAAAAAGAATCCGGATTTAATTCTATGATCTTTTTGAGATATAACTCTGCATTTTCTCCCATGCCGGCTTCGATATAGGCACCTGCCAGGCCAGAGTAAAACTTTATAGAGCCTGGACTAAGCTTCAATGCCTCATGGTAATACTCTATTGATCTTGTATAATCGGCCTTCCTTGCGTAAATCTCTGCGAGGCCTGCACAGGCATCTATAGACTTTGGGTTGATCTTTATGGCGGCATTGTAATGCTTTATCGCAGCGTCATAATCACCCTTGGATGCGTAAACATCAGCTAGGTTGATATGGTTGGATGCGGAATCAGGATTTAATTTAATTATTTTTTTGAGATACAACTCTGCGTCTTCTTCCATGCCGGCTTCGATATAGGCACCTGCCAGGCCAGAGTAAAACTTTATAGAGCCTGGACTAAGCTTCAATGCCTCATGGTAATACTCTATTGATCTTGTATAATCGGCCTTCCTTGCGTAAATCTCTGCGAGGCCTGCACAGGCATCTATAGACTTTGGGTTGATCTTTATGGCGGCATTGTAATGCTTTATCGCAGCGTCATAATCACCCTTGGATGCGTAAACATCAGCCAGGCCTGCATGGCTGGGCGCAGAGCCCGGGTTCAATTCGATATCCTTTTTTAAGAACTCTATGGCCTTATCAAGATCATTTGTTTCCTTATAAATATTTGCCAGGCGAACTAAAATATTTACAGAATAAGGACATGTTCGCACTGCCTCTTCAAGGGTCTCTGCTGCCTTTGTATAGTTGCCCATGGTTACATAGATATCGCTCAAGCCGATAAATGCATCTATGTCACGAGGGGCCAATTGCAATATGTCTCTATAAGAATCTATCGCCTTTTTATATCGTCCTTTCTCGCTGTAAGAATCGGCCAGACTGCTATAAGGATCTGGAAGGCTATGATAGTGATCGTGCGTCGCTTCTCTCTTCCCATAGATATCCTCTTTAAATTCCCTGATATAATTCAGCATGCGAATGTCATTTTTTAAGCTATAGAATCTTTTCAGGTCAAAAAAGAAACGCAAATGCTCCTCTTCTTCGAACTCGGTCATTTTTATCGGAGATATATCCATTATTCTGGCGTTTTCGAAGAAACCCCTTTTTCTCAGTTCCTCTACGTTCTTTTTGTTATTTATCATGTTGATAGAAGTAACGGCTGCATAAGCGAGGCATGCATATATAGCAAAAAAATACAAAAATGAGGACACCTGGCCTTTGCTCTGACCTTCCCTATACCAAAACCAGGAATTATCCATGCGCCCGGACCTTTGTAATATATATAATACCAACCATGAAATAATTAATAGCAACGGCAGGCAGAGCATTATTTTTATGACAGGGTTATTTGCATAAAACAATAGATTCAGCATGTGCCCGAAAGACTGTATTCTCTTCATTATGCCGGGCGCTCCGGTAACATATAACCAGTCCAGACCGGCCATGTATTCGGAAATAATGAGCAGGTTCCAGAAAACGAGCAATAATGAAATAGCTCCCAGGAGACGCTTTAAATATCTTTTCTGCATCTGCAAGGTATACCCATAAAGCAGGACAAAAACAGGGAACTCCGCAACAAGCGCCCTTGCGCTCAGGGTTTCGCCTCCGGCGCTAAACATCCTGCCGACAAAGAGCAGCTTGATCACTGCGTATGAGGTCAAAATAAAAAGGAATACGTCCCGTGCGGCGTTGCCCTTGACTATCGATTTGATATTTCTGGAAACATTGATTAATACAAGGACAAACCCTGATAAGCATATATAAAAAATAGGCGAGGTGTATAAAAGTCCGCGAAATGAGCTAAAAAGCCCGTTAAAGTTATAGGACAAGCGGCAGCGCAAAGCTGCAATCACATAGATGACCTCTTCCATATGCAGGGTGCCGTAGGTAAGGTATGAGTTTATGGCCCTTGCTATCAATATAGGGATAAAACCTGCGGCAAAATATACTGCGCTCCTCCAGCTTGTTTTCTTTAAAAATAGAAGCGCCATAAAAAAGACTATAATGAAAAATGCCTGGATCCACAATTCCGATTTGACGGCCACACATACAGAGAAAAAGGCGCCGTATAAAAACAGCTGCCATCTATTCATCTTGGCCCAATGACTGCAAAGCCATATTGAAATTATCGAAAACAAACAGGCTACTATATTGGCATTTCCACCCTCGAATAAGGTGTAATAAAAAAACGGGGTCCCGAAAAATACAACTACGGCCGACCAGAGACTAATCCTCTTTGAGCAATAAAGCCTGCAAAAAAGGTACGTCAAAAGCATCGCAAGAAGACCGAACGTGACACTGCTGAAAGATAAAGCACATTTGGCAAGGCCCTCTATGCCGTAGATCGTCATCGTCGTCAGGTTAAATCTGGCAGCTATAAAGTGCGCTAATTTTGCATAGGCATAAAACGGTGCCCAGAGCACGACCCCGCCATGATTAAGGAACATGGGCGAATTATAGGTCTCGGAAACCGCAAATTGCCTGGATCTATAATCCTGATTGACCACGTTAAGATCCCCGTCTTCTACCACACTGGCGGTATAGGCAAAATAGATGGGCTCATCCGGTCCGCGGAAATCAATATCATAAACGACAAAAAGATATAAGAAAAAAACTATAAACGAAATGAATATTATATTTCCCGATTTTCTCATCGCCCCACCCTCGTAGCTAACTTTACATTTCAACAACGTTAAAGTGTAAACTTAGGGTTATCTTTTAATTAAAATACGCAACATATCCCTTATCATCTGCGATATCGATGAAAGAGTTAATGCGTTTGACTTCCCCCATTTTCGCTTGTTTAAAGGTACTTGCAATTCCACGACTCTGCAACCTCTCTTAGCTGCCCCGATCAGATTCTCGGCAAATAAAGCAAATCCATTTGCCATCAAAGGGAGAGAGCGAACTTTAGATATAGGAAAAATTGCAAGGCCATTATAATATTTCAGGTCTAACCTGAAGCACCTGTTCAAAATCCAAGTATAAATCCTGGAAAGAGACCTGCGCAAAAGAGAACGACAATCATAACCCAAATGATGGCATGTAACGACCGTATCGCTGTCTAAATATGGGATGTATTTTGTAAATTCCTGTGCAGAATCTTCGTGATCCCCCGGAAACCATGTGAAATAATCTCCGCGCGCCACTGCGAGCGCATCGCGATAAGAAATCCCTACACCTGATTTTTTGGCGTGACTAATCACTCTGACCTGACTATATTTATCAGACAATTGCTCAGCTACCTGCGCCGTAGAATCAGTGCTGCCATCGTCTATTATAATAATCTCGAGCTCATTGACCAAGCCTGACAAAGCCAACATCAAGTCTTCGACAGCGCCTTTCAGGCTGCGTTCTTCATTAAACGCCGGCACACAAATTGACAGTTTTACATCCTTAGGCATAACTATATAAAATTAACGTGTTTGCTGGGATTTTTTAATTCCCATAGATAATGATTGATCTCATCCAGGCGACATCCCTTTCTACAGTCCTTAACATCCCATTCATTGCGTATTTTTTCCATGATCTCTCTGCGCCGCTTACCTTCCCAGATAACTTCAAGGCTTTTCTTGCCTATGTTACCGAACGCAAATTCCTTTCTGCCCACAAACGAATTACAGGGGTACATATCTCCGTCTGCAGCAACATGAACCGCGAATGGCATCCCCAGACATCTGTTATATATTTTTTCTCCGTTCATCTTTTTAATCGCGCGATTACGAAATATTACATGAAAATCATTGCTAGAAATCTTTTTTAAATCATTCTCCTCCTGCCGCTCTAATGTGGTGTCGATTGATTTATTGCTCAAAGGGTGACGGCAGTATGGTTTTATGGCTAAATAGTCTACTCCTATCCCCTTCAATATCCCGGCCAATTTTATGACTTCTTTTTGATTTTGATGCATCAGTAAAAACTGTGCGCCTATAGTGCATTCAAGCTTGTTCCTCTTTTTAGTTTTAACGCATTCTTTAAGGTTATCCATGACCCTGGAAAAATCATTTTTATTTGCTTTGTGGATATTCGCATACGCCTTTTCCGATCCAGCATTCATGCTGACTCTTATCCATGTGAGATTTTCCAGCACCTTTTCTATCGTCTCCTTATTGAACATAACGCCGTTCGTCGAAAGAGCAACATCTATCCCGCACTTTTTTGTAAAAATCATGATATCCGCCGCATCTTTATGCAAAAGCGGCTCTCCTTCGCCTGAATACAAAATAGATTTAACTCCTTTTTTTGCAGCATCTTTCACGAACCTTCTAAGGACATCCTTATCCAAGACATCAGTTTTATACTCTAAATAATCAAAAGCGCAAAAAACGCAACGGTGATTGCACCCTCCATGCAAACCTATCTCCATATAAATAGGATATATCTCCTCGCCCTTTTGCCATTTATTTAAACGCGGGATATGATACATCAGCTTATGACTATCTATCCTGAACCTATCCATTTAACAATCCCCTAACTTTACATTTCAACAATGTTAAAGTGTAAACTTAGGCACACACTGATTCCTGTTTCAGCCCATCGATCTCTACTGATGTATGGCCGTAAACCTGATGCCTGTCTGTTTTTATCTTTATGTCGCAAGGATTACAGTCTCCGAATTCTCTACATTCCCTGAAACTGTCATCTATTTTAAAATCAGGATCCAACAAGCTTCCTATAGGCTGAAAATCTTTATATATGTCATGGTGACACCTAAAAACGCCTGCATCCGGACCAATAATAAGCTCTGAGGTGCGGCACAGGCACGCCTTCCTCTTCCCGTTGCCAATGGCATCAGGATAAAGGTATGTTCCATATATGCGATCATTGAATTCTCCCAAAAATTCCTTTGTCCTGAAATCAATACCTAGGTCTCGGCATCTAGCCTGAGCGATCAAGATATCTCCCGCAAGCTGCGGATGGAGCACACTAAAAATTCCTATTGAGAAACCTGCATTTTTCATCCTCAAGACCTTTTTTATAAGTTTGTCCAGATCCATGTAGCGATGGTGATAGCTTACTCTTATGCTTGGATAAGGGGCTTTCCGCTTTAATCTTGAAGGATCAACCGAATCCACAAAACTCTCGACCTCGAAACAAAGATTGGTCAGGATATCTATGGGCGTATCTTTTCTTACATTATTTATAAGCCAGATAAAATCAGGATACAGGCTCGGTTCTCCTCCCTGTAGAGTTATCGGCAGGCCATTGTGCAGCACCAATCGGTTCAACCCTTCTATCCATTTTTCTTTTGGGATAATAGTTTTTTTAGACTTATTCCCTCCTCTAAAATAATTAATGCAATAATCGCATCTTAGATTGCAATCCAATGTGAGGAAGCAGGCTATATAATTATAGCGCTCTGGCAGACGTATACTCTTTAAGCTCATTTTCGACTCGCTCCTTAACTCTATCGGGAGAAATATATTCCATGCACTGTCTCTCTTTATCACAAAGCGGCTTAAGGCAGGGCAGGCAATCATAAGGAGATTCAGGTAACAGATATGCCCCGTTACCATAAAAACACATCTCTCGATGGGACGTGGGGCCAAACATGCAGACCACCTTCTTGTCAAGCGCCAGGCTCAAATGGAACCCCAGGCTATCGCTTGTCACTATAACTCGACAGGAATTTATCCAGTCGATATAGTTGTATATGTCCTCCATCCCCTGCTGCCATGATATAGAATACCTGCTCTTGAATAATCTACCCAGCTCTTCCCAGTAGTCTCTCGGCCACATTTTATTGTTCCATTTACTGCTTGTGGCCCAGTTAAAGCCTATGTCATACCTGATTTGCGAACGCGGCTTATATCCGAGGAGGTATCTTTCCTCGTTCCATTTCTCTCCTATCGCCTCAGCCAGTATCTCCTGCCAGTAGCGGGTATTACTCCTCTTTTTTTCTATGTTCCGGCTTATTTCTATCAGCCCTTTATCTCCTCCGTCTACCCTGAATCCAAAGCGTCTCTTTGCTTTCAACGAATCTGAAAAATAACATATCTCCGGCATTTTTTCAAAATTTATCACATCGTCAAATTCCTCATGCCCTAACTCGCTGAGCGTCCTATCGTTGTAAAACAGGATCCTTTTTATATACTCATTGCCCTCGAGCAAAGGAACTGCTTTTTCGTCTACCAGCCAGCTAACATCGCATCCTTTAAAGTAATGTAGGATAAAGGTAGTCCTCAGGACGTCTCCCAGACTCGTAGTCAGTCCCAGCATCCTGTCGAGGGTTTCTGAATACCCAAGCTTAATAATTAATATCTTTCTCATCCTTTGCTGTTTTCGTGCTTAAACCATTCTTGCTTCAGGCTCCTTGCAAAAATCCGCAAGGATACCCAAAGGTTGGCCTTTGTTACATATATCTTTTTTCTGAATACACACATCTTCGTAACATAATAAAGAAAAGTGAAGAAAAAATTGCGCCTGACGTAAATCAAACGGCCCAATATTAAATTTCTAAGATGCGGAAACACTGTCGCCACCGGCCCTAACAATGCTATGTTCATCTGCGCGTTCTTTTGTCTTTCGTTAAAACAACTTAACAAAGACCTGTTTTGATAGGAGGTGTGCATGTTTTCAAAGTCTTCCTTATAAAGACCTTTTTCTATGGTCTTCTGACCGAGCTCTGTCCCGGGATAAGGATAAAATACGGGAAACTCGGCCCAGGTGACACGCGACGCTATTGACAAATCTACTGATTCAATATCGTTATCTACGCTGGTCTCGGGCAGCCCTATTATACAATTCGTAAAAGTATAGATGCCGTATTTATCACACAGGCGATGAGCACTTACAATCTCTTCGTTTGCCATATTGCGCTTAAGCATCTTTTCCCTGATCGCTCTATTGCCAGCCTCTATAGACATACTGACAGTACGACAGCCGGCATATTTTAATAATTTAACCGCGTCTTCCGTTAAAAGCTCGGCGCGCGTCAATATAAAGAAAGGAAGATCTATATCTTTTTTATATTTTCTTGAAAATTCCTCCAGCCAATCATCGGCGCCATAGACAAAAATATCGTCGTAAAATTTCACGCAGCTCAAAGGCCATCTTTCCCTGACATGCCGAATCTCGCTAATAACGTAATCCACGCTGTGCCTGCGAACCATCTTTCCTTTGCCTTTGTAAACCTCGCGCCACGCAGTATTAAAGCAATATGTGCACTTATATGGGCACCCCCTTGAAGTAATTATGCTTTTTAGCGGATATTTGCCCAGCGGGGTATTGTCATACACCAGGGAATAGTCCGGAAAAGGTAAGCTATCCAGATCTTTTATTAAATCACGGACAATGAATTTATTCCCGTTGTTACGCGTGACAATATTCGACACGGCGTCAGGAGATCTTCTCTCTGAAACAGAACGCAATAGCTCGACAAAAGAATCCTCGCCTTCTCCTACGCAAATAGCGTCCAGGCTATCCTTATAAACTACATCTGGATAAAAAGTAGCATGCGGGCCGCCCATAATCGAAAACACCTTGGGAAAATTTTCTTTTATCGAACGATTCAACTTCAGGTAATGTTTCGCCTCTCCCGAGGAAGCGCTGTATGCCACCACGTCCGGCTTTAGCCTTCTAATGCTTTCTATAGGATCTTGCGAATTCATCTCGCACAAATAAGTATCGTGTCCTTCTTTGCGCGCAGCGGCAGAAACAGCGCATAGCCCAATAGGCACCATAAAATTCTCATTCTTCAATATAAACAACACCTTCATAGCGCGATCCCTAACTTTACATTTCAACAACGTTAAAGTGTAAAGTTATCTTTTATAATCCTTTCGGAAATAATTTTGTACAGCTCCTCAACCATCATGCTGTATCCTCTTTTATTGGGATGAGAATTGTCATATATAAACAGGTCCTCAGGACTCGCCTCTTTTAATGCTTCATAAAAGATATAGGAATTACGGACAAAGGGCGTATTAAAACGCGAAGCGACCTCTTGCGCCGGATTATATCCAAAAGGGTCGCCCTTAGGATAATCCTGTAAGACCAGTCCGATATTGTCGGATTTCATTAAAATAGCTATCTGGGTCAAATTATATTCGGTCAGCCTCCTGAAAACATCCCTGTCTATATCTTCGTATCTTGCGCTTTGCTCAAAGAGATCGACGTTTGACTCAGGGGTCATCCCCTTAAAATTCAATACGACCATTTTGAGCATTTTGTAGATCCTGAGCTCAGAGATAAAGACTCTAAGCTTCGCGCCAACCGTATAGGAAGCGACCTCATTGTCCTTATCTATAAATCTGAAAATATCGCTATCGGCCAGATTCCAGCTGTCATTAGCACCCGTAAGGACTATGACTAAATCCGGTTTTTTGTATTTCTCCAATATATCTTTAAGATATATCAGATGTTGACTGGAGTTCGATCCCGGCACAGCGAGATTAAAGACCTTGAAGCTAATACTGAGATCGCTATCATTCAGTCTCTTCTCCAGCTGTCTGGGATAGTTATCTTTGGTGTCAACTCCCCAGCCGTATGTAAAAGAATCTCCGATGCACACTATGTTAAAAGCCTTGTTTCCGGCAAGACCATCCAGGGATGCTTTCCTTAAATAAAAATAACCTAGCATTCTTAATCCTACCTCTACTGCGCACAGGAAGCAAAAAACCCAGATAAAAATAAAAATAACAGCCCTGGCGGCCCTAAGACAGGTCATATAGCACTTTGCCTTCTTTTATCATTTTTAAATCATCGATAAACAATTCTACCGGACCATTGGAATCAACGGCAGCAACGGAAAACAATACCTCCTGAACGCCCCATCTGAATTCTCTGTCTTTAAGGTTCCGGCCCTCCTCTGCTATCAATGAAAACTTCTCAAGAGGAATAGAAACTCTTTTCCAGTCTTTGTCTATTTTTAAAGGCTGAAAAAATACCACCATTTTATCGGAAACCGGACCTTCCCTCAGATACACGCTCAAACCTTCTATCAGGGACGACCTCTCGCCACCTTTAATCCAAAACTCAAGCGCGGTTTTCTTTAGATGACGTCCGAGATCCAGGGTCAGATACAAGTGTATTCCGGCATAATGTCTTTCGGTGTAGCCTGCGGAACTAAGCCTCACGGCCTTGCCTCCGGAATAAGACTCGTTTTCATCTATGCCGATGGTCAGCCCAGAGTCTGCGGTTTCAGGATATGAGCGCAGCTCAAACTTTTTCACATGCGCGCCGCACCTGTTTATATTGCTGCTTTCCTGTATGGCAAGCGCATCAAAACCCTCTTTGATACCTTGCGAATTCCTGTAAAGAGAGAAAATCAAAAAAGAGCTTAGCATTGCAATTAAAAAAGTAACAAGGACAGGCCTGAGCATCTTTTTTCTCATAATGTATCGATGCGCTATCTTGCGCTCTGCTTTACTATGTTGTAGTCTTTTTCTATTCTCTGCTCTATGTTCGTCAGGTAATCCAGCCTGGAATTCCTTAGCTCGATTGTGTTCAGCCCGTCTCTGGAGCGCCATAGCCCCAGATGAGCCCCATCCAGGACTATACCGAATTCTTCTTTGTGTCTATCCAGATACGAAAACTGATTGATAGTCAAAGTGCTGAACGTATTCTTCCTTATCAATCCTTCGTGCTTTATAATAAAATCTGCTGTATTTATAAATTCTTCTTCGGTCTCTCCGGGAAAACCCACGATCCAGTTAGCTACTATGCCTATGCCGACCTTATTGCATCTATGGATAAAATCCGATGCGTCTTCAATGGTAAAGTTCTTTCGCATGAGCCTCAGTATCCTGTTGGAAGCGCTCTCTATGCCTATCACCAGATATTCGCAACCCGCCTTTTTCATGCGCCCCAGGCAATCCAGGTCTAATCTCTTATCTATCCTACAATTCCCTCCCCACGAGATATCTAATCTTTTGCTTGCTATAAGCTTGCACATTTCTAAAAGATTCTTATGGCTGCCGTTGATCAGGGAATCATTAAATCCAAAAAAATTATTTTTATATTTTTTGCGCCTCTTTACTATCTCCTCAAGCACATTACCAGCGCTTCTGTGGCGATACGGTCTCCAGAAATAGGTATCGGTGCAAAAAACGCATCTCATTGTGCAGCCGCGACTCGTTAGTAGCGGAAGGGCGTTTCTATCCGTGTAGGCCTTCATATCGTAAGCCTCGAAGTCAGGAAACGGCAGATCATCTAGATTCATGATCGGTTCGGCAAAACCGTTAAATATCCATGTCCCATTTTTGCGCATCGCAATGCCCTTGCACGTATCGAGCGGCCTGCCTGATTCTATCCTGCCGGCAAAATCCAGCAGTACACTTTCTCCTTCGCCTACTACGATAATATCCGCGAACTCCTGAAGATCATGCTGGATCTTGAAATCAAGATCGTTTCCGGTCACGTTATAGCAATTCGGACCGCCAAGGACTATCTTTTTTGAAGGTGCCCTTGACTTTATCCTCTTTATTATCTCCAGCGTAAACAAGGTAGACGTATTCTGTATAGAAAATCCTACTATATCGCTATTCAGTGACAGTATCTTTTCGGTAACCTGCTCGTAACATGTATCTCCCAGAAAAGGCATTGCGTCATACATATCTTTGAGATACCAACGGTAGCCATTATTGCTTTGCCAGAAGGCCTTATCTTTTTCATCAACGCGCATATACAAATCCATGCTCAGATCCAGGACCGAGACATCGTGATTATGTTTCTTCATATAGGAAGATAGATATGCCAGTCCCAGAGGCGGTGTTTCGGTTCCGTATGAACATGGGCACTGCACTAATAATATCTTCACTATATTTGCACCTCGCATTGATAATGTTTATGCAGCTTCCTTGCCAATCCCCTGAATCTTTCCAGCCTTTCCTTTCTTACTTGAGGAGAGCTTTCTTTGCTGTACCATCCGTCTTCTTTGAACACAATGCCATAATCATCCGCATTGAGTCCGATATAAGAATCTTCTTCTATGTTGCAGCCTGTCACCTGATCGAAGCGATGGACAAAACCAGCGTTTTCTTCGACGAAATCCATGGTCATTTGAAAATCTTGCTCGGTCTCCGAAGGATAGCCTATTATGAAAAAACAATTCGCCTGAATTCCGGCCTTATGGGTATCGACAATGATGCGCTTGACTTCACGCAAGTCTATATTTTTCCGCATATCCTTCAGGACGCGGGGAGAACCGCTCTCGACGCCATAGGCCAAGCTGCTGCAACCTGCCTCCCTCATTTTTCTCAGCAGCTCATACGACATCTCCTTTCTAAGGCCGACCTTTGCCGACCACATGATCTCCAATCCTGACTCTATGACCAGATCGCAGAATCTATCCACCCGCCGGATATCCCCGTTAAAAGTAGAATCAGTGATTTCAAACTGGTTTCTGCCACATTCTTTAAGCAAAAAGTCTAATTCTTCTACGATCTTTTCGGCTGAACGCTGACGGTATGTCTTCCATAGCGGGCTGTCGGCGCAAAAGGTGCAGCGATTCACGCATCCTCTTGAAGTAACTATCGGCAATGCCTTTCTCGTGTAATCTTCTAACCTGAAATCGCTAAAATCCGGGGGCGGCAGCATATCTAAATCCCTTATTAATCTGGCAGGCTTATTTGCGACAACCGTGTTGTTTCTTGCATACAATGCTCCGTCTATGCCCCTTGGATCCGCTCCTTGTTTTATCAATGAAAAAGCATCGGCCAAACCCATCTCCCCTTCCCCATCAACTAACATATCAAATACCTCAAAGACCTCCCTGTTTATAAAGGCTATTTCTCTAACGCCGTCTACCATTATTCTTTTGATTCTCGTCGTCTCGGCTCCTCCGCCTAAAATAATAACGTCCGGTTTAATATCTTTTATACGCCTGGCCAATAAAACGCTCGTATTTATGCTCGACATAAACAAGGAAAATCCCACGGCCTCGGGGTTATGACTCATCACCTCTTCCGCCCATTTATCTATGAAAGGGCTCAGGAAAGGCAGGATATCTTTATTAAAGAGATGCTTTTCGGTAAAGTGGCGCGGATAATTCAAATCCCAGTATTTTTTCTCGGGGAAGACCTTGTAAAGCTCCATACTTAAATCAAAGCATTTTACGCTTATACCGTTCTTTTGCAAAAAACTCTTCAGATAGCTTATGCCGACAGGCGGCTGGACAGCTCCCCAGCCGGGACACATTACCAGCGCAAGGTCCAATCCTTTATATTTTTTCCGAGAAGAAACGAGATTTGTCATTTATGCGCACCGTTTAACCCAAACAAAAACTTTTTTTGAAATATGTCTGAAAACTCCGTAAAGCCCTCTCTATAAGAGCACCACTGAAGGCACGGAAATCGGCATTTCCTTATAATCCTTCTGTAGGATCTGGCCTTTTTGGAAAACCACAATTCCCTCAAGGTATCCTTACTGATCTCTCCGAAATTAGCCTCATATTTTTGCTGATTCACGCAAAAATAAACCTTCCCCTCTTGCACGATCTGCAGGCGGTTATAGCCTGCGTAGCACGGAAATTCACGGTGCCCGGCTTTCCCCCTAAAGTATCTTTTAATCGATCTCAAATTCTTTATACTGTTCGCTATAAAGTCGAAATTCGCGGCAGATTCCTTTTTGTAGGCTATTAAGCCGTCTATGGCCTTATCCAGCACATCAAACCTATCCGGACGAACAAAGCCCGGAGAACCTTCCTTCCTCTCTGTCTGGTCTGTATTATTTGCCACCACCGGCTGAAAAATCACGCGTTCTATCTCCAGCTTCTTGCAAAGACGAACAACCTCCTGCAGTTCTTCCAGGTTGTCATCCATTATCGTGCAGACAGTCACTATCTTTGGAAATTCCTTTTTCATATCTGTCTTCATCTTATTTAAAAGCCTTATGTTGTCCATGAGCGCTCCGAAAACATTTTCTCCTCTTATCCTGCCAAAGGCCTTGTCTGACGCAGCGTCAATAGAAATGCTCAGCCAGTCTACTCCCGAATCGAAACATTTCCTTATAGCCTCTTCGTTCAATAAAACACCATTGGTGACGATTATCGTATTGAGCTCAAGGCTTTTCGCATATCTCACCAGACCAGGCAGATCTTTCCTCAGAAAAGGTTCTCCTCCTATAAGGATGAAGTCGCTGACACCGAGCTCTTTTGTCTCTCTCATGGTCTTTCTGAGCGTTTCCGAATCTATCTCAACCTGCCTGCCCCGGGATCGCAGGGCCTTCATCTGCTCCTGCATGCTGCACATCTTGCATCCCAGATTGCATCTGAATGTAAAATTCACCTGGACGGCATCCGGCGGTACAAGGGGATAATCTATTTTTCTCGAAAGCCAGAAAAGAAAATTTTTCCTACCGAGCCTGGTTAAGTATTTGATATTCATACGTCACAGAAGCACGGCAACAGACAGGGCCATGAACATTTTCCGACTCTTTCCTGTGCCCTGATCCTATCCCGCCCCCTAAAGACATCCTTGAGGTCTTGCCTCTTCATATCCCCGTAAGAAGAGAAACACGTCGAACATTTGACCTGATTTGACATCAAAACGGTCTCGCGCGCAGAAGCGCATCTTACGTCATTAGAGGTCACAGCCCCTCTGTAATACTTCCTTATAAGACTTAGATTCTGAGCGGAGTTTTTAATAAACGTCGGCTGAATTTTTTTAAACTCTATCAATCTAGATATTGCATCATCGAGAACAGGCAACCTTTCCTCAGTCACCCAGAAAGGAGAACCCTTCCTCTCCGCCATCTTTAAATTATTAGGTAATAAAGGCTGATATTGCAGGAAATTTGCCCCCAGAGACCTCGCGAAAAACGCGAGATCCGGCAATTCTTCAAGATTTTGATTTAAGATTATCGCTATTATGCCGAAATTAACCCGCGGATGTTTCTTTTTCAATAAAGAAAGGGATTCCAGGCCTTTCATGGTCTTCTGCCAGGCAGTATTAGAATTTCTTATATGATTATGGATATCCTGTTTCAGCGAATCCAGGGATATGACAGGCGATATGATATTATCTATGAGATAAGGCCTCAGCTTCTCCATGCATCCGTCCACCAGGATCCCGTTTGTCAAAATCCCGAGGTCCTTGATCTTTGCCGCCCTTGCATAATCCAGGATATCAAAAATATCTTTTCTTAATAAAGGTTCGCCCCCCGAGAGCGCGATCTCTTTTATGTTTAAAGCCTTTGCCTGAGAAAGCATCTTATTTATATAAAAGATATTCATATCCTTCTCCGAAGCACCCGACTGCCATATGTCGCAGATCCGGCACTTGAGGTTACAGGAATGCGTAATGTCCAGTATGAGAAGGCGCGGCACATGAACAGGACCTTCGCCCGAGACCTTTCTCCTCATGCCAAAGGACTCGATTATATTACCCGATAGATAAAGAATCTTATGAATAATAAAATATATATATATCAAAAACTTCTTGTCGATCCGCTTAACATTGTTTTCCCTGATCAATCTCTTCCCGAGGATATAGCTAAAGCGCGGTATTTTTATTACATTGACTGTTGTTGCCGTCCAGAAAGAGATGATGCCTGTTTTTAATTCTTTCAACAAAGGGTGATCCCTATGTATGCACTGGACCAAGAGATTCCCTCTGCCGTAAATATAGGCCTGCTTTATAAAACTCGATAGGCGGTCATTACGGTAATGGGTAACGTCCATATCCTTGTTCCAGATAAACCTATTGCCTTCTTTGAAAAGACGCCAGAAAAATTCCAAGTCCTCCCCGCCGGGCAAAGGAAACCTCGCATCGAATTTATATCTATCCAGCACGCGCCTTTTGAAAGAAACATTGCATGTAGGAAAAAATACTATTTCTTTTTTTCCGCGCACGATAGTCTCTATGCTGCAGGTGCTCAAGAGCTGACTCACCAAAACAGATATCTTTTTAGTGGAGGTTCGGGTCCAGCCTCCTACTGCTGCTATCTCGGGGTTTTTTTTGTGTGTCTTTACCATTGTCCCGGCCCAATTACTCTCCACCGCACAATCATCATCCACAAACGCGACTATCTCCCCTGAAGAATTCTTTATGCCCAGGTTTCTTGCCTGCGCAGGCCCCCTGGAATCCTGTGCTATATATTTCAGCAAGGGACGGCGTTCTCTTAAATTTACAACCATATCCTTTACGCTGTCGTCCATTCTGTCATCCACCACTACGATCTCCAGCTTGTCTGCCGGATAATCCTGAGCAAAAATAGAGTCCAGACACCTCCTCAACCCTTCTTTTCTATTGCACGTCGGGATTATCACGGAAATATCTATCTGCATCAAATAAGCCCTTTATTTACCGATTAATATGCTGCCGGAGTAATAGCCGTATTCTCCGGGCAAAAGCATCTTCTCTTTCCTTAAATACTGCAAGATCCTGCCCCTATGATAAAGGTCGGAATTTACGATATTCAAACAGCCACCTCTGTCTGTGTTTTGGGTAAAGAATTTTAATGCAGGCAGCTGGTTCCCGCTCTTTTGATCTCTTATCACTCCGACAAACCCGTTTTTGCCCCTGTTGCCGTTTGTATGAGACCGCAATATCTCCCACTCATCATCTATGTCTCCCTTGAACGAAGGAAAGAGACCCCTGTCTTTATCCGTTACCCAATCTCTATAATTTTCCGTAAGCATGATATTTGTCTGCAGGCGATCTGCTTCTATTTCCTTGTCCACCGTCATCATAAGATCTAGCTCTATGAGATCCTCTTCTTTCAGGTTTATTCGCCAGAATTGAGTTATAGGCAAATCCAGCCATCTGCCTGAGCACTCTATAGCGCCGCCATTCTCTCCCGCATCCCATAAAACATGCGAAAAAGAATCATGCCATCTGCCCCTGGAACGCAATGACGTATACAGACCGAGCTTTCTTGTTAATTCATGCTCGCCCCAGTATATGCGGCCCCTGCCTTTATCGAAGATAAACCTTAATCTTCCCTTACGTAATATGCTTACGGATTCTTTTATAGGGAGGGCTTTATCTCTGTTCAGCATAACCCCTATTTTAAAACAGGGGTGCCTGCCTCGAGAAAACCTCATATCGTCTTCGGGCTGGACTTTTGCTATGCGCATTTCCCTGAATCTTTTGGAAATATCGGAATTGCAAATTTTGGCAAAATTATTCAGCTCTTTTGAAAATTCAAGAGCCACGGAAGGAATCGAATCGTCTCTGCCTCGAAATGCAACAAGGCCATCCGGTATGCACCTCTGGAGCATGTCGATCTCGTGCTCTATGAATCCTTCCGGGAATTTGCCCCTGCCGTAATCGCTATAGTAATACCCGTAATTCTCCGAATATTCGAACCTTGCATATTGTCTCTCGATGTTCACGTCTGCGCTTACCTCAATATCAACCTTCCAACAAAAAGAACGGTCTTTATTTATCTCTATCTCCCAGATCTGAACAAGGGGAAGGTCCTGCCATGTGCCCCTGCCGATTATCTTATTCTTGTTCTCCTTTTTAAACTCCCAGTGCGCGGATTCGGAAAAATACCATTTCCCGTTAGCACAAATCGATGTGCTCCCATTATTGGCCTTGGTCAATCTATTGCCGTTCCATAAGATGATGCACTGGCCCCTGCCAAGCTGCAACTGAAGCTCTTTGCCGGACAGGACAGTTTCCTGCCGCAATTCGTATAAATAATTGTCTATATCAGGCGTGCCTATAAGTATCTTCCCTGAAAAATAGACACGACTCTCCTCCTCGTTGCCCGAATAATTTTGAAGACCTACGTTCTTATACTGCAGGACCCTGGAATTGGTAAAATAATCCGTATTCCATACCTGGCCGTAGGTGTGCGTCATGCAGCCGGATTGCTCAAAAATGAGAGAAGGAATATTTTTGCCGGAATTTTTCCCGGGCGCCGCCCCTATGCATTTTCTAATGGCGTTCCCTTCGAGCAAGGCATACCATTCCCTGTTCTGCTCGCTTAGGGAAGGAAACTTTCCTTTCTCCAGGCTGGTAAACCATTGCGCGTATTCGTTGCTGAGCATGATATTCGTGCATCCTTCCTGTATATCAAAAGACTCTTCGCTTTCCAGCTCTATATCTAACTTTATACCGCCTGCATCCGCCATCTTCATCTTCCATATCTGCGTCAAGCCCAGTTGATACAATCTACCCTTTGCGACCAGCTCATCCCCTCCATTCTTCTCAACCTCCCATGAGGCATGAATAGAGCTATGCCACTTATCCATTAATCGCAAGACCGTATATATACCGGAATGCGGGGTGAGAAGATTATCTTTCCAGTTTATGAACAGCCGCCCATTATTAAAAACAGCTTTCAGATCTCCTTCTCCCAGTGTACCCACGCCTTCTTTGATGCCGACCATCTGCGTATAAAGCGGTATAACATTTCTTACCAGGTCGTCTTTTATCATCCTGCCCTCTTTAAGCAGAATCGCCCTGTCGCAGAGCCGCTGCAGCATATTCATATCGTGCGTGACAAAGACAATGGTCTTGCCGAGTTCCTTTAATTCAAATATCTTCTTTATGCACTTTCTCTGGAAAAATTCGTCTCCCACCGATAGGGTATCGTCTATGAGCAGTATATCCGGGTCCATGTGTATGGCAATTGCGAAGGCAAGGCGAACAAACATCCCCTGCGAGTAAGACTTGACCGTGGCATTTATAAATTTTCCAAGCGAGGCAAAATTTACAATATCTTCATATCTCTTCTCGATCTGATCTCGAGATAACCCAAAAAACTTGGCGGTTAAAAATACGTTTTCTCTGCCTGTAAGTTCTGGCTGAAAGCCAGCGCCTAATTCCAAGAGACCTGAGACCTTTCCTAAGACACTTACCCTTCCCCTGTCAGGTTTCAGCATCCCCATGATCAATTTTAAGATCGTGGATTTACCTGACCCGTTTTCTCCTATTATTCCCAAGGTCTCTCCTCTGCCAACCTTAAAATTGATATCTTTCAGGGCCCAGAAATTATCCCACGAGGCCTTACCGTCTACGGTAAATTTTATCCTGTACATCTCCCATGTATTTTTGAACTGAATCAGATCCATCTTTAAATCCGTTTCAAAAGTTTAGATTCCAGCTTAGAAAAAACCATAAGGCCCAGGACCATGCTGGCAGTTGTCCAGAAAAGCACGCCTATGACTATAATAGGCCCGGGTGCGACCCCTTTAAAAATAACATCTCTGAAATATACTATGTAATACGCCATTGGATTAAAAGCATATATCCACTTGAATCTTCCGGGGATCATGCCTACGGAATAAAATATCGGCGTAAACCAGAACCAGAACATCAGTAACACGCCTAATAACTGGCCGATATCGCGCAAAAACACATTCAGGATAGCCAGGGCCAGGCTTAAACCATAAGTGAATAAAAAAGTCAGCAAGAGCCCTACGACCAATAGAGGGGCCAATAAGATTATCGCTGGATTAAAAAAGATGAACAAAGGATAAATAACAGCCCAGCCTATAAGAAAATTTAAAAAATTAGACAGGACCAGGCTCAGGGGAATAATCTCTTTGGGCAGGTTAAACTGACGAAGCATGCCCTGCTGGCCCAGGATACAGGACGGCGCCTCACTTAATGCTCCTGAAAAAAACATCCAGGGAAAGATCGCAGAAAGCACAAAAAGGGAAAAATTTTCCATTTCTAATTTAAAGATCGTAGTAAAAACAAAACTTATGACCAGCATTAGAAGCAACGGGTTTATTACTGCCAGCCAGAATCCCAGGATAGAGCCGGAATATTTTACCTTTAGCTGGGAAACGGCCATATCCCACACAGTGTGACGATGCGCATATATATTTCTTATTGTTTCCTTAAGCATTGATCAACCCATGCGTTCGTAAGATTCCTTGAAAAACATGCCTTCTTTTCTCTTTATCCAATAAGAAGCGGCGTTCCTGTCTATCTTCTGATGCAATAGATCTTTTCTAAGAAGTCTCAATAAAAACCCGATAGGCGCAAATACAAGATAAAAGGCAACAAGCAGGCTGACTAGATTGACTATCTGTCCGATAGATCTGATTATAAAGTCCAGGAACGCCTTGGTAGCGGTCAGCGCCCGAGGATAAACAATAGCTAAAATTAAATGCAAAGAAGCTATCGAAGTAAACCAGATAAAATGCGGCCTGCCTCGCAAAAACATAATAAAGCCGAGCACGTTCATGGCCAGGCCCAGCTGAAATCCAAATTTCCTAAGCTCCCTCATTTCCCTCTCCCTGCTAACTTTACATTTCAACAACGTTAAAGTGTAAAGTTAGGCGACGATTTAATCGAGTTCGAAATATTCTTGGCTCACGTGCTTCTCTTTTGGCTGCGCCTTCTTATCAAGAATAAAGTTCCCTATCGCAAGATAGTCCATGTCAGTGCGCATAAAACACCTATAGGCATCTTCCGGTGCACACACTATCGGCTCCCCTCTTACGTTAAAAGATGTGTTTATTATTACAGGACAGCCTGTTTGTCTGTAGAACTCATTTAAAAGATCGTAGTAGATTTTATTTTTGCTATCTGACGAAACAGTTTGAAGCCTTGCAGAATAATCCACATGCGTTACAGCAGGTATTTTTGAACGGACTATTTTTAATCTGTCAAATCCTTTAGGTTCCTTGTCAGTCTTCCTGTTTAAAATGTCGTCCTGCACATTGGCGACTAAAAGCATGTAAGGGCTCTCGGAATCGATCTTGAAGTAATCCCCTGATTTTTCAGCCAGGACTGTAGGCGCAAAAGGCCTGAATGACTCCCTGAATTTTATCTTCAGATTCATGCGCGATTGCATCTCTGAAGAACGGGCATCGCCTATTATGCTTCTGGCCCCCAGCGCCCTGGGCCCGAATTCCATCCTTCCCTGAAACCAACCTATTATCTTCCCGCTGGCAATGAGCGAGGCCGCCCTTTTTAAAAACTCCTCGCGTGAAAACTTCTCATAAGGGATACCTTTCTTCTCAAAATAGTCCTCGATATAAGAATCCGAATATATCGGGCCCAGATAAGAGCCTTTTTGCTTATCCATGGTGTCATCCGCATCCCTTGCGCTGCCAAGATATTTATGCCATATCCTCAGCGCCGCGCCAGCTGCGCTTCCTGCATCCCCTGCAGCAGGCTGTATCCATATCTTTTCAAAAATCCCCTCTTTTAAAATCTTTCCATTTCCTACGCAATTCAAGGCAACCCCGCCAGCCAGGCACAGGTTCTTCTGTCCCGTGACCTTGCGAACATGCCTCGCCACTCTAAGCATAACTTCTTCCGTAACAGCCTGCACGGATCTTGCCAGATCCATTTCTTTCTGCGTTATCTTTGTCTCTCGCCTTCTTGGTGGGCCCCCGAATAGCTTATCGAACCTCTTATTGGTCATTGTAAGCCCTGCGCAATAGTTAAAATACTTCATGTTGAGCCGAAAAGAACCGTCTTCTTTTAAATCCATGAGTTCTTTTAAGATCAAATCAACATATTTCGGCTCACCGTAAGGTGCGAGCCCCATAACCTTGTACTCTGCTGAATTCACTTTAAATCCCGTATAATATGTAAATGCAGAATAAAGCAATCCCAGGGAATGCGGAAATTTAATTTCATACAGCAGATCAAAATCATTATCTTTACCGACTCCAAAACTGGCCGTGGTCCATTCTCCTACCCCATCCATAGTAAGGATAGCCGCCTCTTTAAATGGTGAGGGATAAAAACTCGCGGCAGCGTGTGATTCATGATGCTCGGTAAACAATATCTTTCCATGAAAATTTAATTTTTCTGATATCACATGAGACATCCATAATCTCTCCTTAAGCCAGAGAGGAATAGCCTTGAAAAATGATTGAAAACCAAATGGCGCATAGGATATATACGTCAGAAGTATCCTCTCGAATTTCAAAAGGGGCTTGTCATAAAAAGCTACGAAAGACAGGTCTTTGGTCTCTATCTTGGCTTCCTCCAGGCAATATTTTATAGCCTTCTCTGGAAAACTAAAATCATGCTTTTTGCGGGTAAGCCTCTCTTCTTGCGCAGCCGCAAAGATCTCGCCGTCTTTTATCAGCGCTGCCGCGCTATCATGATAAAAACAAGATATGCCTAATATATAAGTCGCCATAATGCAAACGCCCTAACTTTACACTTTAACATTGTTGAAAACTTGTGCCGCCATACCTTAAGAACGATATGCAGTATGTAAAGTTACAGCCCTTCCTTCTAAAATAACGTCTTCCATGGACATATACTTCCAGCTGCCGTATCGGCCTGCCGTATGGATACCGAATCGTCTCAGATAATCTTTTATAGTACGCACAGCCTGCCTTCGATTCTCATCATAAATAACGTAGCCGTATTTAATGTCCATGGGCAGACAAACTTCTATTTCGTTCTCATTTGAGATGACACCGAGATCCTTCAAATTTATTATAGTATCGGAGATTGCTTTTTGTTTATCGATGGCTTTGTTGCCCGAATAAGATATTTCCGCATATATCGACATTCTCTTGGGAGGAGCCACGTCCATCGAGAAATTCGTGGGAAAACCCAATCTATAAAAAGCGATTTCCTTTTCAGGATAATATACCCAATGCCTGTCTGTCACATCATCCTTAGCAACTCCTAAATTCACGACGAAAATAGACGTAAACCTGAGCATCGAAAAGGCCTTCTTTATTTCGCTTGGAACACTTACAAGCATCTTGGAAAGCTCCGGGAGAGGAATCGTGGCAATTAAATGTTTAAATTTTGTTATGGTGCCGTCTTCGAAAACCATTTCTTTCCTGCGCTGATCTATAGTCACAGCTTTTTTATTCAAGCAAATATTGTTTATCCTCTGTGAAAAGCCTTCCGCGACTTCATGTATTCCGCCCTTCACAGGATACCAGAACCTCTGATTATACCCATATGCCTTTGTATTACTGGATATAGCGCCTGTAACTGCATCTTCAAGCGTTGGCACAGGCACAAAACCGTCCAGCCAATCACACGTCAATTCAGAAGGCTCCATGGTCCAAAACTTTCTATTGTAAGGCAGCATGAAATGTTCGGCTATGCCTGCCCCAAAGGTCTTTCTTATCCAGTTTTCAAAATTACCGTTCGATGCTCCCTTGCTTTTTCCCTCCGCCTCCAGCGAAGAAGGAAGCTTCGCCTTTATAAGGCCAAGCAGACACTCTCTCACTATTTCCTTGGGGAGCCCGTAAGAATTTGCCTGAAACGGATACCGCGTATAGCTGCCTTTGGAATATATCCACGAATTGCGCTTATGCGGCGCCAGGTTTCCGTCTAGAATTTTTCTAACCAAAGAAAAGGCATATTCGTTTCTGAAATGCAGAAGATGACCATCGTAATCAAACGTATAACCGTCTTTACGCACAGACCTTGCCATGCCGCCCACTTCGTCTTCTTTCTCAAATAAAGAATAACCCCGGCCCAAGTGATAGGCTGCACTTAAACCTGCTAAACCTGCTCCCAAAATTATCGTGCCATTCTTACCATTAAATTTGAGCACTTCTAGTCCTCTACCTTAACAACCCCCACCTTTTTTCCCATGAGAATAAATACCAAAAATACGGCTATCAATGCTGCTATCGCCGCCGGATTAGGGCCAAAGGCTACTATTAGTGACGAAATCGCCAGAAAAATACTGAAGCCATACATGATCCACAGGCTCTTGCGCGCACCATGTCCCATCATTGCCAATCTCAACGCAAAATGGTCATCAGTCTTGCTAAAAATAGATTTTCCTTTCTTCATGCGCATTATTATTAAAAAAAGCGTGTCGTATAAAGGAAGACTCATTATCAATAAAGGCGTTATTAGCGCAATCGGCTTCTCAAGAGGCGCATAACTTATATTTATAGCGATAGCCGCTAATAAAAAACCCGAGAACAGGCTCCCTGTATCGCCCATATAAAGCCTTGCCGGAGGATAATTGTATCTCAGGAAACCCAGATGAGCCCCTATCAAGGCGGCCAGGGCAACGCCGGAAAAAATATCTTTATTAATCAAAGCAACGACTAGCAGCGTAGCGGAAACAATAATTACAAGTCCAGACACCAATCCATCCACTATATCAAGAAGATTAAAGGCATTCGTAATTAATAAAAACCATGCGAATGTGATTAATATATTGCACCATGCCGGCAAAAACGCAATCTTTGTAACAAAGCCGAATAATATAAGAAAAATAATCGCTGCTGATTCTAATAATATTTTTATTATCGGTTTCAGATCTTTTACATCATCTATAAGTCCTAATAAAATTATTAAAACCGAAGAGGCCAGTAGCCCTGTAAGTTTGGCGCTGCAAATCCCTTTTAAAAAATACACCGAGGCAGAAGCTATGACAACTGCCGAAAAGATGGCAATGCCTCCTAGGCATGGCTTCCCCTTTGCTTCTCCTTTCTTCGGTTTAGAAAAAACATTTAATCTAATAGTAATCGGTGACAAAAAAGCTGCTAAAACAAAAGAAGCTAAGACGACAATGGCGTAGATCATATCAACCTCCTATATAAATCTTCTACTTCGTTTACCATTCTGGTCGCTTCAAAAGAATTATCTATAGACAAATGTGCGTCTCTTTTCATTTTATTGAAAAGCTGCGCATCACTGAGAATCCTTAGGACCTTATCTGCCATATCCGCATAAGCGCCGACATCCGTGATATAACCCGTGATGTCATCTTTAACCAACTCTGGCGTACCGCCCGCGTTAGTGGCAATGACAGGACAACCCTTGCGAAGGGCCTCGATGACAGAAATAGGCATGCCTTCCCATTTGCTTGTAAGGACCGCTATATCTAAAATATCCAATATTTCCGAAACATCCCTTCTCCATCCCGTAAAAATAAATCTTCCATTTAAAGCGCTATTTACCAGTAAATCTTTGCATTTATTTCTCAAAACACCGTCTCCTATCAGCAAAAAATTTATATCCGGCATTCTTTCGTAGATCTTCATAGAAGCCTTTATGTAGTCCAATGGTGCTTTTTGTGGCTTTAGACACGATACCATCCCTACCACAGGGTCGTTATTCGTAATGCCCAATTCTCTCTTTTTCTTGATGGGGTCACGGACCTTGCGCGAATAATCAGAAAAAGATATGCCGTATTTTATATAAACAAATTTTTTTCTGGGGGCTATCTTGTATCTTAATGCAATCTCTATGTCCCTTTTGGAGACACAGATAATCTTTGTAGTAAATCCAGCCGTCACTCTCTCCAAAAATATAAAAAGCCTCTTTAAAGCAAGAGGCTGATAATCATTGAAGGACCAACCATGCACTGTGTGCACAATAATGCGTGCACGGGCAATCCAAGCTGCGCACCTACCAATAATACCTGCTTTTGAGCTATGGGTGTGGACCATATGCGGCTTTAGTCTTATATATATGAGCAATATATGGATTAATGCCAATATATCTAATAGGGGATTGATCATTCTGCATAAAAATGGGGAAAACACGCATCTTATGCCTAAATCTCTGAATTCCGGGGCAAGAATGCCTCTTGGCGAGGTAATGATAGAAATATCGTATTTATCTCTTGGTAGCTTTGAGAGGATTTTTAGGGTGGAAAGTTGGGCGCCACCGAGCTCAGGCTTTGTTATAACATGACATACCCGCATATATTGCTGTCAGTATAACAAACCTCTAATCCCTTGTCAACTTTACATTTCAACAACGTTAAAGTGTAAAGTTAGGAAGCGGTGGTAGTCCATTTATTCAAAGAATCGCTGGCGTTTTTTACCCGTTGCTGCAGATCAGCTAAGGAAGATTCCGCTGATCGAGAATCGCAAGGTTGATTGGAAATCGCTTTTTTAATTGCGTCTGCGTCCTTCTGGATTTCCGCTATAGATTTCTTGCTCAACGCCATGCTATTATTCAGATTTTCTGTCATGTTATTTATGATATCGGCAAGACCCCGAAGATCATCCCCTTCTCTTAGTCTGACCCTGAGAGACAGGTTTCCTTTTGATATATCATAGATACTTTTCTCTATTCTGTATAAAGGGCCGGCTATTTTATGTGAAAATAAAAGACCAAGCACAAAGATCAAGGGAGAAACGAATAAAAGATTTTTTACCAGTGCCAGGTTCGCGACCCTGAAGACCTGAATAAGCCTGCCTTGAGGATAAACATTCGCAAGCTTTTCTCCGAGAAGGGTCCACCCAGTTATAAAAACAGTGTATCCTGAAACTATAGAAGCCAAAAGAGCGATAGCAAAAATTACCCCTATATATCTGAACTGCAATCCCCTTTTTATAAGAAATGTTCTTCTAAAAATTCTTTTCGCTGGCATCATCTGCCTCCTCTTAGTAGACTGATCGATCTCTCAATATTAAAAATTATATCTTTATTATTATTTTCTGCGCTGCTTAGATATGTGATGATTTTATCGAGAGCGAGATATCTGGTGCTTTTGTCGTCTATAACCATAACAAGATCGCCTTTTTTAAATCCTAACCTCTCTCCCATTTTGCCGCGCTTTACTTCTTGTATCACAAGCCCGTCATGTTCAAACGCCAATAAAACGCCCAGCCCCTCGTAAAAACTTTTATGCATTCTAATGCTTCTTATGGGTACGCGTATCTCTTTTGCTACCGATATCCTGACCTCTGAATGTTTTGGCCCTATCAACTCATCCATTACTTCTTCTATTTTGCGATGGGTCGTACGCTTGCCCCATACACTTACAAGGACATCCCCCTCCCTGACTCCTGCTTTATATGCGCTGGAAAAAAGCCTTACTTCTTCTATTATAAGGCTAGCTTCCTTCTCTGCCAGTGAGATGCCAAGCGATTTCTCCAGCAAGGCCTTTTTATCTTTAGCTGGAGAAAAGATCTCTTTGTGCCTGTCTTTCCACCAATCCTTTATCATTTCCCTGCGATTTATCTCTTTCTCGGTTATCTCGCTTTCTTGTTTCCATACCTTTGCTTGTATAGCAAGAAATGCATCCCTGGCATTCTTGTAATCAGGATTCAAATTTGAGGCCTTTTTATAATAAAACGCCGCTTTATCGTAAACGCCTCTTAGTTCATACTCTCTCCCTAACTGCATAAAATTCTGCTCCGGGGCATCGTATTCGATCACATCAATATCTTTTCTTAAAAAAACCTTCTCACCGTCAACAGTGCTTAGAGTAATCCTGTCCACGTATTCGTCAACGACCAGCCCCTTGATCTCGCTCTTGTCCTTCATGATAAGAGTGTCAGAATATAGACTGATCGGGGTAGCTGCAACAATAAAAAAAACTATTATTGAGACTATAGTAGTCACGCGCATATTTTAAAATATATCATATATCTTAGAGAATTACAAGGAGAGCGGCCCTAACTTTACACTTTAACGTTGTTGAAGTGTAAAGTTAGGAAAGAGGCGATAAAAAAGATGCGGGCCTGTAAGCCGGGTTCTGTATCCACTTAATGGATGACGGTCATTTCTCTTGCCTCGGCATTACTGCCAAGGTCATGCAACCTACCCGCCCAGCCATACCGAACGGGCTATTCTTCGTGGCGGGGCCTATTTGGTTTTGCTCCGCGTAGAGATTGCCTCGTTTCACCCTGCAACTGCGTATTACGCAGATCGCAGACTCGTCTCTGTGGCTCTGATCCGTCCGCCACGTTATGTGACGGAGACGGGCATTACCCGCTACGCTGCCCTCTGGAGCCCGGACTTTCCTCCCCTGCCTAAACAGGAGCGACCATCCAGCCCGCATCTTATTTAATCTATTTTCAAAGAATTGTCGAACCTTGAATCGATTGCTTTATTTGCTAATTTATCTGCCTGAGAATTGTCTTTTCTACTGATACTCGCAACATCTATCTTGTCAAAACCTCGAGATAAATGCATAAACTGATCATAATAAGGCTTTAAGTTTTCATTCTTTACTCTATATTCTCCCCTGAGTTGCTTTGTCAGTAACTCGCTGTCTGATTTTATTGCTATATTTTTAAATCCAGCGATCAATGCCTCTTGAAGAGAATAGACGAGCGCTGTGTATTCTGCGACATTATTTGTGGCGTTCCCTATAAATTTATATAATTTCCTTATGACGTTTTTATTTTCAAAAAATACGACGCCGATGCCTGAAGGCCCCGGGTTACCCCTGGATGCACCGTCTATAAATACCTCTATTTTCCTAGGCTCTGTCATATATATAAAATCCTGGAACAGCTTTGGCAAATAATTATATCTTCCCTGAGCTTTGCCTCGCTTATAACCTGAGGAGGAAGATTCATGTGGCATCCGCCGCATGCATCGCCTTCGATCGAAACAATGGCAAGCCCGGTCCTGTTTTCGAGCACCCTCTCGTACCTAGCCAAAACCTTCTGCGTTATATTAGGGACAATACCTTTTCTTTTTGCTGAAAATTCAGCAAGCTTGGAATCTATCTCCTTCATTCTCACATCGACTACAGCCTTTTCTTTCTGGGCGCTCGCCTCTTCGTTTTTAAATATCTCTTTTTCTTGGACCAACTTTTTCTTGGCCGCCTCTATCTCATCCATAAGTTTTATTATGTCCTCTTCGATAATAGAATTATCCGCCTTAACGCCTTCTATTTCTGCAAGCATCGCGGAGTATTCCTTATTTGTCTTAAGTTGATAGAGTTGTGTTTGCAGCTTTTTTATCTGTTCTTCTTTCTGCTGCAGCGTTACTTCTTTATCTCTTAATTTAACCTGCGATGTTTTTAAATTATTCTCCGCCTCTTTTATGCCTGTTTTTTTAGCCTCTAACGCTTTTTCTATCGCCTTGATCTCCTCGGGTTTTTCTTTCTTCTCAATATTTAAGACATAAATTTCCCTATCTATTACCTGGAGCTCTATCAAGGAATCTATCTGTTCTTTTATCGTCTTTGTCTCGCTCATATTATTTGATCATGGTGGGCGATACTGGGTTCGAACCAGTGACCTCTGCCATGTGAGGGCAGCACTCTAACCAACTGAGCTAATCGCCCTGGTGGGCCCACAAGGACTTGAACCTTGGACACCCTGATTATGAGTCAGGTGCTC
>CAYPYS010000013.1:29993-39155 GCA_964415355.1 uncultured Planctomycetia bacterium | reverse complement strand
GAATACAATATAGTGAAGCCTTCAGGATTAAAAGCGACTGATTCCCTATGTTGAAATGTCGGGTCCTCTGAGCCAGGAATTTCTATTTCCTGACTGGATATTATAAATGGCTCTTCTATCCTTATAGAGCTTTCTGTGCCCCTGAAATTAGCCAATGACGCTCCTGCTCTCAATTGAGATAAGGCATCCGATGATAAATCAAAGACGAGCTGATCGTCTGCGTCCTCTGTAGTATAAAAACCGCCTCCTAGGTTATTAGAATGCCATACAGCAAAAGTAGGCGTAGAAACACCTGAACTTGCAGTGCCGCCCTCGCCATTAAAACTAAATTCAAGCGGAGTAGATGGGGTCCAGTATCTTCCCTGACCTATAAGATCACCCTGATTAGATATTCTAAGATTATTAACAGCATAGCTGGCTATAGGCAATGAAGTCATGCTATCGCTCGCGCGTCCTATAATCTCTCCTGCAACTCTACTGTCTCCTAGGCTAAGCAGATTATAATCGACATTAAGGGCTATTGCTTCCTGCAGGCTAAAACTGCTCGACCTGATAGGATCAGTGATAGAGAAAATTGGTTCAAATTCTGATTGTTGTAGTGCTAGTGGGTCTGAATACACAGGGTCTAGCCAGGTGGGCTCTAAAGCTGTGGAAGTCGGCACTTCTGGAGCTACTGGCAAGGTGTCCTGCAAGAAGTCCTGATAGGTCTCATAGCTTTCTTCTGAACCCGCCTCTGCCTCTGGGTCGTAGCTGGCCAACATGATGGGCCCAGGATCCGATTCTCCGCTTGAAGAACTCAGGATGCTCGCTTCTTCTGGAAGAGATGAGTACATTGGTCTTTCTATATCTTCACTGTTTGATACGCTTAAAGGATCATATCCTTCTGGAACTGCTTCTATAACCAAAGGATTTAAGCTAGAAGTATCTCCAACTCCCTGTCTTAGTCCAACAATAATTAAAGAGTCATTTATCATTTCCATTCCTGACAAGAAATCAATCCCCCATTTCCCTTGCTCAAAGGTAAAGCCATTAAAACCAACTGTTGCGCCGTCTATTTCAGAAAAAGTGCTTGTTGTTTGCCTTTCATAAGTGGCATTAAAGCTTCCGAACGTGCCTAAATATGAGTCTATATAAACACGGCCATCACCAACAGCCATATAATCAAACATTCCTTCGTAGGTATCCAATCTAAATTCAGGCAACCCATCATCAGTTAAGACAAGATTCCACGTTTCTCCGTTTGCTAAGGCAGGGCCTACTATTCTTCCGTCTGTTACCTGAAGATTCTCTGTATTTGAGCCATTACTTCTCGCTACAACCGGCCCTTCTATATCCATTGGAGTTCCTCTGTATAGATAAAAAGGATTGGCACTATCCACGCCCCTTGTGTCACTCACCTGAGATAAATCAAACATTGTGCCACCCAACCCAGCTATCTGACCTAAACTGCCGCTAGGACCCAGCATCTGAAACCCAAGCCGTCCATAACCTGTCTCAACCCAACCTGTTAATTCTCCAGATTCACCAACAACATCAATAGATTCACGACCTGTGATTGTCATCATGGTATGATAATCATCTAGACCGAAAGCATAATAGGGGAATAAGGCTCTCATGTGATTACTTACCAGGCCAATCTCTTGAGATATGCTAATAAGTTCAGAGTCCGATAATTCAATATCAGGGATATCTATTTCGTCAAGATCCGCTAAAAGACCGGTTATCCTTGAACGGTCATCTGATTCAGATGGATTTGCTGGCTCACCCAATTCGTCTAATGCCTCTGACAATAACTCGTCATATCTTTGAATCTGTATCCTCAGGCCCTCTGCTGTTAACCCGCTAGAGGTATCTGGGGGAAGATTATTTAGGCGGAGGAAATTAAGATTCTCTCTTTCATCGTCAGTATTAAAAGAAAGTGTCATTGCGCCCAAGCCAGCATCAAAAGCGCCTCCTGTAACAGAGATTGAACCAAGCCTGCCATCATGCTCATAAATAGCCCTTGAAGAAACATCAAAATTTGCAGAAAAATCTTTATTATCCGGGACCAGGCGGCCGCCCTCGCCGCTTAAACTAAGTTCCCAGCTCCAAGGAGAATCTGGTTTTCTTATGCCCATGTAATATATAGGGTCTTCATTTTCGCTAACCTGCTGTATGCCTGTTAAGAATGGCTCATTGAATATTTCATCCTGAGAATAAGTTCCTGAGGATATAGTAGTTTCTGGATTATTATAGAAAGGAACCCATTCCTTTTCTCCGTCAATAGTAACGTGTTCGTACTGCAGTGTTCCCGTATGCTCAAGGAGCCTTCCGTCCATATACAGAGGCCTTGTGCCTGTAAAATTATAGGTCTGGAAATGAAATACATCCGGCATAAAAAGAGCAGTCAGTGTTTCGCCATCAGCAAAATTAAAAGGATTGACAGTTTGAGAAATAGTTAATGGGATGCCACCTGGGGAATTATATATATTAAGGTAAGGGTCTGCCCACCGAGGAATATCGTCTACAGGTGCTACATCTAAAGAGCCAGAGCGATCATTCTCTTCAGAATCACCAGCTCCTGACTGCGGAGAAAAAGAAAGCCAGGGAAGCTCATCTTCTATAAAAAATGCCTCATTTCTTTCTGTTATATCGACTTGGCCTTCAAGTTCGTGTGTGGTCCCGCCCGCGGATTCTATTCGATACCTATAATCCGCTGTTTCAAAACTACCATTCCAGCCTTCACTAATATCAATGCCTGTGCCAAAGGGACTGGTTCCATCAGATACCCATCTATACCATCCTTTATCTAATAGAGCTTCTTCAACTCCAAAATAAACCTCAATATTAGCTACATCTTCTGGGTTTTGTAAACTCCAGATATGCGCTGCAGCATCTCCAAATTGTCCTCTCTGAAGCAGCTCCAATGCCCGTTCATCTAAGATATCGTCGCCACTAATTAATTCTGTCCCAAACTCTTCCCAATTAATATACGCTACTCCGACTCCGGATGCAAAGTTTTCTAATTCAGTTTGGAGTCCTGCAGTAAAAATGTCTATTAAATCTTGCTGACTAATAGCATTAATATCAGTCTCATCATTAGTCCTATCAAAACCATACTCTAATTTATAACCGTCGAGGTATATCTCAGTCTCCCAATTATATTCTATGCCTCCTATGTCTCCTATGCCTCCGCCAACAGGAATGGCTGAGGTTTCTCCTTCAGGTGTCTCAAAATAAACCAAACCAGGCCCTGTGCCT
The DNA here is from genome assembly GCA_964415355.1 of uncultured Planctomycetia bacterium. Lineage (GTDB taxonomy): Bacteria > Omnitrophota > Gorgyraeia > Gorgyraeales > Gorgyraeaceae > CAYPYS01. Next base: position 35,915 of record CAYPYS010000013.1, on the reverse strand, counting down.
GCTGTCTCCTCAGCATGGCTTGCCCTCAACTCTTTGCCCCATACAGTAAGAATAGGCTCTCCTGCATCGCCTAATCTTGGATTAATGAGTCCTATGCTATCACGAGGTATAAAGGTCATTGCGCCATTATCCTGCCATGTAGCGCGGGCTGAAAAGGCCTCGTTAAACTCTCCCTGGAGTAACTCTAACTCTACGCCATATGTATTGCCATCAGGGGCGAGTTCATCAGGCGCAAGGAAGTTTCTGCCGCCGTCTGCTGTATCATAGGCCTCCGCGAGCCAATTTGATGACTTTAAAATTCTTATTTCTTCGTCATTGTCATCTGCAGGAGCTTCAGATTCCCGTCCAGGTCCAAAATGAAGCACCTTTCCTTCCGGGGTTGTACCTGATATAAGATATGTATAGCCTGTTTCCGGATCCAAATCTTCTTTATTCTCATATATATCCACCTCGCCAAGGCTTAAATCACCCAGCACAATGCCGTTTCCTAAGTCAAGCTCTACATCGTGAGCCGGGATAAAATCTCCGTTAGCTAGCATCAGGTCCTGAATAAGCTCATCATTAAGTGTAGCTGTCGCGCCTAATGTGGCTTCAGGAGTTATAATATGCAGAAATTCTCCGCTGAGCCTGGCTTCTATATAAGACTGCAATATGCCGGCATCCTGTTCTAGAATATTGTCACTAAGAACAGCCCCTATAATTTCATTATCGTATCCTTTTATTAATGCAGCATCTCCTGTAAAACCATCAGCTGTAATCTCTATCTCGCCTGTCTGTCCTTGCACAGGCATAACACCAAAACCATCAACATAATAACTAAAATCGCCAAGATGGCCGATCCAGATATTATCATCAAAGTGTATGCCTGTATCTGTGTCAACATAGTCTCCGTCGATTCTAAATTCTGGTGTATCGTTCCACACTGCGCCTTCTGAGTATGTCGGTGAAAAACTAAGGCCGTAGGAACCTGCTCCTTCAGGAGTCAGGAGCAACCCTGCTGTGCCTGTATGTATATTTATATCAGAACCTTCACCAAGAGGTCTTATCTCATCGAGAACAACGCCATCGCCAAGTTCAGGAATGCCCAGACTAAAACCATCTCCTGACTCATCTCCTAATAGGTGGGAATAACTGTAGATCTCGGCGTCGTCGGGGGTAAGCAGTTTTATACCTTGCAGGGAACCACGATCATCGTACAGAAATTCAACTTCAAAACCGTCGACAAGAGAAAGTTCTCTCTCATCTTGAGTTGAACCACTCAGCGCCTGCCTGAAATTTCCTTGGAGGGCTGTGTAATATTCTGGCTTATCTGCACCATAAAAAACTTCTTCGCTAAAAGCACTGCCTTTTATTTCAGTAATCAATAGTCCACTTCTATCTGTGTCAAAAAAGCCATCGCGCTCATCAAAGTTAATACCGTTTATAAGCCTCGTAGGCAAATCGCCGTTTGCAAAGTTTGCGAGGCCTGGACCTAAAATCTCTCCTCCTTTTATTAAGGCACCTGAGAGATTTACCCCGTATCCGTTCTGAAACTGTATTACAGCTTCATTATCTTTGAAGCTTTCATAGTCAAAACCAGCGTCTTCGACAATGCCTGTTGCAGTAGAACTCAGGTCCATACCATCTATAGCATCTGTCTGAGGAGTCCAGACAAAGCCATCTGTGATTGTATGGGATATGTCCTCACCGTCTAAACCTAATGTAGATATCTCCCATAATCCACCACCATAACTCTCGTGGCTTGAGAGATGCAGCTGGCCGTCTTCCCTTGTGACATCAAACGCACTCAGGAAATCTGTGCCGAATATAGAATAAGAGGGTTCATGGAAAGAAGCCGGCGCAGTGGCGGAAGAAGTATTCCCCTGCCCAAGATCTACAAAATAATTTTCGTCGACCGTGGTATCTATTGTTACTGGTTCATAAATCGGGAAGTAGGTGTACTCAGATACTGAAAGAGGATCAGCGCCTATGTTGCCAAGAAAAGCATTATAATCGTCAAGCACTGTTTCAGGGGTCCAGGAAGTAATTGTGCCGCTATTATTGCTCCAAACTTCATCACCAGTAGTTGATATAAACAAGCCTGACTGACTGGCAGTAAAAGGAATATATGCAAGGGTGTCACCTGATCTTATGCCTATGTCTGCATTAAGAGGAGTTGAACCTCCGTCTACGCCTATATTTGTATAGTGTGTGCCAAGGCCGGATGAATTAAACTCCCATTCTCTACTCGGGTTACTACCCCATGTAACCAACCTACCAAAGGTCAGTTGGCCTTCCAGGTCGTCACTAAAGTCCTGCGGAGAAACTATCCATGCATAAGAAAAACCATCTACCTGAATGCTTTCTGCTATTGTTGCTGTGGCTGTATCAAAGAAAAGCGTGTATGGAGGCGTGTATGGTGGGCCTGCCTCTGGCGCATGAACAAATTCTGCTACTGGATCTGTTACAAAGGCATACTCTCCGTATTTAAACTTCGGGGAAGCCCAGGCGCCTGAAGATGACTGGACAGGCGCTACCCCCAGCTCAGCTTCAAACTCATGAGTAAGCGTCTGGGAACCTACCGTAGAATCTATTGTAAATACATAATCATCTATTCCCATAGGAAGTACATGCTGGTTTTCGAAACTAAATGCCGAATTTCCGGTAACGGGGTCGCCAAATACTATGCCCGGGATAACTCCGTTTACTCTGTATTCTGCCACCTCTATTTCCTTGCCTTCAGGTTCTACTGTATAAAGGTTTATTGTTGAATCATTGCCCTGCGCGATCCCGGTGTTTGGATTATAATCATAGATCTGCATGTCCCGGAAACTGAGCAGGTAATCATCAACGCTCCCTGCTGTAGAGGTATAAGGATGACTGGCGAATGAATCCGAAACAGGAACATCATTTATAGAGGTCACTCCGAGACCCTGTGAAGCGAATTCTAATCCTACATTGCCGCCGGTCATTTGCGCTGTCACTTCGCTTCCTATCTGCGCAGGGTCACAATATGCAGCCAGTAGAGATGCTGCATTATCTGTAGGAATATCATTTACCCCTCTATACGCCCATGTAAGCAGTATATTAGGCGAAACAGTGCATTGACCCGGCAAGACCCAGTTATCATTGCCAAGGTCTACAGGGGTTACGCCCTGGCCGTCAGTAAAATCTACATTTGGTAATGTTTGTACAGTAGTAAGGCCTGACTGCACGCTCACATCGAAATTGTGATCGCCTGATAAAGTTCCTGGTCCTATAATAAGCCCTGGTGCTGGATTCTGGCTTGCGCCATTATATGCTCCGAGACTTAGCGCATCCTCAGGCAATAAGTATCTCTCGAGGCGCTCCATCTTTCTCTCATAAGGTGACAGGGTGGCTGGTTCATGAGTGGTAGTGGTCGTCGTGGCTGTAACAGGGTGAGTCTGGGGCGTGGTTTGCACAGTAGAGCTTGAGCTTTGATGTTCCTGGCGTAATTGGCGCTGCTCCCATATAATAATCTCAGGGCTTTCTACATAGCTGCTGCTTCCGCCTGGAGACGCAGTAACTGTAACAGTATGAATCTGTGGCGCGGAGCCTGAACTTTGTCTGTCTTCAGCCAAGGCACGCTCTATAGCAGCCATGCTGACTGGTTTATAAGTGGTTGTTTGAGTAGAAGAAGAACTTCTGCTTGATGTTGTGCTGCTGGCCCTCCTCCTGGCAGCTCTCGGACTGCCATACAACCCGTCTATCATTATCATTGCGCCGCGGACTGCAGAATATCCTGAAGAATCCGACTCAAGGCTCTGCACAGATACAGACTCTGCGTCTTTGCTGCTAACAAGGGCATATCCCTGTCCCATGCGTTGACTGAATTCATCTAAAGACGCGGTCATTTCCACGCCATTGTCCATATATGTAACTATGCCGTTAGAAGAACCTGTTGCAACCACGAAGTGATCGCCGTCAACAAAGACCACTGTCGGGTTTGTAAGGTTTGCGAGATCTCCTGCTGTTATTATAGCGCCATTATAGGTAAGGCCTTTTGCCCCGGCCATCTTCTGTATGCTGTTTAAGGATAGGTATAATTCACCATGGGCATTATCTTCTGTTATAACGCCTGTCACTATATCCGTTAATATGCCTGCGACTGCAAGATTCGTTAATTCCTGATCAGAGACACTACTGCCCGTACCATCAAGCAATGCCTTAATCGAATACACAGCGCAGTTAAACACATTTGTGGTTTCTTCGCGCAGCCAGCCTACTATTGCGTCCACTGGATTCTGGGTAAGCGACACTATATCATCCAGGCCTGTTACGCCTAAACCGATCATTACGTTTCTTATCTGCTCTGCTGATGCACCGACAAGTGAATCAAGAATCCTCTCGACCTCACCTACTATCGCATTTGCTATCTCCTCGATCAGGCCCGGCTCAAGGACATCCAACATGCCCGGCTCTGTTTTGGAAATAAATACAGGATCGCCATTTCCATCTATGCCGAATACGAGATCGCGCTGGTTCTGGGCATTGATTTCTCTGCCCGATGCTCTTAAATCTGCATTTACAAGTTCATAGTCTATCTGGCCGTCTGCAGTAATATATGGATTATCAAATATGGTAGTCGTGACCATATTGGCTCTGACCTGCTGGGCCTCTGGGCTGTTTACCTGAAAAGCAACAGAACTCCAATCTATGCCTCCGTCTTCATTGGTATTTATAACGCCGTCTTCACCGGCCAATGCTTTATGCATGGCTGCCTTGTCATCACCGAATAACGCCCTTAAAACTCCCCAATCTACATCTGATGCATTTGCAGTCTGAGTAGTAGATCCACCACCACCGCCATCTCCTTCGTCGCCGCCACCGCCATCTCCTTCTCTGCGCCAGACATACTGCTCTTTACCATTCGACAAAATCTTACCGGTGTATACCTTTTTCCATGGACCGCGGCCGCCGCCGCCTTTTCTGCCTCCTGATTTGCCCCCTCTGATAGTTTTAGTAATGCTGCCGCTTCTCGAGGACTCTTCTCCGTGCTCATTATACTTTATGGTAGTGCTGCCGTCCCAGCCGTCCATTTTAATAACCGTGGATTTCTTAAAGCCATTCTCGTCATAATTAAAGGTATACCTCGTAGTCTCTCCTCCGCCTACTATCTTTTGCTTGATCAGTCTTCCGTACTGGTCATACTCCATTGTAGTTTTATTGGTAGTGGTCTTGCCTTTTGAATCTGTGTCAACCGATGTGTAACTGGTCATCTTGCCGAGCGAGTTATATTCTATATCCGAGACAACGCTTTTTGATGTCTTGCCGTCCTTGTCTGTGGACTCCTGGGTATATCCTGACATCCTGCCGTATTCGTTGTATGTAATGTCGCGCATCACAGATGTCGTGGTCGTGCCGTCTGTGTTTACGTGATTTGTGGTAGAGCCTTTCAGGCGGCCATATTCGTCGTATTCATAACTTACTGTATCAGATGATGTCTTGCCGTCGCTTCCTGTGTGCTCGGTAACGCTCTGCTCGACTCTTCCGTACTCGTCATAAGTATAGGTAACTACATCAGTGGTTACTGCGCCGGCTGCGTGGGTTGTCTCGGTCGTGGTCTGACCTATCCTGCCGTATTCATCGTATTCATAATTTATAATATCGGTCGTGGTGGTGTCATTAGGATGATTTGTTGTTATGTTCTCAGTCAGGATTCTGCCGTATTCATCATAGGTTATTTCTTTTTCTAACACAGTTACATTGCCTTCGGCATCTGTAATGGTGCTCGTTACCTTTATAAGCATGCCTGTGCCGGTCGTGGATGTTAAAAAGGCATCGGCTTCTGCGTCGTCATGGTTGTATTCATTTATCTCTTCGGTCTGAGTCCCGTCTGCAGCGGTAGTAACTGTAGTTTGACGAGCGATCCTACCTAATTCATCATATTCATATGTTATGTCGTTTATTGTCTCGACCCCT
>CAYPYS010000013.1:19861-29893 GCA_964415355.1 uncultured Planctomycetia bacterium | reverse complement strand
TCATATTCATATGTTATGTCGTTTATTGTCTCGACCCCTGCGGCATCAGTTATGACTATGTGTGCTCCAGAGACCCTTCCGAATTCATCATATGTATTGGTCGTTACCTGGGTTGAAGTCTGCTCAACATCATCAATAACCTGGGTTGTGACTTGAGTCGTTGTTAACACTCTTCCGAATTCATCATACTCGTAGGTACTTTCAATGTGGAGGGTGGAACCGTCTGCATTGGTGCGGTCAGTGGAAGAGACTTTGATTCTACCGAACTCATCATAAGAGTAAGTGGTTATATCCTGTGTCTCTGTCCCGTCGGCGTTTGTGGTATTTGTGGTCTGAGTAGAGATCCTTCCGAATTCATCATATGTATAGTTTATTACCTGGGTGGTTGTTATTATGCCTTCAGGACCCTGGGCGTTTATTGTGTTGGTCTGGGTTTGAAGGCGGCCGAATTCATCATAGGTATATTCTGATATTGTCTGTGAATCAGGGCTGCCTTCAGAAGAGCGGTTGGTGACTGACATTGACAGTCTTCCGTAGGAGTCATATGTATAGACTGTGTTCTCTGTAACAGTTGTGCCGTCAGGTGAGGTTATTACCTGATTCTGTGAGGAGACCCTTCCATAGGCGTCATAGGTATATGCAGTAACAGTTGTGGTGGTTGTTCCGTCAGCTGCGGTGCGGATATTGGTCTGCGCCAACACCCTTCCAAAAGAGTCATATTCATAAGTTGTATCATCTATAACAACACTTGAATCTGGATTCGTGCTCTCTATTACCCTATTGCCTATTCTGCCAAAATTATCATATTCAAAAGAAGTTTCTTCGCGAACCTCTGTTCCGTCCGCGCTGATAATATTTGTGATTGCGAGCGCTACCCTGGCAAATTCATCAAATCTATATTCTGTATCACGAATGACAGTTGTGTCATCAGCATTAATTGTCTCTGTAGATGAGAAACTTACTCTATCAAACTGATCATAAGTATTTATAGTAGTGATTTTTATTTCTGTGCCGTCTGGATTAATGCGATCCGTTGTCTCTTTATAGAGACGACTGTATTCATCATAGAGATACTTTGTATGTTCCTCTGTAACGAGTTCGCCTGTTTCTATATATGTAGTATAAACCGTATCAACGCTATCGACCCTGCTATCGCTGTCGTAACTATAATATTTCTCTGTTTTTGACTTGCTACCATCTGGGTTTGTCCGTTCTGTGGCCTCAGCAATGACCCTGCCGTGTTCATCATATATATAAACTGTCACGTCGTGATTTATGACTTCGACTATGCTGCCGTTTACCTCGGCGTATTCGGTGTGCGTTGTAAATAATTCGGTTGCGTAGCCGCTTACCGGGTCATAGGTATATGTGATCTCATCTATGGTTTCTACGCCGCTCGGGTCCTTACGTTTAATGGTAGCTGTTTCAATCTGTTTGTATTGATTATAATCATATGTCGCGTCCTCTTCTCTTACTACAGCTACCTGTTCGCCATCTATCAGCACATACTCGGTGTAGACAGTAACTGCCCTTGAAAGAAGATCAAGGGAGTCATATTCATAGGTGGTTACTGCAAGGGTTTCAACGCCGGACGGACCTATTGTCTTTACGGATTGGGTCTTTACCTTGCTGAAAGAATCATAATAAGTGTAGGCGATCTCTTGTTCTGTTTTTAGCTCATTGCCGTCTATTATTTGCGTGCTGGCATTATTTCTGCCAGAAAGCCTTCCGTGTTCATCATATACATAGCTGGATTCTATGATTGTTTCAACACCTGTCTGCTTTATTCTGGTCACAGTCGAACTTACAACCTGGCGTCTGGTGTTATACATATTGGTTTGATATTCAATTGTCTGTACGCCGGCTCCGTCTGTGTATGTAGTGCGAGACCCTGTCACCCTCCCGTATTCATCAAGGGTATTTTCTACCTCCTGCGTTGTTATTACGCCTGCCTCATCTACCTGGTCCAGCTTGTATGAAGTAAGTCTGTTGTATGCGTCATATTCAAGGGAATGCTGCTGAGTGGTAATGGTGTTGCCCAGGGAATCTATCTCTACCTCAGTAGAGCCTATGATCTGCTCAAACTCATTGTACTGGGCTTCCCAGCTTACCGTTGAAGTGTTTCCATTGGGGTCTGTGACGATATCATTATAACCTGTTACCAGGCCTTCATCATTGTACGATGTGGATAGCCTGTTTGTGGTGTTGATGTTTCCAAAGGCGTCCTCTGTGGTCAGATTATACGTGGAGACATTCTGGCCGTTGTATGTAATACCAGAGAAAACCTCGTTGGTGATATTGCCAAAGCTATCTGTGATTACCCTGGAATAACTCTGCGGAAGTTTCCCGTCATATATGGCGTCTTTAAACTCTGTCGTTACTGTGTTGCCTAAGGAGTCTGTTATCTCTTCTGTGTAACTGGTTATGTTTTTGTTGGCATTGGTGTTGGAATTGGCATAATATTCTGAATCGCCTGTATACGTTGCGCCATACCATTTGACAGTGGTCGTGTTGCCAAAAGGATCCGTGATCTCGGCCTCGTAACTTATGAGAAGTTTATTCTCGTTGTACTGCATGTTGTAGGTATGTTTGATGCTGACATTGCCGAGGGGATCGATTAGGCTTTCGTTCTCGATGGATGAAGGAAGGCCATTTTTGTAGTTCACTCTTGAGCCGTCTTTGTTCAAGGAGTAACTGAAACCGCCGGCATCTGCGGCAAGGCCCATAGTAGCCCCTCTTGCCTTCATGACCTGCTCGGTTATAGACTGCTCCTCTTTGGCCTTTTCTACAGCATTTAGATACAGGCCTTTATTTATGTTATAATCTGTTATATTTTTCTTTACGCGATTTGCTTCTATTTCCCTGTGTTTTCTTATCTCGTCCTTCCTGCGCTTCATCTCATTCTTCATAGCTTCCATGCGCAGAAAGCCGGAACGCTCCTGATATTTTTTAGTCGGGATAAGCTGACTGCGGAAGGATAACTCTATTTCTTCATCTTCTTCTGATCTATTTGATTGATATAAGCTAGAAAGGCTGGATTTATTAATACTATTGGTGGAAAGAGAAACAGGGGAAAATTCTGTGGCCCAGGCAACGTCATAGGATAAAAAGCTCGCTATGACTATTACCGCGATTACTTTTATCCATTTTTTATTTTGCCAGTCTAACATCAGCCTTGCCCCCTTAAAAAAAATAGCCGAATTGCTGCTGAAGACTTATTCTTCCAGAGCAACTCGGCTATCCTAAAATAATAATTTTCCGGATCCGTGGCTTTGCGTCCCATAATTCCTTATGGTTTGCTTTTTTATCCGAAAGTACTATTAAATTATCTAATATAAGTATATATTATATATAAAAGATTGTCAAGAGCAAAATAAAAGTATTTTTAAAGTAATAAATAAGTTTAATAAGTTTATGAAAACGGTTACGTAAAATAAGGCTAAATAATCTTAGTTTTGGCCCTTTTCTAGCTTATTTTTGAGGTCTAATAGTAGTGTTATGGTCTCTGATGCTGTAAAAGCTATAAAAAAGTACACTAAGCCCAGCAAAAGCCCTATAATGCCTGTAGTACGAGGGGCTTCAGGCGTTCCTCCGCCTATTAATATAACAAGAGATGAGATCACCCCTAAAGCCAGCGAGATCCAGGCTAAAACCTTGAAAACAATAGCTGCTATGCCTAGAAATTTGTAGGTCTTATCCATTACCAAACCCCCTTTTCCCTATGAATGATACGGTTCTGATACAGTTATGATACGGTTTAATCTGCCTCAAGTCGTACATTCGCTTCCTTAAGTATACATTTCAACAACGTTGAAATGTATACTTAGCCTTTGGCACTGGTAGCCCTAAGGGGATTTGAACCCCTGTCTGATGGCTGAGAACCACCTGTCCTAGGCCAGGCTAGACGATAGGGCCCCTTAAGTATACATTTCAACGTTGTTGAAATGTATACTTAAGTAAAGCCATGGACTTATTTGTCTCTTATTATATATAAAACTCGATATATGTCAATTATTTTTTAATCTTAAGTTGACACTTCGGCTGTTATTGTGTATTATTTGAATTAACATATTATGGCTACGAAAATCGGAATAGGCATAAGTACGAAACTTGACTCTTTTTTGGCAGGAAAGGAAGCGGCCAAAAGCGCGTTCTCCCAATTAGGGAGAAAGAGTCCTAGTATACTAAACGTTTTTATATCACCTATCTTTGGGCAATTTGAGGTAATAAAAGGTATCCGCTCTGTCATGGCAGACGCCCCTCTTATTGGATGCAGCACTGCGGGAAGCATCACGAGCCTTGGCTGTTTTCAAAGCTCTGTTACCGTATGCGCCATAACCTCGGATTCCATAACCTTCTCCTATGGATTAGGCGGTAAATTAAACAAGAACGCGCGGCTGGCCGGAAGAGAAGCAGTCAGGCAATCGACTGATCAAAACAATGCATTGCGACAGGCATACATAATGTTTTACGATTGTTTGAATGGGAACGGCACTGATGTCCTCAGGGGCGCTCAAGAAATACTAGGCACCAGCTTTCCTATAACAGGCGGCTCTGCCAGCGATGAGCTGGGATTTCAAAAGACATACCAATATTTAAACAATAACATATACACGAATTCTGTGGTCGGGCTGCTTATCAGCGGGGCAGTCAAGACCGGCATAGGAAAAGCTCACGGATGGGGCCCTATCGGAAAACCACACAAAATAACAAAGGCCAGCTCCAATATCATTAAAGCAATAGACGGAAGGCGGGCTGTCAGGCTATACGAAGAGTATCTGGGCAAAGACACTGATGAATTAAAAATCGAAGGCATCGGGAAACTAGGCTCCAGTTATCCGCTGGGAATGCACGTAGAAGAAAAAGAAGAATATATAATAAGAATGCCTTTAAAAATAGAAGAGGACGGGAGTTTGATGTTAAGCGCAGAGATACCTGAACGCGAAAATATCAACCTGATGATCGGAGATAAAAACTCGGCTCTCGCTGCTACCAGAGAAGCATGCCTGGAGGCACTGGAAAGCATACCCAAGTCCAAAATAAAATTTGCCATGGTCTTCAGCGATGTTGCGCGTCTTCACCTCCTAAGGAAAGATTCACAAAAAGAGTCGGAAATAATAAAAAAAATCCTGGGAGAAGATGTGCCTTTCTTTGGGTGTTATACGTATAGCGAATATGGGCCATTTTACATAAAAGGGTACGAAGGGCAATCTTACTTGCATAATCAGGCTATATCAATAGCGATCTTCTCGGAGTTATTATGAGCATTCTCCCTATACTAGGATTATTGGTCCCTGTAGGAATTTTAGTATTTATTTTATTCTACTTGACCGAGAGAAACAAACGCGTCGAAAGCGAAGAGAAAAGCAAGGGATTGCAAGATGTCGTAAGGCAGCTGGATGAACAGGCGAGATTGATCATTAAAACTGACCTGGCTCTCAACAAGGTCCAGGAAGAGCTAGATAAAAAGATTACCGGATTATACACACTGCATGAGCTCGGAAAAAGGATAAACGCAACGCTTAATATAGATGACCTTTTTACTCTTGTAACACAGCCTCTTGTATCAAAACTAGGATTTTCAAGGGCGCTGATCGCGATAAAAGGAGGCCCTTCTTCAGGCACTATACTTATTAAAACATCTATAGGTTACTCTATGGATGAAAGGAATAAGATAGAAAAGGAATTAAACAAAGAAACTCGCATAGCAGCCCCTTTATTTAAAAAAACCGGTTTTTTATTAGTGAACAGGGACCTGGCAAAAATAGAACACGAGGATCGCTTATCAGCTATCTTCAAAATAGAATCCTTTCTTACGGTTCCTATAGTCGCAAAAGATGAAGCCATAGGCTTTATTCTAATGGGAGATGTCTCCAGCTATAGCAAAGTAACCGAAGGAGACGCGGAGCTCCTTTCTGTATTAACAAGTCAGATAGGCGCGGCCATTGAAAATACAAAGCTTTACTCAGAGTTATTTAATTCTCATCATGAGCTAGAAAGAAGGGTAAAAGAAAGGACCCTGGAGCTAGACAGGCTCAATGAAGAATTAAGAAGGCTGAATAAGATGAAATCCGATTTCGTCTCAGCTGTCTCTCACGAACTACGAACGCCTCTTACGTCCATAAAAGGTTACGCCTCGATACTTATGACAGGCAAGCTTGGGGAAGTCTCGCAGGCGCAAAAAGAACGCCTTGAAAAAATAGACAAGCATTCCAATAGTCTCACGCGCCTTGTAAATAACCTGCTGGATATATCCAGGATAGAATCAGGGAGGGTCCAGATGGAAATGAGAGAAATATCGATAAAAGATATACTGGATTCTGTAGTGGATGTCATGGCGCCTCAAATAAAAGAGAAAAATATATCTCTTAAAATAAATACAAGGACTAAAAAAGATATGGTCAGGGCTGACTCAAGCCAGCTGGAAAGGGTGTTCATAAATCTCCTGGGCAATGCCGTAAAATTCACTCCGGCAAAAGGCCATGTGACAATATCTGCCAGGGAAAAAGACGGTACCTTTGAATTCAGCGTAGAGGATAGCGGCATAGGTATCCCAAGAAACGGTATGGAGCATGTATTTGAAGAATTCTTCAGATCTGACAATGCCTTGGACCAAAAAGTAAAAGGCACCGGTCTGGGGCTTTCGCTTGTTAAAAAAATAATAGAAGCCCATAAAGGCAAAATATGGGTAGAAAGCCAATTAGGAAAAGGCACTAAATTCACATTTACAATTCCAAAGGAGTGACCACATGCTGCGAGAAAAAATATTAATAGTGGACGATGATTCTGACATACTGGACGTCTTAAAAATAACCCTTGAAGCAGAAGGCTATGAAGTCCTGGAAGGCCACAACGGACAAGAGGCATTGGATATCATTAAAAAAACAACGCCTGATCTCTTAATAATTGATTTCAAGATGCCGATAAAGTGCGGAGACGAAGTCTGCAGGACTCTAAAGAGCGACATACTGGTCCAGCACATGCCTATTATAATGCTCACCGGCAAAGGTGAGGTCGCTGATAAGGTCCACGGCATAAATGCGGGCGCAGACGACTATATGGTAAAGCCCTTTGAGCCTAAAGAACTTGTAGCAAGGGTGAAAATGGTGCTTCGCAGGACAGTAAGGGACCTGGATGCCAATCCGCTCACCCGGCTCCCTGGAAATGTCTCTATCCTCAATGATATACAGAAACGCATAGACAATGACGAGGCATTTGCAGTGTGCTACATAGATCTGGACAAATTCAAGGCGTTCAACGACAAATATGGATTTGAAAAAGGGGACGAGGTAATAAAAAATACTGCCAGGACCCTCATAAACAGCGTACAGGAAAAAGGCACGACCCAGGATTTTATAGGCCATATAGGCGGGGATGACTTTGTGGTCATAACAGATACTACTAATGCGGAACCTATCTCCAAAGAGATAATCTCCAGATTTGACGCGATGATTCCAAGTGTCTATAATAAAGAAGACAAGAAAAAAGGCTACATAGTAAGTAAGGACAGACAGAAAAAGACTAAGAAAATCCCATTTATGTCTGTCTCAATAGGCATAGTAAGCAATAAGGATAAGAATATAAAACACGTGGCTCAGATAGGGGAAATAGGGGCTGAATTAAAAAAACACGCCAAAAGCCGTTCCGGCTCTAACTTCGTCACCGAACGCCGCAAATCCTAACTTTACAGAAAAAGAAAAAAATGAACACTTAAGTATACATTTCAACAACGTTAAAATGTATACTTAAGCTAAGATGGTGCGCGGGACTGGATTTGAACCAGCACAGGATTGCTCCCAACAGCCCCTCAAGCTGCCGCGTCTGCCATTCCGCCACCCGCGCGAGATTTCTTTCGAGGAATAATTATTTTACCACATTTCCGATTTCTTTAAAAGCCTCTTCTGCCAGATCGAGTTGAGATTTTAATTGGCTATTTAAAGGATATAATTCAACGCCTTCCCTCAAGACCAGCACCGCATCTTTATGCATGCCCAGATTATTATAAAGCTCTCCTAGATTCGCATAGGCCAGCGAATAATTATTCAAGGCTATGCTCTGTTTATAACAAGCTATGGCTTCTGATATCCTGCCTTCTCTTGCATATATCACGCCCAGATTATTATATGCAACATCATAACCCCTGCCAGGGGCTACTTCGATAGAGGCTATAAATTCCTTTTTCGCCTCATCCATCATGCCCTTTCTAAAATACTCAACACCTAGATTGCAATGCAATAAAAAGCTATCTGGCTCTTTCTCCACATCTGTCTTATAAAGAACCAGAGGATCTCTCCACTCCCTGTTACGCTCTATAATCCTGGCTACATAAAACAACATGAGAAATGCGACCAAAATGCCAACAACACGCCGAAGCCGCACTGAAGCAAGCCTCTTCATAATCCCAAAGATGGCCATGCTCATTAATACTGCAAGCCCTGGCGACGCCACATAAGCCCAATGCTCCATGAGCGTAGCATGAAGAGGAACTATCACATTAGAATAAGGCAAAATCCATATTAAAAACCAGCTCGAGAAGAATAATGCATGCCTTCTCGGCTTTAAAAATTTATATACTACCGCGGCCAATAGCAACAAAAGAGGCGTGCCCAGCCAGACATATGCGTCCCTTGCGCTATGCACCACAAAATGATATTCAACCTTAAGGACAACGGGAAACAACGCAAGCCCTATATAGGTCAACAAGATCCTCGGAAACGTATAGATCCTCTCCAGAAGACCAGCTTCATTTATCAAAGACAATGTCCTGTGAATCGGGTTACCTAGAAATAAAAATCTGAGCGCGCAATAAAGAAGAACAATGCCTATAAAGATCAATAATGGAAAAACTGCCTTCCGCCTCTCTCCTTTCTTTAAGAATATAAAAACGTATGCCAATATTAAAAATGGGAGTGCCAGCGCGCTCTCTTTAGTAAAAATAGCCAAGATAAGGAGTGCGGCGCTGCCTAAAAAATGGATCTTTGATTTTTGCAGGCCCTTTAAAAACAAAATAATACACGATAGAGACAAAAGACCTAAAATAGGCTCTACTCTTGTTGTCGTAAAGACCACTGATTCACAATTTAAAGGAAACAGCGCAAATAATAAACTGGCAAGCCAGGCTATCTTTCTCTCCAGACCAAGTCTCAATATGAGTGCATATAGAAGTAACGCGTTTAAGGCATGCAAAACTATACTGAA
This sequence comes from uncultured Planctomycetia bacterium, assembly GCA_964415355.1. GTDB lineage: Bacteria > Omnitrophota > Gorgyraeia > Gorgyraeales > Gorgyraeaceae > CAYPYS01. The sequence continues at coordinate 20,695 of CAYPYS010000013.1, read as the reverse complement.
GAGATGATAACCAAATGTATTCAGCCCCCATATGTGATAATCCAGCATAAAAGTAAACATGCAGACCGGCCTAAAAAAGCCCCCTGATTTAACAGGAACTCCAAAAACATCTGTCGTGAAAAGGTGCGGGAAAAGTTTCCAGTCTTTTATTATTGGATTTGCGACGATTATCTCTTCTTCATCCCAGATGAAAGGATTATTGAGGGAGTTTATATAAGGAATGACACCTGCTAAGACAATTGAGGCTAGAACCAAAAAGCCTAGGCATCTCTTCATAATGGTCTCAGCTAATCGAGAAATTCCCAGTTGCCGGACAGGTTTCCAAGATTATCCAAGGTTATGGTCTGTCCTCTGCGGCTTCCGCTCGATCTAGTGGCAATCGCGGTAAAAATATTGGAAGGCGTTGCGTTTATGCTAAATGTCCAATATCTATTCGTCAACGTCACTTCACTCAGGTCATCTATAGAGTCTGTGTAAAGTCCCATTCTATTAGCTCCATATTCCAGTTCAGCTCTATAGATCTGATTCAGGCCCAGCTTAGCATCCCCGCCCTTTGCCTTTTCCATCGAATCCGCAAGCTGAGGCATGCCTATGCCAGCGAGGATACCTATAACAAGGACCACTATCAAGAGTTCGATTATAGTAAAGGCCTTTCTATTCATATCTCTCCTTTCCTTAAGTTTACTTTCAACAATGTTAAAAGTAAACTTAAGCATTGGCGGAGGAGGAAGGATTCGAACCCTCGAGGGCCTTGCGACCCTAACCGCTTTCGAGGCGGTCCCATTCAACCGCTCTGGCACTCCTCCTGACATATATAATAACCCTAACTTTACA
>CAYPYS010000013.1:0-19761 GCA_964415355.1 uncultured Planctomycetia bacterium | reverse complement strand
GACGTCGAAATTCGCTCCAGGGGAATCTCTTGCCTGGGCACTCTGTGCTAGCGCCTTTTACCTGGCCGTGGCCCAGTATACGAGAATTGGGAATATTATAATACTTTTTTAACTCATCCACCAAAATAACAAGGGAATCCATCTGGTTCCCTGTAACTCTATCTTCGCTGAAGTTCCCAACAAGGCAAATGCCTATGCCTTTATAATTCATCCCGCCTGCCTTACAATGCGCGCCATCTTCCTGGTGGAGCCACCTGGGAGAAATCTCTATCTGGCCATCCTGTTTTCCAGACGTACCATTGTCTATTACAAAATGATAACCCAATCCTTTCCATCGCCTCTTGATATGGGCCTTGTCAAAATTAAGCGCATTGCCGACATCTGTTGCGCTGTGATGAATAACTAAATAATCCCATTTTCTCGACGGATAAAGTGGTATCACCAGCTTTAAAGGCGCTGCGTTTGGTATCAACAATCTCTGTCCCTTTTCTAATTTCACAGCATCCCTTAAATTATTCGCAACCACAATATCCTCTATTTCGACATCATACATCTTGCTGATCCGCCATGTTGTCTCTCCAGGCGCTACTTCGTGATAGATATCGCTCCTTAAAAACGGCTCTGGCGTTGTTATGATCTTTCCAGGAATCGTAGGATAAGGTTGCGGCAACGTATGATACCTCGCTGGTCCCCTGGCGCAAGAACTTAACACAAGTAAAAGAAAAATATTAACCAAGATTTTAGATTTTTTCATCTTACCTCACCATCTTTTTTAAAGGTTTTATTATTATGCCTTGTTTTTCGAGGTCCGGGATAGATTCCTTTATGACCTTAAGAGTGGTTTCTATATTATGCCCGACACCTATCGCGCTGCCCCTCTCTACCGCTAAAGCCGCTAATTCCTGAATCTGCCCTTTTATATAAGACTCAAAATTCTCTAAATCAGTCTGGTCTGTAACATCCAAAAATACGTCTCTGGTGGAAAATTTTATACCTAAATTTTTCGCAACATCCTGACATATCGAATCCGGCGAAGTGAAGCTATCCACAAAAAACAATTCTCTTTTTCCAAGCTCTTCTAAAATAACATTCATGACTCTCTCGTCTCCCGTGGCCTTTGACCCCTGATGGCTAGAGACGCCGATTATACCCGGCACGCTCTCTATGCCGTTATTCAATGCGGAAAGTATCTTTTCCTTATCCATCTCGCAACGAATGGTGCCAGCCTCTACCGCCCTATTGCTCTTGGATTCGAGCGGCAGATGCAAGATTATATCGTAACTCCCGCTGCGCTTGCTGATTTCCTCAGCAATATACCTGGAATATCTCAGATTCGGCAATATAGCTATCGTCAAAGGTCTGTTTATTTCGCTAACAAGATCTATGTATCTTTTGTTATAACCCCAATCGTCTATTATAAAAGCTATTGCCGGCCTGGGCCTGCTACTCCTATATAATATAAGGACAAATGCAACTATTGCAAATATAATTACGCCGATTATAAATATTTTTTTATTCATATCAATTCAATGCAGCGCTCTCGCCCGCCAGATATCCGGTAGAAAATGCCGCTTGGAGGTTAAAACCTCCTGTATCTGCATGCACATCTATCATCTCCCCTGCAAAATATAATCCTCTAATAAGACGCGACTCCATTGTGCGAGGATTTATATCCTTCAGAGAAATACCGCCCATTGTGATCATCGCCTCTTCTATAGGCCTAGACCTTATTATATCCAATCGCAAGCCCTTGAACAAGGAAGCTAAATCTCTGCGGTCTTTCTGCGTGAAGTGGCTTGCTTTTTTATCTGGATCGATCTTTGCAATATCTATAAACACGTTAACCATGCGTCGCGGTAATAAACCACTCAGGATATTTTTAATACTCTTTTTGGAATTCGCGTTGAGTTCTCTCAATAAACGTAAATCTAGCTTCTCTCTGGACAAAGCGGGCTTCAGATCTATTTCCACATACACCTTTTCCCGCGCTTCCAGCCAATCTACGATCTGGCCGCTTAAGGATAGCACCAAAGGGCCTGATACGCCAAAGCCTGTGAATAATAATTCTCCGATCTCTGAAAAAATATCTTTTTTACCGTTGCTGAATTTAAGGCAAATATTTTTCAATGTCAAACCTTCCAGCAATCGAGGATAACGCTGCTTTATTTCCAATGGCACAAGTCCTGGCCTAATCTGACTTACGCTATGATTTAAACCTTGCGCCATTTTAATGCCTTCGCCTGTCGAACCAGTAAAGCTATAGGATACGCCTCCAGTGGCTAGAATAACTCTTTTGGCTGGAATAATTTTTTTGCCTGCGGTCAGCAAGCCCTTTACTTCGCCTTTTTCAACTAACATCTCTTTTATTTTTGTTTTATATACCATGTTTACATTGTTTTTATTAAGCTCGTTTTCTAGTACCTCCTTCACGCTATTCGCCCTGTCAGTCACAGGGAAAACTCTGCCTTGCCTCTCCACCCTGAGCTTCAACCCCCTTTTTTCAAAAAAATCCATTAAATCGTTATTAAAAAAATGCTTAAAGGCGTCCCTCAAAAATTGTCCGTTTTTTGGAAATCTTTCGAGAAAAGAATCCAGCTCGTTTACATTAGTAAGATTACAGCGGCCCTTGCCGCTCAAGAGGAGTTTTTTGCCTAAGGTGGGGTTTTTTTCTATTAGAGTTATGTCTTTTGTGAGTTGTGATGCCCTGACAGCAGCCATCATGCCTGCGGGCCCACCACCAACCACTACTATTTTTTTTATTACAGCCATCTATATAACCGCATATTTTCTATAATCTTATATATCTATACATCAAAGCCAACATGCACAATAAGGATATAACCCCGATAATTTTGTTCCTTTTATAAATCTTATCTTCTACGTCTCGAACTAACTCTAATTGCCTTAAAAATAGCCTTGTAGAAAACCATTTGTTTAGAAATTTGCTCAGGCGTTTTAAAGAATTTGGAAATAATAAAAAAGATAATGATATCAAGAAGCTCGATACCGCTAATATCCCATAAAGATTCTTTAAAACTATAGTCTCCATGGTGCCTCCTTATTATTATATATACCTTCCGCCTGCTTGCCTCTTTCTTTTATAAAATATATTACATCATAACTCTCTCATTGTCAAAGAGGGTTCTCTTCATAAAAACCGAGCCCTTCTTTATATAACTCCTTTTAATGTCTTGCTTTCAGGATTAAATGCTTCGTTTCTATGTCTTTTGCTTTTTTTATCTATCTTGAATATGTAAATAGCTTCAGAACCATCAGGGTAGTAAATGGTTTTGACTGGGATACTGTCCTTATATCTGTATTTAAAACTATTATAGAGAACCCTAAAACTGCCTCCCCAGTAATCATCAGGATGAGATTCTGGTGCCCAGATTAAATAGTATATTCCTTTTTGTTCAGGTTTAATACTTCTTGAGCCATGCGGCTGTAAAGCGTTGCCCCTAGTATATTCAAAATGAGTCAATACAGTCATCCTCGTATCAACGATTATCTGATAATCCTCTACATCTGGAACTTGAGATAAATAAAAGGCCGCTTTCCTACAACCATAATTATTCTGACGGCATTCCTCTAGGTCAGTAGGCGCAACAATATAATAATCCCTTAACTGAAAAATCTCCATAGAAACCAATCCTACGCAAAGCACGATGCCTGAAAGTGACAATAACTTACGCCAAAGAAAGCCTTTTGCAGATATATTATTAAAAACAATATCGTTAATTAATCTGGCAACAAGAATTAAAAAAATAGGCAAAGCAATAATAATGTATCTAGGCTGAAAAAGATTTATACAGGAAAGTGGGCCTAAAAATCCTACGCCTAACCAGATTAAAGAAACCTTATCTGCAGGGCTTCTTCTCCAAACAGCAACAATGATAGAAAATAATAGCATGAAAGGAACCAGCCAATGTATCAATAAAGGAAAATTCAAGGCAGCGCCGTATAAAATCCTCCTCTCCGAAAATAATAAATTTTGAAATGCGTATAGAATATTATTTTTAAAATTATTGACTACATTTATAAAAAAATTACCATCGAATGGACTTTTTATATAAGAATTTCCCATGTTTTCTAAAACATTTGTTTCGGAAAAAAATTGTACAAGCAGTAAAGGATGGAGCGATACAAAAAATATAAGCAAACCTGACAAAACTACTCCTGGTTTAATCCAAGATAGCTGTTTTCTTAAAAACAGTAGCGACAATGGAAAAATACAGACAAAAAGGATAGAAGCCTGATAGGTATAAAACGAACCCAGTCCCAGAAAAAACCAAAACAGCATAAACCATATGGAGCTACGTTGTTGCCAACATTTAAATAAAGCCAAGCCTATAAGGCATCCAAAGAAAGGCACGAGAATAACTTCTATACCGATACGGCTTTGAACCACATGCCACGGGAGGAAGCACAATAAAACCGATGCGATTAATCCTGTTCTTTGCCCATACATTCTTTTTGCCAGATTATAAATAAGCGGGATAGTGGCTGTTCCGACCAGTAAAGAGGGGATCCTAACAATATATACGGGCAGGTAAAAGAACTTTTTTGCAAAAAAAACAAAATATCCTATAAAAGGACATAGCGCTATATGGCTACATGTTACAGGAATACCGTAAAACTTAATAAAATTGTTCGGGGAAGCCAGGATACCGCTTTCATCGCAATTTAATGGGAAAAAACCTAAATTGTGATATCTTGCAACAAATGCCAAGATAAAAATTATAATAATCAGCACGGCTATGCGTTATTAGAAACACCTTCCAGATCCTTCAGGAAAATGTCTTGTGTTTGAAACGAAGAGCGTAACCCTATGCGGCTAGTACTTGTGATATCTTTTGTTATGCTTGCGACGTCTATGCCTATGGTGGAATCGGTTGCGTCTTCTTTGTCTACCTTGGTGCGGCCTTGGGCCTTGATGATATCTTGACTCTTCAATAAATTTTTCTTTTGGAAATTCAGGGTGTTCTACTATTGGCAAGGCAGTCTTAATAAGTCTCTCAATGCTCCTGACGTCCTTGCCCTGCTCAGGCGTTGCGAAAGATATAGCGCGGCCTTCATGCCCCGCGCGGCCTGTGCGGCCAATACGATGCACATAATTTTCAGCGTCGTCCGGAAGATCATAATTTATAACAAGCTCTATGCCTGTAACATCTATGCCCCTGGCAGCGATATCAGTAGCTACTAGTATCTTATACTTTCCTGATTTAAAGCCATCCAGGGCCTCTTTTCTCTGGGCAAGCGAACGGTTTGAGTGAATTTCAGCAGCCCTGCGGTTCATTCGCTGTAAGCCGCGTGCAATCTCTTTAGCGCCCATTTTTGTCCGGGAGAAGATAAGCACTGGGCCGTGACAGCGGTCAAGCAGCTTTATTAAAAGCTGACGCTTCGAGCTTCTCTTGACAATAAAGACTTCCTGTATAATATGCTCTGCAGTGGTTCCTGAGGGGGCAATTTCAACATGTATCGGAAGTTTCATGTGCGCGGCAGCCATTTTCACTATTTCTCCCGGTATAGTCGCGGAAAAAAGCATGGTCTGCCTGTTTCGTGGAACAAATTTAATAATTTTTTCTATCTGCGGCAGAAATCCCATGTCAAGCATGCGATCTGCCTCATCTAAAACCAGCACATTCACATCAGCTAAAAGAACTGTGCGCCGCTCCATGTGATCGACAAGGCGTCCGGGAGTAGCGACCAGAACACGCGGGTTTTTTCTTAGCGCTTTTAACTGCAGACTCATAGATGCGCCGCCTATAATAACAGCTGTCTTTACGCCAAATGACGGGGCAATCTGTTTGAACGCCTCATTAACCTGGATAGCGAGTTCCCTGGTAGGCACAAGAATCAGCGCGCGTCCCTTTCTCTGTGAAAGGCGCTGAATAATAGGAATAGCAAAGGCGAGCGTCTTGCCGGTGCCTGTCTGCGCAACCCCTATAACATCCTTGTCTTCTATGGCTATAGGTATGACTTTGTGCTGAATCGGGGTAGGGATTGTAAACTTCATTCGATCCAGTATATCCAGTATCCTCGGGGCAATCCCAAGGCCGTAAAAAGAAGCGTTTGTGTGGCGCGGTGTTTGTGTCATTATAGCTTATAATAACACTATTGGATGGAATTGTATACAATCATCTGGCGGAGGAGGATTTATTAAGAGGGTGTTCATGATCTTAGACTAAGAAAAGATATTTAATTAAGCTATAGACATGCCTGAACCAGACCTTGCGGAGCCTTATACGAGATGAGCCATATCTCCTAGCGTATTCATGGGCAGGAACCTCAGCGAGCCTGTAACCCTTTTTGAGGGTCTTTATTATCATTTCCTGCTCTATTGCAGTCATGTCCTCTTTCAGGCCCAGAGAGAGTGCCACAGTTTTTTTTATGGCTCTGAATCCGTTCTGAGTATCCGTGAGTCTAACATTAAACCTATAGTTTATGGCCAAGGTTATTATGTCACTACCTAGCATCCTTATGAATTTAAGCATATCGCCGTGCAATTCATCGGACCCGCCCGTCATGCGCGAACTCGAAACATGATCAGCTTCGCCGCTGAGAATAGGCTCTGTGAGGCGAGGTATATCATCAGGATCATGTGAACCGTCCGCGTCAATGAATATCAGAACATCCTTGGACGCTTTAAGCGCGCCTAAGCGGATAGCGCTTCCTTTGCCTTTTTTAGCGTCCAGATAGACCTGTGCCCCCATACCAAGAGCTATCTCCCTTGTCCCGTCCGAAGAATGGCCATCTATAATAACTATATCATCAGAATATTTCCTACACTTTGTGATAATGTCACCTATGCTCCTTGCCTCGTTCTTCGTGGGGATAATAATCGAAAGCCTATCTTTAATCATTGCTATCATCCTTTTTCAGAGCCCATGCCATGATATATCTTGTGGCCATGCCAATAAAGTTCAGCATCTCGCGCAGGGATTTTATCTTGCGCAAGATCCTTAATACCACGCGGGGATTTAAATAAAAATCCTTTATTATTTTCTTCCTCAAGAACATAACCCTAGCTGAAGATAAATACGGGGTATTGATCACACAAATGTTTTGCTCAAACCTTGTCCAGTCCTTTGAGTCTATCCATCCTGACTCGAGGGCCGTTTTATACAAAAAAGAGCCGGGGAACGGGACACAGCAATAAGCCTGTATATAATCCAGCTCCAAACGTTTTAACAGCTTTGCGGTTTCCAGTATATCTTCTTCTCTTTCTCCGGGATAGCCTACCATGATATGGCCTGTTATTTCTATGCCTGCCTTCTTGGTAAGCGAGACCGCTTTCTCTATGTCATCTATCTTTATACCCTTCTTCATCAGGTCCAACGCCTTTTGGGTCCCGGCTTCAATGCCATATCCTATCATCCAGCATCCACCTCTTTGCATAGCTTTCAGAAGAGTTTCGTCGATCATATCCACCCTTCCGTTACAAACCCACTTTACCCCGGGCAATTCTTCTGCCAGGGCATTTGATATATCGTAAATCTGCTGCCTGTCCGAAAGAGAGTCTTCGGACCAGAATAGAAAATCATTCACGCCATACATATTTTTAACATGAGTCATTTCCTCTACGACCTTCCTATATGACCTCAACCGCGCCTTTACACCATAATAAGACCCTGCTGCGCAAAACCCGCAAAGATGTCGGCATCCTCTCTCGGTTAAAACAAGAAGAAACTTCCTCCCTGTTATAGGGAGTCTGTAGTTATCGGTATTGACCAGGTCCCACGCGGGGAAAGGCAGTTCGTCGAGGTCTTTTATAAAAGGTCTTTTTTGATTATAGATTATCCTGTCTCTGGAGCGATATACCAGCCCTTCGACAAGGTTCAAGTTCTTTTTGTCCCTTACCGCGAGAGCAAAATCCCTTATGGTGAATTCCGGTTCTCCGGCGGCAATGAATTGGACGTCAGGGGCTTCTCTCAAGACTTCTTCGGGTAATGCTGTAACGTGTATGCCGAAAAATATAGTTTTTATATCAGGGCATATTTTCTTTGAAAATTCAGCAAGCTTAAGGTCTCCTCTTATGGACGGAGTTGAAGTGTTAACGACTATGATCTCAGGCCGAAAATCCACAATCTCATCCTTTAATGCGCCAAAATCCATTTTCTCTGCGGGGCAGTCTTTCAACCTTACGCAAAATCCCGAGTCCCTAAGGACAGTCGCTATTAAAGCCAGCGAGAGAGGCGCCCAGGGAGTGCCCCAGGCTTCCCGGCGATGCATGCATCGGCCTTCTCTGACTATATCGACGTTTCCCGAAGACGGAGGATTTATTAAGAGAATATTCATGATCTTAGACTAAGAAAAAATATTTAAGTAAGCTATAGAAGACCGGCTACTAAAACTACCTGTTCGCAAGATATCTCACGCCCCTGAAAATATTAAAAAAATCGCCTATCGTCCTAATCCCTTTTATATGCCGATGCATAAAACTGAGGGCGAACTTCGGCCTCAGGTAAAACTGCATGTTCGCGCCGTTCATAAATCTGAGCAGTTCCTTTTCGTTGAAATACTCCGATATCGAGTTTGCGGCTGAGCGATGTTGCATGTTGCGGAAACTAAAATATTTTTTTCCGTGGTATTCCCCGAATAATTCCGTGCCAGGATATGGGTTGATTATAGAAAATATGGCGATGTCAGGGTTTAACTCTTTCGCGAAATCCACTGTCCTCTGTATGTCCTCTTTTCTCTGCCAGGGAAAACCTATGGTAAAAAAACACTTCGCCGATATACCTGCGCTAATAGTATTCTCTACGGCATTTTTGATCTGCTCTATCGTATAATTCTTCTTTATCATATCCAATTCTTTCTGCATACCGACCTCCACGCCATAGCCTATCTGGTAACATCCGCTTCTTTTCATTATCTTTAATAGTTCAGGGTCCACGCAGTCGCATCGGGTAGTAATATTCCATTCGAGGTCTAATTCCTTCAGCACATCGCAGATCTCAAGCGTATGAATCCTGTCAGAAGTAAAATTTATATCCACAAAATTTATATCCCTTATGCCTTTTGATTTAAAATACAAAAGTTCTTCTTTTATCTGCTCCAAAGAATAGATCCGGCACCCCTCGCCGAAAACCAGCCTGGAAGCACAAAAGATACACTTGTGATGAGAACAGCCCCTGCTGATCAAGGTAGATATAGCAGGAAGTCTCTTGTAGCTCGCCGGGGAAGGTCTGTATTTCCTTACGTCAACCAACCCCCACGATCTCATCTTAAAGTCTTTGATCTCCCGGAATTTTCCAGGTTCATTCAATACCGCTTTATTGTCCCGCATGTAATTCACGCCCGGGATGTCTTTTTTGCCGTTTTCTTTAATCGCCTCAACCAGTTTTACAAAACTCTCGTCGGCCTCACCCGAGACGACATAGTCGAATATCCCGCTTTTGACGCATTCATAAGGCATGCTGGTAGCATGAACACCTCCGAGAACCACGGGCACTGATAACCTTTTTCTGATACCTTTAGCGATCTCGGTTGAAAAAATATAATTTGAGCTGAGAGATGTGATGCCGACTATATCCGGGCCATGCGCTATTGCCTCAGAGACAATCTTCTCGATACTGTAACGGTTCACAGACCCATCCAGTATCATAACATCATGCCCCTTATCCAATGCCTGGGTGCCGATATCCATCAACCCCAAAGGCGGAACATCACTTGTCAAGTCCAGGACTATCTTGTCCAGACTAGACGGGGGATTTATAAGCAAGATCTTCATAGCTATATCCGAAACAATCTATCTTTTTTTAGTTGGAGCGCTCAAGGCATAAAGTTCCTGGAGGCTAAGTTCACGCACGTAAACATCTCGTGTGCGGCCCTTCAATCCGCAGCTGACCAGAAAAAATGGCCTTTCGGGGTCAAGCTCTATCCTGGAGAACCCGGGCCAGGTATAAGGTATTCCAGGACCCTGTCTAAGTTCAATCCATATGCCGTCTGCGGAAGCGTGTAAATCCGGAAGCTCGCATACCTCGATAGCATTGTCTTTGTACCACGTCCTGACAGCGAGGTTCCTCTCAGATAAGATCCAATAAACGTCTCTATCCTTGAATACAAGAACTGCTCCTTTCGGCAAAGACGGTTTTGCTTCTAACAATACGTCACGCAATGTCCTGATACGGTAGGCGTGAACTATCATCTTTTCTTCGCTGGCAATGCCTTTTCTGTCCTCCAGGAAAGAATACGCGATAGATGAAAAAGAGCTTACCAGGACTGTTGCTCCTATAAGCAGGAATACCTTTTTTTTGTCGAACCTCAACCGAAACGCAACCCCCCTTACAAAAAGCAGGAAAAGGACCATAAAGGCAGGCCAGGCGTATGACGCATAATATAACGGGCCTTTAACCTCGATAATAGACAGGGGCGCTAGCCCCAGGATAAACCAAATTATCCAAAATATCGGGTTGTACTTTTTGTGCTCGGTAATACCGCTGCTATTTTTGAGGGACAAAAATACCAGGAAAAGAACAAAAACCAGATACGGTAGAATCGCCTCCTTTAACGGAAAAATAATGGACGCGTAGGACGATAGATAATGAAATGCGTTCTGATATAAATGAGCGCCCCAAAAGTCCACGTAAGGATAATAACCTTCGCCCTTCTTAAAATAGATCAAAGTCAGAAAAAGTGCCGCCGCGTAAAGAAAGAATATTAAAAAATGGAACCGCAAGTTGCGGATCCTACGCGTTATCACATCACTTGTTCCCGGGACAAATATTATGTATGCCAAAAGGATCAACGGCAGGATCCCCATGGGAGGCTTTGTAAAAAGCGCTATCATGAAAAACAGGGCCGATATACCATAGCGCGATTTAAGAAAAAGTATAAATGAGGCAAGAAAGAAAAATGTCCCGCCAATATCAAAAAAACCCGTCGCAGACCATATAAGGGGATACAGATATATCTTTACGCTGGTGGCGTAAAGTATACCGACTAAACGAGCTATAAGCACGTCATTTAAAATCTTGTAGACAATATAGGCGAAAAGAATACAATTCATGAAATGAAACAGCAAAATAACTATATTGAAAGCGACATGGTTCAGCCCGAAAAGGTTATACAGGGTTAATAAATACACATACCCCATGGGTCGGTAAGAGGCTACAACATGAAACTCTAGGAAATATTTTTTAAGAGATTCCATGTTGGAGTGGCTGGAAAAATAACTAAGGGTGTGCCAGTCATCCGCAAAAAAAGGGTAATCCAAAATAGGCCAGTAAGCAGCCAGGACCGCAAAAACGAGAATAGCTATAAAAGGCAGGGTGAATATATTATAGTTATTCCTGAGACCCATTCAAATCCTTATTATGAATGCAAACTATAGAATGAAAAACAATATTAATTAGAATCAAAACCTTCCAAAGTTACTACAAATTCAGCAAGTATTGTGGAGAATAAAAAGAACCTTTAGTACCCCTTCTTTTTTCAGTTTATTGAAAACCCTGCATGCTTCTGGTGTCTTAAGAATAAGCACCTCCATCATCTTTTCAGTTTCTGCATTAAAAACATATCCATGCTGTTCGTTAAACTTTTTTTCAAAATCAAATCCTTTCCCTCCAAGTCCATAATCACCCGAACCTATTATGACTATATCCGAATTTATTTTAAATATAGTGCTCTGATCCTGTTCATTAAACTCATGCTTTTTATCTACTAATCGAAAAGTCCCGTTGGGATAAATTATTACATCAAATACCGGAATGGGGATACCTTTATATACGATAAGCCCAAAAGTGTTGAAAATAATATTTTTATTGCGATGCTTCAGGAAAAAGAAACCTTGTATTAGAATAAGAAGGGTTATAATTCCACATAAAATAATACGCACTGTCTTATATCGCGACATATGTATTATGCAAAACACTGCGCTAAAAGCGACAAGCGTGAAAATAAATACTAAAAATATGTATCCTGTGCCGCTCAGAAGAGAACTAAAAACAAGGAATAATAAAGCAAATATTATTTCAAGAACAAGTAACGAATAAGGATTTTGTAAATAATCTTTAATCTTATTTTGACTGATAGATAGCCCCTTCATACCAATAGTTTTCCCTCTGTCGAAAACGAAAAAAACCAGTATAAATCCAATCATAATTCCCCAAGAACCTCTTGCTATATCACTAATATCAAAAGTGTTCAGTAACGGAAAGAGGGCGGTCATACTTATTTCATCAATAACTATTGTTATTATTCCCACAATATGTACGAATAATATAATACGATTAGTACTAAATCTTCTCATGGCAAACCAACGAAATAATAATATCGCATATAAGCAATAACCAAGATAATGCCAGCCGTGGCAAATAATACCCCAAGAGAAGCCCATGTAATATTCACAAAACCATGCTGCAGAAAAAAACATCAGAAGCGCTACTCCTCCAGCAATACATCTATCCACCGTTATTTTCTTCCTAAAGATTATCAAGAATACACAACATATTATAATCATACCTATTAGCATAAAATGACAAGTTTTCAATATAATAGGGAAAAGATTGTATCTCGTTGCAAAAAACACAAATACCGTGGGCCACATCATCAAAACTAAGGCATAGAGAACTACATAAATTGTAAAAAGTTCTTTTTTAATAACTGATTGCTTAAAACCTTGTGATGCTTTCATCTCCATAACTCTCCTCGTTTAAGTTATATTTGTGTTTTGCAATAATGTTAGAAGCGTAAAAAATTACTGGCGGAGAGGGAGGGATTCGAACCCCCGATGAGCGTAAGCCCATAACGGTTTTCAAGACCGCCGCATTCAACCGCTCTGCCACCTCTCCTATACTTCCTTAACTTTACATTTCAACAACGTTAAAGTGTAAAGTTATCTGGATAAGCTAAATATCACGCCGAGAGAATCCTCTGCGAGTATAGTAAATTTTGGATCAACTCGAATCTGGTCGATCAAGCCACTGAAGTAATTGCGGCTTATGTATCCATATTTTACCTTAAAAGTGTCTTTTAGTATAGCATAAGGATCCTGTGTCCTTCCAAACGAAACATCTCTATATAATTTGTAGAGCTTTGGATTCCAGTTATACATATAGACAGGGTCAAGCGTTACGAAATAGTCGTTTTTGGGATTGAGCCCGATAAAATATTGTGAATCAGACCAGTTGGCATGAAATATAAGCTCCCCCTCCGGGATATTCGCATCCATCCACTTTCCTGCCTGCTCATAATGAGTATTGACAACATTTGAAACAAGCGCATTATACCGTACATTTTTATAAGAATTAAAGGTTATAAGCAAAAGTAATGGAAATATTAAAATCGCCGCTTTTTTAGTAGTGATTTTTAAATCCGGCAACGCGTCTGAAACATAAGAGGCGAATGCCAACAGCATGATCAAATACCCGTGCCCCAGATATCTCCTGCATATAAAAGAAAGCACAAAGAAAAACGCGCTTAAAGCCAAAAATACATTTGTGTGGAACTTGGTTTTGGATCTCTTTGAAACAGCGATATATATTATAGAGATCACTCCTATCACTATAACCGGATAACTCAGAAGAAATTGCCTCGTATTCAGCGGGAAAAATTCTGCGCCTAATTCAAGTACCCCTGTTTTAATTGTATACAGAGGGACGAGTATTGAATTTAAATAAAACACGATAAAATTATTCGGCACATTTGGATGCACGATAAAACCCAGAAGCACGCCTAAAAATGCGGCGAGTATAGTCTTTGCGTAAAATTCCTTTTTATCGAGATACCGCACAGTCTCGACAATCAGCGCATAAAGTATAATTAGCGGGCTCGTGATATGTCCGAGGCTGTAGAGGAGCGCTATTGCAAAAATCATGCGGTGTTTCTTTTGTATCATAAAGTGCATGGCCAAAAGACTGACCAAGATTACAAGAGAAATAGGTCGGGGCCTGCTGATAGCCTGCAAGAACATGTCCGAGAAAAAGAAGGCCAATATAAAGAAAGGAAATATAAGTTTATTTGAATATTTGTTCAGCATCAGCGCGAATACCAGCAATAGAAGCGAGGCAAATGTCGCGGCTCCAAGCTTTGCTCCAAAAAATATATTTTTGAAAAATGTAAAGGGGATTAAAAATGAATGGAATAAAAAATCTTTATCTGAGAAGCGCTCATTAAAGGTAGAATACCGGGCCCAGTGGAAATCATAACGAGGGCCAAACTCTTTCAAAAACTCCGCCATTCGTATATGAAGGTAACCATCTGCCCCATATAGCGTAGGCGTAAGAAATTGGATAAAGAAAATAGCGAAAATCCCTGCTATTAGTATTAAGATAGCGACTGGCTTATCTATCTTCATGCCATATATTCTCGCAATTTTCTAATTTTTTGTCAAGAAAACAACCCTTAAGTATACATTTTAACAATGTTAAAATGTATACTTAAGATGGTGTTGTAAGGAGGCGCTGCGCTTGTTAGACAGCGGCGGGTACGCCAGAGACAAGTTTCTTGGCTTCCTGGGCTGCTTTTTTGCCAGCTACCAACATCCCTCCGAACGTCGGGCCCATGCGCGGTATCCCGTAAGCAGAAGAAGTCGCCATGCCTGTCACAATCAACCCTGGATAGATCTGTCCTGTCTTTTCCACTACTAAATCCTCAGATGAAGCAACATCCATAGGTCCAAAATCAGAAAGCTTTAAAAGCCCCCTCTTCTCCAGGCTTCGACATACAAAGGCATCATGACCAGTAGCGTCTATAATAACCTTGGATTCCAAGGAAACAGGATCTACGCAAGTAAGCTGCCTTGGCAAAGCTGCTACAGGTGACCAGTTTATAACCACGCCTTCTACCCTATTATTCCTGTGAACAACGTCATCAAACCTTGTCATATTTAATATCTTAACTCCTGCATCGCACGCAGCCGCAATTACCTTCGAACAAGCCTCCGGCGCATCTGCAGTGAACAGGCCTGGCTCTACTTCCTTGTAACGTATGCCAAATTCGTCTAAGATTTCCTGTGAAGGCGCTCTAAAAGTCACGGTGTTCATCAAGTAGCCGCCTATCCAGAAACCACCGCCTAAATAATTGTTGGACTCAACAACAAGAGTCTTTAATCCTTCTGTTGCCAACTCTCTCGCTGCTACAAGTCCGCTTGGCCCGGCGCCAATGATTATCGCATCTGATACGATGTACTCCTCAAACCACTTGGTAAATTCAGAGACGATCGCCTTTGTTATGCTTGCTTCACTTACCTTTTGAAACATATTGCCCTCCTTTCACTTTTGAAATTCAATATAATAAAAAACCCTATGCCAATGCATAGGGTAAATTTAAAACCTTTTCCCTCCGCTGGCATTACCCAGTTCAGGTTCATCGGGTAATCTGCTCTCTGCAGAACTCTCAGGCCGAATTACGACCTCCCCGCATGTTCATTAAACCACTGATGCCACCTAGTTGTCAACGAAATAATATTTCATCCTAACTTTACACTTTAACGTTGTTGAAGTGTAAAGTTAGTGGCAGAAAGATGCTATGCAATTAAAGATTTCATCTTTTTATGCACAGTCTCTTTTAAAAAGGCAGAGTCTTCAGGCCTTAGATCCTTTGTTTCAACCAGCGGGAGTACAGTCAGCTTGCCGTTTACCTTTGTTTTGAAAAGCCAGCTCCCTCTGGGGATAGCATCTCTGGTGCCGTCTATTACAATAGGGAGAATGGGTTTCTTTTCCTGTATAGCCAGTTTAAAAGCGCCGTTCTGAAACTCATTCATCTCGTCTGTCCTGCTTCGCGTGCCCTCTGGAAAGAATAATACCGACATATCATCTTTCAGCCAATGCGCAGCTTCTCGATATACCTTTTTGATGCTTCCAAATTTTCCCCGTGACAGCCTTATGTGTTTAGTAAGAAAAAGGCACCAGCCAATAAATGGTATTTTAAAAAGACTATCCTTTGCTACCCATTTAAACTGCATGCGGGTCTTATACATTACTGCAATATCAGCGAGACTCTGATGATTGGCAACTACTACGTACGTTTTGTTCCTATCGATATTCTCTAATCCGCTCACCTGAATATGCCAGTACGGATTAAAGCCAATAACTGCATCTGCCCACCAGAAGCACTGCGAGTGGAGAATATTTTTTTGTCTATCAAAAGGGAAAAGGATTATAGTCAAGATAAGCTCTACAAAAAAGAGCAAGATGGTGAGAACTGCAAGGACTATCCATATTCCTGCTGAAATTATGATTGCCATTATTAAGGTCGGTGATTAAGGGATTGACGAGATAAGGCCTGCATATAAATAGCAGGCCTTATCTGTCTTAGGGTTATAACTTTACTACATTCTGAGCTTGGTTGCCTTTAGGGCCTTTGGTTATTTCAAACTCAACTGCCTGGCCTTCTGCTAAAGTCTTGAAACCGTCGCTCTGGATCGCGGTGTGATGTACGAATACATCAGGGCCGTCTTCAGGTGTAATAAACCCAAAACCTTTCTGGTCATTGAACCACTTTACTGTTCCTTTTGCCATTATCTACTACCTCCTTTCCTCAAAATTATAGTAAACAATGGCAGAAAAATAAAAAAACCGTAGGGCGAATTCTTAACTGCCTTACGGCTAAAGACTTCTACTCACTTATTTACTACTCTATACTGCAAGTTATTATATATTAATTCGTTACAACTGTCAACTAAATTCTTAAGGAATCCAATGATCGTATATCTATTTGTTAAAATATTCTTTGAAAATAACATCTGCGATGTTTTTGCTTAATAATCTCTTTCCTTTAATCGTCATATGACCAAATTCTTCTCCATACCTATCTGTAAAATAAGTCCCGTATCCCTCTCGTTCTACTGCTTCTTTAAAACTCTTCTCGTTGTCTACAAAGTATACATTTTTATGTTCACCTATAATACTCTTCAATTCTCCTACATCTCTCATTGCATATTCGACGCACACTAAAGCTATGCCCTTCTCCATAATAAGATCTCTTGATTTCTGATAATTTATAACCGTTGAAGGTAAATAATAGCCTGATCCTTTATCTTCGATATTGAAACCTTTTTTTCTGTCTTGTTGCAAGCATACTAATAAATAATGTCTTGTGGTTTCATATTCGGGATCGAGCTCTATCCCTTTCTTTAATATCTCTCCTGATTCATCGTATCTTCCCTGTTCATTATAACACCATCCTAATTCAGTGTATCCATACGCTTTTTGGGAATCGAACTCTATAACCTTTTTAAACATCTCCTCTGCTTCTTCGTATCTTCTCTGCTCTCTATAACACCATCCTAATATAAGGTGTGCATGTGCATTTTTGGGATCAACTTCTATCCCTTTCTTTAATATCTCTTCTGTTTCTTCGTATCTCTTTTGGTCATTATAACAGCATCCTAATTCAACATATCCCCGTGCATTTTTGGGATCCAGTTCTATCCCTTTCCTTAATATATCTTCTGCTTCGTCGTATCTTCCCTGTTCGTTATAACACAATCCTAATTCAATATATATGCGTGCATTTCTGGGATCGAGCTCTATCCCTTTCCTTAATATCTCTTCTGCTTTGTCGAATCTTCTCTGGTCATTATAGTTTTTTCCTTGTTGTAGATATTCGGGTTCATGCGATGCATCCCGATCTATTCTTCCTTCTATATCCACTTCTTCTCTGATCACACTTTCACTAAAAATCTCTCTTTTTTCATGCATTATCTCTTTTAGTTTTTCATTAATATGAAGTTTCGATAGCTTGAATAATTTATATATTCGTAAGGCATTTACATCGTAGATCCTCTCATTTTTCCTCTCTTTAAAAATATCTTCTACTGGGTCTAGGGCTGAAAAATACTTATCATTTATTCCCATCATTGTTATGACTATATCAGGCTTGTATTTTTCTAAGTAACTTTCCAGCCTAGTTAATATAATGCCGGTATTGGTGCCTCCGATCCCTTTATTTATCACGCTGAATTCTTTTCTCGGATCCATGTCATTGAGAATTAGATTTAATTGCTCGGGATAGCCATCTTGGGTCGTTGATTCCCCCAGACATAATATACGATATCCATCCTTTTTTAATGAAAGTTTATTTTTGTATTCCTGTAAGGATAAGACTATAAATCCTCCTATCCTCAGTCCTGCTTCAAGTAAGACAGTGCATAAAAATAATCCGAATAGTATTAGGGTTATCTTCTTTCTTATTGTTATTTTCTTCATAATTAACATAATTATAACACAGTAAAATAATTAATCAATTAGGAACAAAACGGTCGCAGGGCAGGATTTATTTTTCAGGAAAATTGCAAATGATTTAAATACAATATGTTAGGAATACAGAAAATCATGGCGGAGAGGCAGGGATTCTTTTAAGCACAAATCCCTAATTCACCGTCAATAAATATGTTACGGCACAACTCTTTTATTGTCAAGGGATCATGTATCTATTTATTAAAATATTCCCTTAGAATAACGTCCGTAATGTTTTTGCTTAATAATCTCTTTCCTTTAATCGTCATATGACCAAATTCTTCTCCATACCTATCTGTAAAATAAGTCCCGTATCCCTCTCGTTCTACTGCTTCTTTAAAACTCTTCTCGTTGTCTACAAAGTATACATTTTTATGTTCACCTATAATACTCTTCAATTCTCCTACATCTCTCATTGCATATTCGACGCATATCAACACTATACCTCTTTTTATAAGAATATTCCTTAATTTACGATAATTTATTACTGTTGAAGGCAGATAATAGCTTGGTCTCTTGTCTTCAATATTGAGATCTTTTTTTCTATTTCGTTGTAAGCAAATTAATAAACAGTGTTTTGCGTACTCGTCTTCAGGATTGATCTCTAATGCCTTTTTAAACATCTCTTCTGCTTCTTCGAATCTTCCTTGATTTTGTTCGAATCTTCCTTGTTTCTGATAGCACTCTCCTAAACCAATATATCCTGATTCATTTACAGGATTGATCTCTATTGCCTTTTTAAGCATCTCTTCTGCTTCTTCGAATTTCATTTGACTATGAAGACTCTGTCCTAATTCAAAATACCATCTTTCATTTACAGGATTAATCTCTAATGCCTTTTTAAACATCTCTTCAGCTTCTTTGAATCTATTTTGTCTTTCATAGCAATATGCTAAACCAACATATCCTAATTCATTTATAGGGTTTATCTCTAATGCCTTTTTAAACATCTCTTCTGCTTCTTTGAATCTTCCTTGTCTTTCATAACATTCTCCTAATTTAACATATTCCCTTTCATTTATAGGATTGATCTCTATTGCCTTTTTAAACATCTCTTCTGCTTCTTTGTATCTATTTTGTGCTTGATAGAACTTTCCTAATTCAATATATCCTGATTCATTCATAGGATTGGTCTCTATTGCTTTTTTAAGTATCTCTTCTTTTGGCTTATTGTCTTCAAAGTTCTGTGATGCTTCATATCTTGTTCCTTTCAGTTTTTCATTTATATGCAGTTTCAATAGTTTAAATAATTTATATATTCGTAAAGCATTTACATTATATATTTTCTCATCTTTTCTTTCTTTAAAAATGTCTTCTACTGGCGAGACTCCGCCTGGAAAATGATCATCGTTTATGCCCATCATTGTTATGACAATATCAGGCTTGTATCTTTCCAGGTAACTCTCCAGTCTGGTTACTATAATACCGGTATTTGTACCCCCCATCCCTTTATTTATCACGCTGAAGTCTTTCCCGGAATCCATGTCATTCAGGATCAGGCTTAATTGTTCAGGGTAGCCGCCATGGGTCGTTGATTCCCCCAGACATAATATACGATATCCATCCTTTTTTAATGAAA
>CAYPYS010000012.1:0-43857 GCA_964415355.1 uncultured Planctomycetia bacterium | reverse complement strand
TAATGAAACTTATAGTTGGTTTTGGAAACCCCGGCAAACAATACAGGCTCACGCGGCACAATATGGGGTTTATGGTCGTAGAAAAACTGGCAAGGCTCAATAGCCTGAAGTTTAAAATCAGAGATCGCTTCAAGGCATATACAGCAGAGGGTTTGATAGAAGGGGAGCGCGTTTACGTTGCAATGCCGCAGACATTCATGAATCTCTCGGGTCATTCTGTGCGATCTCTTGCGAATTGGCTTAAGATAGAGCTAAGCGATATGCTGGTAGTTATGGATGATATCGCGTTTCCATTCGGGACTATTAAGATAAAGGCGAAAGGCTCTGACGCAGGACATAATGGATTAAGATCAGTTATAGATTGCGTAGGTACGGATGAATTTTCAAGAATCAGAATAGGGATTCTGGGCAGGAAGATCGTTAAGGATCGTTCTAAATATGTATTGTCCAGATTTACAAAGACAGAACAAAAGGCATTGCCGGGCATTGTAGGCCGCGCCGCAGAGGCCTGCGAGTGCTGGATAAAGCAGGGCATCAATGCAGCAATGAATAAATATAATTAGCAAGAAAGCGAGAGAGGGGTATTAAAATGAAATCTTACGAAGGTATGTTTATATTCAAACCAGACCTCACCAAAGAAGAAACAGAAAAGGTGTTGAGTCAGGTTAAGGACATATTGAAAAAAAATAATGGCACGGCAAAAGAGGTAAAGGAGATAGGGAAGCAAAAACTTACTTACTCAATAAAAAAATGCAAAGAGGGGTTTTATTATCTCATAAATTTCGATATAAACCCCGATTCTATCGCTAAGATCAAGAGGGCATTTAGCCTCAACGAGTCAATAGTCAGAGAGCTTATAGTAAAGCTGTAAGAGGGAGGGTTAGATGGCGAATTTGAACAAAGTGTTACTCATGGGAAATCTTACAAGAGATCCGGAATTGCGTTATGTACCTAGCGGAGCCCCTGTGACCTCGTTTGGCCTGGCAGTAAACAGAAGATTCGTAACGCAACAAGGTGAAAAAAAAGACGAAGTGTGTTTTGTGCGGATTGTAGTCTTCGGAAAACAGGCAGAGAGCTGCAACCAGCATCTCAGCAAAGGCCGGCTCGTGTTCGTGGAAGGCCGCTTGCAATACCGTTCATGGGAGCAAGATGGACAAAAAAGGAGCACGCTTGATATAGTAGCGGACAGGGTGCAGTTTTTAGGCGGGCCCAGACCGGGCAGTGAAACAGAAGGCGCGCAGAAGGAAGCAGTCGCAGAAGACAGCAGCGCTCCTGGTGCAAAAATGGATGACATAACACCGTTTTAAAAGAATCTATAAGGAGAAAGAACATGCCACAATTTGGAAGAAGAGAAAGCGGAGGCAGAGGCGGAAGAGGCAAAGACAAGTTTCAGAAAAAGAAGAAAAGGTTTCAAAAGACCGGATTTTTTAGAAAGAAATTCTGCAAGTTTTGCGTGGATAAAGTCGATAGCGTAGACTATAAAGATGTTCATAAGCTGAGAAAATACATTACCGAGAAAGGAAAAATTTTGCCGAGTCGCATGACAGGAAATTGTGCCGGGCACCAGAGAAGGTTGGTTGTCGCAATAAAAAGAGCAAGGCATATTGCGCTTTTGCCATTTGTCGGGGAATAAGGAGATATTATGAAAGTGATTCTTATAGAAGACGTCCAGAAGCTTGGAGCTATGGGCGAGATCGTCCAGGTGAGAGAGGGTTACGCCAGAAATTTTTTGTTTCCAAGAAAATTAGCAAAGCCCGCAACAGGTTCAAACCTCAAAATCATAGAAGACATAAAGAGAAAGAAAGTAACGGCCCTGGAGAAAGAAAAGAAACTTGCCGAGGAGCTCAGGGACAAGATATCGCTTGTTTCCTGCACAATAGCGACTGAGGCAGGCGAGGACGATAAGCTTTTTGGGAGCGTGACAGCGCAGGATGTTGCTAGTGCGTTTGAGGAAGAAGGTTTTTCTATAGATAAGAGAAAGATAATCTTGGAAGAACCCATAAAAAAACTTGGCGTGTATCATGTTGCTGTAAAGCTTCACCCGGAGGTGACAGGAGAAGCAAAGGTGTGGGTGGTGAAGAAATAACCGCATGATGACGCACGCGCTTAACTTTACACTTTAACGTTGTTGAAATGTAAAGTTAGGTGGAGGATTCGATGGACAAAGTAGATCTTAACCTGGAAAAGATGCCGCCGCAGAATCTAGAAGCAGAGATGTGTGTTTTAGGGTCGATGCTTATAGAAGAGCATGCCATAGCAGATGCCATAGAGCTATTGGACAGTTCTTGTTTTTACAATGAAAAGAATCGCAAGGTATTTGACTGCATTTTAAAACTCTACACAGATAGCAAAGCCATTGATATGGTAACGCTCATTGAAGAATTAAAGAAGACAGAGGACCTGGACAAGTTAGGCGGGCCGTCGTACATTACGAGCCTCGCGGCGCAGGTTCCAACGGCCGCAAATATAAAACACTACGCGCATATAGTAAAGGAAAAAAGCATATTACGGAATCTTATACACACCGCCACAAATATAATAACCGAAAGTTACGAGCCGCAGGGTGATATTGCCAAGATCCTGGATAAAGCAGAGCGAACAATATTTGAAATATCCTCCAAAAAAGTAGACACAAATTTTTCTCCCATAAAAGAGATAATAAAGGATAGCATAGAAACCATAGACATGCTGTATCAGAAAAAGGCCCATGTAACTGGCATAGGGACCGGGTTTTCTGATTTTGACAGCCTGACTGCAGGGCTGCACCCTTCGGATCTGATAATATTGGCAGGAAGACCATCCATGGGCAAGAGCGCGTTTATGGCGTCTATCGCAGAGCACGTGGGCGTGGTAGAAAAAACCCCGCTTGTTATCTTCAGCCTTGAAATGTCAAAAGAACAATTGGTGCAGAGGATGCTTTGTTCGCACGCCAGAGTGAACGCGCACAACGTAAGGACCGGGTTTCTTTCTCAGACTGATTGGCCGCGACTGACCAATGCCGCCGGGAAACTTTCAGAAGCACCTATATTTATAGACGACACCGCAGGGCTGTCTGTCCTGGAATTGCGCGCAAAAGCGAGAAGGTTGAAATCCCAGCACGATATCCAGCTTATAATGGTTGATTACTTGCAGTTAATGCAGGGTCTGCCCGGTTCAGAGAATAGGCAGCAGGAGATATCAGAGATATCGCGTTCTTTAAAGGCCCTTGCAAGAGAGCTAAGGGTTCCTCTTATCGCAGTGAGCCAGCTTTCCAGGGCAGTCGAGACGCGGCAGGACCACAGGCCGCAGCTGTCGGATCTAAGAGAATCAGGCGCCATAGAGCAGGACGCTGACCTTGTAGGCCTGCTTTTAAGAGAGGAATATTATAATCCAACAGAAGAGAACAGAGGGATAACAGAGGTAATTATTGCAAAGCAACGCAACGGGCCTGTCGGGACCGTCAAGCTTACATTTATAAAAGAATACGCAAGATTTGAAAACCTCGCCATGGTAGGAGAAGAGGTCATAGAGTAAGGCGTTGACATACATTTATATATATGATATATTCGTTAATAATAATGAATAAAAAAAGAACGATCAGGGCCTTATCCGCATTATTAATAATATGCTTTTTCTCGGCATTGTTCTTCCCTTTTTGTAACGCCTCTGCCCAAGAAGAAACAACCAAGAAGATCATTAAATACGTTGATGTAAGAGGCAATAAAACTGTCTCTGCAGCCAAGATCCTTTCAAAATTAAAGACAAAGAGGGGCGATTTTTTCCTAGAGAGAGTGGTCAATGAAGACATTAAAAGATTATATCTTATAGGGTATTTTAGCGATGTGACAGTAGAGACCCTTGACGCGCGAGATGGAGTAGGGGTTGTCTTTACGGTTACAGAGAAGCCGTCGCTTTCATCAGTAAAATTTGTCGGAAATAAATATTATAAGGAAGAGAAACTAAAGACAGTCATAGAAACAAGGCTTAATGAATTTGCAGATGAGAAAAGATTCAAGAAGGACGCGGGAAATATAGAAGACCTTTATAAGCGCGCAGGCTATCCCTGGACAAAGGTGGCCTATAGGCTGGAACCGGATAAAGGGCTCGATACGGCAAGCGCGGTCTTTATAATCGAAGAAGGTCCTAGGGCAGTGGTCAGAAGGATAAAAATAATAGGCAATACTGCTTTCAGCGACGGCCGTATTATAAAGGTCATGAAGAGCCGGACATCTGGATTTTTCAGATCAGGTATCTATAAGAAGGATGTCGCGGACGACGATATGGAAAGGTTAAAACATTTTTACAAGACCTCGGGCTATCTCGATGTAGAGGCCAGTTACGAAGTGATGTCCCAAGAGAAGAAGAATAAGAAATGGATAGAGCTCGTGGTGCGCTTGGAAGAAGGCAGGAAATACATAGCGGGCGACGTAAAAATGGCTGGAAATTCTGTTTTTTCGGAAGAAGAACTGAAGGCCCTTTTGGATATGAGGCCAGGCGATGTTTTTACTGAGATGGCCTTGCATCAGGATGTTTCAGGTGTGCAGGAATATTATTTTGGCAAAGGCTATATAATGGCCAAGGTAAAACCCGACACGCTCTTGAATCTTAAGACAGACAGGGTGGATATCGTTTATAATGTTATCGAGGGCGAGATATGTTATGTGAATAAGATCAGTATTAAGGGCAACACCAAGACAAAGGATATAGTTATCAGGAGGGAGCTCAGGATAGACCCGGGAGAGCAGTATGACGGCAAAAAATTAAAGAGGAGCAAAGAGCGCCTCTATAATCTCGGCTTTTTCGAGGATATAACATTTGACGTAGAAGACACAGAGGTCACCAATAAAAAGAATATGGTCGTAGAGGTGAAGGAATCCAAGACAGGCGAGTTTAGTTTTGGAGGCGGTTTTAGTTCTATCGACAGACTTATCGGTTTTATAGAGATAGAACAGCGCAATTTTGACCTTTTAAATTTTCCGACATTCACCGGGGACGGGCAGGACCTTAAGCTCAGGGGCGAGTTTGGCAGCGTGCGCAAGAATTATCTTTTGAGTTGGACCGAGCCCTGGTTTTTAGATTATCCTTTTTCTTTAGGATTTGATTTTTACGCCAGCGAAAAGAACAGGAGCGGCTCTACTGGCTACGCGTATGACGAGGAGAGGCAGGGCGGAGCCCTCAGGCTGGGCAAGGAATTTTCAGAATACCTGAGAGGCGATTTTATATATAGGCTTGAGACTGTCGATATATCGGATCTTTCAGCTTCCGCGTCGCAGGAACTAAAAGACGAGTCAGGGGAGAATACTGTCAGCAGTACATTTTTCCAATTGACAAGGGATACCAGAGACAACAGGTTTGCCCCTAAATCAGGATATATAACGAGCGGGTCCTTTGAGGTAGCCGGTGGTTTCATAGGCGGAGACAGGGATTTTGCGAAGTTTTTTAATACAAACAGCCATTATTCTGAGATAGGGCCGTTCGTTCTTGAGTTAAAATTAAGATTCGGAGCTGTCACGTCTTATGGCGATTCGGACAAGGTCCCTATATTTGAAAGATTTTTCGCAGGCGGCACTTATACTATACGCGGATACAAAGAGCGCGATGTCGGCCCTCAGGATATTTCTGGTGATCCTCTTGGCGGCGGTACCATGGCAGTGGCGAACGCCGAGCTCATTTTCCCTATAATACAAAATCTAAAGGCCGCGGTGTTTGCCGACGCTGGAAACGTGTGGGCCAGGCCAGACAGCCAACCGAAAAACGGTCGCATTACGAAAGGCATTAAGGTGGGTACCGGCGTAGGCGTTAGGATAAATACGCCGATAGGACCTGTGAAGCTCGATTATGGTTTTCCTATAAATTCCGAAGATTGGCAAGAGGACAAGGGCAGGTTTCACTTTAGCATGAGCAGGGGGTTTTAACAGCCGCGGAACTTGCGCGGAAGCTTAACTTTACACTTTAACGTTGTTGAAATGTAAAGTTAAGGTGCGAAACAGCGTATTGATCATACGAGGGAGGATTAGATGAGAAAGATTTTGACAGTTGCATTGATAGGATTATTTTTATTCACAGGCGTATCGTTTGCCCAGGAGGCGAAGATAGGCTTCGTGGATCTTTCCAGGTCGTTTGACGAATATCAGAAGACAAAGGATTTCGATAAGGATCTGGAAAAGAGGGGAGATATCAAGCAGAAAGAGAGAGAAAAGATAGTCAAGGAGATAAGAAAGTTAAGAGACGAAGCAGAGCTTATGAATGAAAAGGCAAAAGAGAAAAAGGAAGCAGACATAGAAAACCAAATCCGTTCTCTCCAGGAGTTTGACCAGGAGGCAAAGAGTGAGCTCACTAAAGAGCGGGATGATATGGTCAGGGACATATTAAAAGAGATGAACACTGTCATACAGAAGTACGGAGAGAATAACGGATATTCGATTATATTGAACGATCGCGTCTTGCTGTACGGGGGCAAGACCCTGGATATCACGGATGAGATTATAAAAATTATGAACAAGAATTATAAAAAATAAATAACGGGATTTGAGACATGAAGAAGACACTAGAGGAAATAGCGGCTATAATTGACGGAGATATTGTCGGGGACAAGAATATCATTGTAACCGGCATTTGCGGGATAAAAGAGGCGAGAAAGGGCGACCTTACCTTTGTTGCAAATTCTAGATACGTTTCTCTTATGAATCAGACAAAGGCGTCCGCTATAATCACCTCCAAAGACGTAGAGTCTGCCTCAAAGCCTATAATACGCACTGAAAATCCTTCTATAGCATTTGCTAAGATGGTTTCTCTTATGGCCCCGAATGAAACCAAGAGGCCCAGGGGAATTCACCCAACAGCAGTGATAGGAGAAAAGGTTAAGATAGGGCGTAATGTCGCGATCCAGGCATGCGTTGTCATAGAAGATAATGTCGAGATAAAAGACAATACTATTTTATACGCGGGAGCTTATGTCGGCCACCATGCGAAGATAGGCAGAGATTGTGCCGTATACCCGTATGTAATAATAAGAGAAAGAGTGGTTATAGGGAACAGGGTAATAATACACGGCGGCACAGTAATAGGCAGCGATGGTTTTGGGTTTTCGACTGTCAAGGGTGTCCACCAGAGGATCCCGCAGATAGGGAGCGTAATCATAGAAGATGATGTTGAGATAGGAGCTAATGTCACTATTGATCGAGCGCGCTTTGACAAGACGCTTATAAAGAAAGGGACAAAGATCGACAACCTCGTGCAGATAGCACATAATGTCATAGTGGGGGAGCACTCTATAATCGTTGCGCAGAGCGGGATATCAGGGTCAACGACTATAGGGAATAATGTTACGCTGGCAGGCCAGGCTGGCATAATAGGGCATGTTTCTGTAGGCGATAATGTTGTTATTGCTGCAAGGGCCGGCGTGACAAAAACCATCCCGTCAAATGCCTGCGTTTCAGGTTTTCCCGCAAAACCTCACACGGTTGCGAAGAGGATCAATGCATGCGTTCAAAACCTACCTGATCTGTATAAAAAGGTGAAGGCCCTGGAAGAAGAGATCAAAGAATTAAAATCCGGCAAAAAAGCCTAATCTTTAAATTATAAGAGGAGAAAATGGAACAAAGAACAATAAAAAAACCTATAGGACTCAGTGGCACAGGACTTCATACGGGCATTAAAGTCAATCTTAAGTTTAAACCATCCCCGACAAACACAGGGATAAACTTTATAAGAGTGGATGTGAAAGATTCTCCCATGATAAAGGCGGATACCCATCAGGTGCTGGCTCAGGACAAGAGCCCGAGGAGGACATCTGTCTGTAATAACTCTGTAGAGGTGCATACGATAGAACATCTAATGGCAGCCTTGTGGGCGCTTGGCATTGACAATATACTAATTGAAATAGACGGGCCTGAACTTCCTGGTCTAGACGGGAGCGCGAAGAGTTTCGTGGATACCTTAAAGAAGGCGGGTATAGAAAATCAGGGTGTTCCAAAAAAGATATTTCAGGTAAAGTCTCCTATATGGGTAGAAGATGACGGCGCTGTTATCATGGTTTTGCCGGATAATCAGTTCAGGGTCTCTTATACATTGAATTATGAACATCCGCTTCTAAAGGCTCAATACCTGTCGTTTACTATTGACGAAAATACATTTGAAAAAGAGATCGCTTCTTCGAGGACGTTCTGTCTCGAGAGAGAAGTTGATGATCTGAGAAAACAGGGGCTTGGCAAAGGCGCAAATTACGAAAACACAGTGGTGGTCGGTAAAAAAGGAGTCATAGATAATGATTTGAGGTTCGATGATGAATTCGCGAGGCATAAGATATTGGATCTTCTCGGCGACCTCTATCTTTTAGGTTATAGCATAAGAGGGCACATAATCGCAATGCGCAGCGGGCATCCTTTAAATATTAAGCTCGTTGACAAGATAGATGCGCAGAAGGAAAAGATGGAGGTGGGAGCCATAAAAGGGGTCTATGTCGAGACAAGCGGTAATGTTTTGGACGCAAGCGATATACAAAAAATCCTTCCACACCGCTATCCGTTTTTGCTCGTCGATAAAATAATAGAGATAGAGCCTGAGAAGAAGGCTATTGGTATCAAGAGCGTTACAATGAACGAAGAATTTTTCACAGGCCATTTTCCTGGCCGGCCTGTCATGCCGGGTGTTTTGATCATAGAGGCGATGGCGCAGGTGGCAGGCGTATTGATGCTCAGCAAGCGAGAGAATGTCGGCAAGATGGCCTACTTCATGAGCCTTGATAAGGCAAAATTCAGGAAGACAGTTTTGCCCGGCGATCAATTGAGACTCGAAGTAAACGTGGTAAAACTAAAATCAAAAATAGGCCAGGTCCATACGCGGGCGCTTGTCGATGGCCAGGTGGTAAGCGAGGCAGACTTGATGTTTGCGCTCGTAGACGCTTAACTTTACATTTTAACGTTGTTGAAGTGTAAAGTTAAGGATAGAGATGAAGATACATCCCACAGCAATTGTAGATAAAAAGGCGAGATTGGCCGACGATGTAGAAGTCGGCCCTTATACTATTATAGGGCCCAACGTAGAGGTGGGCGCGTCCTCCAGGATAGGTGCGCACGTAGTTATAGAGGGCCACACTACTCTTGGCGAGAACTGCCATATCTTTACAGGCGCCTGCATCGGGAGCATTCCGCAGGATCTGAAATATAAGGGCGAAAAGAGTTTTTTAAAAATAGGCGACGATAATACCATAAGAGAATATGCGACTCTGAATCCCGGCACCAATGAGGGGAGCACCACCTCTATCGGTGACAGAAATCTCTTGATGGCATATTCGCACGTAGCGCATGATTGTAAAATCGGCAATGACTGTGTCATCGCGAATGCAGGTACGCTTGCAGGATACGTGACGCTCGAAGACAAGGTCGTGATAGGCGGTTTGGCTGCGATCCATCAGTTTGCGCGCGTCGGCAAACTTTCTATTACCGGAGGATGTTCCAAGGTCGTGCAGGACATACCTCCTTTTTCCACTTGTGACGGCCACCCCGCAAAGGTATACGGGCTCAATATTATAGGGCTCAGGCGCTCGAATATTTCTAAAGACGCGCAGTCTGCACTAAAAAAGGCCTTTAAGATTTTATTCAATTCAGGATTATCTTTCAGGCATGCAGCAGAAAAAGCGCGAGAAGAAGCCGGGAAATTCAAAGAGATAGATTATTTATTGGACTTTGTGATAAATTCGAAGCGTGGTGTTTGCAGGGGCACAGAGAAATCTCAAAATGGCGAATAGGATTGGCCTGATCGCAGGCAACGGTAAATTCCCGATTATTTTTGCGAAAGAAGCAAGGAAAAAAGACATAGAAGTTATTGGCATAGCAATAAAGGAAGAGGCCTCAAAGGACCTCGAGAAATATGTAGCAAAAATTCATTGGCTTGGCGTTGGTGAATTAGAGAAATTATCCCAGGTGCTTCTTCAGGAAAAATTATCTTCAGTTGTAATGGCTGGTCAAGTCAAGCACAAGACCCTCTTTGACAAAAATATTAAAATAGACTCTAACATGCAAAAGCTCCTCGATAGCGTAAAAGACAAAAAGACAGACTCTCTTATAGGCGCGGTTGCCAGGAAGCTGGAGCAGGGCGGCGTGAAGCTTTTGGATTCGACCACGTTTTTGCAGGGTTACCTTCCCGAGAAAGGGATCTTGACAAAAAAGACTTTAGATAAGAGGATTTCAGACGATATTGAATTCGGAAGAGGCATTGCGAAATCGATCGCCGGGTTAGATATAGGCCAGACAGTTGCAGTAAAGGATAAAGCGGTTTTAGCTATAGAGTCTATTGAGGGCACAGACGAAGCGATCAAGAGAGGCGCAAAGTACGGCAAAGACGGCATTGTCGTAGTAAAGGTGAGCAAGCCTGATCAGGACATGAGGTTCGATGTACCTATAATAGGGCCTGATACAATAAAGCTATTGAAAGAATTAAAAGCAGCGTGCATAGCCATAGAGGCAAAAAAGACCCTTATTATAGACAAAGAAGAAACCATCAAGCTGGCAGACGAATCAAATATAACCATAGTAGCCCTCTAACTTTACATTTCAACAACGTTAAAGTGTAAAGTTAGTTCAGTCCGATAATAATATGAGCAAGAAAAAAACGACTAAAACTTCTGACACTATAGGCGCGCTTTCAAAGATCTCCAGGGCTATTTCCAGTGATCTTTACCTGGAAGACATATTGAAGCTCATCGTGACTGTTACGGCAGAAGTGATGAATTCCAGGATTTGCACGTTGATGCTCTTGGACGATAAGCAGGAAAATCTTTTTATAAGAGCGACTCAGAGCATAAGCGAGGGGTATATTAAAAAACAGCCGTTGAAAAAAGGAGAAGGCATTGCCTGGAAAGTGGTAAGGGAGAATAAGCCGATAGTCGTAGCCGATGTATTAAAAGAATCGACCTATAAGTATAAAGATATTGCAGAGAAAGAGGAGCTTGTGTCTTTATTGTGCGTGCCATTGGCAGTGAAAAAAAGAGTCATAGGCGTATTGAATTGTTACACTTCAAAACTGCACAAGTTTTCAAAGACAGAGATAAACGTGCTCACGAGCGTTGCGAATCAGGCAGCGATTGCCATAGAGAACACAGAACTCATGGTAAGGACAAAGGTCATACAGGAGGAGCTGGAGACGCGCAAGGTCGTGGAGCGCGCGAAAGGCATCCTCATGAGAGAAGAAGGGCTGAACGAGGAGGAAGCGTTTAGGCGCATTCAGAAGTTCAGCATGGACCGCCGCAAGCCTATGAAGGAAGTCGCGGAGGCCATTGTCATGATGCACGACATGCGCAAGTAACCCTGTACGCACGTAGAAAGTTTAAGTATACATTTCAACAATGTTAAAGTGTATACTTAAGAAAGATATGACTAAGAAAAAATTATCATACGAGGGTCTACAGAAAGACGTTCGTGGACTTAAAACACCAAAGATAGAGACTTGGCGCAATCAGTATAGCGACAAGGATTATATTATAACTCTTGAAAATCCTGAATTCACATGTATATGCCCAAAGACAGGGCTTCCTGATTTTGCCAATGTCGTTATTCAGTATAGGCCGGAGAAATTGTGCGTGGAGCTAAAGTCTTTTAAGCTCTATCTGCTTTTTTATAGAGATGTAGGTATTTTTCACGAGCATGTCGTAAATAAAATACTCGATGATTTCGTTAAGGCGTGCAGGCCCAGATGGGCACAGATAAAAGGCGAGTTTAATGTCCGTGGTGGCATAAAGACCACAGTAATCGCAGAAACTTAAGTATACACTTTAACATTGTTGAAATGTATACTTAAGATGTCATTCTCGCGAAAGCGGGAATCCAACAAGGAGTTTTTATGGCAGTGAAAACGAAAAAAGATGTTTTAAAGCTGGCAGCAAAGCACAATATAAAGTTCATAAAACTCTGGTTCGCTGATGTCCTGGGTTTTCAAAAGGGTATTTCTATCACGCGCCGCGAGCTAGAGAAGGCGCTGGAAGACGGCATGGGGTTTGACGGCTCTTCCATAGAAGGTTTTGCCCGTATAGAAGAGAGTGATATGGTGGCAATGCCTGACCCAAAGACATTTCAATTGATCCCATGGAGGACCAAGAAAGACGGGCTTTCCGCAAGGATGTTCTGCGATGTCGTAAAGCCTGATGGCAAGCCTTTCGAAGGTGACCCTCGCTATGTCTTTAAGAAAAATCTAAAAAAGGCAAAAGACATGGGCTTTACTTATTACATTGGTCCTGAGCTGGAATATTTTTATTTTGAAAATCCAAAGAACACGATAATTCTGGATAAAGGCGGTTATTTTGATCTCACGCCTCTTGACGTTGCGCAAGATCTGCGTCGCGAGACAGTTGTCATGCTCGAGAAAATGGGCGTAAAGGTAGAGTATTCTCATCACGAAGTAGCTACGTCACAGCATGAGATAGATCTGAGATACTGCGATGCGCTTAGCATGGCAGACAATGTCATGACCTACCGCATGGTCGTAAAAGAGGTTGCCCGGCAGCATGGCAAATACGCGACATTTATGCCAAAACCGATCTATGGTATTAACGGTAGCGGCATGCATGTGCACCAGTCGCTTTTCAAAGGTTCTAAGAACGCATTTTTCAGCAAGACCGACAGATCTCATCTTTCAGACACAGCTAAATATTTTGTCGCAGGCATATTGAAACACGTTGATGAGATAACGGCAGTGACAAACCAATGGGTTAATTCTTATAAAAGGCTCATCCCTGGCTATGAAGCACCTGTCTATATATGCTGGGCGCAGATGAACCGCTCTGCCCTTGTAAGAGTACCTATGTATAAGCCTGGGAAAGAAAATGCGACCAGGGTGGAATTTCGTTCTCCTGATCCTGCGGCAAATCCATATCTTGCTTTTTCTGTTATGCTTGCAGCCGGACTCGATGGAATTAAAAATAAATACAAGCTTCCCAAGCCGGCAGAAGATAATATATACAGGATGACAGAAAAGGAGCGCGCAAAGACAGGCATAAGGTCTTTACCAGAGGACTTGTACGAGGCAATAAAGCTCACAGAGAAATCCAAGCTTGTAAAAGAAGCATTGGGCGATACAGTATTCGAATATTTTATTCGTAATAAGTACATGGAGTGGGACGAATACAAGGCCCAGGTCTCTAAGTACGAAATCGATAAATACCTCCCGATATTGTAACCTGTACCCCTATTCGCTTAAGTATACATTTCAACAATGTTAAAGCGTATACTTAAGCGAGAGAGGTTCCTTAAGAACTAATTTATGAGTAAACGAGGCATCTTTCTTTTTATAATCTGGTGCTGTCTGGCAGGTTATGTCTTTATGGAGGCCGTGCCTAGCACGCATTCTGTAGAAATTCTTCCCGAAGAACAAAACGCGCCAGGGCTTCCTTTTGAAAGCGGGGAGCAATTTACATATGAGGTGCGATATAAAGGCGCGAAGATCGGTAAATCCACTCTTGCATTCCAAGGCGAAAGGCTTCTCGGTGACAAAAAAGTGTATTATGTGACTTTTAATACTAGGATCCCCTCGTTAAAAGACAATGAAGACATCTATGCTGATACGGATACGTTTCTTCCTGTAGAAGTGCACAGGACCATAAAGAAGAAAATCGGGTTCGACGACAAAATAAAAGAGGTATACGACCAGAAGAATTTTAGAGTAGATATTTTTTCAAAGAGCAAATTACGCTCGAAGGAACTTTCCATAGAAAAAGACTCGCCCATTCACAACGCAATACTCCTCGTATATTACTATCGCTCGAAAAAGGATTTTGACAAGAGCGAAAAATTAAAGATAAACCTGCCTACCTTTGATTTTGAAGTAGCTTTTGATGGTATAGAGACTGTAAAGACAAAATTAGGCAAGTATCGCGCGTACGTTTTTACAAGTGAACCTCCAAAATTCAAATTCTGGCTCTCGGCCGACGAAAGACGTATACCTTTAAAGATAAAAAACCCAGGCAGCTTGGGTTATTCCCTGATCTTAAAATCCATAGACTAAGCTAACTTTACACTTTAACATTGTTGAAATGTAAATTTAAGGTAGGTAGGAGAAGATAAAATGACAGCGATTAAGAGAATAGCGTTTATTTTTATAGTCACCTTGGTATCAATCGTGGTTTTTTCTAAACCTTGCCTTGCCTTTGATGACGAGGACTGGCAGTATTGGGGCACACTTAAGGCGTCTACGAAACTTTCGGATGAATGGAAGCTTGGCGTAGAAGAAGAAGGGCGCTGGGGCGATGACGTGACAAATCCTTACTATAATCATACAGATGTCGGCCTTACGTATTCTGGCCTGGCAGACTGGTTCGATTTCGGGATTAACTATAGGCACATAAGCGAAGAAAAATCGAATGAATGGAAGACAGAATACAGGCCTCATATAAATGGCACGGTTAAATGGAAATTAAAGGATTTCTCGTTCTCGAACCGCTCAAGGTTTGAATTCAGGGAAAGAGAGGACTCGGACGAGGCCTGGCAGTACAGAAATAAGCTTTCACTAAAGCCGCCTGTGAGCCTTACCGGGCATGAGATCAGGCCTTACGTTGCAGACGAGACTTTTTTTGACTCTGACTCAAAGGAATTAAACAGAAACAGACTGTATTCGGGGTTTTCCTTTAAGATATATAAGAATCTCAAGGGCGATATCTACTATCTCTGGCAGCGTTCTAAATCTTCATCCAGCGGCAAGTGGACTGACGTAAATGCAGTGGGTACAAAGCTAAAGATTGTTTTCTGATGAAGAAAAAAATATTATTTATCTGCGTAGAGAACTCATGTAGAAGCCAGATGGCAGAGGGTTTTGCTAATTTTTACGGCAAAGATAAGTTAATTGCGTACAGTGCTGGCTCAAAGCCATCAGGCAAGGTCAATGACCAGGCAATAAAGGTAATGGCTGAGAAGGGCATAGATATCTCAGGCGCAAAATCCAAGGGTTTTGATGAGCTCCCTATAAAAGAATTCGACTATGCAGTAGGTATGGGTTGTAAAGACACCTGTCCTCTTATCCCTGCTAAAAATCACATAAAGTGGGACATTCCAGACCCAAATGGCAAAGATATAACATTCTTCCGTAAAACCCGCGACGAAATCGAATCAAAAGTCAAAACCCTCCTAAACGAACTTACTTAAGTATACATTTTAACATTGTTGAAGTGTATACTTATTTTTGCTTGACGGGAGGGCCTGCTGTATAGATAATAGACATAAATATGCACAAAGATTGTGCAATTCCCGATGACTAAGAAAGTCGATACCATTCTAAAAAACAGAGATTCCCGTTCAGAGTTGATTGAGGTCCTGCAGGATGTCCAGCAGGCCTACAATCACCTTCCAGAAGATGTCCTAAGGCAAGTCTCAGAAAGACTAGACACTCCTATTATAGAGGTATTCAGGGTAGCGAATTTTTACAAGGCGTTTACGCTCAAACCACGTGGTAAGCACGTTCTTACTGTATGTATGGGTACGGCCTGTCATGTGAAGGGCGCGCCAAGATTCTTGGATGAGGTGCTGGGCCAGCTCAGCATAAAGCCAGGCGAGACCACAGAGGATGGCGAGTTTACTGTTGAGACAGTCAATTGCCTGGGTGCGTGTGCGCTGAGCCCTGTAGTTATACTGGATGGGGAATATCATAAACATATGACTCCGGGAAAGTTACGGGATTTAATATCAAAGATCCGCAAGAAGAGCAAAGAAAAGAAAAATGCCTAGATTAAAATCCGCACAAGAAGTCATAGCCTTACAAGATAAATTAAAGGCCAAGAGCGAACAAAAGCCTGTAACTGTCATGATATCTTCAGGTACATGCGGACAGGCATGCGGCTCTTCAAAGGTCGTGGACGCGTTCAAAAAAGAACTTAAGAAGCAAAAATTAGAGGATAAAGTCAGGTTACGCGTAACAGGTTGCCATGGTTTTTGCGAGCAAGAACCGCTTATGGTCATAGAGCCGGAGAATATTTTTTATTGTAAAATAAAACCAGAGGATATAGCCGAGATCGTTAAAGAAACGCTAGAGGGCGATAAGGTCGTTGAAAGATTATTGTACATTGACCCTTCCTCAGGTAAAAAGATAACCAGGGAAAAGGATATACCTTTCTATAAGGCGCAGGTCCGCTCAGTTATCGGCCAGAATAAGTCAGTAGACCCGTGCAGTATCAATGACTATATAGCAATCGGTGGTTATTCTGCGCTGACCAAGGTCTTGAGTTCTATGCAACCAGAAGTGGTCATAGAAGATGTCAAGAAATCAGGCCTGAGAGGTCGCGGCGGAGGTGGGTTTCCCACTGCTAGAAAATGGGAATCGTGCCGCAAGGCTCATGGTCGGCCCAAGTATGTCATATGTAATGCAGACGAAGGCGATCCAGGCGCATACATGGATCGCAGCGTGCTCGAGGGCAACCCGCATGCAGTGATCGAAGGCATGCTCATAGCAGCATTTGCTATTGGCGCAGAGCACGGCGCTATATATGTAAGGAATGAATACCCGCTCGCAGTAGAGCACGCAAAGATAGCTGTTAAAGAAACAAATGGTCTAGGGCTTTTAGGTAAGAATATCCTAGGCACGGATTTTTCATTTGATATAAAGATAGCAAGGGGCGGAGGCGCGTTTGTGTGCGGCGAATCAAGCGCATTAATGGCGTCTTTGGAAGGCAAAGTTGGGGAGCCAAGGCCTAAAGATATACACACGACTGAAAAAGGTTTTGAAGAATTGCCTACTAATCTTAACAATGTCGAGACGCTTGCCAATGTGCCTTCTATCATCAATAAAGGAGCTGCGTATTTTGCCTCAAAAGGCACTGAGCATAGTAAGGGCACGAAGATATTTGCGTTGACAGGACAGGTGAAGAACACAGGCCTTATAGAGGTGCCAATGGGCACTACTATGCGCCAGATCGTGTATGATATAGGTGGTGGACCGGCAAACGGAAATTTGATAAAAGCTGTGCAGATAGGCGGGCCTTCAGGTGGATGCCTTCCGGAAAAACTCTTTGACCTGCCAGTGGATTTCGAGGCATTGACTGAGCATGGCGCTATGGTTGGCTCAGGCGGCATGGTGGTAATGGATGAATCAACCTGCATGGTGGACGTTGCGAAATATTTTCTGAAGTTTTTAATAGATGAGTCTTGTGGCAAATGTGTACCGTGTAGAGTTGGCTTAAAGAGGATGTTAGAGGTAATAAATGATATCAGCGAAGGCAGAGGCACTGAAGAAAAGCTGGAGCTTTTAAAGGATGCTGCTGAGACGATTTCAGTGGCGTCATTGTGCGCGCTTGGAAAGACTGCTCCGAATCCTGTTTTGACAGCAATAAAGCATTTTCAAGATGAATATGAGGCTCATATAAAAGAGAAAAAGTGTCCTGCAGGAGTGTGCAGGGAGCTTATACATTATTCAGTCGATACGAATAAATGCAAGGCCTGCGGTCTTTGTCTAAAGGCATGTCCACATGGCGCTATGCTTAACGGGCAGAAGAAAACGCCTCCTAGGATAGAAGACAGTAAGTGCCACAAATGCGGCATTTGCAGAGAGGCTTGTAAATTTGACGCAATAATGGTTTCTTAAGTATACTTTTAACATTGTTGAAATGTATACTTAAGGTTGAGGGATGCGACAATGGATAGTTATGTAACTCTTACAATAGACGGAGCAAGAATCAGGGCACCGCAAGGCACATCAGTCTTGGATGCCGCACTTGACTATGGTATCTGTATTCCGCATCTCTGCCACATGAGAGGCATTACTCCTATAGGCGCGTGCCGCATCTGTGTGGTAGAGGTTATTAAGAATGGACGTTCAAAGGTCACTGCGTCTTGCACGCTTGAGGCCGAAGACGGCATGGAGATACGTGCGCATTCAGAAAATATTCTTAAAATACGGAAGAATATCGCAGAGATGTTAGTGGCTGAGGCTCCGAATTCACGTGCGATCCAGGATATAGCAGTGAGGTGCGGCGTAAAAGAAGCGCGCTATCCTTTTGAAAATAAAAATTGTGTTTTATGCGGTCGCTGCGTAAGGGCTTGCACTGAGATGTGGAGGTCGCGCTCGCTGGGTTTTGTAGGCCGCGGCCAGGAGCGTCACGTAAGATTGCCTTTTGACCAGCGTCCTGACTTTTGCAAGCGCTGTAATGCTTGTATAGATCTTTGCCCCATGACCATAAGCCCATGCCCAGGCCCTATGAAGAAAGGCGAAGAGAAGCTCTGTGGCCTATGCGAAGCCCAGCTTTCCATGTCACAGGATATGATCGATAGTTGTGTCGACTGCAGGCTCGGCGAAGGCTTTGACTGCGTCCGCTCAGTCAAAGGACTTGCATTCGGTATTAGGAAGTAATAATCCAATCTTTTATTCCCTATGAAAAGGTTTATATTGTATCTAGTAAGATGGCAGCTTAGCACGCCAATACTCTGGTTGGTCGTGAGGCAGTTAGGCGCAGGTCTGTGGCAGACTGTGGTGGCCAATCTGATCGGCGCCAGCATTTTCTTCTGGGTGGATAAGTTTATTTTTACTTCCAAGGCAGTAGAGATGTGGCATGTTAAGGAAAAAGGCTTATGTGATTCTTGCGGAAAAGAGACGAGTCTCTGGAGGTTAGTCATGGCGCCAAATTATGATAAGAGAGACTCTAGCCCAAGGTTTTTCTGCATGGAGTGTTCCAAGAAAAGAACCGATGCTTTAAGAAAAAAGGGAATAAAAATAAGAGGCAAGAGCAGATAAGTTTGAAACATCTTTTAAGTATACACTTTAACATTGTTGAAATGTATACTTAAGATTTATTGAAAATTTTTCTTGACAGATGTTAGTTGATGTAGCATACTATTAAAGAAGTTCAAATACAAAGATGTATTGGTATAAAAAGAGAACGAAGGCGTTCTGTTAGAAAAAGGCAGGACGCCTTTCTTATTTTTAACCAAACAGGAGGTAGAAGATGAATTTACAGAGACCAAATGCAAATGACGTAACACAGACAGCGAACCGCTCGCGCAACGTAGCTCCTCAGTCAGGGATTTGTACGCGTTGTATCGACGGTTGCCGCGGTAATTGCGAAGTATTTAAAGCAAGTTTTAGGGGGCGTGAGGTAATTTATCCAGGACCGTTCGGCGAGATCACAGCAGGTGGAGACAAAGAGTATCCTATTGATTATTCACACCTTAATATACAGGGATATGCAATGGGGGCAAAGGGGCTTCCTAAAGGCGTAGAGGGAAATCCTGATACAGCTACATTCCCTGCAGTAGATACTGAGACAGACTATGGCTGGGACAAGAAAGTAAAGATGAGGGTGCCTTGCTTTACAGGCGCACTTGGCTCTACAGAGATCGCTCGCAAAAACTGGGAGCATTTTGCAATAGGTGCTGCAATTTCAGGCGTAACCCTGGTCTGCGGTGAAAACGTATGCGGGATAGATCCAGAGCTAGAGCTTGACAAGAATGGAAAGATTACAAAGGCGCCTGACATGGATAGAAGGATAGAGACCTATAAGAAATTCCACGAAGGTTATGGTGAGATCCTGGTCCAGATGAACGTAGAAGATACTCGCTTAGGCGTTGCAGAGTATGTTAGAAAAAAGCACAACCTTGAAACTATAGAGCTGAAATGGGGTCAGGGCGCAAAATGTATTGGCGGAGAGATAAAAGTAAAGAGCTTGGAGCGCGCGCTTGAACTCAAGAAACGAGGCTACATTGTAACGCCTGACCCGACTCTAAAGACTGTTAAGCAGGCTTACAAGGATGGCGCGATAAAGGAATTTGAACGTCATTCCAGACTTGGGTTTGTAACAGAAGAAGCGTTTTTCGCAGAAATAAAACGCCTGAGAAATCTTGGTTTTAAACGCATTACCTTAAAGACAGGCGCATATCCTATGAGAGAACTTGCAATGGCATTAAAGTTTTCGTCTGAGGCAAAGATAGATCTTCTTACGATCGATGGTGCACCAGGCGGAACAGGTATGTCGCCGTGGAGGATGATGGAAGAGTGGGGAGTCCCGACATTCTACTTACAGGCAATGACATATGACCTTTGCGAGAGGATGAAAAAGAAAGGCATGAGAGTGCCTGATCTGGCCATTGCTGGTGGATTTTCGACAGAGGATCATATATTTAAGGTGCTTGCAATGGGCGCTCCGTATGTGAAGGCAGTTTGTATGGGAAGGGCTTTGATGATTCCGGGCATGGTCGGGAAGAACATTGGATTCTGGATCGAAGGAAAAGATCTTCCATCTACTGTTTCAAGATATGGAAAACTTCCCAAAGAGATTTTCGTATGCTATGATGAGCTCGCTGAGAAATACGGAAAGAAGATCAATGAGATTCCATTGGGAGCAATAGGTATCTATAGCTTTAGTCAGAAGCTAAAGGTGGGACTCCAGCAGCTGATGGCTGGTTCGAGGAATTTCAACCTAAGTACGATTTCAAGAAAAGACGTCATGTCTCTAACTGAAGAAGCGACAAAGGTTTCCGGCATTCCTTACATAATGGATGCTTATAAAGAGGAGGCTGATAAGATTTTAGGCTAGAGATCAGGCTGATTTTTCTTGACACACGATAGACAATTAGGGATAATTATGCTCGAGGTTGAGTTTATGAATGCGGAATATGAGGACAAGGGCGTTCCATTTTTTTAAGGGTGGAACGCCCTTTTAATTTGAGAGAGAGAGGGGTATTATGCCAAAGATCAAAGATATCAACAAAGTTCTAATAATAGGTTCAGGTCCAATTGTAATAGGCCAGGCGTGTGAGTTTGACTATTCAGGTACACAGGCGTGTAAGGCATTGCGAGCGCACGGCTATAAAATAGTGCTTGTTAATTCCAATCCAGCTACGATCATGACTGATCCTGGCATGGCCGATGTTACCTATATAGAGCCGCTCAATGTTGAAAGGCTTGCCGCGATTATAGAAAAGGAAAGGCCGGATGCACTTTTACCGAATCTTGGTGGACAGACAGGACTAAATCTTTCCAGCGAGTTAGCCAAAAAAGGCGTTCTTGAAAAATTTAACTGCATAATCATAGGCGTGCAAGCAGATGCTATTAAGAGGGGTGAAGATAGACTGGCGTTTAAGAATACAATGAATAAATTAGGTATTCCAATGCCAAAGAGCGAACTCGCGTATTCTGTTGAAGAGGCCAAAAAAATTGCGCATGATCTAGGTTATCCTGTTATTATCAGACCTGCCTATACAATGGGTGGCACAGGCGGAGGAGCAGTATTTAATGACGAAGAACTAGAGGTAATTGCGACGAGGGGAATTTCGGTGAGTCTTATAGGTCAGATCCTCGTCGAAGAATCTGTCCTGGGCTGGGAAGAGCTGGAATTAGAGGTCGTGAGAGACAGGGAGTCGAATAAAATCACAGTTTGTTTTATAGAGAATATAGATCCTATGGGTGTTCACACAGGAGATTCATTTTGTTCTGCACCAATGCTCACCGTAGAAAAAGAGATGCAGGAGAAGCTACAAAAGTATTCCTATAAAATAGTGGATGCGATAGAGGTTATTGGAGGCACAAACGTACAGTTTGCGCGTAAGCCCGGAGAAGACAGGGTAGTGGTAATAGAGATAAATCCAAGGACATCGCGTTCGTCTGCATTGGCAAGTAAGGCAACAGGCTTTCCAATTGCGCTTGTATCGGCGAGGCTCGCAGGTGGAGATCTTCTGAGAGATATCCCTTATTGGCGTGACGGAACCCTTGATAAATACACGCCGTCAGGGGATTATGTAGTCATAAAATTTTCGCGCTGGGCATTTGAGAAATTTAAGGGCATAAAAGACCAGCTCGGCACGCAGATGAGGGCGGTCGGAGAAGTCATGAGTATAGGAAAAACCTATAAAGAGGCATTTCAAAAGGCTATCAGGAGTCTTGAGAGGAAGCGCTACGGCCTTGGCTTTGCCAAGAATTTTAATGAGCTATCGCTAGATGAATTGAGAAAGCTCCTTGCATATCCAACTTCAGAGCGTCAGTTTATTATGTATGAAGCGATTAGAAAAGGTGCGACCGTAGATGAGCTTTACGACAGGACGAATATTCACAGGTATTTTATAACACAGATGAAAGAACTGGTTGAGCTCGAAGAGAAGATCTTGAAATATAAAGGCAAGAAATTGCCAGATGATATGCTGGTAAAAGCAAAAGAAGATGGTTTTTCAGACAGATATCTGAGTCAGATCTTAGGGTGCGCAGAGAAAGAGATCAGGGAAAGACGTCTTAAGCTGGGCAAGGCTGAGGCATGGCATGCAGTGCCAGTGAGCGGCGCAGAAAATGCAGCTTATTATTATTCAACTTACAGGGCAGAGGATAAGGTCTCGGTGTCTCCTAATAAAAAGATAATGATTTTGGGCGGCGGGCCGAACAGGATAGGTCAGGGCATAGAGTTTGACTATTGCTGTTGTCATACTGCGTTTGCACTGAGAGACCTGGGCTATGAAAGCATAATGATCAACTGTAACCCTGAGACAGTTTCGACAGATTATGATACATCGAATAAATTATACTTTGAGCCTTTGACTGTCGAGGATGTTTTGAGTATTTACAATAAAGAAAAACCAGAAGGCGCGATAGTGCAGTTTGGCGGCCAGACACCTCTTAATATTGCGAAGGAACTAGAAGATGCTGGCGTAAAGATACTTGGTACATCTGTTGAGAGCATTGACCTTGCAGAAGACAGGGAGAATTTTGCCAAGGTAATGAAAAAGATGGGCATTCCTCAGCCAGAAAGTGGCATGGCAAGCACATTAGATCAGGCCTTGAAGATAGCAGAAAGAATTGGTTACCCACTTGTTGTAAGGCCTTCGTATGTCTTGGGCGGGAGGGGAATGGAGATCGTCTATGACGAGGAGATGCTCAGGGATTATGTAAAGGCAGCAGTTGATGTATCTCCTGACAGGCCTATTCTCATCGATAAATTTTTAGAGGATGCAATAGAGCTGGAGGCTGATGCTATTTCTGACGGTGAGGATGTGTATATACCGTCTATAATGGAGCACATCGAAGAAGCTGGCATACACTCTGGAGATTCGGCCTGTGTTATTCCTCCAAAGACAATTCCAAAGAAACATATCGACACTATAAATGAATATACACAGAAGATCGCGCAGAAGTTAAAAGTCTGCGGCCTTATGAATATACAGTATGCTATTGCAAAGGATAAGGTGTATGTCCTTGAGGCAAATCCAAGGGCGTCGAGGACTGTTCCGATAGTGTCGAAGGTGGCAGGTATTTCCATGGCGAGGATCGCAACAGAACTTATGCTCGGCAAGAAATTAAAGGACATGAATCTAAAGCCAAAGAAATATAAACACTATGGTGTAAAAGAAGCAGTCTTCCCGTTTTATATGTTTCAGGAAGTAGATCCTGTGCTCGGGCCTGAAATGCGTTCTACAGGGGAGGTTATGGGACTGGCTGATTCAGCAGGGTTAGCATATTTCAAGGCGCAGGAGGCAGCTGGACTTAAATTACCTACAGAGGGAACAGCGCTTATCACAGTGGCTGACAAAGACAAGAAGAAAAACATTGCAGAGGCAGCGAAAAAACTAAAAGAACTAGGGTTCAAGGTCGTGACAACAGAAGGTACGAAAAAATTGCTCGAGAAATACAACGTTGAGGCAGATCTTATTAAAAAGACGCACGAGGGAAGGCCAAATATCATCGATGCGATTAATAACAAAGAGATAAAACTTATTATAAATACACCTGTTGGGAAGACTGCGGCGTATGACGACTCCTATATTAGAAAGAACGCGATAAAATATAAGATTCCGTATATTACAACGCCGGCAGCAGCTGTTGCAGTGGCAGACGGTATAAAGTCTTATCTTGAAAACAAGGGCGACGTAAAATCGCTACAGGAATATCACTCAGAAATCTCCTAAGTATACTTTTAACATTGTTAAAAGTATACTTAAATCGCTTAAGTATACGCTCCAACAATGTTAAAATGTATACTTAAGCGGATCAATACCGGGATCGGAGTTAGACTAGGGTCATGTTCAAAAGAGTTGTTACTAAAAAGGTGAGCTTCGATAACGAGAAATACCTTGCGGAGCAGAGCAAGGAGATTCTCAACAGGACAAAGAGCTTCGGCAATAAGCTATATCTGGAGTTTGGCGGTAAAATTTGCTTTGACTATCACGCAGCGAGGGTTTTACCGGGCTATGATCCAAATGTAAAGATGCGGCTTCTTGAAAAGCTTAAGGATTATGCCGAGATAATCGTAACTGTGTACGCCAAGGACATAGAGCAGGGCAGGGTGCGGGGCGATTATGGCATAACGTATGACCTGGCCACGCTGAAGCTCATAGATGACTTAAAGGCGTGGAATCTCAATGTGACCTCAGTTGTCCTGAC
Source organism: uncultured Planctomycetia bacterium (assembly GCA_964415355.1). Taxonomy (GTDB): domain Bacteria; phylum Omnitrophota; class Gorgyraeia; order Gorgyraeales; family Gorgyraeaceae; genus CAYPYS01. The sequence goes on along the minus strand of CAYPYS010000012.1, from coordinate 19,551 downwards.
GAGATTTAATAATGAGCCTGCCGCGCTTAAGTTTAAGCGGCGGCTTGAAAAATTAGGCCTGAAGGTTTACAAGCACGTTACTATAGAAGGCTATCCGCATGATGTCGAGACAATAGTCAGTCCAAATGGTTACGGGAGAAATGATTATATCGAGACTAAAAAGCCTCTTGTGGTGGTGACAGCGCCTGGGCCGGGTAGCGGAAAGCTCGCGACGTGTCTTTCTCAGTTTTATCACGACCATGTAAAAGGCATAAATTCAGGATACGCAAAATTCGAGACATTCCCGATCTGGAATCTACCGCTTAACCACCCTGTGAATATTGCGTATGAAGCTGCCACAGTTGACCTGGCAGATTTTAATCTGATAGATCCGTTCCATCTTGAAAAATATAGAAAAAATTCGGTCAATTATAATCGTGACGTCGAGGCATTTCCGATTTTAAGAAAGATTATCCGAAAGATCTCCGGTTCGAGTGACAGTTATTATAATTCTCCGACAGATATGGGCGTTAACAGGGCGGGTTTTGGTATCGTAGATGATAAGGGCGCGCGCGAAGCTGCAAAAGAAGAGATAATCCGCAGATATTTCCGTCACAATCTCGAATTTGCAACAGGAGCTGGCACAAAAGAGGAACTTGATAGGGCGATCTCTATAATGGATAAGGCCGGTGTAGAGATAGAGGACAGAAAGGTAGTGCTTCCTGCAAGAAAGGCAGCAGAAGATTGCAAGAAAAAGAAAAAAGGAAACAAAGGCTACTACTGCGGCGCTGCGATCGAACTCTCAGGCGGTGAAATAGTGACTGGTAAAAATTCTACTGTTATGCATGCAGCATCTGCCGCTATTATAAATGCGATAAAGCATCTTGCCAAAATCGAAGACAAGGTGCATATATTAAAGCCAGAGGTCATGGGCGATCTGTCTAATCTGAAAAAGCATATATTGAGCATGTCTTCCGAGAGTTTGACGCTGGACGAAATACTAGTAGCACTTTCCATAAGCGCTCATACGGATAAAAGCGCAAAAAAGGCACTGTCTATGCTTAAGGAGCTGAGCGGTTGCGAGCTGCATAGTACGCACTTACCGACACCTGGCGATGAGGCCGGGCTCAGGAGATTGGGCATAAATTTCACGACGGATGCGATCCCGTCATCGAGCTTGTTTTTTAATTACTAAGGGGGCTATTCAATGAGTGGTGTATTTGGAGTCGTATCTCAAAAAGATTGTTCACAGGACCTTTTGTATGGCGTTGATTATCAGTCTCATCTTGGGACAGAGTTCGGCGGCATAGCTGTATTAAGCGGCAAAAGGATATATAGATATATACACGATATTTCCCAGAGCCAGTTTAAGTCAAAGTTTTACGACGATTATAGAAAAACAGAGGGGAAGTATGGTATTGGCGCCATAAGTGACTCAGATCCACAACCCATATTTCTCAATACAAAATTTGGCTCTTTTGCGATATGCATGACAGGGCTTATAGAAAACACAAAAGATATCATAAAGGAGTTACATAGCCGTGGACATTCGTTTAGCGAGACCGAAGAAGGTTCTTCCAATGCGATAGAGGTAGTGGCAAAGCTTATAAGCGAAGGAGATGATTTTGTATCAGGCATAGAGCATATGTTCAGCAAGATCATTGGTTCTGCCAGTGTGCTTTTGCTTACCAAAGAGGGCATATACGCTGCGAGAGACAGATTTGGTTACACGCCTCTTGCGATAGGTAAAAGAGGCAAGGATTTTGCGGTAGCATCAGAAACATGCTCTTTTCAAAATACTGGATTCGAGGTTAAGAAATTTCTTGCACCGGGCGAGATAGTCCTTATAAGTGGCGATGGTATGAAACAGGCGAGAGGCGCGAGAGGCATCAATCAGATCTGTTCATTTTTGTGGATATACACAGGATTTCCTGCCTCGAGTTATGAGGGTATAAGTGTCGAGGCGGTTAGAGAGAGGTGCGGCGTTGCCCTGGCAAAGCACGACGAGGACATTAAGGTGGATGTTGTCTCAGGTGTTCCGGATTCAGGCACTGCGCATGCCATAGGCTATGCCATGGAGTCAAAAAAGTCATATAGAAGACCTCTTGTAAAATATACTCCGGGATACGGCAGGAGCTACACGCCCCCGATTCAGGAAATAAGGGATCGCGTTGCCAGGATGAAGCTCATACCTATAAAGGATATTATCGACGGGAACAGGATAGTTGTGTGCGAGGATTCTATCGTTCGCGGCACGCAGCTCAAGAACTTTACCATACAGAAGCTCTGGGACAATGGTGCAAAAGAGATCCATGCGAGGCCTGCATGCCCTCCGCTTATGTATCCCTGCAGGTTCTGCCTCTCTACTCGCTCGATCAATGAACTCGCAGCAAGAAAGGCGATAAAGGATATAGAAGGTAAGGACATAGAAGATGTATCAGAATACGTGGATCCTGCCTCGCCGAAATATAAAAAGATGGTAAAGTGGATCGAAAAGGACATCGGCGTTACAACGCTCCGCTATCAGACCCTCAAAGACATGATAAAGGCGATCGGCCTTCCACGAGAGAAACTCTGTACGTACTGCTGGAACGGCGAATGCCTGGCCAAGAATAATCTCCTAGAATAGTCTAATTCTTTTTAACATTGTTGAAGTGTATACTTAAGGTTATAATATCCCTATGAAGAAGATTTGTGATGTCATAGTTGTTGGGGCAGGACATGCGGGCATAGAGGCAGCTCTTGCGTCGAGCAAGATGGGGTGCCAGACGCTCCTTGTTAGCATGTCTCTGGATAAGATAGGCTACATGTCTTGTAATCCTGCTATCGGAGGGATCGGCAAGGGCCAGCTCGTGAAAGAAATAGATGCCTTAGGCGGAGAAATGGCCAGGGCCGCAGACTTTAGCGGCATACAATTCCGCATACTTAACCGCTCTAAGGGTCCTGCTGTGTGGTCGTCGAGGGCGCAGACAGACAGGGATTTATACGTGGAATATATGAAGGGTGCTGTTGAAAAGGCGAAGCGCCTGGACATTTTAGAAGGGGTTGTATCGCAGTTAATCGTAAAAAATAAAACTGTATGCGGTGTGAAGCTCGCAGATGGTAGCCGAATAAATGCAAAAGCCGTGGTCCTTACGCCAGGCACTTTTTTAAACGGCACAATTCACATTGGCCTTACACATTTTCCAGGAGGCAGGTTAGGAGATCCGCCTTCCTTGGGACTTTCGGATAATCTCCTTTCGCTCGGCTTTAAGATATCGAGGCTCAAGACAGGCACAACACCGCGCATAGATTCAAAGACAATAGATTTTTCTAAGATGAAGAGACAGCCGGGCGATAACTCGCCGGTGCCGTTTTCATTTTCAACGCAAAGAATAGACCGCAGGCAGGTGCCATGTTACCTTGTATACACTAACAAAAAGACACACAGTATAATTCGCAAAGGCCTTGATAGTTCTCCTTTATATACAGGGAAGATCAAATCTGCTGGCGTACGATATTGTCCTTCTATCGAGGATAAAGTCGTGCGATTCAGCGACAGAGACAGGCATCAGATCTTCATGGAGCCAGAAGGTTTGCGCATATCCCAGCACTATCCGAACGGGATATCTACGAGCCTACCGGTTGATACGCAACTAAAGATGGTCAGAAGCATTCCCGGACTTGAAAAGGCTGAGATAAAAGTCCCGGGCTATGGAATCGAATACGACTTTGTGGATCCTACGCAACTCAGACTTACGCTCGAGACAAAATTCATACAAAATCTTTATCACGCTGGGCAGATAAACGGCACGACTGGTTATGAAGAGGCAGCGGCGCAAGGGCTTCTGGCAGGGATAAATGCTGTCTTAAAATTAAAAGGGAAAGAGCCTTTTATCCTGGACCGCTCGCAGGCATATATAGGAGTTCTGATAGATGACCTCACGACGAAAGGCACTAACGAACCTTACAGGATGTTTACGTCGCGCGTTGAATACAGGCTTCTTCTGAGAGAAGATAACGCTGATCTCAGACTCAGGGAGGCAGGTTATAGATTGGGGCTTGTGAAGAAAAAGGATTACAAGAAAATAATGCAAAAAAAACACAGGATAGAAAAAGAGATTCGAAGGATAGAAAAGATAAAGGTCTATCCAACCGCAAGCATTAACAACAGGCTTAAAAAATGGAACCAGCCTCCGATAAACAATGCAGTGAGCCTGGCGGGGCTCTTAAAGCGGCCGCGCCTGGATTTTCATATGCTTAAGGAGCTCAATGGAGGGGGAGGAAAATCCAGGATTTCCGACGAGGAAATCAGACAGGTAGAGATAGACGTGAAGTATAAAGGGTTTGTGGATAGGCAGCTAAAAGAGATAGAGAATTTTAAGAAGATAGAAAAAATAAAGATACCTGAGGCCTTCACATTTAAAGATATCCCAGGCCTCTCTAATGAAATAGTCGAAAAACTCTCACATGCCCGGCCGATGAATCTCGGCCAGGCATCGAGGATGTCCGGCATAACGCCTGTCGCGATATCAACGCTCATGGTGTATCTCAAGAGATGGAAAGAAAAGAATTACGCAAAAAAATAGAAGGGTTTACCCGGGAAGCGGGCGCTGCGCTTTTTGGCGTGACAGATGTAGGGAGCCTGAAAAAAGAATTTCATTTTTCAGATGAAATCTTAAAGGATTTAGACTATGCTATATCTATCGGCTTGAGGCTGTCTGACCCGATACTGGAAGAAATACAGGATGCGCCGACGAAAATTTATTTCCATCATTATCGTCAAGTGAACGCGGCGCTCGATCAGATAGCGTTAAAGATTTCTAATTTCTTGCAGTCTAATGGATACAATGCCTTGCCTGTAGCGGCATCGCAGATAATAGATTGGGACAGGCAGAAGGGCCATCTTTCCCATAAAGAGATCGGCAGGCTTGCGGGGCTCGGGTTTATTGGAAGAAATAATCTCTTAGTAAGCCCAGAATTAGGGGCGCGGTTCAGGCTTGTGACGGTGTTGACTGATGTACCGTTAGTAGTTGATAAACCCCTTAAAGAGGATTGCGGTAGATGTAAGGCATGTATAGATGTTTGCCCCGTCGAAGCTATAAAAGATAAAAAAGAAGACTTTGATCATATTAAGTGTTACGAAAAATTAAAAGATTTCAGGAATAAAGGGATAGTTGGCCAGTTTATCTGTGGTATTTGCGTAAAGGCTTGTAGAGGGAAAATTCAAAAGTCGCCTTAAGTTTACTTTCAACATTGTTAAAAGTAAACTTAAGATTCCCGCTTTCGCGGGAATGACATAAGATAGGACCAGTGAAATGCAGAAAGAAACAGTGGTAGTATTGGATTTTGGGGCGCAGTACAATCAGCTTATAGCCAGACGCGTAAGAGAATGCAATATTTATTGCGTCCTCTTGCCTTACGATGCGCCGCTGGCTAAGATCAAAGGGCTCAATCCGCGAGCCATTATTATGACTGGCGGACCTTCCAGCGTGTCCAAAAAAGGCTCGCCAAAGTGTGACTCGCGCATATTTGGCCTCGGGGTTCCCATATTGGGCATATGTTATGGCATGCAGCTCATGGGCTATATGCTGGGCGGAAGGGTCGGTCATACCAAAAAACGCGAATATGGCCATGCAGAGATAGTCATTGATAAAAAAGAAAAACTATTTCTGGGCCTAAATAAAAAAGAAAAGGTCTGGATGAGTCACGGGGATCAGGTGCTTGTGTTGCCAAAGGGATTCATGAGACTCGGGCATACAAAAAATTCGAAGATTGCCAGCATGTGCGATCCAAAGAAAAGATTTTACGGAGTGCAATTTCATCCAGAAGTGGTACATACCCCAAAAGGCATGGAGATTTTTAAGAATTTTCTCTATAAGGTAGTAGGGTTAAAGCCGTCGTGGACCATGAAATCTTTTATCAAAGAGTCAATAAGAGAAATCAGGAGTCAAGTTGGTAAAGAAAAAGTGGTGCTTGGGTTGTCAGGGGGCGTGGATTCTTCTGTTACGGCAGCCCTGCTGCACAAGGCGATCGCTAAAAGGCTACATTGTATTTTCGTGGACAATGGTTTGTTAAGAAAAGATGAAAAGAAAAAGGTGGTAGACACTTTTAAAAAGCATCTGCATGTAAATCTTCATGTGGCAGATGCTGAAAAAGATTTTCTTAGAGAACTGAAAGGCGCAGTCGACCCTGAAAGGAAACGTAAGATCATTGGTAGGAAATTTATCAGGGTCTTTGAAAAGGAAGCGAAGCAGCTAGGGAAGATCAGATTCTTGGGTCAGGGCACGTTATATCCCGATGTCATTGAAAGCGTGTCTGCAAAAGGCGGACCATCGGCGACGATAAAAACGCATCACAATGTGGGTGCATTGCCTAAAAAAATGAATTTCAAGCTAATAGAACCTTTAAGAGACCTCTTTAAAGATGAGGTCAGGAGGTTAGGAAAAGAGCTGGGGCTGGACGATAAGCTTGTTTACAGGCAACCGTTCCCAGGGCCCGGCCTTGCTGTCAGGATCATAGGCGAGGTAACAAAAGAGAGGCTTGATGTCTTGCGCGAGGCAGACGCAATCATGCAGGAAGAGATGGAGAAATTCGATGGCTATAGAGGAATTTGGCAGTCTTTCGCAGTGCTTTTGCCTGTAAAGAGTGTGGGTGTGATGGGCGATGAAAGAACGTATGAAAATACCTGTGCCTTGAGAATCGTCACCAGTCAGGATGCGATGACAGCAGATTGGGCAAAAATGCCTTACGATATCTTAGGCAGGATTTCGAATCGTATTATAAATGAGGTGAATGGTATTAACCGGGTAGTCTACGATATAAGCTCCAAGCCACCATCCACGATAGAATGGGAGTAACTTTACACTTTAACGTTGTTGAAGTGTAAAGTTAGGATGAGGTGGGCAGCGCGGTCTGCAGCGCCGTGTATTCCGAGTTTTTGCTTTATTTCTTTTAGGTTTTCTTTGATTTCTTTTTGTTTTATCTTGTCTTTTAGTATTATCAATGATTCTTCTGCAATATTTTTAGGACTAGCCTGAAACTGTATCAGCTCCGGCACGATTCTTTTCCCGGCCACGACATTCACGAGCCCTATATCAGGTATTTTGATCATATTTCTCGCGAGAAACCATGTGATAATAGATGTCTTGTAAATAATTACCATGGGTTTTTGCATGATAGCTGTCTCAAGCGTGGCGCTGCCGGAAGAGACTATCACAAGGTCAGCTATCTCCATGATTTCGTAAGGCCTGTTTTCGATAGAATGCGGTTTTATCGAGCATCGGTTTACGATCTTATTATATATAGATTTATCAAGTTCCTTTCTTTTTGAAAGTATAAATTCAGCGTCCGGAAAATTTTCTTTTATGATTTCACATGCCTTTAACATCGCAGGCAAGTGTCTCTCGACCTCTTTTGCGCGCGAACCCGGCATAAGAGCTATTTTTACAGAAGAATGGTTTAGATGCAGGCGTTTTATTGTTTCTTCTCGTTTCCATTCAGATTTTACTAAATCCAAAAAAGGATGACCTACAAACGTTACTTTTACGCCGGCCTCTTTATAGAGTTCTTCCTCGAAGCCAAAGACCACGATCATTTTATCGATATATTTTTTTATTTCTAAAATTCTTTTCTTCCCCCATGCCCATATCTGAGGACTTATGTAGTATATAACAGGGATATTTTTTTCTTTCACAGCTTTTGCAAAACGTAGATTAAAACCCGGATAATCGACGAGGATTACCGCATGCGGTTTTCTAGCGTCGAGAAGTGCCAGAAGTTTTTTAAAAAGATTTCTGAACGTACCAAGGTGCTTCAGGACTTCTATAAAACCTACAACAGCGAGGTCTACTATGTCATAGACTATTTCTGCGCCGGCAGCTTTCATCTGTTTTCCGCCCACGCCGAATATCTCTATATTGGGGTTCATCGATTTAAGAGATTTTATAAGGTGTGCTGCCTGCAGGTCTCCGGATGTTTCACCTGCGATGATCATGATCCTTTTTTTCTTCATATGGATAGCTTTTTGATGATCTTGTGCGCTACTGCGAGGGCATTGTAGGCCTCTATCCCCGATACAACGGGTTTCTTTTTATTGAGCACGCAATGCACAAAAGAAGAGAGTTCGTTTTTCAGGGGCGCTTCTTTTTTTATGTCTATTTTTTTCGAGGCTATTTTATTTTTTGTTTTTTTGGAAACCACGGCTTCCTGAGATACGTAATCCAGCGATATATAACAGTTTTCCTGGAATATCCTTATCTTTCGCAAGGTATCGTTTGTAACGCGGCTTGCAGTGAGGTCACATACAGTGCCGTTTTTGAACCTGATCCTCGCGTTGGCAATGTCTTCATGTTTCGTTAGGATCTTTACGCCCACGGCCTGGATGCTCTCGATCTTTGATTTTATTAGACCCAGCACTATGTCGATATCGTGGATCATGAGATCCAATACTACGCCGACGTCTTTTACTCGCGGCGCAAAAGGGCCCAGCCTGTGTGCTTCGATAAACCGAGGCCTTGAAGAGAATCTTTCTATGGCCTGGATAGCAGAATTAAAACGCTCCACATGGCCTACCTGCATTATAAGACGCTTTTTCTTAGCAATGTTTATGAGCTTTCGCGCCTCCTTTAGGCTTTTTGTGATAGGCTTTTCTATAAGGACGTGTTTTCCCTTAGCCATAAAGTCTTTCGCTATTCTGTAATGACTGTATGTGGGCGTGACAATGCTTACAGCGTGGATATCCTTACGCAATAGCTCTTTATAATCTGTAACCCAGGCTGTCTTCAGGGATTTGGCAGTAGAAGAAGCAATCTTTTTGTCTATATCGCAGACATATACAAGCTCAACATTTTTTAGCCCAGAGTATATCTTGGCATGGAGGGATCCGAGCCTTCCCAGGCCCACCACTGCTACTCGTACTTTTTTCATATCTATAATGATAACAAACACATGGACATATGTCAACGAGTGTGATAATATAATTAACACGTATTTTTACAACTTTACATTTCAACAACGTTAAAGTGTAAAGTTAGGCGGGTTACTTATGAAGGATTATATCCGGTTTTTAAAATTTCTCAAGCCGCACCTCTGGATAATGGCGCTTGCTGTTTTCTGCATGATCGTCTCTTCTGCTATGGGAGGAGTGTCTCTTGGCATGATAATACCCATTGTTGATAATATCCTTGCCGGCCGGACCATAGCTCTCCCAGGCGACCAGAATCTGCCGGAAACCGTGGTCGGGCTTATAGATAAAATAAACAACACCCCGAAAGTAGCTTTGTTGAACTGGCTTATACTTGCAATAGTACTTATATTTCTCACAAAAGGGATCTTTTTGTTCTTTCAGACTTATCTGATGAGCAAGCTTGGCCAGTCAGTGTTGAGAGATGTGCGAGAGGCCATATACAGAAAAATTCTCGCGCTCTCCAGTGATTTTTACACAAAGACCCCGACGGGCGAGCTGGTCTCCAGGATCACTTTTGACGTAGGCGTAATCGTTAATTCAATAACAGAAGGGCTTACAGACCTTCTGCTGCAGCCGATCCAGCTTATTGTTTACATGGGCATTGTCATATGGATCAAGATATATTTTTCTATACCCTGGATGCTTACGCTTGTTACGGTGATCGTGCTTCCATTGGTGTCATATCCTGTTATAAAGATAGGAAAGAAGCTCAGGAAGATAAGCATGGCTACCCAGGAAAGCATGTCTGACCTTAACTCAGTGTTGTTTGAGACAATATATGGCATAGGCATAGTAAAGTCATTCACCGCAGAGAATTATCAGATAGAGAAATTCAGAACCCACAACAATAGATATTTCAAAATGCTCCTGAAATCAGTGAAGCGCATGGCTATTATAAGTCCTATGGGGGAATCCGTAGGTATTTTTTGCATGGGCATAGTGCTATTGATCGGAGGCAAAGAAGTGGTTAACGGCAGCCTGAGCGCAGGAGCCTTTATCGCATTTTTGGCTGCTCTTTTATCTCTAATGAAACCGTTTAAAAGACTTTCAAGGCTCTATGGTATAAATCTTCAGGCAATGGCAGCGATAACAAGGGTCCTCAGTGTTCTCGATAGGGAGCCTACAGTGAAAGAACGTCCAGGTTCAGCGGCGTTTTCAGGGTTTAAGAATTCAATAGAATTTAAGGATATAGATTTTTCGTACGACAAAGAGATATCGATTTTAAAGGGCATTAATATAAAAATCCCCAAAGGAGAGATTCTCGCGATAGTGGGCCTTAGCGGAGCTGGAAAATCTACGCTAGTGAGTTTATTGCCGCGGCTTTATGATCCTTGCAAGGGTTCGGTTTTGATCGACGGCAAGGATGTAAAAGATTTTAGCATTGCGTCTTTGCGCAGCCAGATCGGCATTGTTTCGCAGGAGACAATTCTTTTTAATGATACTGTTGCGAATAATATTGCTTTTGGCTTGCCGGAGGCAAAGACAGAGAGGATCATTGAAGCGGCAAAGGCAGCGAATGCGCATAATTTTATTATGAAGATGCCGGACGGGTATCAGACGTTTATCGGCGACAGGGGGCTTCGGCTTTCAGGGGGCGAGAAACAGCGACTCGCACTCGCGAGGGCGCTATTCAAAGACCCACCCATACTCATACTCGATGAGGCCACGAGTCAGCTTGATACAGAGTCCGAGAGACTGGTGCAGGAGGCCATAGACAGGCTAATGGCGCACAGGACAGTGTTGGTTATCGCGCACAGGCTGTCTACTATTGAGCACGCGGATAATATAGTAGTGTTTGATGATGGCAGTATTGTTGAATCTGGCACGCACGCAGAACTTTTGGGCAAAGGCGGCGTGTACAAGCGCCTGTATGAGCTACAATTCAAGCCTAAATGAGCATTAACTTTACACTTTAACGTTGTTGAAATGTAAAGTTAGCGACGCTAAAAAGCGCTTGCAAAGAGCGCCTTTTATGATATAATATCACAGCTCAAAAACGAGGTCAAAAAGCGGTAAAAAGGAGGTACAAAACGTGGATGTAGAGTTAATCAAACAATTATTAGAGGCAGGGGCGCATTTTGGTCACAATAGAAGCCGCTGCAACCCAAAGATGAGAAGCTTTGTCTTTGGAGAGAGAAGCAAGATCTATATCATAGATCTTGAGAAGACAGTAGAATTTCTGAATAAGGCCAGGGATTTTGTAAAGGATATTGCTGCGAAAGGCGAGCAGGTGCTTTTCGTTGGCACCAAGAAGCAGGCCCAGGATGTTATATACGAATGCGCCCAGCGCACAGGCATGGCGTATGTAAAGGACCGGTGGCTTGGCGGTACGCTTACGAATTTTAAAACGATACGCAATAGCATCAAGCGGCTCAAAGAAATAGAGACAATGGAAAAAGACGGCACGTTTGATGCCATTACAAAGAAAGAAAAAGCAATACTGACAAAGGAGATGGATAAACTACGCAAAAATCTTCAGGGTATAGTCGAGATGAAAAAGATGCCCGGAGCGGTATTTGTCGTCGATGCAAAGAAGGAAGAGATAGCCGTGAAGGAAGCCAGAAAGCTTTCTATTCCTATTATCTCTATTATAGATACCAACGCGGATCCTGATCTCATTGATTATCCAATCCCTGCAAACGACGACGCAATGCGTTCGATAAAGCTTCTAACAGGGCTCCTGACAGACAGTATTATGGAGGGCAAAAAACTGTTTGATCAGACTGAGATCGACAAGAAGACTCAAGAGGAAAAGTCGCAGACAGAGGAGGCCCTCGCGGAACTTACGGATAAAACAGAAGAGCTGGTGGATGAGGCAAAAGTCGAGAGTTTGAAAAAGGAAAAAGAGGAAAAAAGAATAAAACCTCTGAAAAAAAAGACAGGCGCAGGCAGACCTAAACAAAAGTAATTTAAAGAATTAATCTCTAGCAATTATCCTGAGATATAAAGTTACGGAAAGTCGAGGTAGTTGTCATGGCAGTGAGTGCGGATTTAATCAAGAAGTTAAGAGAGAAAACTAATGCGCCTATGATGGATTGTAAAAAGGCGCTTTTAGAGGCAAATGGTGATCTAAAGACAGCTGTTGAGATATTAAAAAAGAGAGGGCAGATCGTTGCTCTTAAAAAAGCCGGGCGCTCCGCGAAAGAAGGAGTCGTTGATTCCTATATTCACTCCAATGGTAAGATAGGAGTGCTGCTCGAGGTGAATTGCGAGACAGATTTTGTCAGTCGCAACGAGGAGTTCAGGAGATTTGTAAAGGATGTGTGTATGCAGATCGCAGCGAGCTCACCCGCGTATGTCTCCAGAGAAACAGTGCCAAAGTCTATCGTTGAAAGAGAAAAAGAAATTTTAAAAGAGCAGGTGAAGGGCAAGCCGGAAAAGGTCATGGATAAGATCGTCACGGGAAAGATCGAGAAGTTTTATTCAGAGGTTTGCTTGATGGACCAGCTGTTTATCAAGGACGATAAAATTACCATCAAAGAGCACCTGGCCACGCTTATAGGAAAGATCGGCGAAAATATTCTGGTGCGCAGGTTCGTGAGATTTCAGGTGGGAGAGGATATCCAGTGAAAAAGAAGTCAGCGTATAAAAGGATTGTTCTAAAGCTTAGCGGCGAGGCGCTTCAGGGCAGGCTTGGCTATGGCATAGACCAGTCTGTGACCAAGGCAATTGCAAAAGAGATCAGAGAAGTTAAAAGATTCGGTGTCCAGATCGCGATTGTAATAGGCGGAGGTAATATATACAGAGGAAATACAGGATCCAAGCACGGCATCGACCGCATAATAGGCGACTATATGGGGATGCTTGCCACTGTGATAAACGGCCTCGCATTGCAGGATGCATTGGAAAAAGAGGGCGTTGTGACCCGGGTGCAGACAGCGATCGAAATGCAGGAATTGGCCGAGCCGTATATACGACGCCGGGCAATGAGGCATCTCGAGAGAGGGAGAATCGTCATTTTTGTCGCCGGCACAGGCAACCCGTATTTTTCAACAGACACTGCCGCGAGCTTGAGGGCTATAGAGATAAACGCAGACGCTATCTTAAAGGCCACAAAGGTCGATGGCGTTTATTCCCGCGACCCAAAAAAACACAGGTCCGCAAAAAAATTCAAGAGCTTAAAATATATTGATGTATTAAAAAAAGGCCTAAAGGTTATGGATTCGACCGCAGTGAGCCTCTGCATGGACAATAATCTACCCATCGTTGTTTTTAATCTTACAAAGAAGGGCAATATAAAGAGAGTGATATCAGGGGAAGACATAGGCACAACAGTCAAATAACCTTAACTTTACACTTTAACGTTGTTGAAATGTAAAGTTAAGAGTTGAAAAGGAGTTTGATATGCTGCCTCAGCAGAAACGTATTCATGAAATAGAAGACATGATGAAAAAAACCGTGGACGCCACGGTGCGTGAATTTTCGGAAATAAGAACGGGCCGGGCCAACCCAAAGCTTGTCGAGGGTATAATGGTCGAATATTATGGCACAAATACGCCTTTGAAGCAACTGGCTGGCATCGCTGTGCCAGAACCTCGCCTTATAACCATTCAGCCGTGGGATCCTTCGAGCATACCGGTTATTGAAAAGGCTATTTTAAAATCGCAGCTGGGCATAAACCCTATGAACGACGGGAAAATAGTAAGGATATCAATCCCTCCTCTTACAAAAGAGAGATGCGCAGAGCTTAAGAAGGTGCTGCATAAGATCGCGGAGCAGGGCAGGATTTCCCTGAGGACGGTACGCAGGGACGGGATAGATTCTCTCAAGAAGATGGAAGACTCAAAAGAGATTACCGAGGACGCACGTTTCAAGGGACAGGAAGAAGTCCAGAAGCTGACAGAGAAATACACGAAAAGAATAGAAGAACTTTTAGCAGAAAAAGAAAAAGAGTTATCGTAATAAATAAAAGTGTGGGCCGCTAGCTCATATTGGTAGAGCACCGCCCTTTTAAGGCGGGTGTGCCGCGTTCGATTCGCGGGCGGCTCACCACATTTTTTAACGCAAGCCACGAATAGATGAAGCCCTATGAGATTATAGAGCATACAGCTGATGTAGGGTTAAAGGCTAATGGCGCGACGCTGAATGGATTATTCGAGAACGCAGCGAGAGGGATGTTCGAGATCATAAGCGGCGCCAAGGTCGATAAAAACGAATCCGGACAAATAAATAAAAAAATAAAGATAAAAAAAGAAGCTGACGATATTGAAGGGTTATTAGTAAACTGGCTCAGCGAGCTTTTATATATTTTTAACAAAGAAAAAATACTTTTCAGTGATTTCAAGATATCGGAGTTGAATAATAAAGGATTGATAGGAAATTCCTCAGGCAAAAGAATAGACCTCGCGCACACCCCTCTTCAGACAGAGATAAAAGCAGTTACTTTTCACGACCTTAAAATAAAAAAAGACAAAAACTGTTTTAGTTGCAAAATAATTTTTGACGTGTAGCTATTATGAGCAAGGCATGGCAGGGAAAATTAGAAAAAATAGATAACTACCGCTGGAAAATACCCGCCTCTTATAAGCCCGGGATGAAAGCCCCAGGCGTTATTTACGCTAGCGAAAAACTTATCCCTTCTATACTAAAAGATAATGCGCCCGAACAGGTGGCCAATGTTGCCTTTTTGCCGGGCATAGTTAAATATTCACTGGCCATGCCTGATATCCACTGGGGGTATGGTTTTTCAATCGGCGGAGTCGCTGCGACCGATCCCGAGAAAAACGGCGTAATTTCTCCAGGCGGAGTTGGATATGATATAAATTGCGGAGTCAGGCTTGTACGAAGCAATCTTACTATAGATGAGGTAAAGCCCAGACTAGAGAATCTAATAAATTCATTGTTTAGTAATATCCCTTGTGGCGTAGGTTCGAGCGGTGACATCAGGGTGAGCAACAGAGAAGAAAAAGAGATTTTTACAAAAGGCGCCTCGTGGGCAGTAAAAAAAGGTTACGGCGTAAAAGAAGACCTTGAATATACAGAGAATAAAGGCTGCATGCAGGACGCTGATCCGTCAAAGGTCTCTGACAGGGCGTATGAACGCGGGAGGAAACAATCAGGCACGCTTGGATCAGGAAATCATTTTGTAGAAGTCCAGGTGGTGGATGAAATCCTCGACGAGAAAAAAGCAGATGTATTTGGTTTATTTAAAGGCCAGGTCACGCTCATGATCCATTCTGGCTCCCGGGGCCTTGGATATCAGATATGCGACGACTACGTAAAAGGCATGGTGCATTGCCTGAATAAATACAACATAAATGTGCCGGACCGCCAGCTGGCTTGCGCTCCGATAAATTCTCTTGAAGGCAGGTCATATTTCAGTGCCATGAAGTGCGCTGCAAATTATGCCTGGGCAAACAGACAGTGTCTTATGTATTTGACGAGGTCGGTCTTTGAAAAGGTCTTTAATAAAAGCTGGAGTCATCTAGGACTTGATTTAGTATATGATGTAGCGCATAATATAGCTAAGATGGAAAGGCACAAGGTTAATGGTAAGGAAAAACCCTTGTGCGTGCATAGAAAAGGAGCTACCAGGGCTTTTGCTCCCGGACATCCGGACTTGCCTTATAAGTATAAAGATACAGGTCAGCCGGTTATCATACCGGGTGACATGGGGACTTATTCATATTTACTTACGGGCACAGGTGGCGCAATGGAAGAGACATTTGGCTCGACCTGTCATGGAGCTGGCCGTTGCCTATCCCGCTCTGCTGCGATAAGGCAGTGCAGCGGCAGACGGATGGACAAAGAACTTTTAGATAAAAGCGGCGTGATTGTCAGGGCCAAAGGCAGGTCTACTTTAGCTGAAGAAGCGCCAGAAGCATATAAAGATATTGAATCAGTGGTAAATGTTGTGCATGAAGCCGGTATCTCGAAAAAAGTAGCAAGAATGCGGCCGCTAGGAGTAATAAAAGGTTAACTTTACATTTTAACGTTGTTGAAATGTAAAGTTACTAAGTTTACACTTTAACAATGTTAAAATGTAAAGTTAAGAAAGGCAGGTTATGCTGGATATAAAATTTATTAGAGAGAATGTAGGTATAGTAAAGAAGGCTATAAAGGATAGAAACCTTAAGCTTGATATAGATGAATCCGTGTCTTTGGATGTTGAAAGAAGAGCAGCTTTAAAGGAAGCAGAAGAGCTAAAGGCAGAAAAAAACCGTGTATCCAAAGGTGGTAGGCCCAGCCCTGATGTTATAGCTAAGATGAAGGCTATCTCCCAAAAAATAGGCTATTTTGATGCAAGAGTGGAGGAAATAGACCAAAAAATACAAGATTTAGTGCTTAATATCCCAAATATACCACATGATTCTGTGCCTATTGGTGGGCCAGAGGCAAATAAAGTGGTCAGAAAGCATGGTAAAGTGTCTAAATTTAGCTTTAAGTGTAAGAACCACATAGAGTTAGGTGAAAATCTTGATATATTGGACTTTCCGCGTTCTTCTAAGATTACTGGATCAGGGTTTTGTGTTTTTAAGGGCCTGGGTGCTAAGCTAGAAAGGGCTCTTATTAACTTTATGCTGGACCTTCATACAAATGAGCATGGGTACAGGGAGATATTCCCGCCTTTTCTCGTAAATAGGGCCAGCATGACTGGTACAGGCCAGCTTCCTAAACTGGAAGAGGACATGTACAGGTTAAAAGATGATGACTTGTTTCTTATCCCTACAGCTGAGGTGCCTCTGACAAATCTGCATCGCGATGAGATACTGGAGGGAAGCAAACTCCCTATCTACTATACTGGCTACACTGCTTGTTTCAGGCGCGAAGCTGGTTCATACGGGAAGGATACAAAGGGCCTTATGCGGGTCCATCAGTTTGACAAGGTTGAGTTGGTCAAGTTTGTAAGGCCTGAAACATCTTATAATGAGCTGGAGAGCTTATTGGATAATGCTGAGAAGGTTTTGAAACTCCTGGGGCTTCCATATAGGGTAGTTTCGCTCGCGACCGGTGATATTAGTTTTGCCGCGAGCAAATGTTATGATATTGAGGCGTGGGCGCCCGGCATAGAGAAGCACCTTGAAGTTTCAAGCTGTAGTAATTTTACAGATTTCCAGGCCAGGCGAGCAAATATAAAGTACAAAGGAAAAGGAAAGAAAAAACCAGAATATGTGCATACGCTAAACGGGTCCGGCGTAGCAATGGCGAGGACCATTATTGCACTGATAGAGAATTATCAGCAAAAAGACGGGAGTGTTTTGATACCAGAAGTCCTCAGGCCCTACATGGGCGGGAGAGAAAGGATCACAAAAGAATAAATGTTTATTAAAATATTCCGGTTTATTGTAAGCGTACTGCTTATCCCGGCGTGCGTCGCTGTCACGATAAGTTTTTATAATGGGATAGCTTCTATAAAATATATTTCAGAGGCGGGTTTTGTCTTTATGTTAGGAGCGCTTTGTTATTCTCTTTTGCATCTGCTCTTATTCAAGCTGGATTTTCTATACGTATTGAGTCACGAGTTGCTGCACGCAATAGCCACGCTTTTTTCAGGAGGCAGGGTGGTGCGCATCGAGGTATCCAAGAAAGAAGGCAGTGTTAAAACTACCGCTCCTAATCTTTTTGTCACGCTTGCGCCGTACCTTATTCCAGGTTACACGGTTTTTCTAGCGCTTTCTTATTTTATATTATCATTTTTTGTGGACGTGCTGCAGTATTCAGGATATTTTATCTTCTTCGCGGGCTTCACCCTGATGTTTCACCTTACTTATACAGCAGATTCAATACGGGAGAAACAATCTGATCTGATGAAAACAGGATATTTCTTTTCGATCTTTTTTATATACATAATCAATCTTTTGCTGGTATTTTTCATAGTTAGTCTTTTATTCAGAGAGATATCTTTCGTCGAATTTATAAAGGCATCTCTTGAAACATCAGAGACGTTTTATTATTCTTTCTGGAAGCAGTTGTTTTTATAGCGGGGAGAGGTGCGTGAGTGGTTGAAACGGCCCGCTTGGAAAGCGTGTGTACTCGCAAGGGTACCCAGGGTTCGAATCCCTGCCTCTCCGCCAAGATTTTTCAGTATTTCCAACCCATTATATTTCAATAAGTTACAGCTCATCTGAAAAATAAATCCTTCTCTGCGACCATTTTGTGCCCATCTTGGTTATAATGCGAATAATGCTCAATAGTTTCATTTGAAACAAAGCCTTTCCTGTGGCATAATTATATATAAGAGATAGATAGCAGCCACATAAGCCTTTACCAAAAGGAGAGGCTATTTTTTTACCCAGATTATGGCAAAGTTTAATAAAGTTTATAATTTAATGAAAGTAATATCAATAGCTGTTGCTATGGCTTTGCTCTTTAATGATGCCTTGCTATATTCATATTCTGATTTTGATAATAATGATACTTTAAGGGTCCCTTTAGGCGAGTCTCAGAATCGAATACAAGAAGGCATGAGAGAGGTGATGCGCAAAGAATTACATGAAGAGTTTGAGAGCCTGGCTCAGGATATTATTGAAGCTGTTGAGGTTGGGAAAGGACACGATGCTCCTAACAGAGACGACGTTTTATATGAGATAGAAATCGCCTCTTTCTATCTTGCTTTATCAAAGGCATTTTATAGGCATTCAATGCCTTTTGAAGGATTAAGAAAGGATACTTTTTATATGTCTGCTGCATGGAACCCTGAAGATTTTGACAATATGCGTGATAAAAAAGAACTTGCTGAGAGATATAATAGGTTATTGCAGCGTTATCGAAGGATGATTAAATGGGCATTGATAGAGAGATTAGAAACAGAAGGAAAGAAAACATTGGTTTTATACAGGGGTTTTAAAGAAGATAGTCTCACTGAAGGCAGGGTATTTGCTACAGAATCAAAAGAAACAGCCTTAAAATATGCGGCGAAAGACTTTTTTGTTTTTCATGATGTTCCTTTAGATGCCGTGGTTGCCTATTATGATCTTTATCCAGACGATTTACCTTACTCGCTCATTAGTCTGCTGGAGTACAATTTAGACCTGTCTCTTATAGATAGTGGTAGCATAAAAAGCGTGTCTAATCCTGCAGCACTGCCATCTGATTCATGGGATATAGCCGTTGATAGTAATCTTGCTGGTTCAACCAGCAAGATTGTAAATCTTTCTAAGCTTGAGGCAATACCTATATTGTTCCTCGATATAGATATAATCAATAATCCTGGAGGATTTAAGACAGCTTTGGAGCAGTTAGATGAGAGCAATATTCCCGTGGTTCTTTTAACAGAAACAACAGAAGATTCTCTTAAAGAAAGTTTACAAGATATACCCTTAGAACATATAAGATTCTTCACGCTTTTACAACTTGGTCTACAAGATTTTAACATACATGAGGTAATCAGCTTAATTGAAGGCATAGATTATATGATGTGTGTGCCCTTGACGGAAGAGTTAACCGAAGATTACAAAGCTTTAAAGAAAGTCATAGACCTGCTTTAACCCAATTATTTTAAAGTATAAATCCTACGACCAAATTGCGACCATTTAATGTCAAACTTACAGCAAACTACGGCAAGCTACGGCAACTTATCGGAATCGCTAATCCCTTGACAATAAAAGGATTATATTGTAACATGTTTACCGACGGTGAATTAGGGATTTGTGCTTAAAAGAATCCCTGCCTCTCCGCCATGATTT
>CAYPYS010000011.1:0-45161 GCA_964415355.1 uncultured Planctomycetia bacterium | reverse complement strand
ATGTTTACGTGTGGTTTTGTGCGTTCAAATTTTGCTTTGGCCATTGTAGCCTCCTTGTTTTTCTCAATCGACGGAGCTGCTGATGGGAATTGAACCCATGACCTCTTCCTTACCAAGGAAGTGCTCTGCCGACTGAGCTACAGCAGCAGAACTATTTATATACTATATATCTATATTATATATATTATAGATAAACAGAGATGTGATTATATCATATATCCAATATGTGTCAAGGGAAAAAATAGAATTTTTTTCGTAGCCTAACTTTACATTTCAACAACGTTAAAGTGTAAAGTTAGGAAGGTAAAATCAACTGATTTCGTACAATAATATTTCTATAAAATACAGGATCTTATTTGCCTTTGAGCTTCAATGTTTTATATGCGTCTTTTGGTTTTACATTTTTATGCACGATACTTCTTACCGCCTTTATCATGCCGACTGGGTCTTTTGACTGAAATATATTTCGGCCCATGTCAACGCCGACTGCACCGTCGCTGACCGCATTATAAGCGAGTTCCAAGGCATCTTTTTCTGCGACTTTTTTCCCGCCGGCGATCACGACCGGGATCGGACAGGTCTTCACGACTTTTTTGAAATCCTCACAATAGTAAGTCTTTACTATATGAGCTCCGAGTTCAGCTGCGATCCTGCACGCAAGACTCAGATATCGCGCGTCTCTCGCCATTTCCTTGCCGACTGCGGTGACTGCTAAGACAGGAATACCATATTCTTCACACTTGCTCACAAGCGTAGCAAGATTTTTCAGCGTCTCGTGCTCATATTTCGAACCTACATATATCGAAAGCGCCACTGCGCTGACATTTAGACGGATTGCGTCCTTGACCGAAACCGTAATCGTTTCTTTTGAGAGATCCTCCCCTACTATGCTATTTCCTCCGGAGACACGCAGCACAATAGGTATCGATGTATTCGTGTCTACTGATGTTCGCAATACGCCTCTCGTGAGCATCAGCGAATCAGCATACGGCAAAAGCGGTTCGATCGTCTTGCGAGGCACCTCCAATCCGCTCGTCGGCCCAAGAAAGTAACCGTGATCCACGGCCAGCATAACAGCTCGCCCAGTGTCTGGTTTTATTATCTGCGACATCCTGTTTTTCATACCCCAATCCATCATCCTCTCCCTTCTGTCCTAACTTTACACTTTAACGTTGTTGAAATGTAAAGTTAAGGTGATTATTTTTGCGGCTCTATTATTACCTTTATAGATTCACCAGCTTTGGCGACAAGGTCAAAACCCTTCTGTATATCACCTAATCCAAACCTATGCGTGATCATGTCTTTCACGTTAACTTTTTTATCACTAATCATATCGAGTGCCATAAGATGCTCGCCCGGGTTTGCCGCGTACGAAGACATAATCGTCGCTTCGTTCTTCCAGAAAAATTCATTTATCGGCAATGAAAGCTTGAAGCCCTCCTCAGCCGAGGCAAAGATCAGAATCGTACCGCCTCGATCCACTGATTCGAACGCCTGTTTAAAAGCGGCCTTTGCGCCAGTGCACAAAATGACTAGATCCGCCAGCCTGCCGTCGTTAAACTCTTTTATCTTTGCCGGCACATCCTCTTTTGCATGAACAACAAAATCAGCGCCGAATCTCCTAGCCTGCTTCAACCTAAAATCATTGATATCAGTGGATATTATTTTACCGAAACCAAATGTTTTTGCAAGCTGAATATGCAAAATGCCTGATATACCGCTTCCTATAATCGCAACTGTTTGTCCGGTCTTATAGCCTGCGAGTCTCTGGCCGCGTATCGCGCAGGCAAGAGGTTCCACAAAAGTCGCTTCTTCATAGAGGACGTCTTCCGGCAACCTGTAAACACCCTTTTCTACATTTATCGCCGGAAGCCTTAAAAATTCTGAAAATCCACCGGGATGGAAATTCGTCTTCCTGAGCGTATCGCACGCGCTTGAATGATCCATCAAACAATAATGACATTGGTCGCACGGCACATGATGAGACGCGGAAATCCTGTCTCCGACTTTATATTTCGTCACGCCTTTTCCGACTTCAACAACCTCGCCCGCAATCTCATGTCCCAGCACCAATGGCACTCTATCGCGTCTGTACCACTCGACCACATCTGTGCCGCAGATGCCGCTCGCCATGACTCGAACCAACAACTCCCCTAGTCCTATTTCAGGTCTTGGTCTCTCCTCAACCCGCACGTCTTTATTGTTGTAATACACACCTACACGCATAAGCTTATCCACATTTGGATTCCCGCTTGCGCGGGAATGACGACCTAAGTATACATTTCAACAATGTTAAAACGTATACTTAAGCAATCAAATCTGTCATTTTCTCTCGCAGGGCAGTGCAGATCGCCCCGTATTCATCCTTTGCGCCGAGAGCCAATCCCTGTTTCATTAACACCTCTGGCAAAACCGGCTCTCCGAATATTATCTTTATCGGGCAATATCTTGGCAAGGGTTTTGTTCTGGGCCACGCCTCAAACGCACCTCTAATATATACAGGGACAAGCGGCATACCAAGCTCCCTCGCAATGATCCCTATCCCTTTTTTAAATTCCTTTACCTCGCCATCTATCGAACGTTCTCCCTCAGGAAAAATACAAAGCGCCTTATTGTTGGTCAAAATAAAATGCGACGCCTGCATCGCCTCTACTATCTGCGTGGCGTCTATAGGGATTATTCTCGCCCGCCGCACCATGTCCCGCACTATCGGAACTATAAAATATCTCCTGAACCCGATAAAGAAAAGATCCAGCTGCGTCTTGAATGGAACCCCGGCCGTAACAATAAAACCGTCTAGAAAACTCGTGTGATTCGCGCACAGGACATATGGTCCTTTTTTAGGAATCCTGTGTGTACCCTCGACTCTTAAGTTATAAAAAACCCTAAAAAATACATTGATGGACCCTTTTATCAAAAAAGCCAGAACATAATCGAACCATCCTGTTTTCAGTAATATCTTACTTTGAAATCCATCTGCTAGAGGCTGCCTTATGATATCTGGCCAGGATGCAACTTTTCCCTCCCATTGATGCTTGATGCCCGAGGTTTGACGTTTTTCTCCTAACATCTCCTCTACTCTCGCCAATACATCCTTTACCGTAAATATCTCGCCCGCCACCATCTCCTCGGGAAATTCTATATTAAAACATTTTTCAATTGCCAGCAAAAGCTCCACGCTCCCCAGGGAATCCACGCCCAGATCAAGCTCTATGCTGTCATTTAAGCGCACAGGGCCCTTGATATCAAGCGCGTCTCTTATGCATTTGATCAGCTTCTGCGCATTTTCCGATTTAGATAATTCTTTATCCTCAGGCGTAACAACCTTCTCCTTTTCCTTTTCATCTAAAATAATGGGCATGAATTTTTTCTCGATCTCATAACGCTTTAATTTTCCCAGGACCGTACGCGACAGGTTCTCTTGCGTAACAGTAAACCCCATGATATGCCTGTATGCCGGCAGGTCCTTTGAAAGATTATCGAACGTGCTTTTTATAACCCTCCTGATATTCATTTCTCCGCGTTCTTTAAAAAATTCCAGATCCGGCACTACAACTGCATGCAGATATTCCAGTTTCCCTCCGCTACTGCTCTCTTTCAAAACACCCAGGACGCACATCTCCTTTATATAAGGTGTGCTGGAATAATGCTTTTCAATTTCTTCGGGATATATATTTTTTCCCGAGCTCAACACTATCATTTCCTTGGACCTACCTGTAATATAAAAATATCCTTCCTTATCTGAATACCCCAGGTCCCCTGACAAAAACCAATCTTCTTTAATCACCTCCATGGTCTTTGCCTCGTTCCTGTAATATCCTTTCATGACATTAGGGCCTTTTATCGCGATCTCTCCCACGCCGCTTGCGTCTTGGTTTATGACCTTTAACTCCACATCAGGTATCGGCCTGCCAATAGAGCCTATCTTCGGCTTTTTCAGCGGATTCATGCTCGCTACAGGCGAAGTCTCTGTCAGACCATAACCCTCTAATATCTTAAAACCAAGTTTAAAAAAATCTCCTGCCACGACCGGATCGAGCCTTGCGCCGCCGCTTATAAAAAAACGCAGCCTCTTTCCGAAAGCCTTTCTGATCTTAGGCATAAGTATTTTTGTGAGCCTCAGGCTTATTGCCAATTTTACATAAAGTTTTGCCAGGCCTTCTGCGCTTTCGAGTTTCTTCATCATGCGACTATGCATCATATGGAATATCTGCGGCACGCCGAGAAATATAGTCGCGTCAGTTTGCTTCATATAGTCAGTCAGTTTTTCCGGCCAGTCAGACGGCGCGTAAACGACCTTCGAGCCTGAGAAAATAGGCGCGATAAGCGTAGTCATAAGAGAATAGGAATGATAAAGCGGCAGAAGGGATAATATCACATCTCTCTCTGAAAAAACCTCCATTTGATACAATGAATTAAAATTCGCACATAAATTTTTATGCGTCAGCATTACGCCTTTCGGCAGATCAGTCGTGCCCGATGTATACAGGATCACCATCAGGTCATCAGGATCTATGTCGACGGGACTGAAGCCTTCCGGCGCTTCTATTGTCTTTACTTTTTCAGTGGCGATGACAGTGACAAGATCTTTAAGCGCCGCCAACAACTTCTGATTCTCCCCTGAAATAAAAACATGTTTGGCCCCGGAGTCAGCGAGTATTGCCTTTATATTTTTATCAGGCATGCTTGGATCAAGGGGGACCGCTACAGCTCCCACATAAGACAATGCAAAAAATACAACCGGCCATTCCGGCTGGTTCTCAAGTATAAGCGCGACCCTGTCTGATTTTTTAATGCCTTGCGACGAGACAAAATAGGCAAAGTCCCTTACCTTATTATACAGGTCGCCGTAAGACATGGAGCGGTTTCTATCGTCAGGCAAAACCTCGATAGCCATTCCGCCTTTGTTGCGCTCCACTGACTTAGCAAAATTATGATTTAAATTATAAACCACAGCCATAACATTCTCATTATACCCTAACTTTACATTTCAACAACGTTAAAGTGTAAAGTTAGGCGGGCTCACCATTGCATTGCCATGCCGCCACCCATGTATCTTTCGCGATCTTTGAGCAGACCCTCCAGATACAAAAGGCCGTTTCTGTCTAAAATCTTTTTTGATAGTTTTAATCTCGCGCCCCTCTCACGCGGCAAGACCTCAAGCATAATTATTTTTCTTTTTTTCGATATAGCCTTACATGTAAATATTATCTTTCTCTTTAAGCGTTTCTTTTTCGATGCGCCTATTGTTACGCCAAATTCTATGCGCGGCTTTTTGCCTTTTGAGATCACCTTGCCGAGCGAAGCCTTAAAATTAAACCCTGACTTTATTTTTTTGTCCAGCACATATCCAAGCTTATATCGATCTCTTATCTCCCAGTTTCCTTTTAATATTATATCTTGCGAGCCGAGGCCATGATTGTATATTATCTCGTTGTTCTTATTGAGGCTCCATCCGCCCGATAACAGAAGGGCATCTTTTTTTCTCCTGGTTCTCTCTACCGAAAATTTAAGACGATTGTTTTTATCCGCCTGCCAGGCCCCCTGGAGTCTCATTGCATAGAAAGTCTTTGAGTTGCCGGATCGCTTGGACCTC
This sequence comes from uncultured Planctomycetia bacterium, assembly GCA_964415355.1. Taxonomy (GTDB): domain Bacteria; phylum Omnitrophota; class Gorgyraeia; order Gorgyraeales; family Gorgyraeaceae; genus CAYPYS01. The sequence goes on along the minus strand of CAYPYS010000011.1, from coordinate 39,565 downwards.
ACAAGAAAAACCAGATCGTGCCCGTCTGCATGCAAGATCTTTGTCCTTAATCTAAGACGACTTCCCTTGTCCTGACCGTTCCACCTGTTTAGCGTAAAAATGAGATTATGTTTTTTGTCGAGAGAATAGTCGCCGGAAAATCCTATTTTCTGCGGGACATCAGAATCGCTTCCTTTATAGACCTGGTAATAGAGTTTATTCTTGCGGTCAGTTTTAAAGCGGCCATTTACTATCTTACGGTATTGTTTAACCTTTGACTTGCCAGCAGGTTTTTTGATTATAAGCCTATTGTGCGGATCTACATCGTACGAAACTTTTGGCCTCATGCTCTCCTTACTAACTTTACATTTCAACAACGTTGAAATGTAAAGTTAGACTACAAGTGTTTCAGAAACTCTTTGATGCCCGCAACATACCGCTCTTCCGAATCCATGAAGCAGCTATTGTGAGGACCTACTAATATAACGCGCCTTTTAGGCTCAGGCGCAGCATTGAATAACTTTTCTGACTGAGCAAATGGGACTATTTCGTCATTCTGACTGTGAATAATCAGTTTCGGCACTTTTATATTTTTTATCTTATCGAGAGAATCAAACTTGGAAGAAATAAGAAAAACGGGGAAATATGGGTAAATCACCCTTGCAACATCTTTTGTCGAGCTAAAAGTGGATTCTGTTATCAATGCCTTTACACGCGCTCTGGCCGCGAGATCGATCGCGACCGCGCCACCTAACGATTCGCCGTAAAGCACTATTCGGTCAGGTGAAATCTTTTTTTCATAAATCAAATATTCATATGCGGCTGATACATCTCTGTAAAAACCTTTTTCGGACGGGCGACCGCCGCTCTTGCCATAGCCTCTATAATCAAAGATAAAGACATCCAAGCCAAGCGTATTAAGCATCTGGATCTTTTCTATCCTGTGACAGATATTCCCGCCGTTGCCATGGCAGAATAAAACAGTAAATCGCGAATCTTTCGCCGGCACAAACCATGCATTCAACTTTATATTGTCCTCGGTGCTAAAATAAATATCTTTATAAGAAAGATCAATAATCTCCGGGGTCAATTCTATCTCTCTCATAGGAAAATAAAGCGCCTTGTGCTCAAAATACCGCAGATAGCCTATCATAAAGATTGTACCTATAAGTATATAAATGATATTTTTCATCATATACGCTCCTAACTTTACACTTTAACGTTGTTGAAATGTAAAGTTAAATGGCAGAGGCGACAATGCCTCCCAGCACAGCAATGTCCTCTGTTGGTAATATTCTATCTGCGTTACTATTAAATACAACATTGCAATCTGGACCGAACTCTTCGTCCTTTGCCCAGAGAATAATGCCAACCTTGACCTTTGGAAACACCCTGATCGAAATGCCGGCGCTGCCAGTCTCTATTTTTTCTGCGTCAAAAGACTTTGCGCGCTCGAGCATCGAAAGAGGCTTTTCTCCGTATTTTCTTAATATAGGCTCTATTGCGCGATTGCGAAACGCAGAAAAATAGGCCTGTCCGCCTTCCATCTCTTTGAAGGATTTCCAACTGTCTCCTTCTATATCCAAAATCTTGCCTTCATTGGCCAGATAGTGCAGTATTAATATTTTGTAGTAATCCTTTGCCTCGATGTTGCATGAAACTGAAAAAACTTTCTTATTGTTAAAATCCACTTCGTACTCGTCATTTAAAAACTTAAGGTGTATATTTTGTTTTTCTATTTTTTGTAAACTGTTCCACGCCTTTTCTAATGCGTCTTGATACCCCATGTCAATACAGCACCTTGACTAGGCACAAACCTTTTGCAGACGCGGTTTGGCCGGCCGCGGGCCTGTGTCTTTTGGAGATGATTTTTTTTACTGCTTCAGGCGCTATCCTGCCTCTGCCTACATCCACCAAGGTGCCAACGATATTCCGAACCATATTGTATAAAAACCCATTCGCCTGTATCCATATCTCCAAAGAAGGAGACTCGGTTACTATTTTAATCTTCTTTACCGACCTCACTGAATCCTTGGTCTTTGCGTTGCTAGCCTGGAAGGATTTAAAATCTTTTTTGCCAACCAAATATTTGGCTGCTTTTTTCATCGCACTGATATCCAAATCGTAAGAGACAAGAGTTGCAAATCTCCTCTTCAGAGGAGAGCGCTCTTTTCTATTGATTATCGTATATCTATAGAGTTTTTCTTTGGCGCTAAATCTGGCATGAAACTTATTATCTGCTTTTTCTGCTGAAACTATTGCAATATCCTTTGGCAGGTAACTATTTAATCCTCGCTTGACATTATGAAGAGGGAGCTTTGATTCTACTTTGAAATTTGCGACTTGCGCTTCAGCATGAACTCCTGAGTCTGTCCGACCCGCACCTATTACGTTGACCTTTTTACCAAAAAGTTTACGAGCTGCTTTTTCGAGTTCTTCCTGAACGGTCCTGTATGCCTTCGTCGTGTTCTGTATCTGCCAGCCATAAAAGCGCGTGCCGTCATATTCGATTGTAAGACGTATGTTGCGCTTCATATTGTAGCTCGAATTTATTTCTGCAAAAGTTCCGCGATCTGCACAGCATTTAGCGCTGCACCTTTGCGTAGATTATCGCTGACTATCCAGAGATCCAGGCCGTTTTTTACAGACTCGTCCCTGCGTATCCTGCCGACAAAACATGCGTCTTTGCCTGCAGCATCTATGGGCAAGGGGTATTTTTCGTTCGAAATATCGTCGATGACCTTTACGCCGTGCGCGTTTTGCAAAATCTTAACGGCTTCTTCCGGCGACAAGCTCTTTTCCATTTCTATGTTTACTGCTTCTGCATGCGAGGTAACGACTCCCACGCGTACGCAAGTAGCGGTTATCTTTATACTGTTATCCTGCATTATCTTTCTGGTTTCATTCACCATCTTGATTTCTTCCTTGGTGTATCTATTTGGCAGAAAGACATCTATTTGCGGAATCACATTAAAAGCGATCTGAGCAGGCAGGACTTTTTTTATTTTATTTGCCTTATCGCTTGTCGCTTCTCGTCGTTTTTCAGCAACAAGGGCTTCTGTCTCAGCCCAAAGCTGATCCACAGCTTCTTTTCCCCAGCCAGAAGCAGATTGATAGGTAGCTATTACGAGTCGCTTGATCCTCGCTGCGTCGTGAATTGGTTTTAAGACAGTAACCATCTGTATGGTCGAGCAATTTGGATTTGCGATAATGCCTTTATGGCTCTTTACGGCATCGGGATTGACCTCCGGCACCACCAACGGAACCTCGGGATCCATCCTAAAAGCGCTTGAATTATCCACGACCACTGCTCCGGCTTTCGCAGCAACGGGCGCAAATTCTTTGCTTATGCCGGCTCCTGCGCTAAACAAAGCAATATCTATATCTTTGAATGAATTCTTTGTAAGCTCTTCTACCTCGCACAGTTTACCGCAAAATTCTAACTTCTTGCCTTTGGAACGGCCAGAAGCTAAAAGCCGGATGTTTTTAATTGGAAATTTTCTTTGCTCCAGAACCTTTATAAATTCGCCGCCCACCATGCCAGTGGCACCAACAATAGCAACATTGTATTTTTTCGCCATATTCCCCTTCTTTCATAGCCCTAACTTTACATTTCAACAACGTTAAAGTGTAAAGTTAGGTTTTATTTACAGGCCTTGCGCGACAAGGTCGCCTACTTCAGTCGTCGTATAACCCATCTTGCCAGCTGAGAGACTTTTCAGTTTTTCGCCAGTCACTTTCATGACTGATTCTTCTAGCATGCCGGCTGCTTTTTCTTCGCCTAAGTATTCGAGCATCATGCCGCCTGCACAGATCGCGGCAAGCGGGTTAATCACATTCTTTCCGGTGTATTTCGGCGCAGAGCCACCGATAGGCTCAAACATAGAAATACCGTCGGGATTTATATTGCCTCCCGCGGCAATACCCATACCACCCTGTATCATCGCGCCAAGGTCAGTTATTATGTCGCCGAACATATTGTCAGTCACGATGACATCGAACCATTCAGGGTTTTTTATCATCCACATGCACGTGGCGTCCACATGAGTGTAGTCTGTCTTTATGCCGCTATACTCCTTAGCCACTTCATTAAATGTCCTCTCCCACAAATCCCAAGCATACGTCAATACATTGGTCTTGCCGCAAAGCGTCAGATTCTTGTTCTTGTTCCTCTTTTTCGTATATTCGAATGCAAATCTTACGCAGCGCTCCACGCCTTTTCTCGTGTTATGGGAAATCTGAAGAGCGACTTCGTCCTTCGTACCCTTATTCTTGAACTCGCCAAGGCCTTTATACAGGCCCTCTGTGTTTTCTCTTACAACTACAAAATCAATATCATCAGGACCTTTATCCTTCACAGGCGTCCACACGCCCGGATAGAGCTTCACGGGTCTCAGATTTATATATTGCTCAAAATGAAATCTCAGTTTCAAAAGTATACCCTGTTCCAATATGCCTGGCTTGACACCGGGATGCCCGATCGCGCCTAAATATATCGCATCCACTCCCGCTAATTCCTTTAATACAGAATCAGGCACGAGCTCTTTAGTTTTTAAATACCTCTCTCCTCCGAGATCGTATTCGACTGTTTCATATTTAAAACCGACTTTTTTACTGAGCGCCTCTAAAACCTTCAACCCTTCTCTCACGACCTCAGGACCTGTCCCGTCTCCAGGAATCACTGCTATCTTATATCCCTGTTTATTTCTTGCCATTACTCCTCCTAATCCACTTTAAAAGCCCGCCCGATCTTATGATCTCCTGTATAAATTTCGGGAGAGGCTGGGCCTCGTAGAATTTGTTCTCGGATAGATTCAACACTGTACCTTTATCAAGATCCACCTCTAGATAATCGCCTTCCTTTATATCTGCAACGCTTTTTATCTCAAGGATCGGAAGACCCATATTGATCGAGTTCCTGTAAAAGATACGGGCAAAACTTTCCGCTATCACGCAAGAGACATCCGCGCCCTTTATGGCGATCTGCGCGTGTTCTCTGGAAGACCCACATCCGAAATTTTTTCCGGCGACTATTATATCACCCTTGGAAATTTTCTTAGAGAACTCAGCATCTATATCCTCCATGCAATGGCTGCCTAACTCACGCGGATCCTGCGTATTAAGGAACCTCGCCGGTATTATCTCGTCCGTATTGACATCGTTCCCGAATTTCCAAACCTTGCCTTTGAACTTCATTTTCACTACCTTCCTATTTCTCCCCTGCCGTAACTTTACACTTTAACGTTGTTGAAATGTAAAGTTACGTGATTTCTTCCGGGTGCGCGATGCGGCCCTTTATTGCGCTAGCCGCAGCTACTGCAGGATTGGAAAGATAAACCTTGCTGTCAGGATGACCCATCCTGCCTCGAAAATTTCTATTTGTAGTCGCGATGGCTGTCTCGCCTTTTGCCAAAATGCCAGCATGGCCGCCGAGACACGGCCCGCATGTCGGCGTAGAAAAAACTCCGCCAGCTTTCAGGAATATATCTGCGAGGCCCTCTTCGATAGCCTGCACGTAGATCCTCTGCGTAGCCGGAATAACTATCAAGCGCACATTGGATTTGACCTTTTTGCCCTTTAAAACCTTTGCCGCTATCCTAAAGTCAGATATCCTTCCGTTCGTGCATGAACCGATCACTGATTGATCTATCTTAACTGTTTTAAATTTTGTCACAGGCCCAGCATTGCTTGGTAAATGCGGCGCAGAGACCTGCGGCTCGATTCTACCAACATCATATTCGCGAACCTCGCAATACTTCGCATCTTTATCGCTTTTAAAAAATGCGCCCTTTACCTTTCTCCCTTCGCTACTTATATATTTTTTTGTTATTGCGTCAGGTTCGATAATTCCTGATTTTCCGCCTGCCTCGATTGCCATATTGCACATTGCGAACCTGTCGTCCATGGGCAGGCGACAAATCGCCTCGCCTGTAAATTCCATCGCCTTATACAGCGCACCGTCAACGCCGATGTCTCCGATAGTATGCAAAATCAAATCCTTGCCACTCGCCCACGGCCCAAGCCTTCCGCGATAAACGAATTTTATGGTCTCTGGCACCTTCAGCCATACGCGTCCAGTAACAAAACTCGCCGCGAGATCCGTAGAACCAACGCCTGTTGAAAACGCGCCGAGCGCCCCATACGTACAAGTATGGGAATCGGCCCCGATTATCAAATCACCCGGGCCCACAAGGCCTTGCTCTGGCAGAAGCGCGTGCTCTACGCCCATCCTGCCGATTTCAAAATAATTCTTAATGCGGTGTTTCTTCGCAAAATCCTGCAACGCCTTTGCCTGATCAGCGCTCTTCCTGTCTTTGCCGGGTGTAAAATGATCGGGGACAAGCGCTATTTTTTTCCTGTTAAAAACTTTTTTGGCGCGGGTCGAGTTGAATCTTTGTATCGCTATAGGCGCAGTAATATCATTCCCAAGCGCCATGTCAACTTTTGCGTATATAAAATCACCCGGCGAGATCGATCTTTTATTCACATGAGCCAAAAGTATTTTTTCAGTAATCGTATACGGCATCATATATCCCTAACTTTACATTTCAACAACGTTAAAGTGTAAAGTTAGACATCCTTTACTAGCGCGATCTCCTGGCAATCAGGAAATTTAACGCATTTTATACACTCTGACCATATCTTGTGCGGCAACTGCGAATGCCCTACTCTCTTGAAACCGAGTTTTTCAAAAAAAGCCGGGACATAAGTAAGCGCGAATATGCTCTTCACCTTTAATTTTTCAGCATCTTCAAAGGCTGCTTTAACCAGCGAGGTTCCTATTTTTTGTTTCTGCTTCGCCTCAAACACTGCAAGAGACTTTATCTCTGCCAGGTCTTCCCATGTAACATGAAGCGCCACGCAACCCAAGACCTTGCCGCCTTTTTCATACACAAAAAAATCCCTGATATTCTCGTACAACTCGTTCAAAGAACGAGGAAGCATTTCATCTTTTTTCGCATAACAATTTATAAGCTCCTGAATATCTTTTATATCTTCTAACGTAGCTTTTCTTATCATCACATTGCCCCTGAGTCAGGTCTAGAACACTGTCCCTTTTGGAATCACAACTATGCCAGACTCTGTCACCTTAAATCTTTTCCTGTCCTCCTTGATGTCATAGCCTATATCCATCTTTTGTGGAATCTTCACATGCTTATCTATAATCGCACGTCTTACTTTCGCATGCCTTCCTATATCTACGCCCTCCATAAGTATAGAGTCAGTGACTTCTGAAAAGCTATTTATTCTCACATTCGGAAAAAGAATGCTGGACTGCACCTTACCGCCGCTAATAATGCATCCGTTCGAAACCAATGAATTCAATGCCATGCCTACCCTCTTTGCATCCTCTTGAGCAAAGACTGTCTTCGCAGGGCCATATTGCTCCTGATACGTCCTGAACGGCCAGCGCTTGTCATAAAGATTGAACTCCGGCAGCACCTTTGCGAGATCCATATTCGCTTCATAGTAAGCATCCAGATTACCTATGTCACGCCAATATCTCGGCGCATTTCTTTCCTTATCTATAAAATTATAAGCGCATACCTTGTATTTGCCTAACATCTTGGGAATAATATCTATTGCAAAATCATGCGAAGACTTGGCATCTCTGGCATCTTCCGATAAGACTTCTTCCAGGAGTCGCTTGTTGAATACATATATACCCATGGACACAAACGCATTTTTGCATTCCTTGATCACCGACGAATCCTTCCCGGGCTTCTCTATGATATTTTTAATCGTGCTATACCTATCAAGGAGGCAAACGCCTAAATCATACGCGCCTTGTTTCGGCATCTCAACGACGCCGACCGTAAGATCCGCCCCTTTGTCTCTGTGAAAATCTATCATTTCACCATAATCCATTTTATATATATGATCCCCTGCCAGTATCAATACATAATCCGGGTTCTCGTCCTCTATCGCGTAAATGTTCTGATATAATGAATCCGCAGTTCCCTGATACCAGCTCTCATCAACGCGCTGCTGCGCAGGGATAACATCTATGTACTCACCTAATTCTCCGTTTAATATATCCCAGCCCCTTGCAATATGCCTCGTCAGAGAATAAGATTTATACTGGGTCAAAACGTGAATCTTCCGCAGGCCCGAATTAATACAATTCGAAAGCGTGAAATCAATAATCCTATACACGCCACCAAAAGGCACTGCCGGCTTGGCCCTGTCTTTTGTCAGAGGATAGAGCCGCTCGCCCTTGCCTCCAGCCATTATAAATGTAAGCATCTTCTTCATGAAATCACCTTCTAATCCGCCTTTTTCGAATAAGCGCTATTATACAATAAGCCTCTTGCAAATGCAAATCTTACTTAACTTTACACTTTAACGTTGTTGAAATGTAAAGTTAAGGCAAATGCTCTATCTTCTCCAGGTTGCTTCTGGCTTCTTTGTATCGAGGGTCTATCTCCAATGCCATGCCCCAAGCCCTTTTCGCTTCCTCTATTCTATCCATGCTCGCATAAAGAACGCCTAGATTATTATATGTCTCTATAGAATCAGGATATAATTCTATCGCTTGCTTAAAATAATATTCAGCTTCTTCGTATAAACCTTTTCTCATAAGGGCAAGGCCGAGATAGCTGTATGTGTCTAAAAAAGTCGGGTCTAGTTTTGCTGCCTTTTTAAATTGCACAATGGATTCATCCAGCATGCCTTTAACATAATACGACTCCCCCAACGCTATATAGTCGCTTGTAAAATATGGGTCTAAGCTCAGCGCCAGGCGGTATTCTTTAATTGCCTTGTCTATAAATCCTGACCGCCTATAACAAAGCCCTAGATTGCTATGCGCCAGTGCATTATTCGGATAATTTTCCACCATCTCGAGCCATAGCACTGTATCATTCTTCCATGCAATATTCCTTATTAGAGTGAACATGGGGAAAAATACCAAAAATGTGACGATGATAACGCGTCGCGCATGTCGAAGCTGATTCGATCTAAATAATATGGTTGGGACTAAAAGACAAAAACCGACTATTGGGATATACAGGTACCGGCTGGCTATATAATTCGTTATAGGCAATATATTGGAAACGGGGAGCAAAGTAATAAAAAACCAAAAAATTCCAAACGATATTTCCTTTGATCTCTTGCGCATTATTATTGCAATAAAAAAACACGAGGCCAAGAGTGCTATCGAAGGCAGGACCCATGGATCCATTAATGAATATGAAACCAAAGGATTGTTCTCCGGTAATGTCGCGTGTATGCCTACGGGAAAGAATAGCCATTTAATATAAGTAGCGAAGACCTTCGACATAGTAAGGATGTTCGTATAAAAACTGCCTCCCGGATACCATTTTAAGACAGTGCCAAAATCTTTTAAAATAAAGAAATGCGCTAAAAAATAAAATAACAGGACTGCTAAGTAGCCAAGATGACGAGATCTAAAACGGCGGTGATCGTATATTATCAACAAAATAGGCAATGTAACAGCTACTTCTTTGGACAATAGCGCCAATAAGAACAGGCCTAGCGACGCAATGTAATACCTTTGCTTGATAAACAAAATAAACGAGGATATGAAAAATAAAAAAACAAGCAGGTCTTCCCTGAATGATATGACATTTACTGCTTCTGCGTTGACCGGATGCAAGGCGAACAAAAGAGCGCCTACGAGCGCGATCCTTTTATCCTTGGATATTAAACATATTAAAAAATAGAGCCAGATCGCGTTTATAATATGCAAAAAGAGATTGGTGAGATGATAACCAAAGGGATTAAGCTTCCATAAAAAAAAGTCGATAAAATAAGTCACGGTGACCATAGGCCTATACGTTGATTCACCTGAACCTATGTCACGGGCCCCTAAATATTTTATTTCCGAAGGCGAGCTTAAGTAATCCCGGCTAAAAACAGAAAGGAAATTGTCAGGTGATTTAATAAAATCGTTGTAGACTATTACAAGAAAATCATCCAGGACAAATGAATTACTGAGAGAATTGGCGTAGACAAGAGAAGTCAGTATTACTATTAATGCGATTATTTTAACATTGCCGCGCAAAACCATATCTTTATCTAACTTTACACTTCAACAACGTTAAAGTGTAAAGTTAAGAGCGTAAAACATTGCCTGATTTTTTAAACGTTGCTTTTGATATTGCTCAAGAGTTTTTTGGTATAGTCATGGCTTGGATTTTTAAAGACTTCTTCGCACGGTCCTTGCTCGACCACCCTGCCAGATTTCATCACAGCGACTCTGTCGCAAATCGAAGCTATGACACCCAAGTCATGACTTATGAATAGATAGGTAAGTTTTTTCTCTCGCTGGAGATCCATCAAAAGATTCAAGATCTGCGCTTGTATAGATATGTCGATACTGGAAACAGGTTCATCGCATATTATAAATTCGGGATTGGTTGCCAGCGAACGCGCAATGCCAACGCGTTGCCTTTCTCCGCCAGAAAGCTCCGAAGGCAATCTATTAAAATAAGACTCTTTTAAGCCTACCATTTCCAAGAGGCCTATTGCCTTCGCACGCCTTTCTCTTCTTCTCATGTTCTCATGAATAATAAAAACCTCTTCGAGCGCATCTCCTATTTTCATGCGAGGATCCAGAGACATATACGGATCCTGGAATACCATTTGCAGGTCTCTGCGCATCTTCAGCATATTCTCGCGCGACGCTCTTAATAGATCCTCTCCTTTGTAAAAAATATTGCCATCTTGAACATCTATAAGTCGCAATATAGACTTGGCCAGCGTGCTCTTGCCGCATCCTGATTCGCCGACCAACCCAAAAATCTCCCCTTTAGAGACAGAGAGATCCACGCTGTCAAGCGCAACGACTTTATGCTTCAAAAAAACCTTCTTGAGTTTCCGTACTTTTAAGATATCCATTCTCCCCTAACTTTACATTTCAACAACGTTAAAGTGTAAAGTTAGCCTCTTTCGCCCTTATGCAACGCGAAGAATGCCCCCCTGAAATGCTCTCTGCTTCCGGCTCTTTAGTCAAACACCTATCTAATTTAAACTTGCAGCGTGGATGAAATTTGCAACCAGACGGAAGATCTAAAAATGAAGGCGCCCTTCCCTCTATGGCATTAAATCTTTGCTTCCTATGCTCAAGCGAAGGCACTGAATCAATCAATCCTATTGTATATGGGTGCCGAGAATGCAAGAGCAGATCTTCTTTAGGACCTTCTTCCACTATTCTCCCCGCATACATTACTGCAACCCTGTCGCTAATTCTAAAAACAGTCTTCAGGTCATGGGATATAAACAAAATAGACAGGTCCATGTTATTTTTTAATCCCATTATAAGGTCCAAAATCTGACTCTGCACAGTAACATCCAGAGCCGTAGTTGGTTCGTCTAATATCAAAAGATCGGGCTTGGCAAGAATCGCCATTGCTATCATAGCGCGCTGCTGCATACCTCCGGAGAGCTCATGAGGATATATTTTCTTTTTATTTGCTATTGTCTTGAGTCCGACTTTTATTAAAATTTCTGAAACAATCTTGTCAGCATCTTTTGACCCAGGTATAGACTCTTTTAATTGATCATAAATAGTAAAAACAGGATTTAATGAACTAGAGGGTTCTTGAAATACATAAGAAATTTTTTTTCCTCTAATATTTCTCAAGCCCTCATTGTCAAATGTCAGAATGTCATTTCCTTCGAATAAAATCCTACCAGAAGTAATCACGGCTTTCTTCTCTGGCATAAGTCTTGTTATAGACAGCCCGACTGTTGTCTTTCCGCATCCTGACTCACCCACAAGTCCTACGCACTCACCCTTATTGATCTTTAGGTCCAGGCCGCGCACTACTTCCACTAACCCACCGTCCGACCCATAACTGATCCTTAAATCTCTTATATTCAACATCACTCTGCCTCGTAACTTTACACTTTAACGTTGTTGAAATGTAAAGTTAGGTTTTTAAAAGTTTTTCGCGTATGCCTTCGCCGAGAAGATTATAACCCAATACTGTCACAAAAATAGCTACGCCCGGAAATGTCAACATCCACCAGCCTGCGCCCATAACATATTTTCCCTCACTCAGAATATTGCCCCAGCTCGGAGTTGGAGGCTGGACGCCTATGCCTAAGAAGCTCAGACTAGATTCAACGAGTATCGCTGCTGCAATGCCTAATGTAATATTAACCAACACCGGGGCCATTGCATTAGGGATCAGATGCCTCGTGATAATCCTAAAATCGTTTGCACCTATAGCTTTCTCGGCATATATAAAATCTCTTTCTTTCAGACTCAATATCTCTGCCCTTATAAGCCTAGCGACTCCCATCCAGCTCGTGACTCCTATTATTATCATTATATTGACGATGCTGGGTTCCAGTAGCGCGATAACAGCAAGTATTAAGAAAAATGTCGGAAAACAAAGCATTATATCTACAAATCTCATGACTAGCGCATCCACCCATCTGCCATAATAACCTGCGACAGAGCCTAGCGTCACGCCTATGAGAGCAGAAATACCAACTGCTATGAAGCCTACCAGTAATGATATGCGCGTACCGTAAAGCATGCGGCTAAACAAATCCCTGCCAAGACTATCAGTACCCAAAATATGTTCTCTTGACGGACCTGTTAGAATATTTTCAATATCAATCTGACCTGGATCATAAGGGGCGATAAGCGGCGCTAGTACAGCAATCGCTGCGAAGAAAAACACTATCACTCCTCCTGCGATCATTAACTTATTCATGCCTACTCCAGTTTTATACGTGGGTCAACTGCGGCATATGAAATGTCTGCTAAAAGATTGCCCAATAGCGTCAGACTCGCGCCTATAACAAGCACGCCCATAATAACAGGGTAATCGCGCGCCATAACTGACTCATAAAAAAGCCTACCCATCCCTGGAATACTAAATATAGACTCAAATATAACACTGCCTCCGATAAGACCGGGAATAGATAGCCCTAAAATAGTCACCACTGGCAACAATGCGTTCTTTAAAGCATGTTTATAAATCACATCTTTTTCCCCTAAGCCTTTTGCGCGCGCAGTCCTTATGTAATCTTGCCTCAATACATGAATCATATTGCTACGCATATACCTAGAAATCCCGGCCAGCCCACCAAAAGCAGACACAAATACTGGCAACGCTAAGTGCTTAATAATATCTATTATCTTTTCAAACACTCCAAATTTTTCAAACTCGAGAGACTTTATTCCTGATATAGGCAAAAGACCCCACCTTACTCCTATAAGGTCCATAAGTATAAGACTCAACCAAAAAGTAGGGACCGCAAACCCTATAAACACAAACACAGTCATAAACCTGTCGCAAAAACTCCCTTCTTTCACGGCCGATGTTACGCCTATAGGCACGCCTATCAACAATATTAAAATAATGGAAGCGAGATTTATGCCCAAAGTCACTGGTATGCGCTCACCTATTTTTTTTATTACTGGCCTGGAGTCGACGAATGACATCCCGAAGTCAAAGCGCGAAAATCTCTTCAGCCAATCAGCATATTGAATATGAAGAGGCTTATCTAAACCGTATAGATGCGCTATCCTCTGCCTGGCTTCCATAGAAACCTTTGGATTAAACTGCCCCTCTAGATCCGTGGGCTTGCCAGGTGCAAGATGGATTACCATAAAGGTAATCAATGTAATACCTAACAAAAGCGGGATTATACCGATTAATCTGCGAATAATATATTTCAACATAAGCATTGTACTTCTGTTAACTTTACATTTTAACGTTGTTGAAATGTATACTTAACGGGTGTAGCGCTGTTCATCTTGTGGGACGTGCCACTTTATAAAATTATGGCCTATGCCTCCGACGCCGACCTCTATGCCTTTAAAGCGGCTATGCACTATCGGCAATGCCTCGGGCACATATAAAAAAAGATACGGCTGATCTTCGTATAGAATTTCATGGATCTGATGATATATCCTCGCTCGTTCGCTCTGATCAAAAGTTCTTCGCCCTTCAAGCAATAATCCGTCAACTTCTGGATTCGAATAGCCTACAAAATTAAACTCTCCTTCTCCTGTCTTTGATGAATGCCATATATCATACATGTCCGGATCCAGTGAAAGCCCCCACCCTAGAATCACAGCGTCAAACCTTCTCTTATCTATAAACTCACTTACAAATGCGCTCCACTCTATTATCTTTATTCTGACCTCTATGCCAACCTCCATGAGCCTGCGCTGCACAATTTCAGCCACCATCTTTCGTTGCTCGTTGCCTTGATTTGTAATAATAGTGAATAAAAATTTATCGCCGTCTTTTTCCAAGATACCGTCTCTGTCTGCATCCGTCCAGCCAGCCTCCTCTAAAAGCATCCTCGCTTTTTGAGGATCATATTTCACATAATCGACCTCTTTGTTGTAGGCCCACGATTCCGGCAAAAAAGGGCCTGTGCATATTCTGCCAAGCCCTAAAAGCGCGCCGCGTATAATCTCTTCCTTGTCCACAGCATAGTTAATAGCCTCTCTGACTTTTATATCCTGAAATTTTGGATCCTTCAGATTGTATCCTAAATATGTGTAGCCAAAACTGGGAAACCTGAACTTCTGAAAATTATTTTTAAAATATCCGCTCTCTGTCTGTCTCTTAAACTGCAGAGGCGTAAGAGAAGTGTAATCAACGCCTCCGGCTCTCAGCTCTAAAAACAATGTCGCCTGATCTGGTACGATCCTGTATATGTACCTGTCAATGCCTGGCCTTCCTTCAAAATAATCATGGTTAGAAACCAGCTCCAGTTTATCACCTGTTCTCCACAATTTAAATTTATACGGTCCTGTGCCCACAGGAGACCTGGAAAAATCTGTAGTATTAAGATCTTCTCCTTCCAGTAAATGTTTAGGCATAATATTCATTCCCCAGCTAGAAAGTCCTGGCGAAAATAATTCTTTGTACAAAATTTTTATAGTATAAGCATTGATGACCCTGAGCTCTTCTACCATCTCAAAATCTCCGCTATAAGGCGTTCTCACAGCGGGATCCACCAGCATCTTGTAAGTAAACTCCACATCATCCGCGGTAAACAACTGTCCGTCGTGCCACCTCACATTTTTCTTCAAATAAAATGTGATCTCTAATCCGTCCTCTGAAACATCCCAGCTTTCAGCAAGATCTCCAATAAGGGTTAAATTTTTATCATACTTGACTAGACCGTTAAAAACCATAGAACAAATAGCGCCGGACGCGCTATCAGAAGCCAGGATAGGAACAAGTGTGCGCGGCTCACCTATAGCGCCCACGATAATTGCGTCACCATAGTGAGGCTCACTAAACGCTAACAACAATATTGAAATAAATAAAAAAACCGCCCTACATAGGACGGTTTTTATTTTACTCATCATTCTAATCTGGGCGCCTGGCTTACTGTGTATTGTCAGCTTCTCCCTGCGCCTCTGCCTCTTCAGTTTCAACGTTTACACCCACGTTTTCTGTAGACTCTGGCACATTGATCTTCTCGACTAAAGATTTAGACTGTCGACTGGAAATAATAGCCAAAGTCAAACAAGTCAATATGAATACTATAGCACAAATCGTGGTCAACCTCGTAAGGACGGTGGTACTTTTAGTGCCAAATAAACTCTGCATCTGAGAGCCACCGAACGAATCTGCCAACCCTCCCCCTCTACCGGCTTGAAGAAGTATTACAGCTATTAAAAATATACTCGCTATAACATGTATCGCAATCAATACCGCATACATATAATTACCTCATTTCGTTTAACTTTACATTTTAACGTTGTTGAAATGTAAAGTTACAGTACTGCTTTCTGTACTATCTCCGTAAATGAATTTACATCAAGGCTCGCGCCTCCGACCAAAGCTCCGTCAACATCTTCCTGAGCCATTAATTGCGCGATGTTTTCAGGTTTAACGCTACCGCCATATTGAATCCTTATCTTTGAAGAGACATCACCGCTATAGGTACGTCCTATTAAATCACGAATAAATTTATGCGCCTCTTGAGCCTGCTGAGGAGTTGCAGTCCTACCTGTACCTATGGCCCACACTGGTTCATACGCAATAATAATCCTGAGCATATCATCCTTTATTATATCTCTCAGTCCCCTTGTAAGTTGTTTTTCTAAAACTTCTAACGTCATGCCGCTATCTCTCTCTTCGAGTTTTTCTCCAATACACATTATCGGGACCATACCATGCTTCAATACAGCCTTGAGTTTTTTATTAACATCCTCGTCTGTCTCCCCAAGGACATGCCGTCTCTCCGAATGCCCCACGATCACATACCTGCAACCTGCGTCCTTCAGCATCCCAGGAGAAATCTCTCCCGTAAACGCACCTTTTTCTTCCCAATATATATCCTGCGCGCCCAGCATAATGCTCGAATCAAGAATCTCGTCGCTCACCTTGCTCAATGCTGTAAAAGGAGGACATATAACAATGTCAGCCTCTGCAAAAGTATAAAACTTTCTCTTTAATCCAACAGCAACATCAATAGATTCTTGCACTGTCTTGTTCATCTTCCAATTCCCTGCAATAATAGGCCTTCTCACATCTTACCTCGCAATCCTTAACTTTACATTTCAACAACGTTAAAGTGTAAAGTTACTTGTCGTTTAATGCGGCGATGCCCGGCAAAACCTTTCCTTCCATATACTCCAGCGATGCGCCGCCGCCAGTAGAAATATGCGTCATTGCGCTTTCCAGCCCAAACTTGGCAATGGCGCTCGCAGTATCTCCGCCGCCTATAATAGTCGTTGCCTTAAGCCCAGCTATAAATCTGGCTATGTCTTCTGTGCCTCTTGAAAACTTGGATATCTCAAAGATACCCAAAGGTCCATTCCAAACAATCATCTTCGCTGCCCTAAGTTCTTTCTTGAATTCATCCACGGTTTTAGGTCCAACATCGACGCCCAGCCAATTTTCCGGAATAGTCACGTCCACCACTCTGGTATTGCTACTTGCGTCTATTTTATCAGCGATCAGATGATCCACAGGTAAAAGAATCTTCACTCCTTTTTTGTCAGCTGCTTCTAAAAGGGTCTTTGCAACGCCTACCTTATCAGCCTCCAGCTTTGAGCTGCCGATACCTTTGCCCTGTGCCTTTATAAATGTATAGGCCATGCCCCCGCCTATGAGCAACACGTCCACCTTATCCAACAGATTTTCAATTACTGTAATCTTATCTGAGACCTTTGCCCCGCCCAATATGGCGACAAATGGCTCTGGTGGATCAGAAAGCGCTTTATCAAAGTATTCGATTTCCTTTGCCAATAAAAATCCTGCGACAGATACATCTAAAAATTTCGCAATTCCTTCTGTCGAGGCGTGGGCCCGGTGGGCAGTGCCAAACGCGTCATTCACATATATTTCGCCTAAAGAGGCTAGCTTCTCTGCAAATCCTGGATCGTTCTTCTCTTCTTCTGCATGGAAGCGAAGATTCTCTAAAAGGACAATGCTTCCTTCTTTCATTTTAGAAACAGTTTTTTTGACCTTTTCGCCGACGCATTTGTCCAGCTTGGTCACTTTTTTGCCCAAAAGCTCGGAAAGCCTTTCAGCAACAGGATTAAGTCTCATTGCATCATGCGCCTTGCCCTTTGGGCGACCAAGATGACTCATGAGAATAAGCCTTGCCCCTCTTTCAGTCGCATATTTTATAGTAGGCAACGCCGCCCTGATCCTTGTGTCATCGTCGATTTTTAACTCTTTGTTGAGAGGAACGTTAAAATCGACCCTCATTAGAACACGTTTACCTTTTATATCTATATCCCTTATTGTCATTTTATTCATCTGCGCGGCTCCCATTTCCTATCTTATATAACATATATAGCCTACAAATGCAACTGAAAAATCCTAACTTTACACTTTAACGTTGTTGAAATGTAAAGTTAGGCGGAGCAGGACATTTTCCATGCTATATCCATGTGCATCTCTCCCTTAGATTGCAGCTTTACTTGCCATATAGGAAATATGCACAATGATTGATAATTAATGCTGTATGCCCGCTCTGATTGAGATACTGTTAATACGGGAAAATACCAGATCTTTTCCGGATAAGAAGAAAAAGCAAGCTTGATACCCAAGTAGCCACCGGCGTCTTTTATTGCAAAAAAATCTGTTTCCTGGGCAACGCCAGCTTTGTTCAATGCGCCAATATTACCCTTACTGGACTCATAGCTATACCTATCAGAATCAGCAAAAGGCATGCTTATATTAAATTCCATACCGAAAAAGCTATCCAAGTCAGAATTGCTCTCGTTTCTCAACGCATACGAAATCTTGATTTCCTTATCTGAACTAATGGATATTGCTTTTTGATTTTGAATGCGCATACCTTTGACCTCTGCCTCGCGAGCCAATACAGCATTCTGACCATCTATCCTGACAGAGTAAGAAGCATCTGCAAAACCTCCGAGATCGATATAATTGCAATTTGCAAAATCCTCCATGGCTAAATCTTTTTCTATAAAATGATCCGCTAAACATGATCTCGTGTGCCTATCATAATGAATCGCGTCCTTCAATTTAGGCTCAATGGTTTTGATGACCTCATGCATTTCAAGCGGTTCAGTCGATTTCTTATTTATCCTATCCAATATTTTCTTATGATATGATTCTTTGTGCCTCGCAAGCGTATTTATTAAATTTACAGACTTAGGTTTATAATCCAATTCTCTAACAGAACCTCCTCTAAGCGCATCTATGCAGATGAAAAAATTATTATTTTCAAGAATAACCGCCTTTGCATTGTTATTGTAAAAATCCATTTCTCTGACATTTGCCTGATTATCTTGTTTTCCGTTCTCTATCTCGTCGGAAATCTTATCGGCGTTTATAAGATGTTCGAATACGGCATTTCTCAAATTGTGCATATAAATACCTCCGAAAACGCCGTGCCAATAAGGGCAATTGGTCTGGGCTTTGTATAATTCTCTTTGTGCCTTTTTTATTTTCTCGCTGTGCACTGTATACTGCGCACTTTTGACCAATTTATCGACCCTATCGCTAACATACATCATCCTCTTGTGCATTTGATCTGACTCAGGATATTTTGTTAAAAAATTCATCCATCTTCCGCCAGACCACTTCATCATCTCCTCATAAGAAGCCTCGGGAATATTAACGTTATCCAGCGGAGGTTGTAAATCTAAATATTCGGAAAAAGTAACGGTCTCGAGCCAGTTATTATTCTTTGTTAATTCTTTAAAAAAATTAGCAAGCCATCCTTTTCTATAAACCCAGTCATAAGTCCAGGGCCACTCTCCGAATTTCTCGGCGTCATCGCCATATGAAAATAAAAGGTTTTCTCTGGATCGGCATTCCTTTTTCAAATAAGTTATTATCTCGCGAGGCCGCTTAAAAGGAATAGCATACCTGAGGAACTTATTTGAGGGAAATATTGCGATGTTATCATTGTCATCGCCGGTCATAAAATAGCCGCGGAGATCATCCTCGTCAACACCAGCCAGGATAATATGCATGTCGTCCAAGATAGAATAAGCCATGCCGGTATTCTTAAGATCTTTAACAATACCAGGTGACCATACTCGCTCTGCTATCCATACGCCTTTTGGCCTAACGCAGAACCTTTTCTCAGCGTATTCCGAAAGCATATTTATCTGACCGGTTATATCTCTCTGAGGTATCGCTTGAAGTATGGGCTCGTAATAACCTCCACCCATGATCTCTACTTGACCACTATTTACCAAGGTCTTGATCCTATCAATAAATTCAGGGTGACGAGCTTCAAAAAAATCCAGCAAGTTCCCCGAAAAATGAAAGGTCATTTTTATGTTGGGAAATTGAGAAAATATATCAATGAATGGTTTATAGCAATTATTGTAGGCCCGTTCCAGTATATCGTCAAAATTGCCAACAGGCTGATGAAAATGCAAGCCCATTGCAAAATATGCTTTGCTATTCATGATCTATGGGCCTAACTTTACACTTTAACGTTGTTGAAATGTAAAGTTAGGAGGTGCTTGTTAGTTTTTTATAGAGTCTTTCGTACTTTTCTGCGGATGAAGCCCAGGAAAAATCGCAAGAAAGGCCATTGTAGAGAAGCTTATGCCATAATTCTTTATTTTTATAAACGCCGACCGCTTTCTTAATTTCACTTAATAGTACCTCGCGAGTGCCTTCCTGAAATTTAAAACCATTGCCTTCTGCGCTGACAGAATTAAATTCCGTAACAGTGTCATCCAATCCACCGACCGCCCTGACAACCGGGACGGTAGCGTATTTAAAACTATAGAGCTGATTTAGGCCGCAGGGTTCATACTTGGAAGGCATGAGAAACATATCAGAACCCGCCTCTATCTTGTGCGCGAGCGCATTATCAAATCCTATTTTTATTCCTACTCTATCCTTGTGTCTTTTGGCAATATCAGTAAATAAGTTATTGTATTTTTCATCTCCGAATCCTAGTAGTATAAAATCAAGATCCAGCGCCAATAGCTCATCCATGGAATCCGAGACCAGATCCATGCCTTTCTGCTCGGCAAGCCTTGTTATCATACCAATAATAGGCCTGCCTGGAACATATTTTAATCCCATTTCACGCAGGAGATCTTTCTTGCATTCCTCTTTAGCGCTCATATCCCTCTTGTTATAATTACTAGCTATAAATTTATCTGTCTCGGGATTCCATACAGAATAATCAACGCCATTTATAATTCCATATATGTCTTTTTTTCTCGTCCGCAAAAGCCCATCGAGCCCGCAACCAAATTCAGGGGTAAGTATCTCGCGGCTATATCCTTCGCTAACCGTACTTATAGCATCGGAATAGATCAGGCCTGCCTTCATAAAACTCATTCTGCCGTAAAATTCCAAGCGGTGAAGATTGAATAGAGATGCGGGTATACCAAGCGGCTTCATAAATTCTCTGCCGAAAAGCCCCTGGTAGGCCATATTATGAATCGTAAAAAGCGTCTTCAAGCCATTGAACTCAGCATCTTTTTTATGAAATAATTTAATATAAAGAGGTGCGAGCGCAGTCTGCCAATCATTGCAATGCAATATATCCTGCTTACCTATATAAGACATAGACGCTACGATCGCCTTTGCAAAAAATCCAAAGCGTAATGCATTGTCAGAATAATCTCCCTGGGGCGCATTATAGAGATGCTCCCTATTATAATATTCATCTCTATCTACAAAATAGACGCTTACGTTGCCGCGTTTTAAAAAATAGAGATCGAACGCTTTGCTTTCATTATTTATTTTTACGGGTATGTCTTTTTTGAATAGCTTGGGAGAGAATTTCTTTTCTTTTACGCATTTATAGAAAGGCAGGATAACACTGCACTTGTGGCCCCTTTTACCGAGCGCGCCTGGAAGCGCGCCCAACACATCTGCCAGGCCGCCTGTTTTGGCAAATGGAAAAACCTCTGAAGAAGCGAATAAAATATTCATAACAACAAAATAAATCGCGGAACCCCGCCCTAACTTTACACTTCAACAACGTTAAAATGTAAAGTTAGGATTCTGCGCAGTTCCGCGCTTATTTACTACAGTCCCTTGTTGGCAATGTACTCTACAAGGTCAACGACCCTGCAAGAATAGCCCCACTCGTTGTCATACCAGCTCAAGACCTTTACAAGCCTTTTGTCAATTACATGGGTGAGATCGGCATCGACTATTGAAGATTTTGGATTACCGTTAAAATCCTTTGACACCAAAGGTTTGTCGCAATACTCCAAGACCCTGCTAAGCTTTCCTTCTGCTGCAGCCTTGATAGCCCTGTTGACTTCTTCCTTAGACGTATCCTTTTCTACCTCGCATACCAAATCTACCAGCGAGACATTAGGTGTCGGAACCCTTATCGCGAGCCCGTCGAGCTTGCCTTTTAATTCAGGCAAAACAAGACTCACAGCCTTTGCAGCACCGGTAGTCGTAGGTATCATGGAAACCGCCGCAGCCCTGGACCTCCTTAAATCCTTATGGACAAGGTCCAATACCTTTTGGTCATTTGTATACGAATGTATGGTGGTCATGAGACCTCTTTTTATCCCGAAGTTTTCAATCAAAACCTTTGCAACGGGCGCAAGACAATTTGTTGTGCACGACGCATTTGAAATCACCTGATGTTTCGAAGGATTGTACATATTCTCATTCACGCCAAGGACAACCGTAATATCCTCATTCTTGGCAGGCGCTGTTATGATTACTTTTTTTGCACCGGCCTGAATGTGCTTTACTGCCTTTTCCTTTTCCCTGAAGACACCTGTTGATTCAATTACTACCTGGACACCCAGCTTTGCCCACGGTATCTCTGCAGGATCCTTACAGCTCATTACCTTTATTTCTTTTCCGTTAACAACCAGCATATCTCCCCTGGCTTCAACCGTCACCTTTAGTTCTCCCAGAATCGAATCATATTTCAAAAGATGCGCCAATGCGGTAATAGGTGTAGGCAGGTCATTGACTGCTACAAAGTCAATGTTTTTATTTTCGATCGCTGCCCTGAAGATATTTCTGCCGATTCTTCCAAAACCATTGATACCAACTTTTACTGACATACCCCCTCCTTTTCTTATTTTGCTTCTCTTAAATATTTTGCTGCTAGCTCAGGAGACGTAGGATTAATGTAAAATCCCGACCCCCATTCAAAACCAGCTACATGTGACAACTTTGGCATGATCTCAAGATGCCAATGAAATTCCTCGTTGATGCCATCCCTTACTGGAGCAGTGTGTATTATAAAATTATAAGGCGGGTCTTTCAAGGTTTTTTTAATCCTTGTGAGCGTATCTTTAAGTATTGCGGCCATGTAGTCAGCTCTCTTGTCATCTATTGACTTAAAATTCTGATCGTGGACCTTAGGGACTATCCAAGTCTCAAAAGCAAAGCGAGGCACAAATGGACAAAATGTTATAAAATGTTCATTCTCGCATACGACTCTTATCTTATCCTGCCTCTCCTGCGCTATCATGTCGCAAAAAACGCATCTCTCCCTATAGCCAAAATAATTATACGCTCCTTTCAATTCTTCCTTCACGCGCTTTGGCACAATAGGAAGCGCTACGAGTTGGGTATGGGTATGCTCCAAAGATGCGCCTGTGGCTTCACCGTGATTTTTGAAAATCAAAATATAGGTAAACCTAGCGTCCTTTTCCAGATCCAAGCTCCTGGAGCGGTATTTAAAAATAATTTCCTTTATTTCGCTGCGCGTCAAATCAGCCATATCTCTATAATGATCCGGCGTCTCTATAATGACTTCATGCGCGCCTACGCCATTGGACATATCATAAAGGCCTATGCCATGTTTATCCAGTTCTCCCTCTGCTTGTAGAGCTGGAAATTTATTGGGCACAACTCTTACAGACCAACCAGGGGTATCTGGCCTGCTGTTATCTTTTCTTACTGCTTCAACCTCGGGAGGCGTCATTGTTTCTTTGCCTGCACAAAAAGGACACCCTCCTCCTTTTTTGACCTGCGGCTTAAGATCGAAATCTTTGGGCCCTTTGGGATCCGTGACATCGACTATTATCCATCTTCCTGTTATTGGGTCGCGTCTTAGCTGGGACATTTGATATCTCTCAAATACTTGGCTGCCTCTTCCGGCGGCGTAGGATTAATGTAAAATCCCGACCCCCATTCAAAACCAGCCACTTCAGTTATTCTCGGCGTAACCTCTATATGCCAGTGATAGTCTTCTGTTATGGTATTCCAATATCCAGGCCGCCTTGTATGCCTAAAAGGGGCTGTGTGCAACATATAATTGTAAGGCGGATCATCTAAGGCCTTGTAAAGTTTAAAAAATACGCTTTTTAAAACAACTGCCAGGTCTTTCATCTGAGCTGGCTGTATACTTATAAAATCGGAGCAATGTTTTTTTGGAAGTATCCAAATCTCAAAAGGAAACCTGGAAGCGAATGGCGTGATTGCAACTATATGCTTGGTCTCCATTACGACCCTTGAAGCATTGTCCAGTTCCTGCCTGATAAGATCGCAGAATATACATCTGTCTTTGTATTGATAATAAAAACGCGAGCCCCTGAGCTCTTCCTTGACCCTTGTAGGCGTGACAGGAGTCGCGATGATCTGCGAGCGAACGTGTTTAGTGATCTTGCTCCCGCCTGCCCTTAATCCATGATTTTTGAAGAGCAAGCAATACTTTAGCCTCTCATCTTCATCCAATTCTTTCATTCTTTCTGCACTTGCCTTTATACCCAGCTCTATCTGTTTTTCGCCCAACTGATATGCGTGAGTGACGTGCTTCGGGGACTCTATTATCATCTCATGAACGCCCACCGGGTTCATGACATCGAACATACCCACGCCTCGCCTATCAAGCCCGCTTTTTACATCAAACCTTTGAGAAATGCTTGGGACAACCCTTACGTCCCACCCTGTCCCGTTTTTCTTCGATCCCTTTTTTCTGATCGCGAAGACTTCAGGAAGCGTGTCCTTCTCGCTGCCTTCGCAAAAAGGGCATGGGCCCTCCTCTTTCTCTGTGTGAGAAATTTTAAAGTCTCTGGGCCTCTTCGCTCTCTCTACTGAGATGATGACCCATCTTCCGATTATGGGATCTTTTCTTAATTCTGGCATAAATAATTCTTTAGATTATACCACTAACTTTACATTTCAACAACGTTAAAATGTAAAGTTAAGCATCGCGCCTGGGGCAATTTCTTTATGACCTTTGATAAATTCTACAGCGTTCATCCTGCGCCTGCCTTCTAACTGTAACTCCTCTACTCTAACCGATTCTTTTCCTGTGCCAACCAAAATACCGGCATTGCTCATCTCTAAAACCATGCCAGGCTTTGCATCTGGAAAATCTCTGCCGCTAACAGGTTTCGCCTTCCATATTTTGAGAATCTTTTTGCCCAATGAAGCATAACAACAAGGCCAAGGTACAAACGCCCGAATCCTATTGCAGATCTTTCCTGCATCCCAGTTCCAATCTATAATACCGTCTTCTTTTTTGAGTTTAGGCGCATAAGTCGCCTTGGAATCATCTTGTCGTATAAATCTTGCGGTGTCACTTTTGATGTTTTCCATTGATTTCAGCAATAAAGAAGCTCCGGCCCTAGAAAGCTTTTGTGAAAGATAAATAGCATCCTCGTCCGGCGCTATAGAAACTTCTTTTTTCAGCAATACATCTCCTTCGTCCATCCTCTCGTTCATCTTCATAACTGTAACGCCAGTCTCTTTTTCGCCATTTGCAATAGCCCAATTTATCGGAGCTGCTCCTCTATATTTCGGAAGGATCGAAGCGTGAACATTTATAGAATAAAGGTTGGGAATCTCTAATAGTTCTTTCCGCAATATCTGCCCAAAGCTGACGACAACAAAAATATCGGCTTTAAATCCCTTAAGGCGCTTTATGGAATCTTCCGAATTAACATCATTTGGCTGAAATATCTTCAAGGCGGATTTTAAAGCGTTCTCTTTTATGGGCGTAGAGGAAAGCTTCAAAGTCCTACCCTTTTTTCTATCAGGCTGGGTCACGACAAGAACGACCTCTTCTTTGCTCTTTAAAGCCTCAAGCACGGGTACGGCAAAATCAGAACTCCCAAAAAAGATAGTCCTCATAACTCTCCCTAGCTAACTTTACATTTCAACAACGTTAAAGTGTAAAGTTACGACTATAATTCCATGCATACTTTTGGAGAAATTTGCTTCAAGACTCGCCTGCGTTTTAAAAAACTTATACGATCTATAAAAAGTATTCCATCTAGATGGTCTAGCTCGTGCTGAATAACCCTCCCAAGCAATCCTCCTGTATCTATCTTCACAATCTTTCCATTTAAATCGCACGCCTCTACTACTATAAATTCCGGCCTGATGATATCGCTCGTCGCATCAGGAACACTTAAGCATCCCTCGCAAAAACTAGACCTACCTCTCCTCTTTAATATCTTAGGGTTAACAAGGACTAAAGGGGAGTCCATGTCTTCCATCGCCTCTATAACTATAATTCGCTTACTAATACCTACCTGCGGACCAGCTAACCCCATGCCTTTAGCAAAGCGCATTGTCTCTATCATGTCAGATGCGAGCTGCCGCACCTCTTTACCGATCTTATGCACCTTGTTCGCCTTTTTGCGCAATATGCTATTCGGATATATCTTTATACCTAAGACGCTCATGCCTTCTCCTTAACTTTACACTTTAACGTTGTTGAAATGTAAAGTTAAGGGGTATTTTAGCATATATATTGCATCTTGACAATCATATAAGCTTCCTGTAAACTTATCGTGTATGTCAGATCAGATCAACGAAAAAGACCTCAAAGAATTTTTTGACAAAGGCGTTCTCGCATTCGAAAAGAAGAACTATGAATACGCCGTGGAGATATTCTCTCAGATCCTCTCTTCAAAATACGACCATTTAGAAGCACGACGATATCTTCACTCGTCCCTAAAGAATAAACTCGGAAATCAGCCTGCTTCTTTCATGACCAACGCAGTAAATTCTGTCAATAGGGTTTTTGGCGCTATATGCGCTGATACGCTTCTAAAAAAGAACAATATCTCTGGCGCACTCGAAAGTCTTGAAAATATAATAGCGAGAAATCCTAACGACACAGAGACCCTGAAAAAGATAGCGGAAATATTCTATAAAAAAGGCGGTATTCCTCACGCCACGCAAAACCTCGAAGAGGCAAAATCCATAAACCCAAAAGATATAAGTATTCTGAAAAAATTGGGTGAGATATATTTAAGGAAAGAGGATTACAAGAACGCGAAAACCAACTACGAACAGGCCCTCAAAATAAACCCCAAAGACACCGAAGTCCTAAGAGCTCTCAAAAATCTAGACGCCCTCGGAACGATCCAACGCGAATTCGGCAGCTAACTTTACACTTTAACGTTGTTGAAATGTAAAGTTAAAATGGATCTATATCTACAGCAACAAGAATGCCTTTTTCTTTCCTTCGGTTACCCAGTACTTCTCTTAATAAAAATGCTATATCCTCTGTCTTCTCTGCCTTTAAAAACAGATTCCAGCGATACATACCCCTCATCTTTGAAACAGGAGCTGGCGCAGGACCCAAAATCTCTATTTTTTTATCTTTGTCCTTTTTCTTAAACCTGTCTTTGCAGGATTCACTGAACTTAAAGACCTTTTCATCTTTTCTTCCCCTAAATGTCAAACACGCCATGTGGCGAAACGGCGGAAGACCTAGGTCTTCGCGATATGATATTTCTTTGCTGTAAAAACTGTGGTAGTCATGATTCTTCGCAGCCTGTATAGCATAGTGAGCAGGCGTGTAACTCTGTATTATGACCCTGCCGCCAAGATCACCCCTTCCTGCGCGGCCAGCTACCTGTGTCAATAGATTAAAGGTGCGCTCTCCTGATCTAAAATCAGGGAGATTTAAAGCAGTATCAGCAGATATAACTCCTACCAGTGTCACTTTTGGAAAATCAAGGCCCTTGGCTATCATCTGCGTGCCTATCAGTATATCGATCTTACCTTCCTTGAACTTTGATAATACCTTTTCGTGCGTCCCTCTCTTATGAGTCGAGTCAGTGTCCATTCTTGATATCGCTGCCCCTGGGAAAAGCCTGGTTATCTCACTTTCGACCCTCTCTGTACCTATGCCCCAATACTTTACATAGGAAGAATTGCACTCAGGGCACACTGTCGGCGGATCCATAGTAAATCTACAATGATGGCATATTAGTTTTTTTGCGTGAAAATGATAGGTAAGACTTACGTCGCAGCGTTTACATCTAAGCACATAGCCGCATTTCCTGCAACTTATAAATGTCGAGAAACCGCGTCTGTTGAGAAAAAGTATGATCTGTTTATCTTCTGCTAAATCCTTTTTTATCCATTCCTTTAAAGATTGAGAGAGAAGCGGAATTTTCTTTGACCGGGTCAATTCTTCCCTCATGTCCACGATCTCAACTTCCGGGAGAAGCCTGGAATCTATTCTTTCAGGTAATTCAACAAGCGTATAACTTTTTTTTTCTGCCAAATAAAAAGATTCTAATGACGGAGTAGCGCTACCCAATATAACCACTGCGTTCGATATCTCTGCCCGCTTTATTGCAACTTCTCTTGCATGATAACGAGGAACATCTTCCTGCTTATAAGTATTCTCGTGCTCTTCGTCAACAACGACTAATCCCAGATTTTTAAGAGGCGCAAATATCGCAGACCTGGCCCCGACCACGATCTGCGCCTGGCCGGATATAATCCTTTCCCACTCGTAGATCCGCTTGGAACCCACGAGCTGAGAATGCAATATTGCTATTCTTTCTCCGAATCTAGCCTTGAAACGCGCTACAGTCTGTGGCGTAAGCGAGATCTCAGGTACAAGTATTATGCTGGAGTATCCGGAATCCAAGGCATGCGAAATAGACTGAAGATAGACTTCTGTTTTTCCGCTGCCGGTCACACCGTGAAGCAAAAAGACCTTATGGATCTTATCATCTATGCATTTTTTTATTGAAGCGAGCGCCTGTTTTTGTTCATGATTAGGAGGCAAATGCTTGCCTGAGCCATCCAGATACTCTACTTCTGGCTCTTTAATCTTTTGAGTTTTTAACTCTTTGGTTCTTCTCTTTTTCGGCTCCCTCTTTAAAACACTGGGAACAGCGGCTGAAATAGCCTCTCCCCATGTAGAGTAATAATAATCCGCGATCCATTTGGTGAGCTTTAGTATTTCGTCATTTATAGCAGCCTTC
Organism: uncultured Planctomycetia bacterium; assembly: GCA_964415355.1. Lineage (GTDB taxonomy): Bacteria > Omnitrophota > Gorgyraeia > Gorgyraeales > Gorgyraeaceae > CAYPYS01. The sequence goes on along the minus strand of CAYPYS010000011.1, from coordinate 11,001 downwards.
TTATCAAGCACGCGTAGCAATGGTTTGACATTCTTAAATTCACAATCCGAGGGAAAACCTATGACATAACCTACTACTACTTTATTCCCAAAAGACACTTCCACGCAACTGCCGATCTCAACAGAGCCTTCCAGTTCTTTAGGAATATTATAAGTAAAAGGTCCTTCTATGGGCCGGTTTATAACTACATCTATGAATTTAGCCATGGTTTTTACCTAACTTTACACTTCAACAATGTTAAAATGTAAAGTTAGGCGCTACAATACACTCATAATCTGCTTCATATCCTGCCAGACGAGTTTCTTATCTTTGGGATTACGCAGTAGATATGCGGGATGATAGGTCGGCATGAATTTTATACCTCTAAATTCCTGCCAGTTACCTCTTAATTTAGTTATTGTCGTATTTGTATTCAAAAGCGTCTGACTGGCGATTTTTCCAAGACCGCAAATAACCTGTGGCCGGATCTGATCTATCTGCTTATGGAGATACCCTATGCAAAGAGATATCTCTTCAGGCAGAGGATTTCTGTTGTTGGGCGGTCTACACTTTAAAATATTACATATATAGACATCGCTTCTTTTTAATCCCATGGCCTCTATAATCTTTGTCAATAACATCCCCGCCTCACCGACAAAAGGCAACCCTTTTCTATCCTCATCATAACCTGGCGCCTCACCCACAAACATCAATTTAGCATGTATATTGCCGTCTCCAAATACGACCTTATTCCTCGTTTTAGACAATTGACACTTCCTGCATTGTTCGACTTCTTCTTTAAATAATAAAGGTTTTTTATCTTTCCATCTCTGAGAAAAAAGATAATCGAATACACCGCTTTCTTTCTCCATATTCAAATAACTCTTTATATTCTTCAATATCGCTTGCTTTGTGTTATTCATCTTTATGGCCTCGGGTGAAATTTGTGATGTATAGACTTGAGTCTTTCTTTGTTTATATGCGTATATATCTGCGTGGTCGAGATATCAGCATGCCCCAACATCTCCTGGACTATTCTCAGATCAGCCCCTCTCTCGAGTATATGAGTCGCGAACGAATGCCTCAAACTGTGAGGCGTAATGTCTTTTTTGATACCAGCGAGCCTGGTATATTTCTTTATGGTCTTCCAAAATGTCTGACGGGACATGGGTTTACCCAACCTGGTAAGAAATAAAAAATTCGAAATCTTTTTCTTTAAAAACTTGGATCTTGCTTTATCAAGATATCTTGTCACGCCCTCTCTCGCCTTTTTCCCAAAAGGCACTATCCTTTCCTTGTTACCCTTTCCAAAACATTTGACAAAACCAACGTCCATATTTAAATCGTTCATTTTTAGATTTATAAGTTCTGAGACGCGCATACCCGTAGCATACATCAGTTCCAGACAAGCCTTGTCTCTCATGCCCATGGATTCTCTGAGATTGGGTGCCTTAAGTAATGACTCTACTTCTTTTACATCCAAAGTATCTGGTAATTTTTTCCATAATTTTGGGGATTCTATTACGCCAGTCGGATCTTCCTTTATCTTATTCTCCCTCACTAGGAATTTAAAAAAGGTCTTGAGGCATGCAAGCTCTCTTGAAACAGAATTAGCAGAAAGCCCTCTGTCTTTCTCAGAGAACATAAAAGAGGAAATAGTTTGCCTCGTGACTCTCTGGACAGAAACAGTATGTCTGGTTTTTAGGTATTTAAAAAATCTCTCGAGGTCGTGTCTGTAAGAGAAGAGGGTATTGTCAGACAATCCTCTCTCTACCGAGAGATAGCTCAAAAATTCGTCTATAAGCTCTTTCATAATATCTAACTTTACACTTTAACGTTGTTGAAATGTAAAGTTACAGGACAAATGGATTGTCGCTTTTCTCTCTCCCTATTGTAGAGCTAGGACCATGGCCCGGGTAGACAACATAATTGTCATCGAGGGCGAGTAGTTTTTCTTTTATGGAACTAATAATATCATCCTCTGAGCCATACGCAAAATCAGTCCTGCCTATGCCGCCGCAAAAAAGAGTATCTCCCGTAAAAACCACACCTTTGCCTTTCAGGCATATAGAGCCTGGGGTGTGGCCTGGTGTGTGAATGACCTCTAAAGCAACTTTCCCGACTTTTAAAACGTCGCCCTCTTCTAAAAGCCGCTCGGCTGGCTTTGTCTTGAGCAAAAAACCAAATGCACCTGAAAGATTCTTTGAGGGATCCTGCAGAAAACCAGCGTCCAAACGATGTATCCAGATAGGCAAGTCAAACTCGCTATCTGCCCCTATGTGATCACCATGCCCATGCGTATTGATAATAGCCTGAGGCCTTAGATCATCATTATCTATTGCCTTCTTTATCTTACTATAATCTCCTCCTGGATCTATGATAAAAACCTCTTTTGTAGATCCATCTCCAACGATATAACAGTTTGCCTCCATCATGCCTGCGACAACGGTCTTAATTATCATCTTCTTTTCTCAATTCCAAAAATTCTTCTACATCTGAAAAAGAAAAATTTTTATTTACCTGACGCTTTATTTTCTCAAGCGCTTTCTTTATATTATACTTTTCGCTTCTGGTCAATCTACCCTCTTTTATATCCTTATCAATATCTGTCATCTTCTTTATATAAGGGTCCAGTTCTTCTGCCTTAGGGCTAGCTAGATACTTTCTCATCTCTATCATATTTTCAAGCGCATTGTCAAAGCAAGCGACGCGCTTTTTATGCCCAGTGTCCATCCTGTCTATTAATTCATCATGCCATGTTTTCCAGAACAAAAAACGCTTTTTATACAGCTCTTCTACCCTCAGGTCCTTTGAATAATCATATGTTGTTATAACAGGTACGACTCTCCCTTTGTCTTTTTTCTTGCGCGTAAATTTCCTCTGAAGCGCTGCGCATCCCGTAAAAGACACGAGCAGCATTAATGCAAAAACCGAAATAAAAAATCTTCTTCTAATCATATCCTCTCACCCTTATCCCTAACTTTACATTTCAACAACGTTAAAGTGTAAAGTTAGCTCGTCATTTTTTTAAATTCTTTTTCGTCTATTATCTTCACGCCAAATTTCTTCGCTTTTGCGAGCTTTGAACCTGCTTCCCTGCCCAGGACCAGATAATCTGTTTTTTTGCTAACGCTGGAAGACGCATTGCCCCCGAGCCTTCTTATGAGCTCCTCTGCCCCCTGCCTTGAAAAACTTTCAAGCGAACCGGTTATTACAAAGATTTTACCTTCTATGTCGCTTGATACTTGATCCGTAACGCTTAACACCGTATTAACACCGGCTTTTGTTAATTTCTCTATCACTCTTTTATTCTCTTTCATGCGAAAGAAACTATATATGCTTCTGGCAACGATCGGACCTATCTCATTTATTGCTTCAAGCCCCTCTATCCCCTGATCGGCTATTTTATCAAGAGACTTAAATCTGGCGGAAAGGATCCACGCAGCCCTCACCCCTACATGGCGTATGCCAAGTCCGAAAACGAGTCTGTTTAAACTATTCGCCTTGCTTTTAGCAATAGCCTCTATCAAATTCGACGCGGATTTATCAGCCATTCTCTCAAGTTCCGCGACCTCATCGTGTTTTAAATAATATATATCTCCATAATCTTTCACTATTTTTTTATCTACTAATTGGGTCGCCATAGCCTCTCCCATGCCCTCTATATCCATGGCGTCTCTTGAGGCAAAATGTTTTATCCTCTCTTTTAACTGGTCAGGACAACTTAGATTTTCGCATCTTAGCGCTACCTCGCCTTCAATACCTTTTACAGGAGACCTGCATACAGGACACATTTCGGGCATTGAAAATTTCTTTTCCTTCCCTGTTCTTTTATTCTTCAATGCCTCAACTACCTGTGGGATAATCTCGCCTGCTTTTTCTATTATTACATGATCGCCTATCCTTATATCCTTACGCATTATCTCGTCCTGATTATGAAGTGTCGCGCGGCTCACTACCGAGCCTGATAATTCGACAGGCCTCAGCATAGCTACAGGTGTAAGCGTGCCAGTCCGTCCAACCTGTACAACAATATCCTTCAATACAGTCTCTTTTTTCTCTGCTGGAAATTTATAAGCTATCATCCACCTCGGGCTCTTGGTGGTTTCCCCAAGGTTCTTCTGAAAAGAAAAGGAATCCACTTTTATAACCATTCCATCTATATCATAATTTAAAGAATCTTTTTTGTCCTCCCATTCCTTGCAGTATTTAATGACTTCTCCTATTGAGCGGCACTTTCTTATATGAGGATTAGTGCGAAACCCGGCTTCTCTTAAAAATCTCAAAGCCTCGTGCTGCGTCTTAAATAAAGGTTCGCTTATATAACCGATGCCGTAAATCCACATATTCAGATGTCTATTCGAAACCATAGAGCTATCTAAAAGCTTTAAAGAGCCGCTGCAGGCATTTCTCGGATTGGCAAAAAGCTCTTCGCCATCCTTTTCTTTTTGTTTGTTTATCTTTTCAAATGCCTCATGGGGCATATATATCTCTCCTCTTGCTTCAAATAATTTCGGAATCTTCGCGCTCTCCCTTGTGAGCAATCGCAAAGGCAGGCTCCTTATCGTCTTTAGATTTACCGTGATATTATCTCCTTTAAAGCCATCGCCTCGCGTGGCGCCTCGTACAAACCTACCATTTTCATAAAGGAGGGAGACGCTGACACCGTCTATCTTTAACTCAACAATGTAATCCAGCTTATCCGAATCCAAATTTTTCTTCACCCGCTTGTCAAACTCGGTTATCTCTTTCGACGAATATGTATTATCCATGCTGAGCATGGGCACTCTGTGCTCTACAGTCTCGAACCCTTCCAAGACCTCTCCGCTCACTCTCTGGGTCGGGGAATCAGGCGTTACAAATTCAGGGTGGGCATCTTCGAGCTTCCTGATCTCCTTCATCAATCGATCGTATTCCTGGTCTGAAATCTCCGGTTTATTCTCTACATAATACCTTTGATCGTGATGATTGATCAGGCCTCTAAGTTTTTGGATTTTTTTCTCTATATCTTTTTTCATTTTTATTAGAATTTTATATTGAAGCTATCTGATTCCCGGATAGGCTTTTCCCAATTAATCACAGTATCTCTAATATATCGCCCTATAAAACTATTTGTTATATTATCTACAAAGGCTTTGAGTTTCTCCTCATCCCCTTCGCAGACGACTTCGACCCTGCCATCTCCGAGATTTTTGACCCAGCCATTCAATCCTAATTCAGAAGCGATATCCTGAGTCGTAAACCTAAAGCCTACGCCTTGAACATGTCCTGAATAAAATACATGTATCCGCTTAACCGCCATCTAAATCCTTAACTTTACATTTTAACGTTGTTGAAATGTAAAGTTAGAGTTTCTTTCTGAGCTCGGCAAGATATATGATATGCTGCTTTTCTTCGTTAATAAGGGTCTCTACCGCATCTTTATTGGCTGCACCCATATATGGCTGGACCTCTCTAAAAAACAGGATCGCGTCCTTCTCAAAACCTATGCCATACTGAATAACAGAAAGAGGGTCTTTTATATTTTTACTAAACTCCTGAGCAGAGACTTTATTGTACAGTTTATCATCTATCAAGGCCTTGCAATAAGCTACGAGTTCTCCTGGATGCGACTCTGTTGCCTCTGATTCTTTTATGCTCTTTCTTATTTCGGTGAATTTCTTTATGTGTTCTTCTTCCCAGCTGCTCAATTTGGTAAAAAGGTCTTTTATCTCTTTTTCCTTAAACTTCTCTGCCACGAGGGCATAAAAATCCCTTCTCTTTTTTTCCTTTTCAATACCCATGTCAATGATCTCGGCTGCATTAAAAAGATTTCCCATGCCATTCTCCTTCCAGGTTAACAATTGGTCGGGAAGGCGGGACTCGAACCCGCGACCTCTTGCTCCCGAAGCAAGCGCGCTAGCCAAACTGCGCTACTTCCCGAAACTCTCCTAACTTTACACTTTAACGTTGTTGAAATGTAAAGTTAGGACTTTTTCTCTAATTGTTTTTTCTTGTCTAAAGAGTCTATTGTAGAAAGCTTGTTGTCAAACTTCTCAAGACGATTCTCTGCCCTGTCGTAACTAGATTTGACATTTTCTATGTGAGTGCCCATCTTATCAAAATCCGCCTTGAACTTTTCAAGAGACCCTTTTAAAGCTACCAGTTTCTTTATGACATGCTGGGTCTTTTCCTCTATTCCCAATCCTCTAAGGCCAAGGATTATAACCTGTAAATACGCGTAGAAACTATTCGGGGAAACAGGTATGACTTTCCTTGATACAGCATGCGAGAAGATCGACTTTTCTTCTCCGAAGTCGTCGTCTTTTATGACTGCCTCATAATATACATTTTCGGCGTGTATATACATAAGCGCAAAATCATAGGTATCCTCGTCCGGCAAAATATATTTATCCGCGATAGAATTTATATGCTCCTTGACTGCCTTTACGAATTCCTTTTTGGCGCGTTTTTTATCATCGTCGTTTTCGGCTTTTATAAAACGATTGAAGCTCTCCATGGGAAATTTTGAATCCACTGACACCAGTTTTTTGCCTATCTTTATCACCGCATCCACGCGCTCTCCGCTTTTAAATGAATACTGCAGCTCATAAAGATCCTTATGCGGCATTATCTGCTCCAAAAGATTTTCCAAAAATAACTCTCCAAGCCCGCCCCTCATTTTCGGAGCCCTGAGGATCTCCTGCAGGCTGGATATATCCTTGCCTACCTCATAAATCTGCTGAGTCCTCTGCTCTAAAGAGCCCAAGCTCTGCCTGACCTCGCCAAAGACCCTTGTCGTATTATTGAGCTGCGAACCCACAGAGCTGTTCATGTTATTTAGCTGCTCCAGTATAAGTTTGGTATTTTCTGAAAGCGTACTGCTCCACTCTGCCCGAAGCGCATTTATCTTTTCATCGTTTTCCTTTGAGGAAGAATCTTTAAGCCTCCGTGCCACCAATATACCTGCTATAATAATTATAGATAACCATATTATATTTATAATAATAATCATAGCGCACCCCTTTTGTTAGGTCTTATTATACAACTAACTTTACATTTCAACAATGTTAAAATGTATACTTAAGAAGACGGTAGACAGCGCAAGGAGTTATACCTAACTTAGCACTTATATCTTTGACGCTATATCCTTTGGCTATCAATTGCTCTATAAAGGATTTTCTTGCTTGAAGCTCTGATGCCTTCTTTAATCTTTTCTTTTTATTGAATCTTTTAAGACTCTCTTCGATATTCTCACTATCTCTAAATTTAGCCTGATTCAATAAATCTTTATATTTGACTCGAGCATTATCTGTATCTTTATCTAGCACATTAAGCACAAATTTGTAATTTACGAATGTATCCGCATCTCCTTCTTTTAAAAACATCAAACATGAAGACCATTTATAGTCTACGGGCTCAATTACCATCTTTTTCCTCACGGGATTAAGGTGTATATATAACGATGCTTTAAGTAAATAGGGTTCTCCAAAATATAAAGTAGATCTATATGGCCCACAAAAAAGATGTCCTTTTCTTTCATATTTTTTATTAAAATATACAGCGTAAAGTCGAAATAATTCTTTCATGGAGTCTGCCAATTTTATTTTACCAAGTTTTAATAAAAGATGAATATGATTTGTCATTAAAACAAAGCTTAGCATATCTAATTCAAAGGCCTTGGAAAGTTCTCTCATTAGATTCATCATGTAAAAGTAATCTGATTCTTCCAAAAATAAAGGTTCTTCTCCTGACGCGTGTTGAGTAACGTGTGCAATAGCACCTTCAAAAGAAGGCTTGTTTCTAGCTCTAAGATAGCGCCTTATCTTCCCATCTTCGATTAAATCATTAATATTATCCATAGTTCCTCCTTTTTTTTCGGCCTAAGTATACATTTTAACGTTGTTGAAATGTATACTTAGCTGTAAGGAGGACACGGGATGAGGTTGATTTCTTTCGATTAATATCCGATTTCTTTTAGGACAGATTGCAGATTTGCGGGTATGACTTTTGGTTCCTGGATGGATTTTATGGCCCGATCTGGATCTTTCAGACCATGCCCGGTAAGTACGCAGACTATTTTTGGATTCTTTGATTTTTTGAAATATCCGTTTTTGTTGAGTTTCAGGACACCGGCCACCGATGCTGCAGAGGCAGGTTCTACGAAAACTCCATCTTTATTCGCGAGAAGTTTATATGCTTCAAGGATCTCTTTGTCTGAGACCATATCTATCAACCCGCCTGACTCGTCACGCGCAGTCTCTGCCTGTTTCCAGCTAGCAGGATTCCCAATGCGAATCGCGGTCGCGATAGTCTCTGGCTTCTCTATGATCTTGCCTTTTACTATTGGCGCAGCACCCTCTGCCTGAAAACCGATCATCTTCGGGAGACCGGAGATACGGCCTTTTTCCCTGTACTCTTTGTAACCCTTCCAATAAGCTGTGATATTCCCTGCATTTCCAACCGGAATCGCGTGAAAATCAGGCGCGCGTCCATCTAGCTGCTCGCAGATCTCAAATGCTCCGGTCTTCTGACCCTCTATTCTGTAAGGATTTAAAGAATTTACAAGCTGAATAGGATATTTGGCTGTAATCTCTTTTACTATATCAAGGGCGTCATCAAAATTTCCATTGACCGCTAACACCTGGGCGCCATGAATCAAGGCCTGCGCAAGCTTTCCGAGCGCAATAGCGCCTTTGGGTATCAGCACAACGCACTTTATCTTGGCCCTGGCAGAATAAGCAGCAGCTGACGCAGAAGTATTCCCGGTTGAGGCACACATAACGGCGTTGCGACCTTCTTCTATAGCCTTTGAAACAGCCAGAGTCATTCCGCGATCCTTAAAAGAAGCAGTGGGGTTCAGTCCCTCGTATTTTAAATAGACCTCACCCCTTACCTTATCAGAGAGAACATATGAGTAAATAAGAGGGGTATTGCCTTCGTTTAAAGTTACTACCGGGGTCTTGCCTGTCACCGGCAAAAAATCTCTATATTTATCTATCAGACCTTTCCACACAAGTTACCTCGCTTCGCTCGTTAACTTGTCCAAAGGGGCTTCGCCCCTATGGCGCTCCGTAATGCTCCTTTTTGTCGCATTACTCCACTGTTACCCCTCGAGGTGGTGCCTGCACCCCCTCGAACTCCCCCAGCAGTATTTAGGAAAGCATAAAATACTTTCCTAAATACTGTAAAAATCAGCTCTCCAATCTCAGCAATACGCTCTTTCTTTTGATCGAGGCAAGTCTATTTATTTTCTTTAAAGCGATCTGCATATCCTTTTCCTTGGCCTTATGAGTAAGCATGACTATAGGGACCACGTGTGCCTCTTTTCTTTCCTTTTGAACAACGCTCGCAATGCTAATATTGTGCTTTCCTAAAAGATCCGCTATCTTGGCCAGGACACCAGGATTATCCACTGCGGAAAAATGCACATAGTACCTGGTCATCACGTCATCCATTTTTTTGATCTTTCTTATGCTGGCTCTCTTCGGTGCTATAAGCTTGCTGGATTTTTTGCCATAGATAATCGCGGCGGCCATGTCCATGATATCGCTCAAAACAGCGCTGGCGGTCGGGAACTTGCCTGCCCCCATGCCATAATAAACCTGTTTTCCCACCAGGCTGGCATCTATAAATATAGCGTTATAGGCGCCTGAAACAGAAGACAAAAGATATTGCGATGGCAACAAAGTAGGATGAACCCGCAGCCCCAGTTGATTTTTATCCCGTTTTGCAATGGCGAGCAGTTTGACTGCATATCCCCAATCTTTCGCGTATTGGATATCGATAGGCGAAATATCCTTTATTCCTTCCACATAGATATCGCTCATGCTTACTTTTTTGCCGAATGCCAAAAAAGAAAGTATGGCAAGTTTATTGGCGGAGTCTATGCCGCTTATATCAAGTAACGGGTTTGCTTCGGCATATCCTTTCGACTTCGCTTCTTTAAGGGCAGTCTTAAAATCCACGCCCTCTTCCGACATCTTAGACAGAATGTAATTTGAGGTCCCGTTCAAAACACCCATGACAGTGTAAAAAGTATTGGCCAGAAGACCTTCTCGTATAGACTTGATTATAGGAACGCCTCCGGCAACGCTAGCCTCAAAAAAAATCTCCCTGTCTACTTCTTTTGCTTTCTTGAATATCGCCTCACCCTCGGAAGCCAGCAATAATTTATTCGCGGTCACAACATGTTTACCGGCACCAAGCGCCTTTATAACAATCTCTTTCGCAGGATAAACGCCACCTACCAACTCCACCACCACGTCAATATCAGGGTGACGCAGAACTCTATTGGCATCTTTAGTAAGCATGTTCCTGGATATCCTAACATCCCTTTTTGACTTAAGATCTTTATCGCACACCAGCATAAGGTTTAAATCTATACCGGTCCTGTCGCGAAAAAGTTCACGACGCTCTAATAGAAGCTTGACCACTGAGGAACCTATGGTGCCAAAACCAACAATGCCTATGTTTATCTTATTTTTTGCTTTCATCAGCTTCTCACCTTTTTTAAGATCTCTTTTGAGACCTTGAATAAGACTCTATTACCTTATATATGTAATCCTTGTCTTCGTCTTTTAAAACCACGAAACGCCCTCTTATCTCATATAAGAGATCCTTTATTTTCTCTTTGCAATCCAGGACCTTTATCTTGACCTCGACATAAGCAGGGGCGGTAGGGATCTTCAGCTTTACCTTCAAAACTGTCTCGGCCGCAACCTCTCTGTCCGTGGTAATCAATATCCCGCCGAGGCCTATGTTTTTAGTCTGCGTAATATTACTCTTGGACATCTCAGGAGTAACATCAATGTAAGAAACTACAAAATTTGCATTGATCCTTACAAATCGCCTTCTTTCTAATATGACTTTCGGCAGTTTTTTTTCTTTCGGCTTATCCTTATCAGGCATAACCATTGCCTCTTTGGAACAATTTTAGCAGATACAATGTGCAGATTCAAATAAAAGTGGTCGGGGCGACTGGACTCGAACCAGCGACCCCCTGAACCCCATTCAGGTGCCCTAGCCAAACTGGGCCACGCC
>CAYPYS010000010.1:0-45942 GCA_964415355.1 uncultured Planctomycetia bacterium | reverse complement strand
GATAAAATCCTGATCTTCGTTCTGGTGTATACCTGCCTCATCCTTATAGATAATCCCTCGGATCCGATCGAGAGATTCGAATCTTTTGTCTTTATAATTTTTAAACAATCGTTCAACGGTCAACTCTCCTTCGCCGATCACGCCTATATCAAAGAGTCCTGTCTTCAAGGACTCAAAAGGGAGCGCTGTCAATTGGGCGCCACCTATGAGGATCTTCGTAGCTGGAAGCTGTTCGCGAATAAATGAAGCTAATCTCTTGGTTTTTACAAATGCGGGCGTGGTAGAGGTGATACCTATTATATCCGGAGATTCTTCGAGTATCCTTTTGTAGAGATCGTCGAATGAAATGCCTATGGCGCAATCTATTATCCTGGTCCCTATCCCCATCTTCTCCAGGACTGCGGCAATATACGCAATGCCAAGAGGAGGAACTATATTAAGCACCTTTTTTATACTTTTGGTCTTTCCAACAGATTCGTCTTCCAGTTCAAAAGGCGGGTTTATAAGCAGGGTCTTTGGCATAATTTTCTTCCTAAGTTTACATTTTAACATTGTTAAATTGTAAACTTAACTTTACATTTCAACAATGTTAAAGTGTAAAGTTAGAGATTAATCGAATTTTCTGGTCAATATCAGGCGTAAGGTAGTGGCGAGATATTTCCAGCCACGCCTGAAATAATCCTTTAGATTGAGTGCGGTCTTTGAATGCCCCGCCCTTCTCCTGCGCCATACATAAGGTACTTCGACAACGCGGTAATTTAATTTCAGTGAGCTATAGATAAAATCGATAAAATACTCGCCATAATCGCCGCGCAATTTAATCTTATTAAAAACATCCTTACGGGCCACAACGAAACCGCTTGTGTAATCTTTAAATCTATGATCAAGGCAGATCTGTATCACTAAATTCAAGATCCTGCTTAATACCACGCCGACGATCGTATCCTCGGGTTCCCTTCTTTCAGTCTTCCATCTTCCCCCCAGTACAAAACGAGAACCTACCGCGATGTCATAATCTGCATTGATAAGCGACAAAAGCACAGGTAAATACTTCGGGGGCATTGAAAAATCACAGTCCATCCATGCCACTGCATCTCCCTTTGCCAGCTCAATGCCGCGGCATATGCTGTTCGTAAGGCCGCGATCCTTAAGTCTTCGCTCTAGTCTTAAAGACGGGTATTTTCCCGTCTTGATCATATCCTCGACTATCCGCCAGGTAAGATCAGGGGAATTATCATCGACTACTATTATCTCATGCAGATCCTTTTCAAGGGCCCCGATAATAGCGTCTATCAAAGGTCCTATATTCTCGACTTCGTTGTATGTCGGTAAAATTACCGAAAGGTTTTTCTTCATTTAAGCAGCCTCTTTAGTTTAGCGGCAACCTCTTCTATCTGAGCATCGGTTATTGCCTGGCCACTGGGTATATAGAAACCGGTTCTTGCGATCTTTTCCGTGACAGGATAGGACTGATCCTTGAAATAGCCGAGCCTATTAAAAACAGGCTGTTCATGCATTCCTATAAAAAACGGACGCGTCTGAACTTTAAGCTCAGATAATTTTTTCATGATCTTGTAATTGGGCCATTCCTCATACTCTTCTATAGTCAGATCCTGCTGGTCTTTCTCCTCCCGCAGCACAACGCCATACATCCATGTCACGCCCCTGGCCCATTTGGGCTCTGTTGGGAGTTGTAGAGGCAAGTCCTTCAGCAGGTCGAAATACTTATTGGCCATTTCCCTCTTTCTTTTAATCGTCTTATCCAGATTTTCGAACTGCGCAAGGCCCAGAGCCGCCTGGACATTCGTCATCCTGAAATTATTTCCTATGTGATAATGCAAGAATCTCGGAGATTTCAAAAAGCACAGGTTTCTGTGTTTGCGAAGGCGTTCATTAAGCTTATCATCGGATGTAAGGACCATTCCTCCTTCGCCAGCGGTAATAAGCTTGTTGGCATAAAAAGAAAAACATGCAAGGTGGCCAAAACTGCCGCATCTATGCCAGGCATTATCTTTAGCGCTTTTATACTCTGCTCCATGCACCTCAGCTGCATCTTCTATGACAATGAGATTATGTTTTCTGGCAATATCCATTACAGAATCCATGTAGCAAGGATTGCCATAGATATGTACCGGCATAATCGCAACTGTGCGTTTTGTGATCTTCCGCTCTATCTGATTGACATCCATGCAATAAGTTTCTGGATCGCAGTCAACCAAAACAGGCACGCATCTGCTTTTTATTATTGCATTGACGCAAGAAACAATGGTAAAGCTAGGCAGGATTATCTCGCTTCCCTCTGAAAAACCGCAAACCTCTACTGCTATCTCGAGTGCGACGCTTCCATTGCTGACCGTAACCCCGTATTTCTGTCCGCAATATCCTGCCCATTCCGACTCAAACCGCTCAATATAAGGCCCTGCTGAGGAAATCCAGTTCGTCTTGATGCACTCGGATACGTATTTAAGCTCGTTTCCGGACATTAAAGGTTCATTTACAGGAATAGTCATCATGCCTTTTTTTCTTTGTATGCCGACGGGAATCTTTTCTTCTCTTGAGGGCCAATATACGGGCCTTGTTTTATCTCTAAAAATACGCCATGCTCATAAAAATGAAAACCGTGGCCTCCCGAGACGAGCACAAGGGTGTCGCCAGGATAAAGTTCGCGGCTCTCTGTATATTCCTTCTTCTGCGAATAGAAATCAACGCGAGCACGGCCCTTTTTAAGAATCAACACCTCTGAGGTGCCCTTAAGGCTACGGGGCATTTCGTTGTGAATATGAGGCTCTATATCTCTGTCTTTATCATAGACAATAAAGCCTACCTGCTGCTTAAATGTGTCTGGTGTAATAAATTCTGTCTTGGCTGGCATGTAGCTCCCGCGTATAATAATCGCCAAAAGTTCTTTCTGGTATTCTATTTTTTCATACATAACCCCACTCCTTGCATATAGTTAAAACATTGACTATATATTATACAGCTATATAGTACCCAAAACAATGTTTTTTTTAAACCTAGTCGCAGCATGCTATACGTAACTTTACATTTCAACAACGTTAAAGTGTAAAGTTAAGCGCTATTGAAACTCCGTGGTTTATCTGCTATACTACTCTACTATGAAAAACAACTTTAAAGAGACCTACCAAAAGACACAAAGAGAACTGGACATGCTCTACGAGATAGGCAATGTCATGCATGCCACGCTCAACCCGGAAGAAATTCTTTATATAATCCTCACCGCAGTCACATCTCACGCAGGCCTTGGTTTTAACAGGGCGATGCTTTTTCTCATAAATGAAAAAGAAAACCTGCTGCAGGGCATGATGGGTATCGGGCCTGATAGCGACGAGGACGCAAATGCAGTATGGTCTCATATAGAGCGTCACAAATTAGGCCTTGAAGAGCTCATAAAACCCCATGCCCAATTCGAACATCTCAAAAAATCTCAACTCAATAGGATGGTAAAATCGATAAAGCTGCCCATAAAAGAGGATTCCGGCATTATAGCCCTTGCCGTAACCGAAGGTATGCCTTTTCTCATGAAGAAGGAGAAAGCAAAACAAAATATAAACAGTGAATTCTTAAGGCTGCTTAACCTTGAAGATTTTGTCATAGCTCCACTCAAGGCGAGAGACAAGGTGATTGGCATTATTTTGGCAGATAACCGGTTTGACAAAAGACCTATAACAGGTGACGACATCCGCATGCTTACGATGTTCGCCAATCAGGCAGGGCTCGCAATTGAAAACTCAAGGCTGTACGAAAGCACGGTCATGCTCTCGAACTCTGACTCTCTTACGGGGCTCTGGCATCACGGTTATTTCCAATATATGCTGGAAGAGCAGATAAAAAAATCAGCGTCGGAAAAAGGAAATTTTACATTGCTAATGATAGATATAGATAATTTTAAAAAATTCAATGATGAGTTCGGCCACCAGACAGGAGACACCATATTAAAGAACATATCCAATATATTTCGGGTAGTATCGAGAAAAATAGATACTATCGCGCGCTATGGAGGCGAGGAATTTGCAATCATACTTCCTAATACAAAAAAGAGAGAGGCGCTTGTCTTAGCAGAACGTCTTAGAAAATCCGTCGAAGAATCAGACAAGCTTAAAAATATTACTATTAGTATAGGGGTAGCTTCCTTCCCGGAGAACGGAGAGAAAAAAGAAGTTCTCATATCCAACGCTGACAGGGCTCTATACGAGGCAAAAAGAACAGGAAAGAACAAAGCCTGCCTCTAGTAAGTATACATTTCAACAATGTTAAAGTGTATACTTAAGAAGTGGCAGCTGCTGCTTGTTTCTTCGCGTCTGAAAATTTCACTGAGACAACTTTTGAAATGCCGGATTCCTGCATGGTGATGCCATACATCACATCAGCCATGTCAATGGTCTTTTTATTGTGCGTTATCACAATAAACTGGGATGTCTTCGTGAATAAATCAAGACTCCTGGAAAACCGGCCCACGTTTGACTCGTCGAGAGGAGCATCTATTTCGTCGAGCACGCAGAATGGGCTGGGCCTTACTTTAAATATCGCAAATATAAGCGAAATCGCGGTCAGTGCTTTTTCTCCTCCAGAAAGAAGCGATACATTTTGAAGCCTTTTTCCAGGCGGCCTCGCAACTATCTCGATACCCGACTCCAGTATATTGCCTTCGTCCAAAAGTATGAGCTCGCCGTCTCCGCCGCCAAAAAGCATCTTAAAGAAATTCCTGAATTCTACCTGGATATTATTGAATGTCTCGAGGAAAAGTTCTTTCGTGGTCTTGTTTATCTTTGCTATAGCCTTTAACAAAGAATCCTTTGCCTTAAGCAGGTCGTCGCGCTGATGGATTAAAAAATTATATCTGTCCTGAAGCTCTGTATGCTCTTCTATGGCTACCAGGTTCACGGTTCCCATGGAGTCTACTTTTTCACGTTTCTCATCTACCTCTTTTTTAAGCTGTTCTTTTTCTACATCCTGCCAATTTTCAGCGACTTGTATCTCGGCCAGATCTATCTTGTATACGTCTCTTATTCGCTGTGTTAGATTCTCAACGCTGTAATTCGTCTCAGCCTTTTCAAGATCCACCTTGTGCAAGACTGAACGGAGCTCGTTTATCTTTATCTCTGACTCTTTAAAAATAGCGTTACTCTGTTTTATCATTCCCATTATATCCGAATACGACTTTTCTATATCTTCGAGCTCTTTGTCTTTCCCAAGTCTGTCAGTCGACAGAGTCTCTATACCCTGTTCCAGGTTCAATACCTCCTGAGACAATTCTTCGACCTTTTTTATGGAGCTTTCTAGCTCTGTCTTTCTGGAAATAGAAATATTTTCCGCGTCTTTAAAAGAAGTTTCTAATATATTCAATGTATTGAGAAGTCCATCCTTCTTGCTCTCCAGGGATCCCACATCTGTTCTCTGCTCTGCTGTCTCTATAAGAAGCGTTTCTTTTTCTTTTGCCTGTTCGTTTATCAGGCTTTCACTGTTTCTTATTTTCTCCGCGTTAAGCTTTGTATCTTCTACTACCTTACTCAAAGACGTTGCGGTAAATTGATCTTCCTCTTTTAGGCGTTCAATTTCTGTCCTTGCCTCATCTGTCTCAAGGCTTATAAGCGAAAGTTCATCTTTGACGCTGTTTATATTCTCTTCTATGTTTATCTTCCTGCTTTTTGAATTCGCAAAGAGTATCTCTTTTTGATTTAAATTTTTAGTCGCTTCTTCTAATTTCTTCTCGAGTTCGGTCTTTTTGCTAGTGTCTTCTTTTTTCTCGTTCTCTTTACTTTGAGAACCTGACTCAAGCCTTGCTATTTCTTCTGAAAGCTCCTTTATCTTGGCCTCTCTATTTATCAAAGTAAGTCCTTCGTTTGAAATATCGCCTCCGGAAATAAAGCCATTTCTAACTATTGCCCCGTCTATGGTTATAAAAGTCTCTTTTTTTATATCTTTGTTCTCTTTTAGGATCTCGAGAGCGTCTTCTGTGCTCTTTACTATAAATATGTCATTTAAAAGAGTATCGATCATGCATCTGGAGTCGTCTTTGACTTCTATGAAATCTGCAGCCTTGCCTAAAATCTTTTCATTTTTAAATCCCACGGCATGCGCTGTCTTTGTAAAAGAACCGGGATGAATAAATGATGCCCTGCCGCGAGAATTCTCCCTAAGAAACGCAATAGCCTTCTCTGCCGCTTCCATTGTATCCACTACTATTGATTGAAGATTTTCCCCCAGCGCTGTCTCTATGGATACTTCGTAACCCTTTTTCACGCTAAAAAGATTTGCCAGGACATCGCGTATACCTTCTATCTCGTGCCTTACATCTTCGGACTTACCCAGTATTGACCTCACACCAGAAGAAAAACCTTCGTATTTTGCCTTTGCTTCCTCTAAGACCTCGATCTTGGATTTATCTGCGGCCAGTGACCTGTAGATCTCTTTTAATTCTTCCTCTAATGTTTCGATGCGCGAAGTAAGACCGAAAATATCCTGCTGTGATTTGTCTCTTTCAGAGGACAAAGACGATATCTCCACTCCCAAAACTTCGACTTCCTTTGTAGCATCGTTGAATTTAGCATCAAGGATGTTCTTTTCTTCTGTTATAGTCCCAAGTTCTGTCTCCAGCCTCTTGAGCCTTGCCTCATGCGAAGCAAGGGAAGCTGAAGCCTTTGCCTGTTGGTTTCTTAATTGTGATTCTTTAGACGCTAAGTCCATTACATTCGCCTTTGAAGTCGAAACAATGGTCTCGTGTCCTTCGATACTCTTTGAGATATCCCCAAGTCTCTTATCTTTTTCAGCGAGTATTTCAGATTTTTCTTTGCCCTCGTTCTCTAGCACAGAGACCTTTTCTCTCAAGGCATCCACTTCTTTTCTTTGCGACTTTACACTTTCTTCATTATTCTTTATCTCTGACTCAAGGTCCACGCGCCTCTTTTTTAACTCTTCTACTCTCTCTTTGTTAAGGGTGATCTTGTCTTTGGATTTGGAGACATTTGAATCCATCTGGATGATATTTGATTTGTAATCCATTCTCTTAGTTTCAACCTGGGAGCGTTTTTCGTTCAATTCAGAAAGTTCGCCTGTTGCTTTCTGCAGCTCGGTGTTAAGCTGATTCTCTTCTTTTTTCTGCTCATCTATATTCTTATTGCAGTGAGAAAGTTTCTGCTTCAATATCTCAAGTTCTATCCTGGAAAGTTTTAGCTCCAGCTCTTTTAATTCCTCATATCTTTCTTTATAGCGTTCTGCCTTTCTGGCCTGCCGCTCAATAGAATTTATCTGGCGCTTCACCTCTAAGATAATATCGTTGATCCTCGTAAGATTCTGCTCTGTGTCGTCGAGGCGCCTGAGTGCTTCCTTTCGCTTGGCCTTGTATTTTGTGATGCCGCTGGCCTCTTCGAAAACTTCGCGCCGGTCCTCTGGCCTTGACGAAAGGATCTGGTCGATCTTGCCCTGCTCGATAAGGGAATACGCGCTCGTGCCGATACCAGTGCCCATAAATAACTCGCTGACGTCCTTTAATCTTACAGGGGTTTTATTGAGGAGGTATTCGCTTTCGCCAGAGCGATAAAGCCGGCGGGCCACAGTCACCTCGTCATACTCGATGGCGAGGGTGCGGTCCTGATTGGAAAGCGTAAGCGCGACTTCAGCGTAATTCACGGGCTCCTTGCTGTCAGTGCCGTTGAATATCACGTCTTCCATCTTGCTGCCACGCATCATCTTGGCGGATTGTTCGCCAAGAACCCATTTTATTGCGTCAGCTATATTGGATTTTCCGCAGCCATTGGGGCCTACGACAGCGGTGATGCCGGGCTCGAAATCCAGCCGCGTCTTGTCAGCGAAAGATTTAAAACCAAAAATTTCTAGACGCTTGAAATACATAATTATTATCCGCTAACTTTACATTTCAACAACGTTAAAGTGTAAAGTTACTTTTTTAGCACTTGCTTGAATTTCTTTGTCAATTCAGGCACGATTTCAAATAAGTCACCTACGATACCGTAAGTCGCGACTTTAAAAATAGGGGCGTGCGGATCCTTGTTTATCGCAACGATTATCTTAGAAGACTGCATGCCGACCAAATGCTGTATCTGTCCCGAGATGCCACATGCTATATATATCTTTGGGCAGACCGTCTTTCCTGTCTGGCCTACCTGATGAGAATAGCTTTTCCAGTCAGCGTCTACTGCGGCCCTGGACGCGCCAACCGCGCCTCCTAAGACCTTTGCGAAATCTTCGATCAATTTAAAATTCTCGGGCTTCTGCAAGCCCCTGCCACCGGAGACAATTATATCCGCCTCTGTAAGATTAACCGTTTCCTCTATTTCTTCGACAACATCAAGGAGTTTTGTGCGGGAAGAATAGACGTCACCATCGTAACTATTTTCTATTATCTTTCCTCTATGATGATTATTAACTCCTGCCTCCTTCATTACCTTGTGCCTCACTGTTGCCATCTGAGGCCAGTGATTAGGACAGATGATCGTGGCCATGATGTTACCGCCAAAGGCAGGTCGTGTCTGAAGAAGCAAGCGCTTTTCCTTGTCTATGTCCAGGCCCGTGCAATCCGCGGTAAGACCAGCGTGGATACCTATTGCCACGCGAGATATCAATGACCTTCCTGTAGAGGTGGCGCCACAAAGCACTATTTCCGGCTTGTGCTCTTTTATCAGCCTGACCATGACCTTGGAATATGGCTCATTTTGATAATGTTTGAGCTTTGGAGAATCCACTAAATAAACCTTATTCGCGCCTCTATGTATTATCTTTTGCGCTTCTTCTTTCATGCCGTCGCCCAGCAAAACTCCGCACAGATCAACGCCGAGCGTATCCGCCAACTCTCTCCCTTTTCCTAAAAGTTCATATGCGACGCTTTGTGTAACTCCGTTTTTCTGCTCACAAAACACCCAGACATCTTTATGTTCTTCTAGCTTTTTCGGAAAATCTATCTCTGACGGGCTTATCTTTGCAAGGACGATCGCGTTAAATTTACATGATTCTATGCAAGCGCCACACAAATTGCATTTGTCCAGATCTATTATTGCCTTTTTGCTGGCTGCTTCCACTGCTATGGCGCCAAAAGGACATGACTTAACGCAAAGCTTGCAACCTGTACATTTTTCATTAATAACTTTTATTGACATATATCTCTACTCCAAGAGCGTTAAGTATACGTTTTAACATTGTTGAATTGTATACTTAGAGCACCTCTTCTTTTAATAATTCTGTCAACTTTGCGCTGATTTCTTTCGCGTCTCCCTCTAACAGCTGACCGCCTTTTCTTGGAGGCGGCGTAAATATCTTTACGACCTTGGTCGGAGAGCCATTGAGCCCGATCAGATCAGGGTCTGTATCCAGATCTTTGGCTTCCCACTTTTTTATCTCGGCCTTTTTGGCCTTCATTTTGCCTTTTAATGACGGAAGACGCGGCTCGTTGATCTCTTTTACGACTGTCAGAAGACACGGCAACGGTGATTCGACGATCTCGTAACCTTCCTCTGTCATTCTTTCCGCGCGTATATTTCCCCTGCCAGAATCCACTTCTTCTATTTTCTTAACATATGTGATCTGAGGGATATCGAGATGCGCGGATATGCCCGGGCCGACCTGCGCAGTGTCGCCGTCGATCGCCTGTTTTCCGCAGATCACCAGATCATAATCGCCGATCTTATGGATGGCCCGCGATAAAGTGTAACTCGTAGCCCACGTGTCGCTGCCGGCAAACGCGCGGTCAGAAACTAAGATAGCTTCGTCCGCGCCGAGCGAGATAGCCTCACGCAAGGCCTCTTCAGCCTGTGGCGGTCCCATAGTAACGACAATAACCTTGCCCCCAAACTTCTCTTTCAGGCGAATTCCCTCTTCAATCGCATACATGTCAAAAGGATTTATGACACACACGATACCGCTCCTGACAAGCGTGTTCGTCTCAGGGTCTATTCTCACTTCTGTCGTATCAGGAACCTGTTTTATGCAAACAATGATGTTCATAATCTTACTTGCGCCGTTCGCTTAAGTTTACTTTTAACATTGTTGAAATGTAAAGTTAGGCTGCACTCTCTTTTATAAGATGCGACGCTATTATGCTCCGTTGAATTTGATTTGTTCCTTCGTATATTTGCGTGATTTTCGCATCGCGCATAAACTTTTCGATCGGATAATCGCGCATGTACCCGTAACCGCCAAACAGCTGCACACAATCCGTAGTGATCTTCATGGCAATGTCTGACGCAAAAAGTTTCGCTATCGCAGAATCCTTAGCTACCTTCTTAGCGCCACTGTCTATCATACGCGCGGTTGCGTATATCAAGGCACGGGCCGCCTCGATCTCTGTAGCCATGTCAGCCAGCATAAACTGTACACCCTGAAAAGAAGAAATGCTCCTGCCAAACTGCTTCCTCTCTTTTACATACTCCACTGCCAAATCCAGAGCGCCCTGCGCAATGCCCAGCGCCTGAGAAGCCACGCCCGGCCTTGACTGGTCGAATGTTTTCATCGCCACAACAAAACCCAAGCCCTGTTTGCCCAGCAGATTCTCTTTCGGGATCTTGCAATCGGTAAAAATAAGCTCTCTAGTCGCTGAAGCGCGTATGCCCATTTTATCTTCTTTTTTTCCAAACTCAAAACCCGGCGTGCCTTTCTCGACTATAAACACTGCTGCACCTCGCGCACCCTTTGACCTGTCGACCGAGGCAACTACGGTATACACCTCAGCCTCTCCGCCGTTAGTAATCCACTGTTTTGTACCATTCAACACATAATGATCACCTTTTTTCTCTGCTGTCGTGGCAATAGACGCTGCGTCACTACCTGCGCCAGCTTCAGTCAAAGCAAACGCCGCAAGCCTCTTCCCCTTGGCTATGTCCGGAAGATACTTCTTCTTCTGCTCTTCTGTGCCGAATAGGATTATAGGATATGTCCCTAGCGCTGTCGCCGCCAACGCGAGCGAAATCCCGCCGCAGACCCTGGAAAGTTCCTCAGTCGCAAGCACAAGCTCCATTGCGCCTCCGCCGGTCCCGCCATATTTCTCCTCTATGTAGATCCCGAAGAGATCGCTCTCTGCCATTACCTTGACCATGTCCCAGGGGAATGTTCCATCGACATCATATTTAGCAACCACTGGTTTAAATTTTTCTCTCGCAACCTGCCTAGCCAGATCGCGGATCATAATTTGTTCTTCAGTCAATAAATAATCCATTACCTGCTCCCTTCAAGTTTTATTTCATTTTATAGATCAATACCTTGTTATTCCCGTCGCGAACAATGTCCAGCCTTACCAATTTAACGCCAAGATTCGCCTTAACGTCCATATACGCCTTGTATACACTGTAAAGACTATTCACTGGCCTGCCATTCAAGCGCTTGATCAAATCTCCCTGCTGTAGACCTACTCGTTCAACAATGCTGGCAACAGCAAGATTCTGAATCAAAAACCCATCCCTATTCAGCTCTGCTATGCCTAATTCAGAATTAAATCTCAAGCTCGGTCCCTCGCCAAACCTAAAGCGAGGCTCAACTTCTTTTATCACTGAAACAAGCGAGCGTTCTGCATTGGACAACGCCTCTTTGGCACTGTCGCTATCGACAGACCATACATTATCACCTGTCTCCTCAGCTTCTATTTTTTCAAAAAGCGCGGCGTTAATATATTCTTTTTCAGCAGCATCAATTTCCTCAGGCTTAGACAGAATCAGCGTCCCCTCTGTCCCATAATCCTTCTCCAAAACTATCTTCTCTTCAAGACTCCTGACACTAAAATCATCCAGTCCGCCCCTGCCTGGACCTCCTGTCTTATTATACCTGTATTCAATAACATTCGAATCGACTGACTTCTCAAAAACCAAGTCAGTCTCTTTTAAAGGAATCCTCTCGCCTGCCTTTACGATAAAAGCCTCGTCAGACTCTGTTTTTTTTAATATAAGTATATCCTTCTTTATATCCACGATCCTCAGGCAATTCGTAATATCGCGCTTTGAATAAAATATGTCTCCTTCTATAAATATTTTTTTCTTCCTGCCGTCTATTTTAACAATGGCGTAGCACGTAGGATCTCCTTCTGTAACAGTGCCTACTACTTTTGAGCCTGCACTATCCAAATCCTCTGCAAATACAAAAGCAGGGCATGAAAAAACCACGATCAATATTATATATATAATACCACGCATATTGTATATAGATTATATAGAATCTTCTCTATCAGTCAAGCCAAAAAACCTAACTTTACATTTCAACAACGTTAAAGTGTAAAGTTAGACTATTCATAACTCAGTGTTACAAGAAAAATGGCTTCGTCCCTAGCCAGATCCTCTGGAAAAGGCGGAAACGGCGAAAGCAGTTTAATGCAATCTACCGCAGCCTTAGAAAGTCCCTCATCCGTATCATTTAAGACCCTAGGCTCCCTTACCAGAAAACCCTCTTTATCCAGAATAAACTGCACATCTGCTTCGCCTATTAGTCCGCCGATATTCTGCCTGGCTGCCATATCCTCTGCGTCTTCTCTTATAAGAGCGTAATAACTCTCATACGGCGACAAGGCAGACGTCGCTACTTCCCTGGCCGCCCGCTTAACTTGCTCCGGGTCGGCCTTTGCCTGGTCCCTGTCCCACAGTTTTTGTTTTTCGTCCCACTTCTTAATATAGGTCCTGGCTTCCTGTGTCACCTTGTCTCCTGTAATAATATGAGGCGTTATAAGTATCACCAGCTCGGTCTTTTCTTTGCTCTTTCCTGTCGTAGAGAAAAATTTTCCCAATATCGGCAGATCGCCCAAAAACGGGACCTTCTCAGCATGATCCACGATGGTATCCTTCATTAACCCGCCTATTATAAGCGTAGTATCATCCTTTACGATCACAGTCGTCTCTGTTTCGGATGTAGTTACGTAAGGCACTATGGTCCTGGTGCTGCCATCGGGATTTGTCAATTCGACTGTCTTGGTGCTATCAGTATTGCTAACCTCCGGCTTTATCTTTAGCTTAACAAAACCCTTTCTGTTTATCTCCGGCGTTACCGCGAGCCTCACCCCAACGTCGACAAATTGCACATGGTCTGTAGTATGATACGTGCCTCCAGAAGTAGTCGTGACTTCACTTGTGACATAAATCTCTTTGGAACCTACCAATATCTTCGCCTTTTCATTATCAGCTACGGTGATCCTTGGCCTTGATAATACATTTGTCTCGCCGAATGTCTCCAGGAGACTTACGACCGTCGCGTAGTTCCCTCCAGTGGTAGCAAGCGTAAGCGTGCTCGGCGTAGTCCCTGTAAGACCGGTACCTAGAACCGTGTCTCCTGTCAGACGAATATCGCCCCATTGAAGCACATCTGCCCAGTCTATCCCATAGCTGTATTTATCGGAAAGCGTAACCTGAATAATATTCGCATCTATGACAACCTCTCTCGTCTTCTCGTCAAAAGCCTCTATGACTTCCCCGATCTCTTCTATTTTTCCCTCGCTATCTTTTACGATTATCTTATTGGTCCTCTCATCAAACTTTATAGTGCCTACATTAGGAGACAACATCTGCTCCAGCTTGTCTTTTATCTCCACGGCCTTTGCGTAATCCAGAGAAAAAACCTCTGTGACCAGAGGCACGTCCATGTCAGAAATTGCCTCTTTCATCTTCTTTATGATTTCGCGATTATCTATTATGACAATTGAATTCGAACGATCATCAGGAATAATCTTTCCTATCTTTGTCTTCATCTTTGCAATAGTCTTGCCAACATCAGAGGCATTTGCGTAATCAAGTTTTACTATTTCTGTCTTGGTGGTATTTTTAAAACTAGAACCGTGCATCTTCTTATACTTTGTATCAAGCATAACCCTTATCAAAGTCCCTTCCTGCTCGTAAGCCAAGTCATTGGTAGTCGCTATTATGTCAAGCGCTGACATCACATCCACATCCTTTATATATATTGAGACCGTCCCTTTTACATCCTTATCAGCGACTATATTCAACCCGCTCTTCTGAGACAAAATTTTTAGAACATCTCTTATATCCATGCCCTTAAGGTCCAGGGAGAGAAGCTCCAGGTCTTCTTCATATTGAGCCGGCGCAGGCAGCGCAGCAATAGATATGGATACCAAAAAGACAAAAACGCATGTAATGAATCTCTTTGACATAGTAACCTCCATGAAATTTACTACATTGTTAATTTGATCTTCTCTCCTTTATAATCTAAAATCACGAAACCCTCTCTAATATCATGAATCGTAAATCCTTTGAATTCATCGCCTTCGTATAGCATAAATGTATTATCCGATTTTTTATCCTCTATTATGGCCTGGTCATCATCTCCGGTAACAACTCCTAATAAGCCCAAATCCTCTATTAATTTTTCTTTTGAAGCTAGAGGCATTTCTCCTGGAGCAACCCCTTCTATTTCATTAAAAATATCTTCTTCAAAATCATCCTCCGATATCAACGATTCCTCGTCCTGTTCCGGCAGTGCAATGTTTAACTCTGCCATGTCATAATCAGAAGCGATTATGTCGAATAAAAAAATAGCGAGCACTGCTGCCATCAATACGATCAGCGCGATGTTTATTTTGGTAAAAACCTTGAGTTCTTTCTTGATCTTTGTCTTGCCCTGAGCCTTTTTAATCACATCCAAAAGTCTCTGCTCTGAAGTCTGATCAGTCATGAAACCAGCTCCATTTCTTTTTCGCGTTCGATTATATTTTTTACAACGGCGCCTTCCGCCAACTGTTTCCCTTCTATTACTAATTGTTCCAGGGCAGCGTGGCACAGGTTGGCTATCCTGCGCGGATAACCCTGCGTATATTGATATATAAGTTCCATGGCCTCTTCCGTAAACAGGTTTTTTTCTGAATTGTGGCCCGCCTGCTTCAGCCTGTGTCTTATCATCTTCTTTGTCTCGTTCATGTCGAGCGGATTTAGTATGTACTTCATGCCTATTCTGTCTGAGAAATTTCTTATCCGTTTAAGTCTAGGTAAAAGCTCCATCTGTCCGACTACAACGAGTTGAAACAATTTGAATTCATTTGTCTCATAATTTAAAAGGGTCCTGAGTATTTCCAGCGAAGAAGCGTTCAGTTTTTGAGCCTCATCTACAACAAGGACTACTATGCTATCGCCTTCGACGCATTTTTTAAATAGGAACCTTTCTATGGCTTCTTTGTAGTCCAGCGTGGACCTGAAAGAAGGCCTTATGCCCATGAGCCTCGCCAGGTAAGTGACAAACTGAAATTCTGACTCATAGACAGGGTCAAATATAAGGTAAGAAATAAATGAGGGATCCTGATTTAGATTTTGCATCAATGCCCTGGCGAGCGTGGTCTTTCCCGTGCCTACGTCGCCCAGTATGAGGTTTAGGCCTCTTTTTAACCTAATGGCAATTTCCAATCTCTGAAGGGCCTGCCGGTGCGACACAGAAGGATATAAAAAATAGGGATCGGGGCTTGTTGAAAAAGGTTCTTTATTTAAATTTAGAATATTATAGTATGACATCTTGTAACGGCTCTAACGTCTCTCTTATCTCTGCCAGAGACTTATGCTCTTTGCGCATTGCGCGAATCTGCTTCAATCTCTCGAGATTAGTGTCGTCAAAATAACGGAAATTTGTTTCCGGACTTCTGCCTATTTCCTTTATCATGCCTATATTAAGATAATACTTTATTGTATGTATGGTGTGTCCGCTTAACCTCGCCAGATCCTTTATTAAATATATCTTCTTCATTTGCCTTTTGACCTTTTTCTTCTAACTTTACATTTCAACAATGTTAAAGTGTAAAGTTAGCACTATCTAATCGGATAGCTATAGCTTACTCTCTACTCAGAGAGAAAGTATACATTACGCCTGCCTCAAAGTCAAGCTATGTGGGTTAAATTATTATTTTAGAGAGGGTTATGGTGCCTTTTACTTCTGAGATTGGGACATTTTCCTCTAGCGTTTTAATATCAAACCTTTTTATAGAAATAAACAATGGTGATTTTAGGAGTTCGGATGCAAATGCATTGATCCTGTCAACGTTGCCTTGTACCTGAAGCTCAACAACATATTCTTTATAAAGATCTTTTTGGATCACTGGCCAAGGCTTTATATTAGAGGTCTTGATATCGAACAAAATGGCTTTTTTCTCTATATAGCTAAGGAGATTCGATATGTTTCTGGGAGTCTTGGCATAGAAATTATATTTTTTGACAATTGCGTCTCTTTTTTCTAAAAGTCTCAAACCTTTTTTAATAGCTGCCTTCTTCGCGATTATCTCGTCGTCCAGGCTAGTCCATTTTTCAAACAAAGGCCCCAGCATAAAATTGCAGATCACTACGCCCGCAATAATCACGATCGTAAAAATGAATAGATATTTTTCTCGCTTTGAAATCTTCATGGCCTTATGCGACATTGAATATTAAAATCGGTCACCTCTGTGCCTTTGACTTTTTTCTTGGTTGCGTACTTGATCTCAACGTCACTAAAATATTTTGATTTTTCAAGCGCCTTTGTGAAACTTAAAATATTAGACATATCGCCTGATATCCCCTTATATAAAGCCTTATTCTCACCGTCGTATTCCAAAGTAGAAATCCATACGCCTTTCGGCACCAGATTATAAGACTGATTCAAAATATCTACAACAAACCTGCCCCGCTTGCTATGCCTTTTAGCGACTTCTGTCTTTTTAAATAAGCTATCCAATTTTTTAGTCCTTACCTGGACCTGCGCAGCCTTAGCAGTGAGTCTTTTTAGAAATTTTTTCTTTTCATGGACCTTGTAACACAAGAGCGAAAAAGACAATAGCAGAATAAAGCCTATCAGTAAATACGTCGCCAATCTTTCCTGTCTCTTCCTGGCCTTAGCCTGTCGTTCGCTTATCTTCTTTGGCAAAAGATTTATCTTGGCTCCGAGATCAAGCCTTGTAAAATCTTCCTGGTATTCGAAAAAACCCACCGGGACATTAAAATGATCTCTTATGTGTTGCCTTACCTCTGACAAATCAATTCCTGAAGAATAAACTACTATCACATGCTCTATCTCAGAATTTTTATTATTCCTCTTATAATTCAAAACAGACTGGTCGACCTCTTCTAAGAACCTATCGCTATTCTTAAACCCTCTAGAAAATCTAAGGTCTTTCCTATCCAATACCATTATCTCCGAAGATTCTTCGCCTATATATACGACAAGCTCCACTCTGTCCGGACTCACTACTTTTTTATTTAACAAAAACAGGTACAGGAGTTCGCTATGCAATCTAATTGCCTCCACCCTGGAGCTATCCAGGCCTTTTTCTTTAATTAGGCCTTCAGCTGTTTCTCTTTTTAAAATAGCAAGCATTATCGACGAAAATCCCTCCCTGCGACAACCAAGGTTTCTATAACCAAATAATATCTCATCCTTCTGGCACGGGACTTCTTTTAATGCCTGGAATTCTGCCATCTTTCTTATCTCAGGATCATCGAGAGACGGAATCTCTATAAATCTCACAAAAACCATGTGTCTGGGAAGAATTAATATATTGCTTTCCAATTCAGCGTTCCTTCCAACGGTGGATCTTACCTGATCTGTCTATTATAGCCTCTAATTCCTTGGCCGTTTCTCCGTCGCCAGATAAAACGGTCTGCGTCCATATGCGGAAAACATCGGACTCCACTGCAAATAGGCCTGGATCTAACCCCTTTATCATCGAGATATCGCTAGGATTCTTAAATATGCCGTCATCCTCTGTGCCCTCTTCCGCATCCGCACCCTTTCTGTACGCCAATACATCCCGAACAATAGCGCCGTCTCCTATAATAACACTTAGTATCTCCTCGCCAGCGGTATTGATATTCACTTTTGAATCATTGCCCCTGTAAATGGTCACTGACTCTTTCAATCTGCCGAGAACCTCTTTTGTCATACCATCCACCAAAAATAACTCTTCCATAAACTCAAATCTTTTTTCATCCTTGCTATTTCTGTAGTCCAGAATCTTTTGAGAAAGGGCCTCATCTACGCCCAGCGCAATAAGATGGTTCTTTTCTAAGTCAGCGCCGTTTAAATTCAATCTCCTCTCCTCGTCAAAAGCGCCGTAAAGCACTGTGTCTTCTCTTAAGACTAGTTTTTTAGGATCATTTTTATCCCTGTTCCAATCTTCGTTCAAGCTGTCATAGCTATTAGTGTCTTTTACAAGTTCTGCGAGCATCTTCATGACGCCCGCACGACCAAGGTATGTAGCCTTTATATTGTCGGATTCGTATTTGGCCAATTTTATATCAGTCGAAGCGCGCCGAGAAAGAATCAGGCTAAGTACTACGAGAATTATTAAAACCCACAATGTAAAAATTAAGACGCTTCCTCTCTTATTCATTTTATTCCAAGCTCTCCATGTGGCACAAAAATAGTCTTTGCGTAAAATTCTTTTGTGTCGGGAAGCTCAAAAGAAACCCTAATGCCTGACGGGAATTTATTTTGTGTCGCGGCGTCCCAATATTCGAGCCATTCAAAATCCGAAGATCCGCCTGGCATCTCGTATCCATATTTAAAATCTATAGACCTCATCAAAGGAAGGATCTCCTCTGTCTCTCCCCGCCCTTCCTCTAAAAAACTTTCGGAAAATATCTTCTTTTTCCTAACAAGACCTCTAAGCCCGGTACGGTCATCTGAGTCAACGACATAAGTTATAGTATATATGTTTTCTGTCTCGTCTGATGCCGCGCTCAACGGAAAGGTCATTTCCTCATCCGTGCCCTTAAACGGAATCTTTGAGAAATAAAAAGAATTTTTCAGTTCCTTGTCTATCCTCAACAGGCTCAACCTTATCTCTTGAAGAGCTTTTCTGTCTTCGCCCCGTTGCCAGTTCTTCATGCCCAGGTAAAAGACACTGTAGACAGCTGTTATGATCAAGGTAAATATAGTAATGCTTGTTATAATTTCGATAAATGTAAACCCGTTTCTTTTCATATTACGCGCAGATATGTCAGAGCGGATACTGCTTTCTCCTTGCTGCCATGCTTCCATGATATCTCTAATTCAGCCTCTTTAACAGGTAATTCTTCCAGCTCCGACACGTCTAATTTCCAGGAAAATCTATTGCCAAAATCAGAAAATACGCCGCCTTGAAGACCTTCATCTACTTTAGTATTATGTATTTCGTAAAGCTTATTTTCAAAAAGCAAAGTACTCTTAAAAAAATCATCTGATAACTCTATTGCCTTTATCGATCTGACAAAAGAATTCAATATCAATGCGAGACAAACAGCAAGGATCGTAACGCTCACCATCACCTCGACAAGCGTAAACCCTCTAATCTTCTTCCCAATTCGCAACATCATCATCGCCGCCTTCTGCGCCATCCAGCCCAAACGAATAAAGATCATAATCCGTAGAGCGGCCACCCGGAAACCTGTATGCATATTCGCTGCCCCATGGGTCCACTGGTTTCCTCTTCAGATACGGGCCTTTCCAATTCACGGCAGAAACTGGTTTTATCATCAACGCAGCCAGGCCTTCTTGTGTGCTGGGATATCTTCCGTTATCCAGCTCATATAAATCAAGCGCTACAGAGATATTCGCATTTATATCTGCCTTTGCCGCAGAGACCCTCGCCTCCTCTGAACGCCCCGCGAGCCTGGGCGCCACCATAGAGACCAGCACTCCTATAATAATCACGACAAGCATAAGCTCGATCAACGTAAATCCTCTTTTGCTATCCATCCCTGCCTCCCCATATTCTCCCTAAGTTTACACTTTAACGTTGTTGAAATGTAAAGTTAGTGGGTGGTTAACGATATCTGAAATACCGGTAAAAGCATGGAAATCACTATAAAGCCGACAACCAGGCCCATTATTAAAATAATAACAGGTTCTATTAGCGAAGACAATACTTTAATAATCCTGTCTGTCTCTGCCTCATAAGCCTTTGCGACCTTTAGCAATGCCTTGTCCAGAGACCCGCTTTCTTCGCCCACTGCTATCATATTTATTAAAAAAATAGGGAAATCGGTATTTTTCTTTATAGCGGCCTGTAAACTGAAGCCTGATTTGACATCATTATGCGCCGCCTCTATTTGCTGCCTGATAATCCTATTATCTATTACATCCGATGTTATTTTTATTGAATGAAGCATGGGCACGCCGTTTCTTAAAAGCGTGGAAAGGGTACGCGAGAACCTGGCAAGCTCGCTGCGTCCTATCAAAACACCAAGAACAGGAAGCTTTAACTTAAGTCTATCTATGATCAACCTGATAGCCTTATTAGTCTTTCTGGTCTTAACAAAGAATATCAAGCTGCCGATCAGAATCAAAAGTAAAATCCAATAATCTCTCACAATATTACTCAGCCCGATAAGCATACTTGTCGGAAGCGGCAATGCCTCACCTGTCTCGACCAGCATATTTGTCAATTTTGGAATAACAAAACCCAATAAAATAAATATACTGATAAAACCCACTGCGACCATAAGCAAAGGATAGGACAATGCCGCCATGATCCTGGAACGCGTATCCGACTCTTTTTCTAAAAACTCTGAGATATTGGCCAAGACCTCGCCCAGCATACCTCCTGCTTCGCCTGATTTTACGAGATTGACATAAAGATCTGAAAATATGAGGGGTCTGGACTTTAAAGATCCGGAAAAAGTCGAACCGCCTTTTATGCGGCTCCTTACGTCCCTGATCACATCTTTTAATTGCGGAAGCGAAGTCTGGTTTTCCAGGATATTCAACGCATCAAAAAGCGGCAGGCCTGAATCTAAAAGCTCTGAAAGTTGACGCGTAAAATCTGCGATATCTCTTGTCTTTATGCGGTTTGAAAAAAGAAAGATCTCCTTTGATTTATCGCAAGAAGCAAGGGGTTGCTCCTTGACTGATATCGGATAACAGCCTGATTCCATCAATTTAGTGATCGCGGCATTTTCAGAGTCAACTTCAATGACTCCTTCTAAAACCTCTTCAGGTCTTTTTTTTGCCGTATAAAAATACCGAGGCACTAATCCTCCTTGGTAACTCTAGTCACTTCATTGATGGTAGTAAGGCCTTTTTTTATCTTCTCCCAGCCATCCATGCGCAAGGTGCACATGCCAAGCTCCAGGGCCTTTTTCTTTATCTGATCAGCCGAGGCCCGCTTGATAATCAAATCTTCGATCCCTTGGCGCATAATCAAAAACTCATATATACCTGTCCGCCCTCTATAACCTGTAAATTTACAAGCCTCACATCCCTTGCCTTCATAAACAACTAGATTTTTTATATCTTCGCTTACGCCAAACTCTTTCAATATTCCCGGATCTGATTTAACTTCGATCTTGCAGTCGGGGCAAATCAACCTGATCAGCCGCTGTGCGATAAAACATTCGACAGAGCTCGAAACAAGATATGGCTCTATGCCCATATCCAAAAGTCGTGTCACTCCTCCCGCAGCGTCGTTTGTATGTAAAGTGCTGAATACAAGATGTCCTGTCAACGCAACGCGTATTGTTATCTCTGCTGCCTCAAGGTCCCTCGCCTCGCCAACCATCATGATATCAGGATCATGACGAAGCATAGACCGCAAGCCAGCGGCAAAACTCAAACCGATTCGAGGATGGATCTGCACCTGCGTCACGCCCTTTAACTGGTACTCTATGGGATCCTCTATTGTTATGATCTTCTTATCCTTCTTGTTTATCTTGGACAAACAAGAATAAAGAGTGGTTGTTTTCCCGCTGCCCGTAGGGCCTGTTACAAAAATAATGCCATGCGGCTTTTGTATAAGGGCTTCAAGGATATTCTGATCAGAAGACGAAAGCCCAAGATTTTCCAAGCTGTATAACATCTTCCCTCTCAAAAGCCTCACGTCTATGCTTTCGCCAAATTGCGTAGGAAGAACAGATATCCTGAGATCCAGCTCCTCTCCTCCCATGTTTATCTTAATCCTTCCGTCTTGAGGCAGCCTCCTCTCGGCAATATCCAGATGTGCCATGATCTTTATCCTGGAGACAATCGCGGATTGAAAGCGTCTTATATCATGCGGTATCGGAATATCATATAAAATCCCGTCTATCCTGTATCTTATTTTTAACTCGTCCTCATAAGGCTCTATGTGGATATCTGTCGCCCTGTCTTTGACTCCTTGGGCTAAGATCTGATTTACGAATTTTATTATTGAGGCATCCTCTGCCATGTCCCCGATATCTTCTGTCTTTACTTTAGGCAATGAAAATTCACCCTGGCCGCTACCAGTATCTATTATCGCCTCTATTGTCTCTGCTCCTACGCCATAGTATTTCCTTATAGCTTCATTTATATCCGCATCGCTCGCTAAAACTCCCAAGACGCCACAGCCTAAAAGCAGCTTCATGTCATCCAATGCCCTCACGTCAAAAGGGTCTTCTATCGCCACGGTCAATTCATCTTTTTTAAATTTTATCGGCATTAGCTTGTAATGACAGGCAAACCTGGCAGGGACCTTTTCAATAACAGCAGGATCTATGCTTATCTCTTTTATTTTAATATAGGGGATGTTTAGCTGCTGCGAAAGGATGGGATAAATGTCTTTTTCTCTAAGAAATCCGAGCTTTATCAGCGTAACTCCCAGGAAACGCCCTGACTTCTCTTGCTCTTTCAGGCCAGCCTCCAGCTGACTGAACGAGATCAGTCCCTTATGCACCAATATCTCGCCCAAGAGTACTGATTTTTCAATAGCCATGCTTAATAAATCTTATCACACTATATAAAATTTGACAAGCCGAACCAGGATAGGGCACTTAACTTTACACTTTAACATTGTTGAAATGTAAACTTAGAGTTTTTTTATGCAGATGGTGGCGTTATGGCCGCCAAAGCCAAGGGAGTTGGATAACGCGATATTGACCGGCTGCTTTCGGGCTTTATTGGGTACATAGTCAAGGTCGCATTCTGGATCTAGATTTTCATAGTTAATGGTGGGAGGTATAATGCTCTTCTCTATTGCAAGCGCGCATGCGGCAAACTCTATTCCTCCTGCTGCGCCTAAAAGATGGCCTGTCATGGATTTCGTGGAAGAGACAGCGAGTTTCTTTGCATGGCCGCCGAATAATTTCTTTATCGCAAGCGTCTCTGTCTTATCATTGAGGTATGTGGATGTGCCATGCGCATTTATATAGGTAGTATCTTCCTGTCTTACATTGGCATCCTTAAGCGCTCGCCCCATGCATTCTGCCGGGCCATTACCTGTCGGATCTGGCGCTGTCATGTGATACCCGTCTCCGGTCATGCCAAATCCAGCAACCTCTGCGTAAATCTTGGCATTGCGCTTCTTTGCGTGCTCATATTCTTCCAAAATAGCTATGCCAGCGCCTTCTGCAATCACAAATCCGTCTCTTTCCTTGTCAAAAGGGCGACTTGCCCGCTCTGGCTCGTCATTGCGCGTCGAAAGCGCTTTAAGCGCGCAAAAACCCCCGACACCCAGAGCCGTGATGCAGCTCTCTGTGCCACCTGTTATCATAACGTCTGCATCCCCACGCTGGATCAGTCTGAAGGCATCGCCAAGAGCATGAGTACCTGCTGCGCACGCAGTCGTCGTGCAGGAGTTTGGGCCTTTGACATTGAACATTATTGATATGTGGCCGGACGCCATATTCACGATAAGCATGGGTATAAGAAAAGGCGTTATCCTTGACGGACCTCTTTCAAGAATCACCTTGTGCTGCTCCTCTATTATCCTCAAGCTTCCTATACCTGAGCCCACCAGGACACCTATTTTAAAAGGGTCCTCTTTTGGAATATCAAGGCCTGAATCATCGACTGCTTCCTTGGCAGCAGTCACTGCAAACTGCACAAACTTCTCCATGCGTCTCAATTCTTTTTTTGGAATAAAGGGGTGTGGCGTAAAATTCTTTACTTCCCCTGCTATGCGAGAGGTATAATCCTTGCAGTCAAAGCTGGTCAATGGCCCTATGCCGTTTTTACCGTTTACAAGAGATGCCCAGAATTCTTCTTTATTATTCCCTATAGGGGCAATAACGCCCAGCCCTGTAACAACTACTCTACGTTTCATGTTCTTAATTTACCTCTAAAAAAAGTAGAGAGTAAAAAGTGGTAAAACGATTATTTTTACCTTACACTCTCTACTCTCTACTTGTGGAAGGCTTTTTATTATTTCTTTGGGGCCTTCTCTTCTATGTATTTAATAGCATCTCCTACAGTAGCGATCTTCTCGGCATCTTCGTCCGGAATCTCTGTCCCGAATTCCTCTTCAAGCGCCATAACGAGCTCCACTGTATCAAGCGAATCTGCGCCGAGATCATCAACAAAAGATGCTTCCGGGGTTACCTCTTCCGGCTTCACGCCTAACTGTTCTGCTATTATTGTCTTCACTTTTTCAGCAACTGCCATGTCCTTTCCTCCTTTTTATTTCATCGACATTCCGCCATCAATCGATATGACCTGACCTGTTATATATGAAGAATTTTCACTCGAAAGGAACAACACAAGATTCGCGACGTCCTTCGGCTCTCCAAACCTCTTAAGGGGTATGTTCGAGAGCATATTCTTCTGAACCTCTTCGGGCAATTTGGCTGTCATTTCCGTATTTATAAATCCAGGCGCGATCGCATTCACGCAAACGCCACGAGAAGCCAGTTCTTTGGCTACACTCTTTGTAAGCCCTATTATTCCAGCCTTGGAAGCAGCGTAATTCGCCTGGCCAGCATTGCCCATTATACCAATGATCGACGCAAGATTTACTATCTTGCCTGAGCGCTGTTTCAGCATAACCTTTGACGCAATTTTCGTGCACACAAAGCAGCCTTTTAGGTTGACTGCTATGACCTTATCCCAGTCTTCCTCGCTCATCCTGATGATCAGACCGTCTCTGGTTATGCCTGCGTTGTTTATAAGTATATCTAATCTCTTAAATTTGTCAAGAATTTTATCCACCATATCCTGGACCTGTCCTGAGTCAGCGACATCGGCCTTAAAAGCCATGGATTCCCTTCCCAGTCCCTGGATTTCCTTGGCAGTTTTCTCTGCTTCTTCCAGGTTAACGTCGCACAAGGCTATATTTGCACCCTCTTTAGCCAAAACAAGCGCGATTTCCTTACCAATGCCTCTTGCGCCTCCGGTTACCAGCGCGACTTTACCCTCTAAAGATACCTCACACATAATCCCTCCCAAAATAACTTTACATTTCAACAACGTTAAAGTGTAAACTTAGGCCTTGAATTTTTGTACTACAATGGCTGAATTCTTCCCTCCGAAACCAAATGAATTTTTCATAATCACTTTGACGTCTTTTTGCCTGGCTTTATTTGGTACATAATCCAAATCGCAGTCAGGGTCAGGTATTCTATAATTTATTGTAGGTGGAATAATACCTTCTTCCAGCGCCATAAGGGCACCTATAAGTTCCACGCTGCCTGCGGCACCTATTAAATGACCTATCATGGATTTTATGGAACTGACAGGAATTTTATACGCATGCTTACCAAGGACCTCTTTAATTATAAAGGTCTCGTTCTTATCATTCAATGGAGTAGAGGTGCCATGGGCATTGATATATTCTATGTCTTCTGGCTTTACTCCAGCATCTGCCAATGCGAGCCTTAATGCCCTTATAGCCTGCCCGCCTGTCGGCTCTGGCTTTGTCATATGGTATGCATCGCAACTCATACCGAAGCCTGATATCTCACCGTAAATATGCGCCTTGCGTTTCAATGCGTGCTCTAAGTCCTCCAGAATTAATATACCGCTACCCTCGCCCAAGACAAATCCATCTCTTGTCTTGTCGAACGGCCTAGATGCCTCTTCCGGCGCATCATTCCTTTTAGACAAAGCGCGCAACACGCAGAACGCACTAAGAATAGGAGGAAACAGTGGCGCGTCTGCTCCGCCCATAATAATTATATCCAGCTCTTTGTTTCTGATCGCGTTAAACGCATAACCTATGGCATCCGAGGCCGAAGAGCACGCTGTCGCAATCGAAAAGCTCGGCCCTTTAATACCTAATTCGATTGAGATCTGGCTAGAGGGTGCGTCTGGAAAAGATGCGATCGCGGTAAATGTGTCTATTTTCATCGGGCCTTTGTTTAAAAAGGCATTGTGTTGTTCCAGGATCATCCCATGACCTGCCATAGCCGTGCCAATCATCACGCCTATACGCTCTTTATTCTCTTTCTCTACCTCGAGATTCGCATCCTCTACAGCCATCTTTGCCGCGGAAACAGCAAGATGCGAAGTCCTGTCCATCCTTTTCATCTGCTTAAAGGAAATAAATTTGGTGGGGTCAAAATCAGCTTCACCTGCAAATTGCGTAGGAAAAGGACTAGGGTCAAAACGCGTAATACGCTTAATGCCAGAACGTCCCTCTTTCAGCGCGTCCCAAAACGCGCGCTTACCGAGGCCGTTAGGCACTATAACTCCCAATCCTGTAATTACCACTCTGCGCTTCATATATCTTCTCTCTAACTTTACACTTTAACGTTGTTGAAATGTAAAGTTAGGCGATTTCCATATGCGACTTTGCCGCACTTACATCTTCCGGCTTTTCTATATTATAAACCTTCAGGCCAGGGTCTATTCTTCTTAAAAGCCCCTTTAATACCTTTCCCGGACCTATTTCTAAAAAGGTATCGACTCCTAAAGATGCTATATTTCTTATTGACTCTTCCCAGCGCACAGAGTTGCATAATTGTTTAACCAGATTATCTCTTATCTCTTCGGGTGTTTTTTCTGCGCTGGCAGTGACGTTGCTAAAAATCTTTATTTTGGGATCGGGGGCCTGAAATTTTACCTTTTCGAGCTCTGCCCTGAAAAGCTCAGCTGCTTCTTTCATCAACGAAGAATGAAAAGGCCCGCTTACATTTAGAGGGATTGCTCTTTTCGCCCCGCTTTTTGTCGCAAGCTCCATCGTGGCCTGCACTGATTCTTTTTTTCCTGATATCACTATTTGTCCAGGGCAATTCAAATTCGCTATTTCAGCACCACTTTCATTACAAACATTCTTCAGGTTATCATACGAAAGTCCTATAATAGACGCCATGCTTCCTGGGTTTTTTCTGGAAGCCTCTTCCATCAACTCGCCACGCCGCCTGACAAGACGAACAGCATCCTGGAACCCTACACTCCCCGCAGCTACAAGCGATGTCAATTCTCCCAGACTGAGCCCGGCACACGCGACCACGTCCAGCTGAAAATTTATGGCTCTTAAGGCAGCTATACTGGCAACTAAAATGCACACCTGGCTATTCGCTGTCTGCGTTAACTCTTCGATCGGCCCTTCAAAGCAAAGCCTCTTTATTCCCACGTCCGGTAAAATATTTTCCGCTGTGTCAAAAATCTCTCTTGACTCAGGACAATTGTCATACAAATCCCTGCCCATGCCAACATACTGCGCGCCTTGCCCTGGAAAAATATAACAAACTTTTTTCATATGCTTCCTAACTTTACATTTTAACGTTGTTGAAATGTAAAGTTACCACTTTATGACAGTGGCGCCGTAGGTCAAGCCACCGCCAAAAGCGACCAAGATCACATTGTCGCCTTTATTAATCCTTCCTTCTTTATAAGCCTCTACCAATGCAACAGCTGTAGAAGCTGCTGACATATTTCCGTATTTCTCTATATTCATGAAGATCTTTTCTTCCGGTATCCCTATTTTTTTTGCAACCGCCAATAGGATTCTAATATTTGCTTGATGAGGTATAAAAAGCTTGATATCGTCACTACTCAGGTTTAATTTTTGAGCAGCCTGGATTGCCGCATTTGCCATAACCCTTACTGCGAGCTTAAATACCTCGTTACCTTCCATCTTAAGAAAATGCAGTTTATTCTTAACGGTTTCCTGTGTGGTGGGCAGGCGCGAACCCCCTGCAGGCACTTTTAAGAGATCGCCGCCTGATCCATCGGACCCCATAAAACTTGATATTATGTTTCTCTCCTTGCTTCTTCCTATGACACACGCGCCTGCGCCGTCTCCGAACAAAACGCATGTCGACCGATCAGTCCAGTCCACAATACTCGTGAGCTTTTCAGCTCCGACGACCAACACGTTATTGTACGTGCCTGTATTCACAAACTGCTGCGCGATTATCACGCCAAACACAAACCCGGAACACGCTGCATTTATATCAAACGCTGCGGCATTCTTTGCGCCGATCTTGTCCTGTATAATGCAGGCCGTGGCAGGAAAAAACATATCAGGAGTTATCGTAGCCGTAATAATCAAGTCTATGTCGCTCGGTTTTAAACCCGCATCTTCGATGGCTACCTTTGATGCAGCCACCCCGAGATCACTCGTCGCCTCTTCCTTGGAAGCGATTCTCCTCTCCTTGATGCCAGTGCGAGTCATTATCCATTGATCCGACGTATCCACCATCTTTTCAAGGTCACTATTCGTGATTTTTTTTGAAGGCAAATAACAACCTAGCCCCAGTATCCCGGCTTCGTCCATCATCTCTCCTATCTCAATTGCCTCATTTAATCAACTCGACAATATGTTTATTAACGTTTTTAGTGACCTCTTCCCCCGCAACCCTGATTGCATTCTTTATTGCTTTGGCACTCGAAGAACCATGACATATTATACAAACGCCGTCTATGCCTAAAAGCGGGGCGCCGCCATATTCAGCATAATCCATTCTTCTCTTTAAAGCCAAGAAAGCCTTCTTGGCCAGCAACGCGCCGATTTTCGTCAATACGTTGTTTTTTAATTCTCTCTTTAGCATTTCTACAAGGGCATGCGCAGTGCTTTCAGAGACCTTAAGCGCCACGTTCCCTATAAACCCGTCACAAACTATGACATCGCAGTCTCCTCTAAAAATATCCCTGCCCTCAATATTGCCGATAAAATTCAAACCCGAAAGCTCCAGAACTCCATAAGCCTCTTTCAAAAATCCTGTGCCTTTCGACTCTTCTTCTCCGATATTCAAAAGCCCTACCCTCGGAGACATATTATTAAAAATATACTCTAAATACGCAGAACCCATTATGGCATACTGCAAGAGATGTTTGGGTTTCGCGTCGATATTGGCACCGCCGTCTATCATCATAACCGTACCTTTCAGCGTAGGCATGATCACGCCTATACCGGCCCGCTCAACGCCCGGAAGCAACCTGCACTTGAGCGTGGCAGCGCATACCATTGCGCCTGTGTTTCCGGCGCTCACCATGGCATCTATCTTTTTTTCCTTGGCAAGATTATTGAGCACGACTACGGAAGAATTTTTTTTTCTTCTGACGCTGAGCACTGGCTGCTCATGCATGCCAATGACTTCGTCAGCGTGCTGGATGGAAATATTCCTGGGCACGGGCCTGTGTTTTTCCAGCTCTTTTTCCAGCAGTTCGCGTTTACCTACAAGCACTATCTCATGCTTGAACTCGCGAGCCGCCAATACAGCGCCTTCAACATCCACTGCAGGAGCATTGTCAGACCCCATTGCATCCAACCCTATCCTTATCATGTCCGCGCCTCTTCCTAACTTTACACTTTAACGTTGTTGAAGTGTAAAGTTATTTCTTTTCCTTCTTCTCTTTCTTCTTTATTTCTACTACTTGTCTGCCTTTGTAGTAACCGCAAACAGGGCAGACTCTATGCGGCAACTTTGGGGCCTTGCAATTCGAACACGTAGAAATGCTAGGGATGCGAATTTTCTGCTCGCCCCTTCTCTTGCCCTGCCTTGAACTAGAATGTCTCCGTTTTGGTAATGGCATTTAACCCTCCTGCTTACACTCGCACTGTGTTGCATTGAGATTCTGTCCGCAACTAGGGCATAATCCCTTGCAATCAGGCCTGCAAAGCGTTTTCATTGGATTGTTTAAAATCAACTCCTGCCTTATATCCTCATCTATATCTAAAATATCACCGGGCTTGACCTCGTAGTTAAAATTAAAATTTTTCTTAAAAATATTCTCGAGCTTAGCCAGGCAGCGTGAGCAAGTATATTCTACTGGCGCTTCAAGAGATAAGGATACAAAAACCTCGCTGCCTGTCTTTGTGATCCTTGCCTTAGCCTCAACAGATGCAGTAAAAACTATACCCTGCTGTTCCATCTCCAACTTGAGATATTGAGGATCGATCTCCTCTGCTGCCTCCAATCCTTCGCTCGTTATGTCATCCACATATATTTTCATAAATCCTCTCCTAACTTTACATTTCAACAACGTTAA
Source organism: uncultured Planctomycetia bacterium (assembly GCA_964415355.1). Classification (GTDB taxonomy): domain Bacteria; phylum Omnitrophota; class Gorgyraeia; order Gorgyraeales; family Gorgyraeaceae; genus CAYPYS01. The sequence goes on along the minus strand of CAYPYS010000010.1, from coordinate 15,891 downwards.
AGTGTAAAGTTAGATTCTGCGGCCAGAGACTATATTGTATGTGTCCCTAGCGATCATCAATTCTTCGTCCGTAGGGATAATAAGCACCTTGACCTTTGGCCTAAAAACGCCTTTGCAGATCTCTCGCATTAGAGCTTGATGGTTTTCGCCAATACCTCCTGTAAAAACTACTGCGTCCGCGCCGCCCATTATACCGTTATAACCGCCAATATACTTCTTTATCCTATATGAAAAAATATCGAGCGCGAGTTTGGCCTTTTTATTGCCGCGACGCGCCTCTTTTTTTATTTCCCTCATGTCATTGCTCATGCCTGAAAGCCCTAAAAGCCCGCTTTCTTTATTCAATAATTCCATAGCCCTATCTATGCCCACGCCCTCTTTCTTCATAATATAAGGGATGATAGCAGGATCTATGTCTCCTGAACGAGTGCCCATGACAAGCCCTTCCAAAGGAGTAAAACCCATGCTGGTGTCGATCGCCTTCCCATTCTTAATAGCGGTTATACTGCAACCGTTTCCCAGGTGACAAGTGATAATCTTGAGTTTATGCAAAGGTTTTTTTAAACGACGAGCAGCCTGGCTCGCTACGTATCTGTGGCTTGTGCCGTGAAATCCATACCTGCGAATCTTATATCTCTTATATAACCTGTACGGTATTGCGTAGACATATGCGCTTTCCGGCATTGTCTGATAAAAAGCTGTGTCAAAAACCGCTACATGAGGTATATTCGGGAGCAATCTCCTTGATTCAACAATAGTTAAAAGACTCGGTGGATTATGCAGAGGCGCCAGTTCGCTAAAACGTTCTATAGCTCCTATCACTTTGCCGTCGATAAACGTGGACTTTTTAAACCTATCACCACCATGCACAACTCTATGTCCGCATGCCTCTATATCTACGTCGACTTTATCCAGTATAATATCAAGCGCTTCTTTATGACTTGATACCTTCTCTCCTATCCTTTCAATAAAACCCTTGCCCAGAATCTTCTCAGTGCGTCCGGATATATCAAAGAGCTTATATTTTATCGAAGAACTTCCACTGTTGAGTACGAGTATTATCATATCTTACGCCAACTGCAATAATCTAAAACCTAACTTTACACTTTAACGTTGTTGAAATGTAAAGTTAAGGTGTTTCTAGAGCTGTTATGGCGGCAGCGTCGATTATGTCCTGCGAATCGCAACCGCGAGACAAATCGCTTACTGATTTCCTGAGGCCCTGCAATAAAGGCCCTATGGCGCGCGCCTTTGCCAGTCGCTCTACTATTTTATATGCTATATTTCCCGAATCCAGATTTGGGAAAATAAAAATATTGGCCCGGCCTTTGATCTTTGTCTCGGGGTCTTTCCTCCTGGCTATCCCAGGTATTACCGCGCAATCAACCTGTATTTCGCCATCTATGAGTAGGTCCGGCATCTTACTGACAATGAGTTTTGTCGCAGCCTGTACCTTCTTTATGCTTTCTCCTGAACCGCCGCTGCCTTTCGTAGAATAACTCAGCATAGCCACCTTTGGCTCGTCATCCAATAATACACGAGCAGTGTCCACTGTGGAAATCGCAATATCACGTAATTGCTCAGCGGTAGGGTCAGGCACTATGCCCGCATCGGCAAATATAAATACGCCGTTCGAACCAAGATTTTTATCGGGTAAAATAATTGCGCTAGAACTTGAAATAGTCGATATACCTTCCCTGGGCCCGATGCAATGGATCGCCGCCTTTGCAACATCGCGAGTGGTTATCGCCGCGCCTGCCACAAATCCGTCGAAATCCCCTGCGCGCACTGCGAGCGCCGAATAATACACAGGATTTTGCATGATCAACTTCCGGGCTTCATCTTTTTTAATTTTCTTATGTTTGCGGATTTCGCAAAAAAGCTCTATGTATTTGTCGAGATTTTTACATTCTTTGTAATTAACAATTTTTGTGCCTTTTAAGTCAACGCCTTCGCCTTTTGACAATTTTAAAATCTTATCCGAATCACCCAGTACAACGGGGATACATATCCCAAGTTCCTGGATCTGAGCCACTGCCTTTAAGACGCGCACCTCTTCTCCCTCGGGCAGAAGTATTCTTTTCTTAACCTTTCTTGCGCGGTCGTATATCTTTTCTATAAAACTCATATTTACCTTGATTTTAGCTTATCTTTGATCGCCTTCTCTATGAAATGGGGCACGAGACCCTTGAGATTTGCACCAAGACCAGCTGCTTCCTTAATCAGCTTAGAAGAAAGATACGAATAAGTCTCTGACGGCATCATGAATATCGTTTCTACGTCGCTGGAAAGTTTTCTATTGGTCAAAGCCATCTGAAATTCGTATTCAAAATCCGAGATCATTCGCAAGCCCCTGATGACAACATTCGACTTTTTGCGTTTTACATAATCCACGACCAGGCTATCAAAATCATCTATCTCGACTCCCTTAACGCCCTTCAAGGCCTTTTTGAGCATCTGCACGCGCTCGAATACGTCGAAAAGCGGTTTCTTGTCAGAATTATGGGCTACAGCGATAATGACCTTGTCGAATACCTTCAGCGCCCTTTTGACGATATCAAGGTGCCCGTTGGTCACTGGGTCGAAACTTCCCGGATAAACTGCTATCTTCTTCATTTTATAAAAAACTCCAAAATTGTATCGCCGTATTTACAGGTACGGGCTTTCTTTAATCTCCCTACCTCTTCTGGCAGGTTTTCCTTCTTGTATATCTCTGCTATCACGATAGCATTGCGAGTCAGTATATCATAATTCGAAAGTGCTATCAAGGTCTTTTTGGCCGTATCCTTATGGTAAGGAGGGTCGAGAAAAACAAGGTCAAAACAACGCCTTTCCCTCTCAAATTCTGCCAATACCCTAAAACTATCTTTAGCATATATATCTATATTAGATAAGTCCAATATACCCAGTTTTGTTAAATTTTCTTTTAATACCTTTACGCATTTAAAGCTCGCGTCCGCAAAAGTCGAGCTCTTTGCTCCTCTTGAAAATGCTTCAATGCCCATAGCACCGCTTCCGCAATAGAGATCCAGAAAACTCGACCCTTCTATGCGATCCTTTAAAATCTCAAACAAGGCCTCGCGCACCTTGTCAGAGGTAGGCCTTATGCCCTTCGGCATCCCTATGACTCTTCCCTTGAATTTTCCCCCTATAATCTTCATATCCTTTGCTAAGTTTACATTTCAACAACGTTAAAGTGTAAAGTTAGCCCACGTTGGCCAGTTCGAGATCCTTGGCGTTGAACTTTTTCCTGAGATTCTCGCGTATATGTCTATGCTCTGGCCTGTGCAAAAATCGGTCCGTCTCTACCAATTCAGAAGCGCTGATCCTGGCCTCTTCAAGGATCTTTCTATCCCTGACGATGTTGCCTATTTTTAACTCTGGCAGGCCGTGCTGTCTCGTCCCGAAAAACTCTCCCGGCCCCCTTATTTCCAGATCCTCTTCCGCTATTTTAAAACCATCGTCGCTGTTAAGCATTGCAGTAAGCCGTCTTTTCGCCTCTTCATTCTTTGGGTTAGAAACTAAGATGCAATAAGATGCATACTTACCTCTGCCGATCCTCCCTCTTAACTGATGCAGCTGGCTTAACCCAAACCTCTCGGCGTGCTCTATGATCATAGTGGATGCATTCGGGATATCAATGCCAACCTCTATCACAACAGTTGAAACAAGTATATTTATCTTCTGTTCCTTGAAATCCCTCATGATCCTTTCCTTGTCGCTGGATTTCATTTTACCGTGCAAAAGTCCTACTTTAAACTCGGGAAAAAATTCGCTAAGCTCTTTATGCATCTTAGTCGCTGCCCGCAAATCAGATCTTTCTGAATCCTCGATCACAGGGTAGACAACGTAGGCCTGCCGGCCGATCCCTGCCTGCTCGCCTGCGATCTTGTACGCCTTTTCCCTGTTTTTCTCCTCGAAATAAACCGTCTTTATATTACGCCTCCCCGGCGGCATCTCATCGATAACTGATATGTCAAGATCTCCATATACAGTCAATGCCAATGTCCTGGGTATCGGCGTCGCAGTCATAACAAGAATGTCCGGGCTTGAGGATTTTGATTTTAAAACTGCTCTCTGCATGACCCCGAATTTATGCTGTTCATCTATTACTGCCAGGCCCAATTTTTTAAAACGCACGCCCTGCTGAATCAAGGCGTGAGTGCCAATGACCAAATCCACTTCTCCCTCTTCTATCATGTGCTGCCGCCGCTCGCGCTCTTTTGACTTTAAATCCCCTGAAAGCAACGCAACCTTCACTCTCAGTTCTTTCAATAACGCGTTTATATTTCTATAATGCTGTTCAGCCAGGATCTCTGTCGGCACCATAAGCGCACCCTGATATTTATTTTGAATAGCCACCAGAAGCGCGCAGAGAGCCACTATGGTCTTTCCGCAACCCACATCTCCCTGAAGCAGCCTGTTCATGGGCTTCGGGCTCTGCATATCTTTTTCTATCTCTCCGATGACCCTTGATTGACTTTTTGTAAATTCGAAGGGAAGCGAGTTTTTGAATTTCTCTATCAATTCACCTTCTAGATCATGGGAATACCCGCTAAGATCTATTTTTATTTTTGTCCTTTTTAAGGCAATGCCTACCTGCAATAACAAGAATTCATCGAAAATGAGCCTGCGCCTTGCTTTGTCTAGCACTACCTGGCTCACGGGAAAATGCGCATTTCGTACAGCCTCCTTGAGCGTAATTAAATTATTCTTCTGCCTTATAGCGTATGGCAGCATATCGACGACGCTGTCTACGTAATTATCGATAGTAAATTTCAAAATGTTCCTGAACCAGCGCTGGTTCAGATTTTCGGTAAGTGGGTATATCGGAACTATCCTGCCCATGTGCACGGAATCTTCTTTTGTCCCCGTTAATATTTCGTATTCCGGATTATTAATCTGCAAATAATTGTGCTCGTCGACCTTTCCGTGCATTATAAGCTCCTGCCCTATCTTAAATTTGTCCTTCATATACGGCTGGTTGAACCAAACAGCATGGATCACTCCTTTAGAATCGCCTACAGCCACTCGAAATATATTCATACCTCTTTTTGTAGTACGGTCTCCGAAGGCGAGCACCTTTACTCTTATAGTCTCGAATTTTCCTTTCTTGATCTCAGAGACATGTTTTATTTTGCTCCTGTCCTCGTATCTTCTCGGCAGGCAGTATAAAAGATCCTCCACCGTCTCTATGCCGAGGCGATTCAATAGCTCCAGCCTGGATGGCCCAACACCTTTAACAAATCTTGCTGAAATCGACAAGTCCTTCATCTTCTCATCCCCTAACTTTACATTTCAACAACGTTAAAGCGTAAAGTTAGCTGCGGAGGTCATCAGTCCACTCCGGGATTCTCTCGCGGTCAATAGTCGAGAGCACTTGCCTGAACCCGCGAGATAACCCTTTTTCCTTTGCCAGCGTTAAGGCTTGCGTGTATTCGCGACGCGTTATGCGCCTTGAGATCTCCGGAAATCTGGAAGCAAGATGGCAAGGGTAATATTGCGCCATTATATTGACATAAGTATTCGCGGATAACTCCTTAACGATAAAATCAAAAATCTCCTCGCTGCCCGCGATGTTGTCCGGCATAACAAGGTGCCTTATTAGAAGCCCTCTACCGGCAATGCCTCTTTCTATTGCCAAATCCCCCACTTGCCTGTGCATCTCTTTAACAGCTGTTTTAGAAACAGAAAAATAATCCGACGCAAAGGAATACTTTTTTGAGACCGCGTCATCAGAATATTTCATGTCAGGCATATATACGTCGATCACACCATCTAATATCTCAAGCGTCTCCAGAGACTCATACCCTCCGCAATTATAAACCAGTGGTAATCGCAGGCCTTTATTTCTGGCCACGGATACAGCGTCTAAAATCTGCGGCATATAGTGAGTCGGGGTCACAAAATTTATATTGTGACAACCTTGTTTCTCTAGCTTCAACATCATATCCGCCAGTTCTTCTACGCTCACCTCTTTTCCTTCAGCCAGGTGACTTATTGGATAATTCTGACAAAAAACGCATTTTAGACTACAGTGCGTGAAAAATATTGTGCCAGAGCCTGAGTGGCCTGAAATCGGGGGTTCCTCTCCGAAATGGGCGTGAAAGCTGGAAACCATTGGTTTGAGACCAGCCTTGCAAAAACCTATTCCGCCTTTGAGTCTATTCACGCTGCAATTGCGCGGACAGACCTTGCACGACTCTAATAATTTATACGCTTCCCTAACCTTATCACCCATAATGCTCCCTACCTAAGTTTACTTTCAACAATGTTAAAAGTAAACTTAGGGGAGTTTTCGCTTGCATATTATATTATATTATGTTATCATTCTAATCTCAATAAAAAGCGACAAAAGGAAGTTGCTCTAGATATCCTACGAATGCTCCTATTTGTCGCATTCTTTAGGATAAATTCGCACTTTATAACTTATGCTTCTTACAGTCGCATAAGTTATGTGCTCATTTAAAGGAGTTAGATATGTCACGGATATGCGCAATTTGTGGAAAAGGACCTGTTGCCGGTAAAAGCATCGCCCGGAGAGGTCTTGCAAAGAAAAAAGGCGGCGTTGGTAAAAAGATAACCGGCGTTACTAAGCGAAGATTCCTGCCAAACCTTCAGACTATCCGAGTAAACATAAGCGGGACTGTGCGAAGGATAAAGGTCTGCACTTCTTGCATTAAAGCTGAAAAAATACAAAAAGCCTAACTTTACACTTTAACGTTGTTGAAATGTAAAGTTAGGAAGGGCTGATATCTTTTATCTTAAGCTGGATCCTGTCGACACCCTGCCAAGTATTTAATGAAACTGTATAGGCCATGTCAAATTTGGGGTATTTTCTAAGAATAACTTCTGCGTCAGTATTTTTAATCAGCCCGAAACCTATAGCCTCAAAACTCTTATTGTCTCCTCGCGCCTGAAACTTAATATGCTCTCCTTTTAAGACCCTCGCGGGCTGTGCCAGCGTTAAGCCTCTGGAGCAGAATACAGGCTCTGGGTTACGCTCACCAAAAGGCTCAAGCTTCGCAAGATCTTCGACCACCCCGTGGTCTAGCGAATCCAAATCTATCTCCGCATCGACATAAATAGACGGGATTAAATCTTCCGGCGCGAGGACACAATTTGCGATCTCATTTATAGTCTTTTTAAACTGGGGTAAATTCTTTTTCAGGATCGTTAGGCCGCATGCGTATTTGTGTCCTCCGAATTCCTTCAGGACGCTTCCGCACCCCATAAGCGCTTCGAATAAATGAAAATTTTCAATGGACCTGCCTGAACCTCGGCCCACGCCATCCTTTGTTGAAATCAATATGGTGGGCCTGTAAAATCTATCCGATATCCTGGAAGCCACTATGCCTATTACGCCCGGATGCCAGTCTTCTTGATCCAGCACTATCACTTTATGCTCTTTAAAATTTATATCTCTTTCGACCTTGGAAATCGCCTCTTTCAAAGTCGAACCTTCTATTTTCTGTCTTTCTCTATTGGCCTCATTCAATCTCTTCGCTAGAATTCCAGCATTCGACGTGTCATCAGTCAACAAAAGTTCCACCGCTGTATTTGCAGATCCAAGCCGACCAATGGCATTTATCCTCGGTCCTAAAACAAAACCTAGCTCAAAAGAACCAAAATCTCTCCGTTTTTTTAGGCCGCTCGCTTCTATAAGCGCTTTAATGCCTTTATTGGAAGCGCCGTTATTAAGCAATTTTAACCCTTCCTTTACTAAAATCCTATTTTCTCCTATAAGAGGCGCGACGTCAGAAATAGTGCCCAGCGACACAAGATCCAAGTGCTTCCAGATATCCTTGCAATTAAATTCAGAGCACAGCGCTTCGCATAATTTAAACGCAATGCTTACACCCGAAAGATTTTTATCAGGATATGCACATGCTTCTTGTAACGGATTTATGATCGAATAGGCCAAGGGCAAGGCCTTTGGCACCTCATGATGATCTGTAATTATAACATCTATATTATGCGCGTTAAGAGCCTTTACTTCTTCATTGCTCGATATACCGCAATCAACAGTCAAGACAAGCTGGGCATTAAGATTTATCGCTTCTTTTACGCCACCTTCACTCAATCCATATCCTTCAGTGAGCCTGTCGGGTATATAGTAATATGGCTCTGCTCCGAATCTCCGTAGCGTAAAAGTCAGGATAGAAACAGCTGTCACGCCGTCAACGTCATAATCGCCGTGAATGAAAATCTTTTCTTTCTTTTCAATAGCCTTCTTGATGCGCTGTACTGCCTCGTGCATACCTTCCATCAAGAATGGATTGTATAGCTCTGAAACATCCCCTGTCAAAAAAGTCTTTGCGCTATCCACATCCAGCAAGCCGCGATTTATTAAAGCCTGCGCAACTACCGGAGATAGGCCAAGTCCTTCGTTCAGATCTTGCTGTAACTTTATATTAGGTTCTTTTATTTTCCAACGTTTCATTTTTTGGGTTCTATGTGTACGTTAACCTCTGTTATGCCGAGAATCTCCTTCTTTAGAAGCGTTTCTATCTGATGGCTTAACTTATGTGCATCATCCACATGCATCTTTGCGTCAATGACAATATGAAGGTCCGCATGGATATCATCTTTTCTCCCTCTCGTGCGAATATTGTGAACGGAAATTACGCCCGATACATTTTCAGTAATATTTCTAATCTTATACTCATGCAGCACTCGGCCATCGCACAACACATTTGAGCTGGCCTTCAAAATATCAAAACCTGATTTTGCAATGAATACAGCTATCAGGCTGGATACGACTATATCCAGCATCGATGCCCCCATCTTTATTGAAATCAACGTGCCGACTACAACCAATGAGGCAAGTATGTCGCTTCTAGTATGCAATGAATCACAGATCAGAATGTCGCTGGATAGTTCAGTTCCTTTTTTGCGTTCGTATTTCATAACAAATATGTTTATTGCAATAGTCGCGAACATAAGGATAAAGCTGAAATTTGTGACATCAGGAACGACTGGATGAAAAATTCTCGTCACAGCCTCTCTGAAAATATTAAATGCGGCCAGGAAAAGTATAAAAGCTATGCCCAGCGTGGCCATGGTCTCGAATTTTTTATGGCCGTATGGATGATCTTTATCTCTTGGCTTAGAAGCAGCCCATATGCCTATGAGGCCTATTATGTTCGACGCACCGTCACCAAACGAATGAAAACCGTCAGCGCTCATTGAGGCGCATTTGGTTATAAGGCCATATATGATCTTCGAGAACGCAACGAGCCAGTTAAAGACGAGTATTAAAATCAGGATTTTTCTGATTTCCAAAAATCTCTTCATATCTATAGTTTATTTTTTGCTCGCCTAACTTTACATTTCAACAACGTTAAAGTGTAAAGTTAGCGGGACCTCTTGACGTTCCACAAGATCAAAAGAGGCGAGGCTATATATATAGTCGAATATATACCCGAAACTATCCCTATTAAAAGCGCGAATGAAAAATCCTTCAGCACTTCTCCGCCGAAAAAGAATATGGAGCTTACTGCGAGAAGCGTTGTAAGCGTCGTCAGGACTGTCCTTGAAAGCGTTTGATTCACGCTCATATTTATTATCTCTCTCATCGTGGCTTTGCGATAAAGTTTCATGTTCTCTCTTATTCTGTCGTATATGACGATAGTATCATTTATAGAGTAACCTGCAATGGTCAAAAGCGCAGCCACTATGGTAAGATTAAGCTCCCTTCCGGTCAATGCAAGAAAACCCATGGTGACAAACACATCGTGGAACAATGCAGCCACACCTGCCACTGCAAAACCGACTTTTTTAAATCTGAATGCCACGTATAGCAATATCCCTATAAGGCTCCACAACACTGCAAGCCTCGCGCTCTTGCGCAAGTGCCTCCCAATAGAAGGACCTACTTTTTCTACGCGCAATATCTCGGATGGATTACCACTGAAGCTCTCTCTGAATTTGACAATTATATTTGACGCGGTGTCTCCAGGAGTTTTTATCAGGATCTGGTTCTTGCCTCCTATGCTTTGAATAGTTGCCTCAGTTATGCCGAGATCCAAGAGTGATTTTCTAACGTCTTCGATTTCAATGGGCTCGGAAAAAGAATATTCCTGCATCTGACCTCCGGTAAAATCTATGCCATATGCCTTCTCGCCCCTTTTAAAGAAAATGCTCATGCCTCCTATAATCACGATTGCTGAGAGCGCAAAGGCAATCCACTTTTTTCCGATAAAATCAATTTTACTCTTTTTGAAAAACTGAAGCATGGGTAGTTTTTCAAATTTTTTATTGGATGTGACAATATCAAAGATAATCCTAGTCACAAAAATCGCGGTGAACATACTCGCCAATATACCGATGGAAAGCGTGACTCCGAAACCTCTGATCGGACCTGTCCCAAATTTAAACAAAAGCGCAGCAGCAATAAGCGTGGTAATATTTGAATCTAGTATTGCTGTAAAAGCCTTGTTATAACCAGCTGCTATAGCGCTGCGAATATGTTTTCCCGTCAAGAGTTCTTCTCGTATGCGTTCATATATCAAGACATTCGCGTCAACTGCCATGCCGATGACAAGGATAATGCCAGCTATGCCCGGCAGCGTCAAGGTCGTGTGCAGCCACCCCAATGCGCCCATCACTATTATAAAATTCAACAACATAGCTACAGTGGCGACTATGCCTGAGAAGAAATAATAGATCAACATAAAACCAAGTATAAATATCACCCCTATAGAAAACGCTCTTATGCCGCTTTCTATAGAGTCTTTTCCCAGGAGCGAGCCTACTGTACGTTCCTCCTCTATGTAAATCGGAGCAGGAAGCGCGCCAGCGCGAAGCACAATAGCTATATCGCTCGCCTCGTCGATTGTAAATCTCCCTGAAATACTTGCCCGGCCAGACGGAATCTTCTCGTTTATCCTAGGTGCTGAATGCACATTTCCGTCTAAGACAATAGCCAGGCGCCTGCCGACATTCTGGCCGGTGACTTCGGAAAATATCGCTGCACCTTTTGAATTAAATTCGAGGGCAATGTAAGGCTCGTTGAATCTCGACTGGTCAAACTTGACCTCTGCATTGACAAGCGTGTCTCCTGTCAAAGCCACTTCATCATGCAAAAGCAAGGTCTCTTTTCCGACCTTTTTTAAGCTATAACCTTCCGGGATATCTTGTGCTTTAGCCCTTTGATTCAATTCACTGTCGTCTTCCACAAGCCTGAATTCGAGCTGGGCAGTCCTTCCGATAAGCTCTATAGCCCTTTCTCTGTCAGTAACGCCTGGGAGTTGTACGACTATTGCATTTTTTCCCTGTGTCTGTATCAAGGGTTCCCTTACGCCAAATTGGTCGATCCTGTTTCGAATGATCTCCAATGCCCTGTTGGGCGCATCTTCACGCGCCTCTTCAGGAATCTTTGATGTATCCACTTTAAGGACAAGGTGCATGCCTCCCTGCAGATCAAGTCCCAGGTTTATTTTTTCCTTTATTGGCAACATGCCCAATAAAGCAAAAACCACGACACCCAGCGCCACCAATACTCGCCACTGTAAATTCTTCGCCATCTATTCCTCCTGTTGCCTTAACTTTACATTTCAACAACGTTAAAGTGTAAAGTTATCTGCTTTTCTTTAAATATGCTACTGCGTTTTTGTTGATCTCTACTTTGACATTGTCATCCACTCTCAGCGTCAATGTAGTTTCTTTTACATTTACCACGGTTCCGTGGATGCCTCCGTTTGTAACGACTTCGTCGTTCTTCTTCAAACTGGAAACCATGCTCTCATGTTCTTTCTGCTTTTTATGCTGCGGCCTGATGAGCAAAAAATAAAATATGCCAAATATGAATATGATTAGCAATAGACTTGCAATTGCGTTCGCCTGCTGCGGATTTGCATTCATGATTAGCTCCTTTCTACCAAATCTTGTTTGTTAAAAATTCTTTTTTAAATTCAACGAATCTGCTTTCTCTGATTGCCTGACGGATCCTTTTTAATAAGTTTACATAAAAATACACATTATGTAAAGACGTAAGTCGCAGGCCAAGGATTTCTTCGGTGTTAAAGAGATGCCTGATATACGAGCGTGAATAATTTCTGCAGACCGCACAGTCGCAACTCTCACTCAGAGGCCGCAGATCCTTGGAGTATTTCCCGTTCCTTATAATGAGCCTGCCCTCATTTGTATAAGCTGCACCGTTTCTGCCGTTTCTAGTGGGCACGACGCAATCAAATAAATCAATACCCATCTCGATAGCCCTAAAAAAATCCTGTGGCATACCGACTCCCATCGTGTAACGCGGCTTATCGCAAGGGAGATATTTTGCTGCGCTTTCCATCATCTCGTACATCAAGTCAGTCGGTTCTCCGACGCTAAGGCCTCCTATCGCGTATCCATCAAATCCTATTTCTATCAGCTGTTCTGCGGATTTTTTGCGTAAATCTGGATAGGTGCTGCCCTGCACAATACCGAAAAGCAGGCGCTTGGACTTTAGGGCCTCTTTGGACCGATGCGCCCAGTTTCTAGTAAGCTCTATCGAGCGCGCTACCTTATCTTTTGGGCATGGATAATGCAGGCATTCGTCAAGCGGCATTATAATATCGCTGCCTAATTCTTCCTGTAGCCGTACGACGTCTTCCGGCGTCAAAAAATGTCTTGAACCGTCCACGTGAGACCTGAATTCCACACCTTCTTTTTTTGTTTTCATCAGCGTAGCGAGACTGAATATCTGAAAGCCTCCCGAGTCAGTCAATATCGGACCATCCCAGGACATAAACTTGTGCAACCCGCCTGCGTTTTTAATGACCTCCATGCCGGGTCTTAAATAGAGATGATACGTATTCCCTAAAATAACCTGGGCGCCGCAATATTTTAATTCTTCATTGGAGAGCGCCTTTACAGTGGCCTGCGTGCCAACAGGCATAAACTCAGGCGTCTCCACGTTGCCATGCAACGTCTCTAAAAGTCCAACCCTCGCATTCGTATCTTTGTCTTTATGCGTTACTTTAAACATCTCTCTCACTAACTTTACATTTCAACAACGTTAAAGTGTAAAGTTACAGGATTAGCATTGCATCGCCGTATGAATAAAATCTGTATTTCTTATCTATTGCTTCTTTGTATGCACTAAGAAGGCATTCTCTTCCGCAGAATGCACTTACGAGCATAAAAAGGGTTGTTCTGGGTAAATGAAAATTGGTCAAAAGCGCGTCCACTGCTCTGAATTCATAAGGCGGATATATAAATAGATCCGCCCACCCATTACAAATCCGTCGCTCGTCATACTTAAAAATAGTTTCCAAAGCCCTAGTGGTAGTCGTTCCGACAGCTATTGCTCTACCTTTTCTATTCCTAATCTTTTCTATTACATCATCCTTTATCTCGAAATATTCCCTCTCCATTTTGTGTTTTGTTATGTCATCGGATTTTACAGGCCTAAATGTTCCATGGCCCACATGGAGAGTTATATATTCGACGCCGACTCCTTCACTTGAAATCCTGTTCAAAATCTCTCTAGTAAAATGCAAGCCCGCTGTAGGGGCAGCCACTGCTCCTTTTTTCGAGGCATATACTGTTTGGTATCTTTTTAAATCAAGAGACTCTGCTTCTCGCCTTATATAGGGAGGCAATGGCATCTCACCTACACTCTCGAGAATGTTTTCAAGATTTCCATTACATTCAAATTTTAAAAATCTCCTGCCATTTTCTATCCTGCTGACTTCAGCGCCAAGTTTTCCGTCACCAAAGACCAATTTACTTCCTACTCTGCATCCTCTCGAAGGATTCAGCAATGCTTCATATTCTCCGTCTTGACGCCCGGCATTTGACATCTGACGGCCTAGAATCAACGCCTCGATTTTTCCACCTGTTTCTTTCTTTCCGAACAACCGCGCAGGTACCACCTTAGTATTATTCAAGATAAGAGTATCACCTTTTTTAAAATATCCCGCTATATCTTTGAAAATCCTATGTTCTATCCTTCCCGTATCTCTATGTAAAACCAAAAGCCTGGACTCGTCACGCTTCTCACTGGGATACTGCGCTATTAATTCCCTTGGCAGATTGTAATCAAAATCGCTCAGTCTATGCATCTCTACTCCTAACTTTACATTTCAACGTTGTTGAAATGTAAAGTTACTCCAGTCTGGTTATGTCTGCTCCGGGATAGTAGTATTCTAGTATCTCTTCTGCCTTCCAATTCTTCTTCGACATGTAATATGCACCCCACTGGCACATACCAATCCCGTGCCCCCAGCCCTTGCCTGTAAACACAAAAAACCAATCTTTATCTTGTGTCTCAAAATTAGAGCTTCTTATTAAATTCGGACCGATTATCAACCTAAATTTATTGCCGCTCAGATTAACGTCACGATCCTTGCCTCTTACGATCAGCTCCAAAATCCTACCTGCTTCGTCTCTTTTTATAATCTCAATTGAAGAAAGATCGATCGCATGTCCTGCCTCTTGAAGCTTTTGCTGCATAAAATCCTTGCGCAACTCCTTCTTCCACTTAAAATGCGGAGAATCTTTACAAAAACTGCATGAGCGGCCACCTAAGAAAGGCGCATCTATATTCCATATGCTTTTGGAATCCGATGTACGGCCTCCGCAGGTAGCATGATAATAACTCGGGAACACCTTGCCTTCGTATGTTAAAACCTGACCCATTGTTAGATTCACGGCGCGTCGAGTACGCAAAGTCTCTGAAGTCTTCCCGCCGTATACCTGAGAATAGATGTTTGACGTCATTTCATAGTACTTGTTCTTACTGGTTAGTTTCTGATAGAGCGCATAAGTCCTCGCAGCCACTGCCTGGGCCTTTAAAATCTCCATTGGCCACCGATGCGAAACCTCGTGGCGCAACACTCCGCACAGGTATTCCTCTAGATCAACATGATTGACCACGAAAAGCTTGCCGTTTTCTTTTTTCACTATATCGATCTCTCCGCGAAATTGACGATTATTCACATATATATATCTCTTCTTCTTAGGGATAATTCTTATACCTTCTGAGGTTATGTCATTCGGGTAAATCGTAAACCTGTCTGATTTCTCTTCTTCCCTTAAAATCCTATTTGTTTCAAAATCTAAAATAGAAAAAGCCCCTCTGGCTCGAACCCTAACCTCTGACATATTATCCGCAACCAATATTCTCAAAGGTATATATTTATGCGGGGGCAAATCGCCCATGCCGTAGCTAGCGGATGAGTGCAACAATAATATCAATACAACAAAAATGGAAGTAAAAAACTTTGTAATCATCGTCCTCGGCCTATTAAAATAAAGATCAGGGAAAGAATAGCGCTTAAAAGAATAGAGGTTGCAAGAGGAAAATAGAAGTGGAAATTTCCTTTTTTTATATAAATATCCCCGGGGAGTTTTCCTATCCAGGGAATCCTGCCTGCAAACGTAAATAATAACCCCAGGGTTATTAAAATCACTCCAATAAAAATCAAAAGTTTTCCAAAACCGTTAATCTCGAACATTTTATCTATAATTTCACGCGTTCCAATTCAGAAAATACACAGCCGCAATATTTTTGCCTGTATAATTCCTTTTTTTTCGCTGACTCCTGTGACTCTTTGAATCCTATGCGAAAATCTTGATAATAAAAATAAACGCCATTCTCGCGAGCTGCCTTTTCGCCAATCTCTTTCACGCTATCATGATCCTGGTAAGGGCTTATCAAAAGTGTAGTGGTCACGGCATCGAAACCATTTTCCTTGGCAAAACTGGCTGTCTTCAAAAGCCGCAATTGCCAGCAAAGCCCGCATCTCGAAGGTGATTCTTCCTTGCCATATATTTTTACAAAATATTCCTCCATGTCATACTTAGGATATATTATCTCCAATCCAAGTTTCTCCTCGGTCTCACGCAACGCGTTTCTTCTCTTTTTATATTCACTTGGCGGATGGATATTCGGATTAT
>CAYPYS010000009.1:26885-57487 GCA_964415355.1 uncultured Planctomycetia bacterium | reverse complement strand
GAATGAAGTAGATTCCTATAAGAAATATTCAAAATATTACGGCTATGAGTTTTTTGTGATGCAAAAGGGATAGTCAGAATTAGTTAATAGACCCTGTGCGAGTAAAATGCTTGCATAGGGTTTTGTTTTAGGGTAGATTATATATGGAAAGGATGAATGTATGGCTAAGGTATTCGCTACTGCTATAAATTGTATGGACGGACGCGCTCAGAGACCGGTTATAGAATATATGCAGAAGAATTTTCAGGTAGATTATGTCGATATGATCACAGAGCCGGGCCCTAATAAGATATTGTCAGAAGACAAGGCCGCGAAGATCATTGATTCAATAAAGAAAAGAGTAGCGATTTCCGTAGAAAGGCATGGTTCGCAGGTTATCGTCATTACAGGGCACTATGATTGCGCAGGTAATCCCATAGATGAAGCCGGACAAAAAGAGCAATTGCGAAAGGCTGTGAGCGTCATTGTTTCATGGGGCTTTCCGGTAAAGAAAATAATCGCATTATGGCTAGATGAGAATTTCAAGGCAAGCATTGTCGAGTAAAAGATGGTGTGTTTACATCCTGAGATGCGGTGATGGAACTCTCTACGCAGGCATAACCACTGATGTTTCTCGCCGCATAATAGAACACAATAAAGCCAAAGGCGGCAACTACACGAGAAGTCACCTTCCAGTAAAGCTCTTATATAAAGAAAATTATCGCACCAGATCCCAGGCATTAAAGAGAGAAAATCAGATCAAGGCCTTCCCCAGGAATAAAAAATTAGCCCTGATCAAAAGGCGATCTAATATAAACTAAAAATATCAATGGATTATCTTATTTAACCCTTTGCAATTATTTAAGTTGCAAGGACTTTTTAATTTGTGTATAATTAGGCTTAAAAAGGAGGAGGGAAGATGTTCAGGGAAAAGATAAAGGTATTAGATTGCACTATTCGTGACGGTGGGTTGATCAACAATCATGATTTTGATCGTCGCTTTGTCCGTGAAGTGTATAAAGCGGTTTCAGCTGCTGGCGTAGATTATATGGAGATGGGGTACAAGAATTCCAAAAAACTTTTCTCCCAGAAGGAATATGGCTTATGGAAATTCTGCGACGATGATGAGATAAAGCGAATAATCGATGGGATAGAGTCAAAAACAAAGATATCCGTAATGACCGATGTAGACAGGGTAGACCTTGAAGATGTGAAGCCAAAAAGCGAAAGCCCGGTCGATATGGTTCGAACAGCCGCTTATGTCAAAGATATCGATAAGTCAATCTACATGGCTAATCATTTTAGCGAAAAAGGATATGAGACGACCATCAATATCATGGCTATCTCCCGTGACCAGGGTTCTGAGCTTGATGAGGCGCTGTATCAGATCGAAGAGGAGTGTAAGGCCGACGTAGTCTATATCGTGGATAGTTTCGGCGCTTTATACCAAGAACCTATCGAGCGTTTAGTGAAATTATTCAAAGGCATCCTTAAGACAAAAGAAGTAGGCTTTCATGGTCATAATCATCAGCAGCTCGCATTCGGCAATACCATAGAGGCGATCATCCACGATGCAAATTATCTCGACGGCACAGTCTATGGGATAGGCAGGGCTGCAGGGAATTGTCCTTTAGAGTTATTGATAGGGTTTCTTAAGAATCCAAAATTCGACATCAGGCCTATATTGGATCTGATATCCCATGAGTTTATTCCTTTGCGCGAAAAAATAGAATGGGGTTACATTATCCCTTATGCAATAGCCGGGATGATGAACGAACATCCAAAGGCAGCAATGGCGTTACGAAAGAGCGCTAAAAAAGAGGATTATCGAGAATTTTACGAAAGTCTGATTAACACAGGATTGGATTAATAAATAGAAAAGGGGGCGCATATGGGGACTTCTTTATTTATCATCAAGATTCTCGGTCCGTGTTTCGTAGTTGTTGGATTTGGTATTATACTCAACCGCGGATTCTATCAGAAGGTCATGGAGGATTTCTGTAAGAATTCTGCTCTTGTGTTTTTTGGGGGGATGTTTCCTCTTATCCTCGGACTCGTTATAGTCCTGACTCACAATATATGGGTGTGCGGGTGGCCGGTGCTGATAACGGTTTATGGTTGGGCTGCTATTCTGAAAGGCGTATGGATGCTTGTATTCCCTGGTTCGGCAATAAAACTCACTCAGGCCTATAGCAAGAAAAAGACTTTTCTACTGGTGCATTCGATCGTGATCCTTATCATTGGCCTGGCCCTGACAATCTTCGCCTATCTCTAACTTTACATTTCAACAACGTTAAAGTGTAAAGTTAAGGATTGCCTTGCTCAATCTGTCCTTCATTTCTTCACCGCACATTTTTTCTACAATCCCTAGCGCGAATTCCATTGCTGTGGCTGGGCCGCGGCTAGTAATAATATTCCCATCTATGACTACGTTATTTTCTTTACATGAGGTATCTTTATCGAATTTTTCCTCCAGGCCAGGATAACAGGTCACGGATTTGCCTTTTAAGATTCCCAGACGCGCAAGCACAATAGCAGGCGAGGCGCATATAGCAGCTATTATCTTGCTGTTTTTGTTCATATCTTTTATCAAAGATCGTACCTTTTGCGATGAAGCCAGGTTTACAGCGCCGAGCATCCCGCCGGGCAATACGCACGCGTCAAAATCAGCTCCTGCCTCGTCAAATTTTTTATCAGCCAATACATTCATGCCTCGGGAGCCTTTGACTTTTACATCTTTCAGGCCAGCAACAACCACATTGACCTCGGCCCTTCTCAATATATCTATGACAGTCGAAGCCTCTATCTCTTCGAAACCTTCCGCAAGAATCACAAGCGCCTTTTTAACCATATTGAACCCCTTTCTATCCTAATATGATAACCCTAACTTTACATTTTAACAATGTTAAAGTGTAAAGTTAGGAACGAGCTGGTTCCAGGAAAGTGCTTTGGGAAAGTTTGTATATGTAATATAATATAACAAAGGCCATGAAAAAATATAAAGACACAGCTATTAAAGCCGCGAGAGAAGCCGGAAAGATCCATAAGAAATATTTTCGTACTGACTTTAAGGTCAAAAGAAAAAGCAAGTCTTATGATCTTGTCACTGTCGTGGATATCGAGGCGGAAAAGACAGTGGTCTCTATTATAAGGAATAATTTTCCCGAGCATAATATTTTAGGCGAAGAAAGTAAATACAAAAAGACTGATTCAAAATACAAATGGATCATCGACCCGCTCGATGGGACCAATAATTTTTCCAACGGTATACCTATTTTTTGCGTCTCTATCGCGCTTGCCAGGGATAACGAGATAATCCTGGGAGTTGTGTATAGCGTGGTTCACGATGAATTATTTTGCGCTGAAAAAAACAAGGGCGCTTATTTGAATGGAAAACGCATAAAGGTCAGCTCCGCGGACAAACTCACTGAATCCCTTCTTATAACAGGATTTTATTATAACAGGGGAGAAGAGATGACAGAGACCCTGGGCAAGGTAAAGCAGTTTTTCCTTAAGGATGTCGTAGGTGTAAGGAGATTTGGTTCAGCTGCACTGGACCTCTGTTATGTAGGTTGCGGAAGGGCAACAGGGTTTTGGGAGTTTGAGCTCAGTCCATGGGATTTTGCCGCAGGAAAGTTAATTATAGAAGAATCAGGGGGCAAGGTCACGGGTGAAAAAGGCAGGCCTCTTGACATCAATAAGAAGACATTTGTCGTAGCCTCCAACGGCAAGATTCATAAGGATATGCTCAATATCCTCTGCCCCAAATAACGTAAGTTTACATTTCAACAACGTTAAAATGTAAACTTAGACTAATATGATTTTTGCGGGTGGAAAACCGTTGAAGCCTGGCGTGGCGCTGGCGCATGAATACGCGCCTATATTTTTTACGTATACCACATCACCTACGTAAAGCTCAGGCAATTCTTCGTTCATGGAGAGAGTATCGAATGAATCGCAGGTGGGGCCTGCGATCGCGCTCAAAAATTTTTGACCCCTTCGGAGGGTTTTAAATTCATATTTACAATGATCGAATACCATACCTGAAAAATCACCATATATACCGTCATTGATATAATAATAATTTTTATTGTTCCTGAAAGTCCTTCCTATGACTTGAGTGACTAGCATGCCGGCTGGCCCTACAAGAAACCTTCCTGGCTCAGCTATAAACTTTACATTTTTATCGAATAATTCCCTCATCTGCCTTCTTATCTGAGTTGCCATCCTCTCAAAATTTATGCCTATCTCATTATCAAAGTGTTGTATCGGAAAGCCGCCGCCTATATCCATTATTTTTAAAGGCATATCGTTTTTCTCAGCCTCTTCAAAGATCCTGGCGGAAATCTCAAGTGCCTGCAGGTAATTTTCAACGTTTTTGGACTGGCTCCCTACGTGAAAACTTACGCCTGCTGGACGGAGTCCCAGGCTTTTTGCTTTACGCAATAAGAAAAACCCCTGGTCGCTATCAGCTCCAAATTTCAGAGAAAGTTCTACCATGCTCCCTTCGTTAGCTACCTTTATGCGCACCAGTACGCGTGCACCCGGAAAGTATTTTGCGATCTTATAGAGCTCAGGTTCGTTATCAAATGTCATGAGCCTGACCCTGCGCCTCTTGGCGATCTCTATATCCTCGTTGGATTTTATGGTGTTGGCAAATATGATTTTTGAAGGGGAAGCTCCAAGTCGCAAGACCTGTTTCATTTCAGCGGCGCTTGCCACGTCAAAGCCCGTTCCTGATTTGACGAATGTCTTTATAATAGCGGGATGCGAATTGGCTTTTATAGCATAATAGGGGATGACATTTGGTAGGGCTTTTCGAAAACGCTCGTATTGCTTTCTAAGGACGCAACGCTTTATAAGCATAAAGGGTGTTTTATGCTTTTTTAGCATTGACCTTATGAGATTTTCAACTCTTATAATATCGGATTTAGACTTTTGCGCTTTCCTGCTGCATTGCTGCTGTGACTTCATGTGAACTTAACCTCTCTCGGCGGTCTACTAGAAATGTCGTAAACTGCCAGATGTCTTCTTCTTTTGGCCTGCTGATGTCAAATTTGGTGAATTTCGTATTTAGATTTTTAAGCGGCGTCCAGTCTACTGCCTGCGAGACGAAAGGCTTTATATAAGGAAGAGAGACGTCCAGTATGAATTCGTGATCTATATCGTCCGGCAAGAGGAATCCTCTTTTGGGATTTTTAATCATCCACAAGGCAGCTGCTACTACCGAGATCGCTACCTGGAGCGTTGTGGCTTGCTGATGAGGGACGAGTTTGCGAGCAGTGTCTATGTCCAGAATACTTCCGCACCACCAGGATTTGAAATCGTGCCCCATGAGCAGAACGCCTAACTCATCTCTGCCGCTTATGATCTCGTCGCTCATTATCCTTTGTTTTTCCTGGAGGGCGAATTGTCTCATCTCCAGTTCATGCAGGGAATTTATGGCAGCGTTAGATGGACAGTATGCGTAATGAACCGTCGGTCTGTAAACTGCTTTGCCATCGTCCCATACAGTGAGCCTGTCTGAGATACTGAATGCTTCTCCGTGACGTATCACCATGCCCGTGATTTCGCCGCAAGGCACCCATGATCGTACCCATGTCTTCATGCCGATGGTTCCGAGACAGATCTGATTTTTTGGACCGATTTTATGAAAGAAGGCATTTTTAGGAACGTAACGTTCATGCGTGCCCCAGCCTAGTTCTGCAGGCGCAACGCCTTCTTCGAAAAATCCTTCGATGCTCCATGTATTGACGAATTCATTTACTTCTTTGGGTTGGTTAGTGATCTGCGTGTCACGTTCACTTATGTGTATAGTCTTTACGTCCTCAAGCTGCGCCAGCTTTGCAAAGTTTTTATCCTGCAATGCTTTTTCTAATTCTGCTTTCCTAGGGTCTTTTTTCTTTTCCTTTAATATTTTTTCAGCTATTTCTATGAGCGCGTATTTCGTGAAATGCGATACAAGGCCTGGATTCGCGCCGTGGTCAACTATCGCGGAGATCGTGTTTCTGTCTGACCAGCCGCTTATCTTTGAGCGGAGCTCCATGTGCCGCGAATACAATGTGTATTTTGTCGGGTCATTACGCTCGGAATCTTTATATGGATTCCATTCTTCCACAGAGGTATTCACGTATAATACCTGATTATCGCGACACCATTGCACTATGGCGATACAGTCTATATTCCAGGCCAGATCAATGATCATGTCGCCCGGTCCGACATATTTTGCGAGCAGCTGGACATAGTTTTCAGCAGTCACTCTATCCGAGACATATTTCACGCCTTTATCCAGAGCGTCTTTTACGCGGGAGCGGTTATCGACGAAATCCATGATAGTGACTTTTTGCGGAGGCATCTCGATATGTTTTAGTACAAGAGGAACAGCGCATTGGGATACAGAGCCGCAGCCGATTATAAGCAATTTCCCGTTGAATTTCATAGAAACTCCTTTCAATTTTTGTCTAATAAT
The DNA here is from genome assembly GCA_964415355.1 of uncultured Planctomycetia bacterium. Classification (GTDB taxonomy): domain Bacteria; phylum Omnitrophota; class Gorgyraeia; order Gorgyraeales; family Gorgyraeaceae; genus CAYPYS01. The sequence goes on along the minus strand of CAYPYS010000009.1, from coordinate 51,039 downwards.
TTATTGATCCTGTCCACCAAAGGCCGGAATTTGTCTTTCTTCCTTAGTATTATATGACCTTTTCTTTTACCTTTTAGATTTTCGTCCAGTTCCCTTGTTATCCTGTCAAAAGGGCCGACTATTTTGTGAGATATTTTAAGCGCTGAAATCAGTATTATAAATATAGATATTGGAACCGAAACCGCAAGGATCGTAGTCACTTTTTTAGCAGCAGGGATGACATTGTAAGCGATGGCTTCAGGTATAGCCAGTTGGTTTGCCATAATACCGAATATCAAATAATATAAAAGAACCGTAACAATAGCGGCAGGGACAATGGACGCGAAGAATACTACAAAAAATATTTCCTTGTGTAGCTTATTTGCAAAAAATTTCTTTCTTTTATTGCTCTTCATTTTTATACCCCACTTTTATATCTTTGTATAATGCCTCGGCAGTTGAAAGCGTGTTGTCAGTGTCGGTCATAAGGGCTATGGCCCCTACGTTACGAGAAGGGGCTTTGCCAAAGGCCTTTTTGTAATCTTCATAGATGTTGCGTTCTTCAGGTACCCATTTCTTCATGTTTTTCCTGCCTGATTCAACGACTATCAGTTTGATATTTTTAAAATAAGGGCTTGTCGTAACTGTTTCTTCAGGCAGATTTTCATCCCAAATATATTCGATACTTTTTGTCTTTCTAAAATTTAAACTTGGAAATATTACATATACGCGCGCAGCATAGTCGTCTTTCTCGATCCATCCCTTTTTTGTTTCAAGGAGTTCTTTTGCCGCACTTTTATCAGGAAACTGCGTTACCTTCCAACTCCAGCTTATCATTGGAAGCGTTTTAGGATTGAAACTTATTCTATAGAATAGTCCGGAACAGGCCTCTACGCTCTTGGCAGAGAGATAAGTATTTTTTCGCTCTGCCTCGACAGTGTAAAGCACTTTGTTTTTAAAGACCTTTTCCTGCCATTCTTTGAGAGAATTTTCTTTGTTGAATGGAAAGTCTTTGGGAAGATTAGAGGCATAGACATAATATATAGTTATAAATAAAATAATTATTATTAAAATAAAAGTATATTTTGATTTTAGCATTTTTATTAATGAATCTAATCTAAATATTATTTTAATGTCAGATGCGATAATAGTCAAATAATTTATACTATTTTAAGTCCATACTTTAACATTTTTAAAGCATGGACTTAAAGTGGAATTTTAGGGAAATTTTGTATTTGCATAAGTTGCGAAATGGCTGTAGAATATTCTCAGACAAAAGAGACTAATGAAATCCGGGCCAAACAAGATCAAAAAAGGTTTTTTAATCTTATCTTGGGCGTTATACGATACGGCAAATCAATTTTTTGCGCTCAATATAGTTTCTTTATATTTTCCGCGTTGGCTCACGATAGAAAAAAACTCTCCTGAAATTTTTTATAGCTTATCTTTTGGAGTATCAATTTTTTTAGTCGCTATTTGCGCGCCTATCCTGGGAATAATTTCAGATATGAGCGGAAAGAGGAAGGTGTTTTTAACCTTTTTTACTTTTTTATCGATTATATTTACTATGGCCCTTGGCCTTGCTTCTAATGTATTTTTAGCATTGATATTTTTCGCAATAGCAAATCTTGGATGCCAAGCCGCAGTTATCTTTTATAATGCCTTAATGGTAAATGTAGCCCCGCAAAATAAGATCGGCCTTATTTCTGGATTAGGCAGGATGTTTGGTTACGGTGGGGCCATCCTGGCATTGTATATTACTAAACCTATAATATTAAACATAGGCTACCAAGCCACTTTTTTATTCACAGGAGTCTTGTTTTTAATCTTTTCGTTGCCATGCATAATTTTTATAAAAGAAGACCCCGCTAAGAGAAGGGAGAGTCTAGGCGCGTTTCTAAAAAAAGGAACATTGCTTAAAATTTTTGGAAAATTAAAAAAGACCCTCTTTGAGAATTCTGAGCTTAGAGAGCTTAGAAATTTTTTAAAAGCGGCATTTTTTGTATTATGCGTGGTTAACACTATTATACTTTTTATGTCGGTTTATATTACCAAAGTCTTTGGGTTAGGAGAAAGCGAGATTATAGACCTCATAGCATTGTCCACTATTTTTGCGATTATAGGTAGCATATTTTCTGGTTTTATAAGCGATATCATTGGATATAAACGTTCTTTATTAGGCGTGTTTTTCTTATGGGCGCTCTGTCTTTTGGGAGGAGGGCTTTTGAATTCGCCTTTTCATTGGATTATAGGGTCACTGGTTGGATTAAGTTTGGGCGCTATTTGGGTAATCTCTCGCGCTATGATAATAAAACTTGTGCCGCAAGAGAAGATAGGGGAGGTCTTTGGTCTATTTAACCTGGTCAGTTATTTTTCAGGGATGGTTGGCCCTCTTTTTTGGGGACTCATGCTTTTGTATCTTTCTTCTTTAGGGGCTGTAGGATACAGGATTACTTGTATAAGTTTTAGTTTATTCATAGCGGTTGGTTTTATTTTCCTTTTGCGTATAAAATCTGGCACAAGAACTGTTTAGATGATATAATTGTAATAATTATGAAACCTACATTGAAAAAAGAGCTTAAATTTCTGGATATCTTTTGCGTGGCTACCGGAGCGATGATAAGTTCCGGCCTGTTTATCCTTCCGGGTCTGGCGTTCAGTAAAGCAGGCCCAGCCGTGATCGTATCTTATGTGCTCGCCGGACTTTTATGTATCCCTGCGATGCTTAGCACGGCAGAATTGATCACAGCCATGCCAAAGGCAGGAGGGGATTATTTTTATATCATGCGGGGGTTTGGCCCGCTCCTGGGGACAGTCGCTGGTTTCAGCTCCTGGTTTTCACTGAGTCTGAAAGGCGCGTTTGCATTGGTAGGGATGGGTGCTTATTTGACCTTGATCACTAACTTGCCCTTGAATGTTATCGCTACGATTTGCTGTCTTTTCTTTATTATATTGAATTTAATAGGCGCAAAGGAAGCCGGGAGGTTTCAGGTATTCCTGGTCCTTTCACTTATGGCAATACTTTTGCTTTATGTTATTTGGGGCTCGAGGTCAATCAATGTTTCGCATTTTTCCCGGTTTTTTGAAAAGGGCACAGGCGCTGTTTTTGCTACAGCAAGCTTTGTTTTTATATCCTACGGAGGATTGACCAAAGTAGCTGCCATAGCTGAAGAGGTAGAGAACCCGGGAAAGAATCTGCCTCTAGCTATGATGTCTTCTCTTGCAGTTACCTCTATTTTATATGGATTGGTTATCTTTGTGACGATCGGAGTTTTAGATCCCGCGACTCTCAGCACCACTCTTATTCCTATATCTAACGGCGCCGCAGCTTTTGGAGGAGATATTTTTAAAGTCGTTATAAGCGTGGCTGCATTTCTAGCCTTCATCTCTACCGCCAATTCAGCGGTGATGACCGCTTCAAGATATCCGCTCGGCATGAGCAGAGACAAACTGCTTCCTTCATGTTTTCAGAAAATAAGCCCAAAATCCAAGATACCATACGTCGCGATTTTATTCACGGGGTCCTTTATGATCCTGGCCCTTTTATTTTTAAAATTGGAATTATTGGTAAAGATCGCTTCGAGTGTTTTAATATTACTTTTTATTTTTGCAAATCTTACAGTGATTTTGTTTAGAGAAAGCAAGATCTTGAGCTATCGCCCTAAATTTTCCTCGCCTTTTTATCCGTATATGCAGATTCTGGGTATAATAGGAGGGGTTTTTCTTTTGATCGAGATGGGGGCCTTTATCGTTTTTCTTACCATGCTTTTCCTTGTTCTGGGGCTGGGTTGGTATAAATTTTATGGATATAAAGAAGCCAGTCAGGATTCGGCTCTTATATATGTTCTGGAGAGAATGCTGGCAAAGGATAAGGAATTGACATCGGATAACCTTCTAACGGAATTGAAAGATATAGTTGTAACAAGAGACGAAATGGTAGAAGACAGGTTTCATAAGCTTATTGAAAGAAACGAGATAATCGATATAGAGTCTCCTATGAAGATGGAGGATTTTTTTAGAGATATCTCGCGTAACTTGGAAAAGAAATTGAGTCTGTCAGCAGAAGAGCTTTTCTATAAATTTATGGCAAGGGAGAGAGAATCCAGCACAGTATTAAGAAAAGGCCTTTCCATTCCTCATATTGTCATAGAAGGGGAGAATGTTTTTGAAATTATTTTAGTGAGGGCGAAGGCAGGTATTATTTTCCCGGACGATAAACTGGTCCATATGGTATTCGTGCTGGCAGGCTCCAGCGACGAGCGAAATTTTCATCTAAAGGCCCTGGCCGCGATAGCGCAGATCACCCAGCACCCTGATTTTGATAACAAATGGCTGTCAGCGAAGAACGAAGACGAACTGCGCAACATTGTCCTCTTAGCTGAAAGAAGAAGAACCTCCTAAATTTATATTTTAATAAGATCTTAAGTATACACTTTAACATTGTTAAAGTGTATACTTAAGGCATGGTTTTTCTTTTTAAGTATACATTTCAACAACGTTAAAATGTATACTTAAGTTCGGAGCTGCCTTTCAGCGTCGATTATATCCCTATTGATAAGTCGGATCACGTTTTTGACTTTTTCTTTGAATTCCGGGGAGGTATCGGTATCGAGAATCTCGCGTAATATCTGTATCGCCATCCTGAAATTTCTTATTATCTCGCCTTCGTCAACATCCGTATAACGCAAGAGCCTGTCAAAATTTTCATTTTTCATCCATGCTTCGATGCAGGGAGATAGATGGTAGAAATATGACTTGCTCAAAGGCCTTACCTTTAATTTTTTTTCCAGCTTTTGAATCTTACGTATGGCGTTATCCGTGATATTGCGTAGATTTCTAGCAGACCTGTTTAACCTCGGCAATATGCTTCCTTTTCTCGGTTCAAAGACCAGGGCGGCGCAAAAGATCCCCAGTTCTTGCTCTGATAGTTCTTGCAGGATCCCTTTTTCGTATAGTTCGGAAATCGAAAGCTCGTACCCGTAGATCTTGCTTGCAAAATTCCCTTTTTCCGTGATTTGATTTTTTCTAATATAACCCAGCTCTTTTAGAATTTTTACTTTCGAATGGAGTAATCCCAGGGCCTTCTGCTGGAGATTTTTTTTAGCCTGAAAATAATGAAGAGAGAGCGGGTAGATCTCGTACAGTTTTTCTCCATAATTCGCATATAGGTTTAGCACTGTCGCGTATGAGGCATTGAACCTGCTTTGCACTTTTTCAGGCGAGCCATAGATTATTTTTTGTAATTCAGGAAACGAAATATAATTTGGATTTACGCGGCTGTAGACGAAACCTTCCTTATCGATCCCTCTTCTGCCTGCCCTACCAGCCATCTGATAGAAATCCCGCGTTTTAAGTGCCCCGTAATATTTACCGTAAAATTTTCTCAATTCGTCGAATATTACGGTTCGCGCAGGCATGTTTATGCCCAGGGCAAAGGTTTCGGTCGTAAAAATGACTTTTATCAGCCTGCTGGTAAAAAGACGTTCGATCACTTCTTTTAACGTAGGCAGCATGCCTGCATGATGATACGCAATCCCTCTTTCAATGAGAGGGAGGAGGAGGTCAGCGCTCTTATCACCCAAGAGATCGAATCGTTCGCGCAGTTTATTATACAGGCCTATGATTTTGGATTTTTCCTCATTGTTCAAAAAATCAAACCTTACCATCTCTTCTGCGAGACGTTCGCATCTTCGTCTTCCAAAGGCAAAGTATATGCAGGGTAACTTATCGTTTTCGCGAAGATCTTTTACGAGAGCAGTAGGCCTGTTAGGTTTTACCGCGATGCGCTTGGCGAATTTTCTGCCGCCATAATAGTTGAACCTGCGCGATTTGTAGGAAACAGAGTTTACCCTGTGTAGATTGTCGACTATTTCGCCCTGTGTTTGGTAGAAAAAATGTAAGGGTACCGGACGTTTTGCCTCTTTTACTATTTTTAGAGATTTTTTGTGAATTGATTGGAACCAGGAGGCGATCTCGTCTATATTGGGTATTGTTGCTGAGAGGGCCAGCACCTTCATATGGTTTGGCAGGAATATGAGAGATTCTTCCCATACAGAGCCCCGTTCATAGTCGTCCAGGAAGTGGACCTCGTCGAATATTATCCAGGAGTAGTCATTCACGTTAGATTCTGTCTCGAGGACCTTATTTCGAAATATCTCAGTGGTCATTATAAGGACAGGCGCGGAGGGATTTATGCTCACATCCCCTGTCAGTATGCCTATTTTTTCCGGGAATCTTTCGTGAAAATCTCGGAATTTTTGATTGGACAGGGCTTTTATGGGCGCGGTATAGATTACCTTTTCTCTCTTTTCAATGCAGTCATTTATGATGTATTCGGCAATGACAGTCTTTCCAGCGCCGGTTGGCGCAGAGACCAGTACCGAATACCCCTCTTTTATATAGTCAATGGATTTTTTCTGAAAAGCGTCATATATCATATCTATATATTCTACCTCTAACTTTACATTTCAACAACGTTAAAGTGTAAAGTTAAGGCTTTACAATGTCCGTGATATTTGGTTAAATAGAGGCATGTTATACCTTGTTTTTACCATAGATGGGGATTGGGACGAGTATTTTGATAGAAATCTTTCAGAAGAAGAGCGTGTCCCCAAAGTAGATGTTTTGACGACTTTGGTTCAGCGCGAGATAGAGATGGCAAAAAAGATACTCAGGGGCAGGTTTATTCATTTTGTCCATACCTCTTCCCGCGCGCGCGATTTTTTCATTAAAGAACCTTTCTTGGAGTTATGGAAAAAGCTTACGAGAAACGGCGGTGATGTAGGACTGCATTGTCATGAAGATGATCCCTATAACGCTTATTATTATCGGGATGGCTCAAGGATGAAGAATGCCATTACAGAAAAGGCAGAGGCTTTTCGTAAAAACGACCTTAATATCCAAAGTTACCGGTCAGGGTTCCTTGGTTTTTCAAATAAAATAACAGAGATTTTGGAAGAAAATGACATATATTTTGATTTTTCATGCGAGCCAGAAAGATATCTTACTCACGAAGGCTATATAGTATCTGATTGGAGAGGCGCGCCTGAGTATAATTATAGGTTGGATTATAGAGATCATCGAAAGGAAGGGAGCTCTAAGGTATGGGAGATCCCGGTAGGTACATCAAGGGGCAAATATCTGTATTTTGAAAAGGCTTCGTTAAAAGACATTGAAAATATTGCCCTAGACCTGAAGCAGCGTTCCATAGATAACAAGCGCGACATAGCAGTTTCGGTGCTATCGCATACTTATGAGTTCGCGTCGCAGGACAGAATAAAAGATATAGAATCCAAGCTGACATTATTGAATAAATATGGGACATTTGTCGGCATAAAAGAATTGGATAATATCTTAAATAGAAATAGTTAGGAAACCTTATGGAAAAATGGCAGAAGATACTTTCCAAGACTATTACTGACGCCGAGACGCTCAGTAAATTCGTAAAAATAAACAAAAAAAAGATGCGCAAAGTTACCAAAAAGTATGCGATCGGCATAAATCCATATTATTTTAAACTTATCAAAAAGGCGGGCGGGCCTATATGGAAGCAATGCATCCCGGACGCGCTGGAGGTCATTCATAAAACAGGCAGAGAAGACCCTCTTATGGAAGAAAATTATACCCCTATGGAAGGTCTGGTCCACAGGTATAAGGATCGCGTACTTTTAGTAGTGTCAAATATGTGCGCGGGATATTGTCGTTTCTGCACAAGAAAAAGAAAAATAGGCACCAGAAACAAAGTCACAAAAAAAGAGGATCTCAAAAAGGCGCTCGCTTACATAAAAAAGCGTAAATATATAAGGGATGTTATCATATCAGGAGGAGACCCTCTTCTTATACATGACGATATGATAGAGTATTACCTTAAGGAGCTAAAGAAGATAAAGCATATTCAGATTGTCAGGATAGATAGCCGCATGCCATGCGTTCTCCCCCAGAGAATAACGCCTAAATTATGCAACATGCTAAAAAAATATTCGCCTATATATTTCAATACGCATTTCAATCATTTTCAGGAGATAACAAGGGCCTCGAGGAAGGCGTGCAATATGCTGGCCGATGCCGGTATTATTATGGGAAACCAGACAGTATTGATGAAAGGCGTAAATGACAATTCAAAAGTGCTCAAGAGGCTTTTCGAAGAACTCCTGACAATGAGAGTCAGGCCGTATTACCTTTATCTTCCCGATGCTGTTAAGGGGACTTATCATTTTCGGGTGAGTATACATAGGGCCCTGAAGATCATGAAAGAGTTAATAGGATATACTTCCGGCCTGGCTATTCCTCATCTCATACTTGATTTAAAACATGGAGGCGGCAAGACCCCGCTTCTACCCAATTACATTATCAAGCATAAGGGCAGAAGGTATATATTTAAAAATTTTGAAGGCAAAAAGTTTTTTTACGCAGACATAGACTAGGGAGGGAAGAGTGCAAATAGGCATAGCAGCTGAAAATAGGCCTGATGAGAAAAGAGTAGTTTTGAGTCCCGGTGAGCTAGGAGCAATTGCCTCGAATCATTATGTATTTGTCGAGAAGGATGCGGGCCAGGGCATCGGGATAAAAGACAAGGATTATGAGGAGTCAGGGGCAAAGATAGCTTCTGCGAAAAAGGTCTATTCGTGTCAATTGGTTTTACGTATCAAGGAGCCGAATGAAAAAGAGCTTAAGATGATGAAGCCGGGTTCAATTATGATGTCAATGCTCCATTTACCCAGCAATACTGAGCTGAGAAATTTATTAAAAAAATATAAAATAAACGGCATTGCAATGGAAGAGATCAAGGACCAGTTTAATCATCGCAAAATAGAGGCTTTGTATCAAACCGGTTATCTGGCGATGGAAAAAGGATTTGAGCTCTGGGGCAAGGATCCTTCGAAGTGCATTGTCAAAATCATGGGGTATGGTAATGTCGCGTTTGGGGCGATCCAGTGCGCTGCCAGGAAGTTTAGCAGGCTCGAGGTATTGAATAAGGACGATTTTAAGGATATGAAGAAACATATACCGGGAACAGATATACTTGTAAATGCGATTAATTGGCCAATGAAAAAAAGAGGTAAGGAGATTTTTATAACGCGTGATATGCTCAAGCTTTTTAAAAAAGGTGCGGTGGTTTTGGATTTGATATCTAACCCCGAAGGTCAATCCCCTATTGAGACGATGCATCCGACATATCTCAATGATATTTCTTATGAGGTCGAAGGCGTGATCCATGCGTCTTGTTGGAGCTGGCCAGGCCTCGATCCTGCAGGCATATCGCAGAGATACAGCAAACAGGTCGCTCCTATACTTAAGGAGATAGCAGATAAGGGGTTTGAAAATTTACCGGGCTACATAGCTAAAGCTATGCATTTGGTTTAAAAAGGGGAGGCAGAAATGGCAGTAGAAAAAGTAGGCGAAAAATACAGATGCAATGTATGCGGCAATGAAGTGACTGTTACCAAGGTAGGCGGCGGTGAGCTCGTTTGCTGCGGTCAGCCCATGGAGAAGATAGGATAAATCTTAACTTTACACTTTAACGTTGTTGAAATGTAAAGTTACGTCGATTGTGTTGGCAGAGGATTTTGAGGTGAGTTTTAGAAAGAGTTTTCTGTCGATAGGCATACTTGTTACGGATTTCCCGTTGATTTTAACCTTACCTACCTTGTATTTACCATAATCCAATTTAGAACCGTTAAAATAGTTTACCGTGATCTTTCTTTCTGCAAAATACGTAGTTATGGATATTTTTCTGGAAGCGGTAAATTGCTCTTTTACAAGTTTTGGATCTAACAAAAGATCTCCCATTTCGCCGCGTATTCCAAATACCTGAGTTAACATAGTCAATACAAACCAGCTTGCCGAACCAGTAAGATAGTGATACATGCCTCTTCCGTCAGAGTTAAAGTATTCCGGGAGGCCGGGATAGATTTTGCTCGATTTTGTATTCACGCACATCCTGTAGATAGAATCAAGTATTTCGAAGCCTTCAGCCGCGAAGCCTCTCTTATAGAGTGCGTACGCAAACATTACGTTCATATGGCTGAAGAACGAACCGTTCTCTTTTTCGCCGTAGGCAAATCCGAATGCCCTGCCTAGATCGGGATATATCTCTCCAAAATTAGTATTGAGCCTGAAGCCACGGAGTTTCGGATCCCATAGATATTTTTTTGCGCTTCTGTATATTTCTTTGATCTGTTTTTTAGTGGCGATCCCGCTCATTATAGGAAAGACCTGGCCCGTCAATGTCATGCGCACCCTATTTTTACGATCGCCTTCCACGCGTCTTCCCAGGTTGTCGTAATATCCGTTAAAGAATCCGTGGCCCGATTTTGTCTTTATCCATTCTTTTTTTTGTATGTGTTTTGATATCCGCTGGGCCTTGCGGCGGAGGTCCTTTATCGCATCTTTTCTATATTTTATTTTTTCCAAGAGATTCGCGATGTCTATAAAATTTCCGACATACGCTGCGGTGAATGCCACGCTTTCGCCTTTTTCAGTCGCCATATCCAGGCCGTCGTTCCAGTCTCCTCCTTCGAGCAGGAAATTTCCGTGTTTTCCCATCTTTGAAAGCGGGCGTTTGTGCTGCCTCAATATATGGTCCAGAACGGTATCCCGTTTTTTGCTTTCAAAAAACAGGGCTTTTTTAAAGAGTATATCGGCGTTACCCGTTTGATTTATGTATAGGTCCAGTGTTTTAAACGGCCATAGCCCGTGATCCATCCATGTGCGGGATATGTTATTTCTGTCTGAAATAAATTCTCCCATTTTTTTGCCTATTATAGTGGCATTGGAGCCGTCCAGGCGCACCCCGCCGAAATTATTGACCAGGTTTTCTCTCGTGCTGGCCGGATCTGTTAAGATGAGAGTAAGGCAGTCTTGCCAGAGATCTCGCCAGCCTCTGCCTCCGCGGCCATAATCGAAGTCAGGGAGAAACGAGCATCCGAATATCCTGCGGAGAGCCGGCTGTATAGCTACCCATTTCATCCATCTGTCGAATGTCTTGTCACCGGTAGAAAGGCTCAGCGAATCATTTTTTTCAATCCAGAATCTTTTTGTATCAGAGAGAGCTTTTTTTATTTTATTCGAGGAGTTGAATTTATTGAATATATCCCCGGGTTTTTCTTTATGCGTTATCCCCATCGCTATGATAAATAGTTTTGATCTCCCGGGCGCGAGAGATATTGTGTTAAATCTCAGGGCCCCTATGGTTTCTTTTCCCTGCATGCATGGTTCTGCTTTTCTTTTTGGCGGGGCGTTGGTTAAAACAGCCTCCGGCATTTCCAGATTTCTGCCTTCGCCTAAAAATTCATAAATAGTCGGAAATGAACCGGTTGGCGCCTTACCATTGCTTTCACAGCCGAGAACAAAATATGTCCTGTCGTTTATATTGTGACCTCGTTCGTCAAAGCACATGGTAGGAGTCAATACCACGCCGTATCTATCTATTTCAATGCGGTTGAGGAGCGAACTCACGTGTCTGTGGTCTCGCAGCCTGTCTGCAGAGCGCCCGTATATTGGTATGGCTGAGGTTGGTGTGATATTCAGCGTCTTCCTTGATATGTTGGTGAGTTCTATTGTCATTAGTTCTACTGTGTGGTCGCTTGCGGGGACAAAGCTAAGGAATTCCGCTTTTATGCCGTAGCGATGGCTGGTTCTTATTGTTTTATGCCAGAGCATGCCTGCTTCTACAATAGATCGATCTGCTTCGCCTGAGGCCAGAGACCATACGCCTTTATTTTTTATATAAACCCAGAAGTCCCGGCTGTATCTTGAAGAGCGAAAATCTTCCGTGCAGGCAGGAGGGAGAAGGAAAGAATGCTGGTCTAGCTTTATATCTCCCTGCAGCGAAGGGGTGATCGAAGATAGCATACCTTTTTCATTGGCAAGGGGGAAATAGAGACGGCTTATGCTGTGAGGATTTTTCGCCACAAACGTTCCATTGTCATCCAGGAATCTCCACAAATTGTTATTCGGCATATATAGTCCCCAAAGATCAAGTATACATTTTAACAATGTTAAAATGTATACTTAAGAGGTAGATTTACCATTTTTCCCAATGTAGAAGTTCTTTTATATCTCGTTTTGCCTTAGGGCCTTGAGATTTTTTTGGATATCCTACAGATATCATACTTACGAGTTTGTATCCTTCCGGCGCGTTAAATATTTTTCCGATCGCGCCTATGTAATCTTTTTTATCTCCGGCCACCCAGCAGCCTCCGAGGCCGAGCGTTTCAATAGCGAGCAGCATGTTTTGCGTGGCAGCAGAACAGTCCTCCAGATAATACTTGGTATCTTTTGAAAAAAGCGCGATCAGACAGGATGCGTCCTTGATAAAAGGGCCATTGGGGCATATGCTGCATATCTTTTTGAGTATATCCTTGTCATATGTAACGATAAACTCCCAGGGCTGCTCGTTTCTCGCTGTAGCTGCGACGCGTCCCGCATCCACTACCTTTTCTATAAGCCCTTTTTCGACTTTTTTATCGGAGTATTCCCTTACGCTTTTTCTTTGTTTTATAGCCTCGAAAAAATCCATGATGTTCTCCTTTTTGTATTATGTTAGCATGCCGTAAACCGAAAGGCAACCCCTATTATATAACTCTAACTTTACATTTCAACAACGTTAAAGTGTAAAGTTAGGATATTGAAAAAAGATTTCATATTTCATGTCTTCGTGGTATATTTAATATTATGAAGATCAGGATATCGCTACTTATGCTTTTATTTATATTTTGTTTCTTGGTGGCTGTGGCAGGCGCCGATGTCATTCACTTAAAGAATGGCCGAAGCATAGAGGGACTGATAGAGAAGGAAAAAAACGATGAAGTAGTATTAAATGTCGGTTTCGGCACTGTAAAGTTCCATAAAGACGCTATAGAGAGAATAGAAAAGGCTGGTCCTGAAGACGCCAGATTGCTCCGCAAAAGTTGGCAGACGCAGCGCAAGTTAGAAGAAAAGAAATGGAAAGACGTAGAGAAGAGAAGAGCGGAAGCAAAAAAGAAAAGGGAGTTCGAGCCTAAAAAGGTTCCGTTTTCACAGGATTTAGGTCATATCATGGTGGATGCCTTGTTAAATGAAAAGGTTAAGGCATCGCTTCTTTTGGATACAGGAGCTTCTACCATACTTCTCTCTAATGAGACCGCTAAAAAATTAAAAATAAAAACAGACAAGGTGGCAAAAGATAATGTTTTGGTCCGGTTGGCTAACGGCCAGAAGGTCGAGGCAAAGTATGTGATTTTGGATAGTGTAAAGCTAAAAGACGTAGAGGCTAAAAATGTAGGAGCCGTAGTTCTGTCGGAAACTATAGAGATGCAGGCTCATGACGGGTTGCTAGGCATGTCGTTTTTGAATAATTTTAATTTTGAGATAGATACATCGAATAAAAGATTGATCTTACAAAAGAAAAATAACAATTAAGGCAATCTGAGATATTTTTTAAAATCACGCCACATAGACACATCTTCCATGCAGAGATAGATCGGTATATTTTTTGAACGCTTGGATAGCATTTCCAGTGTACCTTTATAAATATCATGTCTAATCTTGTAAGGGTAGCGTAGTTTATTATCAAAACCAGGCAATAGTTCTCCATCCAGAATTTTATTTTGTGGAAAGCGCGTCTCTATGACTTTTTTAACCTCTGGCTTGAATCTAAAAGTGCCTACGCTGATCCAGGCAATATCGTCTGGTTTTATTCTATCAAAGATCAGATTTATTACTTTTCCATATTCTTTAGACCATCCATTAAAGTGCACCACTGGGTCAAAATGAAACGCTACTTTATAGCCAGCTTCTGCACAGCGCTTCGCTGAGGCAATGCGTTCGTCCAGAGAGGTAGAGAAGAACTCATTTTCATCTATTATCCTTTGAGGATTTACCGACCATGCGACTACTATGTTTCCTGAGTGCCTTGCTTTTAAAAGATTATCTATGTTTTTACTTTTTGTTTTGAATTCGAAATAAATCGCCTTGTGCTTTCTGAAAAAATCAACGAGTGGTAATGAATATTCTGTTATCTGGTCCAGCATTAAAGAATCAGAGAATTCTCCTGTGCCTATGCGCATGCGTGGTTTCTTGTATGAGTCAAACGCGCAAAAAAACTTGTCTATATTCGAAGGAAATATAAGTCCCGGTATATTCGCATACTCTTGAAGATAGCAATATGTGCACTCGTATATGCACCCAAAACTAAGATTGAATATGTGGTACCCACACCCGATGGATTTTTTAGTGCAGGGACACCCCTTGAGAAAATCATAGTTTTCTTTGGTTATGAAAAGGGTATCCCGCCTATTATTGTATTCCCGTATTTTTTGTTTTCTATTTCTGCTCAAATGGCATTTGAGAGATTCTATTTCTGAGATTTTTGCTTTTGGGAATGATGTTTTAAATTTATTTGCCAGGTGAGAATGACGAGCTCTTTTTTCTATAAAGATTTTTTTAGGGTAGAATTTTTGTTTTTTTAGGTCAATGGCCAGATTTGGGCTTAATTTTATGTTGGGTAAGTAAGGCTCAGATATTTTATTATGCAAATAGGCGCATGGAAAGCGCCTTTTTAAAAGGGCATCTTTTATTTTATGAAAATCCAGAGAGCCAATATTTTTCAGAATAGATTCAGGAGTCTTTCTCTCTCTTTTTGATATCTCATATAGAAGTCTTATTAATTCTTGTTTCTTATTTAGACCGAGCCTTGAAAGACTGGTTTCTACAATTGAATGCGCCTTTTTTAAGACTTCAAATTCTTTTCTATAAATTCGCATAGGATGTGTGTAGCGGATTCTATGGAAGAATAGAGGGCTAAGCGCTCTTCCAGGCCGGTATTTCTGTAAAAAGGTTTTTTATTTATAATGTCAGTGATATAAAACAAGGCCATTGCATTTTTGCCTATATGTTTAGATGCAGAAAAGAATGCAGAGCATTCCATGTCGACTACCTGAATTCTCTTTTCTCCAAACAGGCTTACATAATTTTCTTCGAGTTTCAATGATCCAAGGGTGGCACAAGTCACTTTTTTTATATCATGTTTTTTATTTGCCTCAATAAAGTTTTCAGTAAGAGATGCTGTCGGATAAAATACACCCCAGTCTTTATCGTCTTTTAAAAGCATGTCTGAAAAACTCTCTGAGGCATGGCATTTATAAGGCACAACAAGGCTGCCTATACCCAGATCTTGTCCTTCTTTCACCAATCCGCAGGACCCGAATAGTATGATATTTTGACATGAGGTATTGGCTAGATACAGCACCGCGTCTCCCAGTAGGGCAGGGCCTAGGCCCGTATGTATTGCCGTGAAAGAGCAGCTATTGCCTGAGTTGTAAAGCTTTCCTTTATAAAATTTCTTTACGCCAAGCCCTTTCTTGATGTCTTTTGCCAATATAGGCAGAAGCACGCACGTATTTTTTATTTCCGATTCCTTTATGCCAAACAATGCCTTAAAGGCTGCCATAATACCTACCGTTTTTCCACTCACTTAACTTTACACTTTAACGTTGTTGAAATGTAAAGTTAAGGTTTAAATCTCTACTAGCTTATATTCGAGGCTGCCGAGTTTTTTCTCGCCGGCGTATTCGAGCAGCGCATTATATGAAGTATGTGGTTTTTCCTTCGAGATCAAATCACCGTCTTTATTTATTATATCTATAGTGGCCTTATCAAGGCTTACAATGTCCCTTGAGGCGAGAATGCCTATATCCTTGGAAACTATTTTTTCATTTTTTGTGGATATGCAGTCGCATTCCCTTGTTATATCAAAGGCAAAATTTATAAAAAGTTTATTTTTGAATTTAGATAGTACGGATTTAGCCACATCTACTATCCTCCTGGAAAATATATCGGTATCTTCATCCCAGTTTATGAAGATAGCATCAAATTTACAGGCGCAGAGGCATTCTCCGCACCCGATGCATTTTGCCTGATCTATGAGCGCTTTTTTGTCAGCGCTGAAAGATATAGCATTTACAGGACAGATCTCTATACAGCATCCGCATGATGTGCATTTTTGTTTTATTATATGAGGCTTGAGCGATGAGTGCTGTGCCTGTTTGGTGGGCCGGGATACCATTCCCATGGCAATATTTTTAATAGAACCGGCATATCCGGATAAGATGTGCAGTGTTACGTGCGATAATGCGAGAAGATTGTCCGTCATCCCTATAAAGGATGGGATCTTTATTTTTTTTATATAGTCTGAATCCAGGGCGTGTTCTTTTCCATCCTGGCCAAAGACACCATCCGCGATTATGAATGGGGCGCCTACTTTAGAATGCGCAAATCCTTTATTCTGGGCGAGAGTAAGGTGGTCGATTGCATTCAGGCGCGAACCTTTATATATTACATTAGTGTCAAATAGGAAAGGCTTTGCCTTTTTCTTTTTTATCTCACCCACTATAAACTTTACAAGCTCAGGTTGTATATGATAGATGCATTGGCTGTCTCCTATAGTGAGTTTTATAGGAGCGAACCCATCTTTTTTATAATCTGAAAAAGGATCGATGGTTCGTATGAGCTTCAGCAGCGCATCGCGCCTGTCTTTTATGTCGTTGGTCTTTATCCTTGAAATATATACGTCACTTTTCATCTTTTTTGATTTGAGGAAGGATAGATCATAGAAGAGATTATTAAGAGGACTTTTCTAGTTTGTAGAATCTGGATTTAACCAAAAAGGCTTAAAGTCATTCTGTTGCATTAATCTTATAGTAGTGTCTACCATGCCGGCGTCGTATTTAGAGCCGGAATTTTCCGTTAGTTCGCGCATGGCTTTTTTTATACCCAGGGCAGCCCTGTAAGGCCTGTGGAATGTCATTGCCTCTAATACATCTGATATAGCGAGTATTCTTGCCTCAGGTATGATCTTTTCGCCCGAGAGTCCCCTGGGATAGCCTTTTCCGTCCAGCCTTTCATGGTGCTGGTAAATAGCTTCGGGCAGAGGAAAAGGAAAAGAATGCGGCTTTAACATGTGATAGCATTTTTCGACATGCTCCTGAATCATCCTGAATTCCAAATCAGAAAGTTTGCCGGGCTTATTCAGTATCTCTAGAGGAATAAGGATCTTTCCTATGTCATGTAGTTCGGCAGACATCCTCAGCTCCAATATCCTGTTCTCATCCCACTTTAATTCCTTTGCGATTCTTTCCGCGATCATAGATACACGGCGCGTATGGCCGAAAGTATAAGGATCTCTTATTTCGAGGACCCTGTCGAGCACTTTTAAAGAGCTGATTACCAGATTCAGCCTGTTCTGCTCTACCTGGTCATATTCTGTTATGTCGCGTGTTATGCCCATTGTCCCTATGATCTTGTCTTTTTTATTGCGCAAGGGTATCTTGGTGGTAGTTACGCAGTTATGCGTTCCGTTGGGGAGAAGCGTTCTTTCGATCTTACCTATTATAGGGGCCCCTGTTTTTAAGACATAATTATCGTCGTCAAACATACGCTGCGCTTGTTCCTTAGGAAAGAAGTCAAAGTCTGTCTTGCCAACTATTTTTTCAGGAGGCATCTTAAAACCTTCTGCATAAAAGCGGTTTACTCTTATCAATCGGTTCTTGGCGTCCTTGAAATATACGGCGTCAGGGATGGTATTTAAAAGGCTTTGAAAAAGCTCTTTTTCCAGAGAGAATTTTTCTTCCAGTTCTTTGTGCTTAGTGATGTCTTCTATGATGCCTTCTATATATAGGTGTTTCTTATTGGAAGGCGATTCTAAGAGAGATGCGGTTATGGCGACCCATATATCCTTCTGGTTTTTTCTTTTTAAAATTGTTTCGAAGAATTTGACTATTTTTTCTTTTTTTATGGTTTTTACGAAATCTTTCGGCTCTTTTTTGTCCTTAAAAAAAGAGCCTAACCTGCGGCTCTGGATTTCCTTTTTCGAAGCATAGCCCAGTATTTTAGCCAGGGCAGAGTTTAAAGTGATAAATTTCTCTCTAGGGGATATCTGGTATCTGAATAGACAGATCCCAAGCCTGTCAGCAGCCCTGCGTTCCAAATGGAGCCTGTTTTTTGTTTTGGACTTTTTACTTTTCATATTGTAATATAGATTAACACAGAAATACGAAAAGATAAAGCAAAATCTTAACTTTACATTTCAACAACGTTAAAGTGTAAACTTAGAGTGAGGGGAATAGGCAGATTATGGTGAAGACTAAGATAATATGCACGCTTGGGCCGGCTAGCTCTAGCGAGACTGCTGTCAGAAAAATGACCATGGCGGGCATGGACCTTGTGAGGCTGAATTGTTCGCATGGGAATATAGCCGGTCGCGTTTCGCGCATTAAAATTGTAAGGTGCGTAAATAAAAAATATAGGCGCCGCGTAAGAATATTGCTGGATCTGGAAGGCCCGAGGACAAGGATAGGAAAATTAAAAGATCATAATCCGGTTTTGCTTAAGAAGCGACAGGTAATATGGCTGGCGCAGAAGGGATATCAAGGAGAGAAAAAGATGATCCCTTTTGATTATGAAGGTTCGCTCAGCTCTATAAAAGGAGTAAAGTTTATATATATTGATGATGGCAATATTGTCTTAAAGATAAAAAAGATCGAGAAAGAAAAGATCAAGACAGAAGTCGTTGTCGGCGGACTTCTTAAGGAGCGCAAAGGTATTAATATCCCAGGGGCTAGGTTTAAATTCTCTAGTATGACTGAGAAGGACAAGAGAGATATTTCTTTTGGCATCGAGCAGGGAGTTGATTATATCGCACAGTCATTTGTTAGAAACAAAAGGGATGTCTTGGACGTTAAAAATAGAGTCAGATCTAAATTACCTTCATGCAGGATCATTTCCAAAATAGAAAACCTCGACGGTATTCGCAATATCGATGAGATCATAGACGCGTCAGATGGGATTATGATAGCGCGTGGCGATATGGGCGTGTCTGTTCCTATTTACCAGGTACCTATAATACAGAAAACCATCATAAAAAAGTGCAATAAAAAGAGGAAATTTGTGATCACTGCTACACAGATGCTGGAGAGCATGGTCGAGCATATACGTCCGACAAGGGCAGAAGTCACGGATGTGGCAAATGCTATTATAGATGGCACAGATTTTGTAATGCTCTCAGCTGAGACAGCAGTGGGCAAGTTTCCCGTAGAATCAGTAAGGATGATGAATGATATAATAAAATTCACAGAGCAAAAAGTATTTACAATTGGAAATTCGATGATATAATGCCAGATAAAAATGGGAGGAGATCAAAATGGCTGTTTCGTACAAAAAATTGGGATTGGTGAATACGCGGGAGATGTTTAAAAAGGCAATGGCTGGTAAATATGCGATCCCTGCGTATAATTTCAACAACATGGAACAATTGCAAGCTATAATCACAGCTTGTATCGAGAGCAATTCTCCGGTGATATTGCAGGTTTCTTCTGGCGCCAGAAAGTACGCTAACCAGATATTGTTGAAACACATGGCAATGGGCGCAATGGAGATAATAAAAGACGCTGGCTCAAAGATACCAGTGGCGCTTCATCTTGATCACGGAGATACGTATGAACTGTGCGTATCTTGTATAGAGTCTGGCTTTTCATCTGTCATGATCGATGGCTCTGGAAAGTCGTTCGAGGAAAACATTGCTCTTACAAAAAAGGTCGTGGATTATGCGCACAAACATGACGTTACGGTAGAAGGCGAGTTGGGCGTGCTGGCAGGCATAGAAGACGATGTCAGTCATGAAAAATCACATTACACCCACCCGGAAGAGGTACAGGAATTCGTGTCAAAGACAGGCGTGGATTCGCTAGCTATTTCGATAGGTACTTCTCACGGAGCGTATAAGTTTAAGGTGGCTCCGGGAGAATCTCTGCCTGAATTGAGATTTGATATATTGAAGGAAGTAGAAAGAAGGCTTCCTGGTTTCGTAATAGTGTTGCATGGATCAAGTTCGGTGCCTAAGGAATACGTGGACATTATAAATAAATACGGAGGAAAACTAGAGCAGACCGCTGGTGTCCCGGAAGATCAACTTAGAAAAGCCACGCAATCAGCTGTGTGTAAGATCAATATAGACACAGATGGTCGTCTTGTAGTGACCGCAAAAATAAGAGAAGTCTTTGTCAATTCACCCAAGGAGTTCGATCCTAGAAAATATCTGGGCCCTGCCAGGACAGAGTTGATCAAGATGTATAAGCATAAAAACGAGCACGTACTGGGCAGTGCCGGCAAGGCCTGAGCATATTATGATAGATAAGATTGCCCTGGTAGCTTCTATAGTATTACCTCTTTGGAATATTCCGCTTATAATTAGGATAATCAAGAGGCGCTCCTCAAAGGACATCAGCATGTATTGGGCCATCGGGGTCTGGGTCTGTCTTTTAGCAATACTTCCTTCAGGCATAAAGAGTGATTTTCTTGTTTGGAAGATGTTCGCTATCTTTAATTTTTTCTTCTTTAGCTGCGTAGCATTCTGCACTGTCCTATTTCACAATAAAGGCAAAGAATAACTTTACAATTTAACGTTGTTGAAGTGTAAAGTTATCGTTATCATGAAGATCATTCCTATATTTATATCCCACGCAGGGTGTCCTTATAGGTGCATATACTGTGATCAGCATAAGATCT
The DNA here is from genome assembly GCA_964415355.1 of uncultured Planctomycetia bacterium. Lineage (GTDB taxonomy): Bacteria > Omnitrophota > Gorgyraeia > Gorgyraeales > Gorgyraeaceae > CAYPYS01. The sequence goes on along the minus strand of CAYPYS010000009.1, from coordinate 30,519 downwards.
CAGGCGCCAGAAAAATGCCCACCACTAGTGAAATCCGCTCTATTATTGAACAACGCCTTAAGACGATTTCGAAAAATGAAAAGATAGAGATTGCTTTTTTCGGAGGCACATTTACTCTTTTGCCTGAAAAGCTGCAAAAGAAGTATCTAGATGCAGTCTTTCCTTATGTAAAGAAGAAAAAAGTCCATGGTCTTCGTATGTCAACGCACCCCGAGGCCGTAGATGTTGAATCCATGAAGAGGTTTAAGGAAAAAGGCGGTCGATTGGTCGAGCTGGGTATACAGTCGCTGGATAAGACTGTATTAAAGAACATAAGGAGAGAAACAGGTTTTGATCTTATAAACAAAGCGACTGCTTGCATCAAGAAAGCAGGTCTTAAGCTTGGCGTTCAGATAATGCTTGGTTTACCAGGAGATAGTCTGAAAAAATCCAAAGATACAGCGAGGAAATTAATTACTTTAGATCCTGAGACAGCAAGGATCTATCCTGCAGTTGTCTTAAAAGGGACTGAGCTAGCAGGACATTTTGGAAAAAGAAAATACAAACCTTTGTCTCTGAATGAAGCAATAGATCAGGCTGCTGAGATCAGTGATATTTTCGAAAGAAGCGGTGTAAAGGTAATACGCATTGGGTTGCATCCATCAGAAGATTTGAGTTCAAAGAAAGTAGTGCTCGGAGGACCTTATCATAGCGCATTTGGAGAGATGGTGCGTAGTCGACAGATACGCAATAAGATAATCAAAGGATTTAATGAAAGGCGATTGCAGAATCGTTCATATCTGGAGATTCACGCGCCTGAAAATATGTTTAATTTTATATCAGGGCACAAGGGTAGTGAGAGGAAATTTTTAGAAAAGAGATTCGGCGTGCCTATTGTATACAAAAAATCTAAAAGTAAAGCCTTAAGAGTGGTTGACGTCAGAAAACATATAGCTGTTGTAGATCCTAGAATGCCCGCAGCCGCGAAGAATAGATTGAGAAAATTAAATTATTACGTTGCAGAGGTGGATTTAAATAGAAAATTTCAAAAGTCTGTTTCCGGCCATGTCGATATGATGCTTTTTAGATGCGGAGATAAAGTCATATATGAACCAGGCCTTGAGAACATTGCTATTCTTTTGCGAAATAATGGGTATGATTGCGTAAAAGGAGAGAGGGTTCTGTCGTCATCCTATCCAAAAAACATAATCTACAATGCATGCTGTATAGGTAAGTCTATAATCAGATATAAAGGTAAAATAGAGAGGCATATTAGGGATGTAAATAGCAGGCATATTTTGGTTAACCAAGGCTATTCAAAATGTTCGATCTTACCCGTTGATAAAAGACGAATTATTACTTCTGACAGAGGCATAAAAGAGGCTTGGGAGAAAAATAGAGGCAAGGCGCTTCTTATCAGACCAGGGAACATAAAACTTCCAGGACACAAGACAGGTTTTATCGGAGGCGCAACCGGCGTTGATGATAAGTCTGTATTATTCGTAGGAAGAGTAGATACGCATCCAGACGCCCAGGCGATCAAAGAATTTATAAAAAAATCAGGCAAAGGCATTATAGAATTATACAATGGCCCCTTGTACGATGTCGGCACAATATACATATTCAAGCCTCTAACTTTACATTTTAACGTTGTTGAAATGTAAAGTTACATTTGGCTTGTTAATGCCGAGGGGCGGTGTTATACTGAATTTACTATGAGCGTGGGAGACTTTATAAAGAGGAATTTCAAGCATTTTAATGCCGCAGCGCTTCTCGACGCAGCTGAAGGATGGGCGCAGTTTGCCAAAAAAGGCAATAAAATGTTCCTCACCTTGGCCGGCGCATTGAGCACTGGCGAGATAGGGATTTCTCTTGCCGAGATGATAAGAAAAGGCAGGATCCACGGCATATGTTGCACTGCTGCTAACCTGGAAGAGGATATATTTAATCTGGTGGCGCACAGTCAGTATAAAAGAATCCCGCAATATAGGGATCTCTCGCCGGCCGACGAACTAGAGCTCAGAAAAAATCATCTCAATCGAGTTACAGACACTTGCATTCCAGAAGAAGCTGCAATAAGAAAGCTGGAGAAGAAGCTCTATCCTCTCTGGGAGAAGGCAGATAAGAGCGGAAAGAGGCATTTTCCTTACGAATACTTTTATCAGCTTATACGCAGCGAAGATTTAAAGGATGATTATGAGATCGACCCTCGCGACAGTTGGGTCATAGCTGCCTGCGAGAAGGATCTTCCTATCTTTACGCCAGGTTGGGAAGATTCTACTCTGGCAAATGGATTGGTTGCATCGTTCCGTCAGGGGAATTTTAAGAACATGGATTTTATAAAGAGCGGTTTGGATCAAATGGATTATCTTATTGAATGGTACCTGAAAAACACAGAGGATGCATCGATAGGTTTTTTTCAGATAGGAGGAGGGATCGCAGGGGATTTTCCTATATGCGTAGTTCCTCTTATAAGACAGGATTTAGGAGAAGACTGCAAGCTCTGGGGGTATTTTTGCCAGATAAGCGATTGCACGACTTCTTACGGGTCTTATAGCGGAGCAGTGCCCAATGAAAAGATCAGCTGGGAAAAATTAGGCATTGATACTGCGAAATTTGCAATAGAATCAGATGCTAGTATAGTGGTCCCTCTAATATTTCAATATGTTTTAGAAAACACGGCCTAGTTAGAGAGGCAGGTCATGATATCATTTGGCGGTAGCGATAATAATTTGATTTCGTTTGAAAAAGCGAGCGTAGTTGTATTGCCTGTGCCTTACGGAAAAACAGTAAGCTATAGAAAAGGCACAGAAAAAGGGCCAAAGGCAATACTGGAGGCCTCGGATAAATTAGAGCTTTTTGACGAAGAGTTGCAAAAAGAGGTCTACAGAGTTGGCATAAATACACAGGCGCCGGTTAACGTCAGAGGCCTTGGGTCGAAAAACATGATAGATGCTGTAGAAAAAGAGGTTTCGGATATTTATAAAAAGAAAAAGATGCCTGTTGTCTTGGGCGGGGAACATTCTGTTACAATCGGAGCTGTCAAAGCAGTAAACAGGGAATTCGATGACGTATCTGTATTGTATTTCGATTCTCATTATGATTTAAAGGATAGCTACGAAGGTTCTAAATACAGTCACGCCTGTGTTGCCAGGCGCCTTTTAGAGATAGCGCCTCTTGTTGAGATAGGGGTAAGGAGCCTGAGTAGGGATGAAAAAGATTTTTTGCCCAATAATAATATTAAGATTATCAGCATGACAGAGGTCAGGAAAGACCAGGATTGGCGAAACAAAATTAAAAATTCCCTCTCCAAGAACGTGTATATAAGCATAGACCTCGATGTATTTGACCCGTCAATCATGCCTTCTGTTGGCACCCCAGAGCCCGGAGGTTTTGCGTGGTATGAATTTTTGGATGTGATTCGTGACGTTATAGCCGAGAAGAATATAGTTGGATTCGATGTAGTGGAGCTCTGTCCGATAAAAAACATGATCTCGGCAGATTTCATGGCAGCGAGGCTTATATATAAGATAATAGGATATATCTTCAATAAATAACCCATCTTAAGTTAACTTTCAACAATGTTGAAAGTTAACTTAAGCATTATGTCCGCTCGTAACAACGATACCCTTATGAATATTATTTTAGCTTCTGG
>CAYPYS010000009.1:0-26785 GCA_964415355.1 uncultured Planctomycetia bacterium | reverse complement strand
GCTCACGCAAAGAAGATGTTAAAGGCAATGTCAGGCAAGAAGATTTTTGTATATACCGGGCTTTGCGTTGTAGACGCAAAAAAGAAAAGGTCTATCCTGGATTATGAAAAGAGCGAGGTAAAAGTCAGGAAGATCAAACCGTCTAATATCCCCAGATATTTTAAATTGCTGGCTCCATACGACAAGGCAGGCGGCTTTTCCATAGAAGGCGTTGGTTCTTTTCTCTTCGACGACATAAAAGGCTCTTATTTTAATGTATTGGGGCTTCCGACTGCGAAACTAAAAGATATGTTCAAGAGATTAGGCGTTGATCTCTTAAGGTTTGTAAAGAGGGAATCATGATAAGCCTTTTTATTTTAATTATAGGCGTGCTTTTTGCATCTGGCGTGTGCTCTATGGTCGAGGCTGCGATATTGAGCCTACCTCTAGTAAAAGCTAGAATATTATTTGACCAGAAACGAAAGGGCTCCAAAGACCTTTTGATAGTCAAAGAGAACATAGATACGGCAATAGCTGCGATCGTCCTTCTCAATAATTCAGTGAATATAATCGGTTCGATTTTTGTTGGTCATCGTGTAATAGAGATTTTCGGAAACGAGTGGCTCGGGATCTCTTCTGCTATTTTCACACTTTTGATTATTACTATCTCCGAGATAATACCGAAGACGATAGGCGAGTATTATAAGATCTCGATTGGCCTGGGAAGCGCAAAGATACTAAGGGGCGTAATATGGTTTTTAAGGCCTTTTATTCGCGTCCTGATATTTACCGCGAGAATGTTTAAGAAAAAATCAGCTGTACCAAAGGTCACCGAGGAAGAGATAAAGGCCATGTTAAAACTCGGCAGGGCAGCAGGCACAGTCGAGGTAGACGAAGAGAATCTTTGCAACAAGGTCTTTAAGCTCAATGACCTGAAGGCGATTCATATGATGAAGCCTATTGATAAGATCTATGCCTTGCCTGCAGATCAGAGTTTACTGGAAGCAAAGGATTCTATTTTAAATTCGCAATATAGCAGGATCGCAGTTTACCGCAAAAATGTATCCAATATAATAGGCACATGTCAACAGAGGGTGCTTTTGAGGGAGATTGCAAAAGATAATTATGGGGCCAGGATAAAGGATTTTTTGTTAAGGCCGATATTCGTCAATGAGAATGAAAAGGCAGATGACCTTTTGAGCAAATTCCAGGCCTATCACCAGCACCTTTTTATCGTGCGCGACAAGGCGGGCAAAAATATAGGCATAATTTCGATGGAGGATATCTTAGAAGAGCTCTTCGGCGAGATCTACGACGAGAAGGATAAAGTTTAAGTATACATTTCAACAATGTTAAAAGTATACTTAAGGAATATTATGAGTCACGAGAGATATAAATATATCTATGGTCCTGTTTTATCTTGGAGATTAGGAAGATCTCTGGGTATAGACCCTATATCTGCCAAGGATAAAGTATGTACGTTCGATTGTGTCTATTGCCAGATCGGAGATGCAAAGATATGCAGCGGAGAAAGAAAGGTTTTTGTAGCGACAAAAGATATTATGGAAGAAATAAAATCCTTGCCCCCTATAAAGATAGATTATATGACTTTTTCTGGTACAGGTGAGCCGACGCTTGCGAAAAATCTAGGGGAATTAATAAATGAGATAAAAAACATAAGGAATGAAAAGATAGCGGTTATAACAAATTCTTCTTTGTTGAATCTAAAGGACGTACAGGCCGATTTAATGAATGCGGATTTTGTAATGGCTAAGCTCGATGCGCCTGATAAGGAATTATTTAATAAAATAAACAGGCCTGTAAAAGGCATAACATTTGATAATGTCATAAGCGGCATTAAAGAATTCAGGACTGTTTATAGCGGCAAGCTTGCATTGCAGATTATGTTCATAGACCAGAATAAGGGCCGCGCAAAAGAATTAGCAGAGTTAGTAAAAAAGCTTAGTCCGGATGAGGTACAGCTCAATACACCATTAAGGCCTTGTGCCACAGAGCCGTTATCTAAAAAAGAATTGGACGCGATAAAAGAGTATTTTAAAGATATGAACGTGAAGTATGTATATGAATCAGAGAAGAAAAAAGTAGATTCTCTCAGCGAAAAAGATACATCAAGGCGCAGGGGTAAAGTATGATAAAGGAAAACCTGCAAAGAATATTTAGAGAATTACCCGAACATGTAGAGCTGGAGGCAGCTTGTAAGGCCAGGACGCCGGAGGAAATCTTAGAAGCAGTAGAGGCAGGCGTAAGCATAATAGGAGAGAATTACGTACAGGAAGCAGAGGCTGCATTTAAGATAGTGGGAAATAAAGCAAAATGGCACTTCATAGGTCATTTACAGAAGAATAAGGTAAAAAAGGCAGTAAATATTTTTGACATAATAGAGACAGTTGATTCTTTGGCTATAGCGTCAGAAATAGATAAAGCATGCGCGAAACAGAATAAAATAATGTCGGTATTGGTAGAAGTAAATAGTGGCAGGGAGAGTCAAAAATTTGGTGTTGTCCCGGAAGAAATAGAAGGACTTTTGAGAGAGACGTCAAAATTAAAAAATATAAAGGTGTCAGGCCTTATGACCATGGGACCTATGACCGGAGACCCAGAGGCAGCGCGGCCGTATTTTGTGGAAACAAAAAAGATATTTGATAAAATAAAAACAATGGGTATATCGAACGTAGAGATGAATTATCTCTCTATGGGCATGAGCAACACTTATAAGGTGGCGATTGAAGAAGGCGCGAATATTATAAGGATAGGGACGAAGATTTTCGGCGAGAGAATCTAGGAGGTAAATATATATGGATTATGATTTGATTATAATAGGGGGCGGGCCGGCAGGGCTTACAGCTGCTATATACGCATCGAGAGCGCGGTTAAAGACATTGCTTCTTGAGAGTTTTTCAGTACCCGGGCAGACAGTTATCACTGACTGCATAGAGAATTATCCTGGATTTTCAGATGGCGTGAACGGATTCGAATTGATAGAGAAATTTAAAAAACAGGCACAAAGATTTGGAACAGAATTTAACGTAGGAGATGTAAAAGAAATAAAAGCACATAAGGCGCAGGGTTCTAAGGGCTGGAAGGTAATAGTCGAAGACAAGGCCTATGCTTCTTTGTCATTGATTATCGCATCCGGAGCTAGACCTAAAAAATTAGACGTGCCTGGAGAGAATAAATTACAGGGCAGAGGGGTTTCATATTGTGCGACTTGTGACGGAGCTCTCTATAAAGACAAAAATATTGTAGTCGTGGGTGGTGGAGATACAGCTGTGGAAGAAGCATTATTTCTGACCAAGTTTGCGGCAAAGGTGACTTTGATACATCGCAGAAGTCGTCTTAGGGCTACAAAGATCCTGCAAGAAAGGGCATCAGCAAATAAAAAATTAGAGTTTCTGTGGGACTCTGTAGTTACTGAAATAGTCGGCGAAGATAAAGTAAAGGCAGTAAAGGTCGGGAATTTAAAGACGAAAAAAGAAAGCGATTTTTCTTGTGATGGTGTATTTTTGTTTGTCGGCTACGACCCTAACACAGGTTTTCTTAAAGGCTTGGTGAAATTAGATAAGAATGAGTATATTCTGGCGGATGATGACATGAATACCTCTAAAAAAGGTATTTTTACCTGCGGGGATTGCAGGCAAAAATCATTGCGTCAGGTAATCACTGCCTGCGGAGACGGGGCCACAGCTGCTTTTTCAGCCCAGCAGTATGTAGAGGAACTAAAAGGCACAGCATACAAGTAACTTTACATTTCAACAACGTTAAAATGTAAAGTTAGGAGTGGCATGATGAAGGATTCGTGTCCAAGGTGTTTGCAAGAAAGATGGTATAAAAATAAAGTTCTTATCGTCTCATCGATTTTAACCTGCCTTGTTTTTCTGTCCTATTTTTTTCCGCTATTAAAGCCATTCAGAGAATCTTTGATGATGTATTTTCAAAGGATCTGGTGGGCGATTCTCATTGGATTGATTTTCGGGGGAATAATAGATCACTTTATACCGCGCGAATACATATCGCATATCCTGTCGCAGCCCAGCAAGCGGACAATATTTTATTCTGTGATGCTCGGATTTTTTATGAGTGCGTGCAGCCATGGTATTCTCGCTTTATCCATTCAGCTGCACAAAAAAGGCGCTTCAAACCCGGCAGTCATAGCATTTCTTTTAGCAAGTCCATGGGCAAACCTGCCTCTTACAATAATGCTTATGGCGTTTTTTGGACTCAAGGCATTGTATATCATAGTCTGCGCGATAATCATAGCAATAGTGACAGGGTTGATTTATCAGGTTCTGGAATCAAAGGGACTTATCGAAGTCAATAAGAACACAACTGTTACTCAAGAACAATTTTCAATACTAGATGATGTAAAATCGAGGATCAGTTTATACAGGATTTCCGGAAAACAGCTGATAGGCGATGTGAGGGGCGTATATAAAGGATCAGTTTCGCTAGGGAATATGGTTTTGTGGTGGATCTTGATAGGAATGGGCCTGGCGAGTCTGGCCGCCGCCTATGTGCCGCAAGGTATATTCCAAGATTATATGGGCGCTACGATAGCAGGTCTTTTAGTCACGTTGGTAGTTGCTACTATCATGGAGGTTTGCTCAGAAGGCACAGCGCCTTTGGCATTCGAACTTTACAGGCAGACCGGTGCATTAGGCAATGCATTTGTTTTTTTAATGGCAGGGGTAGTGACTGACTATACTGAGATAGGCCTTTTATACTTTAATGTCGGCAAAAAAGTAGCTATCTGGCTCCCTATAATTACGGTTCCACAGGTGTTGGTCTTCGGCATATTGGCAAATATAATATTTTAAAAAAGAGTTGACATGTCTTTATAATGATACTAAAATAGTATCATTATAAAGAAGAGGGGGTATACGATGTTAAGCAAGAAAATGGTTGCAAGTTTCAATGAGCAGATCAATAAAGAGATCTATTCAGCGTACCTTTATCTTTCAATGGCTGCATATGTTTCTTCCCTGGGTCTGAATGGATTTGCGAATTGGTTTACCGTGCAAGTCCAGGAAGAGATGATACACGCTAAGAAATTCTACGATTACCTCATACAGCAAGGCGGCAGAGTAGTGTTGAAGGCGATCGATGAACCGCCGAAAGATTTTGCAAGTCCTGCGGATTTATTCGAAAAGACATTAGAGCATGAGAAAAAGGTCACTAAGAGGATCAACGTCCTTGTAAATCAAGCCAAGAAAGAAAATGACCATGCAACAGATACATTTTTGCAGTGGTTTGTGACAGAACAGGTCGAGGAGGAAGCAAGTCCTGCAGAGATTTTGCAGAGGCTGAAAATTGTGGGCAAGGATGGGAATGGACTCTTGACCATAGATTCTCAGCTAGCGACAAGGGTATTTGTTCCACCGCAGACACAAACCCAATAAAAGAGAGGGACGAAAGGAGAAAATAATGAAAGAGAAAGTAGAAGCTGCTTTAAATAAGATAAGGCCAATGCTTCAAGCTGATGGCGGGAACGTAGAGCTTGTAGACGTGACTCCTGACGGAGTAGTGAAGGTCAGGTTGGTCGGCGCCTGTGGTGGCTGTCCTATGAGCCAGATGACATTGAAGGCTGGTATCGAGAAGACGTTAAAACAAGAGGTGCCAGAAGTAAAAGAAGTGGTCGCAGTATAAAAAATAGGAGGTGTTTATGCCTGAAGCAAAATACACTTGTGAACAGGATATATTATGCGGAGTTAATCTGCCGAAAGACCAGAAAAATCTGGTCGACCTTGAGAAAAAGCATTTGCCGGTCATAGAAGCTCCGGATAAAGCTAAGAAAGATGAAGCCTTTGAGATCAGTGTTCGAGTCGGAGGCATAGACGGAGTTCAACATCCAAATGAGGCCGGTCATTTTATCGAATGGTTAGAACTATATTGCGGAGATACATTTATTGCAAGGTCTGGTTTTAGCGGCGGTACGAGTTATGGCGTAGCTAGATTTAAGGTCAAGCTTTCTCACGCGCACGGCCCATTAAAGGCATGGGCAAGATGCAATCTTCATGGCCTGTGGGAAGGAATAAAAGATATAAATATAGAAGGCTAGACAAGAGAGCTATGAAAAAGCTAAGTAAAGGTGTGGCTGTTTTTTTTCAGAAACAGCCTTACACCGTAGTCACCACCATTGATAAAAAGGGATGTCCTCATAATGCCTGTAAAGGTATAATAGATATAGATGCAAATGGAAGGCTATATCTATTGGATCTCTATAGAGAAAAGACCAGCAATAATCTGAAACAAAACCCATATATAAGCATAACAGCGGTTGATGAGCATAAATTTATTGGCTATAGTTTGAAAGGCATTGCGAGAGTAGCTAGAAAAAAAGATCTTACTCCTCATTTAAAAAAAGCTTGGGAGCAGAAGATCACTAAGAGAATATCGCATAGGTTACTCAAAAATATACGCGGAGAAAAAGGACACCCCTCGCATCCTGAAGCTCTTTTGCCAAAGCCAGAGTATCTAATAGAGGTAGACGTGAAAGAGGTTATCGACCTTACTCCTCATCATATAAGGAGAAAGACGGGAGTCTAGTATGCTCGATTTGATTATTATCGGAGCAGGACCTGCTGGTATAACAGCTGCAGTGTATGCTGCGCGCAAAAAGATGAACCTGTTGGTCATTACAATGGACATAGGGGGCCAGACTGCGTGGAGCGGAGACATAGAGAATTATACCGGATATCAATTTGTCTCAGGGCCTGAGCTCGTTGCGAAATTCGAGGAGCATATGCGGCAATATGAAATTCCGGTCAAAGAGAGCGAAAGAGTTTTGGAACTCACAAGAAAAGATGATGTTCTATACGTTAAAACAGATAAAGGAAAATATAAAACAAAAACAGTAATAATCGCTTCTGGTAAACGTTCGAGAGAGCTTGGCGTGCCAGGAGAAAAGGAGTTTAAAAATAAAGGGCTTACGTATTGCGCAACTTGCGACGGACCTCTTTTTTCCGGCAAAGACGTTGCGGTTATTGGCGGAGGGAATTCTGCATTGGACGCAGCATTGCAGCTAATGAAGATAGCCAGGCATGTGTATATCGTCAATATTACACCAGAGCTTACAGGTGATCCTGTTATGCAGGAAAAGGTAAGGGGAAGCGACAGGGTGACTGTTTTTAATAATAGCAAAGTGACAGCTGTAGTGGGTGATAAGATGGTAACGGGCATTAAGATCAAAAGAGAAAATAAAGAAAAAAAATTATCTGTGCAAGGTATATTTGTTGAAATAGGCCTTATTCCGAATTCGGAATTTGTAAAGACATTGGAAAAGAACGAGCTTGCAGAGATAAAGGTTGATAATTACAATCACACGAGCCTATCCGGCGTGTTTGCCGCAGGCGACGTCACTGATGTCCCTGAGAAGCAGATCATAATCGCAGCTGGTGAAGGCGCAAAGGCCACTCTCGGCATCTTCAGATATCTTGCCCGCTCTTAACTTTACATTTCAACAACGTTAAAATGTAAAGTTAGTCTGTCATGCATAATTCAGACAAAAATAGGATTACAGAAATAATAAAGATATTGCGTAAAGCGCATCCGCGTAGCCGCACAGCCTTGCACTATAAATCTCCGTTACAGATTATGATAGCGACAATCCTCTCTGCTCAATGCACTGATGAGAGGGTGAATAAGATTACGCCCCACCTTTTTAAGAAATACAGGACCGTGCGAGATTTTTCCAGGGCAAAGCAGTCTGTTTTACAACGGGAGATCCGTTCAGCAGGTTTCTATAAAAATAAAGCCAAAAACATAATCGCTGCTTCGAAAAAAATTCTTAATGACTTTAATGGAAAAGTGCCGGATAATATGGAAGAGCTAGTTACCCTTCCCGGAGTAGCACGCAAGACTGCCAATATAGTTCTTTCGAGCGGGTTTGGGAAAGCAGAAGGCATAGCTGTAGATACTCATGTTAAGAGACTTTCAGGAAGACTTGGCTTAAGCAAAGAGAATGACCCTAATAAAATAGAAAAGGACCTTCTGAAGATCGTGCCTAAAAAAGATTGGATCGATTTCAATTATATGCTTGTCAATTACGGAAGAGATATATGTCAGGCTAAAAAACCTAAATGTTCGAATTGTTCTATAATCAAGCTCTGTCCATATAAATTCAAAGTTTTATGACAAAAGAAGCTCTGCTATATGAAAAACTGGATGATAAAAAGATCCATTGTTTTCTTTGTTCCCACCATTGTAAAATAGCTCCTGATAAATTTGGGATTTGCAGCGTAAGGCAAAATATAGACGGTAAGCTATGCACGCATGTTTACGGCAAGGTCATTGCATCGCATATAGATCCTATAGAAAAAAAGCCTCTTTATCATTTTTTGCCCGGATCTAGTTCGTATTCGATAGCGACTGCAGGCTGTAATCTTAAATGTGATTTTTGTCAAAACTGGCAGATTTCCCAGGTGTCTAAGGGAGATGACAGTACTGCCGCTGGACACGAATTTACCCCTGAGCAGATTGTAGAAGAGGCGAAAAAAAATGGATGCAGGAGTATCTCGTATACATACACAGAGCCTACGATATTTTTTGAATACGCGTATGATACTGCGAGACTCGCAAAAGAAAACGGAATTTACAATAATTTTGTGACAAACGGATACATGACCAAAGAAGCTCTGGAGAAGATAAATCCATATCTAGACGCATGCAACGTCGATCTTAAATCTTTCAGCGACGAATTTTATAAAAAGATGTGCAAAGGACGGCTTAAACCAGTTCTTGATTCCATAAAGACAATGAAAAAAATGGGCATATGGATAGAGATCACGACCTTGATCGTGCCTGGACAGAATGATTCAGACAAAGAGCTTAAAGGCATTGCAGAGTTTATAGTAAGTCTGGGGCCAGAAGTTCCGTGGCATATATCTAGATTCCATCCTGATTATAAACATTTGAATTCATCGCCTACATCCATAGAGACATTGCGCAAGGCAAAAGAAATAGGCGAAAGAGCAGGCCTGCGATACATATATCTGGGAAATGCGATTGAAGGAAACAATACTTATTGTTATAATTGTAATAATCTTTTGATTGAAAGAGCAATATTCAATGTAGTAAGTTACAATATAAAAGACAATAGATGTCCAAAGTGCAGCACCATTATCGAAGGTAAGTTTACACTTTAACGTTGTTGAAGTGTAAAGTTAAGAAAGTAGTTGACGAATTTTTTATTTCTGTTATAATTGATATTGAATTTCAAAATCATTTATAGGAGGTGGATGATGTCCAAGGAATTAGGGATATTTATTGATTACCTCAGAAAAAAAGATCTTAAGCTGACAGAACAACGAAAAGAGATCCTGAATGTTTTTCTTAAGACAGAACGGCATCTCAGCGTTGAGGATCTTTATAATATTGCAAAAAGGAAGGACCCTAATATCGGCCAGGCAACAGTATTCAGGACGTTAAAACTTTTGCAGGAAGCAGACATTGCCAAAGAGGTAGACCTGGGCGATGGAAAGATCAGGTACGAACACAAATATGGGCATGAGCACCATGACCATCTTATATGCATTAGATGCGGAAGGTTTGTCGAGGCAGTAGACCCGAAGATAGAAAAGCTTCAGGATAATTTATGCAAGAGACATGGTTTTTTACCGCAGCGTCACAAGATGGAGATATTTGGTATTTGCAGTAAATGTAAAACCAGATAGAAGGGAACTAAAAAATGATCATTGATTTAACCGAGATGCGGCCAGGTGAGACCGGGGTAATAGAGGAATTCCATGGAGGCTGTGATTTTTTGGCAAGGGTTCAGGGCATGGGCTTGAGGCCCAGGAAGGTAATCAAAAAAGTGAGTTCTCATTTCTGGCGAGGCCCTCAGACCGTTGAAGTAGATAAGATGCGCTTTGCCATAGGTCATGGTATGGCAAAAAAGATTTTAGTCCAGGTGGAAAGATGAGTCAAAAAAAGATCTTATTAATAGGTAATCCCAATGTCGGCAAGAGCGCTATTTTCTCTCGTCTCACAGGCGCTAGGATCGTGGTCTCTAATTATCCAGGCACCACAGTTGAATTTACTCAAGGTCAGATAAAGATAGGCGAAGAAAGGGCTTCGGTAATAGATGTACCAGGGATTTATACAATGGATCCGAGTTCGAAGGCAGAAGAGGTCGCTGTGCGCATGTTGGAAGAAGGCGACCTGGTAATAAATGTGGTAAATGCAACCAATCTGGAGAGAAATCTATATCTGACCCTGCAACTCTTGGAAAAGAATGTTCCTGTTGTCATTGCTTTAAATATGTGGGACGAGACCAAACACCAGGGGATAGACATCGATCTGAAAAAATTAGAGAAAGAATTGGGAGTGCCTGTAATGCCTACGTGTGGCTTGACCGGTGAAGGCATAAAAGAATTGATTATACGTTTAAAAGAGGCCAGGTCTTTAAGGATTAAAGCTGGTTCTGATAAGGATAAATGGGAAAGGCTCGGTAAAATAATAGAGCGTGTCCAGAAATTAACTCACCATCACCATACATTTTTACAGCGACTAGAGGATCTGAGCATAAAACCTTTATCAGGGCTTCCTATAGCGCTGGCTATCATCTATGGCGCGTTCTGGGCAATACGCCTGATAGGCGAAGGCCTTATTACCTATATATTAGAGCCACTGTTTGATAATGCGTGGGCGCCTTTAATGTTTAAGTTAGGGGCTTTGCTGGGAGGAGAGGGAACGTTTTTGCATAATATCTTGATCGGTAAGGTTATAGACGGCGTAATTGATTTTAAGATGGCCTTTGGCGTTTTAACCACAGGGCTTTTCGTGCCTATTGCAATGGTGTTGCCTTATATTATCAGTTTTTATCTGATACTGGGTATCCTGGAGGATTTTGGATATCTACCAAGGCTGGCAGTTTTAGTGGATAACTTTATGCATCACATCGGGCTCCACGGGTTTGCAATAGTTCCGATGATGCTTGGGCTCGGGTGCAATGTTCCGGGCGCACTGGCCATCAGGCTTTTGGAAGGCCGCCGCGAAAAATTTATTACAGCCACATTGATGTCTGTTTCTGTCCCGTGCATGGCGCAGATAGCAATGATAATCGGACTGGTAGGGCAGAGGGGAGGCCAGTATCTTGGGATTATTTTTGGCACGCTTTTTATACTTTTGATCGTAAAAGGCCTTATTATGAACAAGGTGTTAAAAGGCGCAAGTCCTGAGATACTTGTAGAGATACCGCCATACAGAATACCTCAGTTGCAAGCAGTTATTAAAAAATTACTTATGAGGGTGTCCGGGTTTTTGAAAGAGGCAGTGCCATACGTGCTTTTAGGCGTTTTATTTGTGAACATATTATATGCTTTGCACATAATTGATTTATTTTCGAATATATTCGCACCTTTTCTTACCGGATTATGGGGACTTCCAAAAGAAGCCATATCTGCGCTGATAATAGGATTTTTAAGAAAGGACGTTGCCGTAGGCATGCTCGGCCCTCTGAACCTAACTACTAAACAATTAATAGTAGGCTCTACAGTTCTAGCAATATACTTCCCCTGCATTGCTACATTCGTAATGTTGGTAAAAGAGCTCGGAATAAAAGATATGCTCAAATCAGCATGCATTATGATGTTCGTAGCGCTGGTAGTGGGGACGTTGTTAAATATTATATTGTAAGGATTGTTTAATATAAAATTTTTTCAGGTCTAGTTGAAATTGAATTTCAAAATCAACAATAAGGAGGCAGGTATGTTAAGGAAAATTTTGATCACAGGTTTAGTCTTATTTTTTAGTCTATGTCAGCAGGCTCGCGCAGACTGGAGAAGTTATGTCTGGACATACGAGTATATGACCATGAAAAAAGGTACCTTCGAGTTCGAAAATTATCTGACGACCGTAGTGCCGGATAAGGACAACTCAGATGTAAATACATGGAAGGAGTCTCTGGAGCTCGAATATGGCATTACAGATCATTGGGACATAAGCATGTATCAGAATTTCAAATATACAAATAAGTCCCAGGAATCGGACCTTGAATACGATGGTTTTAAGATACGCACAAGGTATCGCATAGGAGAGAAAAATAAATTTCTATTAGACCCGCTCCTTTATCTGGAATATATAAGGGAGGAGGAGCTTTCGAAGCCCAATGTGCTGGAGGGGAAGATTATTCTGGCCAAGGACATCGGCAAGGCTAATTTTTCATACAACCAGATCTTAAAACAAGAAGCAGAGACTGGCGGCAAGACAGAGCACGAGTACGCTGCAGGAGTTCATTATAAAATAAATCCTCGATTTAGATTAGGCCTGGAATCAAAGGGTGACTATAGAGATGAAAAATACTATATAGGTCCGACAGTGTCTTTTGCTTTAGAAAAGATGTGGGTTTCTTTTGGAACGCTTTTAAGCTTAAATAGCGAAGGAGATGATGTGCAGGCAAGGATGATTGTGGGAGTGCCATTTTGATATAAGAGTCCTATGTTCGATTCTAAATAGTTCCTGTTCTAATGAATATTCTGTGCTATAATATCCATAAAAGCTTGGCAGGAGGTGATTTGTCATGTTTAGATTCGGCATGGGAGAGCTGGTAGTAATTTTATTGATCGTGCTGCTTTTGTTCGGCGCGTCGAGATTGCCTGAAATCGCCAGGGCATTGGCAAAGGCAATAAAGGAATTCAAAAAGGCCGGCAAAGACATAAAAGACGATAAGTAACTTTACATTTCAACAACGTTAAAATGTAAAGTTAGCAATTAATAGATTCATTTATGACAGAGAAGAAGCTTACCTTTCTTCAGCACCTGGAAGAACTGCGGTCGAGGATTATAAAATCTCTTATTTTTATAATTGTTTCATCCTGCATCTTATTCAATCTCACAGATGAAATTTTGCTAAATATAGTAAGGCCTGTCGGAAGCTTGATATTCATAGAACCCGCAGAGGCCTTTATTACGAATATAAAGATAGCCTTTTGGGGAGGCGTTTTTATATCATCTCCTTTTATTCTGTATCAGATCTGGAAGTTTTTATTGTCGGGTTTAAACGATAACGAGAGAAGACATGTATTTATATTCGGTCCTTTATCTTTTATTTTCTTTATATTGGGAGCAGGTTTTGGTTATTTTATAATAGTGCCTATAGGGATAAAGTTTCTATTGAGTTTTTCCACGGATTTTATTACTCCGGCTATAAGCGTGGGCAGGTATGTTTCTTTCGTGGGTGTTTTGACGTTTGCGTTTGGCGCTGTCTTTGAAATCCCGATTGTAATACTTTTTCTATCAAAACTTGGCGTCGTTACGCCCGCGTTTTTGTCCGCAAAGAGAAAACATGCAGCGGTTGTTATTTTTATTCTAGCCGCAGTGCTTACTCCGCCGGATGTGATAACTCAATGTCTAATGGCCGGTCCATTAATAATTCTATACGAGTTGAGCATATTTTTTTCAAAACTCGCCTGCAAAAAACCTACTTCTGTAAATTAAAGTTTTTTCCTTAAAATAATCCGGGCTATTCTCTCCTCAGTCTTTGGGTGAAGAAAGACAATAAGAAGCCCTCCTATAATATTTCCGATTGTTACGGGAATCAGGTTGTTGAATATACCTAAAAAACCGGATGCGAGTTCAGATTTTACCATTAGGCTTATAGGTAGAAAATACATATTGGCGACAGAATGTTCGTAACCTGATACGACAAAGACCATTATGGGGAAATATATCCCAAGAATTTTTCCTACGATGCTTCTTGCAGCTATAGACATGATTACGGCGAGACATACGAGCATATTACACAAAATTCCACGGCACAATGCCTCTGCGAAACCCAATTGTAGTTTCCCTTCGGCTATCTTGACTGCCATAATTCCGACTGAGCTTAAACTTCCGGGCTGACCCAGTAGTCCAGAATTAAAAACAAGCAGGGCTATGATCATTGCACCTATTAGATTGCCTAAGTATACAGCCAACCAGTTGCGCAAGACCTTTGCGAAAGAATATTTTCTGTCAATAAGACCTATGGTCATGAGTATGTTTCCGGTAAATAGCTCCGAACCGGGTATAAGGACCAGCATAAGTCCGACGCTAAATGCACTGGCTGCGAGAAACTGGGTCAGTCCAATGTCGAGGCTTTGACCGCTTAACACAGCCGTAGCAGCATGAGCGCCGAATGCAATGTACATGCCTGCGAGAATGCCAAAGATGATTAGCTCGAATATAGTGGCATTTGCCTTTTTTTCGCCGATCTTGCTTATTGATTTTGATATTTCCACCGGGCTCAAAAACAAAGTCTCCATAATACACCTCCTTATAGAAACTTTAATGATATAAACCCGCAAGTCAAGCCTAACTTTACATTTTAACGTTGTTGAAATGTAAAGTTAGAAAAGACTTGACATTCGGAGTTAATAATACTAAACTAGTATTATTAAGGAGAGGAGATATCATGAATTTCATTTCCAGGGATACGGATTATGCGATCAGGGCATTGGTATTTATGGCAAGGTCTTCAAAAAAACGTATAATTACTGTAGATGAGATTATAGAGGAAGAGGATTTACCTGAAAGGTTTTTACGAAGGATACTTCAAAACCTGGTCAAGGAAAAGATCCTTGTTTCGCATAAAGGCAAAAAGGGCGGCTTTTCTTTTTCAAAGGCACCGGCTGACATAAAACTTACGGATATAATCGAAGCCTTCCAGGGAAAAGTAGATCTTACCAATTGTCTGCTTAAAGGAAAGATCTGTCCGAATGTAAAGAAATGCGCTTTGAGAAAAAGATTAAAAACCATAGGGGGCGCAGTAGGTAAGGAATTAAAAGGCATAAATATAACATCGTTGTCAAGGGAGGCGTAATCATGGCGAAGAGAAAGATAGTAAAAATAGACGAGCAAAAATGCACTGGATGCGGCCTTTGTATACCTAATTGCGCTGAAGGCGCGCTCCAGATAGTGGATGGCAAGGCAAAGCTCGTGAAGGAGATCTATTGTGATGGTCTCGGGGCGTGTCTCGGTCATTGTCCAGAAGATGCTATAACTATCGAAGAAAGAGACGCAGCGGCTTTTGACGAAAAAGCGACCGAGAAACACCTGCAAAAGCTAAAGAAGAAAGAAGAAAAAAAAGATTTACCATGCGGTTGTCCGGGTACGGCAGTAAAATCTTTCAAAAAACATTCCCCACCAGCCACGAGCTGCGACCAAAGGGAGTCCCGAAAAACCGAATCCGAACTTACGCAATGGCCAGTGCAGTTGATGCTGGTCCCCGTCACAGCACCATATCTAAAAGACGCGGATTTATTGATAGCTGCTGATTGTGTTCCGTTTTCGTATCCGGACTTCCATCAGGATTTCTTAAAAGGCAAGGCATTGGTTATAGGTTGCCCAAAGCTCGACGCAGCTACGATATATGAAGAAAAATTAGCAGAGATATTCAAATCAAACAATATAAAAAGCGTGACAGTGGTGCACATGGAAGTCCCATGTTGTTTTGGTCTCAATCAGATCGTCAACGAGGCATTGAGATTATCTGGTAAGAAGATACCGCTTAAGGAAATCACCGTAGGAATTAGAGGAGATTTAAAATGAGTCTTTTTGACGGGTGTCCTGGTTCAAAGAGAATACGTCAGCCTTTTCCCGAGAATATCAAGTGCGGGTGCGGGAAAGAGGTAGAGATATGGTCTGACGAAACAGAGACAGTATGTCCGTATTGCAAAAAGAATGTAAATAGAAATATGCCTCCGTCTTGTCTTGACTGGTGCGGCATGGCAAAGGAGTGTATAGGACCCGAAAAGTTCAGGAAATACAAAAAACGCAAAGAAAAAACACCTTAAGTTAACTTTCAACAATGTTAAAAGTTAACTTAAAAAGAGGAGGTTTGAAAATGTTTTGTTATCAGTGTGAACAGACAATGGGCGGTAAAGGGTGTACAAAGCTCGTAGGGGCTTGCGGTAAGAACGAAGACATACAAAGTCTGCAGGATATTCTGCTCTTTGGCCTTAAAGGCATAGCAGCATATGCATATCATGCCAGAGAACTGGGTGCTATAGACAAGGATGTCGATGCTTTTATGCACGAGGCATTGTTTAAGACAGTAACGAATGTAAGTTTTGATCTGGACCAGCACATAGAGATGGTTCTTAAGTGCGGAGAAATGAATATAAAGGTAATGGAGCTTTTGGACAAGGCGCATGTACAAAGATTCGGTAGTCCAGTGCCTACAACGGTTGAGACAGGTACAAAAAAAGGCCCGGCCATTCTCGTCACGGGCCATGATCTACTCGATCTCTATGAGCTATTGAAACAGACAGAAGGCAAGGGTATTAATATTTACACGCACAGCGAGATGCTTCCTGCGCATGCATATCCTGAACTGAAAAAATTCAAGCACCTTGTCGGAAATTACGGAGGGGCGTGGCAAAATCAGAAAAAGGAATTCAATGAATTTTCAGGAGCTATTTTAGCGACTACAAATTGCGTATTGATTCCCCCGGCAAATACGTATCAGGATAGGTTGTTTACCATAGGCGTTACAGGAGTGCCTGGTACGACGCATCTTAAGAGCAGGGATTTTACGTCTCTAATAGAGAAGGCCAAGTCTTTGCCGCCATTGAAAGAGACGCCCGGTAAAGCAATAATGACAGGCTTTCATCATACAGCAGTGCTTGGTCTTGCGGAAAAGATAGTAGGCGCTGTGAAATCAGGGAAGATCAAGCATTTCTTTTTAATCGGCGGATGTGACGGTGCAAAGCCTGGCCGTAATTATTATACGGAATTTGCAGAACTCGTGCCAAAGGATTGCGTGATACTTACGCTAGCTTGCGGTAAGTATCGCTTCAATAAACTTGATTTTGGAGAGATAGACGGCATACCGCGGCTCCTGGATATAGGGCAGTGCAATAACGCGTATTCTGCTGTACAGATAGCATCGGCTCTTGCAAATGCATTTAAGACAGATGTAAACGGCCTGCCGCTAACGCTGGTGCTGTCCTGGTTCGAACAAAAAGCAGTTGCAATACTTTTGTCTTTGTTGTATCTTGGTATAAAAGATATGTACGTGGGGCCGACACCGCCCGCCTTTATATCCGGAAACGTGTTTAAAGTCCTTCAGGAGAAGTTTAATTTAAAATTAATCAGTGAACCAAAGAAAGATCTGGAGGAGGCGTTAGCAAAGCATGGATCAGCATGTTCTGCATAACATAGGCTATGGCATGTACATAGTCGCCTCTAATAAAGGCGATTTATTGAATGGCCAGATTGCAAATACTGTTTTTCAGGTTACAAGCACACCTGCGACAGTGGCAGTCAGTATAAATAAAGAGAATCTCACTCATGAGTTTATAGGGGCCAGCTCTATGTTCACGGTCTCGATACTCGAGAGAGACACGCCTCTGAACTTTATAGGTAAATTTGGCTTCAAGACAGGAAAAAAAGAAGATAAATTCAAAGACGTACAATTTAAAAAGCTGGCTTCTGGTTGTCCGGTAGTGCTGGATTATACGATCGGTTATATTGAAGCAAAGGTTACGGGAAAACTCGATTGCGGCACTCACACTGTTTTTTTAGGAGAGACGATAGACTCAAAACTTTTAAAAACTGGGACTCCCATGACCTATGCTTATTACCACGAGGTGAAGCGCGGCACAACACCAAAGACAGCGCCTACCTTTATTAAAGGAGAAGGCATGGCAACAGGAGGTGTGAAGATGCAGAAATACAGATGCACTGTTTGTAACTATATATATGACCCGGCAGCAGGTGATCCTGATAGCGGGATCCAGCCTGGCACGGTATTCGAGGATATACCTGATACGTGGGTGTGTCCGATTTGCGGCGCAGGCAAGGATCAATTTGTAAAGGAAGGATAGTTCATGAAATCATTGGAAATAAAAAAAGGTATATATTGGGTCGGTGCCATAGACTGGGATCTGAGGAATTTTCACGGTTACCTGACGCAAAGAGGCTCTACCTATAATGCATATCTTATAATGGACGAAAAGATAACCTTGGTGGATACGGTTAAGCATTATCTTTTTGATGAGATGCTCGAAAGGATCAAGTCTGTAATAGACCCCGCTAAAATAGATTACGTTGTTTCTAACCATACTGAGATGGATCACTCTGGAGGCATTCCAAAGATAATGGAACTTGCCAAAAATGCGACTCTCGTGTGCTCTCCAAACGGTGAAAAAGGTCTGAAGAGACATTTTAAAAAGGATTGGAAATTCAAAGTAGTCAATACAGGAGATTCCTTAAACATAGGCAGGCGAAATCTAAAATTTGCATGCGTGCCAATGGTGCATTGGCCTGATTCAATGGTGACATATGTAGCAGAAGAAAAACTTCTCTTGTCCAACGATGCCTTTGGTCAGCACATGGCGACAAATGAAAGATTTGACGACGAAATAGGTTGCTGGGACATAATAAGAGAAGAAGCTGCTAAATATTATGCGAATATTGTCTTGCCATATGGCGCGCAGGTACAAAAAGCGCTTGAGACTGTTTCAGCTTTGGATATAGATATGATAGCGCCCAGTCACGGACTTATATGGAGAAGTCGCATAAAAGACATAATCGAGTGTTATAAAAAATGGGCCAATAATATTTGTGATAAAAAAGGAATCATAATTTACGATACCATGTGGCATAGCACGGAAAAGATGGCGTATACTATAAAGAATGCTTTAGGCGAAAAAGGTATTTCCTGTGAAATGAAAAACCTGCTTACGAATGATATATCAGATATAATGACTTCTGTTCTCGAGGCAAAGTATATATGCGTTGGCTCTCCTACTTTAAACAATGGTATGATGCCTTCAGTGGCAGCCTTTCTGACTTACATGAAAGGCCTAGCGCCGAAGAATAGAATTGGCATTGCCTTTGGTTCATATGGCTGGGGCGGTCAGAGCGTCGGAGAAATAGAAAAGGCGTTCGAGGCTTGTAAATTTCAAGTCCCATTAAAGGGCCTCAAAATACAATATATACCTGACGAGAGCGATCTCAGCGGCTTAAAAGAAAAAATCAAAACCACAATTCCTTAAGTTTACTTTTAACATTGTTGAAAGTAAACTTAAGGCATAAGAAATAGGAGGAAAATATGAAGTTAAAGGGGAGTCAAACTGAGAAGAATCTACTCGCATCTTTTGCAGGAGAGTCGCAGGCGAGGAATCGTTATACCTATTTTGCAAGCGTTGCAAAGAAAGCCGGCTATGAACAGATAGCAGCTATCTTTTTAGAAACAGCTGACAATGAAAAAGAACACGCAAAGAGGTTTTTTAAACTACTAGAGGGCGGAGAAGCGGAAATAACAGCGTCTTACCCTGCCGGCATAATAGGAGATACTGCACAGAATCTAGAAGCTGCAGCAGGCGGAGAGCATTTAGAATGGACAAAGCTTTATAAGGATGGAGAAGAGACAGCACGTAAGGAAGGTTTTGAAGAAGCAGCAGCACAGTTTAAAGAAATAGCAGAGGTAGAGGAAAAGCATGAAAAAAGATACAGGAAGCTATTGAAGAATATAAAGGACGACACTGTGTTTAAGAAAGACAAGGCAGTTAAATGGAAATGCCGTAATTGCGGGTATGTGCATGAAGGGAGAGAGGCTCCGGATAAGTGCTCGGCATGTGCGCATCCACAGGCATATTACGAACTTCTCTGTGAGAATTATTGAGGCCAATATGAAGGTTTTAGGCATAAGCGGTAGCCCCAGGCTAAAAGGAAATACAGATATCCTGCTGGATCGTATCCTTGAAGGCGCTAAAAGCAAAGGAGCGAATACAGAGAAGATCATACTCAATAAACTTAAATTTTCTCCGTGTCAAGAGTGTGAGAACTTAAAAGACGACGGGACGTGTATCGTTCAAGATGATATGCAGAGCGTATATAAAAAAATCAAAGAAGCAGATGTATTGATATTAGCTTCTCCGATATTTTTTGGAAGCCTTAGTGCCCAGACAAAGATGATGGTAGACCGTTTTCAATGTCTTTGGAGGGCTAAGTATGTCTTGAAAAAGGATACAGGTTTTAAGAAGATAAAAGGCGTATTTATTTCTGTAGAAGGGAGCAATAGGAAAGATTTTTTTGATAATGCAAAGTCTATTGTCAAAAATCTCTTCGCGACTATTAATGTAGACTATAGAGAAGAACTCTTTTGTTCCAGCGTTGACGAGAAGGGCAGCATATTAGAGCATCCAGGCTGCCTAAAAAAGGCATTTGAATTAGGCGCAAGACTTTAAGTATATTTTCAACAACGTTAAAAGTATACTTATTTTAGGAGGGGGCATGGCAAAGAGCGTAAAGGTATATTCGACATCCACGTGTTCTTATTGCATAA
Organism: uncultured Planctomycetia bacterium; assembly: GCA_964415355.1. GTDB lineage: Bacteria > Omnitrophota > Gorgyraeia > Gorgyraeales > Gorgyraeaceae > CAYPYS01. Next base: position 6,519 of record CAYPYS010000009.1, on the reverse strand, counting down.
GGGTCAAGGAATTTTTAAAAGCAAATAATATAGCATTTGAGAATATTGATGTAGGCGTGGATCAGGCAGCGGCACAGGAGATGATGAATAAATCAGGCCAGATGGGTGTTCCTGTGATTGATATCGACGGCGAGATGATAGTGGGTTTTGACAAGCCTGCCATAAGTAAAGCATTGGGAATATGACAGAACTTTTAAAGTATTACAGTAAGAGAAAAAAGGAAATAAAACAAAGGCTGCGGGATTTCAAAGACACATATAAAAAAAGCGACAATGATATTTTCGCAGAACTGTGTTTTTGCATATTAACTCCCCAGGCAAAGGCTGTTGTTTGTGACGAGGCTATAAATAGATTAAAAAGACAGGGATTCCTTTTTGGCGGAACTCAGAGGAATATCCGGTCTTGTTTAAAAGGCGTAAGGTTTCCGAATAACAAGGCGAGATATATAATAGCAGCCAGAGATTTCTTGAAGAACGGAAAAGGCGTAAATATAAAAAACAAACTCGATACCAAGGATTTATTTAAAACAAGGGATTGGCTCGTAAAGAATATAAAAGGATTGGGGTATAAAGAGGCGAGTCATTTTTTAAGAAATATAGGTTTTGGCAAGGATATGGCAATACTCGATGTCCATATAATAAGGAACCTGAAAAGATATTCAGTGGTGCGCAGGTTTCCAGCTTCGCTTACCAGGAAGAGCTATAGAAGCATTGAGGAGAGAATGAGAGAGTTTTCTAAAAAGACAAGAATACCCCTGGACGAATTAGACCTCTTGTTTTGGTCTAAAGAGACTGGCAGGGTATTCAAGTAAAAACGAGGAGGTGTCTTATGCAGGTTACAATCAGATATATGTTAAGACCAGTAGCCCACTGCAAAGAGGGCTGCCATAGTTACTCCCGGGCATGAGCCTAAACTGCCTCGCTTAAGTATACATTTTAACATTGTTGAATTGTATACTTAAGCGCCTCTATTTTACTTGCTAATTTCAAGCCTTTCTGATAGAATTAATCAAATATGGACAAGGTCAGATATTATATTGATTCAAATGGCGAATTCGTCATAGAGAATTACAATCTCACAGGCACTTTTTCCAATTTTTTGCCCGGAATAGCAGGTTTATTCGGGATACCAATGTGGGCCTTCTATGTCAATAGGGCCCAGTGCGTGTGTAGCTTTGGGGTCCAAAGCAAAGATAGCCCTATCATGGAGTTCCTCCCGGCCAACCGTGCGTATCAACTTGTTTCATCACAAGGGTTTCGGACATTTATTAAGATAAAGGACAAAAAGAAACACATATTTCATGAGCCTTTTGTCAGCCCACAGGCAAATGGGTCTTTGTCTGTAGAGCAGAAGATGTTTATAAGTCCGCATGGACTAAGGATCCAGGAGTCAATCCCCGCCAAAGGCCTTATAATAGAGGTAAACTATTTTACGATACCAGGCGAGTCTTTTGCTGCTCTCGCAAGAGAAGTCTCATTTAAAAATACATCCAGGAAGGATTTGACCTTAGAGGTGCTTGACGGTTCTCCGATTATAATGCCATATGGAGCCAACAACTTCTTTCTCCAGAAAATGAGGCGTACTATTGAGGCATGGATGGTTGTCGAAAACGTACAGAAAAAGGCACCGTTTTATAGATTAAAAGTGGATCCGAAAGATATATCAGAGGTTACTTTTATAGACGAGGGTAATTTTTATTTAGCATCGTTAAATAAAGAAGAGAAGAATGGTCTGCTTCCTGTTGCGGTAGATCCAGAGCTTATTTTTGGTCAGCTGAATGATTTCTCTTATCCGGTTAATTTTGCAGATACCGCCAAGTTTAAAGTCCCCCCTGTGCAGATGGCTCAGAATAAGCTTGCCTGCGCAATGTCTCATTCAGCCTTTAAGGTAAAGAAGGCAGAAGAGACAACTCTTTATTCTCTTATAGGCCACATGGATTCAAAGGAAAAACTAAACTCCTTGATCCCCAAGTTTACCAAGCCCAGGTTTTTCATGGATAAGGCACAGCAAAATAAAGGTATTACAAAAAATATCCAAGATAATATTTTTCTTTCCTCAGCCGATAAAAAATACGACCTTTATTGCGGCCAGACCTTTCTCGATAATGTGATGCGTGGCGGCTATCCTGTAAATCTAGGAGATGATTCCCCGACGTTTTATGTCTATTCCAGGAAACACGGAGATCTTGAGAGGGATTACAACAGGTTTTGTATAGGCCCGACATATTTTTCGCAGGGGAACGGTAATTTCAGGGATATGAATCAAAATAGAAGGAATGACGTCTTCTTCAATCCAGAAATAAAAGATTCCAATATATTGCATTTTTATAACTTACAACAGACAGACGGTTTTAACCCCTTGGTCTTATGTGGGGTGAGATTTAGATTAAAGGATCACAGGGAGTTAAGAGAGAGGCTTAAAAACAAGATTTCTGGAAAAGATATCAGCGCCCTTGAGACCTTACTGAAAAATCCTTTTAATCCCGGCGAATTGTTCATGGATATAGAAAAACGCAAGATTAAATTAAAATGCTCCTGGGAAGAGTTCTTGAAAACAGTTTTAAAGAGTTGCAAGACTATATTTAGAGCTGAGCACGGAGAAGGTTTCTGGGTGGATCATTGGACGTATAATTTGGATCTTTTGGAGAATTATCTGTCTATTTACCCGGAGAAATTAAAAGAGATACTTTTGGACAAGAAAGAATTCACTTTTTATGATAATGTTTTTTATGTAAAGCCTCGTTCGGAAAGATGTTTATTGAACGGAGGAGATAAGGTCAGGCAGTATTATTCTCTGGCGCGATACTGCAAAAAAGACCATGTGATAAAAAAACGCAGAGTAGATTCTCATGTCATGAGAAGCCTTAAAGGAGAAGGCCCGATTTATAAGACGACCCTCTTTGTCAAGCTCTTATGTCTGACTTTAAATAAACTGTCTTCCCTGGATCCTTTTGGTGTGGGTATAGAGATGGAGGCCGATAAGCCAGGTTGGTGTGATTCAATGAATGGTTTGCCGGGTCTTTTTGGTTCGTCCACGCCAGAGGTTTTTGAACTCAAGCGGCAGATTGCCTTTATGCTGGATTCTTTAGAGAAATTGGCGCTTCGTGATAGTTGTAAGATTTCCGTGCCAGAAGAGCTATGCAATTTCTTAAAGAAACTCGAAGTCCTTATTAAGGGCGCTGCTAAAGTTTCAACCAAGAAAAGAGATTTTTATTATTGGGACAAAGCCAATTCTCTAAAAGAAAAATACAGGGAAGAAGTAAGGTTGGGTTTCAGCGGGACAGAAAAATTGATAAGCGTATCTGAGATAAAAAAGATGTTAAAGGTATTTCTCGCAAAGACAGAGACATCCGTTAAGAAGGCATATGCACCTGCTAAAAAAATATACAGCACTTATTTCATAAATGAGGTCGCGGAATATAAATCTTTAAACAAACTTGACCCCATAAGCGATCTGCCTTTGGTGAAACCGACCTCTTTTAAGCATAAAAGACTTCCATTGTTCTTGGAAGGCGCTGTGCGAGCAATAAAAACAGAAAAGGACATAAAAAAAGCCAGGCGCTTGTATTCAGCGCTGAAAAAATCAAGTCTCTACGATAAGAAGATAAGGATGTATAAGATCAGCGAGAGCCTGGAAGGCGTATCAAAGGAAGTAGGGCGCTCCAGCATATTTACCCCGGGCTGGCTTGAGAATGAATCGATATGGCTTCACATGGAATATAAATATCTCCTGGAGATTTTGAAGGCCGGACTCTATGATGAGTTTTTCGAAGAATTCAAAAATATCTTAGTGCCTTTTCAAAAACCAGAGGTCTACGGCCGTAGTATACTCGAAAATTCATCTTTTATCGTTTCCAGTGCATTTCCTGACAAGAAGCTTCATGGGAGAGGGTTTGTGGCGAGGCTTAGCGGGTCGACTGCTGAGATGTTAAGCATATGGCTTGCCATGAATGTCGGCGAAAAACCATTTTTTCTCAATAAGTCCGGTGAGTTGGCGTTACGGTTTAAACCGACATTGCCAGCATGGCTTTTTACAAAAAAGTCTCAAAATGGATTCCCTGCCAACACTTATGCATTTAGATTTTTCAACAAGACTTTAGTGGTCTACCATAATCCGAGGATGAAAAATACGGCTGGCAAGAAATCAGTAAGGACCCGTTTTATTGTTTTGAAGTATGGCGATGGTAAAAAAGTGGAAATAAAAAAGAATATCATAGATTGGCCTTATTCAGGGGACATAAGAGACAGAAAGGTTTCCAGGATAGATATTTATTTAGGCTAAGAGGAAGTATGACAAGAGAAACTGTTATTTTAATGGGCACGGCCTTGAGCTTGGGATTTTTCCATACATTGTTTGGGCCAGACCATTATTTGCCGTTTATCGCTATCTCAAAGGCGCGAAAATGGAGCATGCTAAAGACCGGGTTTGTGACATTGCTATGCGGCCTAGGTCACGTGCTTAGTTCGATCGTGCTGGGTTTTGCAGGTATAGCCCTGGGTATAGCAGTGTTTAGACTGGAGGCCATAGAGTCATTTCGCGGGGAATTTGCTGCCTGGCTTCTTTTGATATTCGGTTTTACTTATTTTATATGGGGTTTACATAGAGCGATCCGCAACAGGCCCCATACCCATCTTCACCATCATCATGACGATGAGGCGCATGAGCATCTTCATGCCCACAATGAAAACCATGCCCATCTTCACGAAGCAAGGGCCCGCACCAATATAACACCCTGGGTCCTTTTTCTTATATTCGTATTTGGACCTTGCGAGCCATTGATCCCGCTTTTGATGTACCCGGCAGCCAAGGGCAATATATTTTCGGTTGTCATAGTGACGGCAGTGTTCAGTCTTACCACTATAGCTACAATGTTGACGATGGTCATGGCCTTTAGTTACGGCTTGGCAAAGTTGCCACTTTTTAGGATAGAGAGATTCGGTCATGCCTTGGCGGGATTGGTAATATTTCTTTGCGGCGGAGCAATAAAATTCCTAGGCCTCTAACTTTACATTTCAACAACGTTAAAGTGTAAAGTTAGCTAAGCGCACCTTTTTTGATATCTGTCTAATAGCCGAGATTTTTTAGTGCGAGAGGGTCTTTTCTCCAGTTTTCGTACACCTTTACCCATAGGTCCAAAAATATTTTTTTCTGCAGAAAATTTTCAATCGTCTTCCTGGATTCCTCACCTATCTTTTTTAGCATCTGACCGTTTTTTCCTATGATTATGCCTTTCTGACTGTTTCTTTCCACGTATATATTTGCCTTTATATAGTATATTTCGTTATTCGACCTATCGTTTTTTTCTTTCATTTCTTCTATCTTAACTGCTATGGAGTGCGGTACCTCTTGCCTCGTTAGCTCAAGAACCTGTTCTCTTACAAGTTCCTGAATAAAAAACCTTTCGTTTTTATCGCTTAATTGATCTTCCGCAAAAAAAGGCATACCTTCCGGCAGGTATGATACGATATTTTTAAGCACAATGTCAGTACCGTCTTTTTTTGTGGCTGATATCGGTATTATTTCTTTAAAATCTGACTTCCGCGCTTCGTCAATAATAGACAGGATTTCACGTTTATCAATTTTATCTATTTTATTTACTATTAAAAAATTTGGTTTTTTAGGCAGATCACAGAAGATCCTTCTGTCTTCTTGCGTTATTCCGTCATATGCATCTATCATCACAAGCGCGAGGTCTGATTCCAGAAGAGAAGAAGCAGCCCTTTGGACCATAGATTTCCCAAGTAGATTTTTAGGTCTGTGTATACCAGGCGTGTCGATAAACGCTATTTGAAAATCCTTTCCCGAGAGTATACCTTGTATATTATCCCTGGTTGTCTCAGGCCTTTTTGAGATAATGCACAGCTTTTCCGCTATCAGGGCGTTAAGAAGCGTAGATTTCCCTACATTTGGCCTTCCGATTATCGCGACCTTCCCAGCCTTAAACATAGCTATATTATACACGCTTTTGTGGTATAATAAAAAGAATAACTTTACATTTCAACAACGTTAAAGTGTAAAGTTAGGATAATAGAGGAGGAGAGCATGAAGGCATTTTATTTTGCGATAATGACGGCTGTGGTGTGGGGCATTGTACCTGTGTTGGAAAAGGCGGGCCTTGCAAGAATAGCTCCTTTGGCTGGGCTTTTGATACGTTCTTGCGGTGTAATAATAGGTGCTTCGCTTTTGGTCGCTTTTAAAAACGATGCTCTCAGGGTAGCGCTAAAGGCAGATCCAAGGACAATATTTTTACTTGTGTTGGGTGGATTTATGGCAAGTATAGTAGGCCAGATATTTTTTTATAATGCCCTTAAGGCAGGGGCGGCATCAAAGGTTGTCCCGATAGCCGGTATTTATCCATTGGTTTCATTTTTGCTGGGCATTATGTTTCTGGGCGAAAGCGTTACTATAGCGAAAACGGGAGGGGTGTTTCTCGTGATAGCAGGTTTATTCTTACTGAGATAATCCCAAGATTTGCCTATTTTTTAAAATTATGATAAACTGTCTCAAGGACATAGGTAT
>CAYPYS010000008.1:30204-66922 GCA_964415355.1 uncultured Planctomycetia bacterium | reverse complement strand
TATTATAATCGACTTCGATGGCAATCGCCGGAGAAAATGTAAACAATACAAACATGACAGCGGTTAGTAGTCTTAATGTTTTATTCATAAGCTCCTCCTAGTGTTTGTGTAATGTGTAATGTGTAAGGTGTAAAGGGCGGTCCATTACACATTACACATTACACTTTACACTTTATTTCGGTCTTACGACAAATTCTTTCTTTTTGTATTCTAAAATCATGCCATCTTTAGCTATATCTTTGACCTCGATCCCGTCCTCGTCCACCCCTAACACTATAGTATCTCCAATATCGTATACCTTATTATTGATTATTGCCTGAGGCCTGCGGCTATTCCAGACCATGCCTTGAAAGGTCAAGCTTGGAAGCACTATCTCTTCGCCTGCTTCCTGGTCTTCTTTCTCTTCATCAAAAGGCCCCTCAAACGGTATCCTTTCAGAGTCAGCGTAACTCACGGCTTCTATGCCTTTTGGCGTCTGTTTTTCCAGTATCTCCACTTCTTTCCATTTTTCATTAAACTCGCTTCTCGAAAATACTTCGTCATCGCCACTTTTCTTTTTAAACTTTTGCATGCCGATAAAAAGCGAGACGATAACGAGCAATATTACAGCTATATATTCTTTCTGCTGTTTTGTTAAATTTGTTTTAGCCATACCTACCTATTTCTCCGCATCTTTTAACGCAACCGCGCTAATAACAATATGACCTTTTACATCAAATGATCTTAAACCAGTCTCGTTTTTATCAAAATCTTCATCCATATCCAATCTTTTTATCTCAATGCGCTCCACCTTTAAAAATTTTTCTGAACTTTCTATCCGCGAGATAAACTTACCGAGCTGATGATAAGCAGAAATCACGTCCAGCACCACGTATAATTTATTATACAGGCCCCTGTCTTCTAATTCGCCGGGCTTAACGGAAGATACCTTTATATTCTCTTTTGATGCCATATCTGAAACCGTGGCCAAAAGCCACGATACGTTTTTTTGCTCCGGAAGCATATCTTCGTATACCTTTAGATGTTTCCCCAAGGCCCTTATCTTGCCGACAAGGATATTTCTTTCTCTCTCCTGAAGTATTTGAGCCCTTAACGCTCTATTTTTATTTAAAAAAGGTCTATAGATAAATAAAAATCCTACGGCAAATGCAATAATGACTACTGCTACATGCAAGATCACGATTTTATTAATCTTTTTGACGTCTATATTTTTCATAAGTTACCCCGCCTGCTACAAAATACTATGGGCCTGTAAATAATATTTCAAAACTCGCGACCCTGCCTTTTTCCATTTCTTCTTTTCTCTCGACCGATACAATGTCAACTTTCTTCATGCCTTTATTTATATTATTGTCTTCTTTTAATTTTATTAAAAAATTATTTATAACGTCTGTTTCGTTCAAATTTTTATCTATGAGGCAGTAGCCTTTTATACTGAGTTTTCTGTGGGCCTTGGAGGCATCTTTTCTATCTAATAGCTCCTCAAAATTTAGCTCCGTGAGCCAGATATTATCCGGCACGAACTTCGCAAGATCCTCCAGCCTTGATGTAAAATTAGTCCTGTTCGAAATAATGTTTTCCATCAGGACCTTCTCTGAATTCATCTTGTTCTTTACTCTCTCTAGCTCCTCTATCTTCTTATCGCTCTTTACGCTAACGCCCTTCTTTGGTCTTTCAGATAAAGTCTTGCTTAATTCATTTGTCAGGGGGGCTATGCCTTTCATGCATAAAAGTTTTATTATTATCAATAAAAGCACTGCCACGGATGCTTCTGAAAACAAAACCTTCAAAAATGTTTCCTTGCGTTTGTGAATCAAGAACTGTTCTTTGTATAAGTTTAGATCTATATAAGGCTTGGTTACGCCTCTAAGAGCCAACCCAAAACAGATAGCGAGCCCTGATGGCACGACATCTTCTTTGATCTTAATACCTCTAAAGGGGTCTCCTATTTCCACTGTCAACTGCAACTCCTTTGCCACTATCTCATGCCAGTTTCCAAGAGGCAGGGAGCTGTAAATTATCATCTTTTCTATTATCTCAGAAGGAAACTGTTTCTCATAAAAATCAAAGGAGAGTTTCATCTCTAACAAAAGTTTCTCAAATATAGGCTCCAGGGATTCTTCCCCAGACGTGTTCTCAAGCGGTATGTCCCTTATTATATAGGGCATGCCATGTCTCAAAATATTAATATTGGCCCCTTTTGCCTCTAAATTTATGACTGCCATATTAATCTCGCGATCTATCTGGCCAGCCTCATTTAGCGCCCTTAAGAGACTAAAAGGCGATGGCTCAATTGCAAAAACTTTAATACCAGCCCTATCAAACAAACCAACAAATCTCTCTGTTGTTTTCTGTTTTACCGCAGCTAGTATGACATCCATTCCAGTCAAAGGAGGCTTGGCCGGAGTTACATAAAAATCCGAAGCTACGTCTTCCAGGCGGAAAGGAATATATCGCTTTGCTTCAAAATTTATAGCCGTTTCCCATTCCTGCCTTGGGATCTTCGGCATCTGAAAATAACGCACCATAACATCTTCGCTTGGGATGGCGCTTACCACATTGACCGGCTTTATATCATTCTCCCTAAAAAGCCTCTGTATGGCTTCTACCATATAATCATCTCTGGATTTCTTCTTTATTTCAGGTTGCTGCGAGCTAGCCACACCAAAGGCATTCTCGGATTTTTCTGTAGCTATATTCTCTGAACTCCCCTCTTCTGGCAAAATAGACGTCTGCCCAAATTTTATAAGTTTGGGCCCGCTCAAAGTACCTTTAACAACAGCCACATCAATAGTATTATGACCAACATATAAACCAATGGTCTTTTTCCCTTGCAATAAAGAAAGGATGTTTTTCTTCATAAATATGCCCTTATTTTGCCTTTGACTTGGCCTCTATCATGTTAGAATGCAGCCATTTATCAATGGCCTTCTTGTCAAATCTCCAGACATGACCCACTTTAATACCCGAGATCTTCTTTTGGTGAAGCCAATTGTAAATAGTCTGCTTCTCGAGCTTAAGATATCTGGCCAGTTCATCGGTATCCATCAATCTTGTCATCTATAACACCCCCTAATAGACTTACCTAGAGTTAGGTGGAATAAAATATACCATAAGGAATTTACTTTGTCAAGGTAGGCTCAGATTAATGTGAAAAATATATTTCTTATCTTATTGATTTTATTGAAGTTGCAACATTTGACTTAAAACACAGTTGCCTTTGGGTAGGTAACTTTTGACTCTATTGTCTTACGGCCGTTCGCTGTTCCGTTTATGTCTACTTGGATAGCCCAGTTTGCTGTCGGGAGACTTATGGGCGGGGTCAATGTACAAGGAGCACAAGGATAGCTTATTGGATCCCCGGCGTCATCTTGCCCTATCCTAATCTTCCAATATGCATAGTTAACACCTGCTTCAGCCAGTGCAATCGCCCTGGCCCTTCTTATCTGACTCTCTGTAACATTGGCATAGTTATATGCTGCCAGCATTACTATAACCACACCCATAGAAAGCAATAACAATATAGACAGCGTCACAAAAAGCATCACACCCTTCTTGTTGCAATACCTCTTCTTCATACATCACCCCACACACTAACTTTACATTTCAACAACGTTAAAGTGTAAAGTTAGGTTATATAGTTATTCCAGGTCGTCTATTAACTCTTCTATGGAGCCTGAGATTAAACGCCAGCGCTCTTGGCTATGTATGGTATATTTTTGCTTGCGCTTCCATCCATTCTCTGACTTTTGCCACAAATAAAGGCATAGTCTCTTATTGCCCCATGACTCAACCAGCACTACTGCTGACCACCAGCCAAACCCCTTGCTGATCGTTCTGTATTCCAACACTTTCAGCGGCGGGCCAATAGGTACTTTTTCCTCTGACATAACAACCTCCCCAATGTTGGCGTATAGGGCTTAGCAGATAGCGAATAGAAAGGTCTATGCGCTATACGCTAAACACTATCCGTTATTTCCTCTTCTTTTTTATTGTAACTACCACATCTGGGACATTTAGAAAGAGCGCTGTGCTTACTATCCACGTATACATAGGTGCATATAGCACACTGCCAAAAAAATCTCTTTTCCAAATGTATTGCTTCTTTTGTCTTTTTCTTTTCACTGAGCATCCAAAATATAAGAATCAGGCATGTAGTAAAAACAATGTACAAAGCAACCGCTAAAGAAAATTCTATTTTTATCATTATATTTTGTCACTAAAGCGGATCCGCACCATTCCTTCATGTGCCTCATGCGTATCAGACGGCATGAATTGCCATTTTCTTACATATCTCATCGCCATCTGATCTATAGAAGGCGCCCCACTCGACAAAATGCATTCCGGATTCTCTACGAATCCGTGCCTTGATACCTTAAATTTAACAGTTACGTTATAATCAGAATCAAAACGAGAAGGAAAAAACGATACCCTGGGTAATTCCGGGCTATATAACAACATCCTGTTTTCAACTTCTCCGCTGATCGATACATCAGCTCTCTTTAATCCGATCCTCATCTTTCCTTTTTTCTGATAATGTATCTTAGCGACATCATCTCTTCTGCCAAGAGAAAAAACAGGTTCTTCTTTTTCTGTCCTAAGGGTCGAGACTTTATCGATAGGCTTGGGCTCGTTCAATTTGAACGCCTTGCCTCCCGCTTCTTCTGTGGGCCTTGCCATAGAAAAATCATCCAGAGCAAGCGTCTTTTCCGGGGTCGCTACGACTTGTTCAAGTATAGAGCCCAGAAACGAGACTGTCGCTGAAGTCTGTTTTATATCAGCGGTGGCGAATATCGGAGCTATTGAAAATATGCAGATCAAGTGCCACGATGCCGATATTATCATTGCGATATTAAGCGTGCTATTCTTAAACAAATCCATCCCTAACTTTACATTTCAACAACGTTAAAGTGTAAAGTTACGCCTTAATTAACCTCTTGGTTTGTTGCAATATTTATTTGCGTAATCCCTATATCCCTACAGAAGTCCCATATGCTGACTACCTTGCCCAGCGCAACATCTCTATCAGCTTTTATTAAAATAGGTTTTTTTGCGCCGGATTCGCGCCTTAACTTGTTTTTCAATTCTGCGTACGTTATGGGGGCTTCATTTAGATAAAACCTATTGTCTGATGTAACTGTTATGACAAGGGTATTCTCCTGCACGACTTCACTCGTAACTGCCTTCGGCAGATTGATCTTAATGCCTGGCTGGAATATAAAATTAGAGGTCAGAAGAAAAAATATTAATAATAAAAAAACGCAATCTATAAGAGGGGCTATGTCAAGGTGCCCTTTTACAAATTGTACGCGTCGCTTGAGTCTCATGATAACATCTCCTTATTCTTATGACCTTTGCGTTAAGATATTCGTCACTTCTGTCGCGCTTCTCTCCATCTCCAGGACAAATTCATCTACTTTATTTACAAGATAGTTATACGCCACGACGGTTGGAATGGCTACGATAAGACCGGCCACCGTGGTCAAAAGGGCTTCCCATATTCCGCCAGCCAGATCACCAGGACTCACAGGATTAAAAGATGCTGATTTTTCCTGTATTACCTGAAATGCCTTGACCATGCCTGTGACCGTACCCAGCAGACCTAACAGCGGGGAGACATGCGCTATTGTCGCTAAAAGGCTTATGTGCTTTTCGAGCCTGGGGACCTCTTGATGCCCCGCGTCCTCTATAGATTCTCTTATCTCCTGCCTCGATCTATCGTGCTTCATCACACCGGCTTTTACTATATGAGCGATCGGGCCCGGGGTCTTTTCGCAGATCTTTATGGCCTCCGCGATCCTGTTGCGCTTTATGGTTATGTCTATGTTGCTCATAAAATCCTTCGTGTCTATCTTTGCTTTATAGAGGTGATAAAACCTTTCCATGACAATCGCGAAAGCTATTACCGAACTCAGAATGATCGGGTACATCACCGGACCGCCCTTTTGAATTAACTCAAACACGTCTTCCTCCTTTTTAATCCCTAAGTATACATTTCAACAATGTTAAAAGTAAACTTAAGCGGTTATTGTTACTTGTTTCTTTTTATCCAGCCCAGTCTCTCCCTGGCGTAGACCGATTCCTTCCCATCTATTAATGATACTTTTTTATAAAGTTTCGCGGCACTATCCCAATCCTTTTGCTTCTCAAATAATTTAGCGCAAGCTAATTGCGAAGCGATGACGATCTGCTCAGAATCCGGATATATGTATGCGACTTTCATATACTCTGACACCGCATTCTCGTTGTCGCCCATTTCTTCGTAAAGCTTGGCTATAATATACTGTATGTTTGCATTAAAATCTCCGCGCTTATTATCCAATGCGCTCTTGTAATACTCAATGGCGTCCTTAAACTCCCCCTCCTTTCTTAAGATATCGGCAAAATACTTGGATGCCACTTTTCTATACGCAGTGCCTTCAAAATCCTCCATAACTTCTTCTAAGACATCTTTGGCCTTTATAAAATTGCTCCCCTCTATCAGGATCTTCGCTATTTTAAGATCTACCGCCGGAAGAAGCTTACTGGTCGGGTAATTATCTTTTAACCTTCCGAACGCCTTTATGCTTTTATTCACGTTACCGTTTTCATAAAAAAGGATGGCCAATCTGTACTCCGCATCATCGGCTAGATTTCCATGGGGGAACGTATCGACTATATTGCGAAAATATTCTTCGGCTTTCTCAAAGTCCTTTATGTCCGCGTAGTATTCTCCTATCCAGAATAAAGCATCCTGAGACAGATCGTTTGCCGGGTATTTCAAAACAAACTGCTCAAATTGAGCCAGGGCCTTATTTTTATCTCCGAGCCTTTGATAACATCTGCCCAATTCATAAAAAGCTCGCCGCGAAAATTCTGAATCTGAACTAGATGACGAAATATTTTTGTATATCCTCGTGGCATTTTTATAATCTGAGATATTATAGTAGGAGCTCGCTAATTGAAAATTGGCCTCTTCGCTATAGATACTATTATTATATGTCCTGATAAAGTCTTTTAGTTCTCGAGCGGATGATTCGTATTCTCCTTTTTTAAAATATGAAACAGCCAGGCCAAATTTAGCATCTTCCATGTTCGATGACTTCGGGTAATTCTTTATCAGGCTCTGGAAGGAAAGCACGGCTCCCTCGTATCTTTCCAATCTAAGCAAGACGCGGCCTATCTGATACTGCGCGTAATCAATGTAGCCAAACACCGCATCAGGGTTCACGTTGGCCTCTTTCAAAACCATGTCGTACGCTGCCAGAGCTTTTTCAAAATCATTGAGCTTGGCATAAGAATCCCCCAACCTGCAATAAGAAGATATGCGGTAGAAATCATTCTCGGATTCTTTTATTACTTTGGCAAACGCGTCTATAGCTTCGTTGAATTTGTCCAGTCTAAAATAAGCCCAGCCCAAATTATACCGCATGTCATCTGTGTACGGGCTGGGTAAAAACATGTTCACTCCTTTACTCAGCAGCCTTATGACATCTTCGTAGCGACCCAGGCTATAGAGGACTTCCCCTTTGCCAAGATAGGCATTGGGCAGCCATCTGCTCCTGGGAAATCTTTCTATGATTGCATCATAGCTCTCCAGCGCCCTGTCAAAATTTTTCATCTTTGCAAAAGCCTCTGCCTCACCAAAAAACACAGAATCCATAATAACGCTTTGTTCTTTTTTCAGAGATTTTAATCTATCAAATTCCCTGAGGGCCTCCTCGTATTTATTCATCCTTAGATAACTCCAGCCTATGCCATACATAGCTCTAATCTTGCTATCCAGGCCTATATCGGGGTCAAAAGATACGGCCTTTTTGTAAGATTCAACGGCTTTTTTATAATTTCCTAAATAATAAAAATTTTCTGCAATGTAAAAGTGCGCCGTTGCTAGTTTAGCAAGGTCATTCTCTTTTGAAATAAATTTTGACAGCCATTCCTGGGATTCCTTGTATCGTTTTAATTTATATAACGACTCCGCTATCTTTAATTGGACTTCACTGTTCAATTTATTAGAAGGGTATTCGGCAAGAAACTCTTTGAATTTATCAAGCGCTTCTTCATGTCGCGCTTCTTCATACAATGCCTGAGCTATAGAATGTTTTGCATAAGGCACATATCTAGAGGATGGAAAATCCGCCAACACCTTATTATAAAACTCTTTTGCCTTCTCAAAATCCCGCGTCCTAAGGTATAATTCCGCCTTCCAGTACAATGCCTCATCTTTAAATTGAGCGGCGCTCTCAGAACCTATAACAGCGTCGAGTTCGTATATGGCGTCGTTGAATCTCTCGAGATAGATAAAAGATTCTCCCAGCAAAAGCCTTGCTTCTATTGTATCCGGATCCTGTGGGTTTTCAGATATGAATTTTTCCAATGATTTGGCTGCTATATCATAGAATTCGTCGTGAAAGGATTTTTTACCTATGGTAAAATCGCTGTTCTCAGCAGGTTGGGCAGTTATTGCAGCGCTCCATAGCAGCCATATTGATAGTATTATAAGATATATATATGGTATGGGGCGCATCTTGTATATAAATATAACATTGGCGCTAGGTCAATGCAAGCAAAATGTAAGTTTACATTTCAACAACGTTAAAGTGTAAAGTTAGGCTATACGTGTTTTTCTTTTGAAAGAATATGCTAAGCGCGTGTGTCTATTATGCAAAAGGAGGTGTCTTATGAAAGAAATTGTAAAGCAGGGATTTATCAAACAAAGTATATTTGTGGTTCGTGGGCATAAGGTTATGCTGGACAGAGATCTGGCCATGCTTTATGGGGTAGAGACGAGGATTTTAAACCAGGCTGTAAGAAGAAACATAGACCGTTTTCCGAATGACTTTATGTTCTCTCTTGCACGTGAAGAGATCCTGAACTTATCACAAACTGTGATAAGTTCTAAAATTAAGCATGCCCCCAATGTCTTTGTTTTTACTGAGCAAGGCGTAGCTATGCTTTCTAGCGTACTTAATAGCAAAAGGGCTATTCAAGTAAACATTGCTATCATGAGAGCATTTGTAAGATTGAGGCAAGTTCTTGCGTCACATAAAGAACTAGCACAAAAATTAGAAGAGCATGAGAAGAGAATTAATAGGCATGATCATCATATAGTCGCGATATTTGATATCATTAAAGAACTCATGAAGCCACCCCCATTGCCACCACCAAAACCCAAAGGCCCTATCGGATTCAAATAACCCTAACTTTACATTTCAACAACGTTAAAGTGTAAAGTTAGGCTATATGTGTTTTTTGAGATAGCTGCCTGTGTATGAGGTGGGCGTCTTCATGACCTCTTCAGGCGTGCCTTCAGCTACGATCTTGCCGCCAGCATCTCCTCCGCCTGGGCCAAGGTCAATTATATGGTCGGATGATTTTATGACATCTAGATTGTGCTCTATGACTAAAACAGTATTTCCAGCATCTACCAGAGCATGCAATACATTGAGAAGCTTGTCGATGTCTGCAAAATGCAAACCCGTGGTTGGTTCGTCTAAGATGTAAAGTGTCTTTCCGGTCCCGAGCTTACTCAGCTCTGTCGCAAGCTTTACTCTTTGTGCCTCGCCGCCAGAAAGCGTAGTTGCGGATTGACCAAGCTCGATATATCCAAGCCCTACATCGCAAAGTATCTTTAGCTTCTGCTTTACATGAGGTATGTTTTTAAAAAGCTCCTGCGCCTCTTCTACTGTCATCTCTAAAACATCTGCAATGGATTTGCCTTTATATAAAATCTGCAATGTCTCATGATTATATCTTCTTCCGTTACAGACTTCGCATTTCACGAAAATATTAGGCAAAAAATGCATCTCTATCTTTTTTATGCCATCGCCCTGACACGCCTCACATCTCCCTCCTTTTACATTAAAACTAAATCTCCCTGGGCCATAGCCTTTTATTCTTGATTCTGGGATCTTCGCATAGAGGTTTCTGATAAAAGAAAATACACCAGTATAAGTGGCAGGGTTAGAACGAGGCGTCCTTCCTATTGGCGCCTGGTCAACAACCGTGACTTTATCCAGATTTTTCACTCCTTCGATGCTATCGTGTGCGCCGGGCCTTTGTCTCGATTTGTAAATCTTTTTTGCAAGCGCAGCATAGAGGATATCGTCCACTAATGTACTTTTTCCGGAACCTGAAACACCTGTTATGCACACAAAAAGCCCTAGCGGTATCTCCACGTCTATATTTTTCAAATTATGTTCTCTGGCGCCGCGTACAACTATCGAACGCTGCTTTTTCTTTGTTCTTCTTTTTTTCGGCATTAAGATCTGTAGTTCACGCCGCATGTAACTTCCTGTGAGAGATTTTTTGCAATCCAAAATATCGTTGATTTCACCTTGTGCAACTATATGGCCTCCGTGCTTTCCTGCGCCAGGACCAAGGTCTATGATATAATCCGCGCTCCTTATCGTGGCCTCATCGTGCTCAACGACTATCAAAGTATTCCCTAAATCCCTCAAGGTCTTTAATGTATCCAGGAGTTTTGTGTTGTCTCTCTGGTGCAGGCCAATGCTAGGCTCGTCTAATATATAAACTACACCGACGAGACCAGCGCCTATCTGCGTTGCGAGTCTTATCCTCTGCGCCTCGCCTCCTGATAAGGTTGAGCTGCGCCTGTCGAGCGTAAGATACTCGAGCCCGACATTGCTCATAAAGCTCAGACGCTGCCTGATTTCCTTCAGGATCTGGTGCGCTATTTTTTTCTGTCTGGACGTTAGCTTCAAAGTTGAAAAAAATCTATTGGCCTCTTTTATCGAAAGCTCGGAGACATCGCTTATTGATTTTTCATTTATTTTTATCGAAAGACACTCTGGCCTAAGTCTTTTTCCTTTACACACCGGACACTGTGTTTCACTCGTATATTTATTGATCTCATGCCTCATGAACTCGCTCTCTGTTTCCCGGTAGCGCCTTAGAAGATTAGGGATAACTCCCTCAAAATAGAAATCTTCCTCGTCCCCCGAACCATATAGAATAATATCTTTTACTTTTTTAGGGATCTTATTGAATGGTATGTCGAGCTCAAATCCGTATTCGCGACCAAGCCGCCTAAGGAGTCTCCTATAATGCAGGATTATTTTCATGCCTCCTACGCGCCACGGTTTCACCGACTCTTTTAATGATTTCGTCTTATCGGGCACGACGAGCTCTGCATCTATTTCCATCTTTGTGCCAAGTCCACCGCAATCCTGACACGCGCCATAGGGACTGTTAAAAGAAAAAATGCGTGGCTCGATCTCTTCATAGCTCACGCCGCACTTTGGACATGCGTAAAGCTCGCTGAACAATTCTTCTTTTATATCTTTTTCTTTTTTATCGCCTGCAACCAGCACCAGACCCTTGCCTACTTTTATTGCTATCTCAACAGCATCAGCCAGCCTGTCCCTGATTTCCTCGTCGATAACCAACCTGTCCACGAGAACTTCTATGTTGTGCTTTTTATTTTTATTCAGCGTTATCTTTTCATCCAGAGAAACTATTTCGCCATCTATTCTCGCCCTGACAAATCCTTGTTTTTTAAGTTCATTGAATAATTTATGATACTCACCCTTTCTGCCTCTTATAATCGGCGCCAATATCATAAGGGCCGTACCTTTAGGATGCTTCAAAATCTTGTCTATTATTTCATCGGAACTCTGCTGCGTTATTTTCTTGCCACATTTATAGCAGTAAGGCGTGCCTGCACGTGCGAAAAGCAA
The DNA here is from genome assembly GCA_964415355.1 of uncultured Planctomycetia bacterium. Lineage (GTDB taxonomy): Bacteria > Omnitrophota > Gorgyraeia > Gorgyraeales > Gorgyraeaceae > CAYPYS01. The sequence goes on along the minus strand of CAYPYS010000008.1, from coordinate 55,244 downwards.
ACGCAGATAATCATAGATCTCCGTCGTAGTCCCCACTGTAGAACGCGGATTCCCTCCGGCACTTCTCTGCTCTATCGCAATTGCAGGAGACATCCCTTCTATGTGTTCGACATTAGGCTTTTCAAGTTGTTCTAAAAACTGACGGGCATACGCAGACAGGCTTTCCACATATCTGCGTTGGCCTTCTGCGTAGATAGTATCAAAGGCGAGCGAAGATTTCCCGGACCCACTCAGACCAGTAATTACGACGAGCTTATCCCTGGGTATCTCCAGATCGATATTCTTGAGATTGTGCTCCTTTGCCCCTATAATTTTAATATTCTTCTCTCTCATAAGTTTACATTTCAACAACGTTAAAGTGTAAAGCTAGGGTTCATCTCTATGCTCTTTGACCCAGGTATAAAAACCAGATGTCTCTATCCAAAATACAAAAAGATTATCTGATGTCCTGGATATCCGCACACGCTTCATTGCATACGCGTCGTGCTTCGGATATTCCTTGCCAGGATTCGTAGCCACTGCTATTTTGTATCCGGCTTTTATAACTCTATCTCTTATGCGTTCATTGAAACCGCCAACTGGATAGCTAAATGAATCGACCTCTCTTCTAGTGTGACTTTCTATTGAACGCTTAGAATCAAAGATCTCTCTGTCTAGATATTGTTGTGGCAGATCAGGTAAATACGCATGCGACATTGTGTGACTGCCTATAGAGATTACGCCACTTTCTGACATCTCGACCACCTGATCCCACGCCAAAAAGTCCTCTCTAGCTATCAGTCCCGGTGAAATAAAAATAGTGGCGGGAAGGCCAAGTTCTTTCAAGACAGGGTATGCATTTTTGTAATTATTCTCATATCCGTCGTCAAATGTAATGGCAATTGTTTTACGGGGAATCTTTCCAGACCCTATTATATCCGGCAAGTCCTCAAGCCTGACAACGTTGTAATCATGTCTTTTCAAAAAACTCATCTGCCTCTTAAAGCTCTCTGGGGTGACACTGAGTTTCGAAGTCGCCGCTCTATCATCTATCCTGTGATACATAATAATAGGGACGACATACTGCGCCCTCCCCCACAGAAAAACCACGACGAGCACAATAAAAACAATTGCCAGACTTAAAATCCGTCTACATCTTCTCATAAGTTTACATTTCAACAACGTTAAAGTGTAAAGTTAGGAATGGCGCGCCCACCCTGGTTCGAACAGGGAACCTACGGCTTCGTAGGCCGGCACTCTATCCAATTGAGCTATGGGCGCGTAAGACTTATTTATCTTATTTTCAATGAATTGCGAAAAGTTACCTTTGCACAAAGAACTTTGGTTACCATCTTATGCCTCTTTTATTTTTGTTTGTTACTTTCTTTGTATAACCGTCTTCTTATAACCTCTGCAGAAACTACGAAATCCTTAGATAAAAATTCAATAGCTCGATCTAATATAACCTCGTCATTTTCAATCTTAAGAGCCTTAAGCTGCCTTATATGATATAATAACCTCTTTTTTAAATGATGAGATGGCACAAGGACCAAGCCTGCGAACTCATTTGCCTGCCATTCAAGCCAAGAATATTCTTTTTCTGGAAAATTCTCGATGAATTTTTTCCATTCTCCCGTAGTCTTGAATCTGCACTGGCTGTAGACATTCTCATGTAATATAAGGTGGCCTATTTCATGAGCCAAGGTAAATCTGTACCGACCGGCTCTGTTTTTATACACATACTCCTCCACAGAGATACTCTTTAAATCTGAAGATATAAACCCATCTGTATCTATTATCCTATGCAGCCCATCAAGAGGGATTATATCGAGACCCAATTGAAATTCTATGATATCTTCTATTGGTATTGGATAAGTATCTTCCGGATGGTGTTTTTGCAAGAACTTTTCTGCAGCTCTTTTTATATGACTATGGTTCTTGAATGGAACAGATACCTTACAAGACAATTACGACTCCTTGATTATTTTTATTAATTTGTCTAACTTGCTTTTTGATAATTTCTTGCCTCTGATGGTGCGGAATAAGACCGGCATTCTTTCCAAGATATCCTTTTCCATAAGTTCTTTTGGAAGTTTTCCAGATTCAGCAGCTGCTAAATCAAAGAATTCATACCAATCATCTGACCCCTTTTTCAGCTTTAAGTATCCTGCGTATTTTTTTAGAATCTTTTCCGATTTAGGTGGTGGCAAAATTCCTCTTTCAATCTTACTCACATTTCCCACATCCAAATCGTGTTGCTCGCAGAATTTACGTAAAGTTAAATGGAGCGATATTCTCTTCTGCTTAAAGAATGTTCCGAGCGTCATCCTTTCAGCCATCTCACTCACCCCCCCCTTTTTTTTATCATTATTATCCCTATTATAAGTATAGCATGTTGTTAAAAAAATACAACACTTTTAATATTATAATATTAAGCTTTTTATTATGTTAATCTGGTGTCCAAATAGTGTCTAAAAATAGTTCGAAAGTGATAAAATCCACATAAATCACCTAAAATAAAAAACCCTACAAGTTATTTACAGAGTTTATAGTTACAATAATTTCGATGAGTTACGAAAATATCAAGAACGCTTTCGTATGTTTTGGCTCTTATATATCGTATATATATTATACTGGCAGGAAGGATTTTTCAACCTCTAACTTTACATTTCAACAACGTTAAAGTGTAAAGTTAGGATTATTATAATACAAGTTTAAGCAGCTTTACAAGCAATTTAAGATGAAATCTGACAAGGGCTTTGAGAAAGGGGCTATTTCTAATAAAATTTGCAATAGGTGGACTAAAAGAATAATAAAGGTCTGTAAATCTACTTCCCATTTTCGACTCAGTCAAATACCTGTCTCTGAATTCGCAAAATACTCTTACCTCATCGGCTAAAGGCGTACCAAACGCGGCTGTGGCAATAAAACAATCAACACCTCCATTATCACCTCCATCAGCTTTGCTTGTGCCACTTATCTTGCTTTCTAATCCTGCAATGCCAAAAATAGTAAAATGGCTAGTCTTAGCTGTAACTAAATTCTCTTTTGGGAAAACTAAACAATCAGAAAGAATCTTCCACTCTTCAATATTCTCATCGTACCAATATATATTCAAAGTCAGCTCATCGATATTTTTCCCGTCCACAAATCCATCTTCGTCTTCGTCCAGATACGGGATAGAAATTAGCAATTCTTTGTCGAAAACACCATTATGATTATCAAATTTATACTCCCTGTATTCTCCGGCATGAATAATGTTATTTTCAAATTCAATCTTTTTATGTATTTCATCCTCTTCTATCTTCCTTATGTCTACCACATCGTCTTCGCCTAATATCCCTGCAGGCAACAAAAGACCAGTTTTATCTAAAAGTTCAATTTTATCAGATTTATCTTTATAAACATCTTTCCTTTTTTTGAGGCCTAGACCGCTATCACTTTTTGTAGCTTTATAATTCTTCTTTCCATTTATTACATAAATCGTCTCTTTAAATGAGCCTATAAATCTTTCTAAATATCTTATCCTCACCTCTGCAACATAAACGCCAGAATCAGTATATATAAATTCTACGTTTTGCGAATTCGAAACAAGATCACATGCCCCATCACCATCAAAATCCCAAAAATAATTAACATCAGCAATGTCCAGATCAGTATCTAAAGAAAAACTTGCTCTAAAAGGCGCTTTTCCCTTTCTTGTTTCGATAATAACTTTTCCAGTTTTTATACGATCTATGTTTTTCACCCCGCATCGAATCTCCTTTTTGTTTTCCTTGGAAATATTATTTCTATCTACAACTCTCAATGTAGGCATATATAATCCAGGATCATAATAAACATGCTCAGTGATTGCCGATTGAGTAGAGGTAAAATCAAATATTCCATCTCCTTCAAAATCCCACTGATATTTCTGTATGCCATTATCTGCTTTTATAACTGCGTCAAAATCTACTTCAAGAGGGACATCGCCTGTGTCACATGAAAGAACAGGCTCTATATCCAGAACCAAAGGATCTAATATTTCTATAGTGACTGATTTCGAATCGCTTAAACCTTCGGAATTGGTGACCTTTAACTCAGCGTCAAAAATCCCTGACTCGCTATATGTATTAACGACTTCGCTTGATGTAGCAGAATAAGAATCATAAACTCCGTCACCATCAAAATCCCATTCATATTTACAAATATCTGCTGTGGAAAACGCAGCGCCTTGAAAATAAATCTTACACGGAGCAACCCCTTTCAGCAGCATGGCTTCTAAATAGGCTAGAGGCGCATCAGGATTTCTTGCCACGTCAATTGCAACTGAATGAGTATTGGTATAACCCTTGTTATCTGTCACGCGCAAACTCACAGGAAAACTACCCTCGCCTGTATAAATAAAAACAGTGTTCCCGGATTCCAGAGAATTAAAATCATACACTCCCTTGCCATCAAAATCCCATTCGTATTTAACAATCTCACCGTCATCATCAATGCTATTTGCGCTAAAGTAAACCTCGAGAGGCGCCATACCTTTAACTGGCTCTGCAAGCGCATTTACTTTCGGTGGAAGAGGTATAGCCTTTTTCACATTTATCATCACTTTTTCAAAAGCAATATCCTTGCCATCAGTAACACTAAATGTTACAAAATATTCGCCAAATTGTTTATGCCCTGGTTTCCATAAAAATCTTCTTGCTTCAGAATTAAAAATTGCTCCTTCTGGCAATGCATCTGTAAAATAAGAAAGCTCATCACCATCCAAATCTTCTGCTTCTACAAAAAATTCTAAACTATCACCGGCCATAACCTCTTTTTGTCCTATCGTAAACAGTATCGGCGAACGATTTGGTTTTGGTTTGGGCAAAACTTCACAACTCTCTTTGGTCGAATCGAATCTTTGGTCATCATAAAATAGGCTAGCATATATTGCATGCTTCCCAATCTCGCTTGTTTTTATATTGAAGATAAACTCTTTATAGCCATCCAAATTGATATTCCTTGCCTTCACAACCTCCTCGTCCAAAAGAAGAGTTAAATTTCCCTCTAATGCAAAACTCGAAAATATACATGCGATTAACTTTATATTTTCCCCTTCTATATATTCTCTCTTATTCATATGCAATTGGATCCTAGCCTCCTCTCCTGCGTCAAAAAATATCGAACCCTGAGCAATAACTGATTCTGCATAAATAAATCTATAGATAACTCTATAAAGGCCTGCCTTTGTAAATTCTGGACTGATCTTTTTGCTTAAAATGCTTGGCCCCTCGTCTAGATCTATGTCCTCATCTATAACTTTGACAGCTATAGAGTCAGGTCCTATTAATTCTGCCATCAACCTAATAGAAATTTGATCTTGAGAATCAATCTTCCATTTCAACTGAACCTTGTCGCCTGCCTCATAATCATCCTTATCGCTATCTACCTCCATTATCTTAAAAAAGATATCTGGCTCGTCTACATCCTCAAGCAAAAAAGAATTCAAATAAATAGCCTTGCCTGAAACGAAATATATCCCATAATAAATTTTATCCTCGCCCTCTGTTTCTTTGATATCGAAAATTAATTCTTCTTTTTCGTTTAATACAAAAGTCTTTCTTTCTTCAAAGCCCCCGCATCTAGCCTCTACAAAGAGATTGAGATTTTCTAGTAAACTCTTATTTTCAATTTTGATCTTAAATATATTGTCTTTATACATTGCATTAACCTCGACTTTTATGCCATTTATTCTAAAATTTACAATGTATTTCCTGTCCTCAAACGTATATTCTGCTTGATATGTCCCTTCCTCCATATCGTCAGGTATTAAAAATTCGAACACCAGATCTTTTTCGGTATCGGGCTCTAAAAATTCATTTATGCCATAATCAAATAAATCCTTGAATTTAAAATCGATCTCGCATTTGCCAATGGCATTCCCCTGATTTACAGCCTTAAATCTAAAACGTGACTTTTCTCCTGCTTTAAAGGCCAAGCTTTCATCTTCTAAATAAGAAATTTTAATATCTGGTGATCTTGCAGGTTCTAATGGAGTACCCGTGTCTGTTACATAGAATCTTTCTACGGCCTGGCCATTTTTTTGCGGAGACGAAGACTCTAAAGCAGCTTGAAGATAATACTTTCCTTTTTTCTTAATGCCGGGAATATCAACGCTGATTTCTTTCTTGTGCTTTATATCAGAGATGCCTATGTCTCTGTGAAAATATAATGCTCCTTCTGGGATGGGTTCATCATCAGGTACATAGACAGCAGATAATCGGTATCTCAGAAAGGACCTCTCGCTATTATACCTGTCTTGCACCTGGATAAAATAATTTGAAGGCTTATCCACTTCAAACTCCATTACTAAATCCTCGCCTGCAAATGCTGCAGCTGAATAGATCCAAGATTTACGCGTCTCTCTGTAAAGTTTTATGTAAGGCCTTATATTGGAAGGCACATCCTCCAGATAAACAGCCACCTTCCCTGAATCAGGCACAGATAGTTTATAAAAATCAGAATCTCCTTTTGTAGATATCGTAGCAAAATAAGTTTTTCCGAATTCCGCAATAAGCGCTTCATCTCTGCTATCGCTTGGCTCATACTCATCAACTGTATTTATAAAATACGTCTCAAAAGAATACGGATTTAAAGAAGAAAAATTTGAATACCAATCTTTTACCATCAGATAATACTTACCAGACTCCCCTATCTCAGCCTCCAAAACTATCTTCTGACCTGAAAATCCAGCCTTTTGAGCTATGATTTTCGCTTTAGCATTATATATTTTTAAAGAAGGCCTTAATCCATCCGGCACCTCTTTCATTTTAATATAGAAAATACCTTTTTCCTTTATGTTAAAAGCAAAATAATCATTATCGCCATCTACATGCATCGTACAAATTACCTCTTCTCTTACACCTATGCTTTCTGCATTATCAAAATCATCATTAGGTTCAGCTTCTAACACCTGCTTTAAAACAGGGGTGGAATATCCTTCGAGTTCGTCGAGAACAATGTTTCTTTCTTTGATTTCTATTACCTCTGATGCGCCTTCTGGTTGAATAGTTAGGCGATAAATTCCAATGGGCACACGCTTGAATTGAAAGTTACCATCTGTTGAAACGCAAGCTGTCCTTATTAATACGCCTGAAGCACTAACATCAATTGGCGTTAGCGTTAATACTGACCCTATTGAATCTTCCAATAAACCAGAAAAATCTCCATATTTTACAGGGTTTAGATTAAAATCCATGTTGTTAGGACCTGCTAAAATCTTCACTTCCTTTGAAACCTCATCATAGCCGCGCGCTCTAATACCAAGAACGTGCTTTCCCTCGATAAGATCCTCGATTAGAAATTTACCTTCTTCGCTTGTATAAGCATCCCCTACTTTTACACCCTTTACAGGTAAGCCTTTTTCATCCATTACTACCCCTGATAAATAACCTATGTTCACATTTCGCAATACTCTTATATCCAAAAGAGCGTCTTCTATTTTTGTGCCTTTATTATTGATTATTACCTTTGCTGGAATGAACTCACCTGGACTATATAGTGATTTCTCTAAGGCTATTGTCAATAATTCAAAGAAATTTGCGGGGAGCTTGTCTTCTGTGTAAAGTAGAGAACTGGGTATATCAATATCTGTACTGGCAGAACCTACCAACGTAAGATTCAAAAAGGCGTTCAGTTTTATCTTATAGATACCCCTCGCAGTATGCTGCGGTATTTCAAAATCTTGAGCCCAAGATTCCACCTCTCCTCCACGCAATCTCAAAGCCTTGGTCTTGTAACAGATTTCTCTGTTTTCTGAATCAATAATATTGAATACAAGCATGACTTCAAGCTCTATTTCTAAAGCGTTTAATATAGTAGATCTTATTAAAATATTCTGGCCCGGGAGATATTCTTTTTTATCAGTGTCTATATTGATTTCTATGCTGGGTTCAAAGACGTTTATGCCTCTTTCTGCGCGGCCTAATAAATTGTTTGCAGAAGAATAAAACTCTGCGGCAAGAAGATCTGTTTTATCAGCAGTTATAATCTTACTGAACGAGATGGTGCTATTGGCAGGGATATCTATAGTCTTTTTGAAATTTATCTCATGATGCGAAAGTCTAGCCTTACATTTTATTGTCTCATCATGATTAGTGTTATTCTTTATATGGAAGGTAAAAGTGGTTTCTGTATCGCGGGCATAATTTTCAGCATCAGTTGTTATATTAAAAGTAAAACCCGGGTTCTCTATGGAGCCTTCTGGGGGCTCGGCAAAACAAAAATAAAACCCTTCTGTTAGAGGCTGTACGATTTCAGAATCAGAATTGTATAGAATGTAATCTACGCAATAAATGCCTGGCTTGCTCAAAACCGTACCTAATTCATAGAGCGAATTATCAGACATCTTTTTCTCCAACACAGCACCTTCTGCGGATCTTAAGATCATCTCAATGTTGCTAAAATCCTTTAAAGTTTTTATTACTTCCTTAAAAACCTTGCCTTTTTTATATTCTGGTAAGTTCTTTCCGGTCTTTGCCCATCTAATCAGATCTCGAACGAGAGCGATTTCAGCCAAACTTGTCTGACCATTTGAATAACCCCAGTCTGAATAAATATTCGCAGCAATGACTAACCCTTTGCCAAATTCATACATGAGCATTGCTGGATAAAGATTTTTGGTCCTTCTCAATAGTATAGTTGTGTCGTCTGGATAATCTGTGAAATATCCATCAAGCTTTATATCGGGGTAGAGCTCGCTCTGAGAAGACAGGATTTGATGAAAATTTTCTATATAGGCAGCTCTTGAATGGCATGATGCGTCTTCCTCCCACCCGTACCCTCTAAGCTTGGCTGTTGGAAGGGCATTAAAATCATAGCCATGCTGTTGAGAAAAGCATATTAGAATGCCGCCGTTTTCTACAAATTCAGAAAGTTTTTTCCTAAATATTGTCGATTGAGAAAGCCCTGAGAGTCCACCAGAAGGAATTATCAGTATCTTCTGTTCATTTAATATAGACGGGTTAAAAGTGTGATCTATAAGACGCACTGGTTCTTTTACTTTTTCTATGATTAGTTTTGTAAGTTCAAAAAAGTAACCGTTGACCAATATGGCTAGATCTGGGCACTCCAGATACTCCTTTGAAGCATTGATATAACAATTATTAAGAAACTCGTTCTTTTCAGCTAGTAAATCTTGCCACTCGTCTATAATATCCTGTTCAGCCGCACCATTCTCTATCTCTTTCTGTGCTTTTTCAAAAAGCACAAGGCCTTCCCAGTATTTTAAAATATTTTCTTTGTCTTTCTTTCCTGCTATCCTCAAATAGAGATTAAATAACTCGCGAGGGCTTATGTCTATGCCTTTTGCAAAGGTTGTAACATCAAATGTATCATCAGGATGATCAATGCCAGGCCCTGATAAAAATGCAATTGTAGTTTTATTTCTATATGGCTTGTAACGCTTGAAAAAATTACTCTCTGCATCATTTTCTAATTTGTCAAGCAATGCCGTAATAACTAGCTCACTATTACAAAAATTAAAATGATCCAAGCCCACAAAATACTCATAACCTATATCGTCCCTTTCGTCAATGGCCGGGCTCCAGTCGCCTACCACAAAATCTTCATCTCCGATTGCAATAAATGTCTTTATGCGCCGATCCGGGCCAAGACCTTCAACGCTTTTCAGAAAAAGACTCTCAGGTGTTAACTCTTTTCGCAGTTTTTCAGACTCCATCCTGTCACCGCCCGGCACCCAGACCTTGTTATGCAATAATTCTAAGGCATATTCATAAGCTATTATGCTCTGGGTGAAAACTGACGGCGTAATCCTGGCAACTTCTTTAATATTCGCGACTAAGCTAGTAGAGCCATTATTTGGTGGGGCAAGTTCTATTATCGTGTCAATATTGTTTCTGTAAGGAACAAGACCCATGGAATGAGAATAAGATGTTACGGCAAGCGCGCCTGTGGAATGCGTTACTACATCTACTTTCTTGTAATTACGGTCTGGGAGATTTTTGTTTAAATAATCTACGCTGTATATTAAAGCCATACCGACATCATCACCAAGATCTCTTACTCCATACCCCCAGGAATCACCAACAACAGGTGTATCGACTTTATGATCACCATCAACATCAACCTTGTTGCCTCGCATATCCACAATGATTACATCATAGCCATTCTGCATTAATCTCTCAACGTAACTATCCCAAACTTTACCTCCTGAATTAAAACCATGAACTAATAATATTGGTTTTTCTTTTACAGCACTCGTTTTGCTCTGGTGCATGTATACATTAATCTTTGCTCCTTTAGTGCTATCTATTGTTGTAAAATTTTCTGCTAATAACTTGGATGGACAAATAACCAAACAAAGGACTGCTAAGAAAAAAGAGAGTATCTTCATGGAAAGGAATTATTGAATCAATTTTTTTGGGCTGGCTTTGCTGTAGCTTAAGACCCAAATAATACCGTCTTCTAGAAAAATTTTCTTTTTATGCTTTTTTGATTGATCGGATATAATAGGTCTATTAATTGGATCGAATGGCTTCCTGCTTACGATTTCATCTTCTTCGTTTTTTATTCGCTTTTTACTTCCATCAAATTCGATTGTCCGTTGTATTAAACTAGCAGTATTTACTCCTGTTATATGGTGTCTGGTTATTTCCTCGCAAAACGCAATCCTCCCTTCTTTTGTCCATTTAGGGGAATCCATATTTATCTCAAAAAAATTACGCCACTTGTGTTTTTTAAAAAACTTCGCGATATGATTCGAAGGCGAGCGATCTTTAAAGGTAAGTTTTTTCAGATTAGTGCCGTCTATATCTATTACAAAGATGTCAGTGTTACCGAGCGGGGTTATTGCACTAAAAGCTATTTTGTTTTCGTCAGGTGAAAGCTCAAAATCCACAACCTTTACAATCTTGGAGCTTGCATAGTCTTCGCTATCAACTGGTGAACATCCAACAGTTGCTATAATAAAAATAAATATAGATATTACTATCTTCGCCATGCACGATGCTTAAGTATACATTTTAACATTGTTGAAATGTATACTTAAGATTCACTTCTTGACTTTTTTGTACTTTTTATGCAATGCGTTAAGAACCGTAGAGTAGATGTCTATATTGGTGGGTGCGCTTTCGCTTACAATACTAATAAGCTTTTTCTTTTTGTAATCAGACGAATTAATCTTTGCTTCATCTATGAAAAGCTCGTAAACTTCTACATCAAGAGCCTCTGCAATTTTGCAAATTGAAACTAAAGTGGGAAGTTTTAGTCCGCTTTCAATCCGACTTATATAGGTCGGATGAACACCTGTCTTTTCTGCCAATCGTTCCTGCGTCCATCCCTTGGAATTTCTGAATGCCCTGATTTTATTGCATAACAAGGTTATGACCTTTTCTGCATTGCTCATAGATATACCCCGTGTATTATATGCCTGGTTGAATGGAAATTGAATAGTCCAGTAGTCATATAATAATGACTACTGGACATATTTTAAGGGAAAATTGTAAAGAGGGCGAAAATCTAACTTTACACTTTAACGTTGTTGAAATGTAAAGTTAAGTATGCTTCTTTAACTACAGTACTGGTATTTCTTGAGGAGTGATTCGAGAGTAGGTTTTTGGACGTGCTTTGCGATGTATTTTGCGAGTAGGTCTGTTTCTATATTTAGGGAGTCACCTTTCTTTTTGCTGCCTAGAGTGGTGACTTTTAAGGTATGCGGGATCAAATAGACTGTGAAATTCCTTCTTTTGACTTCTGCTACTGTAAGGCTTATGCCGTCTAAGGCTATAGAGCCTTTCTCGACGACAAAATTCGAAAACTCTTCCGGCAGGGAAATCTTTACTCCAATGCCTTCGGAGCCTTTTATCATGCTTTCTATCTTGCCTCTATAATCTATGTGGCCGGTGACAAAATGCCCGCCCATCCTTGAATCAGGCTTCAGGCTTCTTTCCAGGTTAAGAGAATCGTTTATTTTTAAACAGCCGAGATTGGTCTTTAAAAGAGTCTCTTGTATGACATCAAAGCTTAAAATGTCACCTTTTATTTCAACAATACTAAGGCATACGCCATTTATGGCAATACTATCCCCTATCTTCGCGTCTGCGCCAATACTTTTGGCTTTAATCTTAAGAGAAACGCCTACGCGAGTCTTAGTTATGCCGGCGACTTTTCCTATTCCTTCTACTATTCCTGTAAACATATGCTTTCACCAGAATATCTTCTTCCATTCTTTCGAGTTCTATGTTTTTTAATTTTACGGACTTTTTAATTTTATCCACGCCCTTGCCTTCTATCGAAGTCACGGCGTCTCTGCCGCCGACTATCTTGGGCGCGATAAAGAACATGATTTTATCGACGAGTTTCTTTTCTATAAAGCCTGCCGCTGTTTCCCCGCCGCCTTCTATCAATAAATGCGCTATCTCGAGCTCAGCTAGTTCCCTTAAAAGGCTCTTTAAATCAATCACTCCACCCTTACCGGGAAGACTTATGACCAGGGCGCCTTTTTTATTTAGGCGCTTTATCTTTTGCATGGTGGGTTTATCATTTAAAGATCCCCTAAGAACAGCGATAATGCAAAGAGCGGGTGACTTTTTTGAAAAAATCTTAGCACGTTCCGGTATTTTTAAATAAGGGTCGAGCACAACTTTTACAGGAGAACGACTTGCCCTGGACGTGAGAAGCGGATCGTCTTTTAAAATAGTGTTTACGCCTACTAATATAGCGTCCACTTCACTGCGGAATCTATGCGCATAGGCCCGCGAAGATTCAGAACTTATCCATTTTGAATCCCTGTCTTTTGTGGCGATCTTCCCGTCCAGAGACTCTGCCATCTTTAAGGTAACGAATGGCATTCTCTCTGTTATATATTTTACAAAGACCTCGTTTAGCTTCTCAGCTTCACTTTTTAACAACCCCGCGGATACATTTATTTTATTTTTTCTTAATCTACTTATGCCGCGTCCGTAGTTCAAGGGATTAGGGTCCATCATGGCGCAGTAGATTTTTTTTATCTTATTTTTTATAAGCGTTTCTGTGCAAGGGGGCGTCCTTCCAACATGAGAACAAGGCTCCAAATTCACGTATAGAGTAGCACCATTTGCTTTTTTGCCTGCTTTTTTTATTGCGAGAGCCTCTGCGTGTAACGCCCCTACTCTTTTATGATAGGCGCTTGATATAATCTTATTGTTCTTTACCAATATAGCCCCCACCATAGGGTTAGGATTAGCAGCGCCCCTGCCTTTTTCAGCAAGCTCCAATGTCTTTTTCATAAAAAATTCGTGTTTACCCATGATATATGAGCCTTAAGTTTACACTTTAACGTTGTTGAAATGTAAAGTTAGAGTCTTTCCTTCATTTTTTCTATTAGTTCATAAGGAATTTTTACTTTGCCTATCAAGATCTCTTTTTTGCCAAGACCGTGGCAGTCAGAACCGCCTGTCATAAGCAGATCGAACTTATTGGCCAGCTTTTCAAACTCCTTTACATCATTTGCCGTGTGTTCAATGTGATAAACCTCTATGCCTTCTATACCGTCGTCGGCAAAACCCTTAATGACTTCTGCAAGTCTTTTATTTTTTGTGTTAATGGTCTTGGGATGCGCCAATACAGGAATACCGCCCACATCCTTTATCATGGAAACCGCTTCTCTAGGGGTCAATTTGAATTTTTTTACATAACATGGGCTTTGGTCGCCTATGTAGTTCTTGAAGGCCTGACTTATAGAAGATACGTACCCTTTTTTAAACAAAAGCTGGGCTATATGTAAACGGCCAACGCAGCCTGAATTGCTTAACTCAAAAAGCTCCTTCTCTGTTATATCGACATTGACTTTCCGAAGCCTTTTCAAGATCTCTTTTGCGCGCTCCCGCCTTACATGCACAATGTACTCCAGTTCCTTTAAAAAAGCTTTGTTCTGCCAGTCTATGAAATAGCCCAATATATGCACGTCTTGTTCATCTACTTCCGCGCTTAACTCGACGCCAGGAATAATTTCCAGATCCAGATCTCTTGCTGCTGCAATCGCGGGAGCGATAGCAGAGCAGCAATCATGATCTGTTATGGCGATTGCGTGCAAGCCTTTTGCCTTTGAATATTCTACGACCTTCTCGGGCGAAAAGGTTCCGTCAGACTCCTGCGTATGCACATGCATATCAGCTAATCTTTGCATTCTGTCTTCCTGACCTTATCTAAGATCCCGTTTACGAATTTTCCGGAATCCACGTCGCCGTATTTTTTGGCAAGCTCGATCGCTTCATTTATAGCAACCTTGGGCGGGACATCATCTCTATAAAGCAGCTCGAATATACCCATGCGCAAGATATTTTTGTCTATCACAGCTATCCTTTTGATCTCCCAGTTAGCGGCGTACTTAGAGATGAGTTCGTCGATTTTAGAAAGATTTTCGTGCGTACCTCTTATGAGATCGTTGGCAAAATCCATGACATCTTTATTGGCCTTTTCTACTGTCCAAAAATCTTCTATGCTCGAGTCGACAGACTCTTTGGAAATCTCGATTCTATACAAAACCTTTAAGGCGCTTTCGCGAGCTAATGTTCGTTTGCGCATATCAGAACTCGTCGACTAGATTTGCCATCTCGATAGCTGACAAAGCTGCGTCGCGGCCTTTATTGCCTTCTTTAGTGCCGGCTCTTTCTATTGCCTGATCAATCGAGTCAGCCGTAATAATACCGAAAATCGCTGGTACGCCCGTAGAAAAAGAAACATGGGCAACGCCTTTTGCTACCTCACTGGCAATATAATCAAAATGCGGCGTAGAACCTCTTATTACAGTGCCAAGACATATGACTGCGTCGTATTTCTTGGACTTTGCCATTCGTTGCGCAAGCACCGGGATCTCAAATGCGCCCGGCACCCATACGACTTCTACGTCATTCTCCTTTGCGCCATGCCTCAAAAGAGTATCCGCGCACCCTTCCAAAAGGCGATTTGTAATAAAATCGTTGAATCTGGAAGCAATGACTCCGAACTTTTTCCCTTTTGCAATCAGTTGACCCTGAATGGTTTTTACCATCCCACACCTCCTTGTTAAGCGGTTAGTTTGTGGCCAAGCTTTTCCTTCTTGGTCGTTAGGTATCTCCTGTTTAAATGCGTGGGTTCTGTTTCCAAAGGAACCCTCTCTATAACCCTGAGGCCGTAGCCTTCAAGCCCCACTATTTTTTTTGGATTATTCGTCATAAGGTTTATTCTTTTCAAGCCTAGATCCACCAATATCTGCGCGCCTATACCATAATCCCTTAAATCTGCTTCAAAGCCAAGTGCCTCGTTGGCCTCAACAGTATCCATGCCCTTATCCTGAAGCGCGTACGCCTTTACTTTATTCACAAGACCTATGCCTCTGCCTTCCTGTCGCATATAAAGCAACACTCCTCGCCCTGCCTCGTCGATACTTCTCATGGCCTGATGAAGTTGATCGCCGCAGTCACACCTCCTGGATCCTAAGATGTCGCCTGTAAGGCATTCTGAATGCACTCTTACAAGCACAGGTTCGCTCGTATTCACGCTCCCTCTAATAAGCGCAATATGATGCGACTTGTCTATGCTCGATTCATAAAGGTGCAACTTAAAGACTCCGAATTCTGTCGGCAGAGTGGTCGAGGCAATGCGGTTCACCAATTTCTCCAAGCGCCTTCTGAACTCTATAAGGTCAGCTATCGTGCATATCTTCAACTTGTGCTTTTTTGAAAATTTTATAAGATCAGGGGTTCTTGCCATGCTGCCATCTTCGTTTATTATCTCACATATGACGCCGGCAGGATAAAGTCCTGCTAATTTCATCATATCCACGCACGCCTCGGTATGTCCGGCACGAGTCAAGACGCCGCCTTCTTTTGCGCGAAGAGGAAAAATATGCCCCGGCCGCATGAGGTCATCCGGCCTTGTCCTGGGATTTATCAGTGTTTTTATACTCAGTGAACGATCGTGCGCCGATATGCCTGTAGTAACGCCTTTTTTTGCATCAACTGAAATGGTCCACGCTGTCTTATAAGGGTCCTGCTCATTTTCGAACATAGGCTGCAATCCGAGCGCATCTAATCTTTTGCCTTCCATGGGCACACAGACAAGTCCGCGACCATGCTTTATCATGAAATTTATGATCTCGGCGTTGGCAAATTCAGCCGCAACTACGATATCCCCCTCGTTCTCGCGGTCTTCATCGTCTATGACAATGACTGCCTTGCCCTTTTTTAAATCCTGCAAAATTTCTTTGATCTGATTGAATTTCATATCGCCCGCTCCATAACTAATGTGCCCATTAAAAAACCCGAAGATAAAATCTTCGGGTAAATTGGCGACAACGCCTCTTATCTTCTCTCATCTAGCCTTTAACAATCGGTTTCGGAATTGCGCCGAATCTGCTCACCCGCCTATGACGGGGCTCGCGGACTATACCGCCGGTGGGGAATTTCACCCTCTCCCGAAGATCTCTATTTATTTTTACATTATTATATCAAAATATAGATGATTGTCAACTCAATTCATTAAAGTAAAGCTAGAATGCTAGCCTACCTATAATAGTAAGGGTGGCTACGATGGTCGCCGCGATCATAACTCCGGCTGATGCGGCTAAAAAGGTGGGCACGAATCTCATGCGCAAAATAGATGCGATGAGACAGCCTGTCCACACGCCGGTGCCCGGCAATGGAATACACACAAAAAACATAAGCCCCAAGACCTCGTATTTCTCTATAAGGCCTGAGCGTTTCTTTGCCCTCGCGAAAAGCCATTCAAAAAATTCACGCATCAGCTTAGTCTTGCTGAGTCTCTTGGAAACAGGGTCCAGAAAAAAATAAATAGGGGCTATAGGCAAAATATTTCCTATTATCGAATATAAAACCGCGACCTTTACGCTCTGGTTTAGCACCAGGATGCCTATGGGAATCGAAGCCCTTAATTCCGTAACAGGCAATGTACCTAATAATAAAATCATTGCCTTTGGCGACAACCCAAACGAATATATAAAATCAATTATCCTTTCCTGCATTACCTTCCTCCCGACCGTGTTGACCTATCAATGGAACAAATACGCAGCCGCAAATATCTTTCTCGCTGATGCGCCCCTCTCTGGATTTTTCCAATACTAAAAGCCTTTGAGAAAATCTAGGACCAATAGGGATCACTAGTTTGCCGCCTTCTTTCAGTTGATCTAAGAGTGGTTCAGGAACCTGTGGCGAAGCAGCCGTAACCACGATTTTTTCAAACGGCGCAAATTCTTCCCATCCCAGAGTGCCATCACCTTTTTTTATATGTATATTTTTGTAACCCAATTTCTCCAAAAGAAGCCTTGCGTTACTCGCCAGCTCTTCAATGCGCTCTATTGAAAAAACAGAGCTACCTAGCTCGGCTATTATTGCTGTCTCATAACCTGAACCAGTGCCTACTTCTAAAACTTTGTCACTTTTGGCAATATCCAGCAACTGCACCATAAGCGCCACCATGTAAGGCTGCGATATAGTCTGATCTTTGCCGATAGAGAGAGGGAAATCTTTATACGCTTCTCTTTGCATGTCAGGGTCTACGAATCTGTGGCGCGGCACTTTATCGAAAACATCAAGCACCTTTTTGTCTTTTATATCGCGGCGCAAAAGCTGTTCTTGAACCATTTTCTTTCTAAGATATTCAAGATTTTTTTCGCAGGAATTCATAGATTATAAGTCTTGTAAACCTGATTGTGTCAAAAAAAGGATTGATCTGGCTGGACTCACCCCCATATATCGAATCTATTTCTATGGAAGAGATGGTTAGGTTGTGTCTTTTTGCTTCGAGAAGCATTTCTGATTCTATTTCATATTTTACTGTCATGAGTTTCATCTTTTCGATCGCGCGCCGCGATAATAATCTATATCCGCATTGCGTATCTTCTATCTTTTTACCCAATATAAGCGAGATCACAAAGGACATGAATATATTTGTGTGGCGCCTGATAAAAGGCATCTTCTTCGGGTTGTTCATCCTATTCCCGAGCACAATGTCTGCGCCTGTCCTTTTATGCTCATCAATAAATTTATCTATCTCTTTCAGGTCGTGCTGGCCGTCTCCGTCCATTGTAACTACAATATCACAATCGTTTTCAAAGGCATGTTCCAAGCCTTCTTTTATGCATCGACCTTTGCCTACATTTTTATTATGCACTATAAGCTCTGCGCCATATTTATTGGCATCGATTATAGTATGATCCGTTGAGCCATCGTCCACTACCACGACCCTGAATCCCCTGGCCCTCAAATCTCTCACGATGCCGCCGATGGTCTTGACCTCGTTATACGTAGGTATTACTATAAATGTCTTCATATTACAACTGCGCCCGCAGGCGACTCCCAAAATCTTCTGAACAAAAGCCATTGCTCCGGATACGTCCTGATAAATTTTTCCATTACAGGAACAAGGTCTTTCGTTGCTTTGGCAACAAGGTCGGCTTCTGAAACGCCTGCTGCTCTTTTTATCTCAATAGGTTTTTCGAAAATCAACTTATAATTATACCTGTTTTCTCTGATGCATACCACAGGAATAATCGGAGAATCGGTCTTTAAACTAAGGACTGCGGGACCCTTTGGTATACTTGTCGGCACGCCAAAAAAATCCAACGTAATGCCTGTACTCGTAAAATCTCTGTCACCAACAAGTGCAAGCATCCTCCCTCCCCGCAAAGCAGAAATGCAGCGCTTCATGATAGAGTCAACGGTAATCACATCCACGCCTTGCTTTGCCCTCTGACCTATAAAGAATTCGTTTATATTTTGGTGCTTATGGTTCAAGACCACGGCTGACATCTTATAACCCAAAATAGCCATTGCAACCCCACCCAGTTCCCAGTTTCCAATATGGCACGTCAATGCGATCGAACCTCTGTTTTGCCTAAAAACCTGCTCTATGTTTTCCAAGCCTTCTATCCGTATTTTCTTCTTGATTATCTCTTTATCGAATCTCAGCATTCTAAAAAAATCAGCCAGATATAGCCCGAAATTCCTAGAGACTGCCCGAGCCATGCCATAACAATCCTTGATTTCTTTATCGAGCACTATGCTGAGATTCTGAGCAACCGCATCCCTGTCTTTCTTCGAAACAAAAAAATGGATATCTGCGAATCTTTCTGCGATCCAGTATACAAACCTTAGCGGCAGTACATTCGCAAAAATATATCCAAATCTATAAAGAAACCAAAAAAACATAAGTCAGTTAGAGTGAGCTATAACCTTAACTTTACACTTTAACGTTGTTGAAATGTAAAGTTAGGATGAGTTTTGCAATGTCCATTGCAGAATTAGGCTTTTTCAAATCAGCTATTCTTTTTTTCATTTCATCCAACTTCGTATTGTTGATAAGGAGTTCCTGCACCAAGGCAGCTATGTCTTCGTTGTCCTCTGCCTTCAGCGCCACGCCCTGCTGCAAGAGAAACTCTGTGTTCTTTGCCTCCTGCCCTGGAATAGGATGCGCGATAATCATAGGTAAATCCTTGGATAGCGCTTCTGCAGTAGTAAGGCCTCCGGGTTTCGTGATTATGATGCTAGAGATTTCCATTATC
The DNA here is from genome assembly GCA_964415355.1 of uncultured Planctomycetia bacterium. GTDB lineage: Bacteria > Omnitrophota > Gorgyraeia > Gorgyraeales > Gorgyraeaceae > CAYPYS01. Next base: position 35,743 of record CAYPYS010000008.1, on the reverse strand, counting down.
TCATCCACGTTCTCGACGTGGCCAAAAACCAGCATCTTTTTCTTGTATCTGGCCGACCTTTTGGATAAGTTGTTTTTCAATCTTTTATTAGTCCCGCAAATCACAATAAGCTGAAACGGCATCTCAATGGCCTCTAATACAGTGGCTATGTTTTCCACAGGCCCTAACCCCTGACTACCGCCCATTATCAGCACTATAGGCAATTCAGGACTAAGCCCGACGTTCTTACAGGCTTCGTTTCTATCATGGCTTTTGCCAAACTTAAGATCAATAGGTATCCCATAACTTTTTATCTTCTTCTCGCTGACTCCATTCTTTATAAATCTCTCCTTGCTGATATCCGAAGGAGTTATGTAGTAATCAACATCCCTGAATATCCAATACGAATGAGGGGCATGGTCTGTTAAGACGCCGACCAGCGGCAAGCGCAAACCCAGATCTCTCTTATAATCTGCTATCATACCGCAAGGAAATGCCTGAGTACATGCGACCACGTCAGGATTAAAATCCTCTAATAATTTTTTCAGCCTTTTGGAATTATATTTATGAATGACCTCGCGCAGGCCCTGTACGCTTTTCAAGACCTTTGGGTTATCATATAAATATTCCCAGACTTCCGGCTTGGTCTTGATGACGCCAGAGTATGTCCTATTGATCACTTTTTCCAGAATAGGATTCGTATAGCCAAAGGCGTTTATATTCAGGGTTTCTATCGAAGGAGAAATCTGTCTCAACGCATTCTCTATGGCGAGGCTCGCGTGGTGATGGCCAGAATTCAAAGTTATGTACATCAAAAGAATTTTTCTATTATCAGGCATTTTTCTTCAAAAATCTCTCCATGCGCACGCAAGCTTCTTTTAAATCTTGCATATTCGAAGCATAAGAAATGCGTATATGCCCCTCGCCCTGTGACCCAAAGGCAGTCCCAGGCACTACTGCTACTTTTTCTTTTCTTAGCAGCTCCTTTGAAAACTCTATGCAATTCATACCCGTGCCTTTTATCGAGGGAAATACATAAAAAGCGCCTTCTGGTTTATAACATACAAGCCCTATTTCATTTAACCTGTCGACTATAAACTCGCGCCTCCTTTTGTATTCCCGCTTCATCTCTGCGACATAACGGCCTCCGCTTTTTAATGCTTCGATAGCGGCCATCTGTCCCATTATGGGAGAGCATAGCATGGTGTATTGGTGGATCTTTGTCATCGCGCTTATTATATTTTTCGGGCCACAGGCATAACCTATCCTCCAGCCTGTCATGGCAAAGGCCTTGGAAAAACCATTGAGATAGATAGTCCTCTCCTTCATGCCCTTCAGCGAAGAGATCGGCGTGTGAGAAAAATCATATGTCAATTCATCGTAGATCTCGTCACTTATGACCATAAGATTCTTCTTTACGAAAACCTTTGCCAGGGCCAATAGTTCCTTTCTCGAATAAGAAACACCTGTCGGGTTTGCTGGATAATTAAAGATTATGGCCTTGACCCCTTTGGACACATGTTTCTCGACTAATGAAGGGGTCAGTTTAAAATTTGTCTTTTTTGTGTTGATAAAAACAGGTGACCCTCCTGCCAGAAAGCTCACAGGATAATACGACACATAGCACGGATCGGGCACAAGGACCTTATCGCCCGGGTTTAAGATAGCTCTCAACACCAGGTCTAAAGCCTCGCTCACGCCAGTTGTGATAAGAATTTCTTCTGGATTATATTTAATATTGTGCTTGGTGTTCAAAAATCTGGCGATCTGCGTTCTGAGCTCATAAAGCCCCTGGTTAGAGGTATATGAGGTGTAGCCCTGCTCTATCGAAAATATTGCAGACTCGCAAATATTCCAAGGCGTCACAAAATCCGGCTCACCCACTCCCAGAGATATAACGTCCTTCATCCCTATGACCAGCTCGAAAAACTCCCTTATGCCCGAAGGCGGTATCTTTTGTACTTTTTTCGATATCTCCATTGTCCCTACCCCCTTAACTTTACATTTCAACAACGTTAAAGTGTAAAGTTAAGCTTTAAAATGAAATCGCAATACGCTTACTGCGGTCAGCACGTTTCAATATGTCTCCATCCTCTTTGTATTTCTTCAATAGAAAATGCGTGACAGTGCCCCTTACGTTTTCCAAAGTCGCCAGGCGCTGCGAAACAAAGCCGCTTACAGCGTGTATATCCTTTCCTTCTACTACAAGCAAAAGATCGTAAGTACCTGACAATAAATAACAGCTGATAACCTCAGGAAACCTATATATCCTCTCAGCTATATGGTCAAAACCATGCCCTCTCTGAGGAGCGATATTAACCTCTATCAGTGCGCGAACCTCTCTGGCGTCGTCCTTTATAAGTTCTCTGTTAAGGACTGTCTTGTATTTGAGTATTACGCCGTTTTTTTCGTATTTCTTTATGGCAGCCTTAACTGAACTTGCGCTCTTTTTCAGTGTCTTGGCAATCTCTCCAGGCGTTGTCCGTGCATCTTTCTCCAGAATTTCCAGAATCTCTTTCACGATCCCTCCTCTTCTAACTTTACACTTTAACATTGTTGAAATGTAAAGTTAAACTATTCGATAACAGCTAAGATAGCCCCAACCTTGACAGTCTCTCCCTCTTTTGCTACGATCTGCTTTAATGAGCCTGAGATTTTGGACGGTACGTTAAATGCTGCCTTATCAGTGGCCATCTCTACGATCTCATCGCCCTCCTTGATAGCATCTCCTTCCTTAAAAAGCCAATAAGACACTACGGCTTCATTTACGCCTTCTGCCAGCTCAGGTAATTTTAATTCCGCCATGTCAATCCTCCTGTAAATATTTAAGTTCACGTCCTAAGTTTACACTTTAACGTTGTTGAAATGTAAAGTTAGGGATGATCTTGTGAACGGGCTGCAGGAAAATTGCTTGAAACCTAAATCCTCCGCCCGCTCTGAAAATTTCATAAATTCATCTGGGTGCACAAATTCTTCTACATCTAAGCAATCAGGTCCAGGCCTAAGATACTGGCCAATAGTTATTATATCACAAGATGCGGCTTTCAAGTCCTCCATCGCCTCAAAAACCTCACCCTTTGTCTCACCAAGCCCGACCATCAATCCGCTCTTTGTAGCAATAGCATTGCCTGATTGCCTGGCGCGCTTTAAAACCGACAATGACCTTTTGTAGTCTGCGCCTGGCCTTACTCTATTGTAAAGACGAGGCACGGTCTCGATATTATGTGAAAAGACATCCGGCCCAGCGAAAACAACTTTATCTATCGAGCCCTCGTTGCCTGAAAAATCAGGCACAAGCACCTCTATCTTCAAATGAGGTCTGAGACTTTTCAATATCTCTATGCAATCCGCGAAATGTCCTGAGCCGCCATCCAAAAGATCATCCCTCGTAACAGAAGTTACAACGACTTCCTGCGACCCCAGCCTCCCAACAGCATCCTTTATTGCTAAAAGCTCTGCTCTGTCAGGAGCAGGAAGCATTAACCCTTCTTTCCGGCCTTCGACAGCGCAAAACTTGCAGTCCCTCGTGCAAAAATTTCCAAGGATCAGAAACGTGCATTTCTTTCTCGAAAAACAATCGTATATATTCGGGCAGCGGGCGCTTTGACACACTGTATTTATCCCATGCCCGGAAAGAAGCCTTTTTACTTCTTGAAAATCCTCATTAGTTCTTACTGACTGCTTCAACCAATAAGGGAACCTCTTTGAACGAGGTCTTGATTCTGTCTTTTGCATCTTCTATATCTACTTTCCGGCGAAGCGTTTCTCTTAAAGATATTATATCAATACCATCTATTCCGCAAGGCCTTATAAATGAAAAAGGCGTAAGGTCAATATTTATATTGATAGAAAGGCCATGATAAGTAGTCCACTTCTTTACGCCAAGGCCTATAAATCCTATCTTTTTTTCTTTAATCCACAAGCCCCTTAAGCCCTGTTTTTTTTCAGCAATAAGTCCATATTGAGATAAAAAATGCAAACCGGCTTCTTCCAGAAAACTCAAAAATCTGTGTATATCCCGGCTTTCATTTTCTAATTTAAAAATGGGATAAGCCACTATCTGGCCAGGGCCGTGATATGTAATATCCCCCCCTCTATCAATATTAAAAACATCAATACCTCTCGAGGCCAGAAATTCCCTGGGTCTTAAGATATTACCCTCTTTGCCTTTCCTGCCTATTGTAATCACAGGATTATGCTCTGTGATCAGAAGAGTGTCTTCGCAGGCCCCGCTGGAAACTTTATCTAACAACTCCAGCTGAAACCTATAAGCGTCTGAAAAATCTGTAAGCCCTAAGTCTATAATCCGCATTTTTCCTACTCTAACTTTACACTTTAACGTTGTTGAAATGTAAAGTTACTTGAAACGGGCCTCGAATGATTCCATGTGTTTCTGGAGGCCTTCGATCTTTGTCATCTTTTCCATCGCGGCCTTTTCTTTCTCAAGGGCCTTCTTGGAATAAGAGATTATGTGCGTGCTTTTTAGAAAAGACCTTACGCCAAGGCCTGAAAAAAATCTGCCCGTGCCTCCTGTAGGCAATACATGGCTGGGCCCTGCGACATAATCACCAACGCACACCGGAGAATACGGGCCTATGAATATGGCCCCGGCATTATTGATCTCTTTTAAAAGCGCGTTCGGCCTTTTCACGAATATCTCAAGATGTTCAGGCGCTATTCTATTAATGATCTCAACTGCCTGTTTCAGATTTTTCGCAAGCACTATATAGCCTTTGTCTATTTCGTTCTTTACAGTCCTGGCAAATTTTTTCGAGGTAGTAACCAATATTGCTAATCCCTTTGCGTGCTCTGCCTGAGCGCGTAGATCCTGCACCACATATTCCTTATCTGACAGCTGGTTGGCCAATATCACGACCTCACTCGGCCCTGCCAGCATATCGATGTCAACGTAGCCAAATACCTGGCGCTTTGCCTCGGTGACATAGTCATTGCCAGGCCCGACGATCTTATCAACCTTGGGAACAGTCTTGGTCCCAAATGCAAGCGCCGCAATCGCCTGAGCACCCCCTATTTTATAGACCTCGTCGACCTTTAAGATATTCGCCACCGCGAGTATGTGCGGATCGATGTATCCGGATTTTGCAGGCGGGCTCGCGAGTATGATCTTCTTCACGCCAGCCATCTTTGCAGGCAATACACTCATGTAAACGCTTGAAACCAAAGGCACTGTCCCTGCCGGCACATAAACCCCGACGCTCTCGATAGGCTTGAACATCTCTCCTAATTGCACGCCTTCGTCCTGCTTCATCTTCCATGACTTTGGCAATTGTTTTCTGTGAAACCTCTGCACGTTCTCGATTATATGCTTAAGGCTCGAAATAAAATTTGTATCTATATTCTGGTATGCCCCGTTTATCTCATTTGCGCTTACCTTTAAATCGCGGGACGCGAGCTTCACCTTGTCAAACTTTCTCGTATATCTAAGCAAGGCCTTGTCTCCGTCTTCTCGCACGTCCTGCACAATACGACGGACTTTTTCTGTCACGCGCTTTTTATTGCAATAATATCTCTCGCACAGATTTTGTATCTCTTTGCTGGA
>CAYPYS010000008.1:18807-30104 GCA_964415355.1 uncultured Planctomycetia bacterium | reverse complement strand
GCCTGGGCAAATTCCGGCCTGCCCCCGCCTTTAATGCCAAAATCCTGTCCGATCTCATTCAAGAGCTTGACTGCGCTAATGTCGTCCTTGCCGCGCACACCCACGACCATTGCCACCTTGCCCTCTTTCTCAGAGACCAGTACAAATATAACCTTTTTCAAACGGCTCTTTATCGTATCCGCGGCCTTTCTCAGTAAACCCATGTCTACATCCTGTATCTCGCCTATAACAACATCGAGGTCCTTTATCTTTTTTGCACTGCCCAAGATCTTATCTATCCTCTGACTGACTATTCTTTGGCTTATCGAGTCCATGTTTCTCTCAAGGCCTTTCAATCTATCCGAGGCGTCCTCTATCCCCTGGATTATCTTCTCCGGGGTCGTTTTGAACTCTGCCGCGATTTCCCTGACAAGATTTTTCCTCTCCTCGACCTCTTTGACAGCAGCCTTTCCTGCAACCGCCTCGATCCTTCTCGTGCCGCTCGCGATAGAGGACTCCGATATAACTTTGAATCTTTTTATTTCCCCTGTGTCGCCGACGTGCGTGCCTCCGCACAGCTCCTTCGAGTAGTCGCCAACAGCTACCATCCTTACTTTATCCGTGTACTTTTCTCCAAAAAGCGCTATTGCGCCCTGTTTTTTCGCGTTATCAAAAGAGATCTCGCTGGTGCTGACCTTGCTCTCCGCGTCTATATACCCGTTTACAAGGCACTCTACCCTGGAAATCTCCTCGTCCGTAAGCGCCTTAAAATGCATAAAGTCAAATCTCAACCTGTCGGGCGCCACCAGAGAACCAGCCTGCTTTACGTGCTCGCCGAGTACCTTTCTCAACGCATTATGCAATAAATGCGTGGCAGTGTGGTTCCTTTTAATATCTTCCCTGCGCTTCAGATTTACCCTGACTGTTAACTTATCACCTGATTTCAGTGCGCCTTTTTTTGCCTTGATCTCGTGCTGCACTCTGCCCGCGACATCAATAGAATTTACAACCTCTGCAACGACCTTTCCGCCTTTAACCAGCTCGCCTGTATCGCCTACCTGGCCGCCTTTCTCTCCATAAAAATTAGTCTCTTTCAAAAAAACAACATCACCCGAGACCTGCAAGACCTCGGTCTCTATCTCTTCCTTGTCTTCTATAAAAATCGTCTCATCAGGCAACTTTAACTTTGCGTTGCCCTTGACTTCAAAGATAGATCCTTTTATCTTGCTGCTCTTTTTTGACTTGGCGCGCTGGGCCTGCATGCATTTTTCAAAGCCCTTAAGATCTACCTTTGATTTTTTCGCGACCGCGACCTCTTGAGTCAATTCCAGCGGAAACCCATAAGTGTCATAAAGCTTAAATGCATCCTTGCCGGCGATGACTCCGGAAGAGGCGTCTATCATCTCATTTAATTTTACAAGGCCTTCTTCGATAGTATTTTTAAATCTCTCTTCTTCTGCAAGCACCACCTGCGCAATGTCCTCACGTCTCTCAGTAAGCTCTGGATAAGGGCCTTTCATCACCTTTGCAACTACAGGTACTATTTTATATAAAAACGGCCTGTCTTTTGCGCCAATAGACCTCCCATGCCAAAACGCCTTTCTTATTAATTTGCGAATGACATACCCTCTCTCTTCATTGGAGGGCAGGACGCCGTCTGCGATCGCGAACACAACAGCGCGTATGTGATCTGCGATCGCGTTCACGGTATTTACGTTCGGACTTTTCCCTGCATATTTTTCTATTTCCTTGGTGATCGGCTCGAACGAATCTATTCCAAAATTTGTCTTTTTACCCTGCAATACCCTCGCTATCCTCTCAAGCCCCATGCCAGTATCGATATTTTTATTTGGCAATGGGTCGAGGCTGCCATCTTTTTTTCTGTCGAATTGCGTAAAGACCAGGTTCCACACCTCGACTCCGTCCTTGCCCCCATAAAATATCTCAGAACAAGGCCCGCACGGCCCATTCGGGCCCAGCTTAGGCGCGTCAGACGGCCAAAAATTATCCTTGGCCCCGAGCTTCAATATCTTTTTTTCCGACACCTTTATCTCGTTCTTCCAGATGTCGTAAGCCTCTTTGTCGTCTTTATACACAGACACCCAGAGGTCTTTCTCGTCCAATCCGAGCTCCCCTGTCAAAAATTCCCAGCTCCACGCAATAGCTTCTTTCTTAAAGTAATCGCCGAACGAAAAATTCCCCAGCATCTCAAAAAATGTGTGGTGGTCCGGGGTCTTTCCGACATTTTCAAGATCACCTGTGCGCAGGCATTTCTGGCAAGTGGCAGCCCTTCTGGAGCCTTTTACCCTGCCTAAGAATTCTTCTTTAAATTGGTTCATGCCCGCTCCTGTAAAAAGGAGCGTGGGATCATTGGCTGGCAAGAGAGAATCACTGGGATAAATAGCATGTCCTCTCTTTTCGAAGAATTTTAAAAATCGCTCTCTTATCTCGTCAACCTTCATACTGCATCATCCTAACTTTACATTTCAACAACGTTAAAGTGTAAAGTTAGGCGGGATCACTCTTCCTTTATAATCGCATAGCCCCTGTCAGTCCTGAGCAATGCATCGCCTGAGGCCTTTTTAATGACACTGTAATAATCTTTTAAGCTCTTGATGGGTTTTCTGTTTATCTCATAAATTATATCCCCCGTCTGCAAGCCGGCTTTTGCCGTAGGGCTTAGGGGTTTTACGCTCGAAATAAAAACGCCCTTATTAATACTAAGATTAAAACGAGACGCGATCTCAGGAGTAATACCGGAAACCTCTATGCCTCTCCAGACTTTCAGCTCTTCGGCTTCTTTGCGCGAAACCTTCTCTTCTTTTTTTGACTCTTCGGTTTCGTCCTTCGGCCTTGCGCCTACTTTGACCTTTACAGAATAAGACCTGCTGTTCCTGACTATGCCCAAAACCATTTCATCACCAATATCTTTTCTTAAAACTCTTCTTATCAGATCATGAGTATTCTTGACCCTTTCGCCATCAGCTGAAATTATCACATCTCCTATCTTAAGCCTTGCCTTCTCAGCAGGGCTGCCTTTTATGATCTCTGATATCAAAGCCCCCTGCTGTTCTTTTAATTTAAAATAGCCTGAGAGGTCAGAAGTTATGTCCTGTATAACTACGCCAAGCCATCCATAAAGCACTTCTCTTCCTTCTATAAGGTCGTTCATTATTTTCTTAGCGGAATTCGCCGGAATAGCAAAACCGACGCCCTCTGAGCCTCCGCTCATAGTAAATATCGCTACGTTTATGCCTATGATTTCTCCGTGTATATTCAAAAGCGGCCCACCGCTATTGCCGGGGTTTATGGCCGCGTCTGTCTGGATCAAATCAGTATATTCCCGCATCCTCCTGCCTGTCCTTGGGAGGCTTCTGTTTAAAGCGCTTATGACCCCCACTGTCAATGTCGGTTCCGGATTCTTGACAGCGAATGCAAAAGGATTGCCGATAGCGATCGCCCAATGCCCTATCTTGACATTGTCGGAATTTCCTAGTTTTGCGAAAGGCAGGTCCCCTTTTGGCTCTATCTTTAGGACAGCGAGATCTGAATATAGATCAGAACCTGTCAGCTTGCCCTCGAACTCCCTGCCGTCAGGAAGCGTGACCGTGATCTTGTCCGCGCCGCTAACCACATGCTCATTAGTAAGGACATGGCCTTCTTTATCAATAATCACGCCTGACCCTAACCCTATCCTTGTGTATTCCTTTTGAGGACCTGCCCTAAAAAAATCTTCGAAGAATTCCTTGAAAAACTCATCCTCAAATTGAGAAAACGGCTGATAAAAAGGCTGGTAGCGCTCTGTATGTTCCACGCTGATGCTGACAACAGCAGGCCCTACTTCTTTGGACACGTTAACAAAGGCTTCTTGTAAATTAAGCGCTTCCTCTATAGGCTCTGCGCACGCATAATTTACTGCTAATGCCAATATTAGAGTTAAACTAAACAGTTTAAATCTACGCATCTCTACCCCCTCCTAACTTTACATTTCAACAACGTTAAAGTGTAAAGTTAGGCCTTGATTTGTGATTATTTTTTCTGCGAAGGTTTTGCTGTCACTGCAGCTCTGATCTTCTTTTCGATCTCATTACTGATCTTGGCATTGTTTCTGAGGAATTCTCTGGCTGCTTCTCTGCCCTGGCCTATCTTCTCTTTGTCAAAAGTGACCCAGGCGCCGGATTTTTCCAGCACTCCAAGCTCCACTCCCATATCCAGGATACTACCTGACCGCGAAATGCCTTCATCATGCACAATGTCAAACTCTGCTTTTTTGAAAGGCGGAGCGACCTTGTTTTTTACGACCTTTGCCCTCACCCTGACGCCAAGAATATTATCTCCTGCCTTTAAGGTGGTAATTTTTCTCAGATCTATCCTTACTGAAGAATAGAATTTTAGGGCCCTGCCGCCCGTGGTAGTCTCGGGATTGCCAAACATAACGCCTATCTTCTCTCTTATCTGATTTATAAAGATAACGCATGTATTTGTCTTTGAAATAATAGCTGTCAATTTCCTTAAGGCCTGCGACATCAGCCTTGCCTGGCGCCCTACATGAGTGGCGCCCATATCTCCTTCGATCTCTGCCCTGGGGACCAGAGCTGCCACGGAATCCACGACTATAAGATCCACCGCATTGCTCCTCACAAGCATTTCTACTATATCAAGGGCCTGTTCGCCTGTGTCTGGCTGCGATATCAGAAGATCATCAAGGTCCACCTTCAGCTTCTTTGCATAAGAAGGATCAAGGGCATGCTCTGCATCTATGAAAGCCGCGACTCCACCCTGTTTCTGCACCTCTGAAATAATGCTCAGCGTCAATGTAGTCTTGCCTCCTGCCTCTGGTCCGAATATTTCTACGACTCTGCCCCGCGGCACACCGCCAATACCGAGAGCCAGGTCAAGAGGCAATGCACCAGTCGGGATAGAATTTACCTCGAATTTAGTCTCTTTGCCCAGTCTCATGATAGAGCCCTTGCCAAACTGCTTCTCTATCTGCGTAACCGCCATGCTCAAGGCCTTGTCCTTGTTATCCTTAGCAACTACCTTTTTCTCGTCTTTCTTTGCCATACCACACCTCCTGGTTTAACTTTACATTTCAACAACGTTAAAGTGTAAAGTTAAGTCGGTTTTTCGTGATTATTATACATTCCTAACACGTTAAAGTAAAGCTAATTATGACACCACCTCCTCCCGATAAACAAGACACCCAGGCTCGCGATTTCTTTCTATAATAAAGCATTGATTATAGCATAAATATTACATATAATAGTTGCTATGGAAATCAAATCTCAGGTAATATGCATCGGAAATGAAATCCTGCTCGGGCATATAAAAAACACCAACGCCAGCTATATTTCAAAGAACCTATCTGATGTCGGCATAAAGACGACCCGACAGCTCTCTATATCCGACGACCCAGAAGACATTATATGTTCTATAAAAAAATCTCTTATGGACTCGGACGTGGTTGTGCTGAGCGGAGGCCTGGGTCCTACTGTTGATGACTTGACCCTCGAATGTATATCAAGGGCATTGAACAAAAGATTGATCTTAAGAAAAGAAGTGGCAAACCATATAAAGAGGCATTTTGCAAAAAGAAAATTAAATATGCCTGCGAATAATCTGCGTCAGGCCTTTATACCTGAAGGCGCAAGATACATATTAAACAATATCGGATCTGCACCCGGGCTGATCATCCCCTTGCAGCAAAAAGTGCTAATCGCCTTACCTGGCGTGCCGTTCGAGCTGTATCCCATGTTCAAAAAAACCATTCTGCCGTACCTGATCAAGAGGTTTCGACCGGACAGAATCATTAAATCGCGTGTTATAAAAATAACCGGGCTCCCTGAATCAAAAGTGAATGAAAAAATAGAAGATATTTTGAAAATCAGCGGTAGTGTGCAAATGGGAATATACCCTCACCCCGAAGAGATCACTGTCAAAATAACAGTTACTGAGAAAAGCAGAAAAAAAGCGGACACAGTGATAAAGAAAATAGAAAATAAAATCAAGACCCGCCTAAAAGATTACATCTTCGGATATGACGACGACAGATTAGAAGAAATAGCGGGTAATCTTCTTTTAAAAAGAAAGATGACTCTCTCGATCGCTGAATCCTGTACTGGCGGCCTGCTTTCCAGCAGAATCACGGACACACCGGGAAGCTCTAAGTATTTCCGCATGGGGCTTGTCACCTACAGTAATGCGTCTAAAAATAAATTCCTCGGCATCCCCTTAAAGACTATAAGAGAATACGGTGCTGTCTCAAAAAACATAGCGACCTTAATGGCGAAGAACATGAGATCATTAACAAAGACTGACGTAGGGATCGGCATCACCGGGATCGCTGGCCCGACTGGCGCGACCAAGAAAAAGCCCGTGGGCCTGGTATACATAGCGCTTTCCAGTAAAAGAAAAACCATCTGCAAAGAATTTAGATTCCTCGGCCAGCGCGACATTGTAAAACACAAAACCACCCAAATGGCTCTGGATATAATAAGAAAATACCTGCCATGATCCGCGCATTTATAGCCGTAGAAATAGACCTGCCAAACAAACAAAAGATATCAGGGCTCATAAGCGAGCTCAAAAAAACCAAAGCTGATGTCAAGTGGATAACCGAAAACCAGATACACATAACCCTGAAATTTCTCGGAAATATAGACGAAGAACGAGTTCAAAAGATATCCGACGCCCTCGACCATATTTCAAAAAACTCAAAAACCTTTGATGTTAGGTTTTCCGAATTAGGCGCGTTTCCTAATATGAAGCGCCCTAGGGTCATCTGGATCGGAGTCGAAAAAGGCGGAGATTTACTAAAACTTTTGAATAAAAAAATAGAAATAGAGCTTGAAAAGCTTGGGTTTGTAAAAGAAAAGCGCGAGTACAAGGCTCATCTCACGCTTGGCAGGGTAAAATCTTTAAACAATATTACAAGTCTTGCGGAATCAATTGACAAAATAGAATTCCAGCCAACAGGCGAAACAAAGATCGAACGGCTTATACTGTTCCAAAGCACCTTAACCCCAAAAGGCGCAATCTATTCTCCCCTCTCTAAGTTTACATTTCAACAACGTTAAAATGTAAACTTAGAAGAGCCTATGGATGAGCTGCAGTATTAAATTCGCGTACAAACCTGCCATTAGATCGTCTGCCATGACTCCCAGGCTACCCCCTAGTTTCTCCAAGTCACCTACGGGTCTGGGTTTCATTATGTCAAAAAATCTGAAAAGCAAAAACGCTCCGACGATATATCCCATGGTAGCAGGTAAAAGATAAAGGCTAACCAGCATCCCTGTAAACTCATCTATAATTATCTTACCTGAATCCTTTTTATCGAATAACTTCTCTGCCTTTCCTGCGCTCAATAGACCTAGTAAAAAACACGCTATAATGGCAATACCCAGGACAATCGAATCGCCCTTTAAAAAATAGTACAAAAAAAGAGCTGCAAGGCTTCCCATACTACCCGGAGCCACCGGAATATACCCAATATAAAAAACACTGGCTATCAACCTGTACAAATGACTCATTTCTCTCCTGTAAAGATATATTTATTTTTCCACATATATGAAATCCCGGATGTCAATGTCATCAATATAGTGATAAACATGATCGCGTGCACGCCATTGCTATAATAGTCTATATAGCGAAGGCTAAAACCTGAATCTCTGATCACGAGAAACACGAGAATCGACAACACGGCTATCATCTGAGAGATCGTTTTGTGCTTACCTGCTATCTCTGCCTGCAAGACCTTCTTCTTCGACAACCCCAGCATTCTTATCCCAGTAATAACAAATTCCCTTGCGATAATGACAATGACCATCCACGCGGGTATTATCTTTATCTCTACAAAGGCCAGGAACGCGCCTAATATGAGGATCTTATCTGCGATCGGATCCATAAGTTTTCCAAAATCCGTAACGCCGCATTTTTTTCTTGCCAACACTCCATCGTAATAATCAGTGATAGAGGCTATTAAAAATAATGCGAGTGCAGCAAATTTTGCGCCCACGCCTCTAACAAACAGGCACAAGATAAACAAACCAGCCAAACCTATCCTCGAAATTGTCAATTTATTAGCTATATTCATATCTCTTTCCGCTCTAACTTTACACTTTAACGTTGTTGAAATGTAAAGTTAGACTTGGCCTACGAGGTCGTACTCGTAAGAGTCTGTTATGCGAACATCACAGAATTCTCCAACCTTCAAGCCTTTTCCCTTAACGTACACTACACCGTCTACCTCAGGAGCATCATGTTCTGTCCTGCCTATATAATAGTCTTCTTTTCTCTCGTCGATCAACGCGCGAAGCGTCCTGCCCTTAAAACCTTTGTTTATGTCGTTAGAAATATCCTGTTGCAAGGACATCATTTCATCAAAACGCGCATCCTTCTCGCTTTCCGCTATATGACCTTTAAATCCATAAGCAGGCGTACCTTCTTCCCTAGAATACCTGAAAAGCCCTAATCTTTCAAATCTAATCTCTTTGATAAATGAAAGTAATTCCTTAAAGTCCTTTTTTGTCTCTCCGGGGAAGCCAACGATGATAGAGGTTCTTAGCGCAACGCCCGGGACAGTCTTCCGGATATATTTTACCAAAGAAACAATGTCCTTTTTTCTTATCTTCCGACCCATGCGCCTAAGTATGTTGTCGCTTATATGCTCAATGGGAAGATCGATATATCTGCATATGTTTTTATTATCCCTGATAATGCCTATAACATCTTTTCCTAGATTCGCTGGATGACAATAGAGCAAGCGGATCCAATTTTTCCCCGCAATCCCGCTAAGTTTTTGCAATAATTCTGCCAGTCTTTTCTTGCCATATAAATCCACCCCGTATAATGAAGTATCCTGCCCGACAAGCACAAGCTCCCTCGCGCCTTTTTTAATAAGTCCTTTTGCCTCGTCTATGATCAATTCAATAGCCTTGCTCCTATAAGGTCCTTTTAAAAAAGGTATTATGCAATACGTACATTTATTAGCGCATCCTTCTGATATTTTTATATAGGCATAATGCCGGGGCGTCAGCTTTGAAACAAGATCCCTCTGAAATTCTTTATCTCCAAAACTCAAAACCCTTCTAAACTCATCGACCTCTTTAAGTTCTTTTCTCAACTCCTTCTCGTATCTTTCCGGAAGACATCCGGCTACTATGATTTTTTTCACAGAGCCTTCTTTTTTAGCGTCTATAACCTTTAAAATAGTGTCGATCGACTCCTTTTTCGCATCCTCAATAAACGCGCAGGTATTAATAATGACTGTATTGACTCCTAGCGCGGCATCTTTGAATACATAACCTCTTTTTCTAAACTCAGACATTATTGATTCTGAGTCTACGAGATTTCTCGGACAACCCATGCTTATTATGCTAAAAGTTTTTCTCATAAAAAATGGAGGCTCGCGCCTCCTCTAAAACCTATGACCTGGCCACCTATAGCCTAGTTACTCTACCCCATCCTTCGTAATAACAATCGTCTTTTTCTCTCCCTTTTTCCCAAGAGGACCAATATCTTTATCATTAAGCGTTAGCGTTACGCCGGCTGCATTACCAAGCTCTATCTTTAATTCCTTATCTACACGCCATACATCTTTTTCTTTTTTATTCAAAACGCCTCTAAACAAAAGTTGTCCGTCGCCTATGACATGGAGCCACGTGTCAGAACGAGCAGCTATCTCCAGCTTAAGCCCTTCTTTTTCTTCTACCCAGCTTTCTACGGTTTGATCTTGCTCTTCTGAAGAGATTTTTTCAGGTTCAGCCTTTTTATTCTCGACAACGCGCGCCTTGCGCTTTAGAGAAGAATTTCTAACAAATTTTCTCAATTGCGTAAAGCTAAAAAGAACTAACCATATGGCGAAAACCACGACGAGAAAACTGACGATTTTCTCTTTATGCTTTAGAATATTCTCTCCCAGCGCAACCTCGCGCTTCAAAGTCAAAACACTTTCGTCTTTTTTAGTCTCGCCGCCTGTAAGATATTCTTTTACTATTTTTTCTTCTGTTGCACCTAAAAACTGCGCGTACGACTTTACAAAATTCCTTGCATAAAAAGGCGATGAGATCTCGTTCAGCCTATCCCCTTCTATTGCCATTATGATTTTTTTTGAGATGCGCGTCTTGTCAGAAATTTCTTCTAATGAAAGGTGTTTTGAGTCGCGTATTTTTTTAAGGGTTATTCCGAGGGTTTCTGCCATATTCCATTCACTGGCTCGCATACCTAACTTTACATTTCAACAATGTTAAAGTGTAAAGTTAGGGGGCCTGAGGCGGTTCTTCGACCGGCTCTTCTTTCTCTCTGTACTCGCTTATCAATATCTCTCTGGGTTTCGAGCCTCTGAAAGATCCTACTATCCCTTCCTCTTCCATAGCGTCTATCAATCTCGCGGCCCGTGTATACCCCAGTCTAAGTCTTCGCTGCAGCATTGATACAGACGCCTGCCCTGTCTCAAGGACCATTTTTACTGCCTCATCAAAGAACTCATCCTTTTCAAAGCCGCCTTTTTTAGAAACGCCTTTTTTCTGCCGCTCCAGGATCTCTTCGTCGTAAACACATTCTCTCTGTTTCTTTATAGTCTCAACAACTCTTTCTATTTCAGAGTCAGTCAAAAGCGTGCCCTGCGCCCGTATAGGTTTTGCGTTGCCAGGCTCTAAAAACAACATGTCGCCCTTACCCAAGAGCTTATCAGCGCCGTTCCCGTCAAGGACTGTCCTGGAATCCACCTTCGAGGCTACTTTAAATGAAATCCTCGCCGGGAAATTTGCCTTTATCACGCCCGTCACAACATCTACCGACGGCCTCTGTGTCGCCAGTATGATATGAATACCAACTGCTCTTGAAAGCTGAGCGAGTCTTGTAATCGCGTTTTCAACGTCCTGCTGGACCACGAGCATCAAGTCCGCAAGCTCATCTATAATAACCACTATATACGGAAGCTTCTCTTCCGATTTCTTATTGAATAAGTCTATATTCCTCGCCGTCGCCTTTGCTAAAATCCTGTATCTTTCTTCCATCTCATTCACTACCCAGTCAAGCGCGCCAGCAGCCTTTTTGGCGTTTGTAACAACAGGGCACAAGAGGTGCGGCAGGCCATTGTAAACAGCGAGCTCCACCATCTTTGGATCCACCATGATAAATCGCAATTCGTCTGGCGTGGCATTGTATATCATGCTCATTATCAATGAATTCACGCATACAGTTTTCCCTGAACCAGTAGTGCCGGCTATCAATAAATGCGGCATCTCGCCAAGGTTGGCAACGACACTCTTGCCGGATATATCTTTTCCCAGCGCCATGGCGAGCTTTGAAGACGCTGC
>CAYPYS010000008.1:0-18707 GCA_964415355.1 uncultured Planctomycetia bacterium | reverse complement strand
TTGCTTATATTTACCACCTTGGCCTCTATGCCAAAATCCTGCAACGTGTCTTCGAGTATGCTGGCGCTATTTTCCAGATCCTCGCCAAGTATTCTTTCTTTCTCCGGCGGAGGAGAAGTCAGTAAATCCAATGTGGGCAATTTATAATCCCCTACGATCCTCGGCTCGATCTTTATCGGTTTCTTCGAAGCTGGTTTTGGTTTCGGCGTTGGTTTTGGTATAATCCTCGGTTCAATCTTTATTTTAGGCGCCTCTATCTTTTTCTCTGCTACCTGCTCCTTTTTCTCTTGCTGTTTCCGGACCTTTACAGCAGGCCTTAATCTTGGTTCTGTCCTGCGGGCCCGCGGCAACTTCCTGAGTACGCTCCCCCGCGTCAAATTCTTTCTCAAATTTAGCAACAAATTCCATAATTGTGAAAACAAAAACGATCCGAGAGAAATAATCAGAAAATCTGTCGCGACTAAAAGCGCCAATGCGCCCAAAGAAATAGCTATTATAAAACTACCGACGTGGCCAAAATATCCAAAAAGGAGGTTGGACAGAAAGAAACCGACCAACCCTCCTCTTTCCACCATCAACACAGGATCTTCTACGATGGTTAAGCTAAAAAATGTAGCGCTTGAACAAAACAACAACGCTATGCCCAGCGACCTGAATATAGGTTTTTGCCTGGCCTTTTCCGCTAAAACTCCGATACCCTGCACTAGACATAAAAACGGAATTAAAAATCCCGCGTGCCCTATTAGCCTAAACAAAAGCCATGCGATATACGCCCCCACGATCCCGATATAATTCCTTATATGAAGATTGGGCGTGGAGGTCTCAAAGCCAATGTCATAAGGCGAATAAGAAATCATTGCTGCAAACAAGATAAACGCCAAAGTAAAAAGCCCCAGAGAAATCAATATATTTTTCTTATCCTGTTTCATAAAAATCCCTAACTTTACATTTCAACAACGTTAAAGTGTAAACTTAGACCGTTGTTGACGCATCATAAGAATAAGAGGGTAATAATTCCCATAACAATGCAATATGCGCCAAAAAGATGAAGCTTGCCCTTATTCAATATCCTTAATAATAATTTTAACGATAAAACGCCTACAATGCAAGCAACAATCATGCCTACAACATAAATAAAACTAAATCCCATGGCCTCCACATCTCTTGCTTTAAGGAAAAACGCACCTATTATCGCCGGTATAGACAATAAAAAAGAAAATCGCGCGGCCTTTTTAAAGTCCACTCCGAGAAAAAGGGCTGTAGATATGGTAACACCACTCCTTGATATTCCGGGCATTGCCGCTACGCCTTGAGCTAATCCTATTAAAATAGACTTAGCCCCGCTCAATCCCTCTCCTCCAAACCTAAAGAAGCCTCCGAAAAAAAGCCATATGCCAGTCACAATCAGCATCATGCCGACAGCATTAACATTGTCAAAAGCTGACTCAATCAGGTCTCCAAAAAGCAATACAAGCGTCACGGTCGCCGCGGTCCCTAATAATATATAAAGACAGACCTTTCTTTCGACAGTGATGATACGTATTATGTCTTTCCAAAATATTATGAATATCGAAACAAGAGTGCCTATGTGTAAGAAAATGTCAAAGGCGAGTTGCGGCTCTTTCAAGCCTATAATCTTATGCAATATTACAAGGTGTCCCGAGCTTGAAATCGGCAAAAATTCTGTCACGCCTTGCACGATACCAGAGATTATGGCTTCAAAAAATGACATCTTTGTCTTGGAGTGATGTGTTATCGTAGTTCTTAACTTTACACTTTAACGTTGTTGAAATGTAAAGTTAAGACTTGAACCAGCGGGCTATCCTATCCGTGCCTTCCTTGATGCTCTCCATGCTTGTCGCAAAGCTAAGCCTGATGTGCCTGTCTGAACCGAATGCCTTGCCAGGGACCACAGCAACCTTGGCTTCATCCAAAAGTCTCTCGGATAACTCCATGCTTGTCAAGTCCGCTCTATCTATCCTGCAGAAGACATAGAAAGCCCCTTCTGGTTTTATGCAGGATAAACCTTCTATGCTGTTCAATTTTTCTACAATATAGTTTCTGCGTCTTTCGAATTCCTTCACCATCTCGTCTATGCCGCGGTCTTTGCCATTAATGGCGCACAGGGCTGCTGCCTGGCTTATGGAAGTAGGGTTCGACGTGGAGTGACTCTGTAGATTTTTTATTGCCGAGGTGACATTATCTTCAGGAGACGCGATATAACCAATGCGCCAGCCTGTCATCGCGAATGCCTTAGAAACGCCATTAACCACAATAGTATTTCTGAATAATTCTTTATCGAGGCCGGCTATCGAAACGTGAGGCTTGCCGTCAAATATAATCTTTTCATAGATCTCGTCACTAATGACAAGCACATTATTCTTTGCGGCGATCTCTCCGATCTCTCTTAATTCTTCGGTATTATAAACGCAGCCTGTCGGGTTCGACGGGCTGTTTAATATCAAAGCCTTGGTCTTTTTCGTAATAGCTTTTTTAAATTTGACGGGCGACATCTTAAAATTATCTTTTTCATCAGTCTCTACAAACAGAGGCGTTGCCTCAGCCATCTTCACCATCTCCGGGTAACTCAACCAAAAAGGCGACGGTATTATTACCTCGTCTCCTTTTTCGCAGATCACCTGAATAATATTGTAGATAGAATGTTTCGCGCCGCACGAAATGACTATTTGCGAAGGCGTATATTCTAATTTATTATCGTTTTTGAATTTTTCGCAGATTGCCTTTTTTAATTCATCAGTGCCAGAGGCAGGAGTGTACTTTGTAAAGCCTTGCTGTATTGCCTTTATCCCGCTGTCTTTTATATAGGAAGGGGTGTCAAAATCCGGCTCCCCAGAACCAAAGCCTATTACGTCTATTCCTTGCGCCTTCATCTTCTTGGCTTTGGCTGTGATGGCCAGCGTCAACGAGGGTGAAATGTTCTTTACGCGAGAGGAAAGCTTCATTATTTATCTTTTCGTCCAAATAATCTCTTGAAGAATCCTGGTTTCTTTTCTGGTTCTTTGGGTTTCTCTTCTTCTTTAGGTATTTCTACGGGCTTCTTTTCCTTTTTTGGTAACTCCTTATCCTTGATTACTTTTTTCTCCGCCTTCTTTGGCTTGGGCTTAGGCGTTTCTTTCTTCACTTCGGCTTTTTCTATTTTTTCTTTTTCTGCCTTTGCCGGCTTCACTTTTTCTTCTTGAGGCTGCTCGGCCTTTATTTTTTTCTTCTTATCTTTCTTGGGGACGACTTCCACTTTTGGTTTCTCAACAAATTCCAAAATAGCCATCTGGGCATTATCGCCACGCCTATTGCCTGTCAACATGACCCTCGTATAGCCGCCATTTCTATCTTTAAAGAGTGGCGCTATATCCTTGAATAATATAGAAACAAGATCTCTGCTGCGCAAAATATCATAGGCCTTTCTTCTGCTAAAAACAGAATCTTCTTTCCCGAGCGTAACGAGTCTATCGGCTAGCCTGGAAGTCTCTTTCGCCTTTACCTTTGTCGTCGTTATAGTCTTACTAATAATAAGACCTGAGGCGAGATGGCGCAAGGTCGCCTTGTAATGACTCCTTTGTCTTCCTAATCTTATGTTGTGTTTGCGATGTCTCATCTTTTACCCTTTTTTCTTTTTCAGCCCTTTGGGAACTTCCATGCCAAAAGAAAACCCCATGCTTTTCAAGATCTCTTTTATTTCCGTGAGGGATTTTTTGCCAAAATTTCTATATTGCAACATATCTTGCTCTGTCTTCTTTACCAGCTCCCCAATGGTCTTTATGCGGGCCTCTCTCAGGCAATTATTGCTCCTGACAGAAAGCTCGAGTTCTGACACAGGCAAAGTAAATTTTTCTAGTAATTCCTTGTTCTCTGTAGTCTCCTCTGTCTCCTCTTCTTCGACTTCAACTTTGCCAAGTTTTGAGAATACTTCTAAATGACGCTCTAATATATGAGAAGCGTACAAAAGTGCTTCTTTAGGATCCATGCTTCCGTTAGTCCAGATCTCCATTATCAGTCTGTCATAATCTGTGATCTGGCCGACCCTCGTGTCTTCCACATGAAAATTAACGCGCTGCACTGGAGCGAACAAAGAGTCCACCGGAATCACGCCAATCGACTGGCCTTCTTTTTTGTTCCTCTCCGCAGGCACATAACCACGACCTCTGCCTATTTCCAGCTCCATGTTGAGATTTGTGTTTTTAGTGAGCGTTGCTATGCGAAGATCGGGATTTATTATCTCAACAGTATCATCGCTTGCGATATTCTTCGCCGTAACCTCACCTTTTTTCGATGCCTTCAGACGCAATATTTTCGGCGACCTTGAATGAGACTTAAGGACCAGCTGTTTGATATTTAACACTATCTGAGGTACATCTTCCAATACGCCCGATATGGTAGAAAATTCATGCAACACTCCGTCTATCTTTACAGAAGTCACAGCACTGCCTTCTATAGAAGAAATAAGTATGCGTCTTAAAGAATTTCCTATGGTAGCTCCAAATCCACGCTCAAATGGCTCTGCAATGAATTTCCCATAAAACTGCGTGTACGACTTCTCATCGCTCTCTAGTTTCCTAGGCATCTCAAATGTCTTCCAACTGATACCCATTGTCCCTCCTCGTATAACCAACTTTACACTTTAACGTTGTTGAAATGTAAAGTTAATGTTTTGCGTAGATTTCGTAATTATTTAGAATACAATTCTACTATTAGCTGTTCCTGAATGTCCATGCCAAGGTCGCTTCTCTCGGGCAAACGTGTCACATCTGCCTTAAGATTCCCAAAATCTTCTTTTAGCCAACCAGGCACGCCTCTATCCTTAACACTTTCTATCGCTTCTTTTATATTCTTGATAAGCTTCTCTTTGCCTTTTACCTGTATAACATCGCCTGTTTTAATCAGATAAGAAGGTATATCCGCTTTCTTGTTATTAACCATGATGTGGCCATGCCTGACCATCTGCCTTGCCTGAGTCCTGGAAACCGCAAGACACGTTCTAAACACCACGTTATCAAGTCTTCTTTCTAAAAGCTCTAAAAGCTTTTCGCCGGTCACGCCTTTTGAATGCGCAGCGATGCTAAAATATCTCCTGAACTGTTTTTCTAAAACTCCATAGATGCTCTTCACTTTTTGTTTTTCTCTCAACTGCAGGCCATAGTTAGAAAGCTTTGTCCTCCTGCCCTTTACGCCTTTTCCGTGCTGACCAGGAGAATAACTTCTTCTTCCAAAAGCGCATTTATCAGTATAACATCTTGTGCCTTTTAAAAAGAGTTTTACGCCTCTCCGTCTGCAATTCCTGCATGCTGCCCCTGTGTATCGTGCCATTTTTTTATACCCTTCTCTTCTTTGGAGGTCTGCAGCCGTTGTGTGGTATAGGGGTTACGTCTTTTATAGCGCTTATGCGCAACCCAGCCGCCTGTATAGCCCGTATCGCAGATTCCCTGCCAGATCCAGGACCTTTTACAAAAACCTCTACATCTTTCATTCCCTGTTCAAGCGCTTTTTTTGCCGCATTCCTGGCAGCGATCTGCGCGGCAAAAGGCGTAGACTTCTTGGACCCCTTAAAACCACTGGAGCCGCAGCTCGCCCATACAACCGCATTACCCTGCCTGTCTGTTATGGTAACTATTGTATTATTAAATGTAGCGAAAACATGAGCTATGCCGCTCGTCACATTTTTCGCTGTCTTCTTCTTTGTCTTCTTCTTCTCTACCATTTATCACCTCTGGGTTTCTTTTGCTTTCATCATGCCGGCGGCGCTGCGGGTGTTTGTGTCTTGCTTTTTCTCGTCACGCCTACTGTTTTCCTCGGCCCTTTTCTAGTCCTTGCGTTCGATTTGGTCCTCTGCCCTCTTGCAGGCAATGACCTCCTGTGCCTGAAGCCTCTATAAGAACCTACGTCTATAAGCCGTTTTATATGCTGAGAAATGTCTCTCCTCAGGTCTCCTTCTACCTTATGTTCTTTCTGTATAACCGCTGCGATCCTCGAAACCTCTTCTTCCTTGAGATTCTTCGTCCTTGTATTCGGATCCACGCCCGCAGACTTAAGTATCTTGTTCGAAGCCGAGCGCCCTATACCATAGATATACGTAAGGCTTGTTTCGATTCGCTTTTCTTTTGGTAAATCTATGCCTGAAATCCTCGCCATATTATTACTCCTCTAATTATTATCGCTTGCTTACGCTTAACTTTACATTTCAACAACGTTAAAGTGTAAAGTTAGCTCTTAGCCCTGACGCTGTTTGTGCTTCGGGTCCACACAAATGACCCTTATCACTCGCTTGCGCTTAATGATCTTGCACCTATCACAAATTGGTTTTACTGACGGTTTTACTTTCATAGCTATTTTGCCCGATATGTTATTCTTCCCCTTGTCAAGTCGTAAGGAGAAAGTTCCATTTTCACTTTATCGCCTGGAAGTATCTTTATAAAATACATCCTCATCTTGCCGGATACATGGGCAAGCACCTTATGTCCGTTTTCCAGCTCGACCCTGAACATTGCGTTTGGCAATGATTCAATAACCGTGCCTTCTACTTCGATTGCCTCTTCTTTAGCCATATCCCCACCTTAAATCCCTAACCTAACTTTACATTTTAACGTTGTTGAAATGTAAAGTTAGGTTAATATTTTTGGATCTCCTTTTGTCACGCAAACAGTATGCTCGAAATGCGCTGACAACTCACTGTCTCTTGTAACAGCTGTCCAACCGTCAGGCAATATCTCTACTTCGTACCCGCCTTTATTTACCATCGGCTCTATGGCGAGGACCATGCCGTTCTTTAATCTCGGACCCGTGTCTGGTTTCCCGAAATTAGGTATCTCAGGATCCTCGTGTATCTTTTTTCCTATGCCATGGCCGACAAAATCTCTTACTATCGAATAACCGCATTTCTCGGTATACTCTTGAATCGCAAAAGAGATATCAAAGAGCCTGCTGCCTTCTCTTGCCTTGCCAATGCCAAGCTCCAATGCCTTTTTTGTCGCATCCATCAATCTCTTGGCATCTTTCGAAACTGAATTTCCGATCCCGATCGTAACTGCGGCGTCGGCAAAAAAATCGTCTTTCTCCACACCGACGTCTATGCTTAAAATATCACCGTCTTTTAACTTTCTCTTGCCAGGTATCCCGTGAACCACCTCTTTATTTATCGAGGCGCATATGGTGCCCGGGAAACCCCTGTAACCTTTGAATGCCGGCCTTGCACCCAGGCCTTTTATCGTGTCTTCCGCTATTTTATCGAGCTCTTTTGTCGTTACGCCCGGCCTTGCTATTCTCTCTATCTCACGCAACGCAGCCTTTACTACCGCGCCCGCCTTTTCAATAAAAGCTATTTCATGTTCGGATCTTATTTCTATCATTCAAAATCCCGGAGATCAACCCGTAAACCTCTTCGGCGTCCAGATCCCCCGACAACTCTTTCAATAATTTCTTTTTATTATAATAATCTATTAATTCCTTTGTTATGTTGCTGTAAACTTCCAGCCTAGTCTGTATGGCTTCTTTCCTGTCATCTTTTCTCTGATAAAGCCCTGAGCCGCATTTGTCGCAAACCCCTTCTTTTTTCGGAGGCATATTTATAATATGGTAATTCGCCCCGCATTCCTTGCAAAGCCTTCTTCCTGTCAACCTGAATATTGCCGTGTCTTTGCTGGTCTTAAAATATATTACAAGGTCAATGGGTAACTTCAGCCTTGCAAGCTCGTCATCCAGTCTCTTCGCTTGATACACAGTCCTCGGAAAACCGTCGAGAATAAAACCTTTATCGCCCGGCGCGTCTTTTGTCGGCTTGATCTTATCAAGCATCATCTCTATTACTATGTCATCGGGCACGAGCTCGCCTTTATCCATAAAAGACTTTGCCTTCTTGCCGATCTCTGTCCCGTTTTTCACATTCTCTCTCAATATATCGCCTGTGGAGAGATGCAAAAAATGCAAACGCTCTGCGAGCATCACTGCCTGCGTGCCCTTACCTGCGCCTGGTGGACCTAGTAATACGAACCTCATTATCTCCTTCCGCGTATTCTTCCTTTTTTCATAAAACCTTCATAGTGTCTCATCAAAAGCTGCGATTCTATCTGGCGCATCGTATCCAACATGACGCCGACTACGATCAAAAGAGCCGTACCTCCGAAAAAGCTGGCTATAAGATAAGGTATCTTCAGCCACGCGCCGAGCATGTCAGGAAACACTGCTATGAATGCCAGAAATACAGCGCCCGGCAAAGTTATCCTCGTCATTATAAAATCAAAATATTCCGCTGTGCGTTTTCCCGGCCTTACGCCAGGGACGAAGCCGCCATACTTCTTCATGTTCTCTGCCACATCCGCTGGGTTAAATGTTATCGCGGTATAAAAATATGCGAAGAATATTATAAGCAAGCTATAGATAAGCGTGTATAAAAGCTGGCCTCTCACCAGAGACTGCGCGATCCTTTGAAGCCCTGCGTTCGGTATAAATCCCGCTATTGTCGCAGGAAATAATATCAATGACTGCGAGAATATTATAGGTATAACACCTGCTTGATTGACGCGTAGCGGTATATACGTGCTCTGGCCTCCGTAAACCCGTCTTCCAATGATCCTCTTTGCGTATTGGACAGGAATCTTGCGCTGGCCCTGAGTTATCAAGATAACAGCGACGATTACGCCTACGCCAATAGCAGACATCACGACCAGAGTAGATAGGTTGATCTGCCTCCTCTCAGGAGCAAACGGGGATACCAGAGCAAATACCTGATATAGCGCTGACGGCAACCTGGATATAATACCTGCTGTGATTATCAGAGAAATGCCGTTACCTATACCGCGCTCCTGGATCTGCTCGCCCAGCCACATTATAAATGCAGTGCCGGTCGTAAGAGTTATTACTGTCAGAAACCTGAATGACCAGCCAGGGTTATCTACAATAGTGAGGCCCTGAAATCGCGCCGGGTTTTCAAGCCAAAGACTTATAAAGAACGACTGGACAACGGCCAGGACAACAGTGCCGTAACGCGTATACTGTATGATTTTTCTTCTACCTGTCTCACCTTCTTTGGACAATTTTTCAAGGTGAGGCACGACTGTTATCATTAGCTGCAATATAATAGAAGCCGATATGTAAGGCATAATACCCAGGGCAAATATAGTCAATCGGGTCAATGCCCCTCCGGAAAACATATTCATGATGCCAAAGAGCGTGCCGCCCTGCTGCCGTGTAACATTCTCGAAAAACTGCATAAGGGCAGCGCCGTTTACGCCTGGCGTTGGTATAAAAGCGCCTACTCTGTAGACGCTGATAAGCGCCATGGTCACAAACAGCTTCTTCCTTAGATCCGGTATTTTAAAAGAATTTGCGAATGCCTTGAACATCTTACCTCTGGATCAGTTCGCATTTGCCGCCAACATTCTTAATCTTTTCAAGCGCTATCTTTGAAAATGCGTGGGCCTTTATATTTATAGGAACGCTAATATCTCCGTTACCTAAAACTTTTACAAAATTTACAGGTCCGCTTATTATGCCTTTATCTCTTAACGATTCAGGAGTTATAGAAGTCTCTTTCTTTAGAGAAGAAAGCCTGTCAAGGTTGATTACATGATATCCTTTTTTAGGTCTTTTGGAAAAACCCCTCTTCGGCATCTTTCTTATCAGGGGCATCTGTCCACCTTCAAATCCTGGAGTTCTTCCCTTGCCTGTCCTGGACATCTGGCCCTTGTGACCTCTGGTAGAGGTCTTCCCATGGCCAGAGCCTGGCCCTCTGCCGACTATCTTTCTTCTTTTTTTAGATCCTAGCGCTGGCCTCAAATCCTGTATCTTCATGCCTCTATTCTTCTTCCTCTCTCTCTCGTTCTATTCTAAGATATTTCAAACCCTCTATAGTCGCCTTTGTCACGTTTACTGGATTCTGAGAACCTAATGACTTTGTGAGTATATCTTTTATCCCCACTGCGTCGCAAATAGCCCGGACAGTCCCCCCGGCTATTACTCCTGTTCCTTCTGCAGCTGGCTTCAATAAGACTTTACCCGCTCCAAAACGGCCTAATATCTCATGGGGTATGGTCTTTCCTCTTAGAGATACTGTGAAAAAATTCCTCTTTGCGTTTGAAAGCGCCTTTCTTATCGCAGCGGCTACCTCATTGGCCTTTCCGTATCCGCAGCCGACCTTGCCAGAGCCATTGCCCACGGCAACGAGCGCGGTAAAAGAAAATCTCTTGCCGCCTTTTACTACTTTTGACACCCTGTTGATAGCTATGACCTTCTCTATAAACTGCTCTTCCTGGGATTCTTCTATCTTCTGTATGGTTCGTTGTTTAACTTTATCTTTGTCTACCAAATCAAACCTCCCGAATATGCTACTTAAAACTTAAGGCCGGCCTCTCTAGCTGAATCAGCCAATGTCTTTATTCGACCGTGATATAAATAACCGCCCCTATCAAACACTACCCTCTCGATATTTTTTTTCTTTGCCTCGCCTGCCACGTATACACCAAATTTCTTTGCCGCTTCTATGTTTCCGCCTTTGGCGCAATCTTTCTTAAACGCCTTGTCGTTTGTTGAAAGAGACAATACCGTAGCGCTCAATAGATCGTCCACGAACTGGACGCATAAATTCTTATTGCTCCTGTGCACGCTAAGCCTGGGTCTCTCCTTTGTGCCAGACGCATTTTTCCTGATCCTGTAATGCCTCTTTATTCTTCCAGCCTCTGATTTATTTCTTATCTTCTTTCTCATCGTATTTTTAACTTTACATTTCAACAACGTTAAAGTGTAAAGTTAAGTCTCCGCGCATTTTTGCGTTATTTTAAGCTACAGCCTTCCCTACCTTCTTCCTTACATATTCGCCAGAATACCGTATACCTTTGCCCTTATACGGTTCTGGTTTTAAAAAATCTCTGATTTCCGCTGCAACCTCTCCGACCCTCGCCTTATCTATGCCCTCTACTGTAATCTGGGTAGGTTTTGGCGTTTTTACAGTAACGCCTTCCAGTACCTGATAAACTACGGGGTGCGAAAACCCTAATTGTAAATTCAGGGACTTGCCCTGAGCCTGAGCCTTGTAGCCGACACCCTGTATCTCTAAAAGCTTTGTGTATCCCTCGAGCACTCCCTTTATCATATTGTTTATATGAGCTCTTGCAAGACCGTGTCGCGAATAACCTATCTTGTCCTCGCGCGTCCTTTTTATTACAACTTGAGATTTGTCGATCTGCAGTTCAACGCCCTCGGGCACAAGCCATTCCAGCTTGCCTTTTGGACCTTCTGTAAATATCTTGCCGGATTCAAACTTAACTTTGACTTTATCCGGAATCTGTATTGGTTTTTTTCCTACTCTAGACATTTTTTACCAAACCTTGCAGAGGACTTCTCCGCCAGTCTGCATTTCCCGTGCCTGGGTATCTGTCACAATGCCCCTCGACGTAGAAATGATAGCCACGCCCAGGCCACCCAGTACCTTGGGAAGCTTATCTTTTTTAACATAAATTCTCAAACCGGGTCTCGATATCTTTTTTAATCCTTTTATGCAAGGCTCTCCCGTCTTCCTGTATTTCAGATACACCCTCAATGAGCCCTGTTTCTTATCGTCCATGAATTTAAAGTCTTTTATAAATTTCTCTCGTTTTAAAATGCCTAATATCTCCTGAGATATCTTAGAAAACGGGACATCGACTTTTGTCATCTTCGGCAAAAGCCCATTTCTAATTATAGTCAACGTATTAGCTATAGGATCTGTCAAACCCATTATATTCTCCTCATCTCAACTTTACATTTCAACAACGTGAAAGCATGTGCCACGAAGTGGTATGTAAAGTTACCAGCTGGCCTTTGTAACGCCTGGGATATCACCCCTTGAGGCCATCTCCCTGAAACAGATGCGACAAATCTGAAATTTTCGTATATAACCCCGCGGCCTGCCGCACAGCCTGCATCTATTGTATTTCCTTGCTTTGAACTTCGGCGTCTTTTTCTGTTTCGCTATCAAACATTCTTTAGCCATTTTTGGATTCTACCTTTTCTTTCGTAAACGGCATGCCAAATAGCCGTAATAACTCGCGCGACTCCTCTGCGCTCCTTGACCTTATAGTCATAGTAACATCCATGCCTTGAGTCCTGCTTATTTTGTCGACATCTACCTCTGGAAATATTGACTGCTCTTTTATGCCCACAGAATAATTCCCTTTTTGGTCAAAGGATTGCGAATTCACGCCTCGGAAATCCCTGATTCTGGGCAACGCTATATTGATAAACCTATCCAAAAATTCATACATCCTCATGCCGCGCAGCGTAACCTTGCAGCCAATAGGAAGGCCTTTCCTAATCTTAAAATTGGATATATCTTTCCTTGATCTTGTCATGACAGGCTTTTGACCGGCTATCAGAGACAGGTCAGATATAGCATTTTCCAAAATCTTTATATCCTGACTCGCGACTCCCACGCCCATATTTATGATTATTTTCTGAAGACATGGAGCCTGCAAAGAATTTTTATACGCAAACTTCTTGCTCAATTCAGGGATTATCTCTTTTTTATATTTTTCCAACAATCTCGGTACCATTTTATATTAATTCCTTACATTTTTTGCAAAGCCTTACCTTTGTGCCGTCAGAAAGAGTGCTAAATCCTACGCGGGTCGGCTTTGAACATTTTTGACATACTAACATAAGATTCGACACGTTTATAGGGCTCTCTTTTTGTATAACGCCGCCTTGCTGATCCTCTTTTGTCTTTCGCTGGTGCTTCTTTACGAAATTTATACCCTGGATAAGCGCTCTTCTCTTATCAGGCCAGACAAAAAGGACCTTTCCTGTCTTGCCCCTGTCTCTGCCCGCCAATATTTTAACTGTGTCATTCTTTTTTATTCTAGCCATATTTTTCATTTCCTAACTTTACATTTCAACAACGTTAAAGTGTAAAGTTAGACGGTAATTTATATAACCTCAGGCGCGAGAGAAACGATTTTCATAAAATTTTTCTCTCTTAATTCCCTAGCAACCGGACCAAAAATCCTTGTGCCGCGAGGATTCATCTGTTGGTCAATTATAACCAAGGCATTCCTATCAAATCTTAGATAAGAACCGTCTACCCTGCGGATAGGATTGACGCTTCTGACGATCACTGCCTTGACCACTTCTCCTTCTTTGACCACGCCATCAGGAGCAGCCTCTTTTACGTTTGCGCTTATAATGTCACCTATCTCAGCAACGTCTCTGCCATGTCTGCCTATGACGCCGATACACGAAGCCCTTTTCGCCCCTGTGTTGTCCGCCACATCTAATATTGTTCGCATCGTAATCATGATTTCTCGCTTCTCACTCTAACTTTACACTTTAACGTTGTTGAAATGTAAAGTTAGGCTTTTAGGACTTCTATTAGTAGCCACCTTTTACTCTTGGATATAGGCTTTGTTTCCTGGATAACAACCTTGTCGCCTACCTTTGCCGCCTCTTTTTCGTCGTGCACCATAATCTTGTTTGATTTTCTGACAATGCGCTTATAGACAGGGTGTTTTGTCGTGCGGTCTATTCGAACGACAATACTCTTCTGCATCTTGTCGCTCACCACGACCCCTACCTTTGTCTTTCGATCGCCCCTTTTATCCATGAACTCATCCCTCTTTCTCATTCAATACAGTTAAAATCCTTGCGATCTCTCTGCGCGCCTCTCTTATCTTGCCTGGCTTTTCTACTCGACCCGTTGCCTTCTGAACACGCATCTCGTACAAAGACTTCTTTAACGCAACTGCTTTTTCTCCCAATTCCTGCTTTGTTAAATTTCTTAATTCCTCTACCTTTAGCATATGCTTACGCGCCTGTCTTTCTGGTGACAAATCTTGTCCTAAAAGAGAGTTTCGAGGCTGCATACCTCATTGCCTCTCTCGCGAGCTCTTCGTCGACTCCGCCGCCGAGCTCAAATACGATCTTTCCTCTTCGAACTACGCTCACCCAATGAAGAGGCATGCCTTTGCCCTTACCCATCCTTGTTTCCGCAGGTTTCTTTGTGACAGATTTATCTGGAAAAGCCCTTATCCATAACTTGCCGCTACCTTTAAGTATTCTCATGATACTAACCCTGCACGCTTCTATTTGTACATTGGTGAGCCATGCATTTTCTAAAGCCTGCAAGCCGTTTTCGCCAAAAGATAAACTAGAACCTCTTGTGGCAATGCCTTTCATCCTGCCTCTTTGATATTTTCTGTATTTTACTCGTTTTGGCATCAACATATCTATCTATGTCCTCACGCTAACTTTACACTTTAACGTTGTTGAAATGTAAAGTTATGATTCTGCGGGTTCTTCCTTTGCCTCTTCTTTTTTACCTACAATGACATCGCCTGTGTAAATCCAAACCTTTATTCCTATAAGGCCAGCAGTAGTATGCGCCTCAGTAAAGCCGTAGTCGATATTCGCCCTTATTGTCTGCAATGGCACCTTGCCCTGCTTATACGATTCTTTCCTGGCTATTTCTGCGCCGTCTAATCTACCGCGGCACCTTAGCTTTATGCCCTGCGCCCCTGCCTGGAGGGCCTGCTGCACTGCCCGTTTCATCGCCCTCCTGAACGCAATCCTTTTTTCCAATTGAAAGGCAATGTTTTCAGCCACCAGTTGAGCGGAAACCGCTGGATGCTTTATTTCCTTTATGTCGATCTGCAATTCTTTATTGACGATATCCCTTAATTCTTCTTTTAACCTATCTATCTCAGCGCCTTTTCTTCCTATAATGACTCCGGGTCTGCCACTGTGAATTATTATGCGAATCCTGCCGTACGCCCTCTCTATCTCTATCTTCGCAATAGCCCCCTGCGAAAGATTTTTCTTTATATGATTTCTGATCTTGACATCTTCGATCAGCAGCGATCCGAAATCTTTCTTTTTAGAAAACCACCGAGAGTTCCAGTCTTTTATATAACCCAGCCTAAAACTATACGGATGTATTTTTTGTCCCAATTTTAGCTCCTTTTTTTACTCTTAACTTTTGCCTTTTTCTTTGGCTTTGCCTTGGTCGGCTGTTCTGCGACTTTTTTCTCAGGCCTTTTTATTTTTTCCAATTCTAAAGTAATATGCGTAGTCCTGTGCCTGACCATTGTCGCGCGCCCCATGGAAGCTGCCCGGTATCTCTTTAGCGTCGGGCCTTGATCGGCTTTTATCGAAGATATATATAGATCACCAACAGGAACACTAAATCTTTTATCCGCGCTATCAATGGCGGAGCGAAGCACCCTCTTGATATATATAGAAGGGCGCTTACCTATTGTATCGAGCAAGACCTCTGCCTTGACAACTGGCTTGCCCTTTATAAGATTAGCCACTTTTCTTGTCTTTCTAGGTGAAACTCTTATGTATCGCGCTATTGCTTTAGTTAACATTTTATGTCTTTGATAACGACTGCTCTGTATGAGCGCCGTGCTTCCTAAACATTCTAGTAGGTGCAAATTCTCCGAGCTTATGACCGACCATGTTTTCCGTTATAAAAACCGGGATAAATTTCCTGCCGTTGTATATAGAAATAGTCATGCCGACAAAATCCGGAAGTATCGTAGATCTTCGCGACCACGTCTTGATCGGCTTTCTGTCGCCTATCTGCTTCATCATCTGAACGCGCTTCAGCAACTTCTCCTCTATATATGGGCCTTTTTTCAGCGATCTCGCCATTGTTACGCTCCTAGTATTTTAGTCTTTCTTCTTTTGACTATAAACTTGTCTGATGGTTTCGTTTTTCTCGTCTGCAAGCCTTTGGCCTTTACTCCCCAGGGAGAACACGGATGCCTGCCGCCGGAAGATTTTCCTTCTCCCCCGCCCATCGGGTGGTCAACGGGATTCATTACGACTCCTCTGACTTTCGGATTTCGACCAAGCCATCGCGACCGGCCTGCCTTACCTATCGAGATAGTGTCATGCACGATATTGCCAAGCTGACCTATTGTAGCCATGCAGCCTAATCCGATCAGTCTCACTTCGCCAGAAGGAAGCTTTACGTGCGCATAGGCCCCTTCTTTCGCGAGTATCTGGGCATAACTGCCGGCGCTCCGCACGATCTTTCCTCCACGACCCTCTCTTAATTCTATATTGTGAATCGGGGTGCCAGGAGGCACATTGCGCAAAGGCATTGAATTGCCCGGCTTGATATCGATTTCGTCTTTACTTGAAATCACTGTGTCGCCTTTAGCCAAACCAGCCGGCCAAAGAATATACCTCTTCTCATCGTCCTCGTATTGCAAAAGAGCTATGCGCGAAGACCTGTTCGGATCATACTCTATAGACAAAACCTTTGCCGGCGCATCCATCTTGTCTCTTTTAAAATCTACAATTCTATATTTCCTCTTGTGTCCGCCGCCCCTGAACCTGGACGTAATGCGACCCTGCGAATTACGACCACCTGTTTTCTTCAAGGGCTCTGTCAAAGACTTCTCTGGCCTGCCTGTCGTAATCTCGTCAAAGTCGGACAATACTGTCCATCTTAGCGCTGAGGTTCTTGGTTTGTACTGTTTTACTCCCATATATCTATTCCTCTTCTAACTTTACACTTTAACGTTGTTGAAATGTAAAGTTAGGTGGTGGCGATGTCGATCCTGTCGCCTTCCTTTAAAGTAATAATAGCCTTTTTCCAATCAGGGGTCTTACCTTCCTGATACCTGAGGCGTTTCCATTTCCCGCGCATCTTTACAGTGTTGACCTTTGTTACGTGTACCTTATATATCTCTTCAATCGCCTGCTTTATCTCTATCTTATTCGCATCCTCAGTAACGCGAAATAAATATTTATTATTAGGCAGCATCTCTGCGCCTTTTTCCGTTCTTAATATATTTACTAAAATATCATATGGCGTTTTCATATTATTTCAGCCTTTTGACTATGGCGTCATGCGTTTCCCGTGAAAACAAAATCCTGGAATTCAAAAGCACATCACGCATATTAAAGTCATCGCACAGTTTCACGGTTAAGTTCCTGATGTTCCTGCACGACCGGACTAGATTTTTATCGTCTTTAGAGTACAAAAACAATATCTTTTTATCATAAGTCTTGAGCGCAACCAATATCTTCGCCACGTCTTTTGTCTTTGGTTGATTGAGTTCAATATCCTTCTCGATAACCATTATTTCTTTATCCACCGCCTTTGCGCTCAAACTTGACACAAGGGCTACTTTTTTCATTTTCTTAGGCAAGGTGAAACTATAATCCCTTGGCTGTGGACCAAATACAGTACCACCACCTCTCCATAAAGGAGACCTTATCGAACCGACCCGAGCCCTGCCAGTGCCTTTTTGCCGCCAGGGTTTTTTGCCTCCGCCCCTGACTTCTCCTCTTTTCTTTGTAGACACATTGCCTTGTCTCTGGCTTGCCGTATACATAACAAAGACCTGATGCATAAGAGGCTTGTTGATCCTTGAATTAAAGACATTCGAGTCCAACTTAAACTTGTCGACTTTTTTACCAGAAAGACTATATACGTCCACAACTGGTGCGTCTGTCTTTTGAGCCTTCTGGCTCGATTTGGTTTTAGCTTTTGTCTTTGGCTTTGTCATCGTTACTATATTCCTAACTTTACACTTTAACGTTGTTGAAATGTAAAGTTAGGTTTTTGATTTCTTTGCTTCTTCTTTTGGCCTTTCAGCAGCTGGTTTTTTCTTTGCTATCTTTATCTCTAAAAATCCATCATTCGCGCCAGGCACAACGCCCTTCACGAGCATTAGATTCTTATCTTTGAATATCTTAACTACCTTTATATTCTGCACGGTCTTTCTTTTACTGCCCATCTTTCCTGGAAGATGCAAACCTTTCAATACCCTTGACGGAAAGCTTGAGGCTCCGATAGAGCCTATTCTCCTGTGATGCATAGAACCATGACCACTCGGGCCACCGCTCCATCCCCACCTCTTCACGCCACCCTGGAACCCCTTGCCTTTTGAAGTACCGGCTATGTCAACATAATCTTCTTCCTTGAAAAGATCCACTGTTATCTTTTGGCCGGCGGAGACTTTGTCATCAACGTCAAACGGCACTTCTCTGGTAAACGCTGCAGGCTTTACGTTCAATTTTTTGTATACCTCCAGCTGCGGCTTTGGTGTATTTTTTTCTTTTCTGTTGCCAAAACCCAGAAGCACCCTGTTCTCAAAAGTCTTTAACACAGTGCAGGGACCTGCTTCTATTACAGTGACAGGAATAAAGCTACCCTCTTCCGTAAAAAACTGTGTCATGCCTAATTTTTTGCCTAGTATGCCTATTTGCATATATTCTTTCGCGTGGTTTTGCGCCTTAAGTATACACTTTAACATTGTTGAAATGTATACTTAAGTGTTTCCGTCGTTACTTAATTTCTGCGTCTACGCCTGCTGGCAGATCTAATTTTCTAAGAGCGTCTATTGTCTTGGCTGTCGGACTGATGATGTCTATCAATCTTTTATGCGTCTTCATCTGAAACTGCTCTCGCGACTTCTTGTCAACGTGCGGACCTCGCAAAACCGTAAAAATCTCTCTTTTTGTCGGTAAAGGTACAGGGCCTGACACTGTAGCGCCTGTGCGCTTCGCAGTATCGACTATATCCGCTGCAGACTGATCCAGAAGCTTATAATCGTATCCCTGTAACCTTATGCGAATCTTTTGTGCTTGCTGCATTTTTCCTTCCCTAACTTTACACTTTAACGTTGTTGAAATGTAAAGTTAAGCTGTGTGTTTTAGTTATGCTATTATATCCGCTACTACGCCTGCACCTACTGTATGGCCGCCTTCACGTA
>CAYPYS010000007.1:9591-75345 GCA_964415355.1 uncultured Planctomycetia bacterium | reverse complement strand
CTCATCTTCAAGTGATAGGCCTTGCGGTCCCCATCTTTGACCTCAACCCCATGCGAGGTCGTGGTCTTATCCGGTATTAGCACTCCTTTCGGAATGTTGTCCCGAACTCGAAGGTAAATTACCCACTCATTACTCACCCTTTTGCCACTGTCCGCCGAAGCGGACCGTTCGACTTGCATGCCTTATCCACGCCGCCAACGTTCGTTCTGAGCCAGAATCAAACTCTCCAAAAAAATTTAACGTAACTCAGTTTCCTGTCAGTTTGGCTGAATTTCAAAGAGCAAAAAAAAGGACATCGAGACGATGTCCTTTCACATCTTCCCTTAACAATATGTCAAATTACATTATCAAGGAGAATTCACCAATAAATTATCCATTTTGGTAATTACAAATTATATCATAGAGCTGATGCATGTCAAGTGCTATTTTTTAATTTTTTTCTACCGCTAAGTTTACATTTCAACAACGTTAAAATGTAAACTTAGATGCCGGTGGAGAGCTCGGTCAGGGCTGACCTGTATTCGTCTAGATCGAACTTTTCGTCGCCAAGCCTGAAGCCACCGAAATTATCTAAATGACCGTGCAATGCCAACAACCTTTTCAAGGTAAGGCCATGCGCTTCGCTAATGTCCTTGCCCACTACCTTTATATAGGCGATGTCCTCATACTCCCTGACCTGATAATACTCTTCAGCCGTAGCTATTATAACTACAGCAATATTCTCTGACTGGTTCTCTATCCATGCCTCGAATTCTTTTTTCTCGGCTATGACCTGTGCGGCAGACACTGCGATAATCTGGTCCGTTGAAGCAACCTGATCCCTGCGTCGATACTTGCGCAAACTCTCAGAGCTTGTTCTGGCGAGTTCCTTATCCGCTTCTATGTCACTCAAATGCACGAGCGCATCTATTGCCTGCGTCCTCTCGTCTATAGTGCCGATATTAGATCCCAGTAACTGCCTAGAAAGCCTGACTGCCAACTCATTCACCAGCGCGTGCATAAGCAGATCATGCTTATATTTCCTGCGAGCTCCAAAATAATACTCGTCGCCAAAAAGCTTGAGGAGCTCACCCTGCGTCAACTTTTCAAAGACAGCGTTTCTTGAAAATCCAGGCATATCAGCCGAGCTGGCTGCAAAATCCAGCGTGTCAAGTATCGCCGGGATGCTTCTTGCTCCTCGCCGGCCCGCAAGCGCATCGCCTGGTTCGACAAATCCGTGCTTTGCCATGCCCAGTGTCACTGCCTCCTCATTCAAAAGCTGCGTCAGAGACGCTCTGGTCAGAGAAACAGGACTTTCTTTTGCTCCTAATGCCTGAAGCACTCTAAGCGAGATCAGCGTATCATAAAGCGTTACCGCATCCTGTCTGAAGAAATCCCTCCCGCCCAGACCATATATCACAGGTCCCCAGACCTGTATATCTGTAAACTGGATAGACCTTACGACATCATCATACAAATAGTGGCTCGGCGCATTATCCAGGACAGTTATTATCTTCGGATTTATATTAACAAGCGCCTCTCTTAATTCCTTCCCGGGGAAAGGCCTTATTGTAGCTATCTCTATTACGCCGACCCTTCTGCCCTGGTCCCTTAATCTGTCGACCATAAGCTCGATAGTCTCGCCTGTATCTCCTTGCACCACTATTATCTCATCGGCATCCTCGACCCTATACTGCCTGAATCTATCAAACCTAATACCAAAGAGCCTTTCAAATTCCGCAAAAGCCTCCTCTATTACATGGTCCTGATTTCGTGCTATATCCTCAAAAAGCTCTGCCATCTGCTCCATCATGATCTCTTTGCCGACAACAGGCCCTATCATCTTAGGCGATTCCTGGTCCAGTATAGTATCTCTTATAGAAAATAATCCTGTCCCGCCCAGATACTCCTCTATTCTATCGTAATCACCGAGTATTTCGACAGGTTCTGTGGTATGGCTGTTGCGGAATCCCGTATACACTACGAATACAGGCATCCTAAGTTTCTTTGCGATCCTCCACGCAATGATATTGAAATAATACACTTCCTGCGCATTGCGCGCGCGCAGATACACACCATAATCCCTGAACATTGCTATGTCTGTCTCGTCGGGAAATATACTCAAGGAACCTATATTCAATGCGCGGACAGGCACATTTACGACAACAGGCGTCCTTTTACCTACCATATCTGCAAGATGCTGGTTAAACATATACGCCAATGCCACTGATGTAGTCCCTGTCGCAGGCATGCCTCCTGCCAGCGCAGTGCCAAGTAATTCTCCGCCCACTGAGTCTTCTGCAGGAAGAAGCGATACTATAAGCGGCAAGCCCTTGTCCTGATATGTATCCAATATCTCGACCACACTGCTCGCAGGGGTTGTCGGATAGCCGGGGACATACTTTACGCCAGACTGCACCTGTGCAATAGCAGCTGCCTTGTTTGAATTCATGAGCCTGACATTACTTTTTAGCGCTGCGTCTTCTTCTTCCGGTTGAGCAACATCAATTTCAACAGGCTCTCTTTTTGCCAGAAACTCTTCTATCAACTCTTCAACAGCGCCTGATACAGCATCTATAGAACGTACTGATTCCTGCATCGCGTCGTAATTTAATCCGGCTATCTTTTCTCCAAACATCTCTACTAAAAGCTGCCTTATGTAATCCGTGGCGCCTTCTGCCGGACCCAAGTCTGCATCAGTAAGCCTCGAAACCATAATCCTCGCAGCCAGCATAGGAATATTAGGGAGATTTCTTCCCATGTGTTTTATGCTTATACCGGTAGCGTCCACGCTAAAAAGAGTAATATCCTTAAGCGCATTGCCTTTAGCCCTTAATTCTTCCAGTATTTTTTCAGCCGGCTTTTTGCTATTCACCAATAGAAAACCGCCCGGCTTTATACCTTCCAACACTTCGGGAAGTTCCAGCAAAGACTCATCTATAACCACTACTACATCAGGTTCCGTAACAGGGTCATGCTGTTTTATATTATTACCCATTCTGACATATGCCTTTACAGGCGCACCTGCGCGTTCGACCCCAAAGTGCGGAAACGCCTGAATGCCTATACCTTCTACCTCGCCCGCATATGTTGCCAGAAGCGTTGCCGCAGTAATAGCACCCTGGCCGCCTCTTCCATGCCAGCGTTCTTCAAAAACCCTATCCCCTAGCCTTGCCCTGCGTTCTAAAATCCTGATGTTTCTTTCCGGATCCGCAGGTATGACTCTAGCAGGAACAAGGGCCTTGTCATGCGCCTCCCTTGCTGACTTGTACCTGAACTGCTCTACCGGGATTTTTTCTCCTCTGGCCAGTAAATTATCAAAGTTCTCAAAGAAAGCCCTGTCGTTTTCATGCTGCGCCATCAGCCTAAGTATATGCGCGTCCACATCTCGCTGCATGTCTCCCAGAAACGCCTCGTCATCCCAGCCAAGAAGCCTCCTGAATCTTCCCTGTCTCGATAAGTATTCGAATATATGAGGTCTTCTCGGTTCTAATGTAAGATACGGACTTACGGCATCATACGTCACTGGCCCTATGCCCGGGACTTTCAAAATATCTTCTATCTTCTCAAATACAACGGTCTCCTCGAAATCGATATTTCCCTCTTCCTTTGTCTCTGTCCATTCCATAATAAAATCCCTGATCTCGACTGTGTCATATATATCAAGTATTCTTTCCGTAACCTCTCTGTAACGCACATCGGTTATAAACCGAAGCACGTCCTGCCTGTTTCTGAATTCATTACCCTCTGACCGATGCTGCGCAATGTCCTCTATCTCGTCTCCGGAAAGGCCCAGGACATCCAACCTGTCTATCAATAGGTCTGACTCCAGAGGCAGGTTGAACGAATGAAGGACAAGCAGGTTCTTTAACGCATCTAAGTCGAGCTGGACAAACGGCAGGCCTGGTTTTTTAGGCTGTCTTCTTTCAAGCTCTCTTGCCAAAATAAATTCCCTTCTCTTCTTGATATGCGAAATCATGGAAGCCACCTGTCTGTCAGATAACAGCCTCTTGCCGCCGGCATTCCTTAAATGACCTAACTCATATTCCAGGCTTCGCATATATTCTGTATTTATATATATCTTTCCGTCTCTTAGAAGAGGTGGTTGCGTTATCCTTATGCGATTCCCGACCTGCTCAAAAAGCACAGTCATGCCAACGCCTGTCTGGACCGAAAGAGAGGTTTCTTCCTGGCTCTGTGTCGCGTCAGACTTCCAGCCGGTAGGGCATGCGGTGTTAAAAGACTCTATGACCGCAGGTCCTCTTCCCTGTTTTATCCATTCCATTGCGCGGTTTAATTTTCTCTCAAAATCTTCGGGATATGCATTGGAAACCCTTGCGTAATAGACGTTAGGTCCGTGCGCCTTTGCTATATCAGGTATATACACGCCTTGCGTGGTCTTTACCTGTGAGGCGCCTTGCGCAGTTATGCCCGGCATCGAAAGCGTGGATGCCTGCGCGCCCGTATTCTGAGTGCCTGAATTATTCTCGACCAGATATAAAATCGGTAATCCCTTTTCCAGGCCGCCTGATATTACATTTAGCCCTATTGCAAAACCACCGTCTCCCATAATAACTATAGGCAAGATTTCTTTATCCCCGTAAACACTTACGCCCATCTTTTTGAACCACTGATAGACACGGAAGATACCGCTGACGATTGCGGCTGATGCTGTATAGTTTCCGTGGACCATTGGTATGCGCCATGAATTAAAAGGCCAGTTAGTGGTCGAGACTTCCTGGCAGCCTGTCGTAATGACACCCACCGGCGCCATTCCATGTTCATCCGCTACCTTTAATACAAGGTGCGTGTCTGTCGGCTGACCGCAGCCGGGGCATAGGCCGTGTCCGGGCGCGAGGTCGCGAACCTGGTCCTGCCATTCGGGAGCAAAACTCGCCATGACCTCATCAAAGTCTGTGTTGCCTGTCGGCAACAAATCCACAGAGTTTATTATAGAATTATGTGTATATTCGTTTATCTCCTCGACGAGTTTCGTGTATTCGTCCAGGCCGATTATCTCCCTGATCGTCTCTGTGTCAACCGCGACAAATCTAGCAAGACGCAGGCGTTCGATGTCATTAAGCAATGCCTGAAGACTGCCGCTAATACCAGGGTTTAGCAAACCTGCTTCTATCGCATAAACACTGATACCCTGTCTCTCGGCCTCCATTAATTTATCTCTAAAACCTCTGTCTTTAGTAGAAATCAAGCCGGTAACCGCAAATCCCCTGCTGCGCAATGCATCTGCCAGATCAATATTTTTACTCTCAAGGCCAACGACGGCAAATGTCCTCAATGGTTTCAAGATCAATCTTGTATTTTTCTTATCGAATGTAAAAAGATATGCTATGTCACCTCTCTCATACCTCACCTGCACAAAAGATTCACTCTCGCTGATTATCTCAACTACATCGAGCCCTAATGCCTTTTTGAATCTATCAATGCCTTCCTTAAACAGCCCTTCAAACTGTAATGCCGGAGCGCCTTCGATAACAACGCCTCTTCCCTCAGGATTCGTATCCAGAGATACTGCTACCTGGCGAAGGTCTGTCTTTTCTATCATCTTAAGCGCGTATCCTTTTAAAGGACAATGTACCACGCAGGCATCGCAGCCCTTGCAATAATCAGGATTTGTCGGAAGGACCAGCCTGCCTGTATTCAGCGCCGGCTCCATATCAAACGCTATCGCGCCTTCGGGACATACCAGTGCGCACAGGCCACACTGCACGCACGCATCAAGATCATGCTCTGCGTATTTCGTGGTCCACGTCCCTGTCTTTGCCAGGGCAGAGCTTGCGGGAGTAGTGGTCGCGCCGGGTCCGAGTATTGCGCCGGGTTTTATCTCCTCCACTGTCAGGTCCGCGGATATAGAACTGCCACGCAGAGAGGCTCTCAGAGTCAGATAGCTGAAAAGTTCGGACGATGCCTCTCCCTCTATCCATAGAAGCTCTTTCTGCCTGGTCTCGTTGCGGATCACAATCGCGACAAGCTCATTCGCGCCATTCATAACAAAAATAAACTCACTTCCTTCGAGTCCCAAAATTTCTTCCAACTTCTGTCTATCGCCGATCTCCTCAAGGAACGCCCGGAGCCGTGAAAAACCGGAAGGCGATATAGAGACCTCGCGGAATTCTCCGATGACCTCTATGCCAAGTATCGAGAGATCCAAGCTCCTACTGAATAAATCATCGAGCGTCATCCCGGAATCAGAATCTTCTGCACCGCTTCCACCCTGCATTGTCAGTCCGAGCAATTCCAT
This sequence comes from uncultured Planctomycetia bacterium, assembly GCA_964415355.1. Taxonomy (GTDB): domain Bacteria; phylum Omnitrophota; class Gorgyraeia; order Gorgyraeales; family Gorgyraeaceae; genus CAYPYS01. Next base: position 69,107 of record CAYPYS010000007.1, on the reverse strand, counting down.
GACCCTATCAAGCTCTAATCCTGAGACATCGGATATCCTACCTGCAAACCTTATCTTATGGCCTGGCTTAAAAACACCTAGTCTTTCCCAATCAATATTCTCGAGCACTGCATCAATATCCTCGTCAGATAATCTCTCCTCTAAAATACCATTTCTTAACTCAGCGATAAACGAACCCTTTGCATCAGATATGGCAACAAATAATTTACCATCTACAGTAGGCATATAAAGAATCTCATCAAGCGCCTGCACTATATCAGATATCGCTTGCTCCCTGTCAACAGAAGGTGACGTGCTGAATATAACGCCCGGCATTATGTCTTGAGGCTTGCTCATTTCAAGCCCCTTGACAATAGAATCGCCGATAAGCATATCTGCCTCTGCCTCAGGACCTAAACACCCGCGCCACGGAATCGCCTGTTCTGTAGCCACCAGACACATCAAACAACCGCCGTAGGCACAGTACATGGGCGGGTTAGTACTCATCCACACGTCTCTCGTACTCAGGATATCAGGCCTGTTTGCTTCTCTGACCAATGGCACAAAAAGATTCATTGCGAACGCAGGTCCTGCTACCAACAATCCGCTAATAGGATCATGCGTCCTGCCTAAATAATCCCCAAAAGCAATAGTGCCATAACCTGTAAAAAACCTGTTCTCATGCGCTATCAGGCTGGCATATCCTTCGGCATGCGGATCAAAGCCCTCGGCATCCTCAAGCGCTATGAATATGTTCTCCCTGCCAACAGCCTCTTCCAGCTCGGTCTTATACATCAAAAGATCCTTATTCCCGACAGCCAGAAATACCTTTGTCTCAAAGCCTGCGCCGATAACGGCATTCAAGGCATTAGATGCATTTTTGTAATTTCCGGAAGATACAAAATCACTGATTTCCCTTAATAGTTTCTCTCTCTTTAATATCTCAAACTCTTCCCATATATCGTCTATCGCCTGATAGACCTCCTGTTTTACAAGCAGATTCAATTCATCCTCGTCTTCTACAGAATCCTCGAGCATGGTTATCGTATCAACCAGTGCTTCTGCATCTGCTATAAGCTCGCTCGCCGGAAAATCCTGTTCAATAGAGTAGGCAAGTGCTGTCAACAGATTCTTTGCTTCATTATAATCCCTGTCTCTTATCGCATCGACTATATAGTGCAAAAGATCATCCTTTGCAAGACTCAATTCTGACCAAATCTCTTCTATCAGCGACAGGACTACATCTGCGCGGGAATTGCCTGCCAGCCTGGCCATCAACTCTTTATATTTCCTGTCCAGGTCTGCCCTGTGCTCGGCGATGCCGACAATCGCGGCTATGCCACTGCCCAACCCCACCAGGTCTACCTCGCCTGCCAGCCCTGTAAAGATCGAAGGTTCTCCTGCAGGTCCGGTGACTGCGTAAAACAAATCACCCTTTTTCATATTATTTATTTTTACTGTTGATTCGCCTGCGTCAAGGATGGCAAGGCGTATACTGCCTTTTATCTTTCCAAGACCGACATATGTTATAGGTATTTTCTCGCTGTATTCATCTGCCATCAGCGTTACAAACTGGCCCGGTCTGATCCTGCGGGCTACATGAGGCGCATAAATAGTAAATTCCACGATCCTCTGCTCGCTAAAAACATTGCCCGTATCTCCGCGTAGCGGCCTGGATACAAGCTCTCTTTTGCCTATCCTGCGCCTTTCCAATATCTCATGCATCCTGTATGGAGTAGCTTTAAAAAATACCTTATCGATATCTATATATCTCTGAACCATGCCAGTCTCATTATCCAGTCTTTCTATGAGTGCCTCGGATGCCCTTTTTCCATGCGTTGCAGCAAGGACAGCGGTCGCCATAATCCTTTCATCTATAGCGTCCACCTCTGCGCAGTCTCCGACAGCATATACAGGCGCCAGGCCATCAGAGCCGTCCATGTCTCTTACCTGCATTGTCCTGTGATTATCTATCTCGATATACCCGTATCTATTTAAAGGTATGGAAGGTCCTAATATCTCGGTCGCCGGCTTTGCTCCCAGGGCTTCTACAACCATGTCAACGGGGATGTCGACCAGCACGCCTTCCTTAGCGCCTTTTCTGTCATACCTTATGGCCCTTATTCCTTCTATATGTCCCTTTGTATTTCCGAGATATTCAACGGTCTGGTGAAGCTCATATACGTCTATGTCTATTGTGTCAACGCCTTCTTCCCTGAGATGTTTTAATTCCTCTGCGCGCGCCTTGAGGTCCAGTTCTTCCCTCGGACGCCTGTAGAGGAATATGATCTTTGGCCTGACATTTGTGCCATATATCCTGTTCAGGACATTTATCCATCTGAGAGCTGTCCTGCCGCTGTCCAGCGCCACGTTTCCTATGCCCTCTACGACCACAGTAACTTCTTTTTCCTCTCCTGTAGCCCTGGATTCCGTAAATGCTTGGAGTATATTTTTTGAGAGCGGTATGGGCGTATCATAACCCGGCTTTATTGCATTCATCAGATATGTCCATGAAAGAAAATGATACGCTGAATAAATGCCATTCAAGGCCCTGCCCGGTATCGGCACTCTCTTTGCGTATTCAGGCACCTCTAATCTTGCCCTTCCTGTTTTTTCGTCGAGAAGGACCACCTTGCCTCTTATCTCCATCTTGTTTGACTGGCCTGCGCCAACGCCCACTATTACTGCGTCAAATGATCTTCTCATCTCCTCTATGGTATACGCACCGTCTTCTCCTATAATAGCATTCGTGACAAAGTTTACGCCCATCTCCTTAAGTATCCTGACCTTTTCTTCGAGGAGCTCGGGAGGAAGCCTGAATGTAGGTATACCATATACTAAAACACCTCCGACCTTATGCAGGTGCTCGAATAAAACCACTTTGTGACCCTCTCTTGCCAGGTCATATGCTGCCTGAAGTCCTGCCGGGCCAGAACCTATAATCGCGACATACTTTCCTGTAAATGGTGCGACCTCAGGCATAGGCAATTCTCCGTTTATCCTCATATAAGTAAGCTCTATGAGATATTCTAATTTTCCTATATCTATGGGCAAAGGCCTGTCGCTCAGCCTGCCCTGGACGCACGCGGCCTGACACAGGTGTTCCTGGGGACATACGAGCCCGAAGATACCTGCAAGAAAACTGCTGTTATTCAAGATCTCAAGCGCCTCTTCAAATCTATCCTGCCGCATAAGCCTGAACATATCCGCGATAGGAACCTCTAACGGGCAATGCGGCTCTGCGATGTTTTTTGCCTCTTGATCTATTGCGTCTGCATCATCTGTCAACAACCTTATTTCGCTGTCCAGTTCCCTCGCTGTCATATTCATCCACCTGGTGACGTCTGCCTGGTCTATAAGCAATAGTTCAGCATAATTATATAAATGGGTTAAGTATGAAACTCCTTCGGATATAAATACGCCCTCTAACTGAACGCTGGCAGAGACATTATTGTCTTCTATCAAAGACCTTATGCCTGAGGCGAAACCCGACCTTGTGCGCGTCTGGGCAGCAACGCTTCCCAGCGGCCCATGCTGACAGGGCCTTCCAACACAATTCAAGCACACAGGAAACTCTGCCTTTGTCATGCCAAGCGCCTTCTGGCCTGGTATGCCAAGCGTGTCCCATGTCAGGGCCAGCTGAAAATCCTCTATTCTGTCCTCGGCTGCCCTCTCTCCTAAAGGCGATCCAAAATCAGCGCGGTGAATATAAATCCATGAGGCCACGACTGCCTGTTCGTATGCATTTCTGGCATAAGTTGTCATTGCGTCAGGCCTTGATAAAAACATCTCATTTATTGCGCGCGTATAATCAAGCTCCAGCAGTAAATCATACCAGAATGTAGCCGCGTCCCCTGTGTATAACAGGTACTGAACAAGAGTATCTTTTCCCTGCATAATTTCTATAAACCATTCGTCCAGAAGATCTTTATCCGACACGCCCTCTTTCAGGCGCGCCATGCGTTCTTTTATTTCCAGGTCCCTTCCCTCCAGACCATCTATCAGTTCTTCGTCCAAATCCAATATTTCCTGGGTTGCGTTACGCTTTGAGGCAAAATACAGGAAAAAATCCTTGGCAGATCGCCTTGTGTCGCTCGTGCCAGGGCCATCAGGGTTATCCAGATACTCTGCCCTGAACTTAAGAGAAAGCGAGATAATATCCTTTTCATCCAGGCGTCCGACAATAGTAGACACCATTTCTATTTCTGTCGCTTTTATTGCGTGGCTCGTATAATTCGCGGATAGAAGCGAATCAAATACCAGGACATCCAGGGACCCGGTCTTTCTCCTGTCCTCAAAAGGCGTGATGACAAGAGCAAGTCTTCTTTTCCCATCAATATCAACAAACCCTAAGCTTTCATAGATATAAGCCTCGGCATAGGCAGGATCTTTTTTATCAAAATCCCTTGCCAGGAAAACTATGTTTTCAACAGCCGTGAATAAACTCTGGACCGTCTCAGTATTTGCGCCTGAAAGATCATAAGGTATGTCTGCAAGCGCCTCCTGAAAACCTGCAAGGCCTGCCAGGAATACCTTCAGCAATGTCCCTTGCCCCATTAATGTCTCAGCTATGAATATGCGCCTGAGCTCTTCTATCTCATCAGATCTGATCCTGCCCCTGTTTAACTTTTTCCTTATATGCCCCGGCAATCTACTAAGCTGTTCTCTCGTAAAAGACTTCAGGACTTCATATTCATTGCTATTTTTTATCTTGTTGCCTGTGAGCCTCAAAAGGTCAAGCGCCACTGCATCCTTAAATTCTCTTGAGACTGTCGTACGAGAATACAATGTACCGTCCTGCTTTTTTCTTTCAGGGATTATGTCATTTATGGTTATCTTCTCTCCTGGCTTGAGCCCGAGATCTGCAAATGTCTCCATTAGTCCGAGAAGAGACCCTATTGTCCTGTCTTTTTTATCAGTCGGATCAGAAGAGGATGCGACAAGCGGCTTGATGCTGGCAATCACGAGCTCGGCTTTATCAAAGTTTATTCTGCTTGACACGGATATGTTTCCGCTTCTTGTTATGGATATATATCTGTCATTGTAACGGATATGGACTGTACCTGTATTTTTATTCCTGCGGATCTCGATAGGAGAGCCGAGATTTCTGCGAAAGGCTGTGTTGAAAAAAGTAGTCCCTAGATCCATGAGTATGGATTCGTCATCCATCCTCATGGCTACTGCCTGGGCCATCATAAGAAGCATTTCCTTTGTGGGAAGCCCTGTTTGCTCCTGCTCTAAAAGCTTTTCTCTCGCAAACCCCAGAGGCACCCTTAGTGTCTTGCGGGGCCCCGGAGCCGCGTATATGACATTGGTAGATAGAAAAGTTATGAGTATTACAATAGAAGTAATTTTTCTTATAATTTTCCAGGTCATTTTTAATCTCCTTGTCCTAGGATAATCAGATATTATATGCTGTTGAATTTTCCTGTTTTTCTTTGGATCTATCTATTAAATCCTTAATAGTGAATGAATCGAGTTTTTCCGCGATCGTCCTGCCCAGATCATCCCATAGATCTCTTGTCGCACACATAGCTGCGCGTGCACATCCGGAAGGGTTAGTCACACATTCTATAAGATCGAAATTCCCTTCTACGATCTCTGCTATCTCTTTCACTGTTATTTCTTGCGGAGATTTAGCTAGGACATATCCGCTGTGAGCGCCATTATAAGTATTGATCAGGCCTGCAGCCTTTAGAGGAATGATGATCTGGCTTAAATATTTTTCAGAGATCTCCTGCTTCCTGGCAATATCTTTTAAAAAAATAGGGCCTTCCTTATAAGAAAGCCCTAATTCCAGCATCAAACGCGTGCCATATCTGATTCTTGTAGATATCTTCATACTAAAATACCCTCTATGCTAGTAAATCTATAGTATTACTAATAAAATCATTTTGCTCTTTTTAAATCTCTTTGCCAACAACACCAAAAATAACTTCACACTTCAACAACGTTAAAGCGTGAAGTTAAGGTGGTCAGCGCACTGCTTAACTTTACATTTCAACAACGTTGAAATGTAAAGTTAGACGCCAGAGGATATCTCTTCGGAAACTGATCTGAAATCATCCAGGTCAGCCGGTGTCCCAAGTATAAATCCGCCAAACATATTATCTTTTCCGAACAATGCAAACATCTGGAGCAGCTTAAGGTCGTATTCCTCGCTAATATCCTTTCCGACTACCCTTATATAGGCAATGTCCCCGAATTCCTTGACCCGATTGTATTCGTCGACATCATAAGCTACTATCACCACAGCGTTATTTTCCTGGCGGCCGGATGACATCCATTTTTCAAAACCCTCTTTATCGGCTATTACCTTGTTTGCGGGAACGACCAGGATCTGTTCCATTGACGCGGCCTGCTGCTTACTCGATGACCTGACTAATTCCATTCCGCGCATCCTTGCAACGGCTTTCTCAAAGAGTGCTGTTAATTTTGTTATGTCCTGCCTGTACTCATCGGAAAGGTGGATCCTCATGACCCTTCTTCCCTTATCCTCCAGCGCGCCTACCGTTCCCAATGCATGCGCCATGTTTTCCTGAGCCAGTGTATAATTTTTACCGGGCACTGCCCTATCAACACCTTCGGCCGAATCAAAGGTAAACGCCAATACCGTTGCCTGGTCAGTGGCGTTATTAAGCTGATTGTCGGAATGCTGGCTCCTTGAGCCAATGCCAAAAAGCGTGGCTGGATGAGCAGGATGATTATCTCTTATAATACTCCTTATCTCAGAAAAGGCCTTTTGCAGCGCAGGAGAATCAAATGTATAAGGAGAAAGATAGATATAATCCCCTGACTCTATTGTTGCCAGAAATGCTGCCAATACATCTTCCACAGAAGCAGTTTCCAGGTCAATGTCAATAGCGTCTTCTGTCCTTCCTGTGTAATGCATAGCGACCTCTGCTCCTTCGTATTTCTTTAAATTTTCAGATGCGGCTACGACAAGCTCTGCTGTGAGCTGCTCAGGAGTCAACTCCGAATCCAGGAGACCCTTTGTAATCCATTTACTGCTCTCGACAAACGGCTGATTAAACGGGTGCACACCCATTAGATTTGCCAGGATAGCAGTAGCTACCTTGAACCTATATTGCAATCTATTTATGTCATTTTTACTTTCGACTATGAGAACAATGCCTTGTTCTGTGACTTGCATAGCAGGACCTTTACCTATAGCGATCTTCACAAAGACCCTGTCATCCCCATACACAGAACTATCTCCTGAAAATTCTTCTCCGGTAACACAGACTACGGTATCTTCGTTCTTGCCTACGGATTCATTTATAAGCTGCTGCACCCACGGTCCAAATGCTTCAAGGCCTTTATCTAATATAAAGGTAATTTTATTTCTGCCAAGGCCGTGGAACCTGCTAAGCTCTGCGCCTATGCGGACACCTATATATTCTCCAAGCTCTCGCCTGAACTGGTTATATTCATCGCGGGCATCCACTAAAAGCTCTTCATGGGGTATGCCTGCTAATTCAGCCGGAACAAGACTAAAGAAGGAATCTGAAGAATATCTGCCACCTATATCGCGACCTTTCCTGGCATCTCCGGGATAATTAGTCGCAAATATTTCCCTAAAATTAGCCCTCTCTTCTCCCTTTATCCTGCCTGCGTCAGTCACTGCTATAAAATGCCGGGCTACATTTTCAGCCCCTATCCGATCAGCCAGGACCTGCCTGAAAACTGCCTCTGCGTTTCTTGTTTCAGTAGTGCCCCAGGATTTGCTCTGCACAGTAAAGATCGTCTTATCCCAACCCCTTTCATCGACCCATGCCATTGCATTCTGTATGCCCTGAGGATCTTCTAAATCAATGACTATTAAATTATCTTTTTCAAAGACCTCGGCGTAAGTCCCTATACCCAGGCCTGATCCTCCGGTGCCAAGGACAACGACATTGGTTATGCCTTCCTCTGCAAGCTCTGACTTCAAGCTTCTAATCTTTGACATCCGTTTCAAAAATCTCACAGGCGCATCTACCCAGCCGAGCCACTTCACGATATCGCCTGCGAGAGATTTTCCTCTTTCTATAACATGCGACCAGATATCCGGAGACCTGTCCAGTATGCCTTGAGCAGCCATATCATTGACAAGTTTTACCAAAACCCTTTCTGCTCCGCTTATCCATTTTTCCAGATCTTCCTGAGAACTCGTCTCAGCGTAAATCCTTATAGTATTTGTCGTGCCTGATGCGCGAGGTAAAATCCATTGATCATCTTCAAAGGTTACAAGGACACCGGTCTTATCCAATGGATCAAAACCTTTCAAATCCATACCCAGTTCATCTGCGATTGCGCGCGCCAAAAGCTCAGGATCATTATTGCGCAGCCACAATAGCCCGCGCTTCAGGCCAGGGACCGCTAATTCCTTGGCCACGGCATCCCGTTTATAATGAATAGTCCCCAGCTCTCTTTCGACCTCCTCAAGATACTGGGTCAATGTCTTGCCTGTCGTTGCCATGATATCGAGCAGGATCAAGGCCTCGGCTACTGCATGGTCGACAAATATCTCATCGCCTAATCTAAAGAAAACATGTCCGCTCTCTTCAACGGCAACGATAAGACGCTGCTCGGTCCCTTGAACAGTATAAGGCCCGAAGTTCTTTGAGCCGACTCCTGTCTGCGCGAGAGGCATTCCAAATTTTCTTGCGAGACGATCCAGCATTCTCGTAGTAGGCAAAGTGCGGACGACGTAACCTTCCTCGCCCTTGTGCTCCAGGAGATAATGGGCGATGATAAGACCGATTTCATTAGGCGTGATCGGCCTGCCGTTTATATCCTCGACAACAAGACGGTCCCCGTCTCCGTCAATAAGAAACTTTATGACATCCTGCCCTTCTGTATCTTTTAACATCTCTGCATTAAGATTATAGGGTTTTGTCGGATCAGGTCCTTTCATTATCCCGTCTGCAGTCTGAAGCTCGTATTCTCCGCTGGCTATAACTTCATGCAAAGGCGCGGTATCATAAAAAACTACAGGTAGGCCTATTTTATCGAATATAGCGATCTGTTCCACGGTCGCACCGTTCATCGGACTTATGCGAATCGTCAAATTAGGAAATATAGTAAATAATCTGGCTATTTTTACTCCATAATCTGAAAGCCCAAAGGCTTTTTCAAGTCGAGCTCTATCTTTTGCAATAAGATCCACGTCATGCGTAATAAGCATATCCGGAATCTGATCAAAGGGAATATATTTATATGTGGCATTCTTGGCCAGGTCATTTGCTCGAGCTGATATCTTTGAGGTAAACTCATCGCCGGCAGGAACACCCTCTATTAATATCTTTATACCTTTATACTGCTTAAGCGGGTCAAGCGATTGATACACGGGATTATGACTTGCGGTAAAATAAACCGTTAGATCATATCTTTCTGAATCAGGAACGCTTCCGTGCGTTACCTCTATCATTACGGGTGAAGGCAATACCTGATCTATGAAATCAACGTGTATGCCGTTCGCTACCAGAACCTCTGTTAGGAGGATAGCATCTTCCCTGGCACCAGGCCTTGCATCATATCCGACAGCCATGCGAATCTCAGAAACAGGCTTATTGATTTCTGCTATCCCTACTTCGGCAACAGCCTGTGCCATGCGCCTGACATTGCCGTCTGTAAAATCAGTGCCTCGCCATCCGGCTGTCCCAAAGTTAGTAAGGATCTCGAGATCAGCAGCAGGGACCTGGCCTTCCATAGCCAGGGTGCCTTTGCCCATGCTGTCCTTTATGGCAATACTAACTGCCTTTACTGCGCCGTCTATAATATCAGGGGAGTTTGTCGGGAAAGACAGCCTGATCTGATTTGACTCTCCTAAAAACGGCCAGCCAGGCACAAAGCCTACCTTTTTACCGTCTCTTCCTTGTATGCTGTTAAACGCTGTATTATTTCCACAGGCCCTACTGTCCAGCCTATCCTCATGCCCGGGGTAAATGTCTTGGACACTGTGCCAAGGTATAAAACAGTGGCATTGCCTGATTCTCTTGATAACTCAAGCAAGGTAGGGATAGCTTCCCCCTCGTATCTAAGCGCTCCATATGGATTGTCTTCGGCAATGGCTATGTCAAACTCGTCTGCTACCTCCAAAAGCCTTACCCTTTCCTCTAAACTCATTACGTCTCCGTTTGGATTGCCAAAGGTAGGCATTATATACATAAGAGAAGGAAGGGCATCTCCGGCATCAGCTCTCGTCCTCAGATCTTTTCTAAGTTCTTCAATGCCTTCTAGATTATTCAGATCATACGGTTGGACCTCGCATCCATATGGATCCGCAGCGCTCATGAATCCAAGGTATGTCGGCTTCTGGGTTATGACCTCATTAGCCCTGTCATCCCTCTCTGACGAAATAGACCTGACAAAGCGGCCTAAAAGGTCAAGGCCCTCTTGCGAGCCATCTGTTATAAGCACATTCTCTGCGCCGGCGCCAACAGTCTTTGCTGCCAATGCCCTGAGCCTCTCAATGCCCTGACTGTGAGAAGCAGTCAGAGCCGTTCTCCAGTCTCCTTCGCCGAATTCTGCAATAAGTTCATAGGTCTGTTCGTAAGGAAACAGTTCGGCGGCAGGTATGCCTCCGGCCAATGAAATCAAATCAGGGTCGGCCATGAGTTTCAGGATCCTTCTTATCTCTGAAAGCTTGATGCCTCTGCCATAGTCAGATAATTTATCCGAGAGCCAGGCCGGTAATTCCGGATTTTTCTCTGCCTCAGTAAGTTCAGAAAATTCAATGTCTCTATCTCCGTATCTCCTCAATAATTCCTTATATACAAGTATCTGCGCCATTGAATTCGGGTGAAGCGTTACAGAGCCTTTAGTCGCCTCAAACTTTACCGCGAGCGCGGCCGGAAGCACGGCATAACCAGAACCTATCTCTACGTCTTTCCCAAAAAGCTGCGAAAGACTGCGAAGCTGCACGACCCTGCTATCAAGGCCTTCGTAATCGATGGCCTTTAAACTTTCGTTTTCTGACAAAACAGGATCCCTGTACCTGGCGTCTTCTACTAAAAGAAAATCATGCTCTCTGGCCAGTGCTAAAAGCGCGACTCTTGCAGACTGCGACATAGTTTCTGTCCCTAGTTTTCTCTCGGACAAAACCTGAATAAATTTAACGCGGTCCGCGTCTATACTACCGTTCTCGAGACGCCCGGACAACTTGTGCATCCCAACGGGTGTCGAGAGGTCCATCTCTATTAACTCTGCGCCACGATTGGTATAAATCCTTTTGTCCTGCTCGGACAGGTTTCCGCTATTGTAAACAACTATATCGCCTTCTTCTATGAGGAGTCTTGCTAAAATATCTTCTCCTTCAAAGACATCATCCAGCATTACGACCTCTGTCTCAGGATGGGCCTTTACGCCTTCTCTCTCAAGAAGCGCTGATATGTAATTGATAAGCGGCTGGAATCCGCGGGTCAGGCCATATTGAAGCGCGGCTGTCGCAAGCGCCCTGTCAGGACTCGTAAAAATATCCTCTGCCAATGCCTTTATCTTGACAGAAACAGAAGCATCCGATGCAATGGCCACGACTGTATAGTCGCGAATAAGAGGAGTAGCACTTATGACAACCAGGCCGTCATCCAGCACTGATATGTATTGCGTTTCTCCTTTTGCATCTCCTAGACCAGTAAGCGCTGCGGTCTTGCTCTGGCTATCCCATTCACTCACAGTCCACTTTGTGCCGTCAGCCAGGACTAAAATAGCGCCGTCGCGAGAAAGTGTCGCCAGTGAATCCCTGATGCCCTGCGCTGATAGGTCATTATAAGTAGTTACGTTTCTAGCTTGCTCTCCTCCGGCATAGGTAAGTGAAGAATCATCCTCTGTATCTGCCAGAGGGCTCTTCTCGGGAGCAACAGCTATTACTGTCGCGCCTGCAGCATTGAAGTCACGTGCTGTCGCAAGAGTAAACCCGCTATCTCTTGTGGCCATAATATATCTTGCTTTTGTCCCTCTACCTTTAGGGGATATCTTCATTACAAGTCCCTTGGCAGTCCGCTTTATCTCTACGCCGATAATCTTGTCAAAATTACTAAACCAGCTCGAGGCCTCTCTGTGCAATAGAAGAACCGGAACTATTCTCCCAAGAATATTTTCCGGGGTTACCTCTTCCACTGATACGCCTAATTCTTCTGCGAGCACAGGGGCAACCTTTTCTCTTAAGCCATCGTGCATATCAAGATCAAAACCCACCGTTACCCTTAAGCTTGAGGAAAGCCCGTCTACGATTTCTGACGCATCAAGCTTATTCAATAGCTCTGTCAGCGGCTTGCGTTTACCTGATAATAGAAAATGATAATTCTCCTCGTCTATGTCAGTGGATGAGTATGGGGATACTACTATATAGGAATAGTTTTTGTCTCTTAGTAAAGTTGTTATGCCCTTTGTATGAAAACCGCCTGCGATCAGGGCAGAGACTTTTGAATTGCGGTTTTCGATCTCAGAGAGGGAGTTTTTGACCATTGCTACGTCGCGGTCTTTGACAGTCTTGTAGAAGTCTTCGAGGATAGGAAGCTTTGAGTCTATAAGGTCTGTATTATAATCTATGAAACTCGATAGTCTGTATTTTTTCAGGGTGGGTTTCAGAAAATCCTGAAAGAATCCTACCTTGTGGGAGTCTCTATTGGCCAGGTAATAGTCTAATTCTTCGTTTGAGACCTTGAGGTTAAAGAAAGATTCTAAAAAGTTTATGTTCCTGAGGGCCTTTACAAATCTTTTTTGTTCAGGCGTCCTTGCGAGGGCCTGTTTTATATCGTATGCGAGATCTTTTAGTTCATTGAAGAGTTTCACCTGGTCTAAAGAGTTTACATTCGTGAGATAGGTGATGTAGCGATCAAGATCAGGGTATTTTGAAAGACCTTCTTTCAGGTGCCTGAGAGCCAAGGCTTTTAAGTAGCTATAGAATGAAAAGGGTGAGATCTTCTGGTCCCTGAAAAGCTCTGCGCGCGCCATAAGTTCATCCTGCTCTTTTTTTATCCTTTTATTAGAAAGAGAGACCTGAAGGTTCAACAAAAGACTTTGCGACTCATCCATTATCTTTTGTTGATTTATAGTCTTTTCCTGGTCTATGGATTCAGCCAATAGATTCACATTTCTATAGTCTTTTGTATTGATTCCGAGTGCCTCAACATAATCAGCGAGGTAATTAAGATACTGGGCTACCTCTATCTCCTGGTTATCATAGGAGGCTTCTTTCTGGTCCAGGTCTTTTAGTTCCCTTGAGCATATCTTGGGCTTAAGTTGCTCCAGGGCCTTTTTGGCCTGGGATATAAATACGTGGCTTTGGGGAGAGAATTTTATAATCTTATTGAACTCTATTATGTTTTTAAAGTATATATCTCTATCCTCTATGCCCCATATGGCTAGATCAGGATATTTTGTTATCGATAAATACTCCTCTCCTGTCAATTCTCCTGAATCTATGAAGAGCCTGGCTACTTTTTCTCTCACAGAGTAATCCGGAAAGCTTGAGACAGAAGAAGTATCCACCTCTCCGTCTGCGCCTTCTGAGCAGACCAGATTCATGCTATAGTCTTTTATAAGTATTTCGAGGATCTTGGCAAGGTTAAGTTCTGCCTCTGGATTTGTGTGGAGGTCCTGGATATGAACGATCAAAGGCCTTGTTCCTTGTCGTTTATCCTTTTCCCCTTCATACACCTCTATTATCCTTCCCAGTTCAGAAGGTATATGTATCTGCGATAAATCCTTTAGATGGGAAGAAAGGAGGGCCCTTGCCTCTTTCCTGCGCGCCTGGGGCTTTGCGCCATTTTTAATATCAAGGACAGAGCCTTTTTTCTCTATAAAGTCTTCGTTCTGGTCACTTAGTTTCTTGTGATCTACTTTTTTATTTTTGAAGAATGAACGGCTGGATGGTGCTGCGTAAAGGGTGCTGGTGGAAAGAAACGTCAGAAGAGTTACGATGGATGTGATCCTGTTGATGCGCCTGCGATACATAGATCCCCCTTTCAACTCTTTATAAATATATTTATAAACTACTACATAATATATAAATTATACCGCGAAAACGCTTTCTTGTCAACCCTGATTTAACTTTACATTTTAACAACGTTAAAGTGTAAAGTTAACGGAGAAAGGTGACCTTTAGGAAGCGTTTTTTGCCTACTTTTATGCGATATTCTTTGGAGGGCTCTAATACGAAATCCGGTGTTTTGATGCGGCTACCGTTTACCTCTATTGCCCCCTGCTCCATTAAGCGTCTGTATTCGCTTTTACTGACACATATCTTATCTGCTACTAGAAAATCTGCCAGCGTCTTATGGTATGGTTTTGTCTGCGGTTCCAGCTCTGTAAAGGGGTCTTTTTTTTGGAATTTGTTTTCGAAGTCTCTGCGCGCCAGAGATGCTGTCTTATCACCGTGATACTGCCCTACTATCTTCTGCGCTAGGTTCTTCTTTGCCTTCATCGGATGCAGCTTTCGCACTCCATCCAGATCCTCGTCTGTCAATAGCTCGTAATACTGCGTCATAAGTTCATCTGAGAGAGACATGATCTTGCCAAATACCTGCTCCGGAGCTTCTTCTATGCCTATATGGTTCCCGAAAGACTTGCTCATTTTCTGCGTGCCGTCAAGCCCGACCAAAAGCGGCATCATGATAATAGCCTGAGGCTCCTGGCCGTAATCCTTCTGGATCTCGCGGCCTAAAAGCAGATTGAATTTCTGGTCAGTGCCGCCCAACTCGACGTCAGCTTTAAGATGCACAGAATCATATGCCTGGAGAAGCGGGTACATGAATTCCAGAAGACTTATGTCCTTGCCTGACTTATATCTTTCATTAAAATCCGCTCTCGCGAGCAGCTGCGACACAGTGCTGTGCGAGGTCAATTCCAAAGAGTCACTCAGCTTCATTGAGCTGAGCCATTTGCTATTGAATACCACCTGTGTCTTTCTCTCGTCCAATATTTTAAAAACCTGCTTTTTATAGGTCTTTGCGTTCTCCTTGACTTCTTTCTGCGTCAATCTCTTCCTGACCTCGCTGCGTCCGGTAGGATCTCCTATCATGCCTGTAAAATCTCCTATAAGGAAAACTACCTTATGACCGAGGTCCTGAAGATGCCTAAGCTTGCGCAAAAGCACGGTGTGGCCCAGGTGTATGTCAGGCGCGCTCGGGTCAAATCCTGCCTTTACAATAAGGGGTTTTTGCCTTTCCAGCTTTGAGGCAAGCTCCTTCTCAGAGATTATCTCTACTGCACCACGCCTTATGATCTCCAACTGCTTTTGAATATCCATATCACCCGCCCTAACTTTACATTTCAACAACGTTAAAGTGTAAAGTTATTCTTTCTTCTTGATGCTAAGGCCTATCTTGCGCTCTACGTCGTCTATCTTAATTACAACAGCCTCGACCTTGTCTCCTACCTTATAGGCCTCTTCCAGCTTCTGATCAGGCGCGAGTTCCAGCTCAGAAATATGAACCAGCGCCTCAAGGTCCTTATCTATCTCGACAAACAAACCAAAACTCGTGATCTTTGTAATAGCGCCTTCGACAGTCGTGCCAAGACAATATTTCTTCATGATCTCGGGCCACGGATCAGTCGCAACCTGCTTTATTCCTAAAGAGATCTTTTGATTATCAGGGTCGACTGTAAGTATCATAACATCTATCTTCTGCCCTTTTTTCAAAAATTCCTTCGGGTTATTTATTTTTTTTGTCCACGACATGTCACTTACATGGACAAAGCCTTCTATGCGGCCTTCGAGCTCCACAAACGCGCCAAAGTCAGTCAGGTTCCTGATCTTCCCCTCGACCTTTGTGCCAGGAGTGAACTTCTCCTTGATCTCCATCCACGGATTCGGCTCTATCTGCTTTACTCCGAGAGAGATCTTCTGGCTATTCTTATCCACGCTCAAAACTATTGCTTCTACGACATCTCCTATTGCAAGGACATCCGCAGGATTATTTATTCTCGTGGTCCAGGACAACTCTGAAACATGCACCAGGCCTTCGACGCCTTTCTCGAGCTCCACAAACGCTCCGTAAGGGACGATGTTCACGACCTTGCCTTTGATCTTTGAGCCAATGGCGTATTTACTATCCACGTCTTTCCACGGACTCTCTGTCTTCTGCTTCAGACCCAACGAAACCTTCATGCTCTCTTTATCAAAACTAAGCACCATCACCTCTATGGTGTCTCCGATCGCAAGCACCTCACTGGGATGCGAGACCCTTCCCCAGCTCATGTCAGTGATATGCAGAAGTCCGTCCACGCCGCCGAGATCGATGAATGCGCCGAAATCTGTTATGTTCTTAACAAGACCTTTTCTCATCTCTCCGACTTTGAGCTCACCTATCAACTTGTTCTTAACCTCGTCCCTCTCTTTGATTATGGCATCTTTTCTCGACACCACGATGTTTTTCCTGGATCTGTTCATCTTCACTATCTTAAATTTCAGGTTCTGGCCTATTACCTGATTGACATTGCCAAAACCTTTAAGGGCGACCAGGGATGCCGGCAAAAAGGCCTCTATCCCAACATTTACCATCAGTCCGCCTTTGACCTTTCGCGTGACCTTACCTTCTATGAAATCGCCTTCTTTGTATTGGTTGACGATCTTGTCCCAACCCTGTGCCTTTTCCGCCCTTTTCTTTGAGCAGACAATCAACCCATCCTCGTTTTCCTTAGACTCCACGAAGACTTCAAGCTCATCGCCCACATTAGCCTCTATGGACGCATTTTTAAATTCTATGAGCGGTATAATACCCTCGGATTTATAACCGAAATCGACATAGACATCCTTCTTCCCTATCGCAATAACCTTTGCCTTGACTATGTCGCCCTCGTTCAAGCTGCGAAAAGTCTTTTCATAAGCCGACGCAAGATCAAACGTCTCCTGCGTCTTTACCTCTTCCTTTTTCTGTTCTTTAATCATGACTTCTTTTCCCCTTTCGAATTGATTTTTTGATTTAAATAGATAATTTTTCTATTTTTTTAGATACCTTTGCCACTATCGAATCAGGAGTCGAAGCGCCGCTCACGACTCCCACACATTTTTTACCTTTAAAGTCTTTTACCTTTAGTTCAGCATCGGTTTCAATGTGATAACTATCCACCCCGCTTTCCTTGCAGATCTGCCATAAACGTCTTGTGTTGGCGCTGTTCTTCCCGCCAACTATTACCATAGCGTCGCACTCTTTCAGAAGCCTGCGAGCTAATTCCTGCCTGCGCGAGGTGTCGTTGCAAATCGTATTAAAGATCCTCACTTCGCTAAAATCTCTCTTTAATATATCCAAAATCCCCTTAGAGTAATTATCCTTGCTCTGGGTCGTCTGGGAAATGATCCCGATCTTACTGCCCTTCTTCGCCTTTCCGGCAAGACTTAGCAACGCCTTGACCTCAGGGTGCTCCTTGTCTCCTACTATAGCAACTGCGTAACCTTCTTTCACAAGATTTTTTACTATGTCCTGTGCATTTTTCACGAACGGACAAGTCGCATCAACGAGTTTTATCTTTTTCTTTTTTATCTTCTCGATTACTTCTTTCGGAGCGCCATGCGAAGATATGATTACCGTGCCCTTATTTATATCGCCTACGCTCGTTACGACGTTTAGTCCTTTTTTTAAAAGAGCCTCGACAACTTGAGGATTATGTATAATATGACCGAGCGAATAAATCTTACTCTTGCCCTTCTCAGACTTAAGGGTTTTTTCGGCTATATTTATCGCACGCTTCACGCCAAAACAAAAACCAGAATGTGTCGCTATTTTTACCTGCATATCAATCCTAACTTTACATTTCAACAACGTTAAAGTGTAAAGTTAGCCGACTAGCCTATCTTTTCAGAATCCTCTTGCAGCTTAGCTATCGCCGCTATCGTCTGTTTGGCAATGTAGGCGTAGCGTTCTTTTTTATTGCCTGGTATTTTCTCAAATTTTAAAGGTCTTCCGAAATACACGGAAACAGGACTGACCCTGGGAAATTTCGAATGCCTGGGCCACGCCTCTACCGAACCTTTTACATAACACGGCAGGATGCTTGCACCTGAGGCAATTTGCAAAAATCCTATTCCTGTCTTCGGTTCCTGCAGATTCCCGTCTATCGAACGCGTGCCTTCTGGAAAAATCAGGATCGGCTTGCGCTGGGATAATTTACTCAATGCTGTCTTAAAGGCGTTTATGTCTCCGCTTTCACGCTTTATAGGCGAAACATCCACCGCATACAGCATCCTGGCAAAAAATCTGGACTTGAATAATGTATCGCGTGCCAGATAGTTCAGCTTGGGTGGAGCAGCTACTCCCACCAGCACAGGGTCTAAAAAACTTACGTGGTTAGGCGCCACGATAACAGGTCCTTCTGCAGGAAAATTTTCCCTGCCAAATACCCTTAGCCTAAAAAATATTTTAAAGATCAGAAATAATATAAATCTCGCAAAAATGTGAAACATATCGTAATAACAGCTAACTTTACATTTCAACAACGTTAAAGTGTAAAGTTAGGAAGATTGCATGATATCTCTGATAGACTTGGCTTTTCTGAGCAAGCTCATAAGCCTAGCAGTATCCTTCTTTTTCAATGCGCTTTCTATCTTGGACAATTCTTTTTTTAAAAGACCGATGTCGTTTGCTATGTTGCTTCTATTGGTAATAAAAATATCCTTCCACAGTCCAGGCTTGCTCGAGGCGATTCTTGTCGTATCCTTAAGTCCTCCTGCAGCCAGGCGCAATTCCTTCTTGCCGCACGCATTCATAAGAGCTGTTGCTGTAACGTGCGGAAGATGACTTATCCTTGAAAGCAACCTATCATGTTTCTCGGGACTCATAACCTCGACCTTCATGCCCAATGCCCTCCAGAATCTCTTTGCCTTATTCAAGGCCTTTGCGTCGGTCTTTTTTGTTTTTGCCAAAATGCAATACGCGCCTTTGAATAATCTTTTGTTAATATGCTCAATGCCCGCCTTCTCAGAGCCTGCCAATGGATGGCTTCCGATAAAACTCACGCCGCCTCGCGGCAAAATCTTTTCTATTTTATTCACGATCTCTTTTTTTGTGCTGCCAGCATCGATTAAAATGGCGCTCTTCGAGAGATATGGTGAAATCTTTCTTGCAATATCTATGATCTTCAAGACAGATGTCGCCAAAATAACAAGGTCTGAGCCCTTTATCCCTTTTTTGACATCCAGCGTAGCGCTGTCGACTATTTTGCGCGCCAGGGCTCTTCGAATAGTACTACGCCTTCTAGAAACACCCACCACTTCTTTCGCGAGACCTTCTTTCTTTATCGCGAAAGCTAATGATCCACCTATAAGACCAAGCCCTATTATCGTTACGCGTCTAAACATATTCTTTTTTAATATACGAAAATCACCTAACTTTACATTTCAACAACGTTAAAGTGTAAAGTTAGATATCTCGCCCTACTGCCTTTGCCACAGGGCCTAATTCTTTCATTATGCTTCCGAATTTTGCGGGCAGCAAAGATTGTGCACCGTCAGAATACGCCTCTTCGGGATTCGGATGTACCTCTATCATAAGACCATCCGCGCCACAAGCAATAGCTGCCTTTGACATGGATGATATTAAATCCCACTTTCCTGTGCCATGACTAGGGTCAACGACCACTGGCAAATGGCTCAGCTTCTTTATCATGGGGACCGCGCTCAAATCCAAAGTAAATCTTGTCGCGTCTTCAAATGTCCTTATGCCTCTCTCGCAGAGTATGCAGTTGAAATTTCCGTTGGAAAGAATATATTCGGCCGACATCAAAAATTCTTTTATTGTAGCTGATATACCTCTCTTTAAAAGCACTGGTTTTTTGGAAAGACCGACTTCTTTCAGTAGATTAAAATTCTGCATGTTCCTTGCGCCGATCTGTAATATGTCTGCATATTTTTCTACTAACTCTATATCTTTTGTATCCATCACTTCTGTCACGATCTTTAGCCCGGTTTTTTCCTTGGCCTCTTTCAGAAACTTAAGACCTTTTTCTCCAAGCCCCTGAAAACTGTAAGGTGAGGTCCTTGGTTTAAAAGCGCCTCCTCTTAGGAAAACAGCTCCGGCATTTTTTACTTTTTGCGCGATAGCCAAAAGGCCATCAAGGCTTTCCACGGAACAAGGGCCTGCCATCACGACAACCTTCTTGCCACCTATCTTCACGCCATCCGCATCTACAACAGTCTTCTCGCGTCTAAACTCTCGCGATACAAGTTTATAGGGCTTCAGGATCGGCATTACCTTCTCGACGCCAGGAAATGCCTCGAGCGGCTGTACCCGCAGAATATCTTCTTCTCCGATAACACCGATAATGGTGCGTTCGACACCTCTGGAAACCATTGGTTTCAGGCCAAGTTTCTTGACCTTTTCTATTATGTGGTCGATCTCTTTCTTCTTGGCATCCGGCCGCAATACTATAATCATATTTCCTCCGACCTAACTTTACACTTTAACGTTGTTGAAATGTAAAGTTAAGAGATTGCCTTTTTTAGTTCTTTTATGAATCTCTTGTTTTCTTTTTCTTTGCCCACTGTTACGCGTATAAAACTATCCATTCCCCATGCCTTCATGTTGCGCACGATAACGCCTTTTTTCAAAAGCGCCTTGCATATATTATCGGCATCCCTGCCGACCTCGAACAACACAAAGTTGGTAACGCTGGGTACATATCTCAGGCCAAGCTTGCTAAACTCAGAGTATAAAAACTTTTTCCCGTCTTGTGTCAGTTTTTTCGTCCGCGAGAGAAATTTCTTGTCCTTAAGCGCTCCCAATGCCCCGACCTGCGCCATTGAATTCACATTAAACGGTTCCCTTACGGAATCCATGCATTTAATTATTTCCGGCTTAGAGACACCGTAGCCAATCCTCAAGCCAGCCAGCCCATATGATTTTGAAAAGCTTCTCGTCACTATTACATTCTTGGAAATGTAATCCATTCCGTTAGGATAATTCCTTTCCTGGACATAATCAAAATATGCCTCGTCTATAAAAACAATGACTTGAGACGGCAGATCTTTCAGAAACGCCTCCAATTCATATTTTGCAACATAAGTACTGTTGGGATTGTCGGGATTTGCGATAAAGACCAGTTTTGTATTCTTGTTCACCGCGGCCTTCATTGCCTTTAGATCATACTTGAAATATCGAGTCGGCACGCTCTTTATCTTTGCGCCCTGGATCTTAGAAGCTATCTCATATATCAAAAAGGTAGGCTTCGCAACAACCACTTCGTCACCTTCGCCTACGAACGCTCGCAACGCCAGAATAATCAACTCGTCAGAGCCGTTTCCAAAAATAATCTGCTCCGGTTTTACCTTCAGCCTCCTGGAGAGGGCCTGCCGTAGATAAAAACACCCACTCTCAGGATACCTGTTTATATTATTGAGGTATTTTTTTATCGCGGACAATGCTTCTGGAGACGGGCCAAGCGGGTTCTCGTTGGAAGCCATCTTAATGACATCCTTTAGTCCCAGCTCGCGCCTCACCTCTTCGATAGGCTTCCCCGGTTTATATGGTTTTATATTTAATATAGTTTTTCTAGCCAACATAATTTTTATTGTAACTTTACATTTTAACGTTGTTAAAGTGTAAAGTTAGTAAGTTTACATTTCAACAACGTTAAAATGTAAAGTTAGGGCCTAGGGTATGAGCCCAGAACCTTTAAAAATGCACAATGCTGCGCAAGTCCCTTTATCGCCTTCTTGACATTGGTGTCCTCGTAATGGCCAAACATGTCAACGAAGAAGTAATATTGCCATGCCTTTTTCTTCGAAGGCCTGGATTCTATCTTTGTGAGATTTACTTTATTTTTCTTGAAAGGCGCCAGCATGTCGTGAAGCGCTCCCACCCTATCCTTCACAGAAAACATTATAGAGGTCTTGTCTTTCTTTGTCGGAGCCGGAATGCGAAGCCCGATCACAAGAAAACGCGTGATATTATGCGCATTGTCCTCTATATCTCTCGCAAGAACCCTGAGTTTATATTTTTCAGCCGCGAGTATACTGGCGATAGCGCATGAACCTTTTTCCCGCGACGCTATCTCCGCAGCCCTGCTCGTAGTCGAAACCTCGATAAACTCTATGCCGCGCAAATTCGAATCCAGCCAATTCCTGCACTGGCCGAAGACCTGCGGATTTGAGTACACCCGCTTTACAGACTTTAGATTCGTCTTGCCTATAAGATTATGCGCGATCTCAAGCGACACTTCAGAACATATCTTTAGATCTGAATCGATGAACATATCAAGCGTATGAGTCACCGCGCCTTCTATGGAGTTCTCGACCGGTACCACCCCATAATCAGAGCTCGAAACCTCTACTTCTCTAAAGACCTCTGTAATAGTATTACAGGGAGAATATTCAACCTGACTGCCGAATTTCTTTTTGGCCGCAAGATTAGTAAACGTTGCCTCTGGCCCCAGATACGCTATCTTTAAATTTTTCTCAAGAGAAATAGAGCCGGACATTATCTCTGTATAAATCGCTTTCAGGGCGCTTTTGGAAAGCGGACCTTTGCTCTTTTTTAAAATGTTATTATATATCTCCACTTCTCTGTCAGGGACATATATACCTGCGCCTGTGCGACTCTTTAATTTTCCAACCTTTTTGGCTACAGTCGCCCGTTTATTCAAAAGCCGGACGATCTGCCCGTCAATATTATCTATTTTCTTCCGAAGATTGATTAACTTCATCTTGCTTCTCCTCCTGGCGACTCTCATCCTGCTGACTGCCGCCATCTTCTTCCTGCTTTAAATGTTCTGGTAACTCGATATCCTTTTCCGTTATGTTAAACTCCTCTAACTTTGGCAATTCCTCCAGAGAATTCAGGCCAAAATATTGTAAAAATTCCGATGTCGTGCCATAGAGTATGGGCCTGCCCACTGTTTCTCTTCTGCCGACGATCTTTACAAGGCTTTTTTCAATCAGCGTCTTTAATACCCCGTCCACATTCACGCCTCTTATCGCTTCGATCTCGGGCTTTGTCGCCGGCTGCTTATACGCCACTATAGCCAGGGTCTCCAGGCTCGGGCCAGTCAACCTGTCTGCGCCAGACGTCTTGTATAATTTCTTGAGCCAAGGCGCCAACGTTGTATTGGTCACGATCTGGTAGCCTCCGGCTATTTCCTTTATTCTAAAAGCCCTGTTTATATCCTCGTACTCCTTTGCCAATTCAACCAGGGTATCTTTTACCTGGCGGGCGTCAACATCTTCCAGCACGCCTTTGATCTCGTTGACAAATAAAGGCTTGTCGCTCACGAAAAGCATAGCCTCTATTATATGTTTTACCTGTTCCTTATCCATTGTCTCTTTCCTAACTTTACACTTTAACGTTGTTGAAGTGTAAAGTTAAGTGCGTAGTCGGTGTTTTTCGTTGCGTATTACCTCGATCTCACTAAAGCTCTTCTTCTGGCCTACGATGATCTCCTTCATCCTTATAAGCTCCAACACCGCGAGAAACGTCGCTATGATCTCCAGCTTGTTTTTTGCGTTCTTGAAAAGCTCCGAGAGATACATGCGCGGCGTATCCACTAAAATATGCAAAAGATCGTGGATCTTCTGCTCCACTGTAAACTCATCCTTTATGATCTCCTGAAAGACCTCCTTTGGGACATCCTTCAAGACCCTTGTAAGGGCTGTTATAAGATCAAACAAACTCGCTTCAAAAAATTTCTCGTTTGGATCGACGTCCAGCGCAACAGTCCTAGTATACATCTTCTTACGATGTCCCTCCAGGTCCTGAAGCACGCCTGCAGCCTCTTTGAATTTTTTATACTCTAGAAGGCGCCTCACA
This sequence comes from uncultured Planctomycetia bacterium, assembly GCA_964415355.1. Classification (GTDB taxonomy): domain Bacteria; phylum Omnitrophota; class Gorgyraeia; order Gorgyraeales; family Gorgyraeaceae; genus CAYPYS01. The sequence goes on along the minus strand of CAYPYS010000007.1, from coordinate 45,405 downwards.
AGCTCCTCGCGCGGATCCTCTTCGTCTTCCGGCAAGATCTCGCTCTCTTCAGGAGGCAAGAGCATTTTGCTCTTTATGTGAATCAGCGTAGCTGCCATCACCAGGAACTCTCCTGCGATGTTCAGATCTAGCATGCGCATCAATTCGAGATATTCAAGATATTGTTCCGTGATCGCAGCAATGGGTATATCGTAAATATCTATTTCATTCTTCTTTATAAGATATAACAATAAATCCAGCGGACCTTCAAAAACCTCAAGCTTTACTTTATATGACATAAGATACGATATAAACGCTTAACTTTACATTTCAACAACGTTAAAGTGTAAAGTTAGATCAGGCCTGTCTTTTTTCTGACATCGGCCATAGTCTTGGTTGCGATCTTCTGTGCCTTCTTTGAACCCTGGTCTAAAATTGCGCGAAGCTTGCTTTTGTCTTTTAATAGCTTTTCTCTTTTTGATCTAATATCTGCAAGGTAATCTGAAATCACGCTGCCCAGATTTTTTTTACACTCTGTACAGCCTATTTTTGCCTTTGCGCAATATTCGTATATCTCAGGCGCATATTCCTTTTTGAACAGATTAAAATACGCGTACAGATTACACGTGTCTGGATGGCCTTTGTCAGAAAGCTTTATCCTTTTAGGATCAGTGAACATCTGACTGCATTTTTTCTTTATCTCGTCTTCCGAGTCGCCAAGCGCAATAAAATTCCCGTAGGACTTGCTCATCTTTCTGCCGTCGACTCCCAGAAGCTTTGACATCTTTGTCAAAAGCGGCTTTATCTCTTTAAATGTATTACCATATAAATTATTGAATTTAGCCGCTATGTCATTCGTTAGCTCAAGGTGTGGCAACTGGTCTTTTCCGACTGGCACAGCGTCTGCCTTGTATAGCAAAATATCCGCTGCCTGAAGGACAGGATATCCCAGAAAGCCATACGTATGTAGTTCGCGAGAAGCCAGCTCACGCAACTGTTCTTTATAAGTCGGGCATCTTTCCAGCCAGCCTAGCGGCACAAAATTAGAAAACGTCGCGTAAAGCTCAAGGTGTTCTTTTACGTGAGACTGGACGAATATCGTGCTTTTATTAGGATCCACGCCTGCCGCTATCCAGTCTGCTGCGCATTCTATTGCGTAATCAGGCAGTTTAGCTGGATTCCTGTATTCACTCATCAATGCATGCCAGTCAGCGATCATGAATAAACAATCATGTTCCTTCTGGAGCTTCACCCAGTTATCCAACGCGCCGAATAAATGTCCGAGGTGCAGAGGACCAGTCGGTCGCATGCCGCTTAAAATTCGTTTCTTCATACGCGCCTCTCACCTAACTTTACAATTCAACGTTGTTGAAGTGTAAAGTTACCTTAGTCTTCGGGCGACTTTTTTGACTTCGATCGCCTCTATGATATCGCCTTTTTTAATATCGTTAAAGCTGAGGCTGATGCCGCATTCGAAACCCTCTCTCGCCTCTTTTATGTCATCCTTCACATGCTTCAACGACGTAATTTTACCTTTAAAAATCTCTTCTTTGTTTCTTACCAGCCTGGCCATTGCATTGCGCGGTATGGCTCCCTTTGTAATAAAACACCCTGCTACGATTCCGACACGTGAAACCTTAAAAACCTGTTTTACTTCTGCCCTGCCTAAAAATGTTTCCTCTATAATAGGCTCGAGCATCCCTTCCATGGCAGCCTGCACGTCGCCTACTGCCTCATAAATTATATTATAAATCCTCACGTCAACACCTTCACGCTTAGAAAGGGCCTTTGCTTCAGGCGTTATGCTTACGTGAAAACCCAGCACTACTGCGTTAGACGCAGAGCTGAGCATAATATCCGACTCGTTGATGTTACCGACCTGTCCGTGTATAACAGAAAGTTTTACTTCTTTCGTGCTCAACTTTTCAAGAGAATCTTTGACTGCCTCGAGCGAACCACGTACATCTGCTTTTAAAATGATCTTCAGCTCCTTTATTTCACCTTCTTTGATCTTATTATAAAGGTCCTCCAGACTGATCTTTCCAGCCCTGGCCTCAAGCTTTTTCTTTTCCTCTTCCATGCGTCTAGCAGTTACGATACTCCTTGCCTTTTTCTCGTCGGAAACTACATAAAATCTCTCTCCTGCCAATGGTACGCCAGAAAGTCCCAATATCTCAACCGGTTTCGCAGGCCCAGCCTCTCTCACCCTGCGACCATTATCATCCAGCATCGCCTTTATCTTGCCGTAATTAACTCCTACGACAACTGTATCCCCGATCTTTAGAGTGCCTTTTGAAACCAAAACGGTCGCAACAGGACCTTTGCCTTTGGAAAGTTCAGCCTCTACCACTATACCGCTGGCGTCCCTGTCCGGATTGGCCTTCAGCTCCAAAAGTTCTGCCTCTAAAAGTAGCATCTCTAAAAGATCGTCTATGCCCTGACCTGTCTTAGCCGATACGCCGACTGTGATAGTCTTTCCGCCCCAATCCTCTGGAGCAAGTTCGTGCTGGGCAAGCTGCTTCTTGACCTTGTCTAGGCTAATATTTTGCCTGTCAATTTTATTTATAGCGACGACTATGGGTACGTTTGCCGCGCGCGCATGATCGATCGCCTCCACGGTCTGCGGCATGATACCGTCATCTGCGGCGACGACGAGCACGACCACGTCTGTAACGTTCGCGCCCCTTGCGCGCATCGCAGTGAATGCGGCATGGCCCGGCGTATCCAGAAAAGTAACGTTGCCTTTCGGGAGCGACACCTCGTATGCACCGATATGCTGGGTGATGCCGCCTGCCTCCCTGTCCACGACTTTTGTCTTGCGGATCATATCCAGGAGCGAGGTCTTGCCATGATCGACATGCCCCATAAAAGTCACTATAGGCGCGCGCGGCCTTAACTTTGACGGATCTTCCTTCTCGCTATCCGCCAAAATCTCCTCTTCTTGAGTAGGAAGCTTCTCGATCCTGTAGCCGTATTCCCTGCAAATAGACTGCGCATTTTCCTCGTCGAGCGACTGATTTATGGTGACAAGGATCTTCTTACTTAAAAATCTCTTTATTAATTCATTGGGTTTTATCTGAAGCTTTATGGATAATTCTTTTACTGTAACGGGTATATCTATCTTTAATACTTTTAAGCCTAAGTCTTTATCTGCTTCTTCTGTTTTTTCTGCTTTTTGGACTACAGGCGAGACTGCTTCTGCCCGTGTCATTGTTGCCGGCTTAACTGGCGCCACAGTAACCGACGCAGCCTCTTTTGGCTTTTCTGTTTTTGCTTTTCTTGCTTTTTCCTTTTTCTTTACAGGTGCCTTAGCAACTCTTTTAACAGGCGCTGTCTTTTTTTTGCCCTTCGCCTCTTTTTTCTTGCCTTTCGCTGCTGCCTTTGTCGTTTTTGCAGGCTTAGACTTCTTGGTCGACTTCTTTGACATAAGCTCTTCTTTCACGAGAATCGCAGTCTCATCATCAAGAGAACTAGTAGCGCCCTTGACTTCTACCTTAAGAGCGCGAAGTTTCGTAATAAGCTCACTGCTTGTAAGCTTTAATTCTTTAGCCAATTTACTTACGCGCACAGCCATCTCATCCCTCTTTCTTTCCTAACTTTACATTTCAACAACGTTAAAGTGTAAAGTTAAGATTTTTCTTCCCCGCCTTCTGTTTCTTCGGTCGCTTCTTCCTCTTCACCCTCTTTTGTCTCTTCTGTTTCTTCTGCTTCCGCTTGTGCCTCTGCCTGCGCCTTCTCTGCCTCCTCTTTTGCCTTCTTTTCTTTATTCTTGATATCTCGAGCCTCGTGAACCTTTTGCTCCAAAAGCTCCTTCACTGATTTCATTATCTTCTCTGCCGTTTTCTTGCCAACGCCTTCTGCTTTCGTAAGCGCCTTCACGTCTGCAGCCGCAATATCACCCGCAGTCTTAAATCCAGCTTTCTTGAGCGCTTTTTCTGTCTTAGCGCCCACGCCTTCTATCTCACTGATCGAAATCTCCTTTACCTTATCGATTTCGCCCTTGCTCCTTATATCAATGTTCCATCCTGTCAGCTTTGCAGCAAGCCTCACGTTCTGCCCCTTCTTCCCGATTGCAAGAGACAGCTGGTCATCCGCCACTATCACCTCAGCCCTCTTATCAGCCTCGTTCACTCTCACGCTAGAAATCTCTGCCGGACTCAAGCTCGCGGAAATAAACTCTCCTGTATCAATACCCCAACGTATTATGTCGATCTTCTCGCCTCCTAATTCCCTGACAATGTTTTTCACGCGCTGCCCTCGCATGCCAACACACGCCCCAACAGGATCAACTTTATCATCCTTAGAATAGACCGCGATCTTCGAACGACGACCTGCCTCGCGAGACACAGACTTTATCTCCACAATACCCTCGTAAATCTCAGGCACCTCGAGCTCGAACAATCTCTTCACTAGTCCCGGATTTGTTCTCGAGAGCAAGATCTCAGGACCCTTGGGCGTCTTCTTTACCCCGAGGATCAATGCCTTTATCCTGTCACCCTGCCTGTATTCCTCATCCGGCGGAATCTCACGCCGAGGCAGTATCCCCTCTGCGCGTCCCAGATCTACGACTATCGTCCCTTTTTCGAATCTATGCACGCTGCCAGAGGCAATATCATTCACCTTATGCTGGTATTCGTCAAACACAACATCGCGCTCTGCCTCACGAATCTTCTGTATAATGACCTGCTTGGCTGTCTGCGCAGAAATCCTCCCAAAATCACCTGATAGTTCTGCACCGTCAGGCCCAAACACCTTAAAGTCTCCGGTCTCTGAGTCAAACTCCACTTTTATATCAGTAATGTGCTTACCGATTTTTTTACGCGCGGCGCTCATCAAAGCAGACTCTATCGCCTTTATAAGAATCTCCTTCTTTATGCCCTTATCCCGTTCAATGCCATCCAATATTACAAGTAAATCCTGATTCATCTTCCACTCCTTAAGACTAACTTTACACTTTAACGTTGTTGAAATGTAAAGTTAGCGTAGTATTAAAATTCAACTTCCTGTCTAGCCCTTGTGATCTTCGTAAATGGTATGTCCAAAATCCCTTTTTTCTTCACATTCACCTTTATGGAATCTTCGAGCACTTGCTCAAGCCTGCCTATATATTCTTTTTTATCCAATACAGCCTCGCTCAAACTCACCCTGACAAGCCTCCCCAGCGCCCTCTCGTAGTCACGTTTTACTTTAAAAGGCCTGTCAATGCCTGGTGAATCCACTTCCAGCACGTAGCGCTCGGTGATTGCATCGCTCTCCTCAAGCAAATTGCCTATGCGTTCGTTCAGGGCCACGCAATCTTCCAGCGTGATCCCGCCCTCTCTGTCCACAAGCAACCGCAGCACCTGCCTGCCTGCCTCTTTCCTATATATAAGCTCGACGAGCTCCGCGCCTTCTTCTTCCAACGCCGACTGTATTAGTTCTCTGATTTTATCTGTCATAAAATAAAAAAAGCGGGTGAAACTTCTACCCACTTTAATCCTCTTACTCCTCCCTTTTTGTCGTAAGAGTAGCTACAATATACTATAAGCTCCCCTCACCTGTCAAGAAAAATCTTAATGATTCTAATCTAAAATACTTGTATAAAACCATAGAATCCGCTAAGCTATATACATAATTAACCATGATAAAAAGAAACAGTCCTTATATAATCCTATCCTTCATTATACTGCTGGGCATATGCCTCAGGGTATATAATTTATCCTCTCAAAGCATTTGGTATGATGAAGCGCAAAGTATTGCAGTATCTGGAGCAAAGCTATCCTACATATCTACCCGCACCTACCATACTCCGCCATTTTATTTCATACTATTGAAATGCTGGACAGGCCTTTTTGGCAAAAGTGAATTTGCGGTAAGATTCTTATCCGTGATCTTTGGGGCGCTATCTATTCTTCTTATTTATAAGGTAGGGCGAGATCTGCTGGATAGAAAGGTCGGGTTATACAGTGCATTTATTCTTTCCGTATCAATGTTTCATATTTATTACTCCCAGGAAGCAAGGTCTTATAGCCTATTTGTATTCTTGACCATTCTTTCTATGTTGCTTTTTATCAAAATAATGAAAAAAAATAAAACTAAAACATTTGTTTTCTATATTATCGTAAACAGCCTGCTTGTCTTCACTCATATATTAGGCCTTTTTGTCCTCGTCTTTCAGAATCTATATTATTTTTTCTTCATAAGACGACGCAATATTGTTAAATGGCTTACCATCCAATCGATAATTCTTTTGACCCTTCTGCCCTGGGCCATAATCCAGATCGGCCATTTACAGCAAATGCCTGATATTGGCGACAGGACTGCCTGGATAGCCAAGACAGATCTAAGCGCTTTAGCAAAGACTTTTGTTGTCTTTGGCTCCGGCGCTGCTGGTAAGTATATGAAAAATACCATGTCTATATGGCTTTTCTGGATATATAATTCAACATTGTTCCTGCTTTCCCTAAGGGGTCTGATGCTACTTAAGAAAAAAAAGGGTTGGCTTTTACTCTTGTGGCTGGGTTTTCCTATAGTCACTCTTTTCTTCTTCTCAGTTATGTTTTTTCCTGTTTACGTAACAAGATATGCCATCTTTGCCTCTGCAGCTTATTATATCTTTGCTGCCAAGGGTCTTAGCTCTATAAAGACCAAATATCTTAAAAATTGCCTGATTCTACTTATAGTAATATTTACCGCATCATCTCTGCATACCTATTATAACAAAGATTCAAAGATACCGTGGAGGCATATGGTAGCCTATATGAGCGATAATACTCAACTCGGAGATATAACCATAATAGCCCCGATTGCACAAAAGATGCCATTCGCATACTATGCTGATTTACCTCTTTACATTATGAACAATAAAACATCAGAAATGAACTTCATAGATACCTACTATAAATGGGGGAACAAGGTAAGGGCCGTAAATGATCTTTTTGATCTTAAAAATCTATTTGACGAAGAAGATCTTGCTGCGCATAAAAATAATCTCCGACTCGTCGTTACGCATTGGGTCAAGGATCCAGAACCCATGTTAAATTATATTGAAAATTTTTATATTCAAAAAGAAAGGCAGGATTTTTACCACGCAAGCATCTACTATTACACGCCCAAGCCCCGATAGCCTAAGTTTACATTTCAACAACGTTAAAGTGTAAAGTTAAGCAGGGTGGAAATTTTGGAGAGGTTTTTTGTATCAAGCTCTGTAGTCTCGCCTGTTGCTCTATCCTTTATCTCGACGATTCCTTTCTTGAGGCCTTTATCGCCGATAACTATCTGGAAAGGTATGCCAATGAGCTCGGCGTCGTTGAATTTGACGCCGGCTGAGTCGTTCCTGTCGTCCAGGAGGACCTCTACACCTTTATCGCTCAAGAAGCCATAGACCTCGTCAGCGACCTTGCGGATCTCTGGTTTTTCATAATTTAAAGGTATTACTATTGCCTGAAATGGCGCTATAGAAAAAGGCCAGATGATGCCTTTTTTATCATTGTGGAGTTCGATATTGGCTGCGATTATCCTGTTCACGCCTATGCCGTAGCAACCCATTACCAATGGCTTGAGCTTGCCGTCCTCATCTAAAAACTCTGCCTTCATTGCCTTTGAGTATTTTAATCCCAGCTTGAACACATGACCCATCTCGATCGCATGCTCTATCTTTATCTTTTTATTGCATCTGGGACAATTATCTTTTTCAGTAATCATTCTTAAATCTGCCCACTCTCCTACATTAAAATCCCTGTCCGGATTAACATTTATAAGGTGCTTGTCTTTTTTGTTTGCACCTGTGACAAAATTTGCAATACCTTTAATATAGTGGTCGGCTATGATTTGTACGTTTTGAAGCCCGACCGGCCCTGAAAACCCAAGAGGTCCGCCCGTCGCCTTTCTAATAACGTCTTCTGTCGCCATCTCCAGGTGAGCGCAGCCCAGATGTTTCTTAATCTTTGCCTCGTTTGCCTCATGGTCTCCTCTAATAAGAACTGCGACCGGCTTTTCATCTGCAACGTAAACAAGGGTCTTGACCATCTGCTCGGGCTTTGTCTTTAGAAGCGCGCCGACCTTTTCAATCGTGCTAACGCCGGGCGTATCCACTTCTTGTAATTTCTTTTTCCCTTGGATCTTCAGCTTCAAACCTTGAGCCTTACACTCTGCCACCGGCATACTCGCAGCATACCCGCATGACAGGCAGTGCGCCAAAAGATCCTCGCCGCTTTCTGCGAGCATCATAAATTCATGCGACACATCTCCGCCCATTACGCCGGAGTCTGCTTCTACTGCAATTACTTTTAAGCCGCATCTTTTAAAAATAGCCTCATAAGCCTCATACATCTTTTTATAGCTCTCGTCCAGGCCGATCTTATCCCTGTCAAAGCTGTAGGCATCCTTCATTATGAATTCACGACTGCGTATCACTCCGAAGCGCGGCCGCACCTCGTCTCTGAATTTTGTCTGGATCTGATAAAGGGTTATGGGCAGCTGACGATAGGAACGAATGTGATTTCGGACAAGATCTGTGATGACCTCTTCGTGTGTAGGCCCAAAGACCATGACGCGAGAGTGTCTATCTTTAAACTTGATCAGATCTTCGCCCAGGTCTTTGTAACGGCCTGACTCGTGCCAGAGTTCGACCGGCTGCAGCGACGGCAGAAAAAGCTCGAGCGCTCCTTTTTTATTCATCTCTTCGCGGATTATGTTTTCGACTTTTTTCAAGATCCTGAGGCCGAGCGGAAGGTATGTGTATGCACCTGAGGCAAGCTTTCTTATAAGACCTGCCCTTATCATGAGGCGATGACTTACAGCCTCTGCCTCAGAAGGAACTTCTTTTAGGGTTGGGATGAAATATTTGGTCCAACGCATGCTATAGTATCTCGTTTAAAAGTTTTTTAACTATATCTTTTTCTTTTACTCGTTTTATAATCTTGCCTTTTTTAAAAATCACTCCTGATTTTTTACCGCAGGCAATGCCGACGTCTGCTTCCTTTGCTTCTCCGGGCCCATTGACTTCGCAGCCCATTACAGCGATCTTAATAGAGTTTGTTTGCGTAATGCGTTTTTCTAAATCACTTACTATTTTCTGCAAATCCACCTGGCATCGGCCGCAGGTCGGACACGAGATTATATCCGGCCCGAATCGGCGCAGGCCAAGCGTCTGTAAAATATTTTTCGCTGCGATAACTTCTTCACAAGGATGCGCAGTCAAAGAAACTCTAATCGTATCGCCAATGCCCTCTAAGAGCAGCACGCCTATACCTATACTGGACTTCACAAGGCCTGTCGCAAGGGGTCCGGCTGCTGTAATGCCTAAGTGAAGCGGGTATTTTGATTTTTTTGAAAACCTTCTATAAGCATCTATTGTCGTTAAAACATCCGATGCCTTTAACGAAACTATTATATCGTAAAACTTTGCCTTCTCCAAGAGCTTTATAAAATCCAACGCCGGCTTTACTAAATCATTCCCTTTTACCGACCCTGAATTCACGCCCACTCTTATCGGCACGCGTCTTTTCTTTGCAAGGCGCGCTACCTCGCGAACCTGCGCCTCTTTATGAATATTCCCCGGATTCAGCCTGATCTTGTCAGCGCCATATTCTATTGCCTCCAGCGCCAGGCGATAATCAAAGTGTATATCGGCTACGAGCGGTATCCGTACCTTCTTTTTAATCTTCTTTAGCGCGCTCGCTGACTGAAAATCCTTTACTGCAACGCGCACCAGTTCACACCCGGCCCGCTCCAGCTCCTTTATCTCGCTGACAGTTGCAGCCACATCACGCGTGTCAGTCTTTGTCATTGACTGCACTGCGATTGGAGCACCTCCTCCTATCTTAATCCTTCCAACCCTAATCTGCCTCGTCATCCCCTCTCCTAAGTTTACATTTCAACAACGTTAAAGTGTAAAGTTAGCAAGGCCTTAAGAATTCCCTTGTTCTATTTTTTGCTTATTTTTGCCAGAGTCCCGCGATCTTTTCAAAAATACCAAATCGCATGAAGTCATTATAAAAAACAAAAAGCATCATGCATATGATCAGCGCCAGACCCACCTGCGTTATGTTCTCCTGCACCCTGTGCGAAACAGGCTTACGCCTTACTTTTTCTATTGCTATAAATAAAAGGTGGCCACCGTCGAGCACTGGCACCGGCAAGAGATTAAATATCGCTAGCGATGCGCTTAAAATCCCCATGATATGCAAAAGATACACAATCCCCATCCTGGCTGCCTGGCCTGTTATATAAAATATGCCAACAGGCCCTGTAATCGATTCTTTGAAAGGGATGACACCTGTAAAACTCGCCCACAATGCCCTGTAAGTAATATAGGTGAGCATGACCAATTTTTTACCGCCCATATAAACAGACTTTATGACATTGTGCCTTACGTATACGATTTCCTCGCTAGGCATAATGCCTATAAGACCAACTCGCTTCTTAGAACCAAATATCGTTTTGACCTCTTGAGATTTTGGCGTGACCTTTAGATCCACCAGCCTCCCGCCTCTCTCTACCAAAAGATCTATCTCTGGTTCTTTATTAGTGTGAATGCTATTAGTAACATCTTCCCAGTAATTTACTTCCTGGCCGTTTATCTCTAAAATCACATCGCCTGCTTTCACGCCAGCTGCGGCGCCCGGATAATCCGAGATAACCTGGCCTATCTTCGTAGTCAATGTCGGATAGCCGATTACAAAAATAAATGAAAATATAAAAAATGCCAATATATAGTTCAATAACGGACCAGCAAAAATTATTTTCGCACGTTCGCCGACTGTACGCGATAAATATTCCCAACTCTCGCCCTTTAGCTCCTCTTCGCCAGTCTCACCTGCAAGTTTTACATATCCGCCCAAAGGTATAAGTGAAATACTATAGCGCGTGCCACCTTTTGTAACCCCGAAAACCTCTGGACCAAAACCTACGGAGAATTTCTCAACGCGCACACCAGTCTTTTTCGCGACGATAAAATGCCCGAATTCATGCACGATCACCAAAATACTCAATACTGCTATAAAACTAACTGTTGCCAACATCCTGTCTCCCTAACTTTACATTTCAACAACGTTAAAGTGTAAAGTTAAGCATGCCTATTTTAGCAAGGCCATGGTTTTTTCTTTCGCCCATTTATCAACCCCTAATATATCCTTTAATTTGGGGTTTTTTATATTTTTATGCAGACTTAAAATGCATTCTATTATCTTGGGTATATCCGGAAATCGCAACCGCCCCTTCAAAAATTCTTCCACGACGACCTCATTCGACGCGTTTAGGGCGCACGGATACGTGCCTCCTGTCCGAGCAGCTTCATACGCAAGTCGCAAGCACGGGAATTTCCCAAAGTCAGGTTCGTCGAAATGCAATGCCTTTAACTTAGAAAACATGACGCCTTTTACTGACGAGGTATCACGCAACGGATATGTAAGTGCATATTGTATCGGCATCCTCATATCGCATGTACCCATATGAGCTAATATAGAGCCGTCCACGAATTCCACCATTGAATGCACGACTGTCTCCGGGTGAATCAGTACCTTGATGCTGTCTATTTCCACACCAAAAAGGTGATGCGCCTCAATCACCTCAAGTCCTTTATTCATCATAGTTGCTGAATCTATGGATATCTTTTTCCCCATCTTCCATTTAGGGTGATTGACTGCCTGCGCAGGCTCTATTTTTCTAAAATCTTTTTTTGGCACTCTGAGCAATGGCCCGCCTGAGCCCGTGAGATAAATATTTTTTATGCCTGAAGGATCTTTTGACCCGATGCATTGGAATATCGCGTTGTGTTCGCTATCGACAGGCAAAACCGTGACTTTATTGCGTCTGGCCTTCTGCATGATAATATCACCTGCCATGACAAGTGCCTCTTTATTAGCAAGAGCGAGCCGCTTTATATTAGAAAGCGCCGTTAAAATAGGAAGGAGCGCGGACGAACCTACCACGCCTACAACGAGCGTATCAATTTGCCTTTTCATCATGCTCAGAAGACCTGCCTCGCCTTCATAAAGCAAGATTCTCTCTTTTTTAAATCTCTTCCTGAATTCTTGCGCCTTCTTTGTATTGACAATACAAACTGCCTTTGGCCTGAATCTCTGCACCTGCTGCCACAAAAGCGCTGCATTAGAGTAAGTTGAAAGCGAGTCTACCGTGAACTTCTCCGAAAACCTGGAAACCACATCCAGCGCGCTCGTACCTATCGAACCTGTTGAACCTATTACTGATACCTTCTGCATAACTCCTGATCCGTCTAACTTTACACTTTAACGTTGTTGAAATGTAAAGTTAAAGCCACATTATAACGTTTAAGTAGATATAAAAAATCGGGGCAGTAAAGAGAATGCTGTCAATTACATCCAACATGCCGCCCAGGCCCGGGAAAAAGGGACTCGAATCCTTGACTCTATAATCTCGCTTCACAAGGCTCTCTGCCAGGTCTCCGAGTTGAGCAAAGATTCCAATCAATATCCCTGCTCCAAGTGCAACGCCAAGCGACAGCGGCCCTAAAAATGATCGCCCCAAAATAGCAAAAACAATGCTGAACAAAAATCCGCCTATAGCTCCTTCGACCGACTTTTTTGGACTTATCCTGGGGATGAGGGGATGTTTTCCTAAATATGTACCGATTAAATACGCGCCGATATCTCCTGACTTGGTCACCAATAGCAAAAATGCAACCAGCTTATGCCCTTCTTCCAAAAATCTTATCTTTACAAGAAACGTAAAAAACCAGCCAACGTAAAAAATACCAAATAGCGTCACTGCAATCAGCACCACTGCGTTTTGATTTTCTCGTCTGGTAAACTCTATGAGAAAAAGCGTGATCAAGACCAGGATAAAAAACAACGCCTCCCACAGTCCGCCGGCAGGCCTGTAAAAATATGTTATATAAGGAAGGAGGGCACTAAAAAATATACCCAGGATTATAAAGCTCTTTGGAAACAAATCCTTAGAATTCAACCTGAAAAATTCGTAAAGTCCCAATCCTATAAATACAGACGCTACTATGCTAAAAGCCCATACAGGCAATAAAAATATCGTAATAAGTGTAATAAATATTAGTATTATTGAACTGATCGTGCGCTTAAGCATATTTCACCTGTAGCTTTGTTGCCTTTAAGTATACATTTTAACATTGTTGAAATGTATACTTAAGATCCTTAACTTTACACTTTAACAACGTTAAAGTGTAAAGTTATCTACCGAACTTCCGTTCCCGTTTCCTGTATTCCTCTATTGCGTTTTTTAAATCCTGCTCACTGAAATCAGGCCAAAGTTTTTCAGTGACATAGAGCTCAGCGTAAGAGATCTGCCACAATAAAAAATTTGAAACGCGCATCTCTCCGCTAGTCCTTATTAATAAATCCGGGTCAGGGCACTCACGCGTATAAAGCTGATTTGAAAAAATATTTTCATCTATCTCTTCAGGCTTTAAAGTTCCGCTTTTGATCTTTTCCGCTATTGACCTTGTAGCGCTTAAGATCTCTTGCCTCCCGCCATAACTCAAGGCGATATTAACCCGCAACGTATCATAGTTCCTTGTATCTCTCTCTGTCTTTTCTATCTTCTTCTTCAAGCTTCCGTCAATTTTATCTCTTTCACCAATCACGCAAAATCTTACCTTGTTGTCGTGAAAAAGCTTACTCTGCCTGTCTAAAAATTGATACAATAGTTTAAAGAGCGCTTTCACTTCTTTTGTCGGACGGTTCCAATTTTCAGTAGAAAAAGTGTAGAGCGTTAAATATTTTATTTTAAATTTTATACAGGCCTTGACTATCTTTTTTACAGTCTCAACCCCTTTCTTGTGACCCATTATCTTTGGGAGGCCGCGTTTTCTAGCCCAACGTCCGTTCCCGTCCATTATTATTGCGATATGCTTCGGCGTGCTCATATTTTCTTTATAAAAAAACGCGAAACGCGTCTTTTAAAAAGCGCGATTCGCGTTTCTCTATGGTTCTTAACTTTACACTTTAACGTTGTTGAAATGTAAAGTTATTTCTTGTATCGCTTTAAGCGCTTCTCTATCCTCTTCTTCCTCTTCTCTAATTTATCTATGTCTGCCTGAATCTTTTCGATGTTCTTTGGAAGTATGACTATTTCAACGCGCCTGTTCTGCCTGCGGCCTTCTTCGTCGTCATTAGACGCCACTGGCCTGTGTTGAGCATAACCTGTCGCGGAAAGCCTCTTTGGGTCAAGGCCTTTCTCATCTTCTAAATAATGCAAAACGCTGGTAGCCCTTGCTGTCGAAAGTTCCCAATTCGACTTCCAGCCTGAATATTTAATAGGTTCGTTATCCGTATGACCTTCTATGCCTATATTCCTGTCCGCGACATTTTTATTTAGGATTTTTGCTATCTTCTCCAGAGCTGAATGTGCTTCTTCTTTTATATCCGACTTACCAGAATCAAAAAGAACCTCTGCCAGAAATATAATCACGAGACCTCTCTCTGCCATCTCGAGACGGACATCCTTGTCGCCTATTTCCTTTTTCAACTGCTTTTCCAAAAGCTTCTTAGCGTTTTCGAGTTGAGATACTTCCTTACCTTTCTCGTCCTGTAGCTGCTTTAACCTTAGATTCATAGCATCCAGTTCATACTGCAGAGATTCGATCTTTTCAATATCGCTGCGTCTGCCTTTTTGGATTGTAATCGAACATCCGGTGGTCAACATAGAAAGGACAATTACGCCTAAAACCGCATAAAATAAACCTTTTTGGGAGAGCATGTTTTACCTCCTAGTTTTTCTTTAATATAATACGCTATCTCTTTAAAGTCAAGCAGTTTCGTTCATTCCTAACTTTACATTTCAACAACGTTAAAGTGTAAAGTTAGCTTATTTAAAAAGCGTGTTGGATATTATAAAAGAAGCGAAGACAATGGAGACCATTGACATCAGCTTCAATAATATATTCAATGAAGGACCTGACGTGTCTTTAAACGGGTCCCCTACTGTGTCACCAACTACTGTTGCCTTATGAGCAGAAGAGCCTTTGCCGCCTTCTGCGCCACTCTCTACGTATTTCTTTGCGTTGTCCCATGTGCCGCCTGCATTGGCCATCATGATCGCAAGCACAAATCCAGAGACTAGCGCGCCAACTAAAAGTCCAACGCCTGCCTCTATCCCCATCGAAAGCCCAACGACAACCGGCGCTAGTATTGCGAGGAGCGACGGCAATACCATCTCTTTCTGCGCGCTCTTCGTGACAATGGTCACACAATTCGCGTAATCCGGCTTTTCCCTGCCTTCCATCAAACCCTTTATCTCTCTAAACTGTCGCCTCACTTCCATCACGACACTCGAAGCTGCGCGGCCGACTGCACTCATTGTAAGCGAGCAAAAAGCAAACGGAAGCATGCCTCCTATAAAAAGGCCTGCCAAGAGGCGTGGGTTCATGAGATCTGTATTTACTTCCTTACCCAATAAATGTAAATGCTCTCTGTAAGCAGCGATCAATGCGAGAGCAGATAGCGCAGCAGAGCCAATTGCAAAACCTTTACCTGTGGCAGCAGTGGTGTTACCTAATGTGTCTAGCGCGTCTGTTCGGCGTCGTACCTCTGGCGGCTGATGTGACATCTCTGCGTTGCCTCCGGCATTGTCTGCGACTGGCCCGTAAGCATCTGTCGCAAGCGTTATGCCCAAAGTGCTTAGCATGCCGACAGCGGCAATGCCAACGCCGTACAATCCAAGATTAAAATCTCTCGCGCCGCCTGAAAAATAAAAACTCGCAAGTATTGCAGCCGCAATAGCAACAACAGGAATAGCGGTCGAAAGCATACCGACTGACAAGCCCTCTATGATCACAGTAGCAGGCCCTGTGCGCGCGGACTTGGCTACTGTGCGCGTCGGCGAATATTTGTCAGACGTAAAATATTCTGTTGAAAGACCGATTATGATCCCTGCGACCAGACCTGAAAAAACAGCCCAATACACTCCTATAAACTCCACACCCAAAACAAACTTTATTACAAAATAAGAACTGATCGCGATAAGTGCTGCGCTCGTAAAAATTCCTTTTCTCAGCGCCAAAAGCAATTCATGCTGCTCAGCCTTTTCTCCGGAGCGCACAAATAACGTGCCGATCAAACTCGCAATGACTCCTACGGCTGCTATTACCAAAGGGATGGTAATGCCTTTCAAGCTCTTCCCATACTGTATGAATGCAGCTGAGCCCAGCGCCATTGTCGCTACGATCGAACCCACGTACGACTCGTAGAGATCCGCGCCCATGCCTGCGACATCACCGACATTGTCACCTACATTGTCAGCGATCACGGCCGGATTGCGCGGGTCGTCTTCGGGTATGCCTGCTTCGACTTTACCGACGAGGTCTGCGCCGACATCTGCCGCCTTTGTAAAGATCCCGCCGCCTACGCGCGCGAACAACGCCATAAAACTCGCGCCCATACCAAAATTCAACATGGTGCTCGTAATATTCTGAATCCTGATCGCCTCATCGAGGTTCCTATAATACCAATTTAAGAAATAATACCATATGCTCAGGTCCAAAAGTCCGAGACCGACCACCATCAAGCCCATCACGGCGCCGCTCGAGAAGGCCACGCGTAACGCGCCATTCAAGCTGGTACGCGCCGCAGCCGTAGTCCTTGCGCTCGATTGAGTCGCAACGCTCATACCGATAAATCCACAAAGGCCTGAAAAGAAACCACCTGTCAGAAATGCAAATGGAACAAATATAATAAGGTAACCTCGTAAATAAAGTAAAAATAAAACAGAAAAAGTAACGGCAAAAAATATGCCTACGATCGAGTATTGCCTTTTAATGTAGGCATAAGCACCCTCCCTGACACAAGCTGCGATCTCCTTCATCTCAGCCGTGCCCTCGTCCTGGCGCAATATTTTTAAGATTAGAAAAATAGCGAAAATTATAGCTATCACAGAACCAATCGGTGCCAAAAATAACATCCCTCTTCTCCTCTCTTAAGTTTACATTTCAACAACGTTAAAGTGTAAAGTTAGCTGACCCTAAAGGCCTGCCTTCGCTTTGAACCTACTGAAACCATCCCGATTTTAACATCCAAAAGCCTTGAAAGACGATTCAAATACGACTTTGCGTTTTTAGGTAAATTTTTGTACTGCCTTACGCCAGTCGTATCCTGCATCCAGCCCTTATGTTCTTCGTAAACAGGCTTTGCGTGCCACAAAGCATCTATGTCTGCTGGAAAAACTTTATACAAATTTCCTTTATATTTATAACCGGTGCAGATTTTTATACTCTTCATCTCGTCCAAAACGTCAAGCTTTGTCACCGCGATCTCGCTCAAGCCATTGACAAGCACGGAATGTTTCACAACCACTGCATCGAACCAGCCGCACCGCCTTGGCCTGCCGGTGGTTGCGCCAAACTCCCTGCCCTTGCTTCTTATTTTTTCCATGAGGTCTTTTTTAAACTCAGTCGGAAACGGTCCTTCGCCCACTCTCGTCGTATACGCCTTTACAACGCCCACTACCTTCTGTATCTTTGTCGGACCCACGCCAGTACCGGTCAAGGCCCCGCCAGCACTCGCGCTGGAAGAAGTCACATAAGGATATGTACCATGGTCTACGTCTAAAAGCGTACCCTGGGCGCCTTCGAATAAAATCCTTTTCTTTTTAGATATGGCTGTATTCAAAAGCAAAGAGACATTGGCGAGATATTTTTTTATTTTCTTGCCATAATTCAAGTATTCTTTGTAAATAGCGTCGACGTCAAATTCCTTCGAGCCTTCTAAATTAGCTGTCAATTTTCTTTTTAGGACATCTGCATTCACCAGATCCACTGCGCGTATGCCGCAACGCGCCATCTTATCAACATAACACGGCCCTATGCCTCTTCCGGTCGTGCCTATTTCTGCTCCGCGCCTCTTATCTATTACTTTATGGTAAGGCAAAATAATATGCGCTGACTCGCTGATAAGCAAATTACCATCTACCTTTATACATTTTCTCCTGAGCATCTCCAGCTCAGACAAAAGCACGCCAGGATCAATGACAACACCATTACCTATAACACAGGTCTTTCCTTCATGAAGCACGCCAGACGGTATAAGGTGCAATATAAATTCCCTGTCACCCACAACAACAGTGTGACCAGCATTGTTCCCGCCTTGAAATCTCACGATAATATCTACGTCGGCCGCGAGGATATCTATTATCTTCCCTTTGCCTTCATCTCCCCATTGCGCTCCGATAACAACTGTGCACGGCATAATCTCTCCTTCTATGCGTTACCGCATACCACCCCGTCCAACTTTACACTTTAACATTGTTGAAATGTAAAGTTAGGGGGTCATTGTAAAAATCTGCTTTGCTATGTCTGGATATTTGGCTATAAACTTAAGCTCGTCGTTCGTAAGGGGTTGCTGCGTGTGAACATTTGCGTAACGCACCAGCTCAAGGATCTCGGTAGCCTGTTTGTCGTTCTTGAACTTTACTTCCAGCCTTTCGTATACATTTCTAAAACCTTTGATGCCGCTATACTCTCCAGCGGTGATCTGCCTGCCTGTCTCTATGAGTTCTGCGTCGCCTCTTCCGAGCTCCTCATAATCATAAAGCTCATAATTGCGCCTGTCTTTTAACGCGCCGTCTGCGTGAATGCCGCTTTCGTGCGCAAATGCGTTTGCGCCAACGCCCGGTTGATTTATAGGTATCGGCACTCCAAATGCATACGAAGCATACTTTGCAATCTTCCAGGCATGATCCAGCTTTACATTCTCATCTAAATGGTATTTTTTGGCAAATCCGCTCGAATACTTAAGCGCGAGTATGACTGAGACAAGGTCTGCGTTGCCAGCCCTCTCTCCCATACCGTTTACAGTAGTATTTATGTACGCGTCACAACCAGCGTCGATCGCTGCCTTTGCACCGCTGATCGAACACGCCACCACCATGCCTAGGTCATTGTGACAATGGAGTTCTATCGGCAACTTCACCTCGCTCGCAAGCGTCTTTACGCGCCTGTAAATCGTAAACGGATCATCATAGCCAAGCGTGTCACAATACCTGATCCTATCTGCACCATGATCTCTAGCAACCTTTGCGAATTTTATAAGAAACGGCATATCAGTTCGCGATGCATCTTCTGCATTTACACCGATTATCTTGAGCTTCCTCTTTCTGGAATAATCCAACGCCTCTGTCATCATCTTTATGACATCATCTCTTGTCTTCTTGCCTTGAAACTTGCCGCGCGTCATCTGATCTGAAGTGGATATTGAAAGATTCAGATTTTCAACATCTGTCAACTCCAGCGCTGCCTTCACATCGGCCTTTATTGCCCTTACCCAGCCATTTAACGCTATTGGTTTCAGCAAGCCTTTGCGCACAAGCTTCAAATTCGCATTCAGATAATTGGTCTCGTGGTGCGTAACAGGAAAACCAAACTCGCTTCCAAATACACCCATATTGTTCAGCATGATGTTTATCATGGTCTTCTGAAGTTTTGCCAATCCGAGTCTGGATGTCTGCACGCCATCCCTGTTGGTTACATCTATGATATAGATCTTGTTTTTCTTTTTCATATACTTTCCCCTTTTTTTACGCATACCAAGCTAACTTTACACTTTAACATTGTTGAAATGTAAAGTTAGAGTTTTATCAGCGTTGCGTCTAAAATATTCTTTGCCTTTCTTATCTCTGAAAGCACATTTTCAGGCACTGCGCTATCCACGTTTAAGACCGAAAGTGTTTTTCCGCCCGGTTTTTCCCGCCCGAATGTCATCGCCGCGATATTTATTTTGTTATTCCCGAGTATCGTCCCTATCTTACCTATGATGCCGGGCACGTCAATATTGTGAGCCACCAGCATGTAGCCTTCGGGTATCGCATCCACATGAAACTCATTGACCTTCACGATCCTCGCATCGGTCTTCGTAAACAAGGTCCCGTCGACCGACACCGAACCCTTATCTGTCTTGACCTCCACTGTTACAAGATTCGCGTACTCTTCCAGTTCCATTGACTTGGATTCCTTGACCTTTATCCCCCGCTCCTTTGCCACTATAAGAGAATTAACGTAGTTGACTGTCTCCTGTAAAATAGGCGTAAGCGCTCCTTTTACAACAGCCACTGTCAAAGGGGACGAACCATACTTGGCGATGTCACCTGAGTATTTTATATTTATCTGCGATATCCTGCCGCTAGCGATCTGCGCGGCTAGCGAACCCATCTTCTCGCTGAGCTCTGCGTAAGGATGCAGGACCTTGTAAAGCTCTGCGTCGACACATGGCACGTTCACGGCATTCCGTATGCCGCAGCCCAAGAGCGCGTCCTTCGCGCTATTGGCAATATCTACCGCCACATTGACCTGCGCTTCCTCTGTAGACGCGCCCAAGTGAGGAGTAAGGATAATATTCTCGCATCCAATCAGAGGACTGTCTTTCGGAGGCTCTTTTTCATATACGTCAAATGCAGCGCCCGCTATTTTCCCGCTCTTTATTCCATAGACCACTGCCGTTTCATCTATAATGCCACCTCTTGCGCAATTTACAATGCGCACTCCTTTTTTCATCTTGTCTATTGTCTTCTTGCCGATAATATGCTTTGTTTCATCTGTGAGCGGCGTATGGACCGTAATGTAGTCCGACGCTTTAAATATAGCGTCCAATTCAGCTGACACAATGCCTAATTCCTCTACTTTATCCAATGACAAAAACGGATCATACACCAGCACCTTCATGCCAAATGTCTTGGCGCGCTTCGCAACCTCGCCGCCGATCCTCCCGAGCCCTATAATGCCCAGTGTCTTACCATGCAGCTCGACGCCCATGAACTTTTTTCTCTCCCACTTACCCTGTTTCGTCGAAACGTCTGCCTGAGGTATGTTTCGGGAAAGCGCGAGCATAAGAGACATCGTGTGCTCAGCAGTAGAGATCGTGTTGCCTCCTGGCGTATTCATGACTATGATGCCGCGCTTCGAAGCAGCGCTAAGATCAACATTGTCAAGTCCTACTCCGGCCCTGCCTATCACCTTTAATTTATTCGCCTTCTCTATAATGTCTTTCGTGACCTTTGTGCCACTCCGCACCAAAAGCGCGTCATAATCCTTGATTATCTTCTTCAGCTCTTCCGGAGGAAGTTTTAATTTCACGTCTACCTTAAAACTCTTTTCCGCCTGCAGTAACTCAACACCTTCTTTTGCCAAAGGGTCACTTATAAGTATCCTGAGCATAACTTCTCCTCTTATTGTCGCTCCTGTGAAAGCAGAAGCACTAACTTTACATTTCAACAACGTTAAAGTGTAAAGTTAGCTCAACCCCTTCTCCAGCGCCTTGACTCCTGCGCCTTTTTCAAACTTATATCCTGACTCTGCAAGTGCTGTCTCAAGAGTCTCTATGCCTATTTTTAAATCCGCTGCCGTAATGTAGCCCATGGTAGCTATCCTGAATATCTTTCCTTTTAGCTGCGCCTGTCCGCCAGCGATCGCCACGCCGTATTTGTCGCGCATTGTCTTTACAAGCTTCGCGCCGTCAATCCCCTCTGGCACCTTAACCGAAGTCACAGCGTCAGAATACGCGTCTGGCGCGAAAAGCTCGAGCCCCAGGGCGTTGCAAGCCGAGCGCACAGCCTGCGCATGCTTTTTATGTCGGGCAATTACATTCGCAAGCCCGTCTCTCCTGATGATCCTCAGCGCCTCGTTCAGGCCTATTATAAGATTCACGGCAGACGTATAAGGCGTGTCGTTTTTCTCGATAGATTTTTTGTACGCCTTGAAATTAAAATAGTATTTTGGCAGCTTCGATACCTCAGCAAGCTTCCATGCCTTTTCGTTTAAACTCACAAACGCAAGGCCTGGCGGGATCATCAGCCCTTTCTGCGAACCAGATACTACAACATCAATGCCCCACTCGTCAGTCTTCAGAGGCACTGCGCCGAGCGCGCTTATCGCATCCACGACCAAAACCGCCTGAGTGTCCTTTGTTATCGCTGCGATTTTCCGTATGTCTGTAGCGGTACCCGTGGATGTCTCGCAGAGTGTTACATAAACTGCCTTTATCTTAGATTCTTTATCTAAAATCTTTTTTATCTCCTGCGGCTCGACTGCCTTGCCCCATTCCACATCCACAGGGATAAATTCTATGCCATACGCTGTGCACAGTTCGCCCCATCTCTCTCCGAATTTCCCGGCTCTTACGACTATTGCCTTGTCTCCGGGAGAAAGCAGGTTGCACACTGTCCCTTCCATTGCGCCTGTGCCGCTAGCAGCAAATATCAAAACAGGGTCCTTGGTTTCGAATACATACTTAAGGTCTTCTTCTGTTTCCTTTAATATAGCCTGGAACTGCGGAGTCCTGTGGTGGATCATTGGCCTTGCCATTGCAGTTAAAGACTCTGGCGGCACCGGTGTCGGCCCAGGCGTTAATAAATAATTCTTCATCTCTCTCTTTTGCCTTTCCTGCGTCTTAAGTACATACTTTAACATTGTTGAAATGTATACTTAAGCAATGTTAAGCGTGAGGTTATTTCTTCTTTGCTGGTTTTCCGCCGATAATTACTTCGTCTATGAGTCCGTATTCCTCTGCCTCTTTAGCTGCCATAAAATAGTCTCTGTCCGTGTCTTTTTGTATCTTATCTAATTTCTGACCTGTGTGCTTTGCCAATATCTCATTAATCCTGTCGCGCATCTTTAATATCTCTTTAGCCTGTATGCCGATATCTGCGGCCTGGCCCTGTACGCCTCCCCAAGGCTGATGGATCATCACCCTGGAGTTAGGCAATGCGTGGCGCTTGCCTTTCGCGCCTGCTGCCAGAAGCACTGCTCCCATGCTGGTCGCTTGCCCGACACAAAATGTAGCGATGTCCGGCTTCACGAACTGCATGGTGTCGTAGATCGCGAGCCCGGCTGTCACTACGCCGCCTGGGCTATTTATGTAAATATTAATATCCCTGCCGGCGTCTTCCTGCTGGAGAAAAAGCATCTGCGCAATTACAAGATTCGCAACAAGGTCATTTATAGCGTCGCCGATAAAAATTATCCTGTCTTTCAAAAGCCTTGAATAAATATCATACGCGCGCTCGCCCCGATCCGATTGCTCTACGACTATAGGAACCAATGTTGACATATACGCCTCCTGGTTTTTGGATTCCCGTTTACACGGGAATGACATAACGCTTAAGTATACATTTCAACAATGTTAAAAGTATACTTTAAGAAACCTTTGCTTCCTTTATAAGAAACTCTATTACCTTTGCATTCCTCATGTTCACGGCCATCTCGTCAAGCATGCGGTTCTTTTCCAGCTGCGCCCTTGCTTCTTCCTTTGTCTTTTTATACTGCTTTGCAATCTGGTCAATGTGCTGTTCCAGCTCTTCCTGTTTCAAATATATCTTTTCAGCCTGCGCGATCCTGTCCAGCATAAAAAACGCCTTTACCTGGCGCAACGCCTGCTTTTCTGCATTGGCCTCCAGCTCTTTCTTGTCCTTATCATTCAATGAAAATTCCTTTTTCGGATCTTGTTGTTTCTGGATAGCCTGCATATACGAGATGCGATTCTCGGCGTCTTTTATCAACCTTTCTTTTTCGGCATTCACAAGTGACTCAGGTACCTCAAAATTAACACCATCGACAAGCTGATTGATGATCTGCATCTCCAGATCAGCTTGACTCTCCTGTTCCAGGCGCTTCTTTAATCCATCTTTCACTACTTCTTTTAGTTTTTCCAGATTCTCAAGGCCAAGATCCTTGGCAAACTCATCATCCAGCTTAGGAAGAACCTTTTCTTTTTCCTCGCCTTCTTTGCTTTCTTTCTTAGGTATTCTTTGCGCATGCATCTCTCGCAGCGACTCTAAATTTTTCTGGACATCTTCTTCTTTTGCCTCAGCACTTTTCTTTTTAATCTTCAAACCCTTGTAACTTTTCAATGTAAATTCCGGCTTTGTCTCAATGCTGGCCTTATAATAAAATCCGTCTTTTAGATCCAGCTTCACATCGCTTATGTCTGGATAGCCTATCGGGTCCAACTTGTGTTCTTCCAATAACTTCCTGTAAGTCTCAGGTATGAGATTTTTGATCACTTCTTCTCTGGCAGTCTTTCCATAGTGAAGTTCCAATAGATCACGCGGCGCCTTCCCGACCCTGTACCCAGGCACGCTTGCAACTCTCTGAATATCCCTGTAGACTCTCTCAAACTCGTCCTTGACCCTCTCAGGCGCAAGCTTGACCTCCGCTACTCTTTTGCAGTTTTTGTGTTTTTTTATGCTGGATTTCATATTGTTCTATTCTTTCTCGTTTTAACTTTACACTTTAACGTTGTTGAAATGTAAAGTTACATGCGGAAATTCTCACCCAAATATATTTCACGGGCCCTTGAATCCTTTATAAGTTTATCAGCTGTCCCTGATATCAGTATTCTTCCTTCTGCCATTATATACGAACGGTCTGTTATTTCAAGTGTTTCTCTAACATTGTGATCGGTAAGAAGGATGCCGAGGCCTTTTTGCCTCAGGTCAGCTATTATGTCCTGCGCATCAGACACTGCAATGGGGTCAATGCCGCTAAAAGGCTCATCAAGAAGTATAAACAGCGGGTTTGTCACAAGCGCCCTTGTTATTTCTAATCTGCGTCTCTCCCCGCCGGAAAGCATGTACGCGCTCTTTTTAGCGAGATGCGCAATATGTAATTCCCCCAGGAGTTCCTTTAGCCTTTTCTTGCGGACTGAGCGCGGAAGATCCAGCGTCTCTAATATCGCCATTATATTCTCTTCGACCGTAAGTTTTCTAAAAATAGAAGGCTCTTGAGAAAGATAACCAATGCCGCATCGCGAACGCCTGTACATGGGCAGTTTTGTGATATCTTGCCCGTCAAAGGTTATCTTGCCTCCTTCAGGCTTTAGCATCCCCACAACCATATAAAAAGTCGTAGTCTTTCCCGCACCGTTAGGACCTAAAAGCCCGACGATCTCGCCTCTTTTCACTTCCATGCTAACGCCGTTCACGACTCTTTTACCGTCGTAAGATTTCTCGAGGCCCTGTATTCGTAATAAATGTCCGTTGTTATTAATCATATCTTTTCATTTTAAATTTAAAATTCTCCGACTTCTTCTCTCTGTATTACTAGCTTCGGACGCTTAGGTAAGACCACGCGACCCTGTTCAACAAGGTAGATCGCCTTCTCACTATATGTCACATTGCCCTCGTTTATGATCTTAACATTGCCCCTGGCGACAACGACCCTCACACGCCTAGTGTCTTTGCCAAAATAAACATCTATTCGATCAGCGATTATATTGCCTTCTGCGTCCCGCACCTCTACATTGTTCCTAAATGTAGCCTTGTTCTTCTTATAGTTTATCTCGAGCGGGCCGTCGCAAGTTATTATCGTATCCCGCGCATCGTCGTCCGCTTTCCGCAAAACACCTGCTTCTGAAGATACTATATTTGCGACAACATCTTTCTTCAGCTCAGCGGTCCTGTTTTCCAGATCAACCTCTGCGCCTTTGCCATTGACATGAAAATCTGCTTTTTTAATACTGACTTCTTCGTCCGTAAATACACTCTTCCCCTGCGCATCCCAATCTAACGAATCCGTCCTGAGGGCAGTGCCGTCTGTAGCTTTTATCACCACATTATTCGCAAGATGCACCATCTGGTCTTCTCTATCAAAATTCCCTTCTTCCGCCTTTAATTTAAGCGTTGCTTCATCTGTAAAAGCGATCCCTGATATCTCGCTGATCTTGACATTCTCTTCTTCTACGTCCGCTGAGGTGCCGTTTAATTCCCATTTCTTATCGCCGCCGTCTTCATACTGCACAAGAGAAAATCCGTCGATCTGCTGATCTACTTCTTCTTCCTGCGCAAAGCAGAACAAGCAAAGATTCATAATAAAAACCAATACAGTTGCTATTTTATACTTTTGCATAACGTGAATATTTACCCTCTTAAGTATACATTTCAACAATGTTAAAGTGTAAACTTAAGCGCATTGTTCTTCCTTTGTCTTCCATCTGTCGTGAAACCAGACCCACTGCGACGGGTATTTCCTTATTTGATCCTCTATTACTTTTGTATATCTCTGGGTGTTCTCCAGAATATCTCTGCGCCTGTCTCCTGTAGTGCTGAGCTCTATGGGCTCATCTATAACGATCTCGTGGCCAAAATCCTTTCTGACAATAAAGCAAGGAATTATGGGCACTCCTGTCATAAGATTTAAAACCGCTGGCCCGTTCGGCGTAAATGCCTTGCGCCCAAAAAAATCTACGAAGACGCCGGAGACGCTGTCCATATCCTGGTCAGGCATCACGCCTACGAATTCATTTTTCTTCAAAAGCGCGACCGTCTCTTTCGCGGACGCGTCCCTGTATAAGATCTTTACGCTGTTGCGCTTCCTTGCTTTGGCTAGGAAATTCTCGAACTGTCCCATCCTCACTCGCCTGGCGATGACGTTAACCGAATACCCTTT
Organism: uncultured Planctomycetia bacterium; assembly: GCA_964415355.1. Classification (GTDB taxonomy): domain Bacteria; phylum Omnitrophota; class Gorgyraeia; order Gorgyraeales; family Gorgyraeaceae; genus CAYPYS01. The sequence goes on along the minus strand of CAYPYS010000007.1, from coordinate 19,067 downwards.
GATCCCAAAATAATGCGCTATGAGCTCCCAATTACCAAAATGAGCAGAGAGAACAACGCCGCCTTTCCCTTTCTCTATCAACCCTGTAATAGCCTTAAGCCCTTTGCATTTTATATAGGCGTCTATATTGTTTCTATCGAATTTCGAGAGGCAAATAATCTCGATAATATTTTTTCCAAGATTTTCAAAGACCCCTTCAGCTATAAACTCTTTCTCTTCTCTGGTCCTGGAATTCGCAAATGAGGCATCCAGGTTCTTTAATGCCTTTAATCGAGCTTTTTTAAAAAGGCGGAAAGCCAATCTACCAAGGCCCTGGCCGATCCCCAGGCCACACCTAAGCGGCAGCATAAACACAAAGAAGCTAAAAATTCTAAAGCATAGATAAATTACAACGTGCTTCGGCTTTGTCTTAGCCATGACCGCCATATATTATCATATATAGCTGCTATAAGTCAACTTTACATTTCAACAACGTTAAAGTGTAAAGTTAGGTCTTGGCCTTGCCCTGTTTACTTACGGCTTCCATTGCCTTTTTGACTTTTTCAGGGTCGCCCAGGTAATAATGCCTGACGGGCTTCAGCTCTTTGTCTAGTTCATAAATAAGCGGGATACCGGTGGGGATATTCAGTTTTACTATTTTCTCATCAGAGATATTGTCCAGATATTTCACGAGCGCACGCAGACTATTTCCGTGCGCAGCTATAAGTACGCGTTTGCCAGATTTCACAGCAGGCGCTATCGTATCGTGCCAATAAGGAAGAAATCGGGCCACTGTATCTTTAAGACACTCGGTAAGCGGGATATCTTTTTCATCCAATACGTGATACCTTGGGTCATTGCCGGGATAGCGCTCGTCTGTCTTATCCAATGCACTAGGCGGCACGTCATAACTCCTACGCCAGATAAGCACTTGTTCCTCGCCGAATTTTTTTGCCGTCTCTGCCTTGTTTAGTCCTTGCAGCGCGCCGTAATGACGCTCGTTCAAACGCCACGACCTGTAGACAGGAATCCACATGAGATCCATCTCGTCCAAAGCAAGCCACAGCGTCCTTATCGCTCTCTTCAAGACAGACGTAAACGCGACGTCAAACATGTAGCCTTCTTTTTTCAAAACCCTGCCCGATTCTTTTGCCTCTTCCACGCCTTTTTCAGACAGATCAACATCTGTCCACCCTGTAAATTTATTTTCCTTGTTCCATATGCTCTCGCCGTGCCTTAAAAGCACAAGTTTTATGTTTCCCATTACATCCTCCTGCTCTAACTTTACACTTTAACGTTGTTGAAATGTAAAGTTAGGTGGGTAAAGTGATTTTGGTTTGGGATTGATATCGGCCTTTGCGGTCAGAATAACTGATTTCGCAGGCCTCCTGTGATTCAAAAAAAACTATCTGGCCAATGCCCTCATTGGCATAAATCTTTACAGGATAGGGGGACGTGTTCGATATATCCATTGTGATAAAACCTTCCCAGGAAGGCTCCAGCGGCGTTACATTTACCACCACCCCTATCCTCGCATAAGTACTTTTTCCAGTACAAAGCGCCAGGACATTTCTTGGGATCTTAAAATATTCGAGCGAACGCGCCAGGACAAAAGAATTCGGCGGGATTACGCAAACTTTACCCTTATAATCTTCGAATAGATCCGGATTTATTTTTTTAGGGTCCAGGGCGTCTTTCGCGCCTGAGGATCTTAATAGCTTGAACTCGTCAGCGATCCTCATATCATATCCAAAACTGGATAGACCAAAAGAAATGTTGCCGTTTTTTACTTGGGTGGGCTCGAATGGCCTTATCATGTCGTGCTCTAAAGCCATTCTCTTGATCCAGGAATCGGGTCTTATTGACATGTTAACATTTAGAATATCCGCAGGAACGACAGACCACACAGCCTTCTTCATGTCTCAGTGCAGCCCCGCAATCAGGACAAACACCGACGACATTGCCAAGCTTATCTTCTATCATCGTGTGCGGAGAATGTTTTTCTAATTCCTCTTCTTCATGGTGCATTTTGCCATTGCCCAGTCTTAACTCTAAAACTCTCGCAATCGCGTCAGCGCAAGAAAAAATCCTTCCGCCTTTTTCCCACGACGGAGAAGGGCATCGTATGCCTCTCAGCTGATCTATGATCTTTTTATTCTCCACGCCGGAACGAAGCGCCAGAGACACAAGCCTTCCTGTCGCCTCAAGCTGGCTCGCAGCGCAACCCCCAGCCTTTCCCATCTGGATGAATACCTCGAACGGCATGCTTCTGTCATCCACATTTATTGTAATGTAAAGGTTACCGCAACCTGTGGTTACCTTTGTCGTGGTCCCGGTAGTGACTGCAGGTCTGGGACGCGGGGCAACTGCTTTCTTATCTTTAACCTCCTGGGTCGGCTTTGTCTCGCCAGAAGATTTTTTAGAACCGGAATTTATGTTCAAGACCTGCTCCTCCCTGCTCTTATCCCTGTAAATCGTCACGCCCTTGCAACCTAATTTATAAGCGAGCATGTACACTTCTCTCACGTCATCTTTCGTAGCGTCATTGTGAAAATTTACCGTCTTAGAAACAGCGTTGTGAGTATATTTTTGAAACGCCGCCTGCATCCTTATGTGCCATAGCGGAGCAATATCGTGCGAGGTGACAAAAATCTTTCTGTATTTTTCAGGCACTTCTTTTATGTCCTTGATAGAGCCCTTATCCGCGATGGTCTCCATCAGTTTCCTTGAATAAAACCCCTCTCTCTTCGCGATCTCTTCAAATAATGGATTCGCCTCGATGAGTTTATCATTATCCATAACGTTCCTGTAATACGAAATAGCGAACAAAGGTTCAATGCCGCTGGAGGAGTTTGATATTATAGAAATCGTTCCCGTAGGCGCTATTGTAGTAAGCGTGGCATTTCTGATTTCTTTGCCTCTGCCATTTTTAGAAAAAACACTCTCTTTATAGGAAGGAAACGGTTTTCGCAGGCCAGCCAACTCTTCGGATTTCTTTCCCGCCTCTCCGTCTATAAATCCCATGATTTTCTCAGCCAGGTCAACAGCCTCGTCGCTATTATAGGGTATCTCCAGCTGGATCAACATATCTGCCCAGCCCATCACCCCCAGCCCTATCTTTCGGTTACTTCTGGTCATATCTTTTATTTGATCCAGAGGAAATTTATTTCTATCTATCACGTTATCCAGAAAATGTACGCCCAAATGCGTTAATCTTTTTAATTTTTCCCAGTCTATTTCTTTTTTTCCGTTTGCGCTCACTGCTTTGGAAAGATTTACAGAACCCAGGTTGCAGCTTTCAAAAGGCAAAAGCGGTTGCTCGCCGCATGGATTAGTGCTCTCAATGTCTCCCAGCGCAGGCGTAGGATTATCCTTGTTGATCCTGTCGATAAAAACAATGCCTGGCTCGCCGTTCTTCCATGCCATTTCGACAATGAGATCAAAGACTTCTTTTGCCTTAAGCCTGGAAACAACATTTTTTGCATGAGGATCTATCAAATCATACTCTTTTTCCTCTATTACCTTTTTCATGAAATCTTCCGTGACAGCTATAGAAATATTGAAATTTGTGATCTCTTTATCGTTCTCTTTACACTTTATGAATTCAAGGATGTCAGGATGATCAACGCGCAATATGCCCATATTTGCGCCGCGACGCGTTCCGCCTTGTTTCACGGCCTGGGTCGCTGCGTTAAATACCTTCATAAATGAAACCGGGCCGCTCGAGACGCCTCCAGTGGAACGCACAACACTGTTTTTCGGTCGTAGCCTCGAAAAACTAAATCCGGTCCCGCCTCCGCTTTTATGTATCATGGCGGTATTTTTTATCGCATCAAAAATCGACTCCATCGAATCCCCAATGGGCAGCACGAAACAGGCAGATAATTGTCCGAGGTCCTTTCCGGCATTCATTAAAGTAGGGCTGTTTGGTACGAATTCAAAATTGCTAAGTGAATCGTAAAATTTTTCCTCTGTTTTCTTGATCTCCTTGGCTGTCGCGCCATATGATTTATCGGCTTGCGCTATGTGCCGGCTGACACGCGCAAACATTTCTTCGGGCGCTTCTATAACATTTCCATTTTTATCTTTTTTTAGATATCTTCTTTTAAGGACCTTAAGGCAATTCTCGGAGATATTCAATTTTTTCCTGCTGACTACATCTACCTGCATCTTCACCCCCTCTTAATCCCTAACTTTACATTTTAACAACGTTAAAGTGTAAAGTTAAGGTTATGTGATAAAAATAAGTATATCATCTAAAAAATTCAAGTCAAGACAAAAATACAATATATTGCTGTTTTACAGGGTATGCACAACTATATGTTGTGGTCATTGTCAAAAATCAATTATATCGTCGAGGTTCAGCCAGACGCTTCATAAATACTGAAAACCAAAAATATAAAAGCTGTTAGAAAATTACAAGCGTGTAAACATTATAAAAAATTTTCTTTCTCTTTGCAACAAAAAATAAAAAAATTTCTCCACCTAACTTTACATTTTAACAATGTTAAAGTGTAAAGTTAGACATTTAATTTCCTGAGTCTTTCTACGCGGTCTTTGACCGGAGGATGAGTGCTGAAAAGAGCTGCCAGGCCTTTGCCCCGCAAAGGATTTACAATGAAAAGATGAGCTGTTGCATTATTAGCCTGTACAGGATAACGCCTTGTACCTTTTTCTAATTTCAAAAGCGCGTCAGCCAGGCCTGTGGGGTTCTTCGCTATATAAGCGCCTCTTTTGTCAGCCTCATATTCCCTCGATCTTGATATCGCAAGCTGTATGAGCATCGCTGCTATAGGCGCAACGATGAGCATAAACAAATATCCGAGCACGTTGCTGTCCCTAGAGCGTCCGCCCCTCCCGCCGAAACCTCCGAATATCGCGGCCCACCTCGCCAAGCTGGCAAGCATTGTAATGGCTCCGGCTATAGTAGCAGCCACTGTCATTATTAACGTGTCTCTATTTTTTATATGCGCGAGTTCGTGCGCTATTACGCCTTTTAATTCTTCGCGGCTCAGAAGATTTAATATGCCCTGCGTCACGCAGACCGCCGCGTGTTTAGGATTACGGCCGGTCGCAAACGCGTTCGGAGAATTTTGAGGCGCGATGCATACCTTCGGCATCGGGAGCTTTGCAGAAGCCGTCGACTCTTTCACTATATTATAAAGCTCGGGGACCTCGCTCTCCTGGGCCTCTTTCGTGCCGTACATCTTAAGCACGATCTTATCGCTAAACCAATACGCCCCGACATTCATTATAAGCGCGAACATAAACGCATACGTAGCGCCTGCCTGTCCGCCAAAGTGTCCTCCGATCCACACAAAAAGCATGGTCAAAAGCACCAACAAGAATCCAGTCTTAATGTAATTCATAACAGCCTCCTTGAAAAAAAGATAGGCCCTTTATTGCTCGGGCCTATCCATAATAAATGCGAGACGTCTTTTAAATAATTATTTTTTGTCTTTTTCTTTCTTGGCCTGCGCAGAATCCTTGATCTCGCTTATACCTGCAAAAAATGCCGCAAGACCTCCAAGTATAAGCATTGGAGGGACAGCCCCTTTTAGAAGCTCTGCAAAACTCCACCACCAAGTCTTAACGCCCCATATACCTATAAGAATGCTTATCAGACCTCCAAGAACAGTTATATACTTGCCCATTTAACTCTCCCTCCTTTTGAGATCTTGTGTATTTATTTTTATATCACCCGAACTAGATTTTGTCAATATTTTTTAAGCCCGCTGTAACTAACCTGTCATTCCCGCGAAAACGGGCATGACATACTTTAAGTATACACTTCAACAACGTTGAAGTGTATACTTAAAGTTAATCTTGTGCGCCTAAATACTTACTAAGCTCCCCCCATGTCTTGGAGCCGACCTTGCCGTCCACCTTAAGGCCATTTACCTTCTGAAATTCCATGACAGCTTGTTTTGTCCGCGGCCCTATTTTGCCGTCGATGGCGCCCGGGTCAAACCCAGCGTTCTTTAAAGCATTTTGTATGTCCTTTGCTGTGGGCTCGAACCCAGCTGAAACGATTTCTTCTACATACGGACTCCTCACGTCCACTCCATATTTGTCCTTCAATTCCTTATCCTCGTCAACCCTCCTGATGTCTTCGACCTGAATCAGCGTGCGTTCGTTTATATATCCTGTGCTCTTGAGTCCCAGTGACTCTTGAAATTCCTTTATTGCCTCGCGCGTCTTTTGTCCCATTCTACCGTCAGTATTACCCATATCGTATCCGAGCCCGTCGAGCACGATCTGAATCTCTTCCACCCTGGGATTTATGGTGTCTGTATTACCTATGAGCTTTTCTTCCTCTTTTTGATACTGCACTGATTTAGGTACAATATTGCATCCGGAGAACAGAATCGTAGCGATAAAAAATATAGATGCAAAAAAAGCAATCCTATTCATGTTTGCCCCCTTCTATTTTGTCCAGCAGATGTGATCGTAATCGCACCACCCGCATTTCTTATTATCCCTTTCCGGAAGCTTCTCTAAGCGCAGGTCCTGGATATTTCTCCATGTGTTCCTTATAATCCCGGTCATTTCATCTACCATGTCGTCATTCAGTTCTATTTTAAATTCTGAATGCTCACCCTTTCTTACGCCGTACTTCCTGATATCTTCCTTCGCGGGCTCGACAAACACAAGCACGCCGTGACTTACAGACAGACTCTTGTCCTGCCTGACCTTGTCTCTTTCATACAGGAGTTTATAGCAAACAAGCTGCCGAAAATAGTCGTCGCACGACCCATCTTCCAGGCTCCTGCAGTTGAAAATACCGGCTAGGTGATTTTTCGGCTGACCTGTCTTATAATCCACGACCCTTGCTGTCCTGTCCTTATCGCTCTCCAGCTCTAGCTTATCGTATTTCCCGGTAAAGACAATGCCGTCGATATTTACAGGCATGCGGTTTTCAAGGCCCAGGGGCTTGATCGGCCCGGAAGAAACCTTATTGAAAAATCTCTTCAGCGCCTCAAACTGCTCCACGCAACGCAACTCCACGTTCTTTTCAGGCCCCTGGAATTTCAAGGCCCTAAAGAATCTGTCTTTGAAAAATTGAAAATCTGGAAACTCATCAGTCTTCATATAATGCCTGTAGATATCCTCGAGACTCGAATGCACTGCATTGCCAAAAATCAAGCTCTGTTTTTTTGCAGACGGCAACATCAATACATTGTCATACAAGAACTTTCTCCTGCAACGCAGATAATTGTTCAGACTAGTGGGATTCAAGCTCATATCCCTGACCATATCTTTTAAAACCTTTTCCGTTCCTATAAAAGGGTCCTCGGCATCTTCTTTCCTCAACGATACCTCTAATATAGATTCCTCGCTATGCGAAACCAGCGTTGTCTCGATGCCTAACCGATGGATAAAAGAACTCGGGATCTCGTCCTCTTTAGGGCTGGACGTAAAAAGCACGTTGCCTTTGGCGCGACTTATGGCAACATAAAAAAGCCTGGTTTCGTCATAATATCTCAGTTCTTTTATCTTTTCTTTGCTGTCCACCTTTTCCCTGGTCTTTACTATCTCTGGCGGAAGAGGTATCCTATCCGGCATTGGTTTTATAGGCCAGCTCGAATCCTGCACGCAAAAAGGTATTATCACGCTATGAAACTCCTGGCCTTTTGAACCATGGGCAGTGAATATCCTCACGCCATCCTGCGTCATCGTGACAAGCTCCCCCTGTATGGGAAGATTATGTTCATTGCGCGTCTTTATCTCTTCGACAAAATCCTTCAAGCCGATGCCTGGATTTGAAAAATCAGAATCCTTGACCATATTGATAAACGAAGCCAGGCTGCGTAATTCGCGGATCCTCATGATATCATCCTTATCATATTTTTCTAAAATATACCTGAATATGCCTGCGTCTTTTATATATTGCATCAATATCGTATGCACTGGTTTAAAATGAGCATTTTTCAAAAGGCTGTCGATCACCTTAGCAGCTGATTTAAGGGAGGGCGTTATTTCTTTATTGCTAAAAAGTTCCGAGAGAATGGTGATCTCGCGCGACTCTTTTTTCTTTCTATTCGTCTTATTTATAAAGCCCAGGACTTCGGCGTGCGGTATTTTAAAATAATCCGCAATAAGCATCTTGTACAAGACCCTGTCCCTCTGTTCTATATCCTGAGGCTCGACGCTTACAAGTTCGAGCACATCTAGCATCTGCCTGACGCGAGCCTCACCCCTTATGTCCTCCCTGCCATCCGTCGCATAAGGTATCCCTGCCTGGAGAAACGCGTCTATTATCCTAAGGATCACGCTTCTCTTTCTGACTAGGATCGCGATATTGTTATACGGAAATTTTTTTTCTTCCGAGGTAAGTTCTTTCGACGATTTTATTTCTTTTTTGAATTCTTTTATCCTGTCCACCAAAAAACACATCTCTTCTTCTCTTGTCGTAAATTCCCTGTATTCTATTGATTTATTTTTGAAATTTCTTACCGGGACGAGCTCTTTCTGCCCTGTCCTTTCGTTCTTAGGCAGTTCGCCTATAAGGCTTTGCGAAAGGTCTATTATTTCTTTTGCCGAGCGATAATTTTTTTTAAGCGAGATGATCTTTAGCCCTTTGAATTTCTTTTTTAATTCTTTAAAATTTGCGATGCTTGCGCCCTGGAACCTATAGATAGACTGGTCATCGTCGCCTACGCAACAGAGGTTTGAGCGTTCGCCTTCCAAAAAAGAAAATAAAAATTTGAGCTGGGCACCGTTTGTATCCTGAAACTCATCCACCATTATATATTTGAATTGTTCCTGGTATCTGTTCTTGAGCGCTCCTTCGTTGTCCAGCGCGGCTTTGGCTATCATGATCATATCGTCATAATCATATCTTCCGCGCTCATCAAAGATATCCCTGTTCTTGCCTTCCTTCAGCTTTTCATATTGTTCGTAGACCACCGCCAATGCCTTTATCCTGGGGATATGCCTTGAATCTATGTAAATGCCGTCGGGCTTCAGCTTAGCAACGTATTTTAAAAATTCCTCGGGGCTTATGCCTTCTCTCTTTAGCTCGCCGATTCTTTTTTGAATCTCTCTAACATATATATACGGCGCCCTGAAAGGCCTTATGTCTGACAATCCTTTGGTGCGATCGAGGATGTATTCAATGGCCTTTATGTTTTCTATATCTGTTATCTGGATCCTCTCCTGGAGATAGTTGCTGGCCTCTTCTGAATCAAGTATTATAGAGTTCGCAAAACTGTGAAAGGTAGAAACATGCACATCATAGCCCTTGATCCCTATGATCTTTGCCAGTCTCTCTTTCATTGTCTTTGCCGCAGCATTGGTGTAAGTGAGAATCAATATGTTTTCCGGAAGGGATTTTTTCTGGCGGATGATATTCGCGGCCCTGACTGACAAGAGCTGTGTCTTGCCTGTCCCCGGCCCTGCCAATACCAGTACCTGGCCGTCCAGCGCGTCTACAGCCTGCTTCTGTTCATCGTTAAGCTCTTTGTAAAACTCCTCAAAACCCGCCATAATCTTTC
>CAYPYS010000007.1:0-9491 GCA_964415355.1 uncultured Planctomycetia bacterium | reverse complement strand
AACAACGTTAAAGTGTAAAGTTAGGCGAGAGCGGATTTGACATATCGCATATTTACCAGTATAATTTTTTATATGCGAAAAAGGCGTGACGCTTGGAAGACAAAATTAGGCATTATTATGGCAGTCGCTGGCAGCGCAGTAGGTCTTGGAAATTTTTTGCGCTTCCCTGTACAGGCCGCTCAGAACGGCGGCGGCGCTTTCATGATACCCTATTTTATCTCGCTTCTTCTTCTTGGAATCCCGCTAATGTGGATCGAATGGACCATAGGAAGATTGGGCGGCGGCTTCGGTCACGGCACAGCGCCAGGCGTATTCCACACCATGTGGGAAAAGAACAGGTTCATAAAATATTTCGGCGTAATTGGCATATTTGGCCCGCTTGTAATCTTTATTTACTACAACTACATTGCATCATGGACACTGGCCTACGCTGTATTTTCGGCAGTAGGAAAATACGGGCCTGCCGCTGATCAGAATAGCATGCTCTCTCTCCTCAAAGGCTTCCAGGGCATTGAAAAAAATCAATTCTTCTCCAGCCTGCAATACGCGTACTTATTCTTCCTGATAACGTTTATCATAAACATATTCATTATATATAAAGGTATATCAGGCGGCATCGAAAAGCTCTGCAAACTAGCAATGCCGACACTCTTTGTCTTCGGCATAATAATAGCCGTAAGGGTCTTGACGCTAGGCGCGCCTGACCCGTCAAGGCCTGGCTGGAATATATTGAATGGCCTGGGTTTTCTCTGGAATGCTGATTTCACAGCGCTGAAGAATGCAAAGGTCTGGCTTGCAGCAGCCGGCCAGATATTTTTCACACTCAGCGTGGGAATAGGGGTAATACTTACATACGCAAGTTACCTTAAAAAAACAGACGACGTTGCGCTTTCCGGCCTCACAGCCGCAAGCACAAATGAATTCGCGGAGATCATCCTGGGTTCTTCCATCGTGATACCTGCTGCGTATGTATTCTTCGGTCCTCACCAGATCCAAGATATTGCATCTGGCGGCGCTTTTAACCTGGGCTTTATAACAATGCCCTTGATATTTCAAAAGATCGCGCTCAGCGCATTTTTTGGATGTCTTTGGTTCGGGCTTTTGTTTTTAGCGGGCATTACATCATCTGTCTCGCTGGCACAGCCTACCATCGCGTTCCTCGAGGACGAGTTCAACATCTCAAAAAAGAAAGCCGTTATCGTGTTCGGCATTGCCTCTTTTATCCTGTGTCAACCGGCCATATTTTTTCTCAAGCACGGCGTAGTGAACGAGCTGGATTTCTGGGGCGGCACGTTCTGCCTGGTATTATTCGCCACAGTAGAAACTATTCTCTTTGCGTGGATATTCGGCATTGAAAAAGCCTGGGAAGAAATACATCATGGCGCAGAACTGCAGATACCAAAAATCTATAAATTCATAATAAAATATATCACGCCGCTGTTTCTATTCTTTATTCTTGGCTTTTGGTTCGTGCAACAAGGTATACCGATGATACTGATGAAAGGCGTAAATCAAGTCGACAAGCCATACGTACTAGGCACCAGGTTAATGCTAATCGGAATGATATTAACCCTGTCTATTATGGTAAAGATTGCTTGGCGAAAAAGAAGGCGCTCGAGGGCTAAAAAATGAATTTGTCAGGCTGGCTTATATTAGGAATATCCTGGATCAGCATTATATCCCTTGCCATTTTCTGCTTCCGTAAAATCCTCTCAAAAAAATAACTTTACATTTTAACGTTATTAAAGTGTAAAGTCAAAAGCTTAAGTATACATTTCAACAATGTTAAAATGTATACTTAAGAACTCATTTAAAGAATTATGGCTTGCGTTTTTATTCTATAATTATGGCTTCTACGGGGCACTCGTCTTTCGACTGCTTGCAGCAATCTTCGCTCTCAGGAGCAACCGAATCTCCTTTTACGATCGCCTTGTCTTCCTTCATCTCAAATACATCCGGACATGAATTCACGCACAAGGCACAACCTACACATAATTCTGCATCCACTTTAACCTTCATATCTTCCTCCTTGATTAATTTTTACCAATATACATTTGCCGCACAATAATGTCAACCAAATTTTAAAATATACTCCCTGAACATGCGATCCGGTATGTCAAAATTACCGTCTTCGTTTCTACTCAGAATACCCTTCTGCTCCAAGCGATAAAGGAAATTTTTAATATTAGCTATGGGGAATTTTTTGGCGAATTTACCTACTATCATCATCGTCCTCATATCCTTTATTGAAAGAGGACGATTTTCTTCGGCCAACATTCCTAATAAATCCTTCTCTCTATCGCTAGCCCTGGCCAGTAAGTTTCTAAAATAGTCCCTTCCCAGTTCTTTCAACGTATTATTCAAGGCATTGCCCCAGGTGTCGCTGCCTACTTTTCCCTCTATCTGTCCGTCGTACAGGTGACTTGACAAGAGCTGAACTTCATACGGGTGTCCGGCTGTATATTCAAATATCTTCGCTTTAATATCTCCGACAAATTCCACTCCTGTGCTTTCCAGGGTACTTGTGACCGTATGGAGGACTTCGTCTTTATTCAAATTCTTTACGCTCAAACGTTTTCTGAAAAATCTACCTACCGGGTCATGTTTATCTATAAAGTCTGACCAGCCCGCCGGCGTTGAAGAAAGCACGAACAAAAATCTGGTACCGCTGATAATCTGCTCTTTACTCAGTACTGCCCTCAGTATATCTATTGTGTTTGAGATAGGCAATAGATTCTGCAGGTCGTCCAGTAAAACTACCGCCAGCTTTGCGTTCATAGCGCCCCATACGTTTAAAAGGAATTTTGTAAACTGGGTCTGCGCCTGCGCCAGAGACTTCTTCTTAGAAAACAGGTTTAAAAATTTCTCCGAATCCTTTTCTAGGCCTGGAAAACCCATGAGCATCTCTTCGGCAATAAGGTACATGGCGTCGATGGGTTTGTCTTTTTTTGTAAATCTTGATATCGCGCAGAAAGATGCTGGAAAACCAGACTCCTGGCTTATCCTCCTGAATTGCTTTAATATAGAGGTCTTTCCTATGCCCCATTCTCCAAGCGCAACCAGATGGCTGGGCCTTGCATGGGTCGCCTGTTCTAAATTAGACTTAAAAAAAGAAAGGTTCTCTTCCCTGCCGCCGAATACGCGCGGCTCCCAACCTGACTGAGGAGTAAAAGGATTGGACTTTATCATATTGCCAACTCTTTAAAAAATCTTGCTATTGTAAGTATACATTTCAACAATGTTAAAGTGTATACTTAAGCAACATTTACTTTGTTGCATAACTATGTTAATATTATATAGCTATGATTATAAAGACAGATAGAGACATTATCAAGTGTTATTTTGGAGACGAGTCCGGGCTTTTAGGCGGATACGCAGATAACGCCATGTTCCCAGAAGACACCAAGGATGTCGTCAATATATTGCAAGACTCCGGCAATAAAAAACACCCTCTGACTATATCAGGCGGCGGCACAGGAGTAACAGGCGCCAGGGTGCCTTTCGGAGGCTCTATACTAGCCACTGATAATCTGAACAAAATCATTAATATCGATGCAAAAAATCTCTGCGCCACTGTAGAACCAGCTGTAAGGCTATCCGAGCTGCAGGGTGAACTATCCAAGATAGGCCTATTCTATCTTCCTGATCCCACGGAGCCAAATTCATTCATAGGAGGGACTATTTCCACTAATGCGTCCGGGGCTAGAGGCTTTAAATACGGTCCTACTCGCAACTATATAAAAAGACTTAAAATCGCGCTATCAACGGGTGATGTCATTAATCTCGTTCGAGGCAAGCAATTTGTAAAGAAAGGTGCGGTTTTTTCTTTAAAGCTAAAAAATAAAGAACTAAAAATAAAAATACCGCGATATTCGATGCCGGACATAAAAAGCGCTGCCGGCTATTACATAAAAGAAAATATGGACATAATAGACCTTTTCATAGGCCACGAAGGGACACTCGGAGTTATTTTAGAGGCGGAACTCTGTCTTGGAAAAAAACCGGAAGGCATAATGAGTTTTTTCGGGTTCTTTCCAACCGAAGAAGACGCGCTAGGCTTTGCAAAGGACGCGAAATCCAAGGCCGCGCTTTCATTGGAATACATGGACCTTAATTCTCTGAATCTCTTACGCGAAAAACACTCCAATATCCCTAAAAGCGCGAAGGCAATGATATATTTTGAACAGGATTATAAAAAAGAAGATGAAAGCTCTCTCGCAGATATATGGACGGGCCTTCTTGAAAAACACAACGCATCTATGGAAGAATCATATTTTGCGGACAGCGACAAGGAGAGGAAAAAACTAAAAGAGTTCAGGCATGCCTTGCCTGAAATGATAAATGAGATCGTAAAGAGAAACAAGCTGCCAAAGGTCGGGACTGACATAGCCGTGCCTGACAATGCGTTTCCTGAAATGTTTAAGTTCTACAAAGAAAGGCTTTCTGCTTCCAAGATAGATTTTGTGATCTTCGGTCACATAGGCGAGAACCATCTACACGTAAATATGCTTCCAAAGACAGAAGAGGAATTCAAAAAAAGCCGTTCTGTATATATGGACTTTGTAAAAAAAGCTGTGGGATTGGGAGGTACGGCCTCAGCCGAGCACGGCATTGGAAAATTAAAACATGCATATCTAGAGGCGATGTACGGAAGGGACAATATCTTTCAGATGGCTATGTTAAAAAAATCCCTGGATCCCGCATGCATCCTCGGCCTCGACAACATCTTTTCCAAGGACCTTCTAACTTTACATTTCAACAACGTTAAAGTGTAAAGTTAGAAGAGGTAATATATGAAAACCGTGATCGCTGTTCCTGATTTCACGCGCAAAGCTCATCTCAAAAAAATACTCCCGACAATACTCAAAGCAAAAAATGATAACATAGAAATAATAATAGCTACGGGCCTGCATCGCCCTCCCACAAAAAAACAAATAAGAGAAAATTTAGGACGCCTGACAGACAAAGTAAAAGTGTCTGTCCATAATTATAATAATAATGCTGTTGCCTATTTTGGAAAAACAAACAATGGTATCCCGATATATCTTAATAAAAAACTGAAAACCGCTGACGCGATCATAACCATAGGCGTAGTAGAGCCTCACTTATATGCGGGCTATAGCGGAGGCATAAAGGTAGTCTCAATAGGACTTGCTGGCGAAAAGACCATAAACGCCACGCACCATCCTAGATTCTTAGACTCCCCAAAAACAAAGATATGCTCGATAGAAAAAAACTCTTTCAGAAATTTCATTGATGACGCAGGCCAGGCGTTGCCTATAAAGCATTCCTTGAATATCATAAATGATGGAAACGGTAAGCTGTTAAAGGTCTTTCGCGGAGATCCAAAAGCCTCTTTTAAAAACGCTGTCGCCTATTCCAGAAAGATATTTGAGAAAAAAATAGAAAGGCTTTATGATGTTGTTATATGCGATATTCCAAAGGAAAAGGCCGCTAACATATACCAGGCCTCCAGGGCGTTTAACTACGTGGCAAACACAAAAAAATGCATTTTAAAAAATAACGCTATCATACTTGTAAAAGCAGATCTAAAAGACGGCTTTGGTAAAGGGCTCGGGGAAAAGCGATTTGAAAAGACAATGAGAAAAATGAAAGATCCTGAAAAATTGACAAGGAATATAAAGAAAAAGGGTTGCCTTGCGGGAGAACACCGAGCTTATATGGTAGCAAAAGCGATGCAAAAGGCCAAGTTGGGCTTTATATCAAATAAGGCTTATTTATATAAGAATAAGGCTCTTCCTTTTTTATTTTTTAGAAACCTGGAACAGGCCAGAAAACACATCTCTAAAAAAACCACCGTATGCTATCTAAAAAACTCCTTTAATACAATCCTCGTAAAAACCCCCTAACTTTACATTTCAACAACGTTAAAGTGTAAAGTTAGAAATCATAAGTAACGCCAACAGCTACTTCTTTGCCGTCCAAAAAAGACCCTTCAAGATTTACTTTTGCCCTCTTGTTGAGCCAATAATCCAGGCCAATAATAAGCCCAAAATTCTCTTCGGATTTTATACGTTTCCTATCTACTTCATTTGTCCTTCTTATAAAATCTACTGTTCCGTATCTTCCTCCTAAATATGGAACAAGATCCCCTACATCTTTAGAAATAAGCACTGAACCTTGCCAATCATCTATTATTGACTCGTTTTTATTCCCGCCCTGGTTTTTGGGATCAGGGTGCACACTTATGTGCTGAAAACCTGCTACGCTTTTTATACCGAACCTTTCATTCTCAAATCCTTTTATTCTAAAACCGTACGCCCCTGCAAAATTAGTGCTGTAATTTATATCGTTATTGCCCATAGTCCTATCCCAGTCCACATTCCCCAACCCTATCTTTCCATCGAACGATAACCATGAAAAGATCCCATAGCTACATGTAAAAAAATACCTATTACCATTTGTCCCGCCTTCGCCATTGTCCAAATTTCTGTCTATAATAAAACTGCCTTCCAGACCACATGTCCAATGTTTCTCCTCAGGCATATGCGTCCCATACGCTGGCGCGGCAAACGCATCGTCATTAAACAACAAAATCAATAACAGCGCAATAATCAAAAATTTAAATCTGCTGAACATATTTTCTCCATATAACAAATGAGTATAATGCCTAACTTTACACTTTAACGTTGTTGAAATGTAAAGTTAGGTGAGGGAATCTGCCAGCGATTTTAAGTCGTTCCATAAACTGTTGCTGCCCAGTATCACCACAATGACCTTGCGCCATCTATTATACTGGACATATCCGGCAAAGCAATGCCTGGCTTTTTTGGTATAACCGGTCTTGCCAAAAATTATATAAGGATTATCATGCCATAAAGCCTTGTTATGACTTTTCAGCTTAATCTTTCGCCCAGAATTTATCTCATATATCTCTGCTCTTTTGGTCTCTATGATATCGACAAATCTTTTGTGCTTCATCGCCTCGCGCACCACAAGCGACAGGTCATAAGCGCTTGAATATTGATCCTCGAAAGGCAATCCGCTCGCATTTCTGAAATTTGTATTATGTGCTCCTATACCCTTGGCCTTTTTATTCATCATTTCTGCAAAAGCAGGCTCTGACCCTGCTATATTTTCAGCCAATGCAACGCTCGCATCATTTCCGGAATTCAAGAGAAGCGCCTTGAGTAAATCCTCCGTAAAATAAATCTCTCCCTCCTTAATATGCACCTTTGAAGGCTCTATAGAGCTTGCATATTCGCTCACCATGACCTTTTTATTGGGTTGTGATTTCTTCAAGACTAAAAACGCTGTCATTATCTTTGCAGTGCTGGCAGGAGAAAGCCTTTTATGGGCATCCTTGGAATACAATATCCTCTTTGTCAAGGGATCCATCAAGACTACAGATTTAGATGTCAGGGGGAGTTCTTTCTCTGAAAAAACAGGATCGGTCAATAATAAAATAGCTGTTAGAATAAAAGCAATACGCCGCAACATTTATCCGGAATGCATCTCACGTGCTTCTCTGGTAACGTCTCCCAATGCGCCCTTAGCGCGTCGCAGTTCAATAGAAAGTCTATTTGTTATAATAAGATGCTTATGAGAAAGAAGCGCAAACGCCATATATGAAAGGGCAAGAAAAAAAAGAAATATATCGATCTTTGTTTGAAATAAAAAATATAGCAGAAAGAATATGCCCATAATAACCAGGCATCTATTGATTCTGGACACCACTTCTATAAAAACTTCATCTCCTGTTATTTTCTTCATATCTTGCCTCCGTAAATTTATTCGTAATTGGCATGCGCCTGTCTCTGCCGAATGACTTTGGTGTTATTTTTATACCTGGGGGCGCCTGACGTCTTTTATACTCGTTCGTATCGATCATTCTCAAAACCATCTTCACTGTTCCTTTATCTTTAACTTTTTTTAAGATTTCGTCCAGGGAATTATTTTTCTCAATATATAAATCAATGATCTTATCTACTAATTCATAAGGCGGCAAAGTATCCTGGTCTTTTTGATCAGGTCTCAATTCAGCAGACGGGGGCCTTTTAATTACACTTTTAGGAATGACCTCTTTCTTTGCTCTAGCATTTATAAATTTGGCCAACTCGTATACAATATTTTTAGGCACATCTTTTATTACCGAAAACCCTCCAGCCATATCGCCATATAATGTACAATACCCTACACTAGTCTCGCTTTTATTGCCCGTATTGAGCACAAGATATCCAAACTTATTTGAAAAAGCCATTAAAATATTGCCTCTGATTCTTGCTTGAACATTTTCCTCTGTAATATCCGATCTCATGCCAGTAAAATGATTAGCCAAAGTATTATTGTACGCGTCGAAAATATCGTCTATAGGCACCTCTGCGAGACGCATGCCTAGATTTTTACAGATCTTTTCCGTGTCATCCTGGGTAGCTTTTGAAGAATATCTCGACGGCATAGAAAGTGCCAGGCAATTTGCCTTACCAAGAGCTTCTGCGGCGATACAGGCAACTACTGCAGAATCAATGCCGCCTGAAAGGCCAAAGGCAACCTTTCTAAAATTATTCTTCTTCACATAATCGTGCACTCCTAATACCAATGCCGAAAATACTTCTTCAATGCCTCCGATCTCTTTAGCGGAACTACGTTTCGACAAAGCTTTTCTCTTGCATTTGATATTATAATCTACATTTACCGTCTCTACGCCCGAGGCCTTTTTAATATTTCTCCTCGGTCCAATATTTAAATCCGTGATCAATAAATCTTCTTCGAACGCGTTTGCCTTTGCTATGATCTTTCCTGCCCTGTCCAAGACCAGACTCCCGCCATCAAAGACCAGCTCGTCTTGCCCGCCTATAAGATTACAGTATAAAATAGGGTTCTTGTATTTTTTATTCTTTTTGATCAAGATTTTCTGTCTCTCTCCTACTTTACCCATATAAAAAGGAGAAGCAGAAATATTCACTATAAACTGAGCCTGAGAAATAACCTTTGCCATGGCATTAGTTTCATTCGCCCATATATCTTCGCATATATTTACAGTAAAAGAAAAACCCTTAGTTTTAATGATTACATTTTTATCGCCGGATTTAAAATACCTCTTCTCGTCAAAAACCCCATAATTAGGCAACTGCGTCTTGCGATAAACATGCTGGACTTTTCCATTAGCCAATATAGCTGCGCCATTATAAATAGAACCGTTATCTGCATCTGCGAAACCCACAATGGCTATTATATCTTTTGTGGCCCGGGCGATATGCTTAAGGCATTTTAGGTTTTGTTTTACAAAGTGGGGCTTTAAAAGAAGATCTTCAGGAGGATAGCCTGTTATCGAAAGCTCTGGAAAGACGACAAGATCTGCTTCTTTCTCCATCGCTTTCTGAACGCATAAAAGTATTTTCTCACTGTTTCCAACTAGATCCCCTACTATTGTATTGATCTGGGCCAGTGCTATTCTGACTGTATTCATAACGTAATACCTATGTCCTTGAGACAGTTTATCATAATTTTAAAAAATAGGCAAATCTTGG
>CAYPYS010000006.1:0-78880 GCA_964415355.1 uncultured Planctomycetia bacterium | reverse complement strand
TTAAGCCCCTATTTAAACATCTTTATTGTCTTAAGCGGCCTGTCGATGTTATACTGTATGATTTTACCCGTGATCTTCGTTATATCCTCCTCTATCTCTCGCGTCAATTTCATATTTGAAGAAGCCTGCCAGCTGCCTTCTTCAAAACGAGCAAGCGTCGAAGAAGCGCCTTTTGTTAATTTAAAACTCTCTCTTCCCGGCCATAATCCTAATGTCAAAAGAAGCCTTACTTCAAAAAGCCTTGCGATCGCAACAGCATCCTTTTTGCTATCAAGGGATCTCAAGCTATTCAGTAAATCATCGAAAAGAGTCTCTATGTTTTCTCCGGGCTCAGTAAATACATCCAAAAGTTCCAATATATAATACGCAACCGAAGTCCTCTCCCAGTCCTTTAATATATTTAAAAATATCTCATGGGCTTCACACTGAGATATGATAAAAAGATTACTCTTCTTTTTTTCGTAAAAAATTATCTGCTCTAAGCTAAAAAACAGAGGGTTTATATTGCTTCTCGCGCGGCTGCCTCTCGCGCCCTTTAAAACTCCATGGATCTTACCAAAGTCTCTGGTAAAAAAAGTAACTATAAGACTTGTCTCTCTTAGATCTTTCTTTCTCAGCAGCACTGCGTCGGTTTTCTGTATCGCCATTATCTATCGAATTTCGGCGCGACTGCACCGCCGGATATAACCATCTTCATGCCTTCCGCGACCGACATCTCTAAAGACACGATCTCCTCCTGAGGGACAAGCACAAGCATGCCTGAAGTAGGGTTCGGCGTCGTCGGTATAAATACATTGACCAGCTTGTTTTTTATTTTTTTCTGGACCTCTCCCCTTGTCTCGGATATGACAAACCCCAGCTGATGAAGGCCTTTTCTCGGGTATTCTACAAGAACAACATTTTGAAAAATAGTATTTTTTTGAACCAAAAAAGCCAATGATATCTCTTTTATTGATCTGTAAACAGTGCTGATCATCGGGACCCTGTAGAGGATCTTTTCGCCAAAACCAAATATATTCCTTAATATGATGATCCTTGTGGCAAAACCTATCAGCGTCAAAAAAAGTAACAATAAAAAGAATATAGCCAGCTTCGTCAGGACCTCGATGCTTTCCGCGGGAGCCCCTCTGCTAAAAATATTCATAATAGGCTCCAATAATAATAAATTTAATTTATCCACTATAAAATAAAAAACCCAGAAGGTCAAAACCAAAGGGATCACGATCAATATCCCGGTCAGAAAATTATTTCTTACTTTGTGAAACATATTTACCCCCGCTTAATTCTTAAGTATCTGGAAAACCAAAACAGTTACAACTATGCCCAGGATAGCGCCCATAAACGCCTCAAATGTCGAATGAACCCCGCCCCTGACCCTGCTTCTCGAGACCAAAAAAGCAAGTATAAACACTAAAAAAATAGAGAGGTTGTTCGGATAAACAAACGCCATTATCGTCCATATAGAAAACGCTACGGCGCTGTGGCCGCTCGGCATACCTCCTCTTAGCGGCGTGCCGCTGTGCAATAAAATCTTGCTGATCACCACCAATGCCAAAATTGTCAAAAGTATTATAAAGGTAATATGCCAATCAGACCCTCTTATCTTAAGAATATTATCCTCTATGCCGACGCCAACCCTATTAGCAAACAGGATATAGCCTACTATAATGGCGGCTAGAGCACTTAATAATACCGCGCCTGCGCAAATATCCTTGACGATCCTAGCCAACGGGTGAAAGTCCTCTTTTACAAGGTCTATAGTATGTTCGAGCGCCGTATTAAACATCTCGGCAAACAGTACAAACGCAATCGTAAGGCTCAGGACAACTAACTCGATATATGTAAAATTCAAAAAGAGTCCCAATAAAAGCACGCATAACGCAAAGAAAAAATGCAATCTCATGTTACGCTGGCTCTTAAAGACATAGACAAATCCTTCTATGGCGGAATTAAAGCTCTCTATTAATGACTGTTGTCGCACCGGATCGTCTCCTTGCTATAAAATGCTTAATATCTCTTTTTCTTTTGCCTTCATCTTTTTTCTCTCGCGAGGGCTCTCGTCGTCATAACCCAGCAGGTGCAAAACGCCATGGACAACGTATAAGTCCAATTCGCCCTGAAAGACTATGTTTCTCTTTTTTGCCTCTCTTTTCGCGGTCTCAGCGGAAATTACCACATCGCCTAAAATCGGGCTGTCCTTGGGAAGCCCCTGCCCTTCTCTCATCGCAAACGCCAATACGTCTGTTCTGGAATTGACTTTGCGGTACTTACGGTTCAGCCTCTTTATATAAAAATCATCTACGAACAACAGGCTCAGCTCTGCGCTATCTTCGGACATAAACTTCAATGCAACTCTCGCGCATCTAAGTATTTTGCTCTTACTTAACCTTACCTTGTCCTGCAAATCCCTTATATCAACTTTCATTAATATGTTAAGTTTACACTTCAACAACGTTAAAGTGTAAACTTAGGTTTTCTTTTCAGGCTCATCAGGATACTCTACGCGCGTATGAAATATCCCTGTAAGTATGTGGATAAATATCTCTGATATCTTCTCTAAATCTTTGAGAGTCAGGTCACATTCGTCTAACTGCCCGTCGATAAATTTGTTATTTATGATCTTCCTGACAAGCCCTTTGACCCTCGATGGTGTAGGATCATCCAGTGCACGCGAGCCAGCCTCCACTGAATCAGCCAGAAGAACACACGCAGCCTCTTTTGTCTGAGGCTTAGGGCCTGGATACCTAAATGATTGCTCTCCCACAGATTCATCCGAAACCTTTTCTAATGCCCTCTTGAAAAAATAAAAAACAAGACCAGACCCATGGTGCTGCTTTATTATATCTATGATCTTTTTATTGAGTTTATATTTACGCGCTAGTTCCACGCCATTTTTAACATGGTTTGTGATGATAAGACTGCTCATGGTCGGCGAAAGCTTATCGTGAGCTGAATCTTCGGAAGGCTGATTCTCGCTAAAATACGAGGCCTTCTCTAGCTTTCCCACGTCGTGAAAATAAGAGCTCACTCTTGCAAGAAGCGGGTTTGCGCCGATAGCCTCGCATGCTGCCTCCGCTAGATTTCCCACAACCAGACTGTGATGATATGTGCCAGGAGCCTTTATTACCATTTCTTTCAGAAGAGGATGGTTTAAATCAGCTAGCTCAAGCAGGCTGATATCCGTGGTGATCTTAAACGTGTTTTCAAGCACAGGGAGCAAGCCTGTCACGATCAGGGCAGACAATAAGCCGTTTAAAAACCCTAAAAATGATTCAGTGATATACGCGTTAAACTCAAGAGACCTTAGGATTCCTATTGCTATAAGATAACTCATATTGGCGAAGCCGACTGAAAGCCCTGCCGCCATTACCTGGGAACGCCGTCTGACGCCTCTCATCGCGAATATGCCGACAATGCCCCCTACCAGGGAAACTCCTGTTATGTCCAGCCTGTTCCCTGATATCATGCCAACCAATACACTTAAGAAGCAAGTCACTATTATTGCCAGACGATGATCGATCAGAATAGCTATAAGCATCGAGGCGACTGCCACAGGCACAAGGTTGCTCGGCCACGGAGATATCATTATAATCTTCGCGGCAAAAAGCAGCAAAACGCATATCAGGCCCAGCAAGATCAACTCCTTGTTCCCGGCAGAAAATTTAGGCTCATAATATTTAATATATAAAGCTATGATCAGCATAAAAAGTCCCAGGAGTATCGCGATAGCAAAAAATCTTCCCGCCATCACCGCCGAAGGCTCGTTCTGCTCAATACCGTTAAGTTTCAATATATGATCTTTCCCTATGCGTTCGCCTTTATTTAATATTGTCTCGTTCTTTTTTACCTCTATAATATTGTAAATCGGTTGGACCTGCTGCACGACCAAGCGCTTTCTCGACCCTGTCTCTTCTTCATCGTATATGATATTGACGTTCAAAATCGCATTTGCAAAATCTATGACCAAGCTCTTTTCTTTTCTGTCCCGTATAGAAAAATCAAAATCCTCTATCTCTTCTTTTAATCCTTCAAGGGTAAGAAAATCTTCTATAAATTTCTTGGCCTCAGCGCTATCCTCATCCACAAGAGTCGTCATCACGTATTTGTCCTTGAATCTTGCGCGGTCTGACGCGGAGATAATACCCCCGGACATAAAGTTGTCTATTATTTCTTCGATCTGCGACAGAAAAGCATCGTGATCCTTTGATTCCAAGATCCTCGAAACCAGAGATTCTGAAAGATTATACGTTGTAGCTAGTTCCCTGATCTCTGCTTTTTTATCTTCACTTTTCATCTCAGGCGATTCGGCCAAAGACTTTGCTGATTTGATAAGCGAAGCTGCCTTGTCCGAAACAACCCGTTGCGCTTCCATGTCTGATCTAAAGACAGGCAATACCGCGTCTTTAGCCACTTGTCTGTTAAGCTCAGTGGCCTTATTATTCATATCTCCTTTTACTTTGAAATTATAAGGCGCGTAGATATCCCTCAGGGCAATGTCTCCCTCTCGGAAACCTGCCTTAAAAAGTCCCGTATCCCACTGGATTATTATCACCGAAACAAGACACGTGATTAAGGCGATTGCTACATGAGGGGCAAGGTTGACATTGTTGTTTGTTTTTTTATCTCGTATTTTTTTCATGATATTCATCCTCGTATGCCTTTATTATCTTTTGCACAATAGGGTGCCTCACGACATCTTCTCCCGTGAAGTGAATAAATTTTACGCCTTTTATGTGCTTTAAGATCCTGTTGGCATGGTTCAAACCAGACTCGCTGCCTGAAGGGAGATCGCTTTGAGTAACATCTCCTGTTATCACTGTTTTTGAATCAAAACCTAAACGCGTCAGGAACATCTTCATTTGATCCGGCGTCGAGTTTTGCGCCTCGTCAAGAATTATAAAAGAATCGTTCAGCGTGCGGCCACGCATATACGCGAGCGGCGCGACCTCTATAATGCCTCTCTCGATATAATCCTGGATCCTCTGCGCCTCCATCATGTCATAAAGGGCATCGTACAAAGGCCTGAGATAAGGCGTTACTTTTGCGTAAAGGTCTCCTGGCAGGTATCCGAGCTTTTCGCCCGCCTCTATGGCCGGTCTCGTCAAAATAATCCTATTGACGTCCTGCTTCTTCAAGGCATTGACTGCCATGGCCATTGCCAAATAAGTCTTGCCTGTGCCTGCCGGGCCTGTACCGAATACAATATCATGCTCCCGTATCGCATCCACGTATTTCTTCTGGCCCTTGGTCTTTGGCGTAACAAATTGCCGCTTTGAAGAAACCTCTATCTTGTCAAGATAGATATCTTGCATGCAAAGCGTTGAATTTTTCTTGAATGACTTTACAGAATATGCGATTTCGTCCCTCTTTATGACGCCTCCGCGCCGCAATATCGCCAGCAAATCTTCTAAAAGTTTCGCGCTTTTTTCTACAGCGTCCTTTTTGCCGGATACAGCCAACCTGTCGCCACGCGAGGTAGTTTTTACGCCAAAGCTGGATTCAACCAGCCTCAGGTTCTCATCGCATTTACCAAAAAGCGACTTAGCCTCGTCATTGCTCCTTATGGCTATGACCTTTTCCATCGCGCCCCACTCCTAACTTTACACTTTAACGTTGTTGAAATGTAAAGTTAAGGGATTGTAATCTCCTGGCCTGGCGTTATAAAATCAGGGCTTTTCAACACTGCCTTGTTTGCCTCGTAAATTTCTTTCCATCGTTTCGTGGTCCCGTACATCTTATCGGATATCTTCTGAAGCGTATCGCCTTTTTGCACAACATAAGTCTTTGACTCTTCTTTTGCAATCAGCGTGCCGCTTCCTTTTTCCTTGCTGTATTTTCCTTTTTTCCCTGATGCCTGCTGAAAGACCACCTGAGGCCGACTTGACGCGCCTGAACCCCCCAGCCTCGTGACATTTTTTCTCTTCTTTTTCTGTGCAGACTCTTCTCTTTCGTAAGACTTTTTCACCTGCATATACCCCTTGTTTCCGCCAGAAGTAGCCTTATCCGAAGTCTCTTCTACTTTCGTATCCTTTCTTTCCTTATCGCTGGCATCGGGGAGCTCTATCTCGATCCTGTACATAGTCTTGGTCTTTTTTTCTTCTACCTCAGAAACGCCTGATGTCCTTCCTCGTACCACCCCTCTGTTGCCGCTCAGTTCCTGATCTACCCTATCTACCTCATAAGGAACCATTCTTACTAAGCAGCCCGAAAGAGTAAAAACCGTAAGCACCAAACTGCAAACTATAAGCTTCCTCATAACACCCCCTGTTAAAATCGCTAACTTTACATTTCAACAACGTTAAAGTGTAAAGTTAGGATTTTGAAGTTGACTGTTTTTTGTCTACCTTGACTCCTAATTCCTTTAACTGTCGCTCTTCAACTGCTGAAGGCGCTTCTGTCATCGGACAGGCAGCCTTTTGAGTCTTTGGAAATGCAATGACCTCTCTTATGCTCTCCTCACCGCACATCAACGCAATAAGCCTGTCCAGACCAAATGCAAATCCTCCGTGCGGAGGCGCACCATAATTAAACGCCTCTAATAAAAACCCAAATCTCTCTTTTGCGTGAGCCATGTCCAACCCGATGCGCTTAAAGATCTTTTCCTGTAAATCTCTCTTGTGTATTCTTATGCTACCGCTTCCTAGTTCTATCCCATCCACGACTAGATCATACGCCCTGGAACTGACATCGCCCGGTGAATCCTCTATTTTTTCAATGTCCCCTGCCACAGGCGAGGTAAAAGGATGGTGCTCCATGTCCCAGCGTTTTTCTTCTTCATTAAATTTAAACAGAGGAAAATTGGTGACCCATAAAAATTTAAAACCTTCTCCGCTTGCGCGCAGGTCAGGTTTGTCGCTCTTGTATTTTTCAATAGCCTCCTTATGCGTCATTCTCGGAAACGGCGTTTTAAGCTCTTTGCCCAATGCCTCTTTAAAAACAAAGGAAAGCAGCGACTCCATTGTTCCAAAGACATCCTCTTCCTCTACAAAAGACATCTCCATGTCCAGCTGGGTAAACTCTGGCTGCCTGTCTGAGCGCAGGTCTTCATCTCTAAAACACTTTGCGATTTGAAAATACCTTTCAAAGCCGGCAACCATTAACAATTGCTTAAAGAGCTGAGGAGATTGAGGAAGCGCAAAAAACTTTCCCCGGTTAAGTCTGGAGGGTACAAGGAAATCGCGCGCGCCCTCTGGAGTTGACTTTGTCAATATAGGCGTCTCGACTTCGATAAAACCAGCTTTATCCAGAAAATCTCTCATAGCCTTGCAGATCTTATGGCGCAGAAAAATCCTCTTCTGGACTTCAGGCCTTCTTAAGTCAACATACCTATACTTAAGCCTCACTTCTTCTGAAACATCTGACATCTCATCCAGCTCAAAAGGCGGGGTCAAAGAAGTGTTTAATATCTCCAGCTCTTCGACTCCGAGTTCCACCTCGCCGGTTACTATCTTGGAGTTTTCCGTGCCTTTCGGCCTTTTTTGAACCGCACCCTTAACAGCTATCACGTATTCGCTTCGCAGCTCCTCTGCCTTTTTATTTTTAAAAAATACTATCTGAGTAAGACCTTCTCTATCCCGTAAATCGATAAATATGATCTTTCCGTGGTCACGCCTCTTATGAACCCAGCCTACAAGCGTCGCCTTCTCGCCTATATTCTTTGTCGTAAGCTCTCCGCAAGTATGTGTACGCCTCATGATCTCCGTCTCTATAGCCTAAGTTTACACTTTAACGTTGTTGAAATGTAAAGTTAGGGTTTTTGCGATGTTCGTTAATTCGGTTTCTCTCTGTTCTCTTTTTTGCATGTCCTTCAGTATAACTTTTTTATTCTTAAACTCTTCTTCGCCAAAAATAATAACAAACCTCGAAGAAAATCTTTCCGCCTTTTTCATCTGCGCCTTTAATGCCTTTTTCTCGTAATCCATATCACACGAAAATCCCTTATCTCTCAGCGAGTTCATCAATATAAAGGCATTATCGTATAAGGATTCGCCGGTTACTGCTATAAATACGTCTAACGGGGCGTCGGCCTGTGGATTACTGCAGCCTTTGAGCGCCAAGATCAATCTTTCAATGCCAAATGCAAATCCGATAGCAGGCATGTTTTCTCCGCCTAATTTATGTATAAGATTATTGTATCTGCCTCCTGCGCAAACCACGTCCTTTGCGCCGAGATTTTTCTGGGATATCTCAAACACGGTCTTAGTATAATAATCCAACCCCCTGACTATCTTTGGATCAATGACATAATCGATATTTAATTTCCCCAGGCCTTTTTTGACAGCCTCGAAATGACCCGCGCAATCCTTGCATAGCGCGTTTTCTAATTTAACATTTCTCAGAACCTCTCTGCAGCTATCATTTTTGCAATCGAATACCCTTAAGACATTTTTCTTATATCGTTCATTGCATTCGTTGCACAAAGAACCTAGATGAGTCTTTATGCTTTTCCTGCTCTTTTCTATCAGATCTTTTTTATCCTTTTCGCATCCCAGACTATTAAGCCTTAAGCTAAAATCCTTTACTCCTAACCCCTCCAGCAGTCTCACGCTAAGGGCCATCACCTCTGTGTCGATAAAAGGGTCGTCAGAGCCGATCGCTTCAACGCCTACCTGGTGAAATTGTCTCTGGCGGCCTTTCTGCGGTCGCTCGCTTCTGAACATAGGGCCTATGTAATATAGTTTTGTCATGCGCTGCTTTTTAGACATTGCATTCTCAATATATGACCTGACTATGGAAGCAGTTGCCTCTGGCCTCAGCGCGATAGATCTCTCGCCTCTGTCAGAGAAGACATACATCTCTTTCTGGACTATATCCGTGCCCTCGCCTATGCCCCTTATAAAAAGAGAGGACTCCTCTATAACCGGAGTCCTTATCTCCTTATACCCATATCTATGAAATATATCTCTGCTATATGATTCTATTTTCTGCCATATGCCTATATCGGATGGCAAAATATCTTTTGTACCGCGAAGCGCTTTTAACATATCTCCCTGATCCCACAAACTTAACTTTACATTTCAACAACGTTAAAGTGTAAAGTTAGGGTTATTTTACCTTTGCCTTCATTACAAGACCTGGCTTAAAAACCGCGACTTTCTTCGGCGCAACAGGGACCTGCTGGCCTGTCCTGGGATTTCTCCCCATGCGGCCTTTCCTGGATTTAGTCTTAAATACGCCGAAATTCCTCAGCTCTATCTTGTCTCCTTTTGCCAGGGAATCGACTATGATGTCAAATGTCATCTGCACTACTTTCTTAACATCTATCTGCTTCACCCCTGACTCATTGGCGATTTTAATGACTATGTCTTTTTTGGTCATCCCGTACCTCCTTATTGTTCACATTTTTTGTATCTGGTTGAATTACAAGGGGTAGTGTAACACGGGCCCTGCGATGTTGTCAAGAAAAACTAACTTTACATTTCAACAACGTTAAAGTGTAAAGTTAGTTTCTTTCGAAGGTGATGTGGTCGTGGCCCACGAGTTCTTCTAGTTCTGAAATCATTTCGCTGGTGGGACTTACAAAAAGATGTTTGTCGACTAATATCCGGTAAGCGCCATTCTTCTTGGTGGATACATTCAGGTATACAGGAATATCCCCTTTATGCTTCTCAAAGAGCCCTTTCAATTTCTCGAATATCTCGTTCTCCATGCCGAGGGAAAGCATGTTTACATTGATCGCCCGCGTAAAACGAGATCTCGCATCATCAATCGGCACAATGTCTTCCACTATTATCTTTGGCCTTTCTTCTTTTAAGCTCAACCTCCCATTTACAAATACCGCGAAATTAGGCCTTATGAATCTTGAAACATTTTTATAAGATGCCGGAAAAGCCAATACCTCCACAGACCCGCTCAGGTCCTCCATCATCATAATAGCCATCTTTTCGCCGGTCCGTTTTGTAATAGTGTTTTTTACCTTATTTATTATGCCGCCAAACCTCACCCTGGCCCCGTCCTCCAGGCCCTTAAGGCCTGAGGCATCCGCGGTTGAATACTCCTTCAGCATCTTTTCGTATTTAGCGAGAGGGTGGCCTGTTATATAAAAACCCAGCATCTCTTTTTCAAATGTCAGGAGTTGGCTTTCAGGCCACTCTTTTATATCAGGCGCTTCGTCATCCATGCCTTTGTCGCCAAAAAGAAGCATCTGCCCGAGCGCCTTTTCTCTCTGCATAGCATTGGCCCTGTCCATTGTCCTGGCAAGCATCGCCATCATCTGCGACCTGCGAAGACCAAGGCTGTCAAACGCCCCGCATTTGATCAAACTCTCTATGACCTTTTTATTGACGAGGCGCGAATCAGTCCTCTCGCAAAATTCAGAGAGCGAACGGAAACGGCCATGTTTCTCTCTTGCATCTATGACTATGTCTATGGCGCCCTGCCCTACGTTTTTAACAGCTCCTAACCCGAATCTTATCGAGTCCTTGCCTATCATCGTAAATGTCGCGAAGCTCTCATTGACATCAGGCGGAAGTATTTTTATGCCCATTGATTCTGCTTCGTCTATGTATTGGACGATCTTGTCCGTGTTATCTTTTTCGCTCGTTAGAAGGGCTGCCATAAATTCGACCGGGTAATTCGCTTTTAGATAAGCGGTCCTGTAAGAGATCATGGCGTAAGCGGCTGAATGGCTTTTGTTAAACCCGTATCCTGCAAAATGTTCTATCAGGTTAAATATCTTCTCGGCAACGCGGCGGTCTATCTTATTTTTTATCGCACCTTCTATAAACGCCTTTCTCTGCTGATCCATTATCTCGGGTGTCTTTTTCCCGATCGCGCGGCGCAACAGATCTGCTTGGGCCAGTGAAAAACCCGCCAGGCTGGACACGATCATCATGACCTGTTCCTGGTAGACTATGATACCGTATGTCTCCTTCAAAATATTTTTTAAAAGCGGGTGATCATACCTGACATCCACCTCTCCGTGCTTGCGTTTCATGAAATCGTCCAACATGCCGCTGCCTATAGGACCCGGCCTGTACAGGGCCAGAAGCGCTACTATGTCTTCGAATTTCTCGGGTTTCAGTTTTTTCAATAGATCTCTCATGCCTGAACTTTCCAGCTGGAATATACCCATTGTGCGGGCCCTGCCCAGAAGCTTGAAGGTCTTCGCGTTATGCATGGGCATGTCTTCTATCTTAAGATCAACGTCGTTGACTTTATTTACTATTTTCAAGGTCTCCTGAACTACCGTCAATGTCCTCAGGCCAAGAAAATCCATCTTCAGGAGACCTATTTTCTCCAGGGAAGTCATTGCGTAGCCTGTCGAGACCTGACCGTCGCCTGTTCGAAAAAGCGGCACATGCTTTGTCAGCGGATCTTCGCTTATAACGACTCCTGCCGCGTGAGTCGAGGCATGCCTGGTAAGACCTTCGAGATGCCGCGAGGTATTAATAAGAGTCTCCACGGTCGGATCTTTTTTGTAAAGACTTCTCAGCTCAGGCTCTTGTTCCAACGCCAGGTTCAACGTCATGTTTGGATCAACTGGCACAAGCTTTGCGATTTTATCAACATCTGCATACGGCATATTCATGACCCTGCCGACATCCCTTATAACTGCCCTGGCAGCCATTGTCCCAAACGTTATGATCTGCGCTACATTATCCTGGCCGTATTTCTGAATAACATAATCTATGACCTCGCCTCTGCGCTCGTAACAGAAATCAATATCGATATCCGGCATGGTAACGCGCTCTTGATTCAAGAATCTTTCAAAGAGCAGGTTATAGTCCAGCGGATCGATATCAGTGATGCCCAGGCAAAAACTCGTAATACTGCCTGCGGCAGAACCCCTGCCAGGCCCGACAGCAATGCCTTTGCTTTTCGCAAAACTCACAAAATCCCACGCAATAAGAAAATAACTCGTATATCCTGATTTATTGATGACGTTCAATTCGTATTCAAGTCTCTGTTTTATCTCAGGGGTTATTTCGCTATATCTTTTTTTCATCCCTTCTTCGCAAAGCTGTCTTAGATATTTTTCCCTGGTGGTCTCAGCCGGCACAGGGAAATGCGGCAGGAATGTCTTTGTAAAATCCAGCTCAAGGTTGCATTTTTCAGTTATCTTGATCGTATTAGATATCGCCTCTGGCACATCTTTAAAAAGAGTCTTCATTTCTTCGGGAGACTTGAAATAAAACTGATCTGTCTGCAGTTTCATGCGGTTCGGGTCGTCGAGCGTGGTCTGGGTCTGAATGCACAAAAGCGCCTCGTGAGCCTTGGCGCTGTCTTTGGTAAGGTAATGGACGTCGTTTGTGGCCACTAACCCTATGCCCAAAGACTTGCCCAGTTTTATCAGGACATCGCTTACTTTCTTTTGCTCCGGGATCAAATTATCCTGCAGTTCAAAGTAAAAATTATCCTTTCCCATGATGTCATGATATTGGCCGGCCAATTCCTTGATCTTATCGAGTTTATTGTCAAGGGCAAGCCTGGCGACCGCGCCCTTTAAGCAACTCGAAAGCGCTATCAAGCCCTCTGAATGGCGCGCCAAAACTTCTTTATCTATCCTGGGTTTGTAGTAAAAACCTTCCAGGTAGCCGATCGAGACGAGTTTCATCAGATTTCTGTAGCCTGTCTCGTCTTTGGCTAAAAGTATCAGGTGGTTCGACGTCTCCCCGCCGCTATACACAGTCTTGTCGAGCCGGCTTTTAGGAGCAATGTAGATCTCGCAGCCGACGATAGGCTTTACGCCGTTCTGCATGCAGCTCTGATAGAATTCAATAGCGCCAAACATGTTGCCGTGGTCAGTAATCGCGACGGCAGGCATCTTCATGCGGCGCGCTGTATCAGTCAGATTTTTTATGAGGCATGCTCCGTCGAGAAGACTGTATTGGGTGTGAACATGAAGGTGGACAAAATCAGAATGGAACATTTATGAATTTCTGTTTATGAAGGTTAACTTTACACTTTAACGTTGTTGAAATGTAAAGTTACTAAGTTTACATTTTAACAACGTTGGAATGTAAACTTAGGGATATTTCTTGCGACAAATCCTGTCAATACTTGCTACTTCCCCATCCCAACGCGCTGGAAGCGCTGCATTAATTTGCCTTCGGTCTTAATAGACGGGGCTATTATAATTTCTGTCAACTGCATCTCTCTTATGCTGCCGGCGCCTACATTGCCCATAGAAGTCATAAGCGCGCCGACCAGATTCTGCGAACCGTCGTCCAGCCTGGCCGGACCCAGAAGTATTTCCTCAAGTGTACCGGTCGTACCGACTTTTATACGAGTGCCCCTTGGTAGATTCGCATGGGGCGTGGCCATACCCCAATGATATCCTTTTCCGGGCGCTTCTTTTGCGCGGGCGAACGCCGAACCGACCATGACCGCGTCTGCGCCGCTCGCGAAGGCCTTGCATATGTCTCCGCCTGAATCCATGCCTCCGTCGGTAATTATAGAGACATATTTTCCGGATTTCTTATAATAAAAATCACGGGCCGCGGCAGCATCTGAAGTCGCTGTCACCTGCGGCACGCCTATCCCTAATACGCCTCGCGTAGTGCAGGCTGCTCCCGGACCAATACCAACCAATATAGCACTAGGCCCGGCTTCCATTAATTCGAGCGCCACATTATAAGTAACGCAGTTTCCTAAAACAACGGGTATCTTCATGGATTTGATAAATTTTTTCAAATCCACGACTTTATATTCGCTGGATTTGTGGCGTACGTTTATTACCGTAGACTGCACCACAAATATATCTGCGCCAGCATCCTGAGCGATCTTTCCAAACCGCTCTGCGTTCTGCGGGATCGTGCTCACTGCCGCGGTCGCCTTTTTCGCCTTTATCTCCTTGATCCTCTTTGCAATAAGTTTTTCTTTGACAGGTTTTACGTAAAGAGACTGCACGATCTTCGTGGCCTCTTCAGGACTGGCCTTTGCGATCTTTTTCAAGATCTCTTCGGGATTATCGTAGCGCGTCTGCACGCCATCGAGATTCAAGACAGCGACGCCGCCGAGCCTGCTCATCTCTATCGCAAACTTCACATCTACTACGCCGTCCATTGCAGCTACAAGTATAGGCACCTTGTATTTCTTCCTGCCCATCTCCCAGCTCGTATCCACCTCATTAGGATTAATAGTAACAGAACCTGGAACAAGAGCTATCTCGTCAAAACCATAACACCTGCGAGCCTTTCTTCCCCTTCCAACCCACATACCCATTGTACCTACCTCCGTTTTTTTAATTTAATTTTTGTATAATACAGCAATATCGCCTTTAAGTCAAGAGCTTCTTTGTCATTCCCGCGAAAGCGGGAATCTATATAACGGTATTTATGGATTCCCGTTTGCACGGGAATGACATGCAATAAATTGCCCCAGCATCAGGACATCCAACATGAGCAAGGTGAATAAGAATTTCTTCCCGCTCTCTTTAAATCCGGGCCTGCCAAGAACTATCCTCCTGACATCATGGAATAATCCCAATATTTTCTTCGAATGCTCTGCGGAAATATCATGAGCGGAAAAACGCGCCTCCAGCACATTCTCAGTCATAATACACAACGGCTCTGGCTTTGAATATACAAGTTTTTTAGAAAATTCAAAAAATTCTCTATGGGCAAAGCAATCCAGCCTGGGGATGCCATAGATCTTAAATCCCCTGCACAGCGTGACATATATCTCTTTTATGAACTCCCGCGGATCCTTGATCGCCAGCTCTCTTAATCTGCTGCTCCTTATAAAAGCCCAGAAAAACAAGCCAAGCAAGGCAAATATAATCAACCATGCTAAAATCGTCCACGTTCTACGCATCCAATCTATTTTTCTCTGCGCCCCCAGGGCCTCTGTTACTTTTATGTCTACATCATTGCTAAAACTACCCAGATATGAGGCTGAAATGCTTATGCGGCCTTTTTCCTTTGGGACCAGAATACCTCTATCCACAGAAACCTTTTTAGAACCGGTCACCTTCCAGTCAACGATCTCGGTCACTGGAATAACTGAGCCGTCTATCAGTTTTATTTCTGCGCTGAGATTGCATTGCCCTCCGGCTGCCACCTCTTCTTTATCTGAATCTATAGTAAGGGATTCTATCTGAAATATATCTATGCTCTCATCAAAGCCCTCTGACGGGAATCTAGTAATAATAGAACCATCGACTTTGCCTTCGGAATCTTTTTGGTTATCGCCATCCCTTGTTTTCTTGTCATTTATTTCTCTTATCCTGCTCTGGTCATCAACAAATTGCGCTTCTTTGGCCTTTTTGTCATCCTCTACGGTTTTCGGCGCACTAACAAACATCTTGAGCAAAGGCACCTGCTCAGGAAATCCTACGAGAGAAGACGGTATCTGTCTGAAAGAAATATTTTCAAATCTAGGGACAAGCGGATACACAAAAGAAGCGACTATCAAGATAAACGAAAACATAAGAGAAACTGTTTTTATCTGCTGAGGCAGGCTCATTATCTCGCGCTGATAACCTATGATATGAGAACCCTTGCGTTTTTTATCGCACACCAAATTCAACCGCATAGTAAAAATAAACACAAAGAGAAAAACGGTAAGGAGCACCATGTAAAACGCCTCTTGCTCGAGGGCCAGGCCAACAGACGACAGTAATAAACTTACTGATATAAATTGCATCATCGCATAGCTTTTGCCGGTTTTAAGGCCGAAGCTTTGAAAAAATGTAAGCCATGCTAAGGCCAAAGAAAAAATCTTCAGGAGATTATCGACTACGATAGCTGTATCGTATAACCGTCCAAAGATAATGATAATGGCGGCGAGAGAAAGCATCCCGATAAATGTATCTATCTGCTGCGGCCTGCGTTCCTTTATCTGCCAGCTTACAATAAAACCAACGATAGTGCCGGGAATCAGAATCATTGCGATAAAAGGATTTAAAACAGGTCCTATGCTTACCAGCGCTAGAAGAACCAGGATAAGATTTGAAATATGAAAATATAATGCGTCTCTATCCATGTCTCACATCCGTAACTTTACACTTTAACGTTGTTGAAATGTAAAGTTAGAACTTACAGTGTCTCAAACTTTTTCTCCAGGACCTCTCCTTTGGAGATCTTGTATACATACGCCTCGAGTCCGGCTAAGGCCTCGTCAAATTTCCTGGCCCGTTCCGCATCCATAAAATCCTTTTCTTCAATAGGACCGAATGTCGAAGTAGCCAGCACGATAATTATGAGTTTTATACCTTTGACCTTAAACTGAATAAGGCTGGTCAGGCTATCTATATCATTATCCAGTATAATAGTCACCAATGTTGAGCGATGAGGAACAACAAAACTCGCTTCATCCAGAGCCTGGCTGAGTTTAAAATCGCCGTCGGCCTGAATCTTTGCCAGATATTCCAGGATCTTATACTTGTGCGACTCACCTTTTCCTAAAGGCAGGATCGACGACTCCTTGCCATACCCGACCATCTGCACGAGCGCGCCTTCGTTTAAAAGATACGACGCAATAGACCCTGCTATCTTGACTGCATATTCCAACGTCGTCTCTCTGCCGGTTCCAATGTCATGGCCTTTCTTTAAATCAAACGCTATCGTCACTTCCTGGACAGCATTTCGTTCAAACTGTTTCACGATAAGCTTGTTGTGCTTTGCCGACGAAGGCCAATGAATACGACTGATCATGTCTCCGCGCTGGTATTCCCTTATACCAAAAAATTCATGACTGTCGCCGCTTATCTTAGATGTCTCAACGCCTACCCAGGACGCAGAGCCGCTCGCGAGCGGCGGAAAAGCAAATACCCTGAACAATCTCGGATAAACCAGAATATCCGAATAAATCTTTAATAGCTTTTTTGTCTTAAAAAACCCGAGCGCGTCCTGTGAAATAACTGATATAGGGCCGATCCTCCAGAGCCCTCTTTTGTAACAGGTCGTTATATAGTTTATTTTTTTGCGCTCATTCGACTCCATTTTTAAAACAAATAAAGACGCCTCTTTTTTATCCAAAGGAGCACCTGGAAAAAAATCGCAGATCTCAAAAAAATGAACAGCGAAACCACGTTTATTATGCACATCTAGATTTACACTCAGCATATCATCTTCATATGCAGTGTCATATAATTCACGAGAAATAACTATATCAGGCTTAGTGATCTGGAGGTGTACAAAAGAAAGCACAAACATAACAAGCGTCACTGTAAAAAAAATGTACACCATTGTTATGTCTGTATTCCATGAAATGGCAAGGAGGGCGATGGTTACTATGAGCAGAAATATGCTTTTTGGGGTAAACATATGCTCAAACCGGAGCGGTTACTTTTTTCAATATATGATTCACGATATCCCTGGTATTAAGGCCGCGCACTATGGACCTCGGCTGCAATATAAGTCTGTGCCTTAAGACAGGATAAGCCAATCTCTTTACATCATCGGGTATCACATAATCTCTCTTGTCAAGAAACGCCAGGGCTCTTGCGGAGCGCATTAGCGCGAGAGACGCGCGAGGACTTGCGCCCAGTTTAATATCGCCTGGTAGATTTCTCGTTGTCGAAACTATCTTGACTATATAATCGTATATTTTATTCTCGACATGGACCACGCTCACCACATTCTGCAATTCGACGATCTCTTCTATCTTAACCACGCTCTGCAATCTCTCCAGGGGAGACTCCTTAAGATTCCTGGCCAGGATATCTGTCTCTTCCTTGTCAGACGGATATCCTACATCGAGCTGCATCAAAAATCTATCCACTTGAGATTCAGGGAGAGGATAAGTGCCGTGAAATTCTATGGGATTCTGGGTGGCTATGACAAAAAATGGCCGAGGCAATTCTCTCAACGTGCCATCAACAGTCACTTTGAACTCCTGCA
This sequence comes from uncultured Planctomycetia bacterium, assembly GCA_964415355.1. Classification (GTDB taxonomy): domain Bacteria; phylum Omnitrophota; class Gorgyraeia; order Gorgyraeales; family Gorgyraeaceae; genus CAYPYS01. Next base: position 61,094 of record CAYPYS010000006.1, on the reverse strand, counting down.
TGGCCTCCAGAAGAGCTGACTGCGTCCTGGGCGTCGTGCGGTTTATTTCATCAGCAAGCACTATGTTCGCGAATATAGGTCCTTTCCTGAACTCAAACTCCTGACTCTTTTGATTATATATAGAAACGCCTGTCACATCAGACGGCAAAAGATCAGGAGTAAATTGTAATCTTTTGAAATTTGCTGCTATGGATTTTGCAAGGGAGCGCGAAAGCATTGTCTTGCCCAGACCTGGCACATCTTCTAAAAGAACATGACCGTTGCTAAGCAAGCCTGCCACGACAAGCTGTATGACCTCGAGCTTCCCTACTATTACCTTGGAAATATTGTCTATTAATTTCTGGGGGATCTCATGTAGACTTGGCATGCGCGACCTCCATTTATATACTCAATATAGGGGCTATGAATTACATTAAATATATCATAGGCAATAACTATTGTCAAAACAAAACCCCTAAGTTTACATTTCAACAACGTTAAAGTGTAAAGTTAGGGGAGTGAAAATAAAAAAACCCCGTTGGCAATGTTTATTACCAACGGGGTCTATTACTTGTCTCTTACCTGCTTAAATTAATACATCCCTCCGCCTGGCATCCCACCCGGCATTCCGCCCGGCATTCCAGCTGGCATTTTCTTTTCCTCTTCAGGGATATCCGAGATCAACGTCTCTGTCATCAATAAAAGACCTGCTACGCTAGACGCGTTCTCTAAAGCTGACCTTGAAACCTTTGTAGGATCTATGATCCCGGCTGAGATCATATCAATGTACTCTTCCTTTTCAGCATTGAACCCTACATTTTGCTTTTCTTCCTTTATCTTGTGCACTACGACTGAAGGTTCATACCCAGCATTTGCTACGATCTGGCGAATCGGCTCTTCAAGAGCGCGCTTCACGATCTCTGCTCCGATTTTCTCGTCGCCCTTTAATTTTATGTCATCCAGCTTAGGTATGCTGCGTAAAAACGCTACTCCGCCGCCCGGCACGATACCTTCTTCAACAGCTGCCCTTGTAGCATGCAGCGCGTCTTCAACGCGGGCCTTTTTCTCTTTCATCTCTGTCTCTGTTGCTGCTCCCACGTTTATAACCGCGACTCCGCCTGCCAGCTTAGCCAGTCTCTCTTGAAGTTTTTCTCTATCGTAATCCGAATCAGTCTCTTCGATCTGTCTCTTTAACTGAGCGATCCTTCCGTTTATATCATTTCCCTTGCCTGCGCCTTCTACTATAGTTGTTTCTTCTTTGTTAACAGTGACCCTCTTCGCCCTTCCCAGATCCTGAAGAGTTATGCTTTCTAATTTTATACCAAGGTCCTCTGTTATAGCCTTGCCGCCGGTCAAAACCGCTATATCCTCGAGCATGGCCTTTCGCCTGTCGCCATAACCCGGTGCCTTGACTGCGCAACAATTAAATGTGCCGCGGAGCTTGTTGACAACCAACGTCGCCAGCGCCTCGCCTTCCACATCCTCTGCGATAATTAGAAGAGGCTTGCCTGCTCGAGCGATCTTCTCAAGTAAAGGCAGCATATCCTTCATCGCGGAAATCTTCTTTTCGTGAATGAGAATATACGGGTCTTCGATGACTGCTTCCATTCTCTCAGCGTCTGTCGCAAAGTAAGGAGAGAGATAGCCTTGGTCAAACTGCATACCCTCGACCACATTCAAGTCAGTCTTCATCGACTTGGCTTCTTCTACTGTAATAACGCCGTCTTTCCCAACCTTCTCCATTGCCTCAGCAATAAGCTCACCTATGCCGCTATCATTGTTAGCAGCGATGGTCGCGACCTGCGCTATTTCTTTCTTATCCTTGATCTCCTTGGACATCTTCTTCAGGCCTCCGACGATCGTCTCAACTGCCTTGTCAACGCCGCGCTTTAAAGCCGTTGGATTCGCGCCAGCAGTAACATTCTTCAGCCCTTCTTTAAATATTGCCTGGGCAAGCACAGTAGCGGTTGTGGTGCCGTCACCTGCTACATCGCTTGTCTTCTCAGCTACTTCCTTTACCAGCTGAGCACCCATGTTTTCGTTGGGATCTTTCAACTCGATTTCCTTTGCTACGGTAACGCCGTCCTTTGTAATTGTAGGAGAACCAAATTTCTTATCCAGTACCACATTTCTCCCCTTAGGGCCAAGCGTGACCTTTACTGCATTGGCGAGGGCATCTATGCCTTTTGCAAGAGCGCCTCTCGCGTCTTCCCTGTAAATTATCTGCTTTGCCATAACCGACTTCCCTCCTTTTTCGACTTATTTTAATATCGCTAAAATATCTTCCTCTCGCATAATAAGATACTCTTCATCCTTATAAGTGATCTCATTGCCAGCGTATTTACCAAAAAGAATCTTGTCACCCTTCTTTACCTCTAATGCCTCGACCTTGCCGCTTTCAAGCACCTTACCCTTGCCAACAGCTGCTACCTCTCCTTTTTGCGGCTTCTCCTTTGCAGTATCAGGCAGAACAATGCCGCCTTTGGTCTTCTCTTCTGCCTCTAGCCTTTTTACTAGAACCCTGTCACCTAAAGGCTGTATTCCCATACCAACACCTCCTTGATTATAGTTATTGGTTTTTGTTATCAGCACTCTCACAAGAGGAGTGCCAGAAATGTTTTACTATCTTACCAAAACCTGATATTTTGTCAAGCTTTTTTTGCGCTTTTTGTCATTCCCGCGCAAGCGGGAATCCAAGCGCGCCTACCTATGCTCGAATGCGATTATGACATTAAAGGTAATCTGGTATTGACTCATACCTTTAGGGAAGGAAGAAAATGGGCTCGCATCTCTGATGCTATTTATACCAATATTTCTTAGCAAAGGGTCATCCACAGACCTTTCGCTAGCCACCTTAACATGCAGAAGCTCTCCGCTGGAAGCCACGACAAAAGATAAAAATACCTCTCCTTCGCCCAGCCTGCGATTCCTTAGATAATTCCTGTCAGCGTATCGCTTTATTTTCTCTCTGACTGCCCGATAATAACTTATGTATGCCGCTTTCCTGGCGTCGTCTTTTTCTTCTTTGATGACTGTCTCAAACTTCTTCTCTTCCTTTTTTTCAACAGGCTTGACGTGCCTAGTCACGCGCTTGACCTTTTTTGCCTCTTTCCTGGCAGGTCTCGGAGGCCTGAGTATCTCATCTTTTTTTATCTCTGGAAGTTTTTGCGCTACTGGCTTTGCTTTTTTCCTGGCTATAGTCTTTGACTTTGGCTGCTGTTTGATCTTATAATACGTGATTCTCAGATTCTCCAAAGACCTTCTGCTGGGGAAAAACGATAGATTAGGAATAGAAAAAAATAGCGCCGAATGGATTAAAACAGAAACCAAAACCGCGATTTTAAAACTCTTTCCGCCATACATTTGTCTATATAATAACAATTGCCCTTTGCTTTGTCAAATCAATCGCGCCTAACTTTACACTTTAACGTTGTTGAAATGTAAAGTTAGAAGCCCAATTTAATGCCGGTGTAGAAGGCGCGGCCCGGCATTGAATAATCCCTTTCCTCCTCATAATATTTATCAAATATGTTTTTAGCCTCTAATAAGACACTGACGCTGTCATTTATTTTATAAGACAGGTTCGAATTTACTATAAAATAATGATCGAGGATGCTCGTATTCGCAGCATTAGCAAACCTCTTCGTCTTGAATATAGCGTTCGCCCCAAGTTCATATTTAGGAAAAGGTGAAAATGTCAATCTTAGCTTATATAAATGACGCGGACGATATATCAACCATTTTCTCGTGTTCTTGTTTTTGGATTCCAGATAAGTATAATTAAAATTGGCTTTGAGATTATCCTTTAGAACGACTTCTGTCTCGAGCTCAAGGCCTTTTGTTACAGCAGAACTCGTATTTTGAGGCCGCCACCACCAGGCATCATCAACGGTCCATTCTATCAGATCCTCAAAGTTTGTTCTAAACAAAGTGATGTCTGTCTTTATCTTTTCTAAAAAATATCCGCTTATTCCAATCTCATAAGACTCCGCCTTTTCAGGGCCAAGACTGGAATTACCCTCTACTCCTCCCCAGATCCCCCAGTCTTCCCTGGGCCAATAGAGGTCATTAAAGGTAGGCGCCCTAAAAGACTTGGCGGCCAAGGCATGGGCCTTTATTTTATCAAATAACCAAAAATTAAAACTTGCGCTCGGACTTATCTTATCTCCAAAATTTGAATAGTCATCCCAGCGAGCGCCAAATTTCAAGGTGCTTTTGTCTAATATATCGACCTCTGTCTCAAAATTAAATGCCCTTGCATTATATGTATGCTTGCTGCTGGTTGAACTATTTAGATTGTGCTCTTGATAGCTGCAGCCTAATGCCGTACGAAATATATCGAAAAAAGTCTGCGATATCTGGGTATCCAATCCGTAGATCTTGGTATGGTGAGTATCTTTATCCAGAGGGTCAAATGTCTCTATAAATTCAAGCCTGTCACTATTCTGAAATAATTTCAAAACAATATCCTGTCCTTCAAACATCTTTCCGTTATAAGTAAAATCTATGTATTTCTTAAAATTCTCCTGCCTGTCATCAAGATCTGTATTGGAGAGCAACCCTGGCGTACCTGCCTCTGAATTATAATATCCTGCGGAAAGACCCATATGATTCTCAGGATTCAGATCATAGCCGAATTTCCAATTCACATTATTGCTTAAATAATCAGCATTATCTCTGTGGCCGTGAGAAGCCAGGTAATCATGGGATATAAAATAATCTATTTCATCTATCTTGCGGCCGTGCGAAAAAGAGGAAAACTTTGTATTGAAAGAGCCAAATTTATTCAGCATCTCAGTGCGCGCCTTTTTTTCGCCGCTCTTTGTTATTATATTTATAACGCCTCCCACGGCATTCGCCCCATACATACTACTGGCAGGCCCACGCAGCACCTCTATCCTTTCAATATTTGAAATAGGGATCTGATTAAAATCTGTGACTCCGTCTCTGGGCGTATTGACAGGTCTTCCGTCTATCAAGGTCAGGACCTGGGAAGAAGAAGCGCCTCTCGTGTGGACAGTCTTCGTGGAACCAGCAGAACCGTACTCTAATATATCTACTGAAGGCAACAGGTCCAGGATCTCTGTTACCTCAGTAACGGCACTAGCTTCGATATCTTCCTTACCGACAATACTTATGTTTTGAGTAGAGTATTTATATCCCTGCTCTATCTTGGATGGGGTAATGATAATCTTCTCTAAATCAATATTATAATAATCTGAATTCTCTTCTTTTGCCTCGACTTCAAAATTGCAAACCAAGCAATGCAAACACAAGAAAATCAGGCTTAATGCTACGCTATATATTCTCATTTCGTTTTGACTACCTGGCCCTTCTCTCTAACCTCATAATCTTTGATGTCCAAAAAATAATATTCCCAAAAACCTTTTTTAAAAACCGGTTCACTTTTTGTTATATCTATTCTTTTTTTAAACATTGGGCCGTCAACGACAAACGTATGAAATTCTCCGTTTTCGCCGCACGGGCAAATATTCTTTTCCTTTAATTCATCTATCAACGTCCTGTCGATCACTCTGCCCACAAAATCCTTTTCGAATTTATCCGCGTGGCAGCTGACAACAATCGATTTAAAGCCAAGGTCCACGAATTCCTCTACAAGAGATAAGGGCGATTTATTCCATAAAGGTTCGAGCGGCTCGATGCCTATATCTCCACAGACCCGCTCCACCCAATCTTTATGCTCGTCCAGATAGATGTCGCCGAAGACCATTTTATTTATGCCCTTATCTCTAAATTCTGAGATAGCTTCCTTGAATTCTTTTTCGTATTCTTTCATATCTGCTGTTGTTTCTTTTTGAGTCAGTGGTATGCCTATTGCTTCTGCCTGTAGCCTAAGGAGTTTTTTTTCTATACCATGAAAGCACCCGCGACCCGATTCCCTGGAGATAAAATTCAAAAGATGTTTTACTTTATAGCCTGCCTGGATTGCCTTATAACAAGCAAGACAGCTATCCTTTCCTCCGCTCCAGGATGATATTATCTCTGAATTATACATAGATCAGCCTCCCCAATAAACATAGAATAAAAAGCACCGACACCTCTATGATCTCATTTGCTGCGCCAAGCGTATCTCCTGTGATACCACCGACCTTACCTACGATGAAACGTCCCATTGCGTAAGTTAAGATCGCTATTATCAATAAGACCAGCAACCCGTGTATTTTTAAAAACAGAAATGCACAGCATAAAACAGTTATCGTAGAAAAAATAAGTGCTCTAAAATTAGCGCTTTCTGTGTATAGTTTTGCTTTCCCTTCTTGCCTGGCATACGGAAATAAAAATAGCGAAAAGACCAAGCACCACCTGCTCAGAACACACATAATAATAAGTGAAGCGGGTTTTAAAGGGACATTTACGCACGAGAGAAAAACTATTTTCAAAAGCACAACGCTAATAAGAGCCAAGACGCCCATTGCGCCTATCCGTGAATCACGCATGATCCTCAGCATCTCATCTTTATTCTTTCTGCTCAGGAAGGCATCTGCAGTATCAGCCAGACCATCCATATGGATCCCGCCTGTAAGGACAATCAGCAAGACAACCAGGGTAATATTTATAAAAACTTCTCCGAAGCCCAGAAACAAAAAAAGATTATTAGCGCCTGTTAAAATAAGGCCCAAAAATAACCCGACCAGAGGAAAATACACGACCGAGCGCCCTATGTCTTTCTCCTCAACGCCCCTGACTTTAACAGGAATAATCGTCAAAAATTGTAAGGCCAATAAAAAGTTTTTCATATTGATCTCTAACTTTACACTTTAACGTTGTTGAAGTGTAAAGTTAGCGCCGTTAGCATTTTTCCGAAACTCCGGCGCCCTTAAATGTCGCCATCTGTGTCATGATCTTAAGGCCTGCGTCTATTATGCTCATTGCGAGCGCAGCCCCTGTCCCCTCACCGAGCCTCAGATTTAGGTCTAATACGGGTTCAAGTCCTATATGCTGCAAGATAATCTTGTGTCCGCTCTCCACTGAGCAATGCCCTGCGATCATGTAATCCTTAACCTTTGGCTCTAGATGATACGCTATAAGCGCTGCGGCGCCTGAGATAAAACCATCTATTACAACAGGGATCCTTCGCGAAGCAGTTGCAAGTATTATTCCGGCAAGCCCACCTATTTCAAAACCACCTACCTTTGACAGCACATCTATTGCGTCTTTTGGATCCGGCTTATTTACTTTAAGAGCTCTTTTAATAATATCTATTTTGTTTTTTAAACCGCTGTTATCGACACCAGTGCCTCTTCCCGTAACCTCTTCGACTGGTTTACCAGTAAAAACAGCTGTTATGGCACTACTCGGCGTAGTATTTCCAATTCCCATATCACCAGTGCCGACTATATCTATACCTTTATTGAATTCCTCTTCGAACACCTCTATCCCTGCCTCTATTGACCTTGTCGCTTGTTCCTTTGTCATTGCAGGACCTTTTGTCATATTCTTTGTGCCATAGTCTATTTTTTTAACAATTAATTCCGGATGTAACTCCAGGCCGCTATCCACTCCGACATCCACTACTCTGACTTTCGCGCCAACATGATTTGCCAATACATTTATACCCGCCCCGCCCCTTAAAAAATTATAGACCATCTGAGGAGTCACCTCTTTTGGAAAAACACTCACGCCTTCTTCTGTCACGCCATGGTCACCCGCAAGAGTAAAAATGACCTTGTTTTTAAGCATAGGATTTTCTTTTCCAGTAATACCGACGATAAGTTTTGCAAGTTCCTCTAATCGACCCAGGCTGCCCTGAGGCTTAGTGAGATTATCGAGCCTCTCCTGTGCCTTATCCATAAGGCCCTTATCGACTTCTCCTATCTTTGCAATGGCTTTCTTTGTTTTATTCATTACTTCTCTCCTTTTATCTTTAAAGCCAGGCCGGATGTCATAAAAAACACTTTATTGGCTTCCTTTGCTACTAGCTGATTCACCCTGCCGGCAATATCCCTGAATTCTCTTGCAAGTTTATTATCCGGGACTATACCTAATCCTACTTCATTGGATACGATTATCACATGAGCCTTTAGCTTATTTAATACAAAAAGTATCTCGTTAATATTCTCCTCGATATCTTTTTCTTTAAATCCGTCTAATAACAGATTGGACACGAGGAGAGTCAGGCAGTCTACTATAATAACCTCGAATCCCCGGCTCATTTTTTTCAATAATAAAGGTATATCCCGCGGCTCTTCAAAAGTCTGCCATTCAGCTGGCCTTGCCTTTTTATGAATAGAGATACGCTCTTCCATTTCTTTGTCCATTGGCTTACAGGTTGCGATGAATGCAACCTTTTTCCCGATCCCCTTAGCCTCTTCTGTCGCAAACTTACTTTTACCGCTCCTTGCCCCGCCTAAAATAAATGTGATTTTACTCATACGCGCATCTCCAGAAGCCTCCTAATTCAGGGTTTATATCCCATATGTTTTTGGATTTTGTGACATTTCTCATTATTATCTTTATAGGCCCGGCATGAGTAACTATTGCCAATGTCTTGCCTCTATTAAGCTGGATAATTTTTTTTAATGCCTTTTGTACCCTATTTTTAAAATCGGCCAAGCTATCACCTTCAGGGATAACGCTCTCGTATGGCTCGTTTAACCACTTTTTATATATCTCGGCATATCTATCCATGATCTCTTCATATGTCAATCCTTCAAAAATCCCAAAATTTATTTCCCTGAATTCAGGCGCGGGTTCTATTTCTTTATTCTTAAATACTATCTTCGCAAATTCTGATGCACGCCTCAAATCGCTGCTATAGACTTTATCAACGTCTTCTTCGCCAAGTTTTTGACAAAGTCCTTCTGCCTGTTCAATGCCCCTCTTGTTCAAACATACATCCGTAAGCCCGCAATATCTCTTCTCTGTGCTATAATCTGTCTCACCATGTCTGATCAATATCAATCTCGTCGCCATCTCACCTTGTCTAAGTTTACATTTCAACAATGTTAAAGTATTTTAGAGACGTTTACCGAGCCAATCGGGAACCTGTCCTTAAACATGAGACAGGTTCCCGATTGGCTCGGTAAACGTCTCTGGTTTTACTTCAACAATGTTAAAGCGTAAACTTAGGCTATGCTCTTATTCCCCGACACCAGTATTACGTACGGCTTGGAAGAAACAGGGCTCTTCTTCACTACCACGACTGTCTTGTATACTGCTTCTATGTTCTGATAGGTCAGGACTTGCTCAGGAGTCCCCTCTTTAAAAATGCGGCCTTCATCAAACAACATTATCCTATTGCAATATTCGCTCGCAAGATTCAGGTCGTGCATCACCATAACCACTGTAAGCCCGCTCTCTCTATTCAGCCTCTTCAATAGATCCAATATCTGCACCTGGTGGCCTATGTCCAGATGGGAAGTAGGTTCGTCCAGAAATAAAAGCATTGGCTCCTGCGCAAGCGCCTTTGCGATTATGACTCTCTGGCGCTCGCCAGCGCTAAGCTGGCTTATCTCCTTCTCCTTTATATATAAGGTATCTGTCAGCTTAAGCGCATTGCAAGCTATTGAAAAGTCCTTCTTTGTCTCAAACTGCATCCTCTTGAGATGCGGGATCCTGCCCATAAGCACTATCTCTTCAACGCTGAATGAAAAATTAATCAGCGTATCCTGGGGCACAAACGCTACCTTTCTGCAAAATTCTTTTAGCCCCATGCCTCTTATATCTTTTTCTTCAAGAAAAATACTGCCTGACTGCGGAGACAAGACCCTTGTCATTAACTTTAAAAGGGTTGATTTACCTGAACCATTGGGCCCTATGATCCCCAAAAAATCCCCTTTTTTTATCTCAAAAAGGGCATCTTTTATTACAAGTTTTTTATAATAGCCTCCTGAAAGCCTATCCACTCTGACCAATGACTGCATCTACCTGATCCTCTGTTTCTGCTTCAATAAAATAATAAACACAGGCGCGCCTATAACAGCTGTAATGACTCCTATAGGGATCTCCAGCGGAGACAAAAGTATTCGGGAGATCAGATCGCATGTTATCATAAATATCGCGGCTGCAACGCAAGTAGCAGGAATAAGCGCCTTATGGTTAGGGCCTATTATAAACCGCATCATGTGAGGGACAATGAGCCCCACAAAACCGATTATACCGCATATGGAGACAAGACTCGCCGTGATCATGGATGTAATAACGAACAATATCTTTTTTACTGTCTCTGCGTTTATACCTAAATGCATTGCCTCTTCTTCTCCTATGCTTATCGCATTCAAATCTTGCGCCAATATATATATCATGATAATGCCTGCTATCACTATAGCGCCTACTATAAATAAGTGCTTAACATCGTACACTTGCAAATTCCCCCATAACCACCACATCATCCCGTGAAGGGCCTCGTTGCTCGACAGAGAAACCATAAAGACTATTATGGCAGAAAACGCTATAGACACGATGACCCCTGATAAAATAAGCGATTGTACACCGACGCGGTTCCCTTCTTTTGCCAGGTTATATACTAGTACAATGGCTAATATTGCCCCTATAAATGCTATTACAGGTAAAAATGAAGCACCTATACCTATAATTATAGCCAAGATAGCCCCTAACCCAGCGCCGCTAGACGTTCCCAGGATATAAGGTTCGGCAAGCGAATTCCTCAGAATAGCCTGGAGCGCTATGCCTGAGACTGCAAGGCCTGCGCCTGCCAGGGCCGCCATTAAAATACGCGCAAACCGCAGATACAATATATTTCTATTTTCCTGAAGCAATAATTCCCTAAGGGTCAAGCTAACAGACCCCTTGCTAACCGCTAATAACGCAACGCCTAACAATATTAAAAATAAAAATACTATTTTCTTCTTCAAAATTTTCTCCCTTAAGTTTACTTTCAACAATGTTAAAAGTAAACTTAAACACATGTCATTCCCGCGAAAGCGGGAATCTACGGGTATAGCCTTTTATATAACTCCCCTAGGGCTTCTACTAAACGCGGTCCAGGCCTCAAAAGCATATCAGGATCAACATCGCTATATACGCGATTATTTTTAACCGCTGATATATCTTTCCAGCCCAGGCGTTTTCTTATTGTCTTTGCCGCGTCTTCATTGACCATATAAGCCAGAATGATGCGATCGGGATTGCGCTTTATTACTTCTTCGGGGCTAAAATAACTATAAGGTCTCTTAACGTCATGGGCAATATTTATGCCTCCAGCCAATGCGATCAATTCGCCGATAAAAGAATTATCACCCGCACTCATCAAGGGATCATTCCAAAATTCTATAAAAACGCTCGCCCTGTCTTCTTTTGGAATAGACTCTGTTTTTGACCTTATTTCTTCTACACCTTTTTTCATTTTATTAATCAACTCTTTGCCTTCTTTGCTGCGACTTGTAAGCACGGCCATATCCCTGATCGAATCAAAAAGTTCTTCTATGTTCTGCGGATCACTGACAAAGACCTCCAGATTTAATTGTTTTAACTTACTGATCACAGGCGCCTGCTCAAGCCCTGTACAAAACACAATATCTGGTTTTAGAGACAGGATCTTTTCAATGTTTGGGTGGCTAAAAGTCCCTATCTTATCTTTTTCCTGAGCTTTTAAGGGATAATTACAGAATGAACTTACACCTACGATCTCCTCATCCAGCCTCAGCGCGAACAATATCTCAGTAGTAGACGGCGCAAGCGAGACTACCCTCAACCTTTTGCCTTCCGAAGAAAAGGAATAGCTGCTAAAAGCTAGAAAAAACATTATTAAAAATTTAATAATAAAAAATCTTCTCATATTATCACAAAATAAAAAACCCCGACTTTTTTAGTCGGGGTTGCACCCTGATTTACTTGGCCCTCAAAGCTACCCTGCGTAGCTTTTTAAAGATCACATTGCAAGGTCTTCTGACTTAAGGATCGCTCTAATCTCTGCGCCTTCTCGTCCTAAATCTCCAGGACAATGACTTTTTGCAGATTTCGTACCCTATTACAGCAGCGGGGCTGCGCTGGACTCACACCAGCTTCCCTTAAACAATATAATATATATTCGGTTTCTTATTTTATACAACTATTTTACAGCTATGTCAATTAAAAAATCCTTAAGTATACATTTCAACAATGTTAAAAGTATACTTAAGCAAAAAAACCTTAATACTCTATACCCTTCCGTGCGTCTGTTGTCTTTTTAAAAGGATGTTTTTTATCTGTCATTACGGTCACATAATCCGCATATTCCTCTATCCCTAAAGTATCACCTCTGCCCGTAAGGATTAACTCTAACTTCCCTGGAACGGATCCTAGCAAACTAATAAAACTATCTTTTTTTATAAAACCCTGGTCCACGACATTGATGATCTCATCAAGCACCACCATATCGTATTTACCGCTTAAAGCAGCCTTTTTTGTTTTTTCGAAATCTTCTTCTATAGTCTTATTTACGCCTTCGCTTTTATTTTTAAATATAGGGTGCGCCTGGTCAAATCTTACCACTTTTAAACCCTTTAGCTTTTTTGCTGAGATCTCTTCGCCTGACACAATCTCCTTTGGCTTTAGAAACTGAAATATAATGACCTTGAGCCCCTGGCCGCTTGCCCTCATTGCCAGCCCAAACGCCGCACTAGTCTTCCCTTTTCCATTACCCGTGTAAATATGTATCATAGCGAAAAATGTCATTCCCGCGAAAGCGGGAATCCCCTAACTTTACACTTTAACGTTGTTGAAATGTATACTTAAGGCGGAGGCGGTGTTGCGCCAGGTGAATTGCTTCGCTCTCTCTCGGCCGCGCCTCGCCAGCTGCTCCCTTAAGTTTTTATCGGCAATGAGTCTTGCCATTGCTTCTCTAATCTCCTTTATATTAGAAGGGTCTACCAATAATGCGTTATCGCCTGCTACCTCTCCGCAAGAAGAAGTCTTCGAAGTAACAACAGGTACTCCATAGCTAAACGCCTCTATCACAGGAAACCCGAAACCTTCATAAAAGGACGGATACACGAATAAAGACGCATTCTGGTACAACGCGCTCAGTTCTCGTTCGCTTACATAACCTTTAAAGATAATATCTTTTTTAAATTCGCTCTTCTCGTATTCCTTAAAAATATTTTCGTACATCCATCCCTTCATGCCCGCTATATAAAGCTTATGCCTCACGCCTGAGTTTTTTCTCAGCCAGCTATACGCCTTTATGACTCCATCTACATTCTTTCGCGGCTCAAGCGTCCCGACAAAGAGAATATAGTCTTCGCATTCCGCATCCCGTATTCCGTATTCCGTAAAATTAACTCCGGGATAGATTACCGCTACCCTTGACTCGGCCACATCATAAAACCTCATCAGATCCGCTTTGGTGCTATGGGAATCCGCCACCAACACATCTGCCTCGCCTAAAATCTTTTTTAATTTTTCATCTGTTTCTCTTATAGTCTTCTCGCTATGGCCGTGCGGATATGCCTTTATAATTACATCATGGACAGTGACGATATATTTTGCCTTTTTCGGCCTATCCAGGTCATAAGAAGAGGTGTGGAAAATATCTATCTCCGGCATCGCTGCACTCACGCCTTTTTTAAAATGATCCACGCGATGCGAAAAATTAGCGCCGGGCAACCTTGGCAACCGCCTTTTAAAATCCAATATCTTTTTTCTGCTGTAGAGAAAATATCTATTTTCGGGATCTACTTCTGCAAGGGCATTGATCAGATGAAGGGTATACTTGCCTATGCCTGTTGTCTTCTTGAGTGTCGGACGAATATCTATCCCTATTTTCATTATTTTGGCAGGATGTCGTGCATCTTTTTGCAGCTTACGTCTAAGCTTCTGCAGATACTCACAGTGTCTTCAAAGATATCTTTTGGAAGGTCTGGTATTGCTATTATGATCTCCCCCACTTCTTTCTGTTTTATCAAACGCGCCATGTCAGTCTTTGAGCCTAAGACCGATACGTTATGTATGCGCCTCCCTAATTTCTCTTCGTCGTCATCCAGGAACCCGACCGGCTTATAACCCAATGCCTTATTGTTCCTTATCTCTCTTAAAACGATTTCTCCTGCATCGCCAGCCCCGTATATCAAGACCTTTTTATCGCCCAATCTTACCTGGTCAAATATCTCCTTGTAGATCCTCTCAAGTATTCTTGCGCCTGAAATCAGCATAAAAAGTAAAAGCCAGTCAATAATAAACACTGCCCTTGAAAAACCATGAAACCTCCACATAAAAAGCACAGCCACTGCCGAAAACAAAGATGCCGTCAATACTGCCTTAAATATGTCTATAAGGTCAGGCACGCTCACGTATCTCCATATACCCCTGTAAAGCCCGAACTTAAAGAACACGATGTATTTTATTATCAATATAACAGGAAGAGACCTTACGATAAGCTCCTGATTTGTATGAGACAATACGCCTTCGAATCTCAAAAGATACGCTGAGACATACGCCACGCATATCAATATAAAGTCAATGGCTACTTCCAACATCCTTCTTTTATGCATCAACGCGCCGCCCAGCACCACGTTGCCGTTTTTCTTCTTCAATGTCTTTGCCTTGTCGTCGCTATAGACCTTGACCTTGCCTAAAAATGTCGCGAAATATATAAGGCTCACAGCCGCAACCAGGACAAGCATTAGCGTTATTATCGGCGCGACAAACATCGAAAGCACGCTTATGCCTCCGAAAAATAAACCTATGAAATACAACACAAGCACCGTATTCTTCTCTGAGAGCCCAAGAACCACCATCCTGTGAGATATATGATCCTTGCCTCCCTGAAAGATCTTGCGCGCGCTTATCCCTCTCGCAAGCGTTACAAATGTCGTATCAAATATAGGCACGGCCAATACCAAAACAGGGATAGCTAATATCATCACCAAATGCGTTGATTCTTTCCAGCTGCCCTGCAGAGTTATCGCGCCCAGCATAAAGCCTATAAACATGCTGCCGCAATCTCCCATAAAGATCTTCGCGGGATTAAAATTATACCTGAGAAAACCTAAAAGGCTCCCTGCCAGTATCAATGCCGTTGATGCCAATAAAATATTTCCGTTAAAAACCGCACACAGAAACAGGATACCGGTCACGATCGCCGCAATGCCGGTTGAAAGCCCGTCCATATTATCGAGTAGATTAAAGGAATTTACGATCGCCACCATCCATAGTATCGTAAGCGGCATGCTCACTATCCTGTAAGGAATGATTTTTATGCTCACGCCAAAACTGACCAGTAAAGACGCTATGACGATCTGCCCTATTAGCTTCGTGTATGGCTTTATGCGCTTTATATCGTCAAAAACACCTAAGGCAAAAATAATAGTTCCGCATAAAAGAATACCAATGGCCTCGATGTCAGGTTTTACAAAAATAACATAAGGAATAATAAACGAGATAAAAATAGCTATGCCGCCAAAAAGCGCGGTCTCTTTCTTGTGCCAGCGGTCTCCGTTAGGGTGTGCCACATAGCCTTTAATAACAGCTATTTTTTTTATAAAAGGGGTGAGCAGGATTGAAATCGCGAATGACAGAAAAAACGGTATGAGGTAGCTTTTCAATATCATCTATTTTTATAATATTCGACTACGTTCTTAATAATTCCATTGAGATCCACTGTAGGCTTAAAACCTACCGCATCTCTTGCCTTGCTGGTATCAGGGACCCTGCGCTGCATATCTTCAAAACCTTCTTCATAGGCCTTGTCATAAGGCACGTAAACCAATCTTGACCTGCTTTTTGTAATGTCGATTACCTTTTTCGCAAGGCCCTCTATGGTTATCTCTTCCTGGCTGCCTATATTAAAAACCTTTCCCACGGCATCATGGCTATTCATCAATTTTATAAGCGTAATAACTACATCTTTAACATGCAAGAAACATCTAGATTGTTTTCCGCTGCCATATACTGTTATGTCTTCACCTTTGAGCGCCTGGCTTATGAATCTTGGGATTACCATGCCGTAAGCGCCGGTTTGCCTTGGACCCACAGTATTGAAAAGCCGCACTATCACGCTCGGCACTTTTTTTTCTCTCCAGTATATATACGCGAGCATCTCGTCCACTGCCTTTGCAGTAGAATATCCCCACCTGGACTTCAAAGGCGAACCAAGGATCCTGTCATCTTCTTCTTTTAAAGGACCGTTCGCGTTCTTGCCATATATCTCAGACGTAGACGTTATAAGGATTTTTTTATGATAGCGATGCACCATCTCAAGCACTATCTCGCTCCCTTTTATATTCGTGACGAGCGACTCGAGCGGCTTTTTCACTATCAGGTCCACGCCTACTGCCGCTGCCAGGTGGTATACTGCATCGCACTGTCCGACCAGTTTGTCCACAAGGGACTCATTTAAAATAGTGCCTTCTACAAACTTGAACATTTTGTTCCCGGTCAGGTGCTCGATGTTTTCAAAGCTGCCTGTTGAGAGATTATCAAGCACCACAACTTCATTCCCGGCCTTTATCAGCTCATCTGCCAGGTGCGACCCAATAAACCCTGCCCCGCCTGTAATTAATACCCTCACGATGACCCCTTTGTCATTCCCGCGAAAGCGGGAATCCATTAATTCATTTCCAAGTTCCTGATCCTGCCCTCATGGTCATTAAGCCTATGGCTATTGTCAAACAATGCCGTCTTCATACCTTTAAGCTCAAGATCAACGCAGTTAAATCTAACATCTATATTCTCAAACCTTCTATCAATCTCATCAAACCTTCTGTCATGATCCTCGAGCTTTCTTATAACAGTACCATATTGCTCAAACACCAGCTTGACCTCTGACCGCAGACCTTCGACCAAAACTCCCGTATATCTCTTGGTCTCTTGTAATTCTTCTTTGACTTCCTTTAATGATGAATCGACATATCCCTTGACTTCCTTTAATGATAAATCAACATATCCTTTGATTTCTTTTAATGATGAATCAATATAGCCTTTGATTTCTTTTAGCATTGTCTTTTTCCCAGTATCTTTTTTCATAGCTCTCCTCCTGTGCATTATACTGCCATCTGACTTTAAAAATCAACCTCTTTAATTCACCCCCTCTCTTATATATAGACACAGGAGTATCTATTTTCTTTTACTGTCATTCCCACTCTCATAATCGTCATTCCCGCAAAAGCGGGAATCCATACACTTTTTTCATATCTTCTATCAACCTATCTTTTGAAAATCTATCTTTTACCGATTCTCTACCATATCTTCCAAATTCTACGCGCCTCTCTTTGTTTTTGATTAAATCCGTTAATTTTTCCGTAAAACCTTCCTCATTGCCAGCATCAACCAGATATCCTGTCTTTCTATTTTGAACGATATCACTAACCCCGCCAACCCTGGCAACGACAACAGGCCTTGCTGCGGCCATGGCCTCTATTATAGAGACAGGTGTGCCTTCGTTCAGAGACGTCAATGCCACGATATCCAGCTCTCTGTATATCTCTGTGACATCCTTGACCCATCCCCGGAATTTCACTGTATCTCCTATACCTAACTCCCTCGCGTATACTTCTAACTCGCCTCTTAATTCTCCGTCTCCGATAACAATAATTCCAGGCCTTAAGCCTTGAGCCTTAAGCCTTGAGGCTACTTTAAACAACATCTTATGATTTTTCACTGCTGTCAACCTCCCTACGATACCAATATTCACGCGATCGGATTTAAGCCTTGGTTCTAATGCCAATAATTTCTCTAATTCAAACCCCAGCTCCACAACAGAAAATTTTTCTTCAGGAGCTATCCTGAATCTCCCTGCCAGCTCTTTTTTTAAAGACTCACTAACTGCTATTATCCTATCAGTGAATATAGCCAGGATCTTTTCTATACATATAAAAATAAATGTTTTAATTTTTCCAAAATAACTATGCAGCACATGCCCATGGAAGGTATGTACCAAAATAACCGTTCTGTCATTCCCGCGAAAGCGGGAATCTACCATGTCATTGCGAGGAGCAAAGCGACGAAGCAATCTATATAAAATTACTGCTCCTCTTCCCAGCGTACCTGCCTTTGCCGTATGAGTATGTACAACATTCGGCCTCTCCCTGCTAATAATTCTATATATTTTCCAAAACGCTTTCCAGTCATTGACAATGGATAATTCTCTGCCAAGTTCGGGTACAATAACCGGCTCGATCCCTTTCTCCCTTGCCAGATACATCATATCCCCCTCATCTTCACTGACCTCCCCGCAAACCAATATTGTTCGAGGTATTCCCTCTGTAAGAAACACCGCATTCCTCGCCGGCCCGCCTATATTAAGCCTCGTAATTATTCTAAGGATTTTCATATTTTAGAAGCTATCATCACGATATTAGGTGCAAAATAACCTATATTACCAAACCTTAGCAACCGCTCTAACTTAGATATCCAGTAAAACACCTGCCTCAATATATAATTCTTCCAATCTAAAAACCACGGACTAGGATATTGATAATAATGCCCCACATATTTATGCCAGACAGGTAACTGTATGGGTTTTCCTATATAGATTTTCTTGATCTTAAAACCACATTCCTCTAGCATCCTTTTTAATGTATCATGGGTAAAATGTGTAAGATGCTCATAAGAGTCAAAAATATCATAATCTTTTAACCTGTCGAATATCTTAGCGAGCCATAATTTTAATAGATTACATCTCCCATTCGGCACTTTTATGAATAATATACCATTGTGCTTAAGAACTCTTTTTATATCAACCAACATCTTTTTAGGTTCTGCTATATGCTCAAAAACATCCGTCATTGTCACTATATCAAAAGATTCGTCTTTAAAACCCGCTTCGTTCAAATAACATGTCTTTACATTTAAATCAAAGTATTTACGAGCCATTTCAGACAAAGCCGGCGAAGGTTCGATTCCTGTAACAATCCATTTTTTCGCACGCGTATGCCTTAAAAACATGCCCATATTCGTTCCTATATCCAGAAAATACCCGACTGACTTTAAGCGCTCTATTATGCTTATATCTTCCAAATAATTAGTATCCCTGTGATGTTTCCCCGTGTTATGAAATATCAAACGAGCCTCTTCGTAATATTTATTTTCTTCACCCCAGTAGTTTTTCTCAGAACTTCTTACTGTGGGGTTTGTATAAATAAGACCACATTTCTTGCAACTAACTATAGCTATATGTCCTCTTTCAGTATAGATATTACGATTATCCTTACTGTTGCACAAAGGGCAGCATCTATATATAACATCATCCTTATCGTAAAATTCCTTTTGTTTTCCGCCTCTCTCGTATTCCATAACGTTATATACCTCTTATCTTTCTAGCTACGACTACTATAATATCGCCTGACTTTATCCATGGACCCACGAAACTCAACGGCACAATCATAGATGCGCGCAATAAGCTGTGCAATGATTTTCTTAAGATCTTAAAACTTTTGAAAGTATATGTAATAGGTATCCTTTCATAATACATCCTTATCAATTCAAAGCCTGACAGCTCTAATAACATTCGCAGCGTATTTTTTGAAAACTGGTAAAGGTGATGAGGAGGTTCGGGATGAATCCAGTCACCTGTCACCCCAGATATCTTACGAGCACATCTAGGAAATAGCCCCTCTATATCCGGCGTAGATATAATTACTGTCCCTCCGACATTAAGTACCTTATTAACTATAGACATAGTCTTTCTTGGATCCCTAACATGTTCTAACGTATCCCATAACGTGACAGCATCAAACGAACCTGGAGAAAAACTATCTACCTCTAGATCACCTGTCAACACGTTCAAGCCATATCTATCCCTTGCAATTTGTGACGTATCGCCCGATATCTCTACGCCACGTGCCTCCCATCCATTATCTTTCGCGATTTTAAGAAAAAAACCAGCGGAACACCCTATATCTAAAACTCGACCTTTTTTACTATGCCGCTTAAGATATTTGTATTTTTTGTAGGCCAATTTCGACTGCCTCTTGCATTGATAAGAATTAGCGTCACTGAAACACTTGTGATAATCCGAATCGAAAGAATACAACTTCTTCAATTCGTCATCCTTTAAAGGATTTTCGATATAGACCAGGCCACAGGACAGACATTTGACTATATTATATCTATCTTTGATAAAAATAGTTTCATAAGAACTGCTATTGCAAATATTGCACGAATTCGCCATAAGACAAGTTTACATTTCAACAACGTTAAAATGTAAACTTAGATATGCCCTTTTATTAAATAATATATTATCCCCAAATACTCGTGAGCGATTGCTCGTATCTGTTCCAGCCTCACACCTTTGCTTTTATCATAAAACTGGCTATCAGGCACAGGAGTATAGGTAACTTTTATATCAGGATCCCATTTATTAAAAACAAGCGAAGCACGACGCATATTGTAAGGCGAGCTGACCAGTAATATGGAATCCCAGTCATTTCTTTTTATTATATCCTTGGAAAATCTTACATTTTCATAAGCGCTATCCGCATTCTGTTCTAATATAATATCTCTTTTGGGCACGCCCATAGAGACAGCAAAAAGCCTCATGTTTTCGGCGTCGTTATATATATAGGTATAACCCGATGAGAATATTATTGTGTCGGCATACCCCTTTTTATACAAACTCACGGCATATCTTGCTCTCTCTATGGTGCTCTTGCCTGGGCTTCCGGTCTCACCGACCCCGCCCCCAAACACAACTATAGCGTCTGTTTTCTGCGGCACCTGCGAAATCCTTAAAGGCTCAGCAATGAACCACAATAAAGGAGAATAAAAAATTATCAACCATAACGCTGCAATAGCAACAACAGCTTTTGCTGTTTTGCCTCTGGCTTCTCGGTATAGCCTCATAAGGCCTGTCTTCCAATTTAATTCCATCGCTTCTTCTTTTCTTTTAATCACGGTCATTATAATATCGGACATCTTCTCTGTCTTCTTGTCCCAACTATTATTACAAGCAACTTCTTTTCTCTTTTTCCTTAAAATATCACTATCCTTTTCTACAGCCTGTATTATAAGATCTCCGAACTCTTCTATATTACCCCCTACAAACAAGATGTTGCCATTCTCTCTATTGAAACGCTCTACCTCTCCAAGCCTAGTAGAGACCACAGGTTTTCCCATGATAAGATATTCGTTTAGCTTGGCAGGTGAAATATTATTCGTATAATCGTCTATCTTGTATGGTATCATGCATACGTCAAAAAATTTTATATATCTTTTAAGCTCCTCGTGATCCTTTGAGCCTGTAAATATTACATTTCCAATCCTCTTTAACCTAGATATATCCGTCTGTATAGGTCCCACGAAAACAAATGTATAGCCGCTGAATCTCTTTGCAAGATACACAACAAGCTCTTTGTCTATGGAATTCCTCACTCCTCCTATGAAGCCGATCACAGGCCTACTGACTCCCTTTATCTCTAGAGGTTCAGCAACATTCTTATCATCGGTAAATCTCCCCACATCAATGCCCATAGGTATACACATAACATCTTTGTTAAATTTGGCACAATAATCCACCATCCCTCTCGCCATTACAAATACTGCATCAGCCTTTCTCATAACTTCTTCCTCATACCTGGTTATCTTTTTAGCTGATCTTGAAGTGGCTGAAAACTTATCCGTACAGTAATAGACAAGGGCCTTGTGAAATATGTTTTCCGTAAAATCCAAAGTAATAGGGGTAGGTAAAAATGTCCATATGATTGGGTCATGGAAATCAACCGCCTTCATCCATCTTTTTATAGGGCTGAGTAATAAAAATCTATTTACTAATCGTGCGATTCTCAAATAAGGAAACGGCAATATCAACGGAGAATACACATAGAGGTTTTCAGCCTCTTTCCTAAATCCTTTACTGCTACTAAACCAGTTGATTATACGCCGTCTTATCCTACCTATATCTTTTATTGTAGGCGTCCTAACGCCTGTGTTCTCGATAAACAGCACTTTATTGCCATTTTTCGCGAGTCTGGACATGATAGACTGGTGCTGCTGCCATATAAAATCCCAGTCAATAGAAGATATGCAGATTATATTTTCGTATTTTAGCATTTATCTTTATGCCCCCAAACCACCCACCCTGCTTTTGTTCTTAATCTATTAATTTTGACTTTGGTAAATTTATTCTTACTAAGTAAATCAAAAGCCTCCTGCCTACTAAAACGATTTTCTATGGGGACGCTAAATCTATCGTACAGACTACCCACCAGAGAAAAAAGATGGGTTCCGAAATTAAAAGGCATTTTTTCAGATAATGGTTTTAAAATTCTAAATCTATTAAAAATTCTGGCGGGATAAGAAAACAAAATTACCATAATAGGAGAAATCAAATATGAAATACCATACAAAATTTTAGGAGGTATCTTTACTGTAAATTTTCTTAAAACAGTAACCAGCTTTAATGTATAATATTTAATACGATTTTCTGAATGATCTTCGTAAAGATACAAAAAAACAGGAGCACCTTTCTTAAGAGTCCTTGTTATTTCCTTGAGGCCACGCTCAGAATCAGAGACATGATGCAATACTCCGAAAGAATATGCAAAATCAAATATATTATTTTTTATTGGAAGATCCAAAACAGATCCTTTTATCACAAATACATTCTCCAACCCTTGACTAAATTCTTTCGTCTTGTATACTCCATCACTTATATCCATGCTATATATCTTTACTGAAGGATTGGTTTTAGCCATAATATATGTATCGTAACCACATCCGGAACCAATGTCTATACCAAAGCCACCCCTTACTATAGGCTCAGAAACGCTTTCCTGTACTTCATTAAAATGCCATGTATTTATGAATAAGGCATTTTTATGAGTTTTCCATAAAAATCCATAGGCTTTTTTTGTTTTATCATTATAATCTAACATTTAACATTTCTCCCAAAACAACATATCTTTAACCGATGTAAAAACTTACTGTTTCTCTTTCCTAACAGTTTTTTTACTCCGAACAAAAACCTAGAACATAATAATTCCAAGATGTTGAAATATTTCTTTTGTATCAAATCTCTTTCGCGAAAATATGAACTCATATTTCTGGCTTGAGTACTTTTGCCCCCTAGCCTAAAAACAGAAATGGTATCCTCTACATGGATACCTTTTAATCCTTTAGTAAATATGGCTTTTAAATACCAGTCGTGGTCAGCCGCAAATCTATAATTAATATTAAAATAACCACTTTTTTTAAAGCAACTTGCTTTAAAAAAAGTTCCTGGCTGTGCAATTGTTTTAATTATAAAAAGATTTTTGGTAATTTTATATGGATACCTCTCGATATATGAAAAATTATCAACCGGATCAAAAACCTCTATGTTTCCATATATAAAATCTGCATCTTTATTTTTCATAAAAAAACTTACCATATTCTCTACTGTATTAGCCCTATATAATTTATCATCTGAATTTAAAAAATAAATAAGCTCCCCTGAAGCAAAACCAATGCCCTTATTCATTGCATCAAAAATACCCTCATCTTTTTCTGCAACGATCTTATTTATTCTGCTTTTATATTTATCCAGGGTTTCCTCTGTCCCATCAGTAGAACCTCCGTCTATGACCAAATATTCTATATTTTCGTAGCTTTGCCTTGTTACGCTTCTTATTGCATCTTCCAAATATTTACTACTGTTAAGGCAGACCGTTATAATTGAAACTTTTGGCAACATAATAATCTTTCATTCACTTAAGTTTACATTTTAACGTTGTTGAAATGTAAACTTAAGCGCGATAACTACTCTCAACAAAATACTACGCCAGGCTTCTTATTACATGCAAATATTTCGGGGCATTTACCTTTATAGAAAAATTCTCCTCGGCTGTTTGCCTGCCATTAGAGCCTATTCGCTTCCGTAAATCAACATCCTCTATGAGCATCGATATCTTTTTTATCCATTCTTCTTTAGAGGCTGCTATAAAACCATTTATACCATCTTCCACTATGCTCTTATTTGCTCCTACTGCCGACACTACGCAGGGAACCCCTACGCTCATATATTGAATGGTTTTGAAGCCTGTCTTGCCCCTAGTCCATTCGTTATCCGGCAAAGGATACACGCCTATATCAAGAGATTGAAATTGATCTATTTCGTCTTTAAGATTCCAGCCGAGTTTAATAATTTCTATCCCTGGTACATCAAAATCATATTCGTCTCCTGCCCCTATGATTTTTAGGACAAAATGGTATCTGCCTGAAACGAGCCTGACAAAGATGCCTTTTAATTCCGACAAATATTTTGCAGTACTATGGCTCCCTATCCATCCTATTATTAAGCCCTCTTTCTTCTCCTTATTTATTGGTTTAAATTTTTCCGTATCTACGGAAGTGTGTATAACTGTGATATTTTTATTATATTTCTTGGCATAGTCAGCCAGATATCCGTTACAAGTTATGACATGATCGGCCATTTTAATTATTTTTTTGATCTTTGACGGACATTTCAAATACCTCAAAAAGCTATTGGCAGAGCTTGTAATACCCATATATATCGCATCATCAAGATCATATATAATCTTTTTGCCCGCCTTTGATAGAACCCATTCAAACAATGGAGGTCCAAATGGAAAGGCCTCCAGGTGTATAAAAATAATATCTGATTTCAGCGCGCTAAAAATATCAAAAAATCTACTAAGGGTACTCTGTAAAAAAAACAACATCTTTTGAAAGTAAAAACCTTTTTTATAAATAATCCTGTAAAACTTTGAAGAAACAAACGGCCTGACAACACATTCTATCCCATTATGCTTAAAATAAGGTATGTACTGCTCTATCCTATAACGACTACTCGGCCCTTCGATTGGATACGGTTCTATAAACAATATTCTCATTATTTTATCTCTTCTATATACTCCCTTAAAGCATCTCCCCATGGCCTCGCATTGTCTATTCCCATTAAGCAAAGCTTATGATTGATCAATGCTTCTGACTTTGGCCTTGGCGCAGGCAACGGAAATCTTTCTGAGGTAACTGGCTTCAGAATGACCTCTTTTTTATCTAAATACTCGGCTATTTTTTTGGCAATATCGAATCTCGTGCATATACCTTTATTGACACAATGATATACGCCATACTTACCGGTAGACACAATATCAATCATGCCTTTTGCAAGGTCGCTTGTAAAAGTAGGGCTACCTGCTTTATCAATGACGACCTCTATTTCCTTTTTGCTCTTTAAAAGATGAACTATCTTCCAGACAAATTTCTTATCTTTATTAAATCCCCCTATCATCCAACTAGCCCTTATAATATAATATTTAGTCAATAGTGACCGTACTATCTCTTCTCCTTTTAATTTGCTTCTACCATATACATTCACCGGGCTCCCAGGTTCGTCCTCCTCTGTATAACCTCCCTCTTTTTTACCATCAAATACAGCCCCTGTACTTATATAAACCATCGGGATATCAAGTGCCTTGCAAACAAGTGCTACATTCTCTGTGCCCTTGGCATTTGTCTCATACGCATGTTTCTCGTTTAATTCACACTTGTCTACATCTGTCTCAGCGGCGAGATGAAATATAACATTCGGCTTATTCCTTGCGCCAAACTCCATTAATTGCTCCGAGTTTCTTATATCCATTTTTATAACATTCTCATTACCGACAATATCCGTTGGATATATTATGTAGCTTTTTTTCTTCAAAAGCGGTATAAGCGCATCCGCCAACATCCCATTTGCACCAGTAATCAAAGCCTTTAATTGCATCCTAACCTCCTGTAAATATCAAAATACACAGAAACGCCCTTTTCTAAAGAAAATAACTCTTCTGCTGTCATTCGAGACCTTTTAGTCAATAACTCTTTCTCTTTCATAAGAACCGATAATTCTCGTAAACCCGACAAATAAGAATCCTTATCAAAATCATCTATGACAACGCCTAGTTTGCGTTCTTTTACTATATTGTCAGTATCCCCTATCTTGGAATTTATCACAAGAGGCAAACCGCATGATAAATATTCCGCAAACTTAGTGGGACATGACGACCTTTTGGAAAAAACAGGCTTTATAAAAAAGATGCCAACATCTGCCAAGTTTATATATTCAGGCATATCGTTGAATCCTGCCTCGTCAATGGTAATGTCTTTTGAAGAAAGACCTTTTTCGTCACGCACTCTCTTGGCCATGTCTTTGTCGACATGAGTCAATATTAAAAAATGGGAATTCGATATAACGCTTTTTGTAGCAATAAAAAAATCCATCATCTCTCTTAACATATACCATGTACCGACAGACCCTATATACAAAAACACGAATTTTCCCATAAGTCCAAATTTCTGCCTCAAGGCCTCATTACGCGAAGAGGCCTTCCTGAATCTTCCTGTATCTACGCAGCATGATACAACGCTGATCTTTTTGTTCTTTTTGTCGAGATAATCGCTCTCGTATAAAAAATTTTTTATATTCTCGGTAATAACAACGAGTTCATCAGCGCTTTTCAAAAATAACTTCTGAAAATATAGCGTGCACTTATGACGTAAGCTTTCTCGCCTCCATATGCCTCCGTCCGCATATTCTTCTGCCATAAGCCCTCTCACGTCAAAAATGAACTTCTTGCGAGTGATCTTCGCTATCACATAAGCCATGGCTGCCGGGACAGTGGCGCGCGCGTGTATGATATCTATCTTTTTAGAAATAACTAGGCATAACCCCGCCACAATACCTATAAATATATCCAATAAAGTAGCAGGCACTGAAGGTCTCTTGTGATATCTAAAGGCGTGCCATTCTATATTATAACTCTCTAACTCTCTTTTTAGATTCCGAATTCTTTCTTTGTCTTTTGTCTTTTCAAAAGTCAACAGGAAAGATCCCACCCCTTTCTCGGAAAGCCCCTTTAAATAAGGAATGGCCTGGGATTGCATTAATGGTTCCAATGCACCGTTATAAGAAATAAATAAACTCTTTATCATATTCCTATCTATCGCTATATCGTAATTCTAATCCTATGCCTGTCTGATCCTACTGCTATCAATATAAATAAAAAAGGCATGACCATAGCCCTATGTCTAAATAAAGTACCTATGTTGCCCTCTATAAAAGCCAATATGACCATCATGATAAAAACATAGACTGTAATTATACCGCCCTCAAAGGGTTTGTTTTTCATAACAAACCTGTACCCCGAAAACATAAACGGAATAAGCATGTAATAAATTATCATTTCAGGAACAGCCATTATCTGCTGCACGCTCCCCAATTGCCAGGGGAAAGGCGCCAACCATGCAATAGATAAAGCAGCTGGTATAAAAAGCATAAGGACTAAAGGATTACATATATCCCAGTTTACAAGAAATGCCGTTCCTCCAGTAGCCCTGACGCTCCTCATTGCCTGTGCCCATTTTAAAAATTCAACATTGCCTTTTGCAGGAAAAAAAGGTATATATTTTGCTATGTATAGCTTTATCGCTCCGAATGATAAAAAAGCAACGAGGATAATCAATAGAAACGGAAATATCAATTCAGGCTTTTTGGATCTCAATGTTAATAAAAACAAAGAAGCAGGTATAACCAAGATATAGAATACGGTAAAAGAGACGAGTCTCATCTCCTTAAGGGCTACACTTAAAATAAATACTAGAAATATAAGATAAAATCTAAAACGTACCCTTAGGCTTAAAATAGCCCATGCAAGAGCTACTATCAAAAATATGCTTATGGGCTCTTTAAAATTTTGTATAGACCACATAAATGTCGAAGGCCAAAAGGCTGTCAATAAAGCCGCTATCTTGGCTGCTCTTATATCCTTGATCTGTTTTGTGATAAAATATATAAAAACAACGGCCAAAGAACCTGCCAGGCAATTAATAAATATCACCGAAAGAGGGCTTTTGCCTGTAAAAAAATAAACAACCGCATTCCAATAATCATAACTACTCAGAGTCCCGCTCGCAGTTACCTTCATCATATTTTCGTAAATGACTTTATGGTCTCTGATCCCCATCATCCACATTTTAAGAATCTCATAGCCGCTTTGACTATATGGCCATGCATCCCCGACCATACCTGTGCCATTACGCAAGAAAATAGCATTATAAAAAAATAAAGCCGCTACAATCCTCAGTAAAAATGCCGCCAGAAACAATGTAACTAAAAAGTCTCTGTCGGCCTCCGGCAATAACCTAATAAAAAATATGCCTATAAACAGCCCCATGCAGAAAACAAAAAAAGGAAACAAGATGCCTTCGGAAGGCAGGAAACACACTGCAAGCGCTACTGCGATTGATATTGATAACCACGGCTTATATCTGTTTAATATCTCTGATTTAAATATCACGAGAGTGACCTTTTGTACATTTATCTACCTGCAACGCAAAAAATAACAAATAATACGGTAATATAGGCACAGCGTATCTACCCGTAGCATCTAGAAAAAAATGTACCATATTAAAATACATGACCACAGAAAACAAAACCATCCATTCAGGCGCATGCCTAGACGCAGAAAACATGCCTATAAAAGCTATGATAACAATAAAAAATCCAAGAAATTTGAAAAATCCCCTTGCTAGAGGCAAAATATATCTGTCAGGCACAAGGACCTTTATATTTTCTTGATTTAATAACAAAACCTGAAAAAAAGAATTCAATTTTACTAGTTCAAAAAAACCCATACCTATAAATTTCACGGGCCGGTTCCGGATTAAATCCAAGGCCTCTTTCTTAAGCATGCTGTCTACCTCTTCCGACGAAAGCCCTTTATCCGAATATTCTTCTATCTTTTGAAGCAAGGGTCTATAAAAATAACCTCCGGCTATAGACCTAAGATTATAACCCGGATACAGTCTCCTGGCCATATATTCTGAAAGACAATAGACGCTATACATCCTGAATTCATGTTTATTTAAATCCACTTTTGCAGCCCTTATATAGACACTGTCATGACCTCTTAATGTAATGGCTGGCTTGTCCAACAATAACTTGTTCCTTATAACCCATGGCGTCACTACAAGACCGCATCCAAATAACAATAATATACAGGCCTTCGCCAACCTAGCGCTAATTATCTTTTTGTCTCTTCTATAAAAATGCACGAATATCGAGATCAATATAAAGGCGAATAAAAAAATCAATACAGCCTTACATAATACAGCAATACCCAGCATGATACCTGAAAAAAAATACCATATCAACTTACCCTGCCTCATGCTATTTATCAGACAAAAAATACACAGCGCCAATAGAAACGTAAACAAGATCTCTGTCAATAAATATGGTACGTAACTCGGTATAACAGGTAAAAGGGCTATTGCGAGTGAGAGTTTGAACCTCATCCTGTTTTTAATCGATAATATAGAAGCTATTTTAAGTATAAGTACGCAGGTCAAGGCATATATAAAGGCCTGCATGAATTGAACTACTGCGATATTTCTTCCAAATAGATAAAAAACGCTGCTCAAAAATAAAGGATATACGGGTTCGCGGGACATCGTAGGTAAATACGGTGGGGCTGTGCTGCCAGAAAAACCATGGCCATTTACAATATTACTCGCTATGCCATAGTAAATAGCAGAATCCGCCTGTATCTTTCTGCCTTCTGTATCAAGACATATAAAAACACTGGCTATTAAAAATGCTACTATAAAAATTATCAGGTATTCTTTACGCATAGAACTCTTTTATATATAAATCCGATACCTTATTCCAGTCAAACCCCTGAGCTATTGCCCTGCTTTGTCTGCCCATCTCTTCTATAGCAGCGACATCTCTGCTTAACGCCGTTATCAATATATCCTTTAGGCTAGATGAATCGCCTACATTAAAAACAAAACCATTTTTGCATCCTTTGACTAACTCCCTCGAACCCGGTATATCACTTACTATAGCCATGCATCCGCAAGACATAGCCTCAAGAAGCGAATTTGACATGCCCTCATAAAGCGAAGGGAGAACAAATATATGGGCCTTTTTATATTCTTCTCTTAATTTTTGCTTATCCATCCAATCACAAAACGTTATTGTCCCTCTACTGCTAAGCTCGGACGATATCTCCTTAAGATGATTTTTCAAATAACCATTGCCTATGATCTTCATATTAAAATTATTTTTTATACTACCCACTACTTGCTTTAGGGCCTCTATAAAAGGTCCTAGTCCCTTCTGCAAGGTAATCCTGCCGGTATAAAGCAATCTTATATTTTTAGTATCTCTTAGTGAGTAATCAGGATTAAACTTCTGACAATCAACTCCATTTGGTATAATCTTTACTTCCTTTCCTAGCTTGCAGGCGATAACCTCTGCCAGTGCCTTTAAACCTTGACTATTGGTAATAATAGACTTCGCATTTTTCCAATACGCTCGAGTCAATATTTTTACTTTTTTATGCAACCTGTCGTACTCTTGAGGTAAAAAACCAGGGACGTCTGCTCCGCGCAACGAAACCACATAGGGAATCTTGAATATCTTATAAATAAACAGCGCGACCCATCCACTGGGAATACCATGCATAGCTAGACATGTGTCGTATTTCTGTTTTCTTATATTAAACAAGGCATAGAAAATTCCTGATAAAGCAAAAGATAGTAATTCTATAGGAGCTGCCCTATCTATATATCTCCTTAGAACAGGAAGGCGCACAACATCAAAGCCAGGTGCTTTATAACGTGCCTTTTTAAACTTGGACGTAAGCACTGTTACTTGATGCTGACTGGCAGCCATGTGCTTTGCCAAATAAAACGTAGCATTGGCTGCACCTCCTCCTACCGGAGGGAACTCATGGCATATTATTAAAATCTTCATGCTCTTTCCTTGTGCCTAAAAAACTTATATAAAACGATGACGATAATATCTGAATACCAGATATCATAAATGTAGTACCAAAAACTGCGAGCCTGGCATTGTAATAAATAGAATTCCCTATTATACCGTTTAAATAATTATAATAAACCTTCAGGCAGAACATAAACCCTATAACCAGAAGGAAAAAACCCGTATACAAACCTCTTTCTAAGGAAAAATATTCTATCAAAACCGCAACAAATCTGTTCTTGGTATCGAATAGATCGTGGGCATATATCTGGGTGAACAAACCGAGCGACAGCATCTGAAGTCCTGATATAGTAAGGAGACTTGAAAGGATCATCATGTGCAGATCAAAGTTATGCCCCCGTATTATAATCGGGCCTTTTACGAGCATGACAAGAGAAATAAAACCAAAGGCAAACATCAATGAGCCAGGCAATAAGAATAAATACTTTGGGCTTAATAAAAGCATAAATTTCAAATGACGCCAACCATCTTTGAATGTCCTAAGCTTTGATTCGCCTTCTCTGGGATAATATGATATAGGGATATCCACTATCTTTATCCTTGCCTTTGCAGCCTTTATTACCATCTCGGATGCAAATTCCATCCCTGGTGTCTTTAATCGCAATTTATTAAATACTTCTTTTTTAAAAGACCTCATGCCGCAATGCGAATCAGAAACCTTTGCCTTAAATAATAGATTAAGGATACCCGAAAGTATAGGATTGCCTATATATCGATGCAAAAAAGGCATCGCTCCCTTATATATCTTCCCCTTCAACCGCGACCCCATAACCATATCAGCACCTTTTCTCAAGGGCTCTATAAATTTATGGATCTCTGAAAAATCATAGGTATTATCCGCATCACCCATGATTATATATTTTCCTCTTGCGCTCTCTATCCCTTTTATATATGCATTTCCATAACCTCTTAATGGCTGGTGTACGACCCTAGCACCCGATCTCGTGGATATCTCTACAGACCTATCGCTAGAGCCATTATCAGAAACAATTATCTCGCCCTTTATACTGTGCTCGATAAATGCCTTTTTAGTCTTCTCGATACATATCCCAATAGTGTCTTCTTCATTGAGACAAGGCATGACAACCGATACCTCTATTTCTCTATTTTCAAAATCAGGATTGCGTTTCATAGGACGTCCTCCTCTTGCACATATGTACAGCAATGAATCTACGGTTAGTATAATATGACATTAAACGAAATAATAAATCAAAGGTCTTGTAGATATAATAAAAAAATGGGTACTCCTTAATTTGATTCCTTATTCTTTTTGATCTGGCGAGCCTTTTATATAAACTGTCTGGTAGCTTGAAAAGACTCGAAAATAATATCATGAGATTTAAATATGTCTTCTTGAAATCATGATAATGCCTATAGGGGTCATAATTGCCTATCAGTCTCTCTGTCAATGCCCTTTTATACAACTCTGTCCCGGGAAAAAAAGTTAAAGAAAAAACATTTAAAAAATAGGGTAGCGGAAGCGACCTAAAAAAATCTAGGGTCTCCAATTTATCATCAGTATCTTCCCATGGATTATCCAAAATAAGATCATAAAAAGGAGGCCTTATCTTTTTTCCTAACGATTTGAATGTCTGAACAGCCTTCAAGTTTTCTTCTCTAGAGAACTGCCTGTGAAAAATATTCCTGTTTGTTTTCTCGCTAGCAGTTTGAATTCCCATCCTTACTGTTATCAACCCCGCCTCCACTAACGGTGCAAGTTTTTCTTTTTTTACCATCTCGGCTTTTATGCCACCTATGCCAAACGGTAGCCCTATCTCTCTTTTGTATTTCTGGCAAAATTCTTCAATGGCATTTGAGGATAAGCTTAAAAAGGCATCGTCGTCAAACAGTAAGTAGCTAATAAAAGGTAATCTATTTAAAATATCCTTTGTCTCTCCTATAAAATAGTCCACTGAATAGGACCTTATTCTTGAATTTCCCTTATCCAATGATTTATATCTGCTGTTTACGCAATACGTGCAACTGAAGGGACAGCCGAATGTCATCATTCGCGTAAGAGAAAAACCGTAATTTCTCTTCAGGTCGTTACGCTGGAGATGTCTTAGACGCTGATTTTCTAAAATAAAGTGATTTTCGATGTCGTAATCCTGATAAGGTAATCGATCGAGATTGACTCTTAGCGGCCTCTGTTTATTCTTTATTATCTGATCACCCGATCTCAGCCATATATTATCTATCCGGTTATTACCCTTTATATCGGCTCCACCCTCAAGAAATTCTAAGATCGGATCTTCTCCTTCTCCCAGACAAACAGCATCGCAAACATTAAGTGACTCCTCCGGAGAAACAGTCGCATGCACCCCGCCCCAAATTACCGGGATAGGCATATGCTTTTTTATTAACGCGGTCAAGGTCTCGGCAACATTTAGGTAATTAGAAGTAAAAGACATGCCCACAGCTATATCATCCTTTACCATGCCCAGCAAATCTTTCTTGCAATCTCCTTCAAGTAAAATCTTAAGATTACGATCTGTTTGGACAAAAACTATCTTGACCTTTATTCCCTTCGACCTCAAATAAGAAGATATCCTCCTGGGGCCTATACATGTAAAATTCGAACCTATGCAAAAAAGTGTAATCTTCATCCTACGATAATTTCTTAAGGTTATTTTTTTCTCGCCACCATGATATAATTAGTCGGCATGATGCAATTTCTAAAAAACCACTCGTCCAGCTTACATATAGAGCGCACAAAAAGGCTATTCACAAAAAATACTAAATTAAATATTACCGGCACCTTATATGTATATGAGAGCAAAAAATCCGATATAGGAGTAAACAAAAAACCGAATATGCTTCCTGCTACGCTGATCCCCAGTACCTCAAGCCCGTTTTTTTCAGCAATATGATGCAATCCATACTTCGTGTATCTATAATAATCCTCTGGTTCGCTATGTAAATATGAGACATGCGGTGCTGAAATTATAAGCACGCCATTGTCTTTCAATGAATCCGCCAGATTCTCTATAATACTTACCGGATCTTTAGCATGCTCTATCACTTGAAGGCATGTTATAGTATCGAATGCATGCTTCTTAAAAGGGCTTGAGTTCAAGTCACCTACTATGTCCAGTCCCTGCCTGGCAATATATTTATCCATGGCATAATATCTCTTTGCTTTTCCTGTTAACAAATACTTAAAAGCAAGCCTGCCTGCCCCTGCATCCAGGACATCGCCTTTCACGTATTTATCTATATAACGCGTGATCTCCTTGTAAAAACTATAGATCGTAGTATCTATCAAAAAATATTCCCTTTTTCCAATGAGACCATCCGTCATCTTCTGCCATCTTTGTTTCATATCATCTCCTATTGCTATCCCTCTTTCGCTTAAGTTTACATTTCAACAACGTTAAAATGTAAACTTATCTTAGACTGATTCGCATAAAATAAAAAGGTAGTCTCCTTTTGTCCTAGAATTCAATATAAATAAAAGATATAACATCTGCGCGCATACTCTTCTGAACCAGCCAAATTTTCCATAATTTATTTCTTGAGGCAATCTATTCCAGAGATTGCGATATAACGGCGAATAAAAAGGAAATCCCCACCTTATCACCTTCACTGGCTTAAAGCGAGCTTCTTTTAATTTACTCAAAAGACCATCCAACGTGTAATTTCTTACATGTCCAACATGCTTTTCTGATTCGCGCATTTTTCCAGAAAGGGTGGAAAGCACAAAGTATTTATCTGACATATTTCTTATATTCTTTAATGCAGCTGCATCATTAGGTATATGCTCCAATACATCACAACAAAGAACCATATCAAACCTACGATCAACGCTCTCTTTCTGTATATCCAGCTGGACAAGCCTGGCTCCAGGTACCAATGTCCTTGCTCTAGCCAAAGCCTTGGAAGAAACATCTATAAGACATACGTCTTCGACCTTCTTAGCATTCAGCATATGATACAGATTATCGCCGCTACCGCTACCTACATCCAAGATAGACTTATAATCAAGATCCTTTAAAAGAAATTCTATATTTCTTCTTTGATGACGCAACGTAGGTCCGTATTTTTCGCAATCTAGCCATTGACTCCAAGACTCGTCATAATCATGCATAAAAACTCCTATCCGAATATATCTTTAAGGTCTATCACTCTTACA
Source organism: uncultured Planctomycetia bacterium (assembly GCA_964415355.1). Lineage (GTDB taxonomy): Bacteria > Omnitrophota > Gorgyraeia > Gorgyraeales > Gorgyraeaceae > CAYPYS01. The sequence continues at coordinate 26,319 of CAYPYS010000006.1, read as the reverse complement.
CTCGGATAAACTCCGGGCTTATCTTTCTCGTATCTATGATAAATAATAACCGGCTCTCCTTTTTTATATGTATAGAAAAAAAGATCTTCCAGTGCAAGCGGCAAAGGATTATAGAAAATTTCAAACGCAGGCCTTACGCCAGACCTAAGAACTACATCTACTAGCTCATGTCTATATCTCTGCCCTTCTTCCCCTACCTCTAATATAAGAAACCTATAGCCCTCTTTACTATATAATCTCTTTGCCTCTTCCAGTTTCATATCCCAATAAGGACTTGCATTCTTAAGTCCAGCATAAAACACTGAAACAGGCGGACTGGTTGAAAAATGTTTATAATCACCTTGTCTTTTTATGAACTCTATTGCCTTTACATAAGGAGACCTGAATTTTATATAATCGAGGGAATTGAAAAACTGGCTAAAAATAATACAAAGCCATACAGGCAAAACCAAAAGCCCATAACCAATATATCTGTTTTTAAATATCTTAATGACTCTTTTTTCAAAATCGGCCAGGAATAACGCCGCTATTACACAAAAAGCCGGTATAACAGATAATATGGTACGCGGTGCTTTTTCGCCAAGCATGGAAAAAAAGACAAACATAAGGGGGCCCATGGTAAATAAAAAAACTGCTCCTGCCGTTTCTCTTCTAAACCAATCCCGCTTAATAATAAAAATACAACTTACCAAAAATAATAAAACAACCACTGCGCCTTCTGTCTTAAGCAATAAATCAGTATAAGAAAAAAACGGGGCCTGAGGTCTATTGGTATAAAAAAACGTTTTATTGAAAATAAAAGTGAGTTGCTCAAAATAACTCTTTATGGCATATGGCTTGCCTGTCGTGACCCCAGTCATCCCTCTAGTCAGATATTTCACTGCCCAATAAGGTATTTCCAGCAAAACAAGAGGGGTAATAAATGATACGATAAGATGTTTTAAGCGACCTAATTTTGAATATTTAAATAAAAAGAATCCGCAGATCAAAAACATAATGCCTATAGTTGCTAACAAATTATAATGACACGAAAACGAATAACCCAGAGCAAACCCGCCTAATATCAAACTCACAGGATTATCTTTATGCGAAGCCTTAAGATCCTTGAAGTATTTCAATATGAAATACACGCCCAAATACAGGAAAAACGCGACAGCAGCTACAGAAAAAGTCGAACGGGAATAATTTATATGGTACACCGAAAAGCTTAAAAGTATAGCAGCATAAAGCGCAACGCGCCTATTATACAAAAGCCCCCCTATAAGAGACGTCACCAATATAGTCAAAAGTCCCAATATAGCCGAAAGATAAAGAACCGAATAATCATGTACGCCTCCTACCAAAAAAGATATTGCGACCAGAAGATAATATCCAGGTTTTACTGCCGAGGCATAACCTCCTCCATGTTCAGATAGGTATTCAGAAAAAGAAATACCTGTTTCTCCTGAACTGAATATTCTTTTAAAAGCAAAATCAAGTGCAGCTACGACCGTGCGACCCCCTGCAAGATAATCGCCTTCGTCGCATAAAAATATACCTCTATCTCTTAGTCCGGTAAATCTCAGAAAAGAGGCCAATATCAACACAATAAAAAAGCATATCAAAAATGTCCTTTTGTTCACCAGGTGCTCCCTTCTTGTCATTTTGAGTCAAATCCCATATGGTACAACCTTTGCTCGATTAAATCAGCTACTATCTTTATGCCTTCTGCATTCCAGTGCGTGTCATCTGTATGATAAAGCAAGATATTATTTTTTCGAGATGCTTCCTCAAGAGCCTGCTGCACATCGATTACCTCTACTCCTCTGTGTCGTAATTTCAAGACCAAGTCTTTGAGAAATCTCGGCTTTTTGTTATCTTCGATAGGTAACTCTTCGTAATAAACACTCTCCTTGTTCGGCACAGGCATGAAAACAAAATTAATACCCATTTTTCTAAACGCTTTGTCATAAGAATCTATGGTTTCTGCGATCCTATCTATGTCTTCGGGTAAGATATCTATTCCAGTAGCCATACTGTCAACCGTCTCTTTCAAAAAGAGCATGCCATTATCTGCTGTACCACGTACAGCACTAGGTGAATCATGTCTCTGGCTCGGCTTGATAACCAGTTGTACAGGGTGCTGGATCATAATTTCGAGTCTGCTCTTAAAATAATTACCCATATTATTTTTGTAGATCCTGTCGAGTAATACTGCAAGATCTTGATGTTTGCCTAGAAAATCTTTCCAGCCTCGCTCTAGCCAGGAATATCTGTGCCCTGCCTCAAAATCCAGTTTGAAAACGGACAACTCCGGTATCTTTTTTTCAATCCTCTCTAGAATGACTACATCTGGAGGATTATCAATAAAACGCTTTTCATTTAAAAAACTATCTACTAGGGGATACCTAGAAGGAGTAAAGGGATAGACGCTAACCTTTAGTCTTCGCTCCAAAACCTCTGAAAGCATGTCTTCTTGAGTAAGCGCTGTTCCTGCTACAGCAGAATCTCCAAGAATTACTATTCGATGTCTAATTGTTCCTATATCGTGTTTCCTATATCCATAACGATCAGTCTCCCACTCTACTTCTTTCTCTACAGCAAATTTAGTATGATGTCCCAAGTCTCCTGTTTCAATCATCGATATCTTCATATTAGGATAAAATTCTCCGGGAAGAAGGCCTTTTACCATTAAGGCCTCCCAGGTTCTAAAAGTAAAAAAGTTAATTGGCAATATAAAGATCTCGACAAAATAAACAATAACTATAATCGAAAGTGCAATAAGAAATGCGCCTGGCAATCTCTTAAAATTGAAAGTAGATAAATTCTTTTCCACTATTTACTCCAAATATTATCATAGAATAAAAACAGACTATATAAAATGCTGCTTTAACTATTACCCCTGATCTATATATAACCATCTTATCCCTCCTTATAAACTGGATAAATTGTACTAATGTCAGTAACCAGATCAATCGGACTAGGCTAAAAAGACCCATATTCGAACCAAGATTAAAACCAGAAACAAAGCTACCGAGCATACTAAATATCTGCCCTGCAGATTCAGCCCTGAAGATCAACCAACCCAGGCAGGTAAAGTGAAAAAAGAAAATAACGCGCAGAAAAAACCATGCCCTTTCCAAAACGGGATTCCTGGGGACAGGGAGTTTTGCAAGTACTGGTTTAAGCGATCTATGTATGATAAGCAACAAGCCATGATAAGCCCCCCAGATAACAAATGTCCATGCAGCTCCATGCCAAAGGCCACCCAAGAGCATAGTTATTGCCAGATTCCTATAAGTAATAAATCCAGATACCCTGTTGCCTCCTAAAGGTATATACAAGTAATCCCTAAGCCAAGTTGATAAGCTTATGTGCCACCTTTTCCAAAAATCACTGGGGTTAGTAGCAAAATACGGTAGATTAAAGTTAACCATAATATCAAACCCCATGCACTTACCAAGGCCCCTGGCTATATTGGAATACCCTGCAAAATCACAGTATATCTGAAATGCAAATGCATATAACGCTATAAGCACTCTCGCTGCATTGTAAGGCCCCTGAGATGCAAACACTGGATTTACTATAGTTGCCAGATTATCTGCAACGAAGATCTTCAGAAAAAGGCCCCAGAAAATAAGGTAGCATCCTTCATAAAATTTCTCGAGTGATAATTTTCTCGGCCTAATGACCTGAGGAAGAAGGTCTTTTGCCCTCATGATAGGCCCGGCTACAAGCTGTGGAAAATAAGAAATAAAAAGCGCGCAATCTCTAAGACTCTTTGTAGGTCTTATATCTCCTCTATAGACATCTATGATATAGCTCAACGCCTGAAATGTATAAAAAGATATACCGACAGGAAGTATTATATTGAGAAGTTTCGGGTTGGCAGAAAAACCAAAATAGCCGAATAACCCCTGGAGACTCGTGGCAAAGAAATTGAAATATTTAAAGAAACTCAATATAAGCAGGTTTACGAATATCCCTAAAAACAAAAATCTTTTTTTTGTTTTATCTTCTTTTGATTCGTCTATCTTGAGTGCACAGAAATAGTCCGTGATTATAGTAACGAACATTAAAAATAGAAATCTCCAATCCCATGCGCCATAAAAAATAAAACTAGCTATAAGAAGCATTCTGTTTTGCCATTTATGATTCATAGCTAAATAAAGGCAATAGACTATAATGAAGAATCCGGCAAATTGTAAAGAATTGAATAGCATAACTTACACTCTATATCCTTTTAATCTGAAAATCTGTATTTAAAAATAGCTTTACTTACATTGAAAAAATCTTTGGCCCGTATCTTCTTTCCTTGTTCCCAACTTCTTGGATTATAATCTATTGGTACCTCTGATATTCCAATGCCTTTTTTGAGGAGTTTGCACGTTATCTCTGCCTCTATATCAAACCTATCGCATTTCAGGCCCAACGACAAAAACACGTCTCTCTTTATCAATTTATAACAGGTCATGATATCCGTTAACCTGCTGCCATACAAGATATTGATCATGGAAGTGAGTATCTTATTCGCAGCCACTCTGTTTATAGGTACATTTCCTTTTTTTGACTCGAGAAACCTCGAACCAAATACTACATCAGACCCTTTTTCTTCTACGCCAAAAGCTATTAATTTATTGTATTCACTTGGATCGAGCTCTAAATCCGCATCCTGTATTACTACGAAATCACCGGTCGCATGCAACAATCCATTTCGTATGCTTCTGCCTTTTCCGTAATTTGCTTCGTTGAAACTCAAACGTATATGATCGCGCCTGCTGCAATATTCGGTCAGCAACTCCCTTGTGCCATCACTAGAATAATCGTCTATTATAATTATCTCTTTTTCTCCAGAATAGGCCTTTTGGATCTTATCAAGAACCGGAAGAATCGTATCTTTCTCATTAAAAACAGGTATTATTATCGACAGCTTCATAACTCCCCTTTTAAGTTTACATTTCAACAACGTTAAAATGTAAACTTAAGACTAAGAATATGTCCATGATTTATCAATAAACATTCTGTGCCAGAGCTCAAAATTCAATAACGCCCATATCTTATTAGCATTATTCCGCCTGCCTGATATATGATCATCAAGCACTTTCTTAATAAATACCTTATTAAAAAATCCCCTCTTTATGAATTCATCGGAAAGCAAGATATCCTGGATAAATCCTTTTAAATCATTTCTGAACCAACTCGGGAGAGGCACGCCAAACCCCATTTTTTTTCTATAAAGAACTTGCTTGGGCACTATGGGTTGTAAAGATTTTTTCAATATATATTTTGTCATGATGCCTCTAAGTTTTAAGTTCGATGGGATTCTCGAAGCTGCCTCCATAACCTTATGATCAAGAAAAGGAGATCTCCCTTCTAACGAATTGGCCATTGCAGCTATATCCATCTTCACCAGAAGGTCTTCGGGTAAATACGTAAGTATATCAGTAGCCATTGCCCTATTCACTGTATCCCTGCCTTGAAAACCATCCATTACATCTGCCAAGAAATCAAAAGAGTAGCCAAGATTATTCCTTCTCTTGAATTCTTCATTATATAAAAACTCCTTTTCTTCCGGGGTAAAATAAGATATAAATCTAGGATAAATATATCTCTTTTTATAATCCGAGAGTATCTTGATATACATACATATTTTTGAAAACCTCGATGTCTCGCTCTTATTCGCAACGCGATTTATGCCAGTTAACATAGAATATGAGAATTTCAAAAGCGGCGCTGGTATAATTTTAAAGAGTTCTGAAAATTTTAAGCCTATATACCTTTCGTATCCAGCGAATGACTCATCTCCTCCGTCTCCGTTAAGCGCCACAGTAACATGCCTTCTCGCCATATTTGCCACATAATACGTAGGTATACAGGAAGAGTCACCGAACGGCTCATTATAATGCCACACCAGCTTCGGAAGAAGACCCAAGACATCAGGTTTTACGACAAATTCATAATGTTCGGTATTAAATCTCTTTGAGATCAATCTTGCGTAATCTAACTCACTATAGTTCTTCTCGTTGAATCCTATAGAAAAAGTCTTTACGGGTCTACTGGATACCTCGCTCATCAAAGCTACTACTGCACTCGAATCCACTCCTCCGCTCAACAATGCGCCAAGAGGAACATCGCTTATCATCCTAAGCTTCGTCGCCTCTCTTAATTTATTTAAAATCAGATCCGCATAATCTTCTTCTTTTAACCTTAACTTATCTTCATAATTCAACCCCCAATATCTCTTTATCTTTATTCCGTTTTTGTCACAAATAAGATAATGTGCGGGTGGAAGCTTTTTTATCCCGGAAAACATAGAGCTCCCAGGCAAAGAATATCCATAGGTCAGATAGTGATCCATCGAACCCATGTCAAGTTCCGCACTAACATCAGGATGTTGCAATATGGCCTTTATCTCTGAAGCAAAGATCATGCATCCGTTTTTCTGCAGATAAGCAAGAGGTTTTTTGCCTGCCCTATCCCTCGCCATAAACAACAAATTATTCCTATCATCCCATATACAAAATGCAAACATCCCTCTTAAATCATGCAGGCAATCAATGCCTTTATCCTCATACAAATGCACGAGTACTTCAGCATCGCCCTTTGTGCTGAATATATGACCTTTTTTCTCTAACTGCTCTCTGATTTCTATAAAATTATATATCTCTCCGTTTAAGACCGTCCAAATTGTTTTATCTTCGTTCGGAACAGGTTGATGCCCAGTGACAAGATCTATGATACTCAGCCTCCTAAACCCCAGCCCTAGATTCCCAGACCTGTTAATATAAAAACCCTCGTCATCAGGACCTCTGTGTATCAAGGTGTCAGTCATCCGCTTGAGGACCCCTTGATCTACCTTCCTATTATCCCTATATAAGACTCCTGCAATCCCGCACATATTCCCTATATCCCCTTAAGTTTACATTTCAACAACGTTAAAATGTAAACTTAAAAAGTTGATTTTGATGCTATTATGATTACCCTGTCTCCTAGTCCCATTATCCTGCCAAACCAGCTATTTGATATACAACCAGAGAGTGCCTTTATATACCAGGCAATTGATTTCAAAAAAACATGCTTGTCTTGTTTGAAAAATACTTTTCTATCAGGTGCAGAACTTTCCCATAGCTCCATATACAACACCTTAAAACCATGTCTCTCCAGAAATAATCTAAGATTCCCAGGCGTAAATTCCCAAAGATGTGTAGGCGGATTCGTACTGTAACATCTTCTCTTTAAGAAAAATTTCAATTTCAGAAGAAAATTGTATAAAGTTTTATAATATGCTACAGGGCCCTCTATTAATAAAATCCCTCTATCCGTTAAAATATCCTTAATACGTCCTGTGATTTTAGATATGTCGATTAGATGCTCAAAGACATCGCCCATGCAAACAATATCGAATCTTGCATCCCTGAGTTCTAGATCCATGATATCGCCGTGAATAACCTTGTCTCCTAATTCTTTACGGGCGATCTCTACCATTTCTTTATTGATTTCTATTCCGGTAACCTCAAAACCAGACTTCTTTGCTGCCCTAAGAAAAAACCCTCCGGCACAACCTATCTCAAGCAACCTAGTCCCGGTTGAATATAATTTTATTTTATCCAATGTCTTTTCGGCATTGCCGAAAGCAGCCTCCTGAGAATCTAAATATCCACACCCTTTGGCATTTGGCACAAAATAATCGTCAAAGTAAGCATGGTTATTATATATTTCTCTTACTTCACCTTTATCAGGTATGGGATCAATAAAAATAAAAGAGCATCTCTTGCATTGATACTTCTTATATTTTTTATCTTTATACAAATAACCCGGATAAATAGACTCTCTTGAATTCTTGGAATCACAGACCAGACACTTTATATTATCATGTAACATATATACTCTTGCTTAAGTTTACACTTTAACGTTGTTGAAATGTAAACTTAAGCACTTATCTTAAGACATGCGAATAAACGTCTTCCAACAACCTAACCTGTTTCTTGATATTAAAATCTTTTATGACCTTTGAATACCCTGCTTCAACCATATTTGATCTCTTGTCTGGATTTTCTATAAGATGTACTATTGCTTCTGTTATAGATTGAGGAGAACAAGGCTCAACTAACAATCCCTCTTTTTTGTCTACAACAATCTCCTTAACGCCATCTACATATGAAGCAATACACGGTATCTTTAACGCCATTGCCTCAAGCAAAGCTATGCCAAAACCCTCGTATACAGAAGGTAATATAAATATGTCACAGCAACCTATTGTGCCTCTTACATCTTTTGTGCTCCCAAGGAATACTATTTTATCCTGCAATCCCAGCGCTTCGACTTCTCTTCTGAGTTCATTCTCAAGTTGTCCCTTGCCCGCCACAAACAACTTTATATCCCGACCTTTCAATCTATCATCATTAAGCGCTCGAAATAAAAAAGTATGGCCCTTTTGTGGATCTAGTCTGCCCACTATAACCAATGCAATGCAGCCATCTGGAATACCAAGTCTTTTTCTCTCTTCGCTCCTTTCTTTATCACTCAAAGGCTCGAACTCATCAGGATCTATGGAATTATACATCACCTTTATATCCTTAAAACCTAAAAATCGCTCGGCAGATTCCTTTACTGCCTCTGAGACCGCAATAAAGGAATCATTGAATAAATTTCCACTCAACCTATCCAAAAACCTTCTTCTTTCAAACGAAAACTTGTTGCGAAATGTAAAATACGGGCTGTAATCCGGATTATGCAACGTCGTTACTATGCTCGAAACTCTGGATAGCCATCCGGATAATCTGCCGTAGATACTGGCTCCAAATAAATGCGTATGTATCATGTCGATCTTTTCATCTCTTATGATTTTTAAAAGGCTTTTTATTATCTTAGGTGCCTGATAGATGTTTTTCGCATGCAACTTATACACATTGAAGCTCATTCCCAAAAGATCATCCGAAAAATGATCTTCATCATATAGATATGCAATAACGCTCCTGAACCTATCTCTATCCAGGTAGCGCAAAGTAGACGTCATTAAGCGCTCTGCTCCTCCTGGCCCCAAACTCTCTATTATATGAAGAATATTTATATCTTTCACAGCAAATCCAGCTTATTATAATAAAGTTGTTTTAAATATCTTTTCCAATAATAAAAGGCACGAAGAAAAGGCAATACATTATGCCTCTCTTGCGATAATTTGAATTCCTTGAGTTGTTCTTTCCAGTAAACGCTACTGACTCCTCCGACTCTCACGTCTGTAATAATATCCATAATCGCAAAAAACCTGTATCCTTTTCTATATGCCCTTAAAAAATGTTCATAATCCATTGCGTATTTCAAATTAATATCAAAATCTCCTATATTATCAAACACCTTTCTTGACACTATAGAAGATTGATGAGGTATGGACCTCCTAAGCCAGTAAGCATCTCCATCGACTTTCATAGGGTCGTAATAACTAGGCGGCCTATTGATCTTGATATGTTTCAATCCGCCGAATACAATATCGTATCCGTTTGAGGCAGACATCAATCGCGAAATAGAGTCCTGTCCGTGATATTCATCGCCTGCGTTTAAAAATGCCACCCAATCCCCTCTTGATAAAGAAAGTCCTTTATTGAATGCATCTGAAATCCCTTTATCCTTTTCACTTATCCAGCGAGAAATACGGTTTTCGTATTTACGAATAATATCCACAGTGCCATCATCAGAGCCTCCGTCCACTAAAATATATTCTATATTGGAATAGTCCTGACTCAAGGTGCTCTGAATCGTTCGCTCAAGCACATTCGTTGAATTCAAGCAAGCAGTTACAACGCTTATTAGTGGTTTATTTGTCATCTAATACCTTTTTATATATATCATATGTCTCCTGGGTTGTTCTGGCCCACGAGAACAATTTAACTCTTTTCCTGCCTCTATCTATATATTCCTGCCTAAGACGATCATTATTTATAACCTGCTTCAGGCAAGAACATAACTCATCGATCTTGTCGGGAGAAAAAAACATCGCGGCATCACCTGCTATCTCAGGGATAGAGCCTCCGTTAGAAGCAATGACCATGCAGTCATTACCCATAGCCTCTAAAACAGGCAACCCGAAGCCTTCGTAAATAGATGGGCATATAAAGATGTGAGCATTTTTATAATAAGCGCTTAATTCTTCGTCAACACCTTCTGCGTATTTTATAGAATCCTCGAGTCCTAACTTTTTAAATTTCGTCAATTCTTCTTCCGAAAACATGCCTCCTCCAAAGCATATAAGATCAAAATCTTTTTTGAGATCCAACGCGTGAAAAGCCTCTAGGAGGGCATTAAAATTCTTATAAGAAGATCTCCTCCCTACATACAAGAGATAAGGTTTGGGTAGTTTATTAAAATCTTTACCGGCATTATTCAAAGAAATCCCTAAATAAATAACTGATATGCGCCTGTCCTCTATTTTATATATTTCTTTCAAGTCTTTCTTGGTAGCATTAGAAATACAAATTATATGTTCCGCGTTCAAAATAGAAGATCTCTTTATCTCAATCCCATCATCAAGTTCCGGGAATCTCGCCGAATAGATTTCATGGATCATATCATAGACCGTGACAAAAGTCTTGATACCTTTCCTCTTTTTAACCGCAGAACAATAGTAAGTAGGATGATATATCTCATATCTATTTGATCTAAGAATAGCATCCATTATCAGATCATTGAACTTTGTGAATTTCCAGTTTACCCTTTTAAATACGCGCGCTTCGATATCGTTTCGCTTTTGCATATGATCGATGATCTCATTAAAATAACGCGATACGCCACCGTATCTCTGCAGGGCAAATATTGTATTATCGTAAAGTATCCTCATATATCTCACAGCTTAAGTTTACATTTCAACAACGTTGAAATGTAAACTTAAGACTTCTTGTATACCTCGAGAGTATCCTTCGCTGTTTTATCCCAAGAAAATAATTTGACCCTTTCTTTCCCTCTCTTTATATAATCATTCCTAACAGAATCATTGTTTAAGAATGTTTTCATGCAATGACACAGCTCGTCCACGTCCTCAGGAGAAAAAAGCAATGCTGAATCACCTGCAACTTCGGGAATAGACCCTGCGTTAGCGGCAATAACAGCACAATCATTACCCATTGCTTCAAGGATAGGCAGTCCAAATCCTTCATAAAGCGAGGGGTATACTAAAAAAACTGCGTTTTTGTAATATAGATATAGAAATTCATTTGGGCCTGCAACATATTTTATCGAGTCTTCTAATTTCATTCTTCTAAACTCTGATAATTCTTGCTTTGAAAAAGGCCCTCCTCCAGAACAAATAAGATCAAATTTTTTCTTTAGTCCCAACGAGTTAAAAGCCTGAACCAGTACTCTAAAATTCTTATAGTGCGACCTCTTTCCTACATAGAATATATATGGTTTGTCTGGCTGTCTGAATCCCTCCCCTTCCTGCTTCAAGCTATCTACATACGATCCAAAGTAAACTACTGATACGCTATCGTCCTTTATCTTATATATCTCCTGGAGGTCCTGCTTTGTCTTTTCCGAAATGCAAATTATATGATCTGCATTATGAATAGACTTTCTTTTGACCTCCAGGTCTTTATTAAGGTCATCTATCTTAGATAAATATAATTCATGTATCATATCGTAGACTGTAACTATCGTCTTAACACCTTTTCTCCTTTTAACCATGGATGAATAATAAGTAGGATGATATATATCGCATTTGGGATTAGATAGCTTGTGATTTAGAAATGGATTATTGAGATTCAAAAATCTATAAGGCAAGATATCCATACCTTTAAATAGGCTTACGCCTACATCTTTGTCTTCCTCTATGCGTCTTATGATCTCGGTAAAATACCTTGATATGCCGCCGTATCTCTGTAGATTAAAAATAGTATTATCGTAAAGAATCTTCATAATAAACGAAGCGAGGCCCACATCTTTAAACTACTTACCTGGCCGAGCGTCTTTTTGAAGCTGCCTGTAAAAATACACCTGCGCTGATCTTCTGTGCTATGTAAATAGAGACAATATGTTTTTTGTTTATAAAATATCTATTTTCTTCACATGTAAATCCATATGTTTCCATTATTTTATTTATATCAGTACCAAAATCTCTATAAGCCAGTATACCGTCCCTGATATCGTCTCCGTGTATCACGGGAGGTAAAAGATGATTCAGTTTTCCATCCGTACCTACCAATGCCCTTTGTCTTGTTCTGATCAAAGAAGAATCTACGGGTACTGTAAAGATATGATAACCACCTGGCTTAAGAACCCTGTGTATTTCAGACAATGCCTTATCCAGATCAGAAACATGCTCGAGCACATCACTGGTTATTATTAAATCAAATAGTTTATCTTCGAAGGTCAATCTCTCGAGATTTTCATTCCTCACACCATTTGCATCTTGTCCGAATCTATACTCTGGGTGAAATTCGGAAACCATATAATTATCCAGCTGCTTTAATGCTCTATTGCGAAAGACATTGTAATTCGCGGATTCGTATACCACAAAAGAAGGATTATTCCTTAAAAAAGACACAAAACCCGACAATCTGCTCCAACCAAATATCTTCAGTATTGTTTGGGCATGAGCTCGTATTCTAAAAACAGTACCACAATTGGCGCAAAGCTTATTTTCTCTTTTTATCATCTGTTCGGTATAATCTATGCTGACTCCCCATTCGGGAACACTTTCTCTAAGTATCTCTTCATAATAACGCCACCAATAAAATAAACTATAACATCCGCAAGAGGGACAATATTTAAAATCAACTAAAGCGAATCTGCCTTTTAAAGTGTTTAAAATAACCATCGATTGTCTCTTTACGAATGATAGAAGTTGTATTCTGCTCAAATATTTTCTAAGATTAGCATATCTATTTGACAGGAAACCTCTGCCGGCCTCCAGCATACGGACAAACTTGCCAAAACCTGCCTTGCTTAAATCTAAATTAAAACAATTGAAGGAACCGAATAAGAGCAAAAACCTTGACGACACAGTCAATCCGTTCTCTCTGCAGAAATTTACAACATCCTTTATATAGGCCTTGGCAGAATTCTTATCCTTTTTAAGCAATGTTTCTTTGTACATTCTTATAAGCAAGGCATAAGTCAAAGACATGCCGTAACGTCTTAAATATACTTTTGTTCTCACCTTATTTCCAAAAGAATTATCCATATTATTGGTCTTATACACATCCATGCAATATTCCTGCATCTGTTTTATAGACACGAGTTTGCCTTTTATATTGTCAGCTGTAAGAGATTCTGCCTCATCATGGATTCTTATATATACCAATGCCTTTTCGGAAAAAGCCAGCATGTTATCGAATGCAAGAGAAAAAGGAAATACCGTATCAGTACACATGCCTGAGGAAAATATAGGGTACCCCCCCACCTTCTTGTATTCTTCTGTATTAAAAAAGATGCTGGATGATCTTATATCGCGACGGCCCATGCATCTTGAAAACAAATAATCCTCTGCCTTCTCAAGAGAAGCAAAGCCAGAATCCTCTCGTATTTTTCTCTTATCAACATCTATAAACACTTGATGGCAATGCACTACCTTTGATTTAGGATATTTCAAATGCAACTCCACAGCTTCCTTGACAAAATCTTTGTCCAAAAAATCATCGTTATCAAGTATCACGCACCATTCGACGTCTCGGGCTAAAAGCCTTACGCCTGTATCATAATTTCTTGTAGTGCCAATGTTTGTCTTATTGATAAAATACCTGACGTTTGAATCTCCTATCTTACTCAGATATTCTTTTATAGCCGGATCTGGAGAATTGTCGTCTATTATGACTATCTCGAGATTTCCATAGGTCTGGTTTATAGCGCTATCTACAGCCTCTTTAAGGTATTCCAGGCGTTCGTAACTGGGTATAACTATGCCTACTTTTGGACTCTTGTTCATAAATCTATCTTGGGATTGGATGCGTTGATGTTCTTTATTTGTTTAAGCGATTCTTTTATGCTAACATCCAAATCACCTGAGTACTTAAACCCTGCTTTGATCGATTTCTCATTCGATACATTATACGAAAGTTGATTCATAATCGCTGACTCTACGAATTTAAATTTAAGCTCTGGGATATATTGCCTTATAGAGGCTACTATATCAGCAACTGTCAAATTCATAGTAACTACATTATAAATTTCTCTGTCGAACATATTTTTTTCGACCACTTGATTAAATGCTGAAACAGCATCTTGCAAATCACAATACGGCCTCTTCTGGTTTAATGCTGTTTTCCACACTGTTATATCCTGTCCTAAAGATGCCTGCCATATAAATTTATTCACTGCCGTGTGAAATCTCATCCCAATAGAATATCCAAAAATCGTAGCAAGACGAAAAATCACGAATCTCAGGCCTTTTTCTTTGGACAATCGCGCTAACAGCTTTTCCCCGTAAATCTTCGACTCCGCATATGGGCTTTGAGGCATAAGATCTTTCTCTTTGCAATTCTCATCCACCACTCCTTCCTGCACACCATAAACGCTCGTAGAAGAAGGAAAAACCAAGGCGCAGTCATGCTGCGAACATAGACTGGCAACATTTTCCAATCCTTTTTTATTTATCTTTTCAACTAGCTCAGAATCATGGAAACTCTTTTCTGCATTCGTAACAGCTGCAAGATGTATTAGGACATCAGAATCCTCTATAATAGGTCCCATGTCCTCTGAAAGGATATCCAGTTCATGAAAGGAATAATTTATCCCGTAGGGCAAATTAAACAAAGAAGCATATCTCTGAGTTAAAAAGTTATCAACTAAATATACCTTCTTGATTAATGGCGTAGATATATTGCGGATAAGCGCTGAGCCTATATGGCCCAGGGCACCTGTTACGCAGATATTCATAAAATGCCTCCCTGGTTACGCTTCTGACTTAAGTTTACATTTCAACAACGTTGAAATGTAAACTTAAGAAGATTCAATTAGTGCATTTTTTTCTAAAATCTCTCTTGTCTTAAGAAGCCCTTCTTTGAGATTATATCTCGGTTCAAATTTCATATCATAACAAAGCTTTTCCGCAGAAATTATTACATTATCTATCTCTATTCTCTTGCGTACATCAGGCCATGCTATTTTTCTAATATTCCCTTTCTTAAAGACAGAGACGATCTCCCTTGCGATATCCAAAACAGAATAATGTTCCCTGTGCACTGCAAAATAGACATTGCCGAAGATCTCCTTATGCGATATAGATCTATAAATGAGCTCCACAGCGTCTTCGACGTACATGACATTTCGATTCTGACTGCCCTCCCCAAAAATCTCTATATCCTTGTCTGCCATTGCCAACGCAATAAAATAATTTATAAACCCAAATTCGGGATAACCTTTCCCATAGGGGCCGTAGAGATTGGCAAAGCGAAGCGACAGCGTATTTAAATCATAAACGCGGTTATAAATACGGTAATATTTCTCTGCTACGCCTTTATTGGCTGAATAGATATCCAGCGGAAATTCGCCATGCGTCTCATCCACAACCTCTCCCTGTGTCTTTCCTATAACAGTACTGCTTGATGTATAGACCACGGGCACTTCTTTATTGTATTTCCTTACGGCTTCTAAAAGCGTGAGATTGCCCGCGCAATTCACCTCGACATCAAAAAATGGATCTGTCAACGATAATGGATGGGAGGTTTGGCCTGCGCAATTAAAAATAGCATCTTTGCCTTTTACAATCCTTCCCATTAATACAGAATCCCTCATGTCACCTTTGATAAATTCTATCTGCTGTAAAACTTCTCTCAAATTATCAGACGTGCTTTTTAGCCTGGGATCCAAAGAGTCCACGACAGTTACTCTATTCCCGGGCTCCTTTAGGCACCTCCTGACCAAATTACTCCCTAAAAACCCAGCGCCTCCTAATATTAATATATCCACTATATCTTCTCCTTTAAAAAATAATCTATCGTCTGCCTAATACCGCTTCTTAGATCTATTTTCGAAACCCACCCCGTTGCTTCCTTAAAAGAAGTAGTGTCAGCTATAAAATTTCTGGTTTCGATAGGTGCAAGGTCTTTGTCTGGAGAAACGTAATTGATTACGGTTTCCTTTCTCGTCATATCAAAAACCTCTTCTTTGATCATATTTGCCATATCCTTGATAGAATGCCCAACGCCAGTACCGAGAACACAATATCTTCCGGATAAAACATTTATATTTATTCCTGCCAATAGAAATGCCACTACCACATCATCTATATACGTATAATCTCTTATAAAAGCACCGTCCCCATAAACAGTCAGCCCTTCTCCTTTAAGCGCTTTTCTGACCATCAAGTTAAGTATGCCTCTATCTACGCTAGCACAAGCAGTGCCTGGGCCATACAGATTTGCTAGCCTTAGTGTCACAGACTTCCCTCCTATTTGATTAGCATAATACTGGAGATACTTCTCGGCAGCGAGTTTATTTATATCATATACCGTTATAGGTCTATCTTTAAAATTCTCATTAACTGGCAACTTATTAGTAAGGCCTGCTTCTGTAACAGTGCCAGCAAATATTATATCAGGCTTAAATCCATTTTTATGACATGTCTCGACAAGGTTCACTACAGGCAAAAGATTGCTCCTAAGATCGCTTATAGGATTTTCATTGGCGATACGCGAACTTGTCTGGGCTGCAAAGTGAAAAATAATATCAATGTCTTTCAGGTATTTAAACCATATTTTTTCACACTTGATATCGCCTTCTTTGAATGTTATATCTGCAGCCTGATCTTTAACCGAGCGCACGGCATCAGGTTTCAGGTCTAAAACAGTAATCCTGCACGGAATAAGGCTTAACGCGTTTACAAGAGAACTCCCTAGATATCCACTTCCGCCCGTAATAAGTATGTTTTTATTTTTATAATAATTATTACTTTTTTTAGCCATAGATCTAATCAGACACCCAATCATACCCAATTTCCGGGTCATCATGCGATATCCTTAATTCATCCCCAGGGTCATATTCCCTATCTGTCACATACACGATGTGCATCGGTCCATTTATTATTTTGTAACCATGAGCTACGCCTGGTGGGATTTTTATGACCTTGTGACCATGCGTCTCTCCAATTAGCATCTCCTGCAATCTTCCTTTTGTCTTGGAATCTTTCCGTGTATCGTATAAGGCTAGCTTAATATCTCCTGTAGCAACATACATCCAGTCAGTCTGTTTCTTATGCATATGCCAAGCCTTAAATACTCCCTTATGCGCCATTGAATGGCTAAGCTGACCGAACCTGCCCTGAAAAAAATCATCCGAGCGCCTTATTATCTCGCAGAAAAAACCCCTACCATCTCTATGTACAACTGACTCCTTAACCTCAACACCTTCTATCATCAGCTAAAATCCCTCCCAACTCGCTTAAGTTTACATTTCAACGTTGTTGAAATGTAAACTTAAGCACTGTCATTTAATCTATAATATCTGCACCTTTGGCACATATGTAATCCACTTCCCGCCTGAGACCATAAAATCCTTTTCTTTTGCCATAATCTCTTTAGCGTGATTATAAGCAAACAGAAGCGCATAATCCGGGTAATCTGCCTTAAAATCTTCATATGGTCGCACGGGTATATGGACACCCGGGCTGAATTTACCCTGCTTCAAAGGCGTAGTATCGCTTATAAACTCTATATGGTCCTCAGTGATACCACAATAATTCATTATAGTAGTGCTTTTTGATGTAGCCGCATAGCCTACGATCCTTTTTCCTTTTTTCTTTATGTCACGCAGAAGACCCATAAGCTCATTGCGATAGCGTTCACAATTTTTGCGAAACATATCATATGTCTCTGCCCTATCCAAGCCCAAAGCCTTTTCTTCTTCCAGCTGTCTATTGACTCTAGCAGACACAGGCCTTTTTCCTTTGTTCGCTATTATATAGCGCATCGATCCTCCATGTGTCTCTTGTGGCTCTATGTCTATCAGCTCCATATCATGTCGCGCAAAAAGATTCTTAATAGAGGAAACGGAAAACAAAAAAACGTGCTCATCGTAAATCTGGTCATACGTCGTTTTCTCAATGACATCTCCCAGATAAGGATCTTCAAATATCATCACGCCTTTTGGCTTAATAAGTATCTTGGCTCCTTTGATCACAGAATGGAGATAGGGGATATGGCACATGACATTTGCACCAAGAAAGGCATCTGCCTGACCATGCTTAGCTACGATCTCCTTGGCACATTCTTCGTCAAAAAACTTACATATCGTATTTATACCTTTATCCGTTGCTGCTTTGGCCACATTAGCAGACGGCTCAATCCCTAAGTGACGTATTCCTGAATCAACAAAATTCTTCAGCATAATACCATCATTACTGCCTACCTCTACCACAAAAGGATCTTTAGAAGAGAGATAATCGCCCTTCAGATGTTTTGCAAACTCCTGGAAATGAACAGCCATATTTTTTGATGTCCCTGAAAAAAAGGCGTAGTTTTCGTTAAACATTTTAGTGCGGTCAGGTTGCTCTATAAGCTGAAACATGCCGCACTCAGGACAAGAAGCAACCTTTAGTTCAAAAAAGTATTCCTCGCCAAACTGGTCTTTCTTCAAGAATCCGTTCGCAATAGGCATCTTTCCGAAAGACATAAAAGGCTCTATAAGCGTTCTACAAACCAAGCATTCTTTCATTAATTCCCTCCATTATCAATCCTGAAAAGCGCTTCAAAATATGAAGTAAGCACATCGCATTCGTTCCAAAACACCCTGTACCAGTTCTCGCGTACAGGATAGTCTGTTTCCTTAAGCACGATATCATCGTAGAGCATCTCTGTTATCTTCCAGCATTTAAAATAGAAAAACTTTTTTGTAAGTCTATCTATATTATTAAAATAATACTCTATATGTTTTGGCAGCATTTCATGAAGTGAATCTATAGCCAAAAACATGTCTACTGTCTTAGTTGGCAACAATTCCAACTGTGACGGTAACACAAAAGCTATCTGCGATTCTTCAAACTCATCCGCGATTTCTGAATAATCTTTAAAATTTTTGAATTCAAATATCTTTCTATGCGGGAATTGACCTGATAAGTACCTCTGGGAAATGTAAAGCGCTGGGGGAATATCCGCTACTATATATTTCAAATGCGGGAATGCCTTAAGAAAAACATACGCTGTCCTGCCATACCCTGCGCCTAACTCCATTACCGTATTTATGCTATTAAAATCTACGCCTCCTTTTATCATTTCATTAAGCTCCAATACGGAATAAGCCAAGTCCTGGGAAATCATCCTACGACCTACTCTGACACAAGGAGGGTTACCCTCCAGCGGTTCTTCGATGGAATCTACCATGTTAAAAGATATTTTTCTTATCGTGTATTCCCATAGCAAAAGACTGAGAAAATTATAGACGATTGTACCTTTTAAACTAAAATATATATGTCTTTTTGAAAAAAGCGCCTTAGCAAAAGCCGACGACACGCATGAAAGCGGCAGATTATTCATCAAGTATCTAATCTTAGGGTCTCGTATTCTTGTCGCCCATATAAAATAATTTTTACCTACGGTTTGTTTAAAATTGCAATATCCTTCTCTTTGCAATTGATCTATATTTTTCCTGTTTAGCTCTGTCCAATATTTGGAAGTCATATCCTTTGATCTGCTATTTTCATAAGAACTAGTCATCTCTAGAAATGTCTTTTCTGTGTCTATCATATTAGAATCTTGGCTATTCTGCGTGCTGCCTTGCCATCCCATAATTCGGGGATTTTGCCATCTTTTATTTTGCCGTTCAATATATTTTTCACGTGTCTGAGTATCTTATCTTTATTTCTACCTACTAAATAATTTGTGCCTTTTAAAGTAGCGGGCCGTTCTGTATTTTCCCTTAACGTAAGACAGGAAGTCCTCATAAAAGCAGCCTCTTCTTGTATCCCTCCTGAATCAGTAAGGACAAAACTGGATTTTTTTATCAACTTAATAAAATCGACGTAACCAAGTGGCTTCGTCATGCAAAGGTTATTTAGCTTTTTGAACTTGCCTAAAATACCGTACGATCTCATCATTCGCATGGAACGTGGATGGACAGGATAAATTATCCTTATTTTGCCTAAAAGAGATTTTAAAATAGCGTATATCTCAAGAAATGAATCCTCTGTGTCAACATTACTGGGTCTATGAAGAGTCAAAACGCCATAAGAATCAGGCCTTAAAGAAAACTGTTTAAGGATATCGGATTTGTCTATCTTGCGCATGTTCAACAGTAATGTATCTATCATTACATTGCCTACAAAAAATATCTTTTTTTTATCGATTCCTTCTTTCTTTAAATTTTCCATCCCGCTTTTTTCAGTTACGAATAAATAGTCCGAGAGACTATCTGTAACTATGCGATTGATCTCCTCGGGCATTGTTTTATCAAAACTCCTCAACCCTGATTCTACATGAGCTATCTTGATGTTTAATTTTGACGCAACCAAAGAACACGCCAATGTAGAATTAACGTCTCCGACAACGACTATTAGATCAGGTTTCTCTTTTATAAGAACCCTCTCGAAGCCCATCATAATCTTGGCCGTCTGAATAGCATGAGACGAAGATCCCGCGTTCAAAAAAACATCAGGTTTAGGAATACATAGGTCCTGAAAAAATATTTCTGACATAGTAAAATCATAATGTTGTCCGGTGTGCACGAATAAAACATCAAAATGCTTCTTATATCTTTTAAATTCTCTTATAAGCGGGACTATTTTTATAAAATTCGGCCGTGCCCCTCCTGCTATAACAATCTTCTTTTTCATCCTGTTTTCCTCAAGGCATCTTCGTAATCAGTCGCGTATTCTTTGGCAATGTTATGCCAGCTAAACGACCTACGCATTTTATCAGCACCGCAAGCACCCATTTTCTGACGTAATACAGGATCACGAAGAACAAGCAATTGGCGAATCATATCCTCAATGTCGTCCTCCCTGTAAGTCAGTCCATTGCCCTCTATGCGTTCTTTTACTTTTACTTTATCGCTAAGTATTAGGGGTAAGCCACATGCTGCTGCGTCAAGTTGGCTAGTTGATTCTTGCTTAGGCCAAACAGCTATATCGCCAGCCTGATAAAATTTGGGTAATTCTTTCACTGGAACAAAAGGATGCGTAATACAGCATGAAGAATCCGATATCTTATCTCTGTTAACCTCGCTACCACATCCTATAAATAAACCCCGAAAAGGCTCCCCTATAGCCGCAAGCTTTTTTATTGCATGCGCAAGACACAAAGGATTCTTGCATGACTCGAAACGCCCGGTATATACGCATACAATATCCGAATCCGAAAAACCAAGCTCTTTCCTAATCTTGCTACGTCTCTGCCTAGAAACCTCATCAGAAACAGGTTTAAATAAATCCGTATCTACCCCTAAAGATCTTATAGCAATCTTATTTTTTTGAATTCCAAAAAATTTAGCTAATATGTCGGCAGCATCAGTGCTTATGGGATAACATCTCTCAGACATATGGTTTACCATCTTGCCAATAGTGGCGGCGTACATATTCCAATAAAAACGCTCTTTTGCGCTTGCTATTCCATTAGCTGGAGGAAAAACAGATGCGTGCACGTGACATTCTACAAAAAACTTATATCCTAGCATCTTCTTTAAAAATGCTGCCTCATAAGTTGTTAGACAGGTAAATTCGCCAGCTTGCACTATATCTGGTCGCAGCGTGCGTAATTTCTTCGCAAGGCCCTTTATCCGCATTTTTCCTCTAAAAGTAGCATGCGGTAAACGATGCAATGTATAGCCATCGCGTTCCTCCACACCGCAATCCACGATCGGAGGCCCTAAAAAAGGTTCAAAGACATCCTTGTAAATAGACGAGGTAAAATACACCTGGCCATTAGAGCTTATCAGATGAACCTCATGCCCCAAAGAAGCCAAGGCCTTAGGTAAAAAATTATCAGAATACCCCATCTTTTCCGAATGCCAATCTACAACTAAAGCTATCTTCATCGTAATTCATCTTCTTAAGTTTACATTTCAACAACGTTGAAATGTAAACTTAAGGGCCTTGTTATTTTCCGAATATATAAAAATCCTTCATCCTTTGCATAATATACCCAATTTGTTTCATCTTTAACATTCTAAGGATCATGCAAAACTGTCTTGGCCTTAAATGAAACCTTCTGAATGCCTGGGTCCTTGCCTTAATAAGATAATCCGCTGTAAGGCCTTCAGGTATAAATCCAGGCTCTTGATAACTCCTTTTTTTGAACAGTTCTATATCGCCATTTCCAAACCTATCCCATAGAACAGACCCGGGCAAGAGATCCAAGAGCAAAAATTGCGACTTATGCAGAGGCAAAGACATAACCATTTTTATTGTGTCTTCTATGGTCTTTCGCGTTTCTCCGGGAAGGCCAAAAATAATAAAGGCCTGTGTTATTAGACCAGTTCTATGAGCCATTCGTATGGCCGAATTCATCATCTTCAAGTCTGTCTTTTTATCTATATTGTCTAGTATTTTCTGTGAACCAGATTCTATGCCAAAGGCCACACTGTAACATCCGCTCCTCTTCATTAACTTTAAAAGTTCCTCTGAAACCGCATCGACGCGTATACCGTTTGGTGTAGCCCAATACACCTTAAGCCTTCTCTTTAAAATCTCTTCACATATGCCCTCAACATGAGATCTCTTTAAGGTAAGATTGTCATCTTCAAAATGAATCTCTTTTACCTGATATTTTTTTACAAGTAATTCTATTTCATCCACTACATTCTTTGCAGAACGATACCTTATCTGACGCTTCCATATCTTAGGGCTGGCGCAAAAATGACATGAAAAAGGACATCCGCGAGAAGACGTAATAGGTGCAACAGGGAAGGCTTTTACTACGGCACCATGCGGAGCTGGCGGATAACTCCTGGGGTCAATCTCCTCCCACGCAGGAAAAGGTATTTCATCTAGGTTATTAAAAAACTCCCTGGGTAAAAATCTTGTCGTTGCCTTCGAGTAAATACCTTGGATAGTCGAAGGGTCTTTCTTGTTGCTTATAGCATGCACAAGCTCCAACATGCTCTTTTCTCCTTCACCAACAATCGCATAGTCTGCGTCAGTATGTCCCAGAGTCTCCTTAGGCATTATGGTAGCATGAGGCCCACCTATCACGACTGTCTTCCCTGCACCCTTTAATCTCTTACTAATGTCAATAACATCCCAGATATAATCGCTCATGCAGAATATAGCTACTATATCCGCATCTTCGCAACGCCTTAAAAGCTGCTCATTATCCAACCCCTCTTTGAGGCCGTCTATAATACTTGCCTTTATACCCGCTTGTTTGAGATAAGCGCAGACATAACCCATACCAAGAGGAGGCGTGACAAGATGCGTATAATATCTAGGTCTGATAATAGCTACTCTCATAATTCTTGATACCACCTATCTATCCTTTAACTAAAGATTTTAACCCTTTAAGCGACTCTTTAAAAACTTCGTAACTCTTAAAACACCTGAACATCTTATTTAATAACTGGCGCGGTTGGAAATAAAAACTTTTGAACGCCAATCGATGCAGATGCAAAAGCTCTTCCTCTTTTATTCCATCAGGACAATATACCAAAGGGGACTTTGGAAAACTTATCTCAGAAAGCAAAAGCTTATCCCAATAATCTTTCATAAACTGCGACTCGTCCTTAACCATTTCGTAAATCTCGGTTCCAGGCAAAGGTATGAGTAAAGAAAATGTAGCATCAGTAAGCTTAAGCGATCTGGCAAACCTTATAGTATCGAGGATTTCTTCTCTTGTCTCCGTGGGAAGCCCAAATAAAAAATATCCTCTCACATCAAGACCCAGCGCCTTGGTCTCTTTTACTACCCTTCTTATCTCCTTTATAGTCGTGTGCTTCCCCATCAAATCAAGGATCCTTTGATTGCCAGACTCTATGCCATAAGAAACGCTGTAACAGCCTACCTTTTTCAATCTCATCAATATTTCAGGATCAAAGGCATTTATTATACCCTCGCAATCAAAGGGAATATATAACTTGCGTGATTCCATAATTTTTAAAAATTCATTTATGCGATTCTTGTTCATAAGAAAATTATCATCCCAAAAATGTATTTCTTTCGCTCCGTATTTATCTATAAGCTGCATCATCTCATCTATCATTTTAGGTGCCGAGACAAATCTTACGCGCCTGCGATAAGGCTTATTGTTAAAACAAAAGGTGCATTTCATGGGACATCCACGCGAGGTTATCATTGACATGGCAGGAAATCGCCTGGTGCGCACTGCACTCGTACGATATCTTTCCATTGGAAGCAAGTGCCTTGCAGGAAAAGGCAAAGAATCTATATCATCGACCAAGCCTGAGTCATCAGGCACATGAATCTTGCCATCTCTTTTAAAGGCTACTCCCGGGATAGCGAAGAAATCTCCCCCGCTTTCATACGCCTTTATTATCTGGGACATCGCTATCTCGCCTTCTCCGATAACTACAAAATCCGCCAGCCCTTTTTCAATCGGCTCGAGAGGCAAAGACGAAACATGAGGACCCCCTACGACAATAGGGATAGTTGGATTCTGCCGTCTTATCTCTTCAAGCACTCTATAAGTCAAAATTACCTGAAATGTTATAGAGGTAATACCTACCATATCATAGGAAAGCGTCCTAGTGGCTATCTCTTGCGGAGAAGCCGACTCTACCATGCCATCAAACATATCCACCTTATAACCTTGTCTTTCTAGATACGAGGCTATATAAGCAAGCCCTAGCGGTGGAAGCACAGGCCTGGTACCTTGATAACCGTCAAGGAATTTTCCATCTGAGATCTGAGGCGGATTGATCAATAAAATCCTGGATATTTTTTTCATATTATTGTTTGGCCTTTTTCTTTCCAAAAACCTTTATGAAACGAAATGCTGTCTTGGTTATATGAGCCATCGTATTGGGATTACGCAACATCTTCAAAGCAAAATACAAAAAGACCCTCGGTCTAAAATAAAATTTTCTGTATATCCTGCTGAATGATTCGACAAGCTCTTTTTCTTCCATATCCCGCGGAAGGAATATCGACGTAGTATAACAGGCATAATTCTCCCATATTTCTGGATCCTTAAGCCATTTTCCGTATTTTTCAACTTCATCATACGCTATCGTACCAGGAAGCGGCGTAAAAAATGTAGCATGAAAATCTTCTACGGGTAAAGAATTAAGATATTTTATATTGTCCTCTACGGTTTCTTTTGTCTCTAAAAAATTGCCATGCATCATAAATGCCCGGTTTCGCAAACCAGATCTCTTGGCCTCTCTAAGGGCATTAGTCATTTTGCTGATCCTTATTCCCTTACTATAAACATCTAATATTTCTTGTCTTCCATGTTCTACTCCCCACGAGATCTGCCAGCACCCAGCCTTTCTCATTAACCGAAACAACTTCTCGTCCGCGTAATTAGCGCTACCGTAACAATTCCATGTCAAGTCCAGCCTAGCGTCAATCAGGCGCTCGCACAGCTGCGATAAAAGTTTTTTGTTAGCTAGCATATTATCATCGAAAAAAGAAATCTCTCTTACTCCAAATTCTTTTACCAGCATCTCTATCTCAGACATGATACGCTCTGCAGAATACCATCTTACTCTGCGATTCCTTGGATCCATACGATTAAAACAAAACGTGCACTTCATTGGGCAACCTCTGCTCACCATCATATTGACCGCGGGTAACCTATTCATGTTTTCTGCAGAAGGACGGTAATATGTTTTTAAATCAGGTAATAAATCCCATGCCGGCATAGGATAGGCATCCAGATTTTCAATCAAAGGCCTCTGCGGTGTCTTTAAGGTCTTTCCATCTTTACCTCGATAAATAATACCTTTTATAGCGCCAAGATTCTGACATCCTTCATCATAAAATCTTAATATCTCCAAAAGCGTTTCTTCGCCCTCCCCTATAACCCCGATATCAAAATAACTATATTTTTCTAGAGTTTTATCAGGCACAGCAGACACATGAGGGCCACCTATAATAATCTTGGAGCCTGGTAGACTCGCCTTTATGAGCTCGGTCATCTTTGCTGCCTGAGATATAGTCTGCGTTGAAGCTGTCATGCCTATGTAATCCGGATTGATTTCCATTAGTCTGTTTATGACATCCTGGGCATTTAGGCGCAACGCGACAGAATCAATAAGCTCTGTCTTATAACCTCGCTCCCTTGTCAACGCAGCTAGAAGCATTACTCCGACGAACGGCAACACATTGCCTGCATCGCCAAAATCTCCGAACAGCTCTCTCATGCTCACAGGCGGGATCAAAAAAACTATCTTTTTATTTATATCTTCTCGGCACATAATCCTTCCAGTTCTTTCTTAAGTTTCTCAACGGTCAATGGCCTTGCCTCTACA
>CAYPYS010000005.1:37170-80598 GCA_964415355.1 uncultured Planctomycetia bacterium | reverse complement strand
GATTATCTATAAGGATGAGGCAGGTATACACCAGAACGAAGATCAGGATTTTATCAATGATCTGGATTCAATACCTATGCCTGCCAGGCACTTATTGCCTCATCCTGGATTTTACCGGCCAACGCCCGCTTCTTGCCGTCGCGTGCCATATGCGGTTATTATGACGAGCCGCGGCTGCCCGTCACAATGCACTTTTTGTGACAGAAAGATATTCGGTATGCGTTGCAGGATGAGAAGCGTATCCAATATTTTTCAGGAGATAGAAAAGGTCGTGGCAGACTACGGTGTTAAGGAAATCAGATTTTTCGACGATACATTTACTTTAAATAAAAAAAGGGTGTATGAGATCTGCGATGAGTTTGAAAAGAGAGGACTCAAGCTTTCCTGGACGTGCCTTACAAAGGCAGCCTGTGTGGACGGGCCGCTTCTCAAGCGCATGAAAAAGGCTGGATGCTGGCAGGTATTGTATGGTTTTGAATCAGGCGATGATAGGATGCTCAAGCTTCTCAAAAAAGGAAATACCGTCCAGATGAACAAAAAGGCCACCCGGCTTACAAAAGAGGCAGGTCTGGAGGTCCGTGGAGATTTTATTGTAGGCACGCCTGGCGAAACATGGGAGAGCCTTGAAAACACTGTGCGTTTCGCTATAGATATGAAATTGGACTATGCGCATTTCAATAAATTCATTCCTTTTCCCGGTACAGAGTTATATAAAAAACTTACCGACGAAGGACATGCTTTTGATTTTTCAAAAAGTACGATATTGGACCACAAGCAGATATATTATGTCAATCCCGGGATGAAGGAGGAGGAGTTTTCAAGATTTTTAGACCAGGCCAGCAAGAGATTTTATCTCAGGCCGGGATATATCTTAAAGAGGCTGGTCTCGATCAGGACCTTGCATCAGTTAAAAGGACAGATAGATGGATTTTTTGCCATATTTGAATTAGGATGACGCATTATGTTTAAAAAGTTTTTTTTCTGGACAATTCTTTTATTTTTTTATTTTTGCCTTATTGTCGCGGCCGGTGAGATATATGCCAGGGTCAAGCATGGGGACACATTGGCTATGAAGTCCCAGATAGCGTCTTACCGAAGAGCGGATTTCAAATTCCATCATTCTTTTATCCCTGACTCCAGAGGGCCTTCGATTTCAAAAGAATGGGATGTTGTTTACGACATAAATTCATTCGGTCTGCGCGACAGGGAATATCCCGTCAAAAAAGGGGATAATGTCTTCAGGATATTGGCCTTGGGGGATTCCTTTACAGAAGGCCATGGCGTTGCAATAGAACAGACCTTCGTCAAGATATTAGAGGAGAAGTTGAACGAGTCTTTTGTAGACGATGTTAAGTACGAGGTTATAAACGCCGGGATCGGGGGTTATTCGCCTATTTTGGAATATCTTTTTCTCTCGGATAAGGGTTTGCGTTTTAATCCAGACCTCGTAGTATTGTTTTATGATTTTAACGACCTAAAGGATGATCGCGATTTAGAGATAACTACAGTTTTTGATGAAAAAGGCCTGCCTCTTAGGTGTTTTCCTTATAAGAGGATCAGGGCATACGGTTTTAATCCTTTAGAGAGATTTCTGATAAAGCATTCAAGATATTATCTTTACCTGGAAAACAGGATCAATAAAAAATTATTCAAATTGAGACATAAAGATATTAAGTTTGAAGAGGAAGTAGATGCGTTTATAGCATTTAGAGAAGGAGAAGATCAGCTTGTCAGAAAATTATGGGAGAAAAACGAAAAATATCTTGGGTTGATTCACGAGATTTTAAGAAAGAAGGGTATCCCTTTTGTCATTGCGAGCTATCCTTATGCAATAGAAGTGAGCTCTGTTGAATGGTCTGAGGGCAGGGCAGCGAGAGATCTGGGGATCGAAAAGGTCTATGGCCAGCCTCAAGTGATTGATTTTCTGCGTCGATTTGCAGATGATAGGGGCATATTTTTTATAAACGTGTATGATGATTTTAAAAAATCCAGAGTTTTTCCCCTCTATTTCAAGTTCGACGGCCATTTCAATAAAAACGGCCACGCCCTGATGGCAGAAGCCTTGTTTCCTAAGTTTCTCGATATCATCGCTTCTTTTAGAGAGGAAGAATAACGATTGCCTAACTTTACACTTTAACGTTGTTGAAATGTAAAGTTAGAATATGAAAATATGAGAAAATCTCTGCTGGATATATTGAGATGTCCTAGATGTAAGGATTCAAATTATTCACTTGAAGAGACACAGAAAGAAAAGAACGAGGTTAAAAACGGTTGCCTTGTCTGTCGTGCCTGTAATTCTTCTTATATCATAGAAGATGGCATAGTTGATTTTCTTGCATGTGCCTCAGAGGAGGCCTTAAAAGAACGCAAGGCAATGGATGATGAAGACTATATCAAGGACGATAATGACGGTATGCTCAAAGTCGACAAAGAGACGGTAAATCGTTTTAAGACGCAGTTTTTGTCTATGCCTGAAGGCGATGGTTCTAATTTTTTTAGGAGAGGCGGTAGTTTTCGATCCATTAGGGAGACCGCAGCGAGGTTTTATACGACATTCAACGAATTGGGCATCAGGGGCGACGAAAGGGTGCTTGAGATAGGCGCATGTTTTGGCTACGCAGCATTTAAATTTGCAGAGAAGGGCTGTAGCGTAGTGGCTTTGGATATTAGCAACTACCTAAAGGTATCCAGCCTTTTTTCAGAAAAAAAATATTTTGACAGAGTTTTTTCTGATTTACATAATGCGCCATTTATGGATAATACTTTTGATGTAGTCTTTGGCTCTGCTGTGCTCCATCACAGCAAGGATCTGTGTATCGCGTTCAGGGATATCCTGCGAGTATTGAAAAAAGGGGGCAGGCTTATTTTGGTTAACGAGCCGGCACGTGGCGTACTTGAAAAGATCCATCCTGTATTTAAGATAATGGAGGAGAGGAGCTTTGGTGATACAAGCTACACAATACCCCAATGGAAAAAAGGCGCAGCCCTGGGAGGATTCAAGAAAATACGTATAGATTTTTTGTCTTTGGCAGACGATTATATAAACAGGCATAAGGATAGCGATTCCAATCGTAATTTTAAAATAGAGTTTGCAAATTTTTTAAGGCGCAACAGATGGATAGAGAATTTTTTATTAGTCTTATTGATGCCGTTTAGACTTTTGATGAGGCCAAAAAGCTGGCGCCTTATCTGTAGCAAATAAGAAAGGAATTACAATGGGATCATATCGTGGTAGATTGGGTTATTTGGCAAGAGCTTTAAGCCTGGGGATATTGACTGGTATAATCTTCGGAGCGCTTTATAGCCTGATCAAGACATTTATAGGTTCAGGGTATTTATATTTTACTGAAAAATGGCCGGCGTTACCTGGAAACCTGTTGCTCTTTTCTATCTTTTGCGGTTTAGGAGGGCTCATTTTTGGATCGATAATGTCATTGATATCGTTTTTTACAAAGAAACAGCCAGGCCCCAAAAAATTAATACTTGTTTTTATATCTTGTTTTTTATCTTTTAGTTGCGCTTACAGTATAGATTGGTGGCTAAGCAATATTTTCTTTGGATATCGCCACTTTTTACCCCACTCCTTAGCAGACTTTCTTCTATTCTTTTATGCCCTCATATTGATACCGGCAATATATTTTCTCCTAAGGACTCTATTAAAAGCAAAAATGTTCCTCAGGCTGTGTATCATAGGTATTCTTATGTTCTCAGTTCTTGCTGGTGAATGGACGGCATTCGGATTTATAGAGCGCGGTTTTAATTTTGATAAAGACAGGTCTGCTTTTGTGAAAGGTGAGGATCTGAATGTCATATTGATCCTTGTGGATGCCCTTGTGCCTCAAAAAGTAGGCTGTTACGGTCAGGTCAAAGACCTTACTCCCAATATTGACAAACTGGCAGCCAAGGGAGTTGTTTTTCTTGATACGATCAGTCAGTCCAATTGGACTCATGCCTCGATCCCTTCCCTTTTTACCGCCACATATCCTATAGTCCATGGGGTAACAGGAGAGAACAAGAAGCTCTCCGGATCGATTGCTACCGTCGCTGAAATATTTCAGGATAACGGTTATTCTACTTGTGCCTTTATGACCAATCCCTGGGTCGCGCGGCAATTTGGCCTGGGACAGGGCTTTGATTTCTACGTTGACTTGATCGAAAGGGATTCGTCGAGGTGGTATGACCTGTATTATAAAGTAGGTACGGAGTTAGGTATTTTGGAAACTCCCCCTCACTCCTATCCTACTGCAGAATTGCTTACAGATGAAGCTATTTCCTGGATAGAAAAATTTCAGAAAAAAAGATTTTTTCTCTATCTCCATTATATGGATGTCCATGGTCCATTTGTCAGGCATGATTTATCAGATACAGATTTTGTTTACCAGGAAGAAGCTGATTTGGTTCAGAGCGAAAAGACCCCGGTTTCCATGTATGAGTCGCAGGTCTTACACGTTGATCAACATATCGGTTTATTGGTTGAAAGATTGAAAGAATTAGCGCTGGATAAAAAGACCATGATCATTATTACCTCTGACCACGGTCATTATCTGGACCAGCAAGGTGACACACAATCCCGCGAGACAATGTACGAATATGCCATTAGGATACCCCTCCTGTTGACGCTTCCCGGGGTTTTCCCTTCAGGCCTAAGGATTGAAAGACAGGCCCAGGAAATAGATATTGCGCCGACTGCCTTGTCTGCGTTAGGGCTCGAGCCAGACGTTAACATGCAAGGCGTTGACTTGCAAGATGTCATTGCTTATGACGAAGAGGGCTCGGAAGAGAGATATGTATTCAGCGAAGTCGGACCTACTTATATGGTGACTGGTAGCCATTTGATCGCGGTCAGGAGATTTCCATGGAAATATATCTATGATATCTGGAATCAGAGAGGGGAATTGTATCATTTGAATAACGATCCTCAGGAGCAAAATAATCTCATATATAAGATGCCCGAGGTAGCCAGGATATATCATAGAGAGATGTTGGATTATGTGCTCGAAGGCCTGGAATTATCAGAAAAGATCAGTTCAGGAGATGATAGCGCGACAATAGAGATCGATAACGCAACAGAGCAGAGATTAAAAAGCCTAGGATATTTACAGTAACTTTACATTTCAACAACGTTAAAGTGTAAAGTTAGATATTTTAATACATATGATATTCGCTTATATTGACCCAGGTACAGGATTTACTATATTTACCGTAGGCGGAGGAATAATTGCCTTCTTTTTCGGATGCCTAGGTATTTTTTCCCTGTTCTTTAAAAGAATATTCGCCTTCTTTAAGAAAAATTGGAAATTTATTATAGTTATCCTGCTTGTTATAGTCGCGGGATTAATTATCAGAGGAGCGTTTATGACGACAAATACATCGACATTTGATAAAAAAATGGTGATCTTGGGATTCGATGGTCTCGACCCTAGGATCATTGAAACAATGATGGATAAAGGCGAGCTTCCTAATTTTGCGCGCCTGCGCCAGGAGGGGTCGTATAGACATCTAGATACTGCCAATCCCTCACAGTCGCCAGTCGCCTGGACTGCATTTTCCACTGGTCAGAATCCCGGTAAAAACGGCATATTTGATTTTATCATCAGAGACCCTAAGACTTATGGCCTTAATCTGTCGCTTTCTAACGTCCAGGGCTCGAAGGCCAAGCGGGTGATCAAAACCAAATGCTTCTGGCAGCATATATCCGAACGCAAAGTTCCGACTGTGATTATCAGTTGCCCTGTTACTTTTCCTCCGGACAAGGTCTACGGACGTATGCTTTCGGGAATGGGAGTTCCTGATATATTGGGCACCGAAGGTACCTTCACATTTTACACCACAGAGCCGATAAATAAAAAGAAGGACATCGGCGGCACAGTGTTTGGAGTCAGGAGGTCTGACGTCCTGCAGCTGGATCTTATCGGACCCAGAGTCGCAAGAGGCAGCAATCAGGAAAATATAAAAGTCCCTTTTAAGGTTTTTCTGTCAAAGGGCGAGGACAAGATCACAATCGAGCACAACAACAGGAAATTCGAACTTGAACAAGGTCAATGGAGCGATTGGCAGGAGGTCAGCTTTAAGATAGATTTTTTTAAGAAAATGAAAGGGATATTTAAATTTTATCTCGTCGAGACCAGGCCGGAATTCAAGCTTTATATCAGTCCGATTAATTTTGATCCGCGGGAACCTTCCTTTGCGATAAGTTATCCCGAAGATTATACCCGGGAACTTACAGAAAATATAGGGCTTTTCTATACTCAAGGCATGCCTATGGATACATGGGCGGTCAACGAAAAACGAATTAGCGAGGAGCCGTTTTTGGAGCAGGCCAGAGAGGTTTTTAAAGAAAAACAGCGAATGCTTGATTTCGAACTTAATCGTCTAGAGAACGGCGTTCTATTTTGTTATTTTGAATCCTCGGATATTATTCAGCATATGTTCTGGCGCTATACCGATAAATTACACCCTTTGTATGAAGAAAATGCGTCGCAGGAATATAAAGATATAATCCGAATATGGTATATGCAGATGGATGATGTTTTAGGAAAGGTATTGCAAAAATTAGGGCCGGAAGATACGGTCCTTGTCTTATCAGATCATGGTTTCGATACCTTTAGAAGGGCCGTGCATGTCAACAGTTGGCTAAGAAAAAACAAGTATTTAGTATTAAAAGACCCTGGCGCCGATTCTACTTCAGGATTATTACAGGGGATCGATTGGTCTAAGACGCGTGCTTATGCAATAGGCTTCGGGGCAATTTATATCAATCAGCAGGGCAGAGAGGCTGAGGGCATAGTCAGGCCAGGTGAAGACTCGCAGGTTTTAAAAGAAGAAATAAGCGCAAGGCTTACTCAATGGGTAGACGATAAATATGCCAGCAATGTGGTCAACAAGGTCTATAAACGCGAAGAGATATTTTGGGGAGATTATGCAGTCCAGTCTCCTGATCTTTATATCGGGTTTAATAAGGGATACAGGGCTTCCTGGCAAACAGCATTAGGGGCTGTCCCTAAAGAATTAATAGAAGATAATCTGAAGAAGTGGTCTGGTTCTCATCTATTTGATCCGAAATTGATCCCAGGGATTCTATTTTCGAACAAGAAGATCACGAGACAGGATCCTTCGATATATGATATAACCCCAACTGTATTAAAGACATGCGGTTTTGACAATAGCCAGATGAAGGAATTGAATCTGGACGGTAAACCCCTGTTTTAGCCCTTTTCTCTCCGCCTAACTTTACATTTCAACAACGTTAAAGTGTAAAGTTAGGTGTTTATTTCTAAGTTGAATTTTCCCCCTAAACCATGCTATAATACATCTTCTATATGCATAAGAAGATATTGATAATAAACCCGTTCGGGATAGGGGATGTTCTGTTTTCAACCCCATTGGTTTCTTTTGTAAAGGGAAAATATCCTGGGTGCTATATAGGTTATATATGTAATATAAGGACAAGGGAGATCCTCGAGACAAATCCTGAGATAGATGAGGTTTTTGTATTTGAAAGGGATGAATACAGGTCCCTCTGGAAAAAGTCAAAGATAGAGACATTAAAAAAGCTTTCCAGGTTTTGGAAGGAAATAAAAAAAAGGAAATTTGATCTTTTGCTTGACCTCTCGCTTGGTAAGGAATATGCCTTTTTCTGCTGGTCAATAGGCATTAAAGAGCGCAGGGGTTTTGATTATAGAGGCCGCGGAAGGTTTTTAACACATAGAATTTCATTCGAAGGATTTAATGATAAACCTGTGGCAGAATATTACATAGACGTTATTGATAAGACGCATAAGGCTCAAGGCAGGACTGTTTTAGTGACGACAGGCAAGGATAAGGAGTATATTGATAATTTTTTGAAAAAACAAGGCATAAAGGAACAGGATATATTAATTGGTATTGCGCCTGGCGGAGGCGCTTCTTATGGCAAAGAGAAATCTCATTATAAAAGATGGGCTTGTAAAGACTTTGCCCTGGTTGCTGATAAAGTAATATCGCATGGGGCAAAGCCGATTTTATTAGGAGGTCCCGGAGAAGAGGAGTTGATCGCGGAGGTCGCATCAAAGATGCAGAACAAGCCTTTCTTTGGGCCAAAAACCAAAATAAGAGAAATGGCGTGCCTGATCAAGAAATGCAAAGCGATTGTCTGTAATGACGGAGGCCTGCTGCATATAGCAGTAAGTCAGGACGTGCCTACTGTTTCTATTTTTGGGCCTACTGATGAGCAGGTTTATGGGCCATATCCGGCATCTGAAAAACATACAGTCTTGACGGAAGATGCAGACTGCAGGCCTTGCTATAAACGTTTCAGATTGCCGGAATGCGACAACAAGAAGTGCATGGAAAATCTTTCAGCAGACACTATTTTTAAAGCTCTTTTAAGATTTATCTAGAAGGGAGAAAGATATGAAGGTCGATGTATTTACTCTCAAGAAACAGTATGAGAATATAGCCGATGAAGTAAAAGAATCCATGCGTAAGGTCATGCTTTCAGGCGGATTTATCATAGGAGAAGATGTTGGGCTTTTTGAGAAGGAATTTGCGAGCTACTGTGACGTTAAATACGGGGTAGGGGTAAATTCCGGGACAGACGCGTTGTTTCTTGCATGTCTTGCATGCGGGATAGGCGCGGGCGATGAAGTAATAGTGATGTCGTATACTTACATCGCTACTGTTCTCGCGATATCCATGACAGGCGCAAGGCCTGTCTTTGTGGATATAGAAGACAAGACTTATAACATAGATATCTCTAGGATAGAAAAGGCTATCACAAAAAACACAAAGGCGATTTTACCGGTTCATCTTTATGGGCACCCTGCGGACATGGACCCTTTGATGAAAATAGCAAAAAGGCATGATCTCAAAGTCATCGAAGACTGTGCCCAGGCCCACGGAGCCCTTTATAAAGATAAAAAGGTGGGAAGCTTTGGAGACGCAGCATGTTTTTCTTTTTACCCCACAAAAAACCTCGGGGCATTCGGAGACGCCGGCATGGTTGTAACGAATTCCGGAGAAACAAGAGAAAAACTTTTATTGCTGCGTGATTATGGAAGAAAAGGCAGATATGAGCATGTTTTAAGAGGATATAATTCAAGGCTTGATACGTTACAAGCTGCGATTCTAAGAGTCAAGCTCAGGCATCTGGACGAATGGAATGAAAGAAGAAGGAAAAACGCACTGCTTTATACGAAGTTATTCAAAGAAAACAAGCTGGATGTAATATGTCCTTATGAAGCTGAATATGCTAAGCACGTATATCATCTTTATCCTGTTAGGATAAAGAATAGAAAAGAAGTAATGGAAAAACTTGCAGAAAAAGGCATACGGACATTGATACACTATCCTATACCTGTGCACTTGCAGGAGGCCTACAAGGATCTTGGATATAAAAAAGGTGATTTTCCTGTCTCAGAGAAATGTTGCGAAGAGATCTTGAGTCTTCCGATGTATCCTGAATTGTCCGAAGAAGAGATCAGATATGTAGTGACTTCGCTTAAGGAACTTGCATCGTGAAAAAAAGATATATCCTTGTTTGCGAAAAAGGATGGCATGGTCTAAGGCAATTATCGCTGGATTTGTCCAGCAAAGGCATTCCCGCCATTGTTTTAATAAAGGGCTCAGTCGAGAGAGATGTGCAGGGCATGATAACAGCACATAGAGGCATAAATAATGTGTTTATTCCGGAAATGTTTTTTACGCCGGTTGTTTTTATATCTATCATGTTTAATATAATCTTGTCTCTGCGCAGAAGATTAGTTATCTGCCTCAGCAAAGATAAGACCTATAAAAGATTAGAGATATTTAAGAAGATTTTTTCAGGGATAGAACTGATAAAGGTTTACGATAGGAATGGTGCCTAACTTTACACTTTAACGTTGTTGAAATGTAAAGTTAGGTCGGGATTATGAAGATAGCAGTGATATTTGGTAAAGAGCGCGAAGATACAGTGGGTATATATTTTGAACGCGCGCTAGTATCTCTGGGCCACGAGGTCAGGCATTTCTGGCCAAAGGACATAGAGGGCATCAAGCCAGAGTATGATTTTTATTTTCGCATAGATGACGGGCACTATGATCATCTTATTCCCAAGAGACTTAAACCAAGAGTCTATTTTGCTTCCGATACACATTTAAAAAAACCGTTTAAGAAAATAAAAAGACATATCTTGGAAGGTTCATATGAACTTGTATTTTGTCCGATGCTTAAAGAAATAGAGATGCTCAGAAAAAAGTCTCCGGCAGAGATAGCCTGGATGAATTTTGCCTGTGACCCTGAGATCCATAAGAGATTTGACATCGAGAGGAATCATGATATAGGCTTTGTAGGGAATGACGGGGGTGTTCCGAGAAAGTTTTATCTTCAGGAGATAAGAGAGAGGCATGATAACAGTTTTATCGGCCGCGCCGATTACAGAGAGATGAGCCGGATCTATAGTTCTTCAAAGATAGGATTTAATTTTGCTATACGCGGGGAATGTCTTACGATGAGAAGTTATGAGATAATGGCATGCGGGGCAATGCTTCTGATGAATAGGCTGAGAGATGATAGCGCGGAGAAGAGCGGATTTGTCGACAGGAAGCACCTTGTGATGTTTGATGGGCCAGCGGATTTATTCGAACTAATAGATTATTATCTTAAGAATAAAGGCGAGAGGGAAGAGATAGCAGAAAACGGATACAGGCTTACGATCGAAAAACACACTTACGCTCAACGTGTCAAGGAGATGCTCGGTATAGTCAAGAATAGGTTTGATTTATGATAAGACAAAAAACAAAAATAGACATCACATTGATATTCTTTTGTGCTTTAGCAGCGGTAATATTATTTACAAACCTGGGTAATATCTATCTATGGCAGGATGAGGCTACTACTGCGGTTTTGGCCAAGAATACGCTTGAGTTTGGAGTACCCAGGGCCTTTGACGGGACAAATCTTATCACGACCATTTATTCCGACGCCTGTATGTATAAAGGATGGAGATATGCTCCCTGGTTGCAATTTTATATTACAGCGCTATCCTTTCGCTTGTTCGGGGTCAATACCTTTGCTGCCAGGTTTCCTTTTGCCATATTAGGCGTTGCCAGTATAGCATTGTGTTATTTGCTTAGTCAGAGGCTTTTTCATAATAGGCGGGTTTCCAGGTTTTCCGCGGCCTTTATGCTTTTTTCTGCGCCGTTCTTTCTGTATATGCGCCAGTGCAGGTGGTATGCACTGGCAATATTTTTTACGCTCTGGCTTTTGATCTCATACCTGGATTTAATAGAAAAGAAAAGATTTTCTGCCTGGGGTTTTATGCTGAGCGCTGTATTTCTTTTCCATTCTAATTATGCGATCTTCTTTCCTGTTTTTGGCGCTGTTTGTTTTCATTATATTATTTTTCACATAAAGAATGAGGGGAAGGTAGAACTAAAAAAAGCATTGCGGTATCTCTTGCTTATAATCATGCTTACCGCCCCATTTTTTATTTTTTTTACTAATCTGGAATGCAGAGGGCAGATGACTTTCTTGCGCACAAAAGGCCATTTGGAATTCTACATTCGTGTCTTGAATAAATATTTATTCCCTCTCGCATTCTTGTTTTTAAGCCTGTCTGTCTTTTCTTTTTTCAAGAAAAGGGTTTTTCCTATATTGGGCCAGAGGCTTGATAGGCCGCGCTTATGGTTGTTGCCGGTGGTGTTTATTTTTACTGTAGTGTTTTTTGTTTTTTTAGCGGAGGAGAGGCAGCTGAGGTATATTATACATCTTTTGCCCTTATCCTGTATTCTAATGAGCCTCTTGGTAGCCGGATGGATGAAACTGAATGTTATAGCAGCCAGTCTCATATTTATCATCGTATGTTTTACTAATTCATTCCACACAGGCAGTCCTTTTGCAAAGAAGCTATGGATACCATTGGCGGATATCGCCTATGAGCTGTCCCATGATTATGACGGGCCAGTGGAGGGGATAGTAGAATTTTTGAAAAAGAATGCTGATCCGGGCGATACTGTTAAATTGATCATGGGGGATTATGCGGTCATATTCTATACAGACCTGAAGGTGGATAATAGAGATTTTTTAACCGAGTCCTTTCCCGAATGGATAGTTGTCAGGAATGGTTGGGTCTCGTTCGAAAATTTAAACACTCGGTATAGAAGGCGGATAGAAGCAGAGTATCAGAGGATCGAGTTGGATTATCCTGATATAATGTGGGAGAATCGGCCGGATCCCGGATATCACAAATTTAAAACAGTGACTGAATGGCCCAATGTGGTCGTATACAAGAGAAGATGAGCTGTGATATTATCATCCCAGTCTGGAATCAGCTTGATTTTACAAAGAAGTGCATAGACTCTGTTTTTAGAAATACAAATTATGCCTTTCGCCTTATCATTGTAGACAATGCGAGCGACAGGCCTGCCAGGGATTACCTGGAGCAATTGGAGCGCGATAAAAAAGGGACTGTTCTCTTGCTTAGGAATGACAAGAACCTGGGATTTGTCAAGGCTGTCAACCAGGGAATGAAGCAGTCCAAGGCCTCTTATGTCTGCCTTTTAAATAATGATACGGAAGTTACTGATGGTTGGCTTGAAGAAATAGTCAAGGTCGCGGAGAAGAAAAATGACATAGGCGTAGTCAATGCCAACAGTAATACGTTGGGCTGCAAGACCAGGTTAGGCCAATCTATAGATTCTTTGGCAAAAGATCTAAAGTCTTATTCAGGGCAATATACTGAATTGGCCTGGGCCACAGGATTTTGCATGCTGATAAAACGAAGGGTTATAGATGAAATCGGGATTTTTGACGAGATATATGGAATGGGTAATTTTGAGGACGCTGACTTTAGCAAAAGGGCCCAGAAGGTCGGTTATTCATGTGTATGCGCCATAGCATCATACGTATATCATCGGGAGCGGCGTTCGTTCTCGATGTTTAAGAAGTTTAACCTGGATTTTGACAGGAACAGGGAAATATTTTATTCTAAGTGGGGCAGGCAGGAGAGGATTCTCTATGTGCTCACCAAGAAAGATCCCGGGTGTATGGAAAAGCTAAGCAGGGAAGCTGTTGGATCGGCCCGTAATGGCAACATTGTCTGGATATTTCTAAAGGGACAGGATAAGCAAAATATCGAAAGGCATTCCAATCTTTATATTTATAGCCTGCCGATGAGGTTTTTTGATATAATTAGCTTATGGAGGATCTTGAAGCGCAAAAAGAAATTTGACAGGATATATGCGGATGAAGAAAGCTACGCAAGGAGATTGAATAATTTTAAATTTTTCCATAAAGCAGAAGTGACCTGTGCGGGGCAGTAAGACAAAAGGAGAATCGGGTATGGAAAACATCAAAGTTGTTATATTATGCGGCGGGTTAGGCACGCGTCTTAGAGAAGAAACAGAATTTCGTCCTAAACCTATGATTGAGATCGGAGGAAGGCCTAGTCTGTGGCATATTATGAAGATTTACGCGTATTATGGGTTCAAGGATTTTATCCTTTGCCTGGGCTATAAAGGCGAGATGATCAGGAGATATTTTTGTGGCTATGAAGTGTTGAATAATAATTTCACCGTTGAATTAGGTGATTCCAAAAATATAACGGTTCATAACAGCCATGGTGAAAAAGGCTGGCGGGTCACTTTAGTCGATACAGGAGAGAAGGCGCTCAAAGGGTCGCGGATAAAGAAAATAGAAAAATATACGGACGGTGATCTATTTATGCTTACTTATGGAGATGGGGTCGCGGACATAAATTTACGAAAATTGTTGGCTTTCCACAAGAAGCACGGTTGCATAGGGACAGTGACTGGGGTGCGGCCTCCGTCAAGGTTCGGGGAAATGGTAACCGATAAGCATAAGGTCGTTTCATTTACCGAGAAGCCGCAGGTATCCTCTGGCTTAATAAACGGGGGATTCTTTATTTTTAATCGAAAGTTCTTTGATTATTTATCAGCGGATGATAATTGCGACCTTGAGAAGGGGGCATTGGAGCAGTTGGCCAAGGACGGAGAACTGGCGATGTATGAACATGCAAAGGGCTGGGAGTGCATGGATACCTTTAGAGATATGGAGCACCTGAATAAGCTGTGGCAGGACGAAAAGGCCTTTTGGAAGGTTTGGAATGACTAGTAAAGATCAGGTAAAAAAAATACTTATCACCGGCGGCGCAGGGTTTATCGGCTCTAATATCGCGCATCAGCTTGTGAAAAAAGGGCTTAAGGTAGGCATAATAGAGCGAAAGGCCGTTGATATCAGTCGGATCAGGGGTATATTATCCAGCGTCAAGATGTATAATGTGGATTTACAAGATACCAATGAAATATTAAAAGCCGTTTCCGATTTTAAACCAGATATTATCTTTCATTTAGCCGCTTATTATACGGTAGACCATAAACCAGATGAAATATCGGAAATGTTCAATACAAATGTACTGGGCGCGGTAAATCTGCTGGAGGCTGCCAGAGAGGCCAAGGTTAAGATGTTCGTCAATACGAGCTCCTGTTTTGTTTATAAAGCGAGCAGAAACAGGCTTAGAGAAGATAGCGCCCTGGAACCTTTGAATCTTTATGCCTTGACGAAGATCTCCGCAGAAGAGACTTGCTCTTTTTACTCAGAGAAATATGGATTGAGATGCGTTACGTTTCGTATTTTTGCTCCTTATGGTCCCGGTGATCACAAGAGGCGATTGATACCTTGTATCATAGAAAGCTTTCTTAAAAAAGAAAGACCGAAGATGACCTCAGGAAAACAGAAGTGGGATTTTGTCTATGTGGATGATATAGTAGATGCCTATCTTAGTTTGTTGGACGCCTCGAGCCTTCCTTCAGGACATGAGATTTTAAATATCGGCACAGGAGTTGCCGTAACTGTCCGAGAGATCGGCTCGCAGTTAAAGAAGATAATGAAAAGCGACCTGGAGCCGGTATGGTCGGTTGTACCGCACAGGAAAAACGAGGTTTGGTTTATTTCTGCAGATATAAGCAAGGCCAAAAGGGTTTTGGGATGGTCACCCAAGATACAGATTTTAAAAAATGGGCTGGATCTCACAGCAAAATGGTTTAAGGAAAAGACGGAGATAAAAAAATGAGTAATGATAATATTGCGGGCGTTGTGGTAAAGCCCTTGAAGAAGATCCCTGATGAAAGAGGCTGCATTTATCACATGCTTAGGTGCGACGACCCTGTATTTGAGAAATTTGGAGAAATATATTTTTCTACTGTTTATCCTGGCGTTGTTAAAGGATGGCATATACATCGAGAGATGACGTTAAATTATGCCGTTATCTATGGAACGATAAAACTTGTCCTTTATGATGACAGGGAGGGCTCTGTTACCAGGGGAAACTTGATGGAATTATGTCTTGGCGAGGAAAATTATTGCCTGATTAAGATACCGCATAATATCTGGAATGGTTTTCAGGGCATGGGAGACAAGACAGCTATT
Organism: uncultured Planctomycetia bacterium; assembly: GCA_964415355.1. Lineage (GTDB taxonomy): Bacteria > Omnitrophota > Gorgyraeia > Gorgyraeales > Gorgyraeaceae > CAYPYS01. The sequence continues at coordinate 65,193 of CAYPYS010000005.1, read as the reverse complement.
GTGGCGAACTGTGCTACGTTGCCTCATGATCCGAATGAGATAAAAAGAATAGACCCGTTTACAAAATCAATACCTTACAAATGGGGCTCGAAGAATGAATAACCTTTTTAGCAATGCATACAAAGATAAAACAGTGCTGGTTACTGGTCACACTGGTTTTAAAGGCAGCTGGCTTTCGCTTTGGCTAGCAGAATTAGGCGCAAAGGTCATAGGTTATTCTTTAGAGCCGCCTACAGAGCCAAGTCTGTTTAAGGCCTTGGGTCTGCAGGAAAGAATCACCCATATTATTGGTGACGTGGAAGACCACGAACGCTTACTTGCGTTGTTTGAGAAATATCGGCCTGAATTTGTATTTCACTTAGCAGCGCAATCCCTTGTAAGGCGTTCTTATAGAGAACCGAGGCTTACCTATCAGACGAATGTGATTGGGACTGTAAATATTCTGGAGGCAATAAGAAAGACAAACAGTGTCAGGGCCTGCGTTATTGTGACCAGCGACAAGTGTTACGAGAACAGGGAGTCACTTCATTGCTATAAGGAGACAGATCCCTTAGGAGGGTATGATCCTTATAGTTCGAGTAAGGGCTGCGCAGAACTCCTGACAGCTGCTTACAGGAGGTCATTTTTTAACTCAGAAAATTATAGTAAAACGCATAGCGTAGCCTTGTCTTCTGCGCGCGCGGGAAATATAATTGGCGGCGGGGATTGGGCAGATGACAGGATCATTCCAGATTGCGTGAAGGCTTTATCCCAAGAAGAATCGATCGTGATCCGCAATCCTGAAGCAATAAGGCCGTGGCATTATGTCTTAGAACCTTTGAGCGGTTATATATTATTGGGAGCCTTGATGCATAAAGACGGAGCTAGATATTGTGATGCCTGGAATTTTGGGCCCGAAGAAAAATACGAGATGCCTGTTGAAGAACTTGTCAGGCTCGTGATCAAATATTGGGGGAGCGGTACCTATGTCAAAGATGCTGCAGCTCATCCTCATGAGGCAGGGCTTTTAAAACTGGATATATCCAAGGCCAGGGAGTTTTTAAACTGGAGGCCGATATATGATATATCGGAAGCCGTGAAAAAGACGATCAATTGGTATAAACTTTTTTATAATAGTGCGCCTATGAAAAGATTATACAAATCTACAATAGATGAGATCACGGAGTACCAGAGCAGGATGAACACGGAGTAGGACCGAGCAATGGAAGCCAAGGAATTAAGAAAAAAGATTTACGATCTTGTCGCTAAATACTATACGGAGCACCATAGGCCTGAGCTATTTGTGCCAGGGAAGACACGCATCCCGTATGCAGGGCGCGTGTACGACGAAAAGGAGATGAACCTTCTTGTCAGTTCCGCACTTGATTTCTGGCTTACAGCCGGACCTTATGCCGAAAAACTGGAAAAATCTTTCAAGGGATTTTTTAATGCCAAGAAATTTTATTTAACAAATTCAGGTTCTTCAGCTAACCTGATCATGATCTCTTCTTTGAAATCCTTAAAATTAAAAGATCCGCTAAAGCAAGGCGACGAGGTGATTACTCCGGCAGTAACATTTCCGACCACGCTTACTCCTATTTTGCAAAATGGGCTTGTCCCCGTGTTCATAGATTGCGATATAGGGACCTATAATATAATCCCGCGATTACTGGAGGGAGCAGTAGGCCCGAAGACAAAGGCAATATTTATCCCGCATACATTGGGGAATCCTGCTCATATGGATATAGTGATGGAGGTAGCTAAAAGAAATGGCCTATATGTCTTGGAAGATGCCTGTGATGCGCTGGGGGCCGAGTGGGATGGAAGACCAATTGGTTCATTTGGTAATATGGCGTCTCTGAGTTTTTATCCCGCGCACCACCTGACAACAGGTGAAGGCGGTGGAGTGATTGTAAACGACTCAAGATTCACAGAAATAACCCTTTCTATAAGAGATTGGGGCAGGGATTGCTGGTGCGAACCAGGTAAAAACAATAGCTGCAATAAAAGGTTTAATGGCCAGCATGGAAAACTTCCTTTTGGCTATGACCACAAGTATGTGTATTCTCATTCAGGTTATAATTTAAAGCTGACAGACCTGCAGGCTGCTATCGGGATCGCGCAATTTGAAAAACTGCCTTCTTTCATAGAATCCCGACGGAAAAATTTCTCTTTCTATCACGAGAATCTTAAAGACTTGGAAGAAAAAATAATTCTTCCTAGATGGGAAGAGAAGGCTAGGGCGTCTTGGTTTGGTTTTCCTATAACGGTAAGAGAGGGCATGGCACCTGAAAGGGTTATCGGAAAAATAGAAAAAGCTGGCATAGAAACAAGAAAGATATTTGCCGGCAACATATTAAAGCAACCAGGTTTTCTCGATATTCCCCACAGGATCGCAGGGGATCTGAAGAATACCGATGAGATCATGGCCAGGACTTTTTTTATCGGAGTCTATCCGGGATTAACGCAAGAGATGAAGGAATACGTGGCGGAGGTCTTGAAAAAGGTCTTCAAAGATGCTTAAGTTTACATTTCAACAATGTTAAAGTGTAAACTTAAGCGAGCAAAAAATAAAACCGAGGTGACATGTGAATGATAAAGTTGCTATATCAGTCGTGGTGATAACCAAGAATGAGCAAGATAATATCAAAGACTGTCTGGAGTCAGTAAAGTGGGCGGATGAGATCGTCATAGTAGATGATAATAGTACAGACAGGACAGTAGAGATAGCCCAGGCCTATACAGATAGGATATTTCACAGGCATATGGATATCGAAGGAAGGCATAGGAACTGGGCATATGACCAGGCGCGCAATAGCTGGGTGTTGAGTCTGGATGCAGATGAGAGAGTGACGCCGGAGTTAAAAGAAGAGATAGTTAAGACAATAAGCCAGCCAGGTGAGTTCAAGGGTTTTATTATCCCGCGCAGAAATTATATTGGGAATTACTGGGTTAAGCACGGAGGATGGTATCCTAGCGGCCAATTAAAATTATTCGAAAAGGAAAATTTTCGCTGGGAAGAATCAGAGGTGCATCCCTGCGCGCTTTTAAAAGGACCTACGGGAAATCTAAAAAACGATATAATCCATTATTCGTATAAGGATTTTGAGGATTTCGTGAACAAGATGAATAAGCAGACTACGTTAGAGGCCATTAAATGGGTCAGGGACAACAGGAAGATGGGATTAGGCCGTGCCCTTCGCCGCACATGTGACCGTTTCCTGCGCACATTCTTTCGCAAAAAGGCATATAAGGATGGATTGATAGGATTTATGATATCGATCTTTGCGGGCCTTTATCAGATATTGGCTTATGCCAAATATCGCGAGATGAAATCGGGGTAAGATATTATGGAACATCTAAAGACTCTAGAAAATCAAAGTATTTTTATAATAAGAGAGGCATATAGACAATTTAGGAAAGTTGCCATGTTATGGTCTATTGGCAAGGATTCCACGACCCTTTTATGGTTGATCAGAAAGGCCTTTTTTGGCAATATCCCTTTTCCTGTCATGCACCTCGATACAGGATATAAATTCAAAGAGATCTACGAGTTCAGGGATAGATACGCAAAGGAATGGGGATTAGATTTAATAGTTTCTAAGAACCAAAAGGCGGTGGATAGAGGAGTGGGACCTACAAAGGGAAAATTTGAATGCTGTACAGAATTAAAAACAAATGCCCTGAAGGATGCGATCTCTCAGCACAAATTCAAGGCATTGTATCTAGGGATAAGAAGGGATGAGCATGGGATTCGTGCCAAAGAAAGGATCGTGTCGCCGAGAGACGAGGATTTTGAATGGGATTATAGGAACCAGCCTCCGGAATTATGGGATCAGTATAAATCAAAGGCCAAGAACGAGGAGCATTTGAGAATACATCCCTTGCTGGGCTGGAGGGAAGTGGATATATGGGAATATATAAAGAGCGAAAATATACCTGTCGTTGATCTGTATTTTGCTAAAAAAGGTAAGCGCTACAGGAGCATCGGATGCGAGACTTGCTGTAACCCAATAGATTCTGGGGCAGATAATATAGAGAAGGTAGTGGAGGAATTGAAGATAACTAATATTTCTGAGCGCAGTGGCCGCGCCCAGGATAAAGAGTCAGCTTATATGATGCAGAAACTAAGGTCATTGGGGTATATGTGATATGGAGACTTACAAAGATGCGCGTTATCGTTCAATAATTAAGGCATTGAGCTGGAGGGTATTTGCGACATTAGCCACGATTTTAATAGTTTTCGCTTTTACGCGCAGGCTTGTGCTTTCGCTGGGCATAGGAGGCGTGGAAGTAGTCGTAAAACTCTTGCTTTATTATTTACACGAGAGGCTCTGGCTTAGAATTCCTCTTGGAAAGAAGAGATAGGTAGCGATATGGATACATTAAAGTTTGTCATAGTAGGCCATGTTGATCATGGAAAGTCTACTTTAATAGGACGACTTCTTTACGATACAGGTTCTATATCTCCGGATAAGATCGAAGAGATCAAGAAGACGTCTTCAGACCTGGGAAGAGAGACCGAGTTTGCTTATCTTCTTGATCACCTAGAAGAAGAGCGTCAGCAGGGCATTACTATAGACACTACGCAGGTCTTTTTTAAGTCGGATAAAAGAGAATATGTAATAATCGATGCCCCAGGCCATGTAGAGTTTGTAAAGAATATGATCACAGGTGCATCACAGGCTGAAGGGGCCCTTTTAATAGTTGATGCAGAGGAGGGCATAAAAGAGCAGACCAGACGCCACGCCTATATATTATCCATGCTTGGATTAAAGAATGCAGTAGTGGTATTTAATAAGATGGACCTGGTTGGTTTTGATAAACAGAAATTCGATATGCTTAAGAAAAATGCACAGGAGATGATGAAATCTATAAACATAGAGGTAAGTTCATGCATCCCTGTATCTGCAAAAAGAGGGGATAATATAGTAAATATATCCAAGGATATGGCTTGGTATCAAGGGCCTACGGTATTAGAAGCCCTGGATCGTCTAGAGAAAAGAGTCGTTAAGCATGATAGATCTTTGGTATTGCCGGTGCAGGATGTATATAAGATCGATTCAAAAAGGATAATTGCGGGAAGGATCGAATCCGGAGCTGTTAGGACCGGCCAGGAAGTCAGGATTTTACCTGAAGGTGGCGCGACAAAGATAAAGTCCGTAGAAAAATTTTTAGAGAAACGCGTTTCTGCTTCTGTCGGAGAGAGCATAGGGATCACGACCCAGGATTCTGTATTTTTAGATAGGGGCAGTATCATCTGCGAAGACGACAAAAGCCTGTACTTGACTCAGACATTTAAGGCAAATGTATTCTGGCTGGCCAGGGACGAATTTGATAAGGACAAAAAGATTACGATGAGATGCGCCACGCAGGAGGTCCTTTGCAGCGTAGAGCGCATTAAAAAGAGGATAGATTCCTCGACGCTCCGGGTGATAGAGAATGATGCGAATGTATTGAAAAATCTGGAAGTAGGTGAAGTCGTGATCAAGACCAAGCGTCCCATCGTTGTCATGGAATTCAGCGAAATGCCAGAGATGGGTAGGTTTGTTTTTGTCAGGGATGACAATGTATGCGCAGGCGGCATTGTAACAGGGGTTTGATAGAAGAAAAATGAAATGTGATATTATCCTTTTAGTTTGGAATGAACTGCAAATGACAAAGGATTGTCTTGAAAGCCTTGTAAAACATACACATTATCCGCACAGGTTGATCCTTGTTGATAACGGAAGTCAGCAGGAGACCATGGAATATTTAAAAGGCTTGAAAGATAGACTGAATATCGAAATCCTGTTGATAAGAAATGAACAAAATGCAGGTTTTGTCAGGGCGGTAAATCAGGGCATGAAGGCTTCTACTGCGCCTTACGTTTGCCTCCTAAGTAATGATACGTTATTTGGCAATAATTGGTTAGGTGAGATGGTTGAGATAGCTAAAAATAATGCGCAAATAGGTATAGTAAATCCCAGCACCAATAAACTGGGACAGTCTCTTGATAAAGATGCTGTTGAATGCCATGCAAAAGGCCTTAAAGATTTTAAAGGCCAATGGCAAGAAATGGGGCAGGGCGCAGGATTTTGTATGCTGGTAAAAAGGGAGGTAATCGACAGAATAGGTTTTCTTGACGAGATATTTTCGCCCTATTTCTTTGAGGAAACAGATTTTTGTCGCAGGGCGTTGCGCGCTGGATTCAGATGCGTCATGGCCAAGGCTTCTTATGTCTATCATATAGGCAGCGCCACCTTAAAAAAGAGACCCAAGGAAAGGGAAGAGATTTATAAAAAGAATTATGATATTTTTTGTCAAAGATGGGGGAGGCCTTTGAATATCGCCTATCTCGTTTCTGATTATCCGGAGATCAAACAAGATAGAATAAATAAAATCACTCTTTCCGCAGCGAGAGATAACCACCATGTCCAGCTATTTATAAAAAAATCTCTAAGAGAATCCCGTGGCATGCCCGATCATTATAATGTTAGATTTTTCTGGTTAAGCGATCTTTTTTACCATGTTTCCTGTATCTATAAAATATTAAAAAGAAAAAGAAAGAAGAAAATAGAAATCATCTTTGTTGAAAATAGGTTTTTAAACAGCATTTTAAGAAAAATAGAATTTTATCATAAAGCAGATGTAGTATTTCAACCATCTCTGGAAAAGGCAAGAGAGCTTTGGAAAGAGAAGTCCGTTTACCCTTAAAAAGCAAATGGCGACTATTTCCGTAGGAATAATATGTCAGGACAATGAAGATATTATTAGGGACTGCCTGGAAAGCGCCAAGTGGGCAGATGAGATAATTGTGGTGGACGCCTTTAGTAAAGACAGGACTGTGGAAATAGCCAGGGAATACACTGATAAAATATATCAACATAAGGTGGATAGTCACTTAAATGAACAGTGGAACAGGGCTATAAAATATGCTACCTGTGACTGGTTCTTTCATCTTTCGACTGACCAGAGGTTTACGCCTCAATTGAGGGATGAGATCAGGACAGAGATCCAGAAGAAACAAATATATGCGGCTTATTATGTGCCTCTGGAAAATTATTTTCTTGAAAGATGGATCCAGTATTGCGGATGGTCTCCTGATTACAATATAATGCTTCATAAAAGAGATAAGGGTGTTTGTTCGGATAAGGAAGGCGGCCTTTTAATAGTAGATGGCAAGATAGGATATCTTAAAAATAGATTGATCCATTATTCTCATACAGAGATATCTAAAACTATAGACAAGGAAAATATGCTTTCCACCAGGGAGGCTGAATTCTTCTTGAGATCAAAAGCCCTTTTTAGGAAGAGCTTTATACTGACCAAAGCCTTGCGTAATTTCAAAAAGACTTATTGGAAGCAGAAAGGTTACAAAGACGGAATGCATGGTTTGACCTTTTGCTTGATTTTTTCTTTTAATAAATTTTTGATTTACGCGAAATATTGGCAGATGCTTCAAAAAAACAAGAAGGATGTCAATACATATGAAGATATAGGTCAGATCGTAAAAAAAGAGAATCGACGCACATCTCAAGCTGCAGAAAAATTATCAGAGCAGCATGGACTAGCTAGTGAAAAAGAGATCAGGCGTCAGATGACTGTTGTTCCGCTTAAGATTTTCTGTAAAGCATATATCTTAAAGCTAGGTTTCTTAAAAGGCGTCCATGGTCTTGTCCAGAGTATCTTCAAAACCTATATTCATGCTATAGAATGGATGAAATATTGGGAGTTGTGCTATGTTAAGGATAAAAGATAGACAGTCGAACAGGTTTAAGGCAGGTTTAGAATGAAAAAAAAGATTTTATTTGTTTTTGGTACGCGTCCAGAGGTTATTAAGATGGCGCCGGTTATTGAGCTTGCCGCGCAATCAAAGACCGGACTGGATCCCGTTGTCTGCGTTACAGCGCAACACAGATATCTTTTGGACCAGGCCTTGGCAGAGTTCAATATAAAGCCTGACATAGATCTTGATCTGATGAAATCCGATCAGAGCTTGCATGATGTTGCATCCAGAGTTTTGTATGGGACGAGAGATGTCTATTATAAGGTCCGCCCTGATCTTGTTCTTGTGCAGGGGGATACTTCCACAGTTTTTGCAGCTTCATTAGCTTGCTATTATGAAGGCATAGATGTAGGTCATATAGAAGCAGGCTTACGCTCCGGAGACAACCGGAACCCTTTTCCCGAAGAGATAAACAGGCGGTTTGTTTCGCTTATTGCAAGGTATAATTTTTGCCCGACACAGAATGCGAAGAAAAATTTATTACAGGAAGCCGTACGATCCGAAAAGATATTTGTTACCGGAAATACTATAATAGATGCGCTGGAGAAATCATTGAAAGAAATTGGTTCGAAGGAGATGTTTGTTCATGGAGTCGATCAGGAATTCCTGCGAAAACCCTTTGCCCTTATTACAGGACACAGGAGAGAAAATTTTGACGGAGGAATGAAAAATATATGCATGACGATCAAGTCTTTGGCTGAAAAGCATGATAATTTTCACTGGTTGTGGTCGATGCACCTTAATCCAAATGCCAGAAAAGTTATTTTAGAGAGCCTGAGTGGATTGACAAATATCAGATTAATAGAGCCGCCGGCATATAGAGAGTTCGTGTATTTAATGAAACAATCCAGTTTTATTATTTCAGACTCTGGAGGTGTTCAGGAAGAAGCGCCTTCTTTGGGAAAGACAGTGTTGGTAACCAGGGTCTGTACGGAGCGACCAGAGGCCCTTGAGTCCGGTACCTCGATTTTAGTGGGGACAGATCCCGATAAGATAACCAAAGGGGTGGATAGATTATTGGAGGATAAGGGATCTAAAAAGAATACAAAAAATCCTTTTGGCGACGGAATGGCCGCCGGAAGAATCATAGATGTTATAATCAAAGGCAGCTGCAAAGAATTTAAATAAAGCGTTAACTTTACACTTTAACATTGTTGAAGTGTAAAGTTAAGTGAGAAAAGATGCATACTAAATACGAAACAGTGTCGCAGTGCAATCTCTGCGGAAATTCTGAGACCAAGACGGTAGATGAAAAAGGGCATATCGTGCAATGCAAGAACTGTGGCCTTAGGTTTGTCGGCCTGCGTCCGACCCAGGAGGATATTTCCAATGCTTATGATTGGAACTATGAAAATCATCCGGGGTGGGGCAAGATAGATCCGGAAGCGCAGTTGATGTATAAAAGAAGAGCAGATTTTTTAACTAGATTCATCCAGAAAGGAAAAATATTGGATGTGGCAGCAGGTCTGGGGGAATTTTTGTCTAACATCAAGCATGTAGGCAGCTGGCAATGTTTTGGTACAGAGACCTCGCGCTACGCAGTTGACTTTGCAAAGAAGGAATTTGGTATAGAGCTTTCTCTTGGTCAGCTTGAAGACCTTGGGTATCCAAATGATTTTTTTGAAGCGGTTTGTTTTTGGCATGCGTTAGAACATCTCCCATATCCTTCAGCAGCAATAAAAGAGGCAGCGCGTATTTTAAAAGACAATGGTTTTTTGTTTATTGCCGTACCCAATGATTCTTGGCTGGGACGAAAGCATTTTTTTAAGAATGTCGCAAAAAGGGCTATCAATCGCCTGCCTTTAAAAAGAAAATTAAAGTTGAAAAAGATGTATCCTGAGATCGACGAGGAAGGCAATAAACATCTTTTTTATTTTACGCCTCGGACTTTGACTAAATTATTGAAAAAACATGGTTTTGAGATCAAGAAGTATTCTATAGACTATGATTATGGGAAGTTCGAGCATAGGTTGGAGAGAAAATATAGATTTGATCTGTTGTTTTGCTCTCTCACCCGATTGAATCTTTCTAATGCTATTTTGATAGCGGCTCAGAAAAAGAAACAAACAGCGTAAGATAAGTAAGTTTAAAAGGAGATAATATGAAAATCTTAGTAACCGGTGGGGCTGGTTTGGTGGGATCGCATGTAGCGGAATATTATTCAAAAAAAGGTGACCAGGTTATTGTGCTGGATAATTTGATGAGGTCCAGTTTGTTCGGATATGATAAAGAGAGCGTTGAATTTAACTGGAATTATCTGGCGCAGCTAGAGAATGTAAAAAGGATCAAGGGAGACATAAGGGAAGAGAGCGATGTTAAGAAAGCGCTGGGAGATGGAGTGGACGCGGTAATACATACAGCCGGGCAGCCCGGCGTGCCGCTTTCCTCAAGGATTCCAAAAGAGGATTTTAGCATAAACGCGTATGGCACGCTGAATGTTTTAGAATGCACAAGGCAAATATGTCCAAAGGCTGCATTCTTGTATTGCTCCACAAATAAGATTTACGGTGAGAACGTAGAGACTATCTCTTTGGAAGAACAGGAGACCAGGTATGCCTACAAGAGCAAAAAGGGAGTCCCCGAGACATTATCAATGGATCTGACCGGCCATACGCCTTATGGCGCCTCGAAATACACGGGAGACATATATACGCAGGAATACGGCCATATTTATGGGATGAAAACAGCGGTATTCCGCATGTCGTGTATTTATGGCACGCGGCAGTTTGGATTTGAAGACCAGGGCTGGGTGGCTTGGTTTGTAGTTGCAAACCTGACAGGTCAGTCTATAATTATTTATGGCAACGGGAAACAGGTCAGGGATTTATTGTACGTAGATGATTTGGTAGAGGCGTTTGACAAATTTATAAATAGCGACATAAGGCATGATGTGTTTAATATAGGCGGCGGGTCAAGAAATACTACCTCGCTCCTGGAATTTATTTCATTAATAGAAAAGAAAACAGCAATTAAATTCAGAAAAACAGAGCATAAGGATTGGCGGCCGAGCGACCAGAAGGTATATATATCTGATATAAAAAAGGTCTCCGGTGCGCTTAACTGGAAGCCTAAGGTAAGTCCTGAAAAGGGCCTTGAGAGATTAATAGACTGGGTAGGCGCAAACACCAAATTTTTCATGTAACTTTACATTTCAACAACGTTAAAGTGTAAAGTTAGGAGAGAGAGGTTTATGAAGGCGATATTTTTAGATAGAGACGGAGTGATAAACAGGGATCCGGGATCTGGGGATTATATTAAGAGCTGGAAGGAGTTCGAGTTTTTACCGGGCGCCATTGAGGCGGTCAAAGAATTAAATAAAAACGGCTATGAGATTTTTATTATTTCTAATCAGGCAGGTGTGAGTAAAGGACTTTTTTCAAAGGAAAATCTCGACGACATAACAGAGAATATGTTAAAAGAACTTGGATCCAAAGGGGCGAGCATCAGATCTGTAAATTACTGTATACACAGGCCTGAAGCAGGCTGCAGCTGCAGGAAACCAAAGACAGGCATGATCGAAACTGCTACAAAAGGTATTGACATAGATTTTAAGAGCACTTATTTTATAGGAGATTCAAAGCTTGATATAGGAGCCGGCAAGAATGCAGGGACCAGGACTATCCTTCTTTTGACCGGAAAGACAAATCCGGATGAAATAAAAGACTGGCAGGTTAAACCTGATTTTATAAAAAAGGACTTAAAGGAGGCTGTCGAGTGGGTATTAGAGGAAGGGCAAAAATAATAGTAGAGCTTTTTAGATTTTTATGGGAAAGAAAACTCTGGTGGATGATTCCGATAGTAGTGGTCTTATTGTTGTTCGGGCTTCTGATATTTTTTACTCAGTCATCCGCTGTGGCGCCGTTTATTTATACATTATTTTAATATGAAAGTAATCATAGCTCATGCGTATGCCGGAATAGGGCATAAAAAGGCCGCTGAGGCGGTCGATCAAGCCCTTAGAGACCTTGGGGAAACAGATGTTACGACAGTTGACGTACTAGACTATTCGAATCTTTTCTGTAAGCTTTTATATCCGAGGTTTTACCTTTTTTTGATAAACAGGGCGTCTTTTTTATGGGGTTTGTTGTACTATTTTTTTGATTTAAGGTTTATAGGCAGTTTTTTTATACCGCTGCGGAGGTTTCTGCACAATATCAATGCAGGAAGGTTTAAACAATTTATAGTATATGAAAAACCGGACGTGGTTATTTGCGCTCATTTTTTTCCAAGCGATGTAGTGGCAAGCTTAAAAAGAAAAGATCTTTTTAAGGGGAGACTCGTAACGCTTATAACCGACCTTATACCGCATTCCTTCTGGATGGTGAAGCACTCGGATTATTTTATAGGCGCGATAGAAAGGACAAAAAAGGATCTTTTAAGGCGCGGAATTGACGAGAAGCGCGTAAAGGTTTTAGGAATACCATGCGATCCTGTATTTGGCGTCTCAAAGGATAAAAAGAAGATATCCGGGCAGTTAGGTATAAAGGAAAATTTTTTCAACGTCCTTATTATGAGTGGAGGTTTTGGGACAGGGCCTATAAAGGGAATAATAAAGTCGCTTTCAGCGCTGGAATGCGAGCTCAGGGATAAAGTGCAGCTCATAGTCATATGCGGAAAAAACAAGAAACTGTTTGGCGAATTGGATAGTTTAAAAAAAGATTTAAAGGTTAAATTAAGTGTTTTTGGATACGTTAACAATGTCGACGAATTTATGGAAGCGAGCGATTGCATAGTGACGAAATCAGGGGGTTTGACTACTTCAGAGGCATTGTCGAAAAAACTACCTATGATCATAATAAAACCTATACCAGGCCAGGAGAGCAGGAATTGCAAGATACTGGTTGGTTACGGCACCGCAGTGAGGGCTGACAGGGTTTCACAGGTAAGAGGCTACGTGAGGGATTTTCTGGAATTTCCCGAAAAGATATTTGGCATGAAGACAAGGATGAATTTTTTATCGTACCCAAGCGCGGCGAGAGATATAGCAGAATTTGTGCGAAATATTAATTAGGTTAACTTTACACTTTAACGTTGTTGAAATGTAAAGTTAGGGGATGGTTATGAAAATAGATATAGCTAAGAAATTTCCAAAAGAGCTTTTTAATATCATAAAAACCGTAGGAGAGACAGCGGATAAAAAGGGTCTGTCGGTATATATAGTAGGAGGCCCCGTAAGAGATATGTTGCTTAAGGTGCCTAATTATGACCTGGACTTTGTCGTAGAAGGGGACGGTATAAAATTTGCTGATGCATTGAATAAGAAGCTAAAGGGAGAACTGAAACTGCATAGGGCCTTCAAAACCGCTACTATCCTTTACAGAGACGCAAGGATAGATATTGTTACAGCAAGAAGTGAGACGTACAAAAAGCCTGCTTCGTATCCTGATGTAGCGCCTGGCATGATAAAAGAGGATCTCTTTAGGAGGGATTTTACAATAAATGCCATGGCCGTGTGCCTGAATAAAAAGAATTTCGGAAAGCTTGTTGATTTTTCTGGCGGACTGAAGGATTTGAAAAAAGGCGCCATAAGAGTCATGCACGATAAGAGTTTTATAGACGACCCTACGAGGATTTTTAGGGCAGTCAGGTTTTCTGTAAGATTCAAATTTAAAATAGAGCCCAAGACAAAAAGACTTATGAAGAAAGCCATCCTGGCAGGTGCCATAGGAGAAGTAAACCGAGGAAGGATCAGAAAGGAGATCGAACTTTTTTTAAAAGAAAAGAATCCATTGAAATGCGTTGAAGTATTTTCTAACTTGGGGTGCGAAAATGGGCGTTAGGTCAGAGAAGGTTCGGGTGCAGTTAAAGAGAGAACTGTCTAGAATATTACAGGAAGATTTAAAAGATCCAAGAATAGGATTTGCTACGATTATGAGGATCGATTTAACTGGAGACCTGAGGCATGCAAGGATTTACTTTAGCGTCCTCGGAGACGAAAAGGCAAAGGTCTCCAGTATTGAAGGAATAGAAAGCGCGTCAGGTTATATCAGGAGATTGATCGGAGAGAGATTGAAATTAAAATATGTCCCGGAGCTTTCTTTTAAATTAGACCGTTCGATTGAATATAGTATAAATTTAGAAAAGACATTTGAGAGGTTGAAAAATGAGCATAAAAACAGCGAAGACAGCGATAAAGAAGTTTAATAAATTTCTTATTTCGGCCCACATAAATCCTGAGGGCGATTCAATAGGGAGCCAGATCGCGTTGGCGTCTTTATTGAGACGGATAGGAAAGGATGTAATTATTTTAAACGATAGCCCCGTGCCTCACGTTTTGCAGTTTATGAACGGCACAGAAAATATTTTAAAAGAAATGCCTCGCAATTTTGAGTTTGACGCAGCTATTATCCTGGATTGTCCGGATATGACCAGGGTAGGGAGTATCTCAAAATATATCGGCAGCGATAAGATTATCATTAACATAGATCATCATATTTCCAATGAGGATTTCGGCAGATACAACTGGGTCAACGCACAATGTTCGAGTGTGGGCGAAATGATATTCGAATTATTCAAAAGCTTTAAGCTGAAAATAAAATATGACGAGGCAATGGCGATATACGCGGCTATCATGACAGATACAGGCTCTTTCAAGTATACAAATACCTCTTCCAGGACTCACAGGATCGCCGCAGAACTTATGGAAATAGGCGTCAGGCCATACGAGATTTACGGAAGGATTTATGAGGCCAGCTCTATCCAGGATACGAATCTTTTAAGCGAAGCGCTTCAGACGCTAAAGGTCTCGGATGACGGAAAAGTAGCATGGTTATGGGTTACAAAAGCTATGCTTAAAAAGACAAAGGCATCTCTTGAGGGCACAGAAGAGTTGATAAATTTCGCGCGTTCTATAGACGGGGTAGAGGTTGCAGCGCTTTTTCGGGAAACCGGGACCAAAGATAAGATCAAGGTCAGTTTTCGCTCGAAAGGCAAAATAGATGTAAACAAACTTGCTTCTTATTTTGGCGGAGGCGGGCACGTTACAGCTAGCGGTTGCAGTGTTTATGGAAAGATCCAAGACGTAGAGAATAAGGTTTTGGACAAAGCCCGGAAAATGACTAGGAAAACCAAGCGCTAACTTTACACTTTAACGTTGTTGAAATGTAAAGTTAGGAGGATTTATGGATGGGATATTGGTAGTAGATAAGCCAGCGGGTATTACGTCGCACGACGTTGTTGATTTTATAAGAAAAAGGTTCGGCGTTAAAAAAGTAGGTCATGCCGGCACGCTGGATCCAATGGCTACGGGAGTGCTTGTTATGTTAATCGGCAAGGCCACAAAGACGTCGATTACGTTCTCTCATGATGACAAGGAGTATGTCGCTACGCTTTTTCTCGGGACTCGCACAGATACTCAGGATTCCACAGGAAAGGTGGTCGAAGAAAAACCTGTAAACGGATTGGATGTCGACGCTGCACGTGGGGCACTCAGATCTTTTTTAGGAGAAATAGAACAAGTCCCGCCCATGGTTTCAGCAAAAAAGCATAAAGGAAAAAAGCTATACGAAATAGCTCGACGAGGCAAAGTTGTGGCAAGAAAACCTTCCAAGATAAGGATACACGATATTGAACTTTTAGATTTCAAGCCCCCTGAAATAATTTTTCGCGTCATCTGCTCAAAAGGCACATATGTCAGGACATTGTGCGAAGATGCGGGGAGGGCGTTAGGATACCCGGCTCATATGTCAAGGCTTATCAGGACCAGGTCCGGAAGATTTTCTATACAAGAAGCGCATGCCTTAGATGCCGTCGATGAAGAAAATATACAGTCTATCTAAAATACGGGGAGTAACGGCCACCATAGGCATATTTGATGGGGTCCATCGCGGGCATCAGAAGATCCTGAAAAAACTTGTCAGCGATTCCCTACGTTTAAAAACCAAAAGCCTGGTTGTGACCTTTTCGCCGCATCCTCGTAAAATCCTCAACCCTGGTTCCGGCATTCCTTTCCTGACTTCATTAGAGCATAGGTTTAAACTTATAGAAAATCTGGGAGTGGATTTTTTTCATATAATCAAATTCACGAAACCTCTTTCGTTGATGAAACCCGATGAGTTTGTTAAAAAAGTCATGATAGATAAATTTAATATAAAAACGCTTGTAGTGGGACGGGATTTTTTATTGGGAAATAAGAAAAAGGGTGATTTTTCTTTACTGAAGAGTTTAAGTAAGATATATAATTTTCGATTAGTCGGAGTCAGTTCTGTAAAGATAAAAAAGAAAGTTGTTTCCAGTACCAGGATCCGCAAGGCAATCGAGAAGGGGGATCTCAAAAATGCCTCTTTGATGCTGGGCAGGCCTGTTACGATTTTGGGAACCGTCGTTAGAGGCGAGGCTATTGGAAGAAAGATAGGTTTTCCCACAGCCAATATCAATCCGCATCATGAAGCGATTCCTTCCAGTGGAGTCTATGCTGTTGACGCAAGGATGGGCAAGAAGATCTATAAAGCTGTCCTGAATATTGGCATAAGGCCCACGATCGGCAAAGACAAAGAGCCTACAATCGAAATCCATATATTAAGATTTAAAAAAAATATATATGGGAAAGATATAGAAATTATATTCAAGAGAAAGATCAGAGACGAAAAGAAATTCTCCTCTATCGAGAAACTGCGAATGCAGATCAAAAAAGACATCCTGAATGCAAAGCGCACACCCCATATTTAGCATTTTTCCTTACTGTAACCCCATTATATAGTATAGGTTGAAAAAACATAAGATTTTAGCTTGACACGAAAATGTCATTAGGGTAAACTTTACTTACACAGTGGCTCAAAGTGGAGTAAAGTGGAGTAAAACATGTTTTACGGAGAATACGAACACGCATTGGACAGAAAAGGAAGACTCATTATCCCGTCCAAGTTTAGAGACGCGATGAAAGAGCACTATGTCGAGAAACTTTTTATTACTCGAGGACTGGATAAGTGTCTTTTTATGTTTGCGGAAGAAGAGTGGAGGGTGCAGGAGCAAAGATTTAAATCTATGACATTCACAAAATCAGAATACAGACGTTTCAACAGATTGTTTTTTTCAGGCGCGTCTGTATTGGTGCCGGACAAACAGGCAAGAATACTTATGCCGTCATACTTGAAGGATTACGCCGAGATCAAAAGAGATGTTTACATCATCGGCGTATCGAATCGGATAGAGGTCTGGAGTCGAAAGAATTGGCAGGATTATTATTCTTTATCGAAAGAATCGTTCGAAGAAGTGGCGGAAAAATTAATCGATCTTGAGTGAGGAGGATTTATGGGTTCCCGGATTAATAATAATCTCATAAGATTGAAGTCAGGCGATAGGCGTTGTTTTAATATTCCTATCGAATGTATACGTAAGACCCGTTCGTTGAATATGGACAATAGTTGCAGCAGGGTAAGTCGGGAGGTATATAAAATATTAAAGAGTAACAATGGAAGAAAGATATTTACATAATCCCGTCCTTTTAAAAGAGGCCCTGCATTTTTTAGACCCTGCGCCAGGAAAGATAATTATAGATGCCACGATAGGAGGCGCCGGTCACGCTGAAGAGATCTTAAGGAAAATATCACCTCTAGGAATTCTTATTGGCATAGACAGAGATTCGGAATCATTAAAGATAGCCCGCGATAGATTAAAAAAAATTAACGATTCGTTTAAATTAATAAACACAAACTTTAAAGATCTGAAAGAGATAACAAAAGATTCAGGAGAGGCAGATGGTATTTTGTTTGATCTGGGCATATCTAGCATCCAGATGGAGGAAGGGGAAAGAGGGTTTAGTATAAAAAACGTCGGTCCTTTGGATATGCGGATGGATAGGACTCAGCAGTTTACGGCAAGGGATCTTGTAAATAATCTGACAGAGATAGAGCTTTCGCAGATCATAAGAGATCTCGGAGAAGACAGATTTCACAGGAGGATCGCAAGAGCTATAGTTTACGCTCGAAAGAAGAAAGCTATAGAGACCACCGGGGAGTTGGCCTATGTAGTCTCCGGTTCTTTGCCTCGCAAAAAAAAGAGAGAACGAATTCATCCGGCAACCAGGACGTTTCAGGCGCTTAGGATTAGATTGAACGATGAGTTGGGGTCATTGGAAAAAGCGGTCAGGGAGTCACCAGGAGTCCTTAAAAAGGGAGGCCGCATTTGTGTTATATCTTTTCATTCTCTGGAAGACAGGATCGTAAAAAAGACTTTCAGGGAATTCAGCGATAAAGGTATTTTCGATCTTCTTACCAAGAAACCCGTGATGGCGCAAGAAATAGAGATGTCGGAAAATCCACGCTCAAGGAGCGCAAAGCTCCGGGCAGCAGTAAAAAGGTGATTATGAAAGCTGTTTTAAGGATCAATAAGACATTTGTTTATATAATACTTGTGACATCGGTCGCCCTTATATATGTCAACCAGCAGATCCTGATATACCAGATGGGACTGAGGGTCAAGGAAAATCATAAGGTTTATTCGAAGCTTGTTGACTCGAATAGAATATTAATATATAATGTCTTAGATAATAAATCACCCGTCAAATTAGAAACCAAACTATTAGCCAGAAAATTAGAGTTAGATATGCCCCGCAGATGGCAGGTAGTTAAGCTTGAAAGTTCCCCGAAAAAGATTGTCAGTAAAAACATAGCAGGAAGTGGCCTCTTTGCCAGTCTGTTTAGCGCCGGTCGGGAAGCCGAGGCCAGCCCGAATAGAAGCGAATAAAGAGCGATAACAAATAGGTATTTGTTGTGTACAGGCTAATTGCCCCCCGAATTAGAACTGTTTTATACTTTTTATTAATTTTATTTGTACTTTTGACTTCAAGGCTTTTCTTCGTGCAGCTGGGAGCTGCCAAGCCCCTATCAAAACTTGCCCTTGATCAATATAAGACCTTCATACGATTGCTTCCTAGGCGCGGTGTTATTTATGATCGCAATCTAAGGGAGCTTGCCGTATCGATAAATCTTATTTCTATCTTCGCAGATCCGCAGGAGATCGAAAACAAAGAGAACACGGCCAAGAGGCTTTCCGAGGCGTTAGGAATAGGCAAGGGTGAAATACTGCGAAAACTCAAGGAAAAAAGCAGGTTCGAGTGGATAGCGCGTAAGGTCCAGCCTGACATTGAAAGAGGCGTAAGGCGGTTGAAAATAAAAGGCATCGGTTTTATAAAGGAGCCTCGCAGGGTCTACCCCAATGGTGCGCTAGCTAGTCATGTGATAGGATTCAGCGGCATGGATAATAATGGCTTGGAAGGCATAGAGCTTTTGTATGACAAATTTTTAAAAGGCGATGTTGGATGGAGATATACGATAAGAGACGCCAAGAAGCGCGAGGTCCTGGGTTATGAATTCAGGGAGATCCCACCGGCTGACGGAAACGAAGTGATCCTTGCTATAGATAGCGTCGTGCAGGCAGTCGCAGAGAGAGAGCTTGAAAAGGCTTTTGAGAAATATAATGCAAAAGGCGCCACAATAGTAGTGATGGACCCTAATACAGGAGATATTCTGGCATTGGCCAACAGGCCTACATATGACCTTAATAATCTGGAAGAATATTCGCCCGAGGCTCGCAGGAACCGGGCGATCTGCGATTTTTTTGAACCGGGATCTAGTTTTAAAATAGTTACAGCTTCTGCCGTATTAGAAGAGGGCCTTGTCAAGAGAGATGATGAATTTTTCTGCGAGAACGGAAAATTTAAATGGGAAAGACATATCTATCATGACCACAAGCCGCATGGTTGGCTGACATTCAACGATGTAATAAAATATTCGTCGAATATAGGTACGATGAAATCGGCATTAAAATTAGGAGAGAGGGGATTATACAGATATATAAAACGGTTTGGTTTCGGGAAAAAGGCAGACATTGACCTTCCGGGGGAGGTCAATGGAATAGTCAGGCATCCCGACAAATGGTCTAAGCTCTCGATCTGTAGTATTTCTATGGGGCAGGAGGTCACTGCAACAGCCCTTCAGCTTGCCTGTGCGATTTCCAGCATTGCAAACGGAGGTTATTATATAAAACCCAGGATTGCAATTAGCGTGAGGGATAGCGCAGGTTACGCAATAAAGAGATTCGAACCAAGGAAGTTACACCGTGTTATTTCTGAAGACACAGCGAATGAAGTCAGGGAGATTTTAAGGACAGTGGTAGAAGGGGGTACTGGCAGGTTTGCGGAAATAGAAGATTATCCGCCGGCTGGAAAGACAGGCACAGCTCAAAAGGTGGAGTCTGACGGCACATATTCGCATAGGAATTTTACAGCCTCATTCATAGGGTTTTTGCCGTATGATAAACCGCGGTTTGTCATTGTGGTCATAATGGATGAACCGCGGCCGTATTATTATGGCGGTACAGTGTGTGCCCCTGTATTCAAAGAAGTGGGAGAGCAGGTAATGCGTTATTACAAGATAGAACCCTCTTCTTAAGTATACATTTTAACATTGTTAAAATGTATACTTAACATTTCAACAACGTTAAAATGTAAAGTTAGCGTAAAAGTTAAATATGAGACTTAAGGATTTGATAAAAGATTTGCGGGGCTTAAGAAAGATAGAAGGCAAGGTTTCTCTGCAAATAAAAGGCCTCGCTTCTAATTCCAAAAAGTTAAAAGAAGGGGATCTTTTTGTGGCGGTCAAGGGGCCGCGTTCTGACGGAGCACTTTTCATAGACGAGGCCATAAATAGGGGGGCCCGTGCAGTAGTATTGGAATCTCAGCCAAAAGATGGCCGCGTCTTTAGAAGAGGGGTTACCTTTATATATGTGGATGACGCAAAGGCAGCTCTTTCTCTTATCGCCAGGAAATTTTACAAAGACATATCAGGCAAGCTATGTCTCGTAGGAGTTACCGGAACAAACGGCAAGACCACAGTAACGTATTTACTGGAGAATCTCTTTAAGGAAAATTCTGAAAAAGTGGGCGTGATCGGCACTATTAATTATAGATTTGGTAACCGCATGATCCCCGCTCTTAATACTACACCCGGGATTTTAGATCTATATTCGCTTTTCGAGAACATGCGTAAAGATGATGTAAAAAAATGCATACTCGAGGTCTCCTCTCATTCTTTAGATCAGGGCAGGGTAGATGGTTTGAGTTTTGACGCAGCTATTTTTACGAATCTCTCCAGCGAACACATGGATTATCATAAGAATATAGAAGATTATTTTACGGCCAAGTTAAAATTATTTTCGAAAATAAAAAAGGGCGGCCACGCAGTCGTGAATGCAGATGACTTTTATTCAAAAAATATTATAGATACAGTCTTAAAAGAAAAAAATGCAAAAGTCGTGACTTATGGGATTAAACATAAGGCTGATGTATGCGCAGAAGGCATAAAGATTTCGCTAGAAGGCATCAAATTCAAGCTCTGTTCCAAGATTTCTCCTAAAGTGAGTTTTGAGGTCGTTTCTCCTTTAATCGGCAGACATAATGTGTATAATATCCTGGCCTGTGCCGCGACTGGCATCGCCATGTCGATGGATCCGGATAAGATAAAAAAAGCGATCGAGGATTTTACTGGATTACCCGGCAGGCTCGAAAAGATCGATAGCGGACAGGATTTTTTAGTGTTTGTGGATTATGCTCATACTGAAAATGGATTGGAAAATGTTCTGAAGACCTTGAAAGAGCTAAAGCCACGAAGGCTTCTGACTGTTTTTGGATGCGGAGGGGATAGAGATAAGGGCAAGAGATCTGATATGGGAAAGGTATCCTCGATATTTTCAGACAAGACATTTATAACAAGCGATAATCCTCGAAGCGAAGAACCGATGGATATTGCGGGTGAGATTGCAGAAGGCATATCCGATAAAAATAATTATTCAATCGAAATAGACAGATTTAAGGCGATACAGAAAGCATTGAAAGAAGCTGAAAAAGGAGATATTGTGCTTGTGGCTGGCAAGGGTCACGAGACATATCAGATATTCAAAGACACCACTGTGCCTTTTGACGACAGAGAAGTAATAAGAAAAGTCCTAACTTTACATTTCAACAACGTTAAAGTGTAAAGTTAAGCGGAGGGAGATTATGTTTACGGTAAAAGATCTTTTAGCGGCTACAAAAGGAAGGCTTTTGTCAGGGAATGAAGACGAGATGTTGACAGGTTTGTGCACTGACACGCGACGATTAAAGAAGGGAGAGCTTTTTGTGGCTATAAAAGGCCAGAGGTTTGATGGCCACAATTTTATATTGGATGCTGTCTCCAAGGGCGCAGGCTGCGTACTTGTGCAGGATGGATGTATTACAAACGCAAATTTTAAACTTCCAGATATCTCTTTTGTTTGCACGTCCAATAGCATAGTAGCGCTTGGGGATATAGCGAATTTTCACAGGCGAAGATTTAGTATACCCATAATAGGCGTTACTGGTTCAAACGGCAAGACTACCACGAAGGATATGATAGCCGCTATTCTCAGTAAAAAAATAAACGTCTTAAAGAGCTTCGGCACAGAAAACAATCAGATCGGCGTGCCGCTTACGCTTATGCGCCTCAACTCTTCGCATAAAGTCGCTGTTTTAGAGATGGGCACCAATCATCTTGGAGAGATAAGGCGTCTTTCAGGGATTGCGCTTCCCACGGCAGCCATTATTACGAACATAGGACCGTCGCACCTACAATATTTAAAAGATACCGAAACAGTGATGAAAGCCAAGTGTGAGATATTAGAGTATTTGCATAAAGACGGTAAAATCTTCATGAATGCCGACGATGAATCCTTGAAGAAATTAAAAACAAAGATTAAAATAGTAAAGTTTGGACTAGATAAAAACTTTGACTTTTATGCGGACAAAGTGGATCTTGGCCCTAACAGGATAGATTTTAGGTTGAATGGAAAATGGGAGATAGGCCTGAATCTTGTTGGTCGGCACAGCGTTTACAATGCCTTAGGTGCAATAGCAATCTCTTTTGATTATGGAGTTTCTGTTGATGAGATAAGAGAGGCCTTGAAGGAATTCAGAGTACCAAATATGAGGATGGAAGTTAAAGACGTAGGCGACATAAAAATAATAAACGATTCCTATAACTCTAACCCCTTGTCGATGCGACAGGCAATAGAGGCCTTGGGTGACATGACCACTAAAGGGAGAAAGATTTTAATAGCGGGAGATATGCTTGAGTTGGGAAATTTATCAGGGAGGTTTCATCATTTAGTCGGAAGGCAGGCTGCGCAGTCAGGCATAGATTTGATAGTGGCGGTTGGAAAACTCGCTGAGTATATTGCAAAAGGCGCTCAAGAGGCGGGTATGAGCCAGAAAAAGATTAAATTATGCAATATCGTGAAAGAGGCATCTGAAGTCATGCCAAATTTAGTAAAGAAAGGTGATGTTATATTGGTAAAAGGCTCGCGTGCAATGAAAATGGAACAGATCGTTGAAGGGCTGGAGGCGCAGTTTAAATAAATGTTATATTATTTATTGTATCCCTTAAGAGAATACTTTTTTGTTTTCAATGTAGTTAAATATATAACATTTAGAGCTGCGTTTGCAAGCGTCACTGCATTTTTAATAACAGTTATTTTTGCCCCTCCTATAATCAAAAAATTACAGGCCCTTAATATAGGCGAGACAATAAGGAAGAAAGACTGCCCGGGTCTTTACGAAAAACACAAAGGAAAACAGGGCACGCCTACGATGGGCGGTTTGCTGATTTTGCTGGGGATATGTGTATCCACCTTGCTGTGGGCTGACATAAATAATAGCCTTGTGCTTTTGGCGCTTTTAGTTACTCTTTGGCTTGGCGGCATTGGTTTTATAGATGATTACAAGAAACTCATTTCACGCTCTAAAGGCGGCAAGAGGGGGTTGAATAAAAGGACTAAGCTTTTGTCGCAGCTTATTATAGGGTTTGTCGTGGGGCTTTACCTGTATATCAACCCGAAAACTACAACTATCCTGGAGATGCCCTTCTTAAAAGAATTGTCAATAAATCTGGGTATTTTTTACATAGCTTTTGCGATACTCGTTATAACTGCATCTTCGAACGCAGTCAATCTTACAGACGGTCTTGACGGTCTCGCAGTAGGTTGTATCGTGCTTACGGCAGTAGCTTATGCAGGGTTCAGTTATCTGACAGGCCATATTAATTTTTCAGAATATTTAGGCATCTATCATCTATCTGAAGCAGGAGAGTTGACTGTTTTTTGCTTCACTATAGTGGGGGCAGGGTTGGGATTTTTATGGTACAACTCATTTCCCGCCTCGATTTTTATGGGAGACACAGGCGCCCTGGCGCTAGGAGGTGCCATAGGCACAGTAGCAATTTTTGTAAAGAAGGAGATTATCCTGCTTCTGGTAGGCGGGATGTTTGTTATAGAGGCTGTGTCAGTATTGATGCAGATAATTTCTTACAGGTTGACGGGAAAGAGAATATTTAAGATCGCGCCTCTCCATCATCATTTTGAGATGTGCGGTTGGTCTGAACCAAAGGTAACGGTAAGGTTTTGGATCATAGCTATAATACTTTTACTCTTGAGCTTTGCAACATTAAAACTAAGATAACTTTACATTTCAACATTGCATGGAATTAAAATTCCATGCAACTTGGGGAGCTCGAGGGGATGCAGGCATTCCCTCGAGGGGTAACAGTGGAGCAATGCGACGTATAGAAGCATTGCGTAGCGTCATAGGGGTGAAACCCCTTTGAAACAAGTTATGAGCGAAGCGAGTAACTTGTGTTAAATTGTAAAGTTAGGACGATAATATGAGAAAAGTAATCGTTGTTGGATTAGGGAAGAGTGGTGTGGCAGCCGCAAGACTTCTTGCAGGACAAGGAGATGTCGTCTTTATTACAGAGATAAAAGATAATAAAGCTACGAGGGCATCTTTGGATCTTCTTATTTCTGACGGCGCAGTCAAGAGATGCAATGCTGAGATCGGTCGTCATAGTAAAAAACTTATAGAAGATTCTGAGTTGGTGGTCGTAAGTCCTGGCGTGAGAAGTGATTCTTTGCCTGTGAAATTAGCCGAAGGGAGAGGCGTGCCTATTATAAGCGAATTAGAATTAGGCTATTCACTATGCCCTGCTCCCATAATTGCTGTTACCGGAACCAGCGGCAAAACCACGGTTACGACCTTGATAGGTGAGATGATTAAAAGCTCAGGGCGTGATGTAGTTGTGTGCGGTAACATAGGTAATCCGTTAAGCGGCGAACTCAAAAGGATTAAAGATGGCTCTGTGGTGGTTTTAGAAGTGAGCTCTTTTCAGCTAGAAAGAATAAAGAATTTTAAGCCAAAGATTAGCGTAATACTGAATATCTCAGAAAATCATCTCGATAGACATAAAAATATGGACGAGTATATAGCCCTTAAGGCGCGGATATTTTTGAACCAGGATGAAAGCGATTTTGTTTTTCTAAATGGCAGAGATAAAATCCTTAGAAAGATCTTTAATGATACAAGGGCTAAGGCAGAATTTTTTGACAAATATAAGGATTTTGAAAACAGATTTAATATAAAAAATGAAGATTTCTTAGCGGCGATGTCCGTGGCTTCCCTGGAAGGCGTTAGTGAAGATGTAATGCTTGACGTAATATCGGGATTTAAAGGCATAGAGCATAGATTGGAACATTTTATCACTATTAATGGTGTTGATTTTGTAAATGATTCAAAGGCGACTACTGTTTCAAGCGTTGAGTGGGCGTTAAAATCTTTAGGTGGAAAGATCATTTTGATAATAGGGGGGGAATATAAGGGCGGAGATTTTAGTAAGTTAAAGCCTTTTATTGAAGAAAACGTGAGATTTGTTATAGCAATAGGAGAGGCTAGAGCAAGGATCAGGGACTCTATGAAACCTTTTAAAGAGGTTATTGAGGAGGAAACTTTAGAAGGGGCAGTGCGTGTAGCCGCCAATAAGGCTCGGAAAGGAGATAAGATATTATTGTCTCCTGGTTGTTCCAGTTTTGATATGTTTAGCAATTACGAGGAAAGAGGCCGTCGCTTCAAAGAATCCGTCCTAACTTTACATTTCAACAATGTTAAAGTGTAAAGTTAGACATATATAGGGGTTTACGAAGGAAGATGAACAAGGAAGCTCAGAGACTTTTAGTAGTAACTACGCTTTTGATATGCATAGGCATTGTAATGATATATTCTTCCTCGAGTTCCTATGCGTATGAAAAATTCCAGGATAGCGCATACTATCTAAAAAGGCACATGGCGAATTTTATAATCGGATTGATATTTGCTTTTTTTGTCATGCGCTTAGATTATAGAAAGATTAAGAAAATCACAAAACCCTTGATCATTCTTTCGATATTCAGTCTTGTCCTTGTATTTATACCGGGTATAGGCCGTGAGGCAGGAGGCGCAAGACGATGGGTTAGATTTGGTCCTGTTGGTTTTCAGCCGTCAGAATTTGCGGGGCTCTTTTTGATTATCTATTTGGCTGATATCCTGGAAAGAAAACAGCATTGCATAAAGAGTTTTTTTTACGGTTTTATGCCGCCGTTTATTGTTTCAGCTTTTACAGTGCTATTAGTATTATTACAGCCTGATCTGGGGAATGCGGTCATATTTTTTACACTGTTGATCATCATGTTTTTTGTGGCCGGCGTAAACATGTTGTATTTCTTACCTTTTATTATAGCTTTTGTGCCAGCGCTTTATTTTTTAATTATCAGGGTCCCGTATAGATTAAGACGTATCATAGGATATCTAGACCCATGGGGCGATGCGCAAGGAGCAGGTTTTCAGATAGTGCAGTCATTTTTGGCTCTTGGCTCAGGCGGCATTTTTGGCATTGGCCTTGGTTGCTCCAGGCAAAAGCTGTTTTATCTCCCGCAAGGGCACACTGATTTTGTATTTTCTATTATCGGCGAAGAACTTGGACTTATAGGCACGCTGGGTATCGTGATATTGTTCGGTGCGTTTGTATGGTTAGGGACCATGATATCTCTTAAGGCAGAAGATCTGTTCGCTAAACTTTTAGCGATCGGTATCACGGTCAGCATAGGATTAAAGGCTATTATAAATATTGCTGTGTCAACTGGTGCGATTCCGACCAAGGGTTTGCCTTTGCCTTTTGTTAGTTATGGCGGCACCGCTCTTATTTTTAATATGGTCGGCGTAGCGCTTTTACTGAGTATCACCAAGCGCTAACTTTACACTTTAACGTTGTTGAAATGTAAAGTTAGGGAGAAACTGTGAAGATATTTGTTGTCGCAGGAGGGACTGGCGGACATTTGTTTCCAGCGATAAGACTGGCCGAAGAATTTTGTCAGCGTCGGATAGCAGAAGTTATCTTTATAACTTCTAGTCGCAAGCAGGATATATCTAGTTTGCAAAATAAAGGAATTTTATTTTTTACTCTCCCTGTAGCCGGGTTTCAGATCAAAGGCTTTTGGTATGCGTTGAGTTTCATCGCAAGGCTTATAATCGGAACTATGAAATCATTGTTTTTGCTTTTGCGCTGCAGGCCTTCAGTGGTCATAGGTTTTGGCGGTTACGTTACAGGCCCTATTGTTTTATTGGCTGCCGTGTTAAATATAAGGACTATTATACATGAACAAAATGTGTATCCCGGTAAAGCAAACAGGATTCTTAGCAGATTTGTGGACAAGATTGCCATAAATTTTCCAGAAACCAAAAAGTATTTTGAGAATATGGCGCATAAAGTCATTGTCTCTGGAAATCCTCTAAGAAAGTCGTTAAAAAGAGATAAAAAAACAAACGCTGGTTTTACAATTCTTGCAATGGGCGGTAGCCAGGGGTCGCATGCGTTGAATAGGCTTGTGCCAGAGGCAATAGGGTTGATTCCGGGAGATAAAAAGAAGGCGTTTGACGTGATCCATGTAGCAGGGAGCAAAGAAAAGAACGATGTGGCAAAGGCTTATCATGATCGGAAAATAAGGAACAGGGTATTTTCCTTTACAGATGAGATAGGCAGGCTCTATAATGAAAGTGATTTTGTGATTGCGCGAGCCGGAGCTACAACAATTTCAGAGTTGCTTTATTTGGGTAAGCCGTCGATACTGATACCGTATCCGCATGCAGGGGCGCATCAGAGTCTAAATGCAAAGATCTTGTCGGATGCAGGCATTGCGGTTTTACTGGAAGAGAAGCAGCTTACAGCACAGCTTCTGAGTGAGAATATAACGAAGTTTATGGACAAAGATGCACTTGCTGAGATGACAGGTAAATTGACTAGTCGCAATAAAGACGCGTGTGAGATTTTAATAAAGGAATGCGTTGCGGGTAGCGAGCGCAGGGCTTAACTTTACACTTTAACGTTGTTGAAATGTAAACTTATGAGAGATAAAAAGAGAATTCATTTTATAGGCATAGGTGGGGCTGGCATGAGCGGGCTTGCAGA
>CAYPYS010000005.1:0-37070 GCA_964415355.1 uncultured Planctomycetia bacterium | reverse complement strand
TCTGGTGCGCACGGAAAGACCACGACGACCGCGCTCGTTTCATATCTTTTAATAAAAAGAGGCCTTGACCCGTCAGTCTTTATAGGTGCGGATGTCTATTTTCTCAACGGCAACGCAAGATACGGGAAAGGCAATTTAGTTGTCACTGAGGCGGATGAATCAGACGGGTCTTTTCTTATGCTGAAGCCATTGTATAGCGTCAGCACCAATATTGACAAGGAACACATGGATTTTTACGACAACATGGATAATGTAATGAAAGCCTATACCGAGTTCATAGGAAATACGAGGGAAGAGGGCTGTGTGTTTGCGTGCGCGGATGATAAAAACTTAAGAGAGATTTTAAAAAATTCAGATAAAAAAATAATTAGTTACGGTATTTCAAAGAATGCGGATGTGCGAGCAGAAAAAGTCGAGCTTATGGGCCTGGAAGGAGCAAGGTTCGATCTAGTATACAAGAATAAATTGCTTGGAAAAGTGACCCTTTCTATTATGGGTATTCATAATATTTTAAATACCTTGGCTGCGATAGGAGTTGCCATGGAATTAGGAATAGATTTTTCTTTTATACAGAAGACCATTCGCGATTTTAAAGGAGCTGACCGAAGATTTAATGTTGCGCGCTTAGAGTCGGATATCCTTGTCATAGATGACTATGCCCATCATCCTACAGAGATAGAGGCGACTTTGAAAACGCTGGAAGATTCAGGAAAAAGGATAATCGCTGTTTTTCAGCCTCATAGATATTCCAGGACAAAGTATCTTAAGAAGCAGTTTGGAAATTGTTTCGACATTGCCGATCATCTGGTGATAACCGATATCTACTCAGCTCATGAAAAACCTATAGATGGGGTTAGCGGCGAGGATCTGTGTGAGAACGTAAAGAAATGTGGGCACAAAAATGCTCACTTTATATTAAAGGATGACATAATAGGCCACCTGAAGGAAGTGGCAAGGCCTAAGGATGCTATATTTATTCTTGGTGCTGGCGACATAGGGGAATTGCCAGAGACGATTGCAAAGGCCCTAACTTTACATTTCAACAACGTTAAAGTGTAAAGTTAGGAAAAGTCGATGAAGATAAGATACGGTGAGTTGTTATCCAATCATACGAGTTTAAAGATAGGAGGAGTTATTTTTTGCTGGCTTGAGCCAGAAAATGCTGACGATATCCTGGAGGCTGCTCAAATCGCAGAAAAAGGAAAAAAGCCTATTGTTGTAATTGGCAGGGGCAGCAATATATTAGCCTCTGACAATGGATTTGATGGCATAGTCATAAATCTTAATAGAGGGTTTGATTTTATAGAAAAGGAAAGCGAAGATGTGCTCAATGTAGGAGCAGCTGTTCCTATTTCCAGACTGGTGAGGCAAAGCGCTAAGGAAGGTCTCTCGGGTTGTGAATTCTTATCAGGTATCCCTGGTTCTTTTGGAGGCGCAGTATTCATGAATGCAGGCGTACGAGATACGAGCGATGTAAAACCTTGTATAGAGGTGAAGGATATAATATCAAGTGTGGACATAATAGATTTAAAAAGCAAAAAAAGAGAGACGCTCAAGAAGGGCAAAATAGATTTTTCATATCGTTCGTCTGGCCTGGATGGCAAATGTATTCTGGGAGCAAGGTTAAAATTAAAAAAAGACGACAAGAAAGCTGTTTACAATAGAATAAATTCTTTTATGAAAAGCCGAGAGTGGATTAATGATCTGGGTTTTTCAGCAGGCAGTGTTTTTAAAAATCCTGATAAAGAAAATCCAGCTGGCAGGCTGATAGAGTCGTGCGATCTTAAAGGCAAGAGGATAGGCGGCGCAGAGATCTCAAGTAAACATGCAAATATCATAGTAAATGCCGGCAGGGCAAAGTCAAGGGACGTAGAAGATCTGATAGAGCTGGCAAAGAGTCGCGTTGAGAAGAAGTTTAATATAACCTTGCAGCTTGAGATACGAATAATTTAGGCTTAACTTTACACTTTAACGTTGTTGAAATGTAAAGTTAGGAGGGGCGAGATGGACATGGATAGGAAACGCGTTGGCGTATTGATGGGTGGGCCTTCCAACGAAAGGCATATATCCATTAAATCCGGGAAAGCAGTCTGTCGAGCCCTTGTAAATAAAGGCCTGGAAGTGGTGCCTTTAGAATTAGAAGAATCCCTGACAATGAATGGTTATAGAGACCGAGTGAGGCAGAAGATCCAGGGGTCTAATATAGAGGTAGCTTTTATAGCCCTGCATGGCAGGTTTGGAGAAGATGGAGCCATACAGAGTATGCTGGAAGATATGAGGGTGCCTTATACGGGAAGCAATGCGCACGCTTCCGAACAAAGCATGGATAAGATCGCTTCAAAAGATCTTTTTAGAACCAATAGCATACCTACTCCGACTCATAAGGTGTTTTTTAAAGATGAGGCTTCTTGTAATATAGGCCTTGACAATTGTCTTAATGAGCAGGTATATTTTAAGGAATTAGGCCTGCCTCTTGTTGTGAAGCCTTCCAATGAAGGCTCAAGCATAGGCCTTTCCATAGTAGACAATAAAAGTAATTTTTTCGAGGCCTTAAACAGTTCTTTTAAATATAGCAACAAGGTAATCATCGAGCAATACATACCAGGCCGAGAGATCACGGTAGGCATACTCGAGGACAAGCCGTTGCCTGTCGTAGAGATCTTGCCAAAGAAAAGGTTTTTTGATTTCGAGGCAAAATATCAGAAGGGATTTACTGAATATAAAGTGCCTGCTGAGATCGAAAAAGATACATACAAAAGGTGTCAGGATGTAGCACTAGGAGCGCATAAGGCCGTTGGCGCCCGTTTCTTTTCTCGCGTTGATATGATATTAAGCGCCGAAAATAAACCCCTGGTGCTGGAGGTAAATACTATACCGGGCCTTACAGAGATGAGCTTGCTCCCAAAAGCAGCCCAGGCAGCGGGCATTGATTTTGATCAACTCATCCTAAAAATTTTGGAGTCTGCGTTATGGTTAAATTAAAGAAACAAAAAGTACGCTTGCGCAAAAAGAAGACAATGCCTTTATCTTCAAAAAAACCAGATATAGACGTCAAAAAAATACTAAAGTTTTTGCTGGCAGTTTTCATAGTTGCCTCTGTCGGCCTTGGATTTGTAAGGCTTAAATACATGCTTACGGATTCAGGGTCTTTCATTGTAAAAGGCATAGATGTAAGGTTGCATGACGAGTATGACACTGTCCGTAATGTTCCAATAGACGATATCAGCCAGGAAGTCATGGGTACCAATATATTCTTTACAGACTTGAATGCGTTGAAGGAAAAGATAGAGTCCGCGCATCCCGAATTCAAGGACATCCTGATAAGGCGACTTCTTCCTAATAAATTAATCGTTAATGCAGTCGAGCGTAAGCGCGTAGCCCAGATTCAATCGGACAGATATTATTTTGTAGACGAGGAAGGCATTTTGCTTCCGAATGTGAAAAATTTTCCCGAGACAGATTTTCCAATAATTACTGGCTTGGGGATAAATCTTGCTAAACTCACCTCGTCCAAGTTCAGCGACTTTGAGAGAGAAAATCTGAATAAGGCATTAGGGCTTTTAAAGGAAATAAAGTCCAACGAGAGATTGTCGCAATACAAGATAAAGATAATCGATATAACAGATCCGGGTAATATCTCATTCTTGCTCGAGGCATTCAATGTTGAGATAAAGATAGGAAACACGGATTTTCACAACAGACTCTTGATTCTTTCGACATTGTTTGATCAGATAGAATCAGACATGTCCAACTTCAAGTACATCGATCTACGTTTCGAGGATCCTATATTGGGCCCTCGCTGAGTTTGTTATGCATAAAGAGATTATTTGCGGTTTAGACATAGGTGGGGCTTCGATCAGGGCCTTGATCGCGCAGCAAGCTGAGGCCATGGAGAAGATCTTGGCATTTTCAGAAGTTCCTACAAAGGGATTTTCTAAAGGTGTGGTTTCTAACCTCAGCCTCCTGTCAGACGCTATAGAGGAGGCTATTTCCAAGGCTGAAGCTGCGGCTCAATGCAAGGTGAGAAAGGTTGTGACGGATGTATCCGGTGTGCATATAAGGACTTTTAAGAGTCGCGGCTCTGTACATATTTCAGACAGGCCTAGTGAGATCAAGGAAGAGGACGTAAAGAGATGCGTGGAGTCGGCAAAATTGATTGCCATGTCTCTCGACAGAGAGGTGATCCATCTTGTCCCAGAGAAGTTTTATATAGACGACAGGATGGAAATCAGCGAGCCATTGGGCCTATTCGGCTCTAAGCTCGATGTTGATATAAATATCATAACTTCACTCGTCAGTATATTGCAGAATGTTACAAAGGCAATAAATTTTGCCGGCTACGAAGTAGAGGACGTAGTGATTCCAGGCATGGCGACTTCTTTGGCTATATTTGACGCGAAAGAGTTAGAAGAAGGGGCGATCATAATAGACGTCGGCAAGGATCTTACCGAAGTTACTCTCTTTCTGGAATCAAAATTACAGGATTGTTTTTATTTTCCATTCGGAAGCGACGATCTTACTCAGGTATTGCAGGATAAACTCAGGATAATGTTCGAAGACGCAGAAGAGTTACGGACAAAATATGGCATTGTAACCAAACTAGGCGGAGATCTGTGTGACGATAGCCCTATCCTTATCTCTTCTATAAAGACAAAACCGGGTCCTGGCCATGAAAATACTCAGTCCAATGAAAAAATTTTGGGGGGAAACTGGGTAGATGATACCAGGGCCCGTGCGTTAAAGGGAGAAAGACAGGGCGTTGTTTCAAGGAAAGAGATATCCGGTCTGCTTTTTCCCAAAGTAGAAGAGATCATGCAGAATGTCTATAAAAAAATAGAGCCTTTTTTGAGGCACAGGAAGAAATCGCCGCATATTCGCGTCGTAGGCGGAATTTCAAAGATGGATGGCTTTATAGAGGCCATTGAAGATATTTTTAATGCACCGGTTAATATAGGAAGGATATTAAAGAATAAAGATTTTCAGGAAACTAAATTCGCATGCTCTTTGGGTCTTACGAGGTATGGATTTAAAAAGAGGGCAGACAGGGGGACAGGACACGTTTTAGACGCGAATAGTCTAACCGGTAGATTTGTCTCAAGAGTCCGCTCTTTCTTTTCAGATTATTTCTAAGTTTTAACTTTACACTTTAACGTTGTTGAAATGTAAAGTTAAAAGGGGAGAGTTTATGATAGGGATAATAGGCGCTGGTAATATGGGAAAGGCCATTGCGTCGCGTTTGAATAAAAAGATACTCATAAGCGACGCAGATGCAAGGAAGCTGAGAAATGCTAAAAAGAAAAACACATTAATCGCCAGAAGTAATGTTGATCTGGCAAGGCGGGCGAATACTATTATCCTTGCTGTGAAGCCGCAAGATATCACAAGTGTTTTGAAGGAGATAGCGCTTTTCTCTAAGGGCAAGCTCGTAATTTCAATTGCAGCTGGAATAAAGACAAAGTTTATAGAAAGGCGAATAGGCAAAGCGAGGGTGATCAGGGTAATGCCTAACATGCCGGCCATTTTAGGCAAGGGCATTTCTGCGCTTGCCAAAGGTAGATCTGCCAGCAAAAAAGATCTGGCCGCGGCGCGCGCCATCTTCCTGGCTCTCGGCGAGGTCGTCGAGGTGCGCGAACCCCTGATAGACGCCGTCACTGCGGTGAGCGGCAGCGGTCCTGCCTATTATTTCTTCTTCACCGACGCACTGCAAAAAGGTGCCGCGGCGCTCGGACTAAACAAGCGTCTCTCAAGCCAGCTCGCAAAATCCACTTTTATAGGAGCTGCAGAGGTCGCGAAAAGCATAGATATCTCCGCGACAGATTTTATAAAAAAGGTCGCGTCCAAAGGAGGCACGACAGAGGCAGCGTTGAAGACGTTTAAAAAAAGCGGTTTTGAGCGCATAATAAAACAAGCGCTTAAAGCTGCCTGCGGCAGGTCTCGCCGCTTATCTAACTTTACATTTCAACAACGTTAAAGTGTAAAGTTAGCGCCGCAACAAATTAACTTTTTAACTCCAGGAGAGTGTTAAATGAAGATAGGAATCATAGGTGGTAGCGGGTTGTACAAGATCGATGGCCTAAAGGATATAAAAGAAGTCAAAGTTGACACGCCTTTTGGGAAGCCATCAGACGATTATATCGTTGGTCATTTAGAAGGCCCTGAGGTCGTATTTTTGCCCAGGCACGGAAGAGGGCACAGGATTTTACCGACAGAACTTAATTACAGGGCTAATATATATGGCATGAAAAAACTCGGCGTGGAGCAGATCATATCCATCTCAGCTGTCGGGAGCTATAAAGAGGAGCTCAAGCCTCTTGATATCGTGCTTCCTGATCAATTTGTCGATAGGACCAACCAGGCACGAAAGACCACATTTTTCGGAGAAGGCATCGTTGCTCACATTAGTTTTGCGGAGCCGGTATGCCCTGAATTAAAAAAAGCGATTTACGACGCAGGCAATGAGCTGGGCGTTACAATGCACAGCAATGGCACGTATCTCAACATGGAAGGCCCTGCATTTTCCACAAAGGCCGAGTCGCGTCTCTTTAAAAATTTAGACATGGATATAGTGGGCATGACAAATATGCCAGAGGCCAGGCTTGCGCGAGAGGCAGAGATATGTTTTGCCACAGTGGCGTTTGTCACTGATTATGACTGCTGGCACGAGGAGATGGTCACGATCGACATGGTGATAGCGAACCTCACGAAGAACGTGGAAACAGCGAAGAGGTTGATAAAAAAAGTCACGCCTAAACTTACAAAAAAAAGAAATTGTGCGTGCAAAGATGCATTGAAGTATGCTATTATAACGGATAAAAAACTTATACCGAAACTCACTAAGAAGAAGTTAGATATTATAATAGGCAAGTATATACAATAACAGAGCATAGCCCCTTTAAGCATGCGTTTAAGTATACACTTTAACATTGTTGAAATGTATACTTAGCTAACTTTACATTTCAACAACGTTAAAGTGTAAAGTTAGCGAGTGTGCAAAAGCAGGAGATATGGATTACAAGCAGACATTAAACCTACCAAAGACAGATTTTCCTATGAAAGGCAACCTGCCTGCCAGAGAGCCAATGATATTGGCAGAATGGGAGAAGCAGGATATCTATTCAAAAATAAGAAAGAAGCGCAAAGGTGCGCCTAAATATGTGCTTCACGACGGGCCGCCATACGCTAACGGAAACATACACATCGGTCACGCCCTGAACAAGACCTTAAAGGATATCGTCGTAAAATACAGGACAATGCAGGGTTATGACGCGCCTTACGTGCCAGGGTGGGATTGCCATGGTATGCCGATCGAGCACCAACTGTTTAAGGAAATGAAAAAGACAAAACACGACGTCGATCAGCTTAATTTCAGAAAGATGGCCAGGGAATTTGCAATGAAATTCGTAGGAACGCAGAGAGACGAGTTCGAGCGGCTGGGTATCTTTGGAGATTGGGATAATCCGTATCTTACGCTCGCTCCGGAATACGAGCGGGAGATCGTGGCCAGTTTTAATAAACTTGCAAGAGACGGCTTTATATATAGAGGCCTCAAGCCCATTAACTGGTGCGCCAGGTGCGAGACCGCGCTCGCAGAAGCAGAGGTGGAATACGAAGACCATCTGTCGCCGTCGATATACGTGAAGTTCGCATCCGGCGCAAGGACATTTCTCGTCTGGACCACGACGCCATGGACGCTTGTTTCGAATGTCGCGATCGCTGTGCACCCGGACCTTACTTACGTAGAGTTTAAGACAGAAAAAGGAGAAGTATTTGTTTTTTCCGAGGATCTATTGGGTATTTTGCAGGAAAAGCTTGACCTGAAAGGCTCTATAGCGAAAAAACTGAAAGGCAAAGACCTTGACGGCGCCTTGACAATGCACCCGTTTTTAAATCGCGATTCAAAAGTGGTCCTGGCGGATTTTGTCTCCAATGAAGACGGCACAGGCTGCGTGCATATCGCCCCTGGCCATGGCCAGGAAGATTACGGGGTCGGCCTGAAACACGGCTTACCTGTCATCATGCCTGTGGATGGCAAAGGCAGGTTCGCGAAGTCAGAAGACCACGAGATCCCTTCCGAATTAGTCGGTAAAAATGTATTCGACGCAAATAAAATCATCATAAAGATATTAAAGACAAAGGAAACTCTTCTATTTTCCGAAGAGACAAAACATTCTTATCCGCATTGTTGGCGGTGTCACCAGCCGCTTTTATTCCGCGCGACAAAACAGTGGTTCGTGGGAGTCGACAAGAACCATCTTCGTTCAAAGACGCTAAAAGAGATCAGAAAGATCAAATGGGTCCCGTCCATCGGAGAAAAACGAATATTCAGTATGGTAGAGCTCAGGCCTGACTGGTGCCTCTCAAGGCAGCGTTACTGGGGCGTGCCCGTACCTATATTATATTGCGCGTCGTGCGATTCAGAGATAATAGACGATAAAGTAATGAAGCGCATAGAAGGACTTTTTGAGAAAGAAGGTTCTGATGTCTGGTTTGCAAAAGAGGCCGCTTATTTTATCCCTGCTGGTTTCGCGTGTAAAAAATGCAAGGCCAAAGAATTCAAAAAAGAGACAGACATACTGGATGTATGGTTCGAGTCAGGCGCCAGTCACCAGGGCGTCCTGAAATTGCGGAAGGAACTGGGTTTTCCGGCAGACCTGTATCTGGAAGGGAGCGATCAGCACAGAGGCTGGTTTCAGACATCGCTTCTTATAGGTATGGGCGTCGCTGGCAAGACGCCTTTTAAAAATGTATTGACGCATGGCTTTGTCGTTGACGGAGAAGGGAAGAAGATGTCGAAGTCAGCGGGAAATGTCATCGCGCCCCAGGAGATCATATCTAAAAAAGGCGCGGATGTATTGAGGCTTTGGGCAAGCTCTTCTTCATACTTTGACGACGTGAAGATATCAGAGGAGATACTGCAGAGGACAGTAGAGGCCTACAGAAAATTTAGAAATACGGCAAAATACCTGCTCGGAAATCTCTTTGGATTTGATTACGAGAAGGACGCTTTAGATGTCGAGGATATGTTCGAGATAGACAGGTGGGCATTGTCTCGCACTTATACTGTATTAAAGGCTGTGACAGACGCGTTCGAAAGGTTTTCGTATCACGAGGCCACTTCGTCTATATATAAATTCTGCATAGTGGACATGTCTAGTTTTTATCTCGATATTTTAAAAGACAGGCTGTATACCTTTGGGAAAAATTCCACAGGCAGGAGGTCTGCGCAGACAGCTCTTTATAAGATACTGGATGTGGTTGTCAGGGAGCTGGCGCCCCTGATCCCGTTTACCGCAGAAGAGATATGGTCTCATTTTAAAGGCGACGGCTCTTCGGTCCATCTTTCAGAATGGCCGGCTATAGACGAGAAGGTTATGGATGCTGCGCTCGAGGAAAGATGGGAAAGATTGAGGCAGCTCAGAGACGAGGTCTTGAAATCTTTGGAGGAGAAGCGCACGGCAAAGGTCATCGGCAGTCCGTTGGAGGCAAAAATAAAACTTTACATAAAAGATGATTTAGAGTATAATTCTCTGAACCAATATTTAGAAGATCTATCGTCTATCTTCATCGTGTCAAAGGTGGAGGTGGAAAAGGCTGTAGAAAAAAAGATAGAGGTCGTGAAATCAGACGGTAAAAAATGCAGTCGTTGCTGGAATTGGCGCGATTCCGTGGGAAAAGACAGTGACCATCCGACACTTTGCAAACGCTGTTTGGAGGTCGTAGTAGAGGGGAGTTGAATTTTTTATGACAAAGAAAGAAGCAACCAAATACAAGAAATTGCTTTTAGAGAAGAGAGAAGAGATATTAAAGGAGATCAAAGACATAGCCAAGGAGAGTTCGAAGTCTCTTAAAGAGGCGTCCGGCGATCTCTCTGGTTATTCCTACCATATAGCTGATATGGCAAGCGATAGTTATGACAGGGAGTTTAGCCTTAACATAGCTAGCGCCGAACAGGAAGTCGTTTATGAGATCGACGAGGCGTTGAAACGCATAAATGACGGTAAATACGGCAAGTGCGTAGAATGTAACAAAAAGATACCTGTCCGTAGGCTAAAGGCCTTGCCGCACGCAAAGCTCTGTATACAATGCCAATCAAAGGAAGAAAAAGACAAACGCTGATCTTTGTTTGTATTGTCCTGCTAATCCTCTTCGCAGATCAGTATTCTAAGGCCCTGATCCAGCAGAATTTTGTCCTTGGCGAATCACTCCCAATTGTTAAAAATGTACTCCACCTCACTTTTGTAGAGAATACAGGCGCTGCATTCGGCCTCTTTAAGGATGGCGCTATGCTCTTTATCATCATATCAGCGCTTGCTATTCTTGTAATATCAGGCCTGCTTATAGGGTATATAAGGAAAGGTGTTTTTCTGTCACGGCCTGCGCTGCATTATGGCCTTATCTTGATATTTTCAGGCGCCATAGGTAACCTGGTAGACAGGCTTAGATTTGGCTATGTTATTGATTTTATTGATGTTAGGATATGGCCTGTTTTTAACATAGCAGACAGCTGCATAACCATTGGCACCCTCATGCTAGTCCTAACTTTACACTTCAACAACGTTAAAGTGTAAAGTTAGCAGGCGCTAGATTGACAAACCCCAAATCATATGGTATACTTTGAATTGAATATAGAAAGCCTTATTTTTTTAGGCTATTAAGTAAAAACATTTAAAAAGTATTTAACGAGGTTGCCATGAGAGAATTATTATTCAAGAACTTGACCTCGCAGGATAAGAAAAGGAAGGACCTCTATATAAAGGAGGAGTTTGAAAAGAACGGCGTAAAGACGACCACCCAGAGACATTCCTTATATATAATAAAAAGCCGTTGCAAATTCAATGACCCGAATGAGGTTTTGAAATTTCAAAAAGACGCCTCGCCAAAATGCAAGAATCGCCACATATTTATTTATAAGATGCGAGACACAAAAGAGAACAAAGATGCCTTTATCTGTGATGTGGTAGGCAATGTTTATGCAGTGATAAAAAATGAGCTTTATTCAATAGCATTTAAGCATTCTTTTGAGATAGATTTTTTAAAGACAACAAACTAACGAAAGGGGTGATCCTATAGGTTAAACCCACAAGTTTCCTCCTTGGTTAACCCCGCGCAGACTGATGGAAGCCCCACCAGCCAGTGCGGGGTTTTTATTTTTCCTAACTTTACATTTCAACAACGTTAAAATGTAAAGTTAGCGGCGCGTCATTCCCGCGAACGTAGGAATCCATATACAGATGTCGGCGTAATGTATTGACTACCCAATATCTGTATGATAGAATTTATCATCACGGAGGCATTATATTGAAGATAACTATATTTGGCGACGGCGGCTGGGGCACAGCTCTTTCTATCTTGTTGAAGAACAAGGGGTTCGATGTATCTATGTGGGGTGCATTTAGAGAAAACATAGATGCAATGGGACAAAGCAGAGAGAACAAGAAGTTCTTGCCCGGCATTAAGATCCCAAAAGGTATTAAGCTCACAAATGACGCATACAAGGCATGCGAAGATGCGGATTTAGTGGTTCTGGCTATGCCGTCGCGTTTTTTTAGAGAAGTCTTGATAAAAAACAGAGAGGCATTGAAGGGCTCAGGGTCTATTTTTGTTAGTGTCGCGAAGGGTTTGGAGCAGGGGACGCTTAATAGAATGAGCGAAGTAGCTTTTGAGATTTTAGGCAGCGTAGACCTTGCTGTTCTGTCTGGCCCAAGCATAGCACCTGAAGTAGCAAGGGGCGTGCCTACGACTGTAGTAGCGGCGTCAGAGGACGAAGTATTAGCCTGCAAGGTAAGAGATGTATTTAGGACAGATAGGTTCAGGGTGTATACTAATAAGGACGTAAAAGGGGTTGAGTTCGGAGGTTCTCTCAAAAATATTATAGCAATTGCAGCTGGGATTTCAGATGGCCTGGGATTTGGCGCAAACACAAAGTCTGCGATTCTTACAAGAGGCCTCTTGGAGATGACGAGAGTGGGCGTGACAATGGGCGCGTCGCAAGAGACGTTCAAGGGTCTGAGTGGCCTGGGAGACCTGATTACGACTTGCGTGAGTCAGGAAGGAAGAAACCGCGATTTTGGTGAAAGGATCGGGAAGGGTGAGAACCCGGTGGATATCCTGAGGAAGAGCGTGATGGAAATAGAGGGCGCATGGACGTCTAAGGCAGCGCTTGAGCTTGGTAAGAAATGCAAGCTCGATCTGCCAATTACCCGCGAAGTGTATTCAGTGTTATTTGAAAAGAAGCTGCCGTTTTTAGCAGTAAACGAACTTATGATGCGGGAGCCAAAGTCCGAATAACTTTACATTTCAACAACGTTAAAGTGTAAAGTTAGCATCTTAGTTTAATTAATAGTTCAGGACGGGGCGTGGCCCAGTTTGGCTAGGGCACCTGAATGGGGTTGCGATTTAGTGGATTTTCGTAACTCGCTAAATTTATTGTAATTGCAATAATTGTCAGGTAGTTACAGAAAAATTTGACTCGTAAGAGACTGTAAGAAATTGTAAGAAATAAGTTAAGAGATGGGCACAAATTGGGCACAAAAAGAAAGTTGTATTAAACTTGAAATAGGTGGGGGAATAGGGTATATTTGTATT
The DNA here is from genome assembly GCA_964415355.1 of uncultured Planctomycetia bacterium. Taxonomy (GTDB): domain Bacteria; phylum Omnitrophota; class Gorgyraeia; order Gorgyraeales; family Gorgyraeaceae; genus CAYPYS01. Next base: position 24,485 of record CAYPYS010000005.1, on the reverse strand, counting down.
GGAAGAGAAAAAGCTTGACATAGTTGAGATTTTGGATAGAATAATAAATGTTAGAATAATATCTGCTCCCCGTTTGACTTCCCGAAAGGGCTCAAGCGGGGTTATTTTTTTATAGGGAATAAAGATGCCTGTAGAGCCGAAAGAAAAAAGGACAGTGGTTTTCGTTGATGGCCAGAATCTATTTCATGCCGCAAAAGAATCTTTTGGATACGCTTATCCTAACTATGATGTTAAATTGCTATCTCAATGGATATGTTCAAGCCGTAAATGGAATTTAAGCGGAATATATTTTTACACTGGCATGCCTGATTTGCAGGATAATAGTTCCTGGCATAGATTTTGGACTAAGAAATTAAGCTATATGGGCAGATTAGGGATTAAGATTTTTTCCCGGCCATTAAGATATCATAACCAGACGTTTAAATGCCCGTCTTGTAGCAAGATTCATACTTCTCTTGTGGGCCATGAGAAAGGCACTGATGTTCGCATAGCGCTTGATGTTATTCGGCTGGCTCATACAAGAGCTTATGATATAGCTCTTATTATTAGCCAAGATCAAGATTTAAGCGAGGTAGCCGAAGAGGTTAGATTAATAGCTGCTGAACAGAAACGTTGGATTAAGATAGCATCGGCCTTCCCTATAAGTCCTACGTGTAAGAATAAAAGAGGAGTCAATAAAACCGACTGGATTAAAATTGATAGACAGACTTATGACTCGTGTATTGACCCTAACGATTATCGATAGTTTTCAATAGATAAAGATTTCTAACTATAAGTAATTAAGAGAAAGCAAAGATCACGAATAAGGAATGAGAGATTTTACCAATGGGTCATTAAGCAAATTTGAGAATTTAGCAAGGAGCTAATCATGAAATTCAAGAAACATGATTATTTAAATTACAGCTTAATTGATCTATCAGAAAAAAAGGGGATAGCAATAAGGAATGGCGGCAAGTTTTTTGCCTATAACCCATTGTCTATAAACGAAAGCTATTCTCATCATATTATTTTCGTTCATGGTTATAACAATGATTTTTTCGATGCCTTAGAAACCACATATGAATATTTTGTTATCTTTTCTTCCTTTAGAAAAGATAACGAGAACTATATAGGAATTTATTGGCCTGGTGATACGGCTTTACATTTCTCAAGGGCAGTACGTCAGGCAAATAAAGCATCTTTAAATATGGCAAATATGATTAACCATATAATCAAAAACTCCAAAAATCCTGACTCAACTATTTCAATAATAGCCCACAGTTTAGGAAATAGAATTAGCGCTCAAGCAATCCTAAAATTAAAATCAATACATAAAATTTCCCCTGTTCAAAATTTTATCCAGCTTGCCCCTGCAGTAGATGCAAATTGCTATCATAAGGAATTTAAGCAAGTGCCAAAGCTGGTGGATAATATTGTAGTTTATCATTCTAAGAAAGATACCACATTAAATCATGTTTATGATACATGGAATATGGTTAGAAGATTTAGATTTGGCAGAAGGCATGAAGCTTTAGGAACTTATGGCCCCCATCCTCATAAAGTACCGAAGAATATTAATTGCCTAGAGGCACAACGAGTAGCAGGTAGTAAGGTAGAACATAGCGCTTATTTAAAGAACGAGAGACTTATAAAGAGCGTGGCAAAGAATATAAAATAATAAACAAGGCAATATCAGAAAAAGATTTATAAAAGAGGACAAAATAACCAATAACACCCCAAAATTTTGAGTCTTGACAAGGGTTGTGCGATAGGGTAAACTTTAGACTACACATATAGATAATTTAAATGGAAGATGTAAAAGAAAAAGAAAATATAAAATTTTCAGTTTTTTGCCCATATCTAAAAAGAGAAGTTATTTTATATAAAAACACATGGTATTATAAGATTCTCCACGACCATCCCGAAGTCAGCAATCGCATTGAGTTCATAATGACAATTTTATCTAAAGATGAAAAGGATATTTTAAAATATAGAAAGAAAACTGACTTTAATAGAGTCGCAGTATTTAAAGAATGCCCACATCTTTTGCCCTATAATAAGTATATTAAAATAGCATTAAAGATAATAGATGAAAAAAGAGCTGTTGTAACAACGGCTCACGGTCAACGGAATTTACCAAAAATAGACATGGAGGCGATAAAATGAGTACAAATGACATTAATATAAATAGAGATATTGATAATGATATTCTTTACGTTATGAAAGAGGGTGTTGATAAAGGAAAAACAACAAACGTTAGCATTAATGCTGATATCCTTCTAAGATTGGATGAGAAAGGAGAAGTTGTTGGTCTTACTATAGAAGATTTTAGCAAGGTCTTGCCTCACTTAAATGATTGTTCAGAATATATCTTAATGGAAAACTTTGATTTTATGATAGAAGTTTTAAACGGTGCTTCCCATTTAGCTAAGGGTTAGTCTGATTTGTAACTCAAGCATAATTAAACCTGCGGTTTTTCAATAGAAAAACTTTTCCGTGAAATCAGATAATTCCAACCTAAAACATTCGGGAGATCTTGACGCATTAAGTAAAACATGATATCCTTACAATTGTAAGTACGAGATAGAATGACAAAAGAGCTCTTAAATAAATTAGAGGATTACAAAGAGAAGCACAAGCTCACTTATTATGAACTATCTCAGTACCTTAAGATTCCAGAAAATTATATTTATAGGTGGCGGAAGAAAGGCGAGATAAAAGGGGTCTATAAGAGGATCATTGAGGAATTTTTGAAGTAGCATATATTTTTTGCCTATTTTACTTACAATTGAACTGACAAAAGATAGTTTAATTATGAGGAGGTGTAAGTTGACGCTCTATAAACACTATTGTTGGAACCTTATAGTTTGTGGCTTAATATTTTGGCTATCACCATTACTTTTGTCTTACTACATGATAAAAATATTTGGCTGGATTAAAGGGGCGGTAATTATGGCCCTCACATCATTTACAGTTTATTTCTTATGGCAAGTTATTAGGTAATCCTAATGTAACCCAATGCGTAACTATCTCCCCCCCCAGCGCTCCTATTCGTCGCACTGGGCTGGGCCCGCTCCGACCGTGCTACCAGTCACAAGAGCCTGCGTCACGCTGCGATATATCGTTGAGTTTCGGTGTCCCTGGCCAATGCACACAGAGTTATGCAGTAGGCTACGATAATGTAGGATTACTCTTCCACTGTGGCCCTGCGACCGCACAACCACTCCCAGAGCCTACGTTACGCTGCGATATATCGTAGAGTTTCCGCGTAGAGTTTCTGCGTCCCTTGCGATACGTGTGGCGCAATACAATAGCTGCGAGACATCGTAGAGTTTCAGCCTCCTTCGCAATATTCCCCAAGAGCATCCGTTACGCTGCGATACATCGCAGAGCTTCGATGTCCTCGGCCATGCTCCAAGAGCATTCGCTTTGCTGCGACATGCCGTATAGCCTCAATATCCTCGGCCATACGCCAAGTCCATCCGTCACGCTGCGACATACCGTAGCTCTCCAGCGTCCTTGGCCATACTCCCATCGCGCAACCCACACCCCACGCAAGTCGGGCCGGCCATCCGCCTTCGCCAAAGAAGAAACTTCATAGTAGATATGCTACAGCGGAAGAGCCACCGCTCACCTCATAAGCGTGTCCCTCACTGTCCTATAATGACGTCATTATAGGACAGTGAGGGACATTCGGCTCGCTCAGGCCTTTTACATAACATCGTTATGTAAACTACAAATCACTATTTTAGGCCACCACTACGCAAGAATCCGCCACGCCTTATAATAGAGCAAGGTGCTTCATCTCTATGGATACAATAGATATCTCGCGCACTGCATCTTCGTAAGGCGCGGCGGATACTTGCTCCGTTAAACACAGCTCGACACCAAGTGTGAGATTTCGCTTCGCCCTATCTTTTTTGATAAGGGTAAGCTACGCTACATCTCACGCTTCGTGTCGTCTTTGACTTCGTCAAAGAGCGCTGTGTTTTGTCCTAAAATAGTGATTTGTAGACAGCCTGTGCCTCTTTGTGTCTTCGACAAAGCCGAATCCACAGCCAGCCCTTAGTTATATCTTTATTTTGAAGAAATTGCACTCTGCATCAAGCCTATTATAGGGCTTTTCACTGTTTGGGATTTTCTCCTAACTGTAGCTTGAATATGCCCTTTTTATAGGGTATACTTTATATTAGTTATAGAAGTCCACACTCAGAGCCTTTAGCCAAAAGGAGAAGGCTATTTTTTTATGCACATTATGTTAAACTTTAGAAAAGTATTAGGCTTATGAACAGAATAACCTACTTAAGATTAAAAAAGACTATATCTCTAATAACCCTGATAGCATTTCTATCTACCAATGTTGCATATGCCGCTCCAAGCTCACGCTCTTTCTTCAAGAATAAAAAAATAGACTACAAGAAACTCTCAACCCAACGTAGAGAGTCACTCCAGCAAAAAGAATCAGTATTGCAGGGGAAGGATGGTACTAAGAAAGCCCATCACAGAAAACAAACACAAAGAGTATTTGCAACCCACCTAAAGGATTTATCTCAGATACATATCCCTCAAGAGTTAGGTAGAGTCATAGAGGTATATGAAGCCGATAACCGAGAACCGATAACCGAAAACCGTCTTATTGTCCACATCCAGGACCTACACACAAACCCAGAGGCCCAGTTTAACCTAGCCAAGATATTAGAACTCCTAAAGAAAGACTATGCTCTAGATCTAGTCTTATCAGAAGGAGCAGATGGCAAGGTAGATACATCCAGCGTCTCAAGCTTTCCAGATTACTCTGTCCGAGAAAAGGTAGTCAAGCTCTTTGTAGATTCAGGAGAACTCACAGGAGAGGAGTACCTATCCATTACAAAATACCCTAATCTACCTATCTGGGGCATAGAGGATAGAGACATATACTTTCAAAACATCATAGACTTTAATAGAATCATGAAATTCTCTTCCTCTAGCCAGGTATTCATCAAACAAGCCAAAAAGGTCCTAGAAGAGCTTAAATCTAAAATCTACTCAAAAGAACTAAAACAACTAGATCAACTAGAAACTAAATATGAGGCCCAAGAGCTAGAAATAGCTGAATATCTAATCTACCTTAGAGACTATATCGATAAACTGAAGATTCCAACGACAGACTATAAGAATGTAAGACTCCTAACCGAGACAATAGACCTAGAAAAGACAATAAACCAACAGGAGATAATGAAAGAATCTCAAAAGTTACTCTCAAGCCTCCAAGTAGCCCTATCAGATAAAAGAATGAAACCCAAGCTAGATGAGGTACTAACAAAATCACAGCTATTTAGAGACCAAAAGATTTCCCCTTTTTCCTTCTACGGCTACTTAAAAGACCTAGCCTTGGAACATGACGTCATTACAGCTCCGAATGAAGTGGGGGGCAACCTAATACCCCATCTCAATGACTACATAACCTACCTCACAAAAGTAAATTCCTTAGACCAAGTAAAGCTCTTCAATGAACTAAGAGACCTTGGATATGAAGTAAAGCTAAATATAGCACGTAATGAAAAGCAAAAGAAATTAATAGCTGCCCTCCGCAACATAAACTTTCTAGAAAACTTCTTTAACCTGAAAGTATCAAATGAAGAACTGGACTATTACATAGCTAATAGAGATTCGCATAAGGTAGGTTGGTTTAAATCGGTAATAGATGAAACCCTAAAGGGTAAATTCCCCAACCCCAAGAGGAACCCAGCCTTTAGGCTATCTGGTTACATAGATTATAATCCTGACTTAATAGATGATAAGCTTCTAATCCTCGAAGACTTCTATAAGACTGTAAAGGCAAGGGATGTTGCAATGGTAGAAAATTCCCTCAAAGAGATAGCTAAGCGCAACGCCAATGTTTCCACTCTCATTGCAGGAGGCTTCCACACCAAAGGCATAACCAAGATCTTAAGAGGAAAGAACTACTCCTACATAGTCGTATCTCCATACTCATCCACTGATATAGATGAGGAGAATTATCATTTTCTTTTATCTGGAAAGAGAAAATCTTTATCTAACTTAGTTAAACAATTAAATAGTTCTCTCAGAATAAACGTAGCTTTAAATCATAGTTCAATCCAGCCATATAATGAAAAAGTAGTGCCTAGATTAGCAGAGCTTTATCCTGATACCCCAGCAGAACAGTTCAAGATACACCCAGTAGAAGAGAGAATACACCCACTATTATTGTTACAGGAATTAGCTAGGATCGGAAGATTGATTCATGCAGGTAGAAGCAAGGATGATATAAAAAGTATAGCTGATAAACTTAGAGAGATGCTCGAAGGTAAATGGCACTGGCCATTAGAACCGTTCTTCCAGGAGTATGACGTAAGGTTAACCATAGATGGAGAAACAGGCGTGCTCGCCTTTAAGATTGTAGAGCCTAGAGAAAAAGTTTACATTGCCGTAGATGAGAATGGGAATTATTTTGAAGGAACTAAGGCAGAAGAGATCTTTAGAAAGGCAGAGCATACGATCCATAGACTTGAAGCTGTAAAGAGTACAATGCTTGCAGGTGCAAGAAGAGAAGAAATAGTGGAAGGGGACGATATAACATTAGGAACTAAAGATGATTTAACTACTACTAATATCACCGCTTTAGATGTGCAGAACATGGCTTCTCGAGGCGACACGCATAGTAATTCACAGCTAGAACCATTCCAAATGAGACAATATGGGTCAACTCCATATATTTCTCCTGGGCAACGTAAGATAGGTGATGGATATACATTAGAAATGTCGGTTCCAGAATCTGAGAAGAAATATCATTTAAGACCTGAACAACGCCATAAGTTTATCGATTATTTATATGAGACAGTAGGTATTATTGATTCGGCATCTTCAGAGCTGCCGGCTACTTATAGCGAGGTTAAGGAAATAGTGGACTTGCTGCTACAAGCAGCTGACTTAAATCCTGAATATTTCATCTTCCATTTCGTTGATTCATCAGCAACAAATGCTTTTGTCATTAGGTATTCAAATCATATTTTTGTCAATGTAGGCTTAGTCGATTATCTCATTAGAAAAGATGGAACAAAAGATGCTCTAGCTTGGGTTTTAGCTCATGAAATTACGCATATTGTTCAATTTCGTTCTGATGTTGAAGAAGGTAAAGCAGAATTTCCTAAAGATTGGAAAGATGCAGCAGAGACCTATATTGCCAGTTATGCCGATGAATATGATGCTGATTGGCGTGCTTTGAAACTTTTAGAGAGAGTTTACGAAATGACAGATGGAAAACAGGGATTTTCCATAAGTCAGGCTTCATTTTTCTTTAAGAGGCTTGATGAAGACTTAGAGGAGTACGAAAGAGAATATCCTGACAGACCAGCTTGGAAACGAGCAAAAACGAAATTTGGAACACACCCACAAATTAAAGAGCGTATCAGAAGACTTGAAAAAATAATGGATAGCCTGTATTGGCGCTCTTATTTTAAAGAACCAACTCCATTTTCAGATGAACTTATAAGGGAAGTCCGTGATAGAACAAGAAGAGAAAGATTTCGAGAAGATGTAAAAAATATGCGCACATTAGAGGATTTTGAGGATTTACTAAAAAGGATTTCTAATATAGACGAATTAGAATTTCTTATTACATGGACTTATGAATTATCAAAGAGTAATGTTGTTTATTTTAACTTCAATGAAGCATTTGAGCTAGCTGACAAGAAAGTCGATGCTTTTATTGAGCAAACACCAGAACTATTGCCATATTACTTATTTATCTTTAGTTCACTTGCTAGATTTACAGGTTATATGTCTATAGATTACGATCAACATAAATCACTTGTCAAAAGATCTCTAGGAAAACTTAGCTATGAGCAGCTACATAGCCTACTTAAAATAAAACTTCCTCCAATCTTAGTGACGAGCACCGAAAGAGAATATTTTGAGTATAAATATGAGTTTTATGGATTACGCGGATCTGCTACAAAAAAAGGTCAAGAAATAAAGTGGGAGAATTTTATGGAAATTTGGATAGACGCGATTATGGAAGAGATTAATAAGAGCGCAGAAACTCAACCTCTTTCTGCTAAAGAAGCCCTTACTTTAGCAGATACTTTGGAAATGCATAGACAGCGAGGTAAACAAGTTAGACCGCGATTAATGGAAACATGGCGGCAGTATTTTCCAGGAAATAGAGAAATATTTCACGTCTATAATTTTGATATAGCGTGGTATTTGTGGGAGACCATTAAGAAAGACCCCAGAGCTAATAAAGAGCATATTCAGACTTTTGTTGAAAAACTCAAGGTTTTGCAACTATCCCAAGGCGGCAATTTCCGTCAAGCAGCTTTGACTAGACCAGGCACTACGCGGGCTAAAAGATATGAAGAAATGTTGAAGGGTTTACGTCAATTAATGGAAGAAGGGCATGTAGAGAGGGCCCAGTATTTAGACTTTGTGATTAACAAAGGCAGTACTTATAGCAGAGAATTAGCTTCCCAATATAGGAGGATCGAAATTGAGAATTACCCACAAGGAGATCTGCTGGATTTTACTGGTACCGATATTGATAGAGATCTGGAGGTTTTTATGGTAATGTTTGCAAGTGCCAGTGAGTATTTCAGTAAGGACATGCTGGATATGTTAGATACCCTTGCTTCCTATTATGGTTTATCGACAACAGAAAGATTAGATTTCCTTGAAAGAGCATATAGTGAGATAAATGCAGCTTGGTATGCCGAAGGAACAAAGGAAGAAAGGGCTAAGAAGCATGAATCATTTTATTTTTTAGCTGATTTTCATGAATATTTAAGGAACTTAGTATTTTCTCTTCAACAAACACCGGAAATTACGCAGTTTTTAACTAAGAAGATGATAGAAATCGAAGATACCAAAAATCTTAAGGGACTTTCCTCTCTTAGCTTTGAGATGAAGAGGTTAATTTATCTTTACCATATTGGAAGCGGGATACATCCTTGGACGCTAAAGTTAGTATTATTTGGAAGAGATGAAGATAATGGACATATGCTAACAACATATGCGCTTGATCTGTCTGCTGTGCGTGAGTCCGAAGGAGTGATTTTAGAAGATAAGGAAATGCCTAAAGATATTAGCCCTTCTGAAAGAGATAAATTGATTAAAAAAGAAAAGAAGGCGAGGGTTTATGGGTTGCTGAAAGCTGATCAACTAGACGATTTTATTCAAGAAGGAGCAAGATTCTGGGATGAAGAAAAAACGTTGTTACAATTAACACCAGAACAGTTTGACCAAATGCAGAGAGGTACAGTATTAAAATCGATTAGGGCTGAGAAAAAAGGCGATTATAATTATGTTACTGTCGGAGAAGATGAGTTTAGAGAGGATGCAAAAAGAAAAACATTTATGTGGTATGACACCTTTGGCGGTATTCCTTTTGACCCTTTTGAGTACGAGTATTCCAGTGACTCTAAGATGGAGGAGGAAAGAAGCCGGGCTTTTGGGACCGCTGGCGCAAAAAGAATATCAGATCATCCATTATATGGCGTGCAATTTTCTAGTCAAGATTTAAAAGGATTTTATAGGTTCTTATCCTCTCTGCCCTCAGAAGAGGGTCCAGGAAAATTTTCAAGAATGAAAGATTTTGATGCGCGCAATGTTTTTGTAACTATTGGTAATATAAGTACTTGGGAAGAGTATATTGCTGCTATTGGAATCCAGAGTTTTTTAAGAAGACAAGGGGTTGCTACTACTAATGTGGGAATGCAGCCACGTATTTTTGATGCTGGCGAGTATGATAATGTCCCATCTTACTATAAGGCATTTGTAGGAGAACTATTTGAGCTTCCAGGATTAGAAGGCATTGGATTTTTTAGTTTTAGATCACCAGGACGAATGGCTGAAAAGTTCAGAACGTATCATGGAGCAAATCCGACTCCCCATGTTCTCCTACGATACCATTTTAATGATGGGCCAGTCGATGAGATGTTTGAAGAGGCGTTTAGATTTGTTTATGAACTAAGTGGGACTTTATCCGAAAAGGTGGATTATCTTGTTGAGGGCTTGCCGCCTTCAGTTTTCCGTAATTTTGCTTTATACGCTCTGTTTTTAAATGATGTTTTGCAAGTAGCTTTAAGAGATAAAGAATTAGGAGATACTTTTGATATGAGAAAAACCTTCGAGCCTGACTATATCGGGAGATTTGTAAGAGACAATTTTTCTTTTGATGAGCAAATTGATATGTTGGAACAAGCGGGATTAATTTTACCGCATATAGTATGGGATAAAAGATTGGATGCGGCGAATCGTAAAGATTTAGCAGAAACAGCTCAACAAGCTGTTAGAGAAGAAAAAATTATTACTAATGATGAAGAGTTTGCTAAAGCAAGACAAAAAGAAAGAGAATCTTCTTCTGACAGAGTTAGTCGTGATAAACCTCAATATGTTTATATTCCAGAAGATTTCGATTCAACTGAATATATCCCATATCAATATTATATTCCCGGCGGAGTGGAAGCTCACATTGAATTTATCATACCCCACATGTTTATCTCTGCTATGGAACATGCGTTTAAAGATCCAACAATCCCATTACAAGAAAAATTAAGACATTTTAAGCATCTTTATCCGCGCGCTTCAACAGTTCGCGACCAGCATCTGGAACATATTTTAACAGCTACGCAACTTGAACCAGAAGAGATAAAAAAGATTTTACCTTTATTTTCCAATGAAACCTTACAGCATAGGTATGCATTAAAAGCATTGGAGCTCGAACGGAATTTATATGACGGAAGATTTGATAATGCCGGCTATGAACTTGAAAGGATTTTATATTACTTCCCTGAGTTTGGATATACAAGGGACGATATCTTAAATGATTTTATTGATAGAGGCGTTACGCATCCAGAACAGCTAAAAAGAATTCAGGCATATTTACTTCAGTTTGAAGATAATGTCAGGCGTGAAGAAGCCAGAAGAAGAGTGTTTGGCCGAGATATTGCTAAAACAATTTTTGAGGATTATTCATTTAAAGAAGAGCAAAAGAAGGAATTTTTATTATGGATTTTGGACTTTAGTGATAAAAAACCAGATTTCCTTATCATCCTTGAACACGATTATCACGTTAATTTTGACAGTATGCGAGATAGCACACGAATTTATGATGGAGAGTATTACTTAGAGGTTGGAAGAAGTGCTTTTGAAGATGTTTTAGAGATGTTTTTGTTTGGTGAGCATGGCATATTAAGTAATAAGATAACAAAGAGAGATTTTTTAAATCAAATGTTCGTATCGATTGTTTCAGATGGCAGCAGCGATCAAAAACGAGATTTCCTTCGAAAGATTTTCTTGTCTGTTTTTGATCATGCTTCTGAAAGGCGACAAGAAATAATTCTCAAGAATCTTTTTGTCTCTTTAAAGAGATTATCAGCTGATGAAAAACTAACTCCTCAGCAGCGTGAAGCTAAAGCAATAGCCGCTTTTTTAGAATCTTCAGGTTTTGTTTTTATTAAATTAGGACAATTTCTTGAAAGTTCAACTTTAGATATCCCTCCACATATTGCCTCCGAATTAGCTTATCTAAAAGGGAACGTAGATATTCTTTCAAAGGGAATTGCATTGGCAGCTGTTAGTAATGTTTATGGAGACTTCTATGAAGTATTTGAATCACTTGATGAGCCTTTAGGAGGAGCTTCTATTAAATCTGTTTATATGGGAAGGTTAGTGGAGGAAAATGCGTTAGTCGCTAAAATGGGGAAAAGCGAAGTTGTTGTTAAAGTGAAACGGCCTGATGTTGAAAAACGAATAGAAGAAGAACTTCGATTGTTAAAACAGGTCTTGGATTCAGTAGATGGGGCTTTGCGAAACCAGGGAATTCGATTGCCTTCAAATATGATTCAACGAGTTAAGGAAATGGTTGAGGAAGAATTGGACTTTGAGCAGGAATACGCTAATCAGAGAGAACTTAAAGCAAATATCTTAGCAAGAGAAGAAGCAGTGAAAAGCAGAGCAGTTAGGCTAGCAAGTAGATTTATAAAATCATCAGATTATACGATAGAAGTTCCAATAGCAACCGAAGTGAGAAACAATATGGTGATGGTCGAAGATTTGGCAGAAGGAGCTTCATTAAGTGCTATAGAACTGTTAGCAGGAATGGGGTTTGATTCAAATGAAGTTAGTAAAATAAAAGGAGCTGTAGCAGAGGAATTTCTTAAAGAAGTGTTTATTGATGGTTTTTATCATGGGGATCTCCATTCAGATAATGTAAAGGTGTCTCCTGATGGCAAATTAAACTTCATTGATGTTGGCTTTATGGGGCGACTTTCTCCAAAAGGGCAGGATAATATGATACAACTACTTTTGTTTCTTAATAGAGATCAAGCCAAGAAAATTCCATTATTGCCAACTTTATTTAGGTTTCCAAGCGCTGGACAAATAGCTTCCATATTACAACAGATTCCTGAGCAAAAAATTACTATTACAGAAGAGCAAGTTAATGAAATTGCTAATTCAAATGAAAGCACAATTAATAAAATGTTGAGATATTTGAATCTTATTGAAGAAGAAGGAGCAATATTACCACGCGAATATGTTTCTTTGAGCAAAGCCCTGGGATCAGCTGGGTATCTTATTGATTATCTTAGTTGGAAGAATTTTATTAGAGTTTTGTTAGAAATAATAGCAGATCGTAATATTTCTCTATTATCCGAAACCAAATATGCTGCCCACCACTTAACAGAGCAGAAAAATCCTGGGAGCAGTCCGCTTGCAAATCATGCAAGTCAAAAAAGAGAGGTTGTTGTCATAATGGATGGCGAAGAAAGAACATTTACAATAGAAGATGAAAATGGTGCAGAAGACATAAAGAAACATTTTAGTATTGAGGGTAACTATGAGGATGTTGAGGTTTATGGGGTTGTAGTCCGCGTAGCAATCAATATAAGTAAACTAGGTTACGCGCCTAAAGATATAGGAAAAATGTTAGAAGAAATATATAACTCTGACCAAATAAGACAAGTTTCAACTAAAGATAATCTACTATATATTGTAGCAGCAGATAAATTACCCAATGCAGCGCTAGGTGGAGACTGTGTTGGGAATAGACTCGTTTTATTAAATACAGCTCTTAAAGAAATAAAACATGAAGCAGCAAAACGTATAATGACAAAATCCACACTTCACCATGAAATCTCCTGGCATGAATTAACAGGTTTAGGCAATGAAGCTCACGTCATAATAGATACTGGGAGAAATGATGTAGAATATATCATAGCGGAAGTTAGACGCGAAGGTATAGTTATTATAGATGAGCTTAAAGATACCTTATCAGGAACTCCTCTATTTGAAATGTTGCAAAGAAGACTCCGAACTGAAGTTGCAGAACTTGTTGCGCCACGGCCATCCATAATGCCTGAAGCTGAGCAGTTTGCTGATAATTTTATTGCACAAGTAATGGCTCAGTTGGGCATTAATTCATTAGACGAGTTCAATGTATATGTAGATAGTCATTTACGTCCACATAAGGATGCAGTATCAGGATTTATAGGACAAAACCAAGATCTGAGACAATTGATTATAGATGACTACCTAACTGTCTATGGAGCTGGATATGCTCATACAGAGTTAGCTAGCTGGATTCAGTCTGCTACTGAAGATATGAGGCTTATTCAGCAAAGAGAGGTAGTTGTGAATGTCAGGGGAGAGAGGGTGCGATTGCGGGTTGAACAGAGACGTTATCGCAGTACAGAGAGACGACAACAGCCATTCGCACAACCAGTAGACAGGCCTACATCGATTATGAGAGGGTCTCAGGACTCCCCACTGGGAGAAGGTACAGCTACTAATGCTGATTACAAAATCACTAATCTAGAGACTGGTAAATCAACAAAATGGTTCTCAGGCCTCATGATGGAATATATAGGTATGGGATTTTATGAAGGACATGATGATTTTGGAAATGAATTGAGATATAGATTGGGTCCTGCTGATATAATTGAGGTATTCACAGGAACTCGTCCAATCGAAACTCTTGTAACCAGTATTACTTTGCAACAGGCTGGAAAGGATGAAGCAAAAATGCCACCCCTTGAAAAGAAAACCCCTACATTGTCAGAGCCAACCGAACCAACGCTGTCACCCACTGGTCTACCATCGTCTAGTAAACCACAATCAACATTTACTCCAAGCGCAACAGCTATTGGGACCGAAGATTTTGCTACTCTTATGGTACAAATAGAAGAGATTATGAGAGATCTTGATGCATATAATAACTGGGAAGATACAAGGCGCATAAGGCAACTTTTATTGAATTTGATCAGTTCTGTTTCTGTCCCTACACAATTAGATAGGATAGAAGAAATTTGGGAATCATTAAGACAATCAGGAAAGAGCAAGATTCTCGATCATGTTAGTGGCAGAATGAGCCTTGACATTTCAATGGCATTTAATAATAAAAGAAAGGAGTTAGAGGCAGGTACCGGAAGTATGCCAGGACCAGTCATGAGAGGCGCCATAGAAGGTCATTCCAGAACTACTTTTCCAGTCTCTAGCGGTCAAGACTACTTATTCGCTGCGACTGACGATGCCCAAAAAATCCTCTCAGGCATTTCAAGGAACCTGAAAGAAACTACTGGTGAAATCGTCAAGGCCATTGACCTTTCTTTATTCAATCAAGAGAGTTATGAAAGATTCAGGGATTGTATTGTAAAATTAAAAGGAAACGCTAGTGAGTTAGGCGCAAAGATTATACTTGTAGCCACAAATGAAATCCTGTTTAATAATGCAAAAGAAGAGATAGAAGATTTTATTGATAATGATACAGTATCTCTAGTTCTAGCAGAAGGCAATGTTGCAACTATGATATTAGAGGATTATAGAGGCCAGTATGCAGTCATAACTATAGCTTATAATGAAGAGAACAGGGCCTTATTTGAAAGGCCAAATAGAAGCATCACAGATGTAGTTGTAACAGGCCAACCTGACATGGCTTCTATTATGCTTGGTTTATTCTATAATAACTTGCCTCGGACTGACCTCTCACAAGAGATAAATACCCGCTTGAAACAGGAAGGCATAGATACAGGGGTATAATTCAAGTAATTTTTTTGCCCAAACACTTGACAAATCAACAGTTGTATGGTAAACTATGATTGAGGCCAGATGATGAAGAAAGAAACTTTCACTTATCTCTCAATTACAGATATCCTCGAAACCATCAATAAACACTACGGTAGTAAACCAGCTCTCAGGGCCAAGAGAGAAGATGGTTCATTCCAGGAGCTTTCCTATCTTGAATTAGGCAGGCGCACAGTAGATGTATCTTCCGCGCTTATTAAATTAGGTGTAAAAAAAGGAGATAAAGTTGCAATCTTCTCAGAAAATAGGCCAGAATGGGTAGTCTCATTCTTTGCTATCATTTCTTGCGCAGGCATAATAGTGCCTCTAGATATAAAGCTAAGCGGAAAAGAGATTCAATTTATACTAAATGATAGCAAGACTAAGGTTATTTTTGTTAGCGAGAGATATTTTAGCCTAATTGATAAACTACGAAATATCCTGCCACATTTAAAGCATGTAATTTTATTGGATGATAGCTCGCGTAGCAATGTAGCGCTATTAAAGGATTTAAAATTAAAGGAAGGAGAACAAAAATACATTCCCGTATCTAGGGATGATGTTTCCATGATAGTTTATACTTCTGGAACTACTAGTGTAGCAAAAGGTGTGGAACTTACCTATAAGAATCTATTATTTCAGGTCATTTCCCTTAGTGAGGTGGTTCACTATACTCCTCATGATGAATTTCTATCTATATTACCCTTGAATCATATGCTAGAAGTAACAGGAGGATTGATAGCTCCTTTATATAAAGGCGCGTGCGTTACCTATGCTGATAGTTTAAAAACAAAAGAGATGTTTTCTCTAATGAAAAAGACGCATATAACGAGCATGATTTGTGTACCTCTTATATTAAAAATGCTACACGATGGTATTATGAAAAAAGTAAGCAAGTTTTCACCTTTCCGGCAGAAGACATTCAATATCCTATTAGCTTTTTCCAAGATACTCCTGCGGTTCAATATAAGAATTGGAAGGTTTTTATTTAGATTTATCCATAAAGAATTTGGCGGCAACTTTCGCTCGTTTGTAAGCGGCGGGGCCACACTAAATATTGACATAGAAATATCTCTTAATGCTCTTGGTTTCAGAATACTACAAGGATATGGCCTCACAGAAACCGCACCTGTAATATCAGCAAATACCTATAAAGATAATAGGTTTGGCTCAGTTGGTAAGCCATTACCAGGAGTCGAAGTAAATATCTCAAATGGAAGAGAGATACTTACCTACGGCCCACACGTAATGAAAGGATATTTTAAAGATCCAGAAAAGACCAAAGAAGTAATAAAAGACGGCTGGCTCCATACAGGAGATTTAGGATACTTAGATAAAGGCGGATTTTTGCATATAAAAGGAAGATCCAAGAATCTCATAGTACTAGGTACAGGCAAAAAGGTCTATCCAGAAGAGATAGAAGAGGCAATGAAAAATAGCCCTTACATAAAAGAAATATGCGTCTTAGGTAGAAAATCACATAAAGGATATGAAGAAGTCCACGCAGTAATCGCACCTAATTCATCCTATCATTTCTCAAAACAAAAGATCTCCCAAGAGATAACCAGACTAAATAAATCCTTGCCTCCATATAAGAGAATAAGAAACTTCGAGATTTGGCAAGGCGAACTCCCAAAAACAGCAACACAGAAAATAAAACGACAAGCTATAGTTAGTATAATCAATAACCATGATTTATAAAACATAAGGAGGGCATGATGTCACAGTCAAAGATGGATGAAAAAATAAAATTAGCCTCTGTTGCCTTTATCTCTTCGGTCGCAGGTTCATTCTTTTACCTCTATCCAGAAATGAGCAGAGAGTTTACCTATGTAATGGGGTCTGTATTAGCCTATTATACGATAGTTATAATAGCATTTTCTGCGGGCCTTGTAAGCGGAGGAGGCACAGGTTTTCTAGTCTGGCTTTTATTTAGAATATCAAAAGCAGAGATTCGCAATGTTCACTATATATTGATTTTTCTTCTTGGATTCTTTATAGGTCTATCCTTTATGAGATTTGCGCATATCTCTGGTATGTTGCAGTGATAGATATAGAAAAAGGAGGGAAAGAAAATGTATAACCTCGATAAAACAAAACATAAACCCTACGAAGACATAGTCTACGGCATAGGAGAAATCTACTCCCTATTAACAAAAAAACTGAGTAGCCTCTTAAAAGAGCATAATTTCAGCCTATCAAAGTTTAATATCCTCATGATAGTAAAGCATGTAGGGAGGGATAAAGGAATAAGCCAAGAAGGAATAGGCAATAAGTTAATAGTAACTGCCTCTAATATGTCGCGCATGATAGATAAATTAGAAAAAGAAGAACTAGTAAAACGTGGGGCCCAAGAAGGTAACCGCAGAATAAACCTTATCTTTATTACCAAAAAAGGCTCAGACCTACTTGATAGAATCTGGCCCAGCTATGAGAAAAAACTAAAGGAAATAGGAAATATTTTATCTTCAAGAGACCAAAAGGCCCTAGCCTATTTTTTAGATAAATGGATTAAGGCTTTAACACCAGAATAAATTTTTTAATCTAATCATTAAGTCATTACTGTTCAAATCGCCATTCTGTCATTCCCGCGCAAGCGGGAATCCAGATTTTTTTCATATGAAACCATCAACTTTTAAAAAGTTAAAACTTATACGCATCCTTGATGACTGCCGGCATTTCTTAGGCTATATCAATAAGGACAGGGTCTATATTTATTGTAGACACTGCAGAAAGTTTATATTGATCGATAAGCAATAGAAAAATTTTGCTAAATATTAGGGGCAAGCTTCATCAAGGCCCAAATTTACCTAGAGAGCTAAATTCTCTAGATAGGTTTGGGCCTTTTTTATTCGCCTGTCATTGGGAGCTTGGCTTCTGTTATTCCCGCCCCCGTTTTCACGGGGGTAAACTCCAGCGGGAATCCATGCTTCACCTGTTAAGGACTTAACCATGCACGAATACCACTGTACAAAATGCAATAAAAAATTAGCTGAAGTCCATAAAAAGACTCAATTTATCTGTTCTAGGGTAGCTAGATGTAGATATCAAAAAGTCAAAAAAGTGACTCATCTCATTGCGATTAAATGCACAAGGTGTAACACCATAACTAAATTCTAATCTTCTCTTACTTTTCCCTCTCCCCTTTGGGGAGAGGGAAAGGGTGAGGGGATAACTTAGGAAAGCGCAGAGGACCTTCGAGACCCTGCTTTCACAAAAGGGGTCGAGGTCTATGGACTTAATAAGACACTTCCTGAAAGAGCTGGAAGATGAAATCTCGTCTGAAAGATTTACTAAACATTACGAGACACTCAGAAAAAAATATCTTCTCTTTAAGCCTTTTTTAACACCGCAAGACTTCATAACTTTTTTACATGATCAGAAAAACTTCAACTATATCCTAAAAGACAATATCCTATCCATCCTCATTGCAGAATACCAGGCCAAAAACGCCCCAGATCTCTTAGGGGCCTATTTAATAATCATTTTTAAACACGGCTTACTTAAGACATTTTCTCACTTTAAGCAAGCTGCAAAACAATTCGCCTCGGTCGGAGAGATAGATTTATGGTTTCACATAGTAACGATATTCCTGGGAGAATTAAGAGAATTTGATTTAGAAAAACACAAAATAAAAATCGCATCAAAGATCTTAAGTCGGATACTTCATAGACTCAGGGATTATTTTAAAGCCCTTACTAAAGAAATAATTTTATCCAAAGAGCTTTTTTATAGGCCCATAGAGATAGTCCCTGAAGAGATCGAATCTCTATTGGGGCATCTGGTCAAATCAAGAGTTCTCTCGGAAATAGATAGAGACATCCTTTTAGCTACTAAATTATACGGAAAATCAATGAAAGACATCTCATTGAAATTAAAGGGGTTATCTTATACAGCCATACGCCACAGAAAGGCCAGGGCCCAGAAGATTTTATATAAGTATCTGAAAAAAAATAAAGATTCTTTGGCACAATTTGGGCCTTAAATGGAGTATTAGGGTAGAGAGAGGTGATAGCCATGGAAAAGCCTGAAAATCACCAGATTTATAAACTTATCAATGACACGTTTAAAGACATATCCTTATGTTTAGGCGGGATATTCCTTACGCATAGCGTAGAAGATAAGCTGGTTTGGGTCATAGCTAACGCCGTAGAAGAACTCTATTATAAATCATTAGCCCGGTTAGAAGTTTTAACAGGCCTAAAGGTCGTATTCGATTCCCGCATCGATAAAAAAGACTTGCAGCCCCACCCGGCAATAGAAGGGCTACTTGAAGCAATACTCTTAAAACCAGAAAAAATGGAATCAAAGTAAGTGTCATTTAAAATAGGTAGCCCACAGCTTGAGAGGGGCCATACAAGAATAGCAAATGAGCTATTAGAATCAATAATTGTTTATCCTTTTACAGCGGCGCAGTTAAAGGTCGTTCTGGTTGTCATAAGAAGAACTTACGGTTGGAGAAAGAAAAAAACACAAATAAGTTATGGGACGCTTTCTTCTCTAACCAGATTAAATATGCGCTATATAAAAAGAATAGTGAAAAACCTGATTAAAGACAAGGTGCTCATCATGGAAAAAGATAACACCAGAAACATCCTTGGCCTGAATAAAGCTTATCCACAATGGAGGCTGTGGATAACTCTAAATAGAGGTGTCTCAGAAGACACTAGAGAGGTGTCCTAGAGGACACTGGGTAGTGTCTTGCAAGACACCTTTAATGGTGTCCCCTGGGACACCACCTATATATTTAAAGAAATAAAGAAAGAGATATAAAGAAATAGTAGTAAAGAAAAGGCCCTTTATCCACAAAATACGTTTTTTTGCTTTATATTTATATTTAAAACACACACACACACACACAAATATGAAATGACAAATAAAAAAATGAGGATACTATGTGCCATTCTAATCTGCATTACTTTTATAAGTCAGTTATTCGCAGAGGAAGAAGCAATAAAGACAAAGAAGCTAGTAAAACTCATCTACAAAGAAGACCATCTAATAAACATAGGAGAAGAGGATCTTCTGAGGGCAGAAATAATAACCCCTTTTTATAGATATCTTGGCGACATACTAAAAGAAGAAAAGATAAATGTATCAGATATCAAAACAAAATTTATTGTCCAATACACCATAAAAGCGTGGATAGGAGAGTATGAAACCATGAGTGAAACTTTTATACCCATTTCTGATTCAAGGGGCCCGGATGTCGGCTTAGATGTAAAAGTGTGTCTCGAAGATAAAAGCTTATTGGTCAAAGTCACATCAGTTGACAAGATAACTGATATCTTCATAGAGATCTTACAGGATATCCCAATAAAGATCTCTGATGAAAGAGTACGCTATATCCTTTCAAATGTAGGCACAATGGGCCAAAATCTAAAGCGCGGCCCAGAAGCAAAATTTAAACTCTATCTATTTACTCACCAAGACTTCTACAAAGTCCCTATCCAGATTACCTATGTCTTTCAAGGATCAGTCTATAACAAAGTCTTTACCTTTTCTTTCAGAAAGGAAGATTTTTTTGAATGAATCAGAATCTACTACACTTTACAATCGCAAGAGAAGAAGAGATGAAAAAGATCACTAGAAATTTACAAAAGGACATCCCCGCGCTTTTAGTGGGTAAACCTGGCACAGGGAAAACACATCTATTAAATCTACTCTGTCAGCATCTAAAAGAAAAAAGAAGACCCTTTCTCTACATTGAGAAATTTAAACCCGTAAAAGAAACCCTCATAAACCTCTATAAATCATTAAAGAAAAAAGTTGCCAAAAAAGAGCATAAGCAAATAAAGCGTCTGACAGTCTTTGAGCTCACTGAAGAAGTAATCTCTCTTTTAGAAATACGCTCAAAGAAAAGGCCTTTTATCCTCATATTTGATCATTTAGAAGAGATTACATCATCTACATCAGATATCTTGCAGAGACTATCTAGCCTCTGTCTCATATTCGGCGCATGCCAGTTTATCCGTAAAATCCGCACACTTCGCAGATTCTTCTGGCAATTTGACATAATCGAAGTAGAACCTTTTACGAAAGATGAGTCAATGCTACTCGTAGATAGGCTTATAAGGCTGAATAGATTAAGACTTAAATGCAGAAACTTCTTCATAAATCAGGTTGTCAGTAATACCTCTGGCATTCCCTTATCCATTGTAGAAACCATAAACCGTGCCAAGACTCAAAAAACAATAACCAGATCCTACATAAGAGAAATGTTCATCCATGGCTCCGGCATAAAAGAAGTAGATGCCTCACCATTTGTTATTCTGATCTTCGCATTTTTTGTTGTGATGAGATTTGTATATCGCGGCTTTGGAGAATACCAGGGCTATGCCTTATTCGGCGCTCTGACAGGCATAGGCATGTTTGTCAGGTATTTACTTTATAGGCAAGCAAGGAGAGGAAGAGCATAATTCCCTCGCCCCAACTGGGGAGAGGGTTAGGGTGAGGGGGAAGAAATAATGATATCCATGACTCACATGTCTTTTGGGATATTACTTACAGAATTTATCTTTACAAGTTTAGGTATAGAGCCAAACACCACGACTCTAGCCTTAAGCGGCATAGGTTCACTCCTTCCAGATATAGATACACCTAAGTCAGCTCTAGGAAGAATCTTTCCATTCTCTAAGACAATCGAACAAAAATATGGCCATAGACAAGTTACTCACTCATGGATATTTATCGTAATGACCATCGTTCTTTTTAGTCCGTTTATATTTGTCTTAGGCATGCTTAAGTATATAGGCTTAATTATCGGTATTACATCACACATCATGATCGATATGGCAAATCCATCAGGAGTACCATTCTTTTATCCTTCATCGTCAAGGTTTGTATTTCCAGAACATAAGTCCTCAAGGATTGAGGTAAATTCAAAGAAAGAATATATCCTTTTGGCTATACTAATTTTTCTTGTAACGATTACGACACCTTTATCCTTTATCGGTTATAAGTCTCTATTTTTTCGCATTTCCCAGACACCAAATGGGGCAATAGAAGAAGTAAAGAAATACTCAGAAGATTATCTTCTCAAAGTCAAAATAAAAGGCATCTGGACAGAATCCCAAAATCCAGTTAACGAAGAATTTAAAGTATTAGCAGTCCAGGCCAGCGGCCTAATCGTGGAATCAAAGAACAAGAAGATTTACTCTGTTAGTCAATCCTATTACTCAGCCATTATCATAAATAAGATAAATGTAATTTTGGATAAGAAAATCCAGAAGAGAGTTACCAATAAAACTTACTCCTATTGCCTTTTTGATTCAATAGAGATTCCCAAAAACTCCATCATCTCTGGCTATATATTCTATGAAGGCTATGAGAACATTAAGGATCTGCTCTGGTCTTTTGATGAGAAAGAGTACAGAGTAATTAGAATAGACCCTGATAAAGGCAATAAGCTAATTTTATCCTACTGCCCAAATACCTTCTTAGAAAAACTAAAACACAAAAGCCTTTATATATCCCATGCAGACTTAACCATAACTGAATTTAAGGAAGTAACAAAATGAGATATTTTACCTTAACACTATGCTTTATGATTATTGTCTCTGGCTGTGCCACAACCTTTGATTATAGACTAAGAATAGGAGACGAGCTAAGAGTCCTTATCTGGGATAAGTTAGATGAAAACGTCGTTATCAGGCCAGATTATAAAATTAGTTTACCTCTTATTGGAGAAGTAGACTGTAGGAATAAAAGACCTGAGGCATTAGGTGACGAATTATCCAAGAAATATAAAGCCACAGCAGCAGTTATGATCACAAAATACCACACTTGGAAGGATGATTTTAAAGAGGCATTTCAATTTGTCCGCGATAGCGCTATTATTTACTTTATTGGCAAAAGGATTACCAATGGTTCAAGATAAAGTGGAACACAAAATTAATAAAAAGAAATATCTTACCCCAGTAGAACTGGCAGAGTACCTGAATATTTCCATCCATACAGTCTACCTTTGGACTTCAACAAGGCAGATCCCATTTTTCAGATTAAGTAGACTCACACGATTCGATAAAGACGAAATCAATCAATGGATGGAAAATAAAAAGATAGAGCCCTATAACTAAATACTTGACATGATGATTTATAATGGTAGACTATACCAATAGAGATGAAAAAGAAAAAATATTATACAATGAAGGATGTAATTGAAATAGTAGGTGTTTGTAAGAATACCATTATTAACTGGGAACGCTTAGGACGTATAAAAATAAAGCGAGACCCACTATTTAATTATAGGGTTTTTAGTCTTGAAGAGATACAGAAGCTTAAGAAATTGAAAAGAAGCGGGGGTGCGTAATGAAAGGAATCCGTAAAAGAGGAAACAGCTATTTTATAGATTATTACTATAACGGGAGAAGATATAGAGAGGCTATTGGTACTAATTACAAGCTTGCTGAGATAGTTTTAAAAAAAAGACAGACTGAAATAACCGAAGGGCGCTTTTTAGACAAGAAAAAGAACGAGAGGATAAAGTTTGAGGACTTTGCAGAGGAGTTTCTTAATTTACATTCTAAGCCAAACAAGAAATCCTGGCAGTCTGATGAGTACAACCTAAGAAATATCACCCCATTTTTTAAGGGTAGACATCTTTATGAGATAACCGCTCATGATATAGAGAAATTTAAAGCTGAGCGCTCAAAGTCTGTTAAACCTGCTACTGTAAATCGAGACCTTGCTACGATAAAGACCATGTTTAATAAGGCAGTTGAATGGGGAAAACTTGAGGAATCACCTGTAAAGCCAGTTAAATTCCTACGAGAGCCAGGCGGAAGGTTACGCTACCTTGAAAAAGAAGAGATACAAAAACTTCTCTCTAACTCCTCAGAACGCATAAGGCCCATACTCACCCTTGCAATATTTACTGGCATGAGAAGGGGCGAGATCATGGGTCTAAAATGGCACGATATAGACTTCCAAAGAGGGATAATTTACCTTTTAGATACAAAGAACGGTGCAAAAAGAGAAGTCTTTATGAATGAGCTGGTAAAGAAAGCCGTGATTAAAGTACGCAAACACCCCGAGAGCCCTTATATTTTTTGTAACAAAGATGGTAAACCCTATCACGATATAAGGAAGTCTTTCTTTACAGCACTCAAAAGCTCAGGTATAATTAACTTTAGATTTCACGATCTACGTCATACTTTCGCAAGTCAGCTTGTAATGTCCGGAGTTGATATAAACACTGTAAGGGAGCTTTTAGGCCATAAGGACATCAGAATGACGCTTAGATACAGCCATTTATCGCAAGACCACAAGAGGCGCGCAGTGGACATTTTAGGGCGTCAAATGGGCACAAATTGGGCACACGAGGTAGTTTCTAAAGAGTCGGAGAAAATTGACATTTCACAACTGCTTGAAGATATAACAGTTATGTAGGCGGGGCGTGGCCCAGTTTGGCTAGGGCACCTGAATGGGGTTCAGGGGGTCGCTGGTTC
>CAYPYS010000004.1:25738-91336 GCA_964415355.1 uncultured Planctomycetia bacterium | reverse complement strand
CGCGTGAGCCTGTATTGTTTGCCGGGGTTTCCAAAACCAACTATAAGTTTCATTAAAAATCTACTCTAACTTTACATTTCAACAACGTTAAAGCATGTGCCACGAAGTGGTATGTAAAGTTAAGATTTATTTTCCTTCTTCTTTCTTCTCGGGAGCGGGTTTTTTCTCAGGCTCTTCAGCCGGCGCTTCCTCTTCCTTTTCCTTCTTTTCCTTTATAACTTCCGGCTCTGTCATTTCTCCTTCTGCAGGCGCCGCAACTGCTTCTTCGACTGTCTTAGGATGTTCTACGCTAAACACTACTGCCTCAGGATCAGCCAATATATTTACGCCAGCAGGCGGCGTCAGATCCTTCGCGTGCAACGAATCTCCGATTTTAAGATTTGCGACATCCACCTCTATCTTCTCAGGAATATCGGTCGGAAGACATTCTATTTCTGTCTCCCACATCACATGTTGCAATACGCCGCCATCCTGTTTCACGCCAATGGCTTCGCCTTTTCCTTCTATCGGCACCTTTACCTTAAGAGTTTCGGTTAAAGAGATCTCCTGAAAATCAACATGTAAAAAGTGATCCTTCACCGGATCTTTCTGTATCTCTTTTATTATAACCGTACGCTCTTTCCTCTTCTTTGCCCCGTCCATATGGAGTTTTATAATGACGTTCTCTCCTGCCTCAGTGTGAATAGCCTTTGAAAAATTCTTTCTATCCACATTCAGGCTTGCGGTGGGTTCGCCTTTTTTGTAAACAACCCCCGGGACAAGACCAGCGATTCTAAGCTTTTTGTTGGACTCTTTTCCTGTTCCTTCTCTCAAACTAACATTAAGATCTACGAAATCCATTGCCTCTCACTCCCCCTAAACTTAACTTTACATTTCAACAACGTTAAAGTGTAAAGTTAAGGCTTTGCAGTTAGTCAAATAAACAACTTACTGACTCTTCGTTGTGGATCCTTTTTATTGCATCAGCCAAAAGAGGTGCTATAGAAAGCACCTTTATCTTTTTATGCTTCTTCCCGTCTTCTACGGGAATAGTGTTTGTCACGAATAACTTCTTTATAGGAGAATTTTCAATGCGTTTTATTGCAGGACCTGAAAGCACGGCGTGCGTCACAGTCGCGTATATATCTTTAGCCCCGGCCTTTTTCAATGCGCTTGCAGCTTCCACCAGAGATCCTGCAGTTGCCACGAGATCATCTACTATTACAACGTTTTTACCTTTAACCTCTCCCAATATATTCATCACCTCTATGTCATCCGTCGAAACCCTGCGTTTATCAACTATAGCCAGGGGTGCTTTAAACCTCTTTGCGTAGGCCCTCGCCGTCTTTATGCCTCCTACATCAGGAGAAACCAGCACTATGTTTTTCACTTTGAGCTCTTTGAAATAATCTACAAAAACGTTAATCGCAAATAAATGATCCAAAGGTATGTCAAAAAATCCCTGGATCTGACCTGCGTGCAGGTCTATTGTCAGCACCCTGTCCGCACCTGCAGTCGTCAATAGATTTGCCACGAGTTTTGCAGTGATCGGGACGCGAGGCTGGTCCTTGCGATCCTGCCTTGCATATCCAAAATAAGGCAGCACCGCTGTAATCCTCTTCGCAGATGCCCTCTTGAGCGCGTCAATCAAGATCAAAAGTTCCATCAGATTCCTATTTGGAGGCGGACATGTAGACTGCACCACAAAGACATCTTTGCCCCTGGTATTCTCTTCTATCTTTACCTTTATCTCTCCCTCGCTGAAGGCCCCAACCGAAGCCTTGCCCATAGGCATCTTCAAGCATCTGGCTATTTCTTTAGTCAGCACCGGATTGGAATTACCAGTAAAAATAGCAGCAGTCTTATTCATATATACGCTCCTTGTTATAATGGCTCTAACTTTACATTTCAACAACGTTAAAGTGTAAAGTTATCTCTGTTTCTTCCTGAGTATCCTAGCAGGCACGCCCACTACGGTCTTTCCTGCAGGGACATTTTTGTTCTTGGTAATAACACTGCCGGCACCGGTCGTAGCGCCCTTGCCTATTTTTACAGGCGCTATCAAAATCGTGCCGGTTCCGATAAAACAAGAGTCTTCTATGACAGTCTTATGTTTGCGCTTCCCGTCATAATTGGCGATGATGGTGCCAGCGCCGACATTGACATCTTTGCCAATCACAGTATCGCCTATATAGCATTTATGTCTTATTTTGGTACGGCTACCTATGCTGGAGCGCACTATTTCGACAAAATTACCTATACTAGCTTCGTCTGCCAATACAGTGCCAGACCTGAGCCTCGCAAGCGGGCCAATGCTACATCCGGGACCTATTCTAACACCCTTTTCTATAAAAGTATAGGGATATATTATTGTGTCTTTTTTGATCTGGACACCTTCTTCAATATAGGTGTTATCAGGGTCGATTACGGTCACGCCTTTGTCTATAAGCCTCGATATGATCCTTTTATTTAAAACCTTGCCCGCGCGCATTAGATCATTGCGCGTATTCACCCCGAGAAATTCCTCAGGATCATCCGTAGAAACCGAATCTATAGCGATGTTCGACTTTGCCAAAATCTCTATCGCATCTGTAAGGTATTTCTCATTTTTTCTATTGGCGGTCTTTATCTTCCCGAGGGAATCAAAAAGTGCGGTTTTGCTAAAACAATAAACTCCGACATTGATCTCCTCTATCACCTTTTCATATATGCTCGCCTCGAGCTCCTCGATAACTTTAACGATCTTGTTGTTTGAGCCGCGTAAAATCCGGCCATAGCCAGTAGGATTCTTCAAATGTGATGTCAAAAGCGTGCATCCGGCTCGAGTTGCAAAATGCCTGTCTAAGATCTTTTTTAGCGTAGTTCTGCTCAAAAGAGGCACGTCTCCGTAGAGGACCATAACAGCGTCGATTTTGGTATCTTTCAAGATTAACTTCTTTGTCCTGGATACAGCGTCTCCGGTCCCGAGCAGTTTGTCCTGTGTTACGAATTTCACGCCTTGCAAATTCTTTTTGACCAGATCTGCTTTGTGCCCCACGACAACTATTATTTTTCTAACACCAATGGAATTTATGCTTTCGATCAGATACTCGATCATTGGCCTGCCGCAGATAGGATGAAGCACCTTTGGAAGAGTTGACTTCATCCTCGTTCCTTCGCCAGCAGCAAGAACCACACATATTATATTATCCATACTAAACTCCGTTTTCATATGTTGGCTGGGACGTGTGGATTCGAACCACAATAACAAGATCCAAAATCTTGCGTCCTACCATTGGACGACGTCCCAATGTATCCTAACTTTACATTTTAACGTTGTTGAAATGTAAAGTTAGCTAAGTTTACACTTTAACAACGTTAAAATGTAAACTTAAGCGGGTTTTCCTTTTTCTGACTCATACGCCTGCAAGACCTTTGTCTGTATATATTCACGACACTCAGCGCTTATAGGATGGGCAATGTCTTTGTGCTCTGATTGACGAGCGTCGTGCTGCGCCTCAGGCGTCACAGGTTCTTCTTTTTTAGGAGGCAGGCCTGTGCCGCATTCATTGCAAAACTTGCTTCTCACTTCGTTTTTATGGTGACATTTTGGACAAGAGTCTTTCATCTTGCGCGACGGCATCGCAACGAAAAGACCGTTTTTGCCCTCTATGACCTTTATATTCCTCACGACAAATGCATTCTCGATAGTTATGGTGGCATAGGCCTTTAGTTTATTGTTAAGCCCTTCTTTTGGAAAAATCCTGACTTCAGTTATCTCCATAGATGCCTCCTTTGTAAGTTGCAGCTAAAAAAACATCCACAGCGCCTGCTGCAGTTAAATCCTGCCTGATCTTGACCGCCTCCTCTCTGTTTTTCGCTGTGCAGAAGACCGATGGGCCGCTCCCAGACAAAAAACACACTCGCTTGGTCACTCTTGATAATAAAGACTTTGCCTCATTTATATGCGAGCTGTAATTGCCTAAAACTTTTTCAAATGCGTTATAACAACATGCTTCTAAGGAAGCTACGTCTCCCGCTTTAAGCGCTGAAACCAATTTCCCTAGATTATTTTTCCTGGCGCCGCTAGATTCATCGAGCCTCTTATACATCTCAGCAGTTGAAACTGATATCTCTGGCTTTATTACAATATGCGAAAGAGCACATTCGGTCTTTATCGGTTCTAGAAGTTCGCCCGCACCCTTAGCTATTGCAAAAGGTTCATCCGACATAAAAAATGGGACATCTTTTCCTATGTCTTCCGCTATAGAAAAAAGTTCTTCGGACGACACGCCCAGTTCGAACTTATCATTTATCGAACGCAGTGCTGATGCTGCATCACTAGAGCCGCCGCCTAAACCAGCTGCCACTGGAATTCCTTTTTTGATAACAATGTCCAGGCCAAAACTCGCGTTGCTAGCTTTAAAAAGTGCCTGGACTGCCTTATAGACTATATTATTTTTTCCTTCAGGACAAAGACGCGGCTCAACTTTTACATCAACGCCTTTTTTCGCCTCTCTTATGATTAGCTCATCCTTCAGGTCTATTTTTTCAAAGAGCGTTTCTATATTATGATAGCCGTCAGGCCTTTTTTCCAAAACATCCAGATATAAATTCAACTTTGCCGGCGCAATAACTGTGAATTCACGCATGATCTCAGCGTCCGCATTCTCTAAGTTTACACTTTAACGTTGTTGAAATGTAAAGTTAGTTTTTCTTGCGGGCGATTGCCCTCTTTGCTGCCGCAGCAATGTGTTTCGCTGTCAGTCCAAAGATCTCGAAAAGCTTATCCGGAGAACCTGACTCGCCGAATCTATCCTTTACGCCAACAAATTCCATCGGCACTGGAAATTCCTGCGCCAATACCTCGCTACAAGCGCTACCCAGGCCACCTATTATCGTATGCTCCTCTGCCGTGACAACCGCACCTGTGTCCCTGGCAGCAGCTTTAATGACATCGCTATCTATCGGTTTTATAGTATGCAGATTAATAAGTCTGGCCTCTATGCCTTCTTTTTTCAAAATATCGCAAGCAACGAGCGACTCGTAGACCTCGTAACCACATGCTATGATCGCAACATCTCCGCCATCTCTCAATACCTTGGCCTTGCCTATTTCAAAAACATCTTTGTCACTAGTGATCACGGGGACCTTGCTTCTGCCCAGCCTGAAATAAACCGGTCCTTTGTAAGAAGCACTGGCAATGGTTGCCTTTTTCGCCTCTATTGCATCGCAAGGAACAACTACAGTCATGTTAGGCAAGACGCGCATCAGCGCTATCTCTTCTATCGCCTGGTGCGTTGGCCCGTCCGGACCCACTGAAATACCGCCATGTGTCCCGACTATTCGCACATTCAAATCCATATAGGCGACCGACACCCTGATCTGGTCCCATGCCCTGCCAGCAGCAAATACGCCGAAGGTACATGCGTAAGGAATCTTGCCTGACAGCGCGAGACCGGCAGCCGTGCAGATCATATCCTGTTCGCTCACGCCCATTGCGAAAAATCTCTCAGGAAACTTTTCCTTGAACCACGCTGCTCGCGTAGATTCAGTGAGGTCAGCTGAAAGCACAACCACGTCTTTTCTCTTCTCCCCCAACTCTACAATGCCCTCGCCAAATCCATCTCTAGTCGGCTTTTTGTCCATATATCTATAACTCCCTAAATGCATGCGCATCGTTTAACTTTACACTTTAACGTTGTTGAAATGTAAAGTTAGGCGCCTAGTTCTTTTAAGGCGCGGTCTAATTCCTCTTTGCTCGGAGACACACCGTGATACTTATTTTTATTTTCAAAAAATGAAACACCTTTGCCTTTTACAGTGTGCGCCAAAACAAGCGTTGGCTTCCCCTTTATGGTCTCTGCCTTATCATAGGCGTTTATCACTTCTCCGATATCGTGGCCGTCGATCTCCAGGACTTCCCAGCCAAACGCCTCCCATTTATCCTTTAAAGGCTCAAGCCCCTTGATGTCTTCGATCCTTCCGTCTATCTGAAATTTATTGTAATCAACTATACCGCACACATTGTCTAATTTATAATGACTCGCCGTGAGAACAGCCTCCCATATCTGGCCCTCGTCGAGCTCTCCGTCGCCCATCATGCAATAGACGCTCTTATTCTTATCTTTATCCAGTCTCGCTGCCAGCGCAAAACCATTCGCAATAGAAAGTCCCTGACCCAGAGAACCGCTGGAGACCTCTACGCCAGGAAGACCTCTCTGAGGATGACCCTGCAGCCTGGTACCGACTTTTCTCAGAGTGCATAATTCCTCTTTGTCAAAAAAATTCATATGCGCGAGAACAGCATACAGCGCAGGACAGCCGTGTCCTTTGGATAGAACAAAGATGTCGCGGGTATGACATAAAGGCTTTTCAGGCTCGCATTTAAATTTATAAAAATACAGGCCGACCAAAAGCTCTACCATTGAAAGAGAACCTCCTGTATGGCCAGAGCCGGCGCACGCTAGCATCTTTAAAATCTCAACGCGAACTTCCCTTGCTATGTTTTCTAATTTTTTAACATCGGATTTTTTTGTCATAGCGTATTATTCTTTCCCTAGCTCCTCTAGTTTTTTCCTTACCTCGTCATTATTCTCTATCTCCAAAGATTTCTGCCAGGCCTCCTTCGCACTGTCAAAGCTTCCTACCTTAAAATGCGCGTCTCCTAAATGGTCATATACAACTGCGTCGTCTCCGACTAACTTCTGCGCTTTTTCAAGCTGCTCCCTTGCTTCTTCGAACATGCCTTTTTTATAATAAACCCATCCCAGACTATCTATGTACGCACCATTGTCTGGGTCCATCTCAAGCGCCTTAGAGATAAGCGCTTCTGCCTCGTCGAGCTTTGTCCCTTCTTCAGCGTAGACATACCCCAGGTAATTCAATGCCTCCGGGTCTTGAGAGTTCAGCTCCACCGCCCTCTCCAGCTGCAATATCGCGGCTTTTCTTTTTCCCATCTCCTCAAGCATCGCGCCCAAATAAAAATGCGGCCTTGCATTGAACGGGTCGATCTCAATGCTCTTTTCGTATTGCTTTATTGCCTCGTCCTTTTCGCCTTTTTCGTTATAACAAAAACCCAAGGCCATGTATACGTCCTGCGGCCTTCTGTCCAGGGTCAACGCCTCTTCCAGGATCTCTATCGCCTCGTCTATTCTTGACCCTGCGACATATAGATAACTCAGTTCTATGTATGCGACCACATCCTCTGGATCGAATTTCAATAAAAGCTTATACTGCCGCTCTGCTTCTCCTGTGTCCTCTTTCTGAAAATACAATCTCCCCAGCTGTCGATAAAGTTTTGTATTTACAGGGTCAAGGCGGATGGCTTCCTTGTAATGCTTTATTGCTTCGTCCAATTCATCTGTCATTTCAAAGAGCACAGCCAGAGCCAAATGCGCCTCAAGATAATCTGGCTTTAGCTCCACTGCCTTTTCTAATTGAGTCTTCGCGTCATCCGGCCGGGCAGCCCTGGCATAAACAATGCCCAGATTAAAATGGATGACGGGCGAATCACTTTTTTCCTCTAAAAGGCCCTCGTATATTTCTATGGCCTTTTCGACGTTCTGGCCTAAAATATAAATGTCAGCCAGAGACGAAAGAGTTGCAAGGTCATTCGGTTCGCTCTTTAAAATCTCCTCGTATTCCTTTGCCGCCTCGTCGTATTTTTTTTGAGAGGTGTATACAAGGGCCAAGAGAAACCTGGCTCGCGCGTTTTCCTCATTAAGCTCAACTGCCTTATTTAATGCGGAGATCGACGACTCAACATCTCCCAGTTTCAAATATGCCGAACCCAGCCTGTAATATACCGGGGCGGCCTGCGAATCAAATTCAATAGCTTTAAGATATTCCTCTATTGCCTGGTCGATCCTGCCCTCGTTGTCATAAATCATTCCCATCGAGTAATGGGCGTAGGCCTTAGGGGAAATTGAGGGAGGGCTTGATTTTGTTTTCGCTATCTTTAAAATCTCTTGCCCGGGGCTACGTATAGCACTCTTTTTAAGCCTTGGCGTAGACGCGCAACCTGATACACACAAAGCTGATATCCCTACCACTGCTAGTGTAACAAAAAATCTCGGAGTCATTACCACCGATGTAAAGACCGCTCGAGCGCGCCTCCTAAGTTTACACTTTAACGTTGTTGAAATGTAAAGTTAGAGCGCGGTTAAGCGACTATTTCTTCTTGTGCCTGTCTCTTCTTCTTCTCTTTTTTCTTTTATGCGTCGATATCTTTCTTCTTTTTCTCTTTCTACCACACGGCATCTCTTGCTACCTCCTAGCTTATTACTTTATTCAACGGGTACTCTATTATGCCCTGAGCCCCGCTTTGCTTTAGCTTTGGAATAATGACTCTTACGATTCGCTCGTCGACTATCGTCTCAATGGCACACCAGCCTTTTTGAGACAAAGTAGATATGGTGGGTTTTTTCATGGCTGGCAGAATGGAAATTACCTTTTTCAGATTCTTTTGCTCCACGTTCATTTTCAGCCCGACTTTTTCTTCTGCAGCCAGCGCGCCTCTCAAAAGGAGCGCGAGGCTTTCTAGCTTTTTTCTCTTCCATGCGTTCTTCCAGGCGCTCTTATTCGCTATCAACAGCGTCGTGGATTCGCATAGGGTATCTATTATGCGGAGATTATTTGCCTTCAGGCTCGCCCCTGTCTCAGTAAGCTCCACTATCGCATCCACTAACCCGGCCCCGACCTTTGCCTCTGTCGCGCCCCAGCTAAATTCTATATCTATGCTAATATTCTTTTTCTTAAAATACTTTTTCGTGACGTTCACAAGCTCAGTGGCGACCCTTTTGCCCTTGAGGTCTTTCGCGCTTCTGATCTTAGAGCCATTCGGCACTGCCAGGACCCATCGCACCGGCCTCAAGCCCTGCTTCCCGTAGATAAGCTCCTCCACCTTCACCACGTCCCTGCCGCTTTCAGCTGTCCAGTCTGCGCCTGTAATGCCGCAGTCAATGGCGCCGTCAGCCACGTATCTTGCCATCTCCTGCGCGCGCAGCAAAAACGGGCCTATCTCCTCATCATCTATTGACGGGAAATAGCTCCTGGAGCCCACAGAAACATTAAACCCTGCTTTTTTAAACATCCGGGTGGTAGCTTCTTGCAAGCTACCTTTAGGTAGACCTAGTTTTAGCTTATTCATAGCGAAATCATTATACAAGCTTGCTAACATTTTGTAAAGGGGAAATTTACGGCTAATCTGTCCTAACTTTACATTTCAACAACGTTAAAGTGTAAAGTTAGGCGTGATGGGAGAGCTTTTTTTCCTGCGACTTAAGCTGCCTTTTGATGCTCTTCAGCAAAAGGTAGGCCCGGACCTTGCTGAGCCTGACAAACCTGTGTTTTTTTCTCTTCATCTAGCCTTTCTTTTGCGAATTTATGATTACTCTTATTCTACAGTCAAACAAATATTTATGCAATCATAAAATAACCGTGATTTTGTTTGACGCGAAGTGATTCTTGATTTATAATTCACCTTGAACTCCTACATATTTTATGCATAGAAACATAATCACCATATCCTGCAGAATACTTCTCGTAATAATCCTTGTCTATTTATTTCTCGTAAGCATTGGTTTGATGGGCACTGCGTTCAAGGGTTTTGGCAAGGAATTCGCCGAAAATCTAATCAAGGCCACATCAAATCCATTCATAGGTCTCTTTATCGGCATCCTCGCGACAAGCATAGTGCAATCCTCTTCCACGACGACCTCTATTGTAGTGGGAATGGTGGGCTCCGGAGTTATAACGATCTCAAATGCGATTCCCATTATCATGGGCGCAAATATAGGAACCACGGTAACAGCCGCTCTCGTATCACTGGCCCACGTGACCCGACGCGAAGAGTTTAAGCGCGCCATCACAGGCTCT
The DNA here is from genome assembly GCA_964415355.1 of uncultured Planctomycetia bacterium. Classification (GTDB taxonomy): domain Bacteria; phylum Omnitrophota; class Gorgyraeia; order Gorgyraeales; family Gorgyraeaceae; genus CAYPYS01. Next base: position 81,499 of record CAYPYS010000004.1, on the reverse strand, counting down.
ACAGTGCATGACTTTTTTAATATACTGTGCGTCGCGGTACTCTTTCCTCTCCAGGTCGCCACTGGTTTCCTGGAAAAACTGGCGATTAAAATGTCTTTTTTGTTTTCCAATGTCGGAGGAGTGAAATTTACCAGCCCTTTAAAAACAGCCACAAAGCCACCTATAAATTTTATAAAACATGCTCTGCTGGAAACGAGCATCCCGGAAAATATTGTCTATATATTGCTCCTGATTTTGTCCATAGCGCTGCTGTTCATCTGCCTCTATTTCATTGTGCGGCTGATGAAGTCTATTATAATCGGCCGCGTGGAAATCGTTTTTAACAATGTGCTCGGTAAACACGGCATCCTGGCTATCATTGCCAGCATTATGTTCACCGCCTTCGTACAAAGCAGCTCTATAACTACTTCTCTAATGGTGCCCCTGGTAGCCTCTGGCGTCTTGACAGTCGAGTCGATTTTTCCGATTGTCCTGGGCGCAAATATAGGAACGACCGTAACTGCTATCCTGGCCTCATTCGCGACAGGGAACATCGCGGCGATTACTGTTGCCTTTACGCATTTTCTTTTCAACACGATAGGCGCTGTTTTCTTTTATCCCATACCATTGTTTAGAAAAATACCGATAACCCTGGCCAAAGGCTTAGGTAATCTTGCATTAAAGAAGCGCAGGTATGCGTTCATCTACGTATCATCCGCGTTCTTTTTGATACCCGGTATCCTGATATTTATCTCGAGATTATTCAAATAAGGAGGCGCAAAATGTTTAAAAATCTATTACACTTCTGGAAGGGCAAGGATTTTTTAAGTCAGGTGCTTGACGAATTCAAAAAGATGCTGGACGACACGGAAAAGATGTTTGGCTCTGTATGCAAAAGGCTCATATATAACGAAGAAGAGCCTGGCCTGGAAAAGAATGTTTATGCCATCGATAAAAAGGTCAATGAGCTGCAGAGAGACATCAGAAAAAGGATTGTAGAGCATCTGTCTATGCAACCATCCGTCGATATGTCTACGAGCCTTCTATTGATGAGCGTTGTAAAAGACGCTGAGAGACTGGGGGATTATTCTAAAAATTTACTAGAGGTATCGCGATATTTACAAAAACCCACGGATAAAAAGTTATACAGTGAATGGTTTAATAGCATAGACAAGGAAATCGCGGATCTCTTCAAAAAAACAAAAGCAGCCTTTATAGAATCTGATGAAACAATAGCCAAAGAGTCCTGGGACTATGAAGCAAAACTCGGAAAACGCTGCGACGAGATCATAGAAAAGACTGCAAAAAGCAAACTCTCCGTTAATGAGGCTGTGTGCTTCGCGCTTACGGCAAGATATTTCAAGCGCATAGTGGCGCACCTAGTAAATATCGCCTCGTCTGTGGTGCTGCCGCTTTCTGACCTCGACTACTTAGACGAAAAACGCCGCCCGAAATAACTTAGATACGCAAAATAATGACCCCCGCTAACTTTACACTTCAACATTGTTGAAGTGTAAAGTTATGAAAAAATTAAGGTGTGAAGTTAGAGGTCGGTTTGGGGTGCGACGTGGTATAGAGGTGACTGGACCTCTGCGTTCAGCTTTAATTCCTCTGCCGTACGCAAGATCTCTTCAGGCATGCCCAGGGTCCTGGCAACTGCTATTGCCTCAGAAAATGTCATCTCGCCTTCTTCGAGCTCCTCTAATTCATAGCTAAAATCTACTCCGCCGCTTTCCTCATCGATGCGGATCTTCAGGGTATAGGCCTTCAGTAAATCCTTTTCCAGCTCCCTCAAGACCTGCAGGACATCATGATTGTGTGTGGCGATTGCCAGGTATTGGCCGTTTCTTATCATCTCCATCACTATCGCATACACAAGCGACGCCTGATACCCCGGAGAGGTAGTAGAAAACGCCTCGTCAACGCAAGCAGCGGCAAAGACCCTCGTTTCACTTTTTAAGATATTAAAGAACTTTTTCCATAGCTCGACCTCGTTTCCAAGTGCGCTCAGATTTCTGTCCAGCTTTGCGGTCACCCTGTCGAAATATATCACGAAATCGAATAACGGCATGGTCGCAGACTCTGCCGGGATAAATCCGGTATTTAGCGCCGAGAGCATTGCCATTACAAGCGCCTTTAGATAAAATGTCTTACCGGACATATTTGGCGCAGCTATAAGCCTTGCGTATTCATCCTCGCCAAAATGAACGTCATTCAGCTCCTGCTCAGACCCGGGCTTGAACATGCTGAACATGCCCTTAATATCAACTGAGCCGTCTGAATTAAAATCCACTGCATTAAACCCCTGAGTTGCTATCATGTGACCGAAAAGGGCAATGGCCTGGGTCTCATATATGGCGCCATTAAGCGATTTCACTTTATCTCGCAAGCTATAACTATCAAGCACCGAATACATTGCATTTCCATACATACCAAATACCTTCTCTTCGAGCCTATACAGATCACCATTTTTTCTGATTCTCTTCATCGTCTCTTTATTTACATTGCGGCCCTCGCGGTCTTTGAATTTAATATTATATTTCCTGACAAAGGCCTCTACTTTCCTGTATGCATCATCCAGCTCTCCTAACGCTGCCTCTATCTCCTCTATCAGGCCTGTGTCTATAACCTCTCTCTGATAAAATACCCTAAAGCTTTCTGCCTCCTTTTGCCTCTTTGACTTGTCCTTTTCGATCTCATGATAGGGGAACAACCGGCCATCATAATCCCTGTTGGTAAGCCATCTAAAGTTCTGGGCAAAATCGCGTATCTTTCTAGAATCTGTCGTTCCCCGACTTTTTAAGATAGTCCTGATATACTTGACGCTTTCACTGCTTCCCAGAAAATAGTGCTCTGCAAAAATCCTGCTGTATGCGCGCGAGACACCGGCGTAATCACGCAACATCTCTTCCATCTGGCTTTCATAAACTGAATTTAATATCTCATACAATGCCTCGGGCCCCATGCCGTTAAATCTGTCGATCAGGTTAAGCAATTTCTCGCTGGAACCCTGTTCTAATTCTAGCTCGATTGCCTCCAGTTCCTCTCTTGTACATAAAGGCTCTATATTTTCTTTCTGTCTTTTAAAATATCTCCTGGCCTCTTTTATATCATTTCTAATAAGCTCTACCAGGGTTTCTTCTTCAAAGCCAAAAAGCACCTTGCTTTCTCTAAACCACCAGTCTTCTTTGATTATTGATAGAAGATCCCTGAATCCTGCCTCGAGAGAACCAGCCATCTGATGCAGATGCACTGAGTCATAGCTTCTTAATATGCCGAGAAATTCCCGGATCCAGTCTTTCTCTTCCACGAGCATCTCCAAAATAAAACTAAGGACCAGAGGCCTGGGCCATCTACTGTCATACGCGAGATCTGCTTCTTTGTATCTTTCTCTATAATAGCTCGCAAAAAAGCGTATCTCTTCCTTGATAGATTCTAAATCGCATTCGAATATCGACTTCGGAGGCATCTTTTTATTGATATGCTCAAACGCCTGAAAAAGATCGGTAAGGGAACGAAATATCCTGTCATCAAACACCCTGTCATTGTAATCGCCTTTTATGCCGAATAAAGAATCGAATATCGCGCGAATCTCTTTATCCTCGATGCCCAACCCTCTCTGCGTAGAAGAGACATTATGCCTTAAATCATTGACAGTATTTATCTTTTCCTTTGTATTCTCATCGCGCGTATAGTGACCATGCTTCTGCAGTAGGAAATCCAGGTATTCCTGGATCCTCCCGACTGTTATCCTGTGCCCCCACCTTTCCTTTGCCTCCAGCGGCTCTTCATCAGCGAGCGCAATAAATTCATCTCTTACCTGCTCTGCGTCAAAATCCCCTCCTCTATCATGCATAACCGATATCGCACTATACCCCAGCATGACTTTATTTATCAGCTCCCTCAGAGGATGGTTCCCGTCATAATGCCACCACTCTATCTCTCTCCATCTCTCTCTATCATGTTCCTTGAGCCACGTCATATATTCTCTTATCCTGCGCCGCGTCAGCCGGCCCTGCCACTTTTCCCTGTCAGGTTCATCGCTGGCAAGCTCGAGATACTCCCTGATTATTTCCTCGTCGGTTATCTCTCGGTCATACTCATCCGCTTGCAATGCCTGTATCTCAAGTATGTCCTGATTCGCAACATGTTCTTCGTAGGAGAGCAAAAGCTCTTTGCCTCTCTCAAGCCTCTTGAGTAATTCGGTGAATCTCTCGGAGAAATCTTCGCCTAATATCTTCTGGTTCATCCGCAGAAACATAATGCAGTATTCCAGCGTGCTCAGCATGCGCTCGTTGCCAGGACGCAGCTCAGAGCTCTGTGGTTTTAATACCCTGTTAAAATCCAAAAATCCACTGTTGCCTGTTAGCATATAATACATAGGTATAAATTCCAGCATCCAGACAAGCTTATATCCTATGTCTTTTAATTCTTCATACCTGTCATTCTCGGACAATTCCCCGAACATCCTCTGGCGCTCCAGGATCTCCTGTGGCTCAAGCCTCTTATTCTCTGTCAATAGCTGAAGGATCAAAGAGCCTCCCAGCATAGAGCCATCGTAACGCCACCCTCCGAACTTTCTATCCTCAAATCTCTCTCCTGTTTCAATGTGAGTCCCTGTAAAAAACGAATGCTGAAATTCACGGTCTTTGCTGAATAATTGAAATGCCTTTTCCTCTTCTTCCTTCTCTGTGCCAAAAATCGTTCTGTATCCTTGTTTCTTTAAGGCCTGGCGCTCCTCTTCTGTATAACGCTCGGGATTTCTCCATTCAGAATCAACCAGCGGCCTTACCTCTTTAACTGCGTCTCGGAGATATTGCGCGGCCAGCTCTATCAATTCCTCGGGCAGGCCCAACGCCTCTGCCACATCCAGCGCCCTGGAATCACCCGGGCCCTGTGTCAGTTTATAAGAATAGTTTATCTCTTTGCCGTCGTCTTCTTTTTCCTCGATCGTAAATGGGAAATGATATATACCCGCATCTTTCTCCTGCGTGTAATTATTTATAAATGCCTCGTTATGCGTTGCCAGGAGCGTCCTTCCGCCGCGGCCTTTAAGGTATTCTGCTATGGCCATAAGCATATAATACTGATCTTCTGCCGAAGTGGTAGAAAGGCCTTCGTCGACGAGCATAAATGTCCTGCCCGTCATCTTCTCCAATGCCGCCACCCAGTGCGTGATATCAACACCATAGGCGCTCAGGTCATAATAAGACTCTGTAGACGCCCTGTCTAGATATAGAAATGAATCGTATATCCTGAAGTTGCCTTTTTTAGCAGGCACGTATCCGAAGCTCTGCGCCAGGAGCTGCATATAGAAATTCTGCGCGAGATGAAAGGACTTTCCTCCCATATTCGCCCCGCACAGGATAGTTATAAGCGTGTCCTTTGGTGAATCATTCAGAGACTGCGGCTTATCGCCTTTTTTCTCTCTCACAAAATTCCAGCCCCCTTTGTATCCGGCAGCCTGGTCAGCGTGAAAATCAGCCCTAGAATATCCGTCCTTCACTATAATATTCGCGAATTCTATCATCGCGCCCAGGCGCATTAAATTATTATTAAGTCCGCCGCTTAAACGCTTGGCGTCCCACTCGTCATATGCTTGATCAAGAAAATAATCATTATTCAAATACTCGACGCTCGCCAGGCCTTTTTCAAGGACTCCGACCACTTCCTTAATAATTACCGCATCTATGCCCGAGAGCGTTTCGATAAGTTCACCTAAAGCATCTTTCCCCTCTTTTATACTATCCAGACATCCCATTACATGCTGCCTTATATAATGCGTATCGCCGTGACCGTGCCTGTATGCATATAAGGCCGGCTCCCGATGATATTCACTCACGTCAACCGGGGCAAAAAGCCCTTCGATGCCTTTATGAATAAGGTAAGACCTGTTTTTCAGATCAGTGGCAAGCTGCAATGAGCTTGATTTTTCCAGGGCCTCTAATAAATCCTGTCTTTTTATTATCTGCGTCAGATCAGTTGACGGGCTCCTGATAAAATCCCACATAATGTGTCTTTCCGCCAACCCTTCTAAAGGCGCAGGCGTAAAAAACTTTTTCTCCTCGACCCTGCTCACATAACTGCTGCTCGACTCTGCTATATCGCCCAGCTCTTTCTCGTCGCTGAATACCTCGTAGACCGCCTGCTTGTCTTCGGAAAACAAATCGCCCAGGACATTCGGGCTTTCAAAAGATGTAATCTCATCTAATATTGTTTCTTTGATTCTTTCTCTCCTGTCTCTATTTCTGAGATTTTTCGTTATGCTGCCGGGTTGAAATTCCCTATCCAGGATCTCCTGTATTATCGTTATCAGTCCTTGCTCTTTAAGTAACCCTGCTTTAACAGCGTATGTGTTTTTCCCCTGCCTTTTGCCTATATCAAGCAGCATAGAGTCGCGCAAAAAGTAGAGATCCGGCTCGATCGTGCGGACAGCGCGGTTCAATGCGGCGGCGATTTCTTCTTTGGTGCGCGGCTTACCATCAGACAACACGCCAAATACTGCCGGAGGAGAGCCCTTGACTTCCTCCTGTTCATGGTCTTGCCCTGACCCGCCGGAAATAGCCCAGATATACGTAATCGCCTCATCGGTCTCTCTCTTAATAAGCCTTCCTTCCTTTGCAAGCGCATCCATTGCCTCCATAACATAAAATGTCTTGATCCCCAGTTTTTCAGCTATAGACCAATAGCTTAACTCTCGCTCGCCTATAAAATTTTCGATGATAAGCTCTTTGATTCTTTCGATAGAGACAGGCTCCGAAGATGCGCTTATTTTTTCAGCCAGAGCTCTTAACTCTATATGAAGAGCCGCGGCCCTGGCATGAAATCTTTCAACCCCTTTTCTGCCATCTCTTCTCTCTAACGCGTGTATAGAATATATCAGGTGGGTATAGATGTCATGCGCAGCATTTTCATTTTCTTCTTTAAGAGCCTCTTCCATCATCTGCATAAGCGCAGGAATGGTTTTTCTTAAAAAGTCGTAATCCTTTTCTTTTACTGCCCTGAGAACATCTTTAAAGATCTGCGTTTCTGGATTTGCAGGATTGCGCACAGAATCTGGCGACAAAAGATCTGCTATGTCAAATTTATCAAGATTGTGCTTTACAAGCAAGTAGGCTTCTCCCTTGTCGCCTACAGCCCGCGCATAGATATCCGCGCGGACCATCTCGCGAGTAAGGTATGTGGTGTCATAGGATTTCGTGGCGATGGAGATCAGGTCCAGGAGGCCCAATGACACAAGGCGCTCCTCTTGTTCTCCTGACAAAAACTCCAGCGCCCTGAGCGTATTCTGATACTTCGCAAGAGTTCCATCCAGCCCCGGTATGTCTGAAGCAAGCACATGCAATAACTCCACGCTGGATTCCCAGCACATGATCTCCTGTAGATGATGCGGGTGGAAAAATGGCACAACAGATGACTTAAGCGTTAGGTCGTCGCCGTAGAGATGGCCGTATCCCCGCATCGCATCTGCCAGACGCGCGCCAAAATGTTCTCGGTCCAGCAAGACAAGCGACTCATAAAAATCTGAATACGTCATTACCTCATAAAGATAGTGTACTGTCCGCCCCAATATTCTAAGCGTGCGCGCAGCGTATTGCTCATCATGGTCCGGGCTATATGGAACTGCTATAACAGTCCCTGCGAGTTTATCGTTGCAAACCGTCAATTTTTTATCAAGTATCTTTAGCGCGGCCGGATAACGGTCTCTGGAAAACGCGAACAGCTTGAGAGGCCTTTTTTCAAAATCTTCTGGCGTGAGCGCGTTATACGCCTCTAAGAGTCTCTCGAGATGCTCAAGCGGCTCAGTAAGCCTGACAACGCTGAAGACCTCATAGACCCCATATTCCTGGATTACCTGATCCAGGGACATTCCTGCATCTTTTAACAACTGCAACGGAGGATGCTCGTAAAGGAGCTCCTGAAGTTTTTCCTCTTTTAAGAAATAGCCATCTTTGGGATCTGCCTTATCAAAGACCGCTTGCATGATCTCCCTAAGGGCATCGACTGTGTCTGGCTCAGAAAGACCAAGACTCTCTGCGAAAAGCGCATCGAGTTCCAAAACTCCTTTGCGCAATTCTCCAGGCGAAGAGCCCAGGATCTTCAGGCCGTAGGCAAATTCAGCAGCAGACCTATCTAGCGCCTCTGTTGCAATCTTAATTACGTAAGGATATTTCTGCGCAAGCTTGGCAAACTGCTCCCCTGTGCCCAAAAACTCATCCACAGCTTCTGCTGCCATTGTAATCGCATCAGCCTCAATACCCTGGGTATTTGTAAACAACAGAACTCCGACATTCGGCTTGTGAAATGACCTCTGCGGAAAACCAGTATGACGCGCATGTGCCAACTCAAATCCATGGGACTGAAATATCTCCTGCCATTCTTCCATTGAATGGAAATTGTATGGAACAGACATGCCGAGCCATTTATGCACCACCAAATTACTATACCAATCATCAAAAACAAAAAATTGCTTCGCAAATGCATCGCCATGTTCTCGAACTAGGTCTAAGAATTCGCTGGTTAGTTCACTATCAGTTGCCTCATTTTCAACTGGGAGGGTTATTGAGTAAGTGTCCTCGACCAGAATCACTTTTCCTCCCGGTTTAAGCACTCTGCGAATTTCCTGTAAAAAAGCCCCCATGTCATCCGGAGACACATGATGTAACATCGCATTCATAATCACGATATCCGCGGATCTATCGTCCAATGGGATATTTAAAGGCCTTGGTTGAACGAGAAAGACAAGATTCTCAAGGCCATGTTCTTCATGATAATCATACGCATCCGTCCCTATCACAGAAAAACCGGGGTGCTTAGTTGCGATTAGTTTACCTAGCATATTATTCCCGGCCCCAACGTCAACAATGACTGAGTCATCCGGCAGGCCCCCGAGATATACATCCATCTGATTATAGGTATCTGCGTATTTCACCTCTTCCTTATAGCGGCTATATGCTTCTTGCCACGCCTCATCAGTCTCAAAATCAATGACCTCCGAATATAAACGATTTATGGCTTGTTCCAGATCCTCTGCGTAACGTAAAAGGGTCTCTAGTATATCTTTTGCTAAGTCTTCGCGGAGCCCCCAAGAGTCATAGCGCCTGGTCAGCCATATTTCAATAAAAGTTTCCAGGTCGCGATTTTCGCGCAGGGATACCAGAGGATTGTAAATATTGCGTGATTCCTTGGGAGACGTTTTGCCAGAGGCATGCAACGATGACATAGATGCCGATAATTCATTCGCTATTCGTCGTACTTCTGGATTGCTGTCCCTTAGCGCTTCTTCTAGCTCTAGGGTTGTAATATTATTTTCTATCACAAATCTGGCAGCCATCCTTGTAGGGAGAATATATGGATCATCCTCTATAGCCCGCCTTTTTTTGAGAATATCTATGTATTCAGCTTCTCTCGGCTGCCTGCCCATTCCTTTTCTCCAGCGCTTCACGCCCCTAATCAATCTAGTACTGAAATCTGACTGCACGAAAAATCTCTCATCGTATCCATCATTTATCTCTGGGTCCAATAAGCAAATGGTTGCCTTGACAACAATAATCTTTCCTTCTGGATCAATCTTCTCCAGAATGTCAAATTCACCCCGGACACTATTATTTGCGGGATTGATGTCGATGTATATCTCCTCCAGTTCCTCGCCCTCCATCTCTATGCCCTCTATCTCAAATCTATAGACAGGCTCTGTCCCGTCTTGCAACTCACCCCCTCTGTTCTGTAGTATTTCCGCAATAATCTCTTCATCTATCCTTAAACGATCGTTCCTGAGCCTGTCGTATAGCGGCGAATAAATCGCCTCCCCTTCTTGTAAAAGTCTTATATTTTTAAACCATCTATCTATCTCAAATTTGCTCAAGTAATCTAAATCCCTTCGTTCTGATATCGGCAGGAGGTAATTATTGTCGGTAAGCATAACAACGGAATCCGGCGTTACAGAAAGAGCCCTACTGAAGAAAGCTTTAAAACGTTCTGCGTATAATGTAAATTTTCCAGAAGCCCCTGGGCCAGCCAGCGCGAGAACCAACCTGTTTTTATCTCGAAATCTTTCCACTAAACCCTGGGACGCTTCTTCAAGCACATCTTCACACGTTTTTGGTTGTGCGCTACTAACGTAACGCAATCTCCGCGCTGCTATCTTGCGGGTCTCCATATCAGGACTCCTTAAGTTTTTCAAGAGACCCCTGATATCCTTTTTCTGTATTTCTTCAAACGCCGTGACGATTTTGTCTCGCGCTCTTAAAATTTCTTCGGCTGTCATCCATCTTGTTGGCACAGCGACGACCGGCTTAACAATGTCTCCTTCTTGTACAACTTCCCTCATAATCATATCTTCATAACTTATATGAGTGGGTAGAAAGCCGTATAACTCCGGGTTTTTAGAATATTCGCTTCCGGGAAAAGGTGTATATATAGCGACAAATATTTCATCAGGCCTAGCCTCTTCTAAAAAATCTATTGTTTTATCAATGCTCTGCTCATCCTGCTCAGGCAACCCCGCCATCAAAAGATGCCTTACCCTTATCCCATATTTATGCGCTAACGCTGTGGCTTTTTTATAAGAACCTACTGATGCGCTCTTCTGTATCGCTTTTAAAACTGTAGGATCTGGGCTCTCTATTCCAAAACTAATATGTATCAAGCCTGCCCTTGCCATGATCTCTACCAAATCCTCAGGAAGCCTGTCAGCCCTTGTGGTGATCTTCCATTTCACATTAGAAAGTTCCTGATCCTGGAGAATTAGCTCGCTGATCTTTCTGGCCCGCTCTATATTGAATGTGAAAAAGTCGTCGGTAAAATTAAAATTATGTATATTATATCTTCTTACAATATGTTTTATTTCTGCAACAACCCTCTCAGGGCTCATCGCGCGGATTTTTTGACCTGATATAGCCTCTACAGCGCAGAACTTACACCCCACAGGGCAGCCGCGGCTGCAAAATAACTGCCAGGCCTTTTCTCCTCCAAAATAAGGAGATGATAAATCGTATTTCCCTATTACCTCGTCCAATATATCTGGGACACCCAATGGTAAATCGTCAAGGGACGGGAACACAGGATTACCGGTGCTAGCTGGCTGACCATTAGAATCTATATACCAAATACCCCCCACTTTACTTATATCGCCATCGCCATCCATGATGACCCTTAATGCCTCAGGGAAAACAATCTCTCCGTCGCCCTGAACAAGAAAATCCAGCGGGCTCTCTTGGACAACCTCAAATGGCACCACTGAGGCATGAATGCCTCCATTAACTAACACTGTCTCAGGGAGAGCTTCTTTAGCCACTCTTGACATTTCTTCGGCAAAACCAGCATAAAATGAACAACTGGTCGAAACCCCAACGAGATCTGGTCCTTCTTGAATAAGATAATCTTTTATCTTGAAATCCGCATCTTGTATAGCAAGATCCAAAACTTTAATCTCTACCCTGTCGCCAAATTCTTTCTTTAAAACCATGTATAAGCCATACAAAGAAAAAGGCGGCCGGACATCCAGCCCCTTTGCCCTAGGCGCAGCATTTATTAATAATATCTTCCTGATGTCTTTCTTGATAATCTTCGCATCTGCCGCATCTTTTATCCCAGAAACAACAGATAGGGTATCTTCTAGCCTTTCTCTGCCTTTTTCGGAATTCCCCATAATCGGGGCTCTTAGGTGGGATCTTTTAGGTAGCTCTATGCCATAGCATGTAGATGTAAGGCATAATGTTAGAGCCAAAAATGCTGATACGATCTTACAAGTTAATAGTTTTTTAAAGTTTAACATAAGCTAGGCAAAAAAATAGCCTTGTCCTTGATATAAAGGCTATATTGTTCTTATATCTATTGTTGATAATTATACCATAATAGCGGGGTATTGGGCAAGCAAAAAATAAGCCCTTAACTTTACATTTCAACAACGTTAAAGTGTAAAGTTAAGTATGGGGCTGGCAAGATTGGCGTCCCCAACCGGATTCGAACCGGTGTCGTCAGATCGAAAATCTGATGTCTATACGAGATTGTGTTATTGTAACTTATTATTTTATAGTGAGTTATATGAAATAATGATTTTGGAGATTATCGCTAGTGACCAAATAGTGACTGGTAAAAATTCTTTAATAATAACTCGTATTACAGGCTTCTCTGCAGCTCCTTAGTATTTGATAACATAACATTTACATCTTGAACAGTAAGTTCCCTAAGATCTACTGCTAAGGTACTTATTGGGGCAGCATGTTTAACGAGAAACTCTTGGTCTCCAGGCAATTTGGCAGCATGATTCACCCATATTGTCCTCTGCTCATATTCTGTCAATGTCTGAAAGGCAAAAGGCGTTGTATGATTGCTTGCATTCTCTCCCAAGGCTGCAGCATTGCCCCCTTCATAAATAACAATGGACGGCATGTTTCCAGTAGCATTGCTCCCAAATAATACACCTGCAAGCTCATCTGCTCTAGCTTTATTAAACACGCGAACATTTTTATCAACCCCGAGCTCTCTCGATAAGTCTTTTCTTATATTATCGGGCATGTCGTTCTCTAAAATCTTATCAAAACGAATTGGGTCAAATGTAGTATCGCTAGAATGGCTAATTGTTTTTCCTTTGTAAGTATAGCGATTCATCATCACTGGTGTACCGTGAAATCCAGGGATAGCTTCTATTGTAACTTTTTCACTTCCTTTGCCTAGCTCAATAGCTGCATAAAATTTTATTGGGACAAGCTCGACATCATAAACAGACTCTAAGTCATTATTTAATATTTGTTTTGCCTGTTCCTTGAACAACTCATAGATGCCAGGTTCAATTATTAAACGAATTGGATGGCCGATACTCTTACACCAATGGAAATACTGCAATGCACCTGCAACATGATCTTCATGCATATGAGTAATAGCTATATGACTAATATCGGAAGGCGCTAAACCTAATGCCCTAAGCCCACCAACAGTAGCTATCCCTAAATCAACTAATACCTGATGGTCGCCTGCCCATACAATTTGGCTACTACTCAATCCATTTGCATCCATCCCACTGCTAGTTCCTAAAAACGTGACTCCTAATTCTGGTATATCAGAAAGAGGCTCTACGCCTACTAGTTCTAACTCGAGCTCTGTCAAGTTTCTACCATCCAAGATGCCTTCTGCTTCCCCTTTATCATTAACTGCAAACGTACCATTTCTTTTATCTGTTATCACTACATCCCCAATGCTTGCTTCATTTAAATTCTCATCGAATGTCTCAAATGTAACCATATCAGGATATGGTGCCGCCATTTGCATTTGCCCATCTATAACTGCCCTATCTGCTAAATAGATAGCTTCCCGCTCAAATCTCTTAATCAACTCTTCGGGGTAATTAGCCTTATTAGGCAAATAATAAGGGTTGCCTAGCTTTAAATACTCAATTATCCTATCTTTCTGGTCAGCCCTACACACAATTGTGGTTTTTGGATTATCCACTCCATTTCTTTTGTGAAAGAAGAAATTACATGCTATGGCAAAATAAATCTGCATTAAATTAGTGCCGTCTTTGCCGGTCCAATCTCCGTTAGGTGCAATAATTACGGTGGGATAATCTGCAACATCTGGATATAATAACCTATGTTGCATAGATAACCCGACAGAAACAGCTCCTTGAGAAGTGTTATAATAATTGTTATTAGGATTGCGAACTCTTACATCAAAGCCACCGGCAGGATAAGCGTATGTCCTTGTTTTCAAAAGTTTCTCCATTCGCCCTAATGTATCGTCCCCTTGACCAACTTCAAGGCGCAAGGTATCTGCAGATATGTTAGAATGCAGCGTGCTTGTAAATAAAAAGGCTGTGCTTACAACAACCATTATAGCTACTTTTCCACATTTTATCATAATCCACCCAAAAAAATAGCCTTGTCCTATTATCAAGGCTATGCTGCTTAAATGTCTATTTATATAGTAATTATATCATATTATTGTGATATACACAAAGGAGATCCTGGACATCAGATATCTAGCCTGATGTCCGGGCTGTAAGATTTTGAAGATTAGTTTTTATAATGCTATGTATTTATAGAAGTTACGGAAGTGGCGTTTAATTCTTCTTTCCCAGAGACAGGTCTTGGTGTCCAAAAAGTGTCCATATGGCTAAAATTCCATGGATGTTTAAGTACTGAAATAATGTAGACAGGCCAGGGGGGCTAACGTCCAGTGACCAAATAGTGACCATTTCGCGTCTAAAAATATCTAAACACATCAAAAGAGAGCTAAACAATAAATGTGTAGCCTATGCTATCGGCGATTAACGCTATTCCTGCTTCTGATTAGACTTAAGATATAACTGGTTGGATTTTAGAGGGTTAAAAGATTGGCGTCCCCAACCGGATTCGAACCGGTGTCGTCAGATCGAAAATCTGATGTCCTAGGCCAGACTAGACGATGGGGACGTAGAAATGAGCTCCTAACTTTACATTTCAACAACGTTAAAGTGTAAAGTTACTCTGTCTCTTCGGGGATAACACGGGCAATTGCTGACACCCTGTCACCTGAATCAAGCTTTATTATGCGAACTCCCTGGGCAGCCCTGCCAGTAGTGCGTATGTCCTTAACAGAGCAGCGGACAATCATGCCTTTCTCGGTCATGACCATAAGCTCGTCTTTATCATTGACTATCTTAAGGCCTACTGCTTCTCCGTTTTTCTTTGTTACGCTTACATTCTTTATGCCTTTGCCGCCGCGGGATTGTTTTCTATATTGCTCGACAGGCGTGCGCTTCGCAAACCCCTGCGATGTAACCGTAAGAATTGTCGCATCTTTTCTCGCGATCTCCATTGCTATTACTTCGTCTTTTTTGCCGAGGCCTATCCCTCTGACGCCTTTTGCGCCCCTGCCCATATCTCTGACCTGAACCTCTGGAAAACGAATAGCCTTGCCCTGGTTGGTGGCAAATATTACCTCCTGTTTGCCATCAGTCCACTTCACCTCTATAAGTTCGTCGTCTTTTTCAATGGTAATGCCGATTATGCCGCCCTTTCTTGGATTCGAATACGACATCAGGTCTGTCTTTTTGACCAGGCCTTTCTTTGTCGCCATCACGAGGAATTTGCCCTCTTCGAAATCCTTTACCCTCACGCACGCAGAAACCTTTTCGCCCTGGCCAAGCTGCAACAGATTCACTATTGCCTTGCCCCTGGCTGCGCGGCTCGCTTGAGGAATCTCATATACTTTTAACCAATGCACCCTGCCTGTATTCGTGAATACAAGTATATATTCGTGGGTAGAGGCGACGAATAAATGCTCGACAAAATCTTCATCCTTCATGTCAATGCCTGTAACGCCCACGCCTCCCCTTTTCTGACGCCTGTACGCTGCGATCGGCAATCGCTTTATGTAACCAGCGTGGCTGATCGTGATGACCATGTCCTCTTCTGCGATCAGATCTTCTATCTCCATCTCTTCTACTTTTGCAACGATCTCTGTCCTGCGCTCATCACCGTATTCCTTCTTTAATTCCATGACCTCGTTCTTCACGATCTCTAGAATCTTTTTCTCGCTCTTTAAAATAGACTTGAACATCTCTATCTTCTTGATCAGCTCCATGTATTCCTTTTCTATTTTATTCCTTTCGAGCGCCGTGAGCCTCTGGAGCTGCATCTCTAATATGGCCTGGGCCTGGACATCGCTCAGGTCAAAATTTTTCATCAATCTGTCTTTTGCTATCTTGGCATCCTTTGACTCCCTTATCGTCTTTATGATTTTATTGATCGCGTCCACTGCGATCTTAAGACCTTCTAAGATATGCGCGCGCCTCTCTGCTTTATCCAGCTCGAACTGCGTCCTGCGCCTTACTATCACCTCTCTATGTTTTATGTACTGCTCTAAGACCTCTTTTAGATTTAAGACCTTTGGTTTCCCGTCGACAAGCGCTAGCGTGATCACGCCAAAGGTAGTCTCCATCTGCGTGCGTCTATACAGCTGGTTCAATATGACCTGGGCATTCTGGTCGCGCTTCAGATCTATGACGATCCTCATACCCTCTTTATCAGACTCATCCCTTATGTCTGATATGCCCTCGATCTTTTTCTCCTGCACCAGATCAGCGATGTTTTCTATGAGCTTTGATTTATTTACCTGATAAGGGATCTCTGTTATGACAATGGATTCCTTGTTTCCTTTTTGTTGTTCTATAGCTGCTTTTGCGTGAAGCTTCAGCCTGCCCCTGCCTTTTTCATACGCCTCTTTTATCCCGTCCCTGCCGCAGATAATGCCGCCTGTCGGGAAATCCGGACCTTTCACTATTTTCATCAGGTCTTTTATGGAGACGTCCGGGTCAGAGATCACTTTTACAATAGCATCCACTATCTCGGTCAGGTTGTGCGGCGGGACATTGGTGGCCATGCCAACTGCGATGCCGCTCGAACCATTTATTAAAAGATTCGGCAGCCGCGCCGGCAATATACTGGGCTCCTGCAAAGACTCATCAAAATTCGGGACAAAGTCTACCGTATCTTTTTCTATGTCGTCGAGCAGCTCATCCGCTATGGCGTCCATTCTCGCTTCTGTGTTATGGCTTATAAAGCCATTTGACACAAATGAATGACAAGCGCTGTCCACCTTTATAGAATAAACTTTGCTCGTTTCTGTATCTTCTACAGAAACTACGGGATCAAATATATATTTATTATCCATCAACATTTGATACAGCTGTTTATCTTTTTCATTTAGTATTTTTTGCAAGTTTCCCCAATGCTTCTCTATCTTTGTATATCTATCAATATTATGCCTTTCAAGCCATTGCCTGTTTTCTGCATATCCATTACTTCTAATGTAATCAGAAATGTATGGCACAAAATCTGTCTTTGACATAACCCAGCCGGTTTCATTTCTTTTACAAATCTCTCTCAGTTTGTTGCATTTTCTATCTGTAATAAAATCTATTTGGTCTTTAAATATATCGAGATTTGTGTGCCCATGGATAAATAATTTAAAAATACTTCTTGTTCTTTGCCATCTATAAGAAGAATCTATACCAAATCTTAACAATAAAACCTGTAATTCTTGCATTAACTTTTTGCTGGCCGATATAAAAGATATCTCTATATTCTTTAAAGAAGAGGACATATATACACTGGCATCCCCTTCAGCATATCCTCTTATAAAAGAGGCAACAGATTTCTTTGATGATGAAAATATTATTTCCGGCACAACTCTATCTTTTGCCCTGCTCGGTTTTAACCCAAGATTGCTCAAAAATTCCAAAACATGAAGCGAGTGGATTTCCAAAGAAGTGTAACTTTTTCTTGTGTAGCCCGCGGGTTTTCTAACGAATTCGTGAAGCCTGCAATCAGGGAACACTCTCTTAAAACTCGCTTTAAATTTCTTGATGAAAATGCTGTCGTTGTTACAAAAACCTATATGCTTTTTGCCAACATTGCCTTCTGAGACTATCGCCCCCAAAAGAAAAGCAAGGTCTGTACTCATAGCCATAGGAAGCTTATGATCTTTACAGGCCTTCTTTAATTGCGGATGATAAGATCTTAAAGAAGGGTCTTTTCTTGGAAACAATAAACTGCTTCTGCTGATTACGGCATAATCACCTTCTTTAATCTTCCCTAATAATTCCCACTCGAACTGCGGCTTCCCTTTTTCCCCTTTCCGCCAGGTGAGAATAGGGTGGTTAAGGCTTCCGCGCAAACTAAGACCTCTATAAGTTTTTATTGTTTTTGTCGGGTGCTTTCCTGAATCAAACCATTCTGAAACATGGTTTATGTTATTGTTCGCGGATAAGGTTTTAAAAGAAACTTCCGAATGATGCGATATTTTTCCTATCCTCTCTAATCCTTTTTCTGTAACTATAAGAGAATCCCCGCTGACGCAGTAGCGCATCGCCGCTGCGGCGTCGCCATCAACAGAGCCAAAGTTACCCTGGCCGTCTATCAAAGGATACCTTAGAGAAAAATCCTGCACCATCCTGACAAGAGAATCATAAACAGCAGTATCCCCGTGCGGATGGTATTTACCTAAAGTTTCTCCGACTATTCTCGCTGATTTCTTATACGGCTTATTATGCTCCAGGCCAAGGTCCATCATGGCATAAAGTATGCGCCTGTGGACCGGCTTTAAGCCATCCCTGACATCAGGCAGGGCCCTTCCTACTATTACGCTCATGGCGTAAGTAAGATAGGAATTCTTCATTTCATCTTCGATATAAACCGGTATCAGTTTTTCATTCTGCGTGTACATATTATTATTCCTAAAAAATAGCTTAACTTTACACTTTAACGTTGTTGAAATGTAAAGTTAGATGTCGAGGTTGCGGACTTCAAGCGCGTATTTGTCTATGAACTCTTTCCTGGGTTCGACCTGGTCGCCCATGAGCACGGTAAACATCTCGTTCGCTTCGACCGCGTCCTCCATTGTGACCTTTAAAAGCGTGCGCGTCCCCGGGTCCATGGTGGTTTCCCACAGCTGCGTAGGATTCATCTCGCCCAAGCCTTTATATCTCTGTATATGAAGGCCTTTTTTAGCAACTTCTCTCACGTACTCGAGGCACTCCTTCAGTGTATCAAGCTCTTTTATATCGTCTTCTGACTCCATCTTAAACAGTTTTTTCTTCGAGCTTTCATCGGGCTGAAAGATCTGCTCTATGTCAAAGCCAAGCTTATCTATCTTTTCGAATATCTTTTCCGTATCCCTTGCCTCATAAAATTCAATGACATGGCCGCTCTTCTTACCTATTTCAACATCTTTGCCGAGCTCTTTTTCAAGCTTCTTTATTGCCTTGGCCAGCTCATTATCATCATATAAGAATTGGGCTTCTCCCTCCACTTTTACCATATAAACAGGTAGTTTTTTGGTCTTCTTATG
Source organism: uncultured Planctomycetia bacterium (assembly GCA_964415355.1). Taxonomy (GTDB): domain Bacteria; phylum Omnitrophota; class Gorgyraeia; order Gorgyraeales; family Gorgyraeaceae; genus CAYPYS01. The sequence continues at coordinate 62,689 of CAYPYS010000004.1, read as the reverse complement.
CCTAAAACCAAGGTATTTTGACAATTCCACTCCACGGCGCTCTATAGCCCATGCCAGCCTGTCAAACTCTGAAACAAGATATAGAAGCTCTTTGAGTTGCTTGTCTTTAAAGGTCTTTTTGTTCTTGCGTCTCGTAAGGGTCATGCCATCTGTGCCAAGGTCAAACAAGAAGTTGTTCATCTGTTTTTCAGTCTCTATATACTCTTCGCGCTTGCCCCTCTTTACCTTATACAGAGGCGGCTGGGCTATATAGACATGCCCTTTTTCTATCAGCTGCTGCATCTGCCTGAAAAAGAGCGTCAACAGAAGCGTGCGTATGTGCGATCCATCTGAATCAGCGTCACACATAAGGATCACCTTGTGATACCGCAGCTTCTCCAGATTGAATTCCTGGCCCACGCCTGAGCCGAGCGCGCTTATAATCGTGCGGATCTCTTCATTGGCAAGTGCTTTGTCAAGACGCGCCTTTTCTACGTTCAAAATCTTTCCTTTTATCGGAAGTATTGCCTGAAACCGCCTGTCGCGGCCCTGCCTTGAAGACCCGCCTGCTGAATCTCCTTCTACTATATAAAGCTCGCAAATGCTCGCGTCCCGCTCAGAACAATCTGCTAGTTTTCCCGGCAACGAAGTAGAGTCCAGTGCGCCCTTGCGCCTGGTGAGCTCCCTGGCCTTTCTTGCAGCCTCTCTTGCCCTGGCAGCGAGTATTGCCTTTTCAATGGCCTTGTTCGCGACCGAGGGGTGTTCTTCAAAATATGAACTGAGGTTCTCGTTTACGATAGAAGCGACTATGCCCTCTACCTCGCTATTGCCAAGCTTTGTCTTTGTCTGACCCTCAAACTGTGGGTTGGGCACCTTGACGCTTATAACACAAGTCAACCCCTCGCGTATGTCATCGCCAGAAATAGCTACATCAGAGCTCTTCAGCATGTTTTTATTCTTGCAATATTGGTTAACTGTCCTTGTCAGCGCAGACTTAAACCCGCTCAGATGCGTGCCACCTTCGATCGTATTTATATTGTTTACGAAGGTAAATATGCTTTCAGAATATGCGTCGTTATATTGGAGCGCGATCTCGCACGAGACCCCATCTTTCTCGCCCGAGAAATAGATGACCTTTTTGTGCAGCGCGTTTTTGTTTCTATTTAAATGTTCTACGAATGATATGATGCCGCCAGAATAATAAAACTCTGCCTCTTTATCTTTTCTCTCGTCCTCTAATGATATCTTAAGGCCTTTGTTTAAAAACGCGAGCTCCCTGAGCCTGTTGGAAAGCGTCTCGAACGAAAGCTCCAGAGAACCCTTGAAGATCTCCTTGTCAGCTTTAAAGGTGACTGCTGTGCCTTGAGTCTTTGCCTTGCCCACTACAGTAAGCTTGGAAGCGGTCTTGCCCCGCTCATACTCCTGGTGGTAGATCTTGCCGTCTCTTTTTATCTCCACCTCCAGCCACTCGCTCAATGCATTCACGACGCTCACGCCAACGCCATGCAGCCCGCCCGATACCTTATACGAGCGGTGGTCGAATTTTCCTCCAGCGTGAAGCGTGGTAAGCACTACTTCGACAGCGGGTTTTTTCTGGGTCTTGTGCATGTCCACGGGTATACCGCGGCCATCGTCAGTAACAGTGACGCTGTTGTCCATGTGCACTGTTACGGTTATGTTCTTGCAATAGCCGCCCATTGCCTCGTCGACAGAGTTGTCCACCACCTCATACACCAGGTGATGCAGCCCCCGCGTGGACACGTCGCCTATATACATGGCAGGCCGCTTACGAACCGCGTCAGCGCCTTCCAGGACCTGGATAGTCCGCGCGTCGTATTTCCCCTGAGACCCCTGCGGCGCCTTCCCAGCTTTTGTTTTCACACTGACCTCTTTATTATCTTCTGCTTTTGCCTTGACCTTTTTCGCCACAACCCCTCTTTTATCTTTTGCTAACTTTACACTTTAACGTTGTTGAAATGTAAAGTTAAGTTATGTCGCCCATTCTAAATCTTATTTCTTTTAAGGTCTCTTCGCCCAGCTCTTTCTTGAGCCTTTTCAACAAACCCCTCTTTTTTAAGTTCAACGCATAAAACCAGGTGGATGAATCTATCTCTACTGTCAGTACCCTGCGCCTTATGTTCGCTGGCCTGGAATGGCCCGCGGCCTTACTTCCAGCCGCCTTTTGCCACGCAGCCAGCACATTCTCTTTTTTCCCCGGCCCCTTTTTTTCTATCTTCTTTATTACCTTATCAAGAATGTTCCCTATGCCTGCCGGAGCAGTTTTTCGCTTTCTCATAAAAACAAGTCAGCTCCCTCGTGACTAAGCCAACTGCATGGGCAATACAAGATAAGTATACCAGTCCTCTATTCTTAAAACCGCTGGCTTATCTGATCCTGCGATCTCTATCTCCAGATCGTCTTTTGGCACGACTTTCAGCACATCCATAAGATAGGTTGGGTTAAAACCAACGGCTATCTCCGGGCCCTTATAACCTGTTTCTATCTCTTCTTTTGCCTCGCCAATATTCGGGCTGGATTTTGAAACCACCATCTTGTTTTTCAAAACATCTATTTTTATGGATTGTGAATCCTGCGTAGCTAAAAGCGCCGCCCTTTTCACGCCAAGCAAAAGCTGTTCTCTGTTGACGGCTATTTTTTCTTTTGCCTCTTTTGGCACGACCTGCTCATAATTTGGGAACTCGCCCTCTATAAGCCTGGAGATGATAGTAGTGTTTTCCACGTCAAATTTGACCTGGTTTTCACTAAGCATTATTTTTACTTCGCCCTCGCCTTTGAGGGCCCTGTTTAACTCATAGACGGTTTTTGAAGGCACGATAATTGTTTTATCCAGCGGTTCACTGCTGATTTCTTTTTTTACAAGGCTTAATCTCTTGCCGTCTGTTGTAACTATAGTCAATTGTTTGTCTTTAAATAAAAACAAAGCCCCGTTTAACACGTATCTTGTCTCATCGTGCGACATTGAAAAATGAGTCATTGCCAGCATCTTCTTTAAAACACCCTGTCCTATTGTGATATGAGGTTTGTTTTCGAATTCAGGGAGTTTTGGAAAATCTTCTTTTGGTAAACCCAGGATCTTAAAAAAACATTTGCCGCACCTTATTGACATTGAGTTGTTTTTCATTGTGTTTATAGTAATGTCTTCATCTGGTAATTCTTTTACTATTTCGTAAAATCTCTTAGCTGGTACTGTAAGAGCCCCTTCTTCTTCGACCTCCGATGAAACCCTTGACGTCACGCCTATGTCAAGATCCGTGCTTGTTAACCTAATCCCATCCTTATTCGCTTCTATAAGTATATTTAAAAGTATCGGTAGGCTGCTTCTTGAAGACACTACGTTCTGTACGTTTTGTATATTTTCAACGAGGTTATTTTTTAGTATTTTTATTTTCATCCACATTCCTCCGGGGTTCTATTGTATTACTATCTTTTATATAGAAAACTAGTAGTTTTAATAGTAGTAACTGTTTATATGTGGGAAACTCCAAAACCCCCTGCTTTAATTATAGTTATAAAAATAAAATAATCCACAAAAAATAAAACTTATTTACAAAATAACCAAAAACTCAGCTGTTTATCTCTGTCATCAGGCGATTCATCAAGTTCTTCACATTTTGATTTTTCTTCAAATCCTTCTGTATTTTTTCACAGGCGTGTATGACCGTGGAATGGTCCCGCCCCCCGAAACTCGCGCCTATATCAGGCAGGGTCAGCGTTGTCAGCTCCCTTGTCAGGTACATCGCGATCTGTCTCGGGTAGACGATTTCCTTGTGTCTTTTCTTCGCCTTCATCTCAGAGACCTTGATGTCAAAATACCCGGCCACTTTTTTTTGTATCCGATCAACGGATATTTTCTTGTCGCCTTCCGCCAGTATATCTTTAAGAATATCTTTTGTAGAGTCCAGGGTCACGGGCTTGTTTTCCATGGACGAATAAGCCACTACCTTGATAAGCGCGCCCTCCAGTTCTCTTATATTGGTCTTTATTTTCTCAGCTATAAAGTATAAGGCGTCGTCCGGCAGGGCAACGGAATTTCTTTCGGCCTTCTTTTTTAGTATGGCTATCCTGGTCTCAAGGTCTGGCGGCTGGACATCCGTGACAAGCCCCCATTCAAACCTGGAGACTAGCCTTTCTTCGAGGCCCTGTATGGTTTTGGGCGGCCGGTCGCTGGACAGGACTATTTGTTTGTGCGCGTCGTAAAGTGAATTGAACGTATGGAAGAATTCTTCCTGTGTGGATTCCTTGCCAGCGATGAAGTGTATGTCGTCTATCAACAATACATCAACATTCCTGTATGTCTCCCTGAACTTAGCGGTTGTCCTGTGCTGTATGGCGCTTATGAGCTCGTTGGTGAATTTTTCACTCGTCGTGTAAAACAGTTTCATGTTTTTATGCATATCAGAGACGTAATGACAGGCAGCTTGCATTAGATGCGTCTTACCCAGCCCCACCCCACCGTATATAAACAAAGGATTGTATGCCTTTGCAGGCGATTCAGCGATCGCGAGGGTTGCTGCGTGGGCGAACCGGTTCGACGGTCCTACTACAAACCCCTCAAAAGTGTACCTGGGGTTTAGATAAAAAGGTTTTTTCTGCATCGGTTTTCCCGGGACAGTGGTTTGCTTTGAAGCGGCGCGGCCGGGCTTAACAGCCGGCTCTTTCACTTCAAACTGCACAGGGATAACCTTGCCGATAGTCTTTAATATAGCTATCTTTAATGTGTCTCTATAGTGGTCATAGATCCAATCTTTGAAAAAATTAGACGGTACCTCGATCACGAGGCTTTCCTCGGTTATAGACGAGAGTTTTGTCTGGCGGAACCAATTTTCAAACGCCCTCTCCCCTATTTCCTGCTTTGTCTCTTCTAGAATTTTGTCCCAGATACTGGATAGGTCGACTGTCATGGCATCACATTATAACAAGGGCAAGTCGTATATTCAAGAGAAATCTTGGTAGAAAAATGTCCTATTTGAACGGTCGGTGCACGTTTTTAGTCTATAAAATAAGCTTACACTTTGCGACATTTTTCGGAAGCGTAAAATCAGACCAAGATAGTCTGATTTGCCCTATTCAAGAAGATATATAGAAACCAGGGGGAATTTTTTTAAGAAACTCGTTCTTTGGCCCGAAATCAACCCCGCCTCCTTCTCAGGGTCCAATACCAGGACCACGCCTCTATATGCGGGATCTCCAAAGTCTTTGTCAAGGGCGTTGAATGTTATCGGGTCGTAAATCTCCTTAAAGTCTTTAACAGGATACATTGTTGCCCCAAAAGACAGATAGACGCTTAATCGCCTTATTATTTTATGCGTTACCAGGTTCCCGGGATAAAAAATATGACGAAGCCCGTTTTTCTGCATATAATCGTTCAGCCACACAGTTGCTTCTTTGATGGATTTTTCTTCCTGCTCATCAAGGCTTTCGCTGACAATTCTGGGATGTTGTTGGAACGCGTTAATTTTTGCGACAAGCATTCCAAGCGAAATAATAAATATTAAAACAATAAGGGAGATTTTTAGACCATTATCCTTGACTTTTCTAAAAAGGGTGGCTGCCATAATAGCCATAAGCGGGACAAGAGGCACGATATAGCGAAAATAGTAAGATGTGTGCTTGATCGTTAAATACTGTATAATAGCAGCGACGATAAAGAAGATACTGTGTAATATCAGTGAAACGACAATGGGTCTATAGTTTTTATCCGCCACCTTAAACATCAACCCTATGGGGAATAAGAAAAACAGAGGATGACAAAATATCAGCGGCAAAAAGCTCTTTAGCTCTGCAAGGGACATTACTGAACTAGCAGGGGTCGGTCCAGGCATATCCACAAAGACAAAAAACGGGTAAACGAAAGAATGACTCAATAGAACACGATTCAAAAGAATCCATATAGCCAGAGGGATTGGTAAAACAAACAGGTATTTTGCATTTTTTGCTTTTATAAGGAAATATGAACAGATGGCGAAATATATTACCCCTTCTTGCCGTATAAGCGGCAACAGAGATATTAGCAGAGCCGAATTAAAATATTTTTTTTCGTAAAAGGAACAAATAGCCAAAAGCAGAAAGAAACAAAACAGTAGCTCTGTAGAAGCCGCTATGGAAAGCAAGAAAAACATTGGGGAGGTCAATGTTAGTATTAATGCTATGGAGGCATGAAAATCATCTAACCCTGTTTTTCGTACCAGTTTATAGGTAACCCCCAATATGCCTATTGCCAGCAGAGAATTTAGCATTTTAATGGAAATCAGGCCAAACGGAAGAATAAAAACAAACATACTGGCGATTATCATATAGAGCGGTTTGGCGTTTGGGTTAAGAAAGACAAGGGGATTACAGATAGCAGCTTTTGCGTAATTGAAACGAGATGTCTCTGCCATAGAGAATAATATATAACGATCTATTTTTGCTGCTCGCGTAGGATCAGAAACAAACCAGTCAAATATCAAAAGGATCGCGAGAAGCAAAGAAAAGATAATTATAAGATACAAAGGCATGCCCGTGCGCCTTGTTATAGATTTTGCCAAAAGGCGTATTTTATCTATCATGACAGCTCGGATAACATCTTGTGGTTGCAGAACCTAGCCGTTTTAAAAAAGAGGGCCGGATTCTTTTTAAGGATGAACGCGAGAATCCTTATAGCGTTTTGGGGCCTAAGATAGAATTTCTGATTAGCCATTTGACACAGCCGTATCAGTTCGTTCCCAGAAAATTTACATATTTTTTTGTCTTTATAGGTCTCCGATAGTTTTGAAGCAGGCTCTAATCGTAAGGCATGAAAGTTAACTAGATATGGTCTCGCTTTTAATACGAAATCCATGTTTTCGCGGATAGTATCTTTGTTCTCGCCCGGCAGTCCCAGTATGAAATCCACGGAACTCATGATGCCAAGTTTGTTCGCAATTTTAATTATGCCTTTCAATGTCTCAGGCTCGCACGGATGCCTGCAGATTTTTTCTAGGATACTAGTATTGGCTGATTGGAGGCCGAAGACAAACAGGTCGCACCCCGCTTTTTTCATCAGGCCAATAAGCCCACAGGGATCTTGTTTTAAGGCTAGAGGATGCAGGATGCACATCCAGTGCAGGTCTTTGTAGCGCTTATTGATCAATGAGAGACAGAAGTCTCTAAGCCAATTATTGTCCAGGCCAAATACATCATCTTGAAAGAGAAGATACCTGATTCCATGCTTTGATACCAGAAGATCGATCTCTTTTAGGACATTTTCTACAGATCTGGTGCGGTAGACATTGTTCCAAAAATAAGGGCCGCTACAAAAACTGCATTTGAACGGACACCCCCGCGAAGTGATTATGACGGCGAAAGGGCGCTTCATCGGCAATATGGAATAATCATAGTATAGGTCCAGATTTACGCTGTTCCAGGCTGGGAAAGGCAAGGAATCCAGATTTTTGACAAGCGTTCGGTCCTTATTATAAAAGATTGCCCCAGTCTTTCTGTTCCTATAAACAATCCCGTCTATTTCATTAAGCCGCCTATTTCCTTTTAAATGGTCTACAATTTCTACAATGGTCGATTCCCCTTCGCCTCGGCAAACAATGTCGCAGCCGTTATTTAAAAATTCTTTGTAATACAAAAAACCAGGCCCCCCTACGACAATGGTTGACTCGGGGCATGCAACTTTTAATGTACGTATGTATTCATTTACCTTATCTTTTATTACTAATTGTGAGTAGAAGCCGACAAAGATATGCCTGTTTTCTTTGACCCGGTCAATCAATCGGTCAATAGAAAAATCAGACACAGACTGGTCTAGGAGCTCGCATTTTATCCCTCTGGACTCGAGCGCTGAAGAGATATACAAGAGACCCAAAAGCGGTCTGCGCTGCAAATCCTTAAATAAAAATCTCCCCTTGTCTGGGCCGCTGGTGCTATCTGTCGCCAAAGATATTAATAACGCCTTAGCCATCATATATTTTATATAGCCTTGGAGTATTTTTTGCTGGCCATAAGATTTCCTATCCCCAAAAGGCCCAAAACTGCCAATGCAGGCATGCATGCGGGGATCCCTGCCTTGCCAAGACTTAACAATATTGCCGCAGTGAACAACAAGATCAATAGCGGCGGTATTTTTTTAAAAGCTAAAAACACAAGCACAATAAAAGGAAGAAGACTGACTAGCAAGTAGACATTTTTTATCTGTATCAGATCGACATAACTCAGCACAATCAGGATCATAAGGATTACGGCTAAGGGGATGGCTTCGATCAATTTGCGCTGGAAAGGATGTACGGACAATCTTGTTTTAAATTGCGGGTAATTAAACTGTAATGGTTGGATAAATACCAGTATTATTAATACAAGAAAGAAGATGAATTCATGTATACTGCGATGTATGTGCGAGCCGAGAAAAAGCATGGTGCATGTCCTCGAGAACGGGATGAGAAAGAATATGCATTTCCAGCTCGCCTTGCGAAACTTCGAACACTCTATCAAAAAGAAAGGGACTAAGAAGTGAAGGCCAAAAGAGAACCAGGCGTTGAGTGCAAAGAAATGAACGCCGCCCACCAGAAATCCGGAAAATTGTTTTTCAAAAAACATCCATCTCCACCACCCGATATTTATAGCCGTCGCCTCGATGGCATACGAAAAGGCGGCTATGGATACCCCGGCGAATAATGCCGCAGGGAATATTTTTTCTTTAACATGAGGTATTTTTTTAATAATATTTTCAGCTATATACCAGGAGAGATAAAAAACGATTATCCAGCCTATAGTTATATTGATCACATTGAAAAGTAATGGTGAGTCATTGGCATGGATAAAAGGCGTGGGGTACTGCGTCCTGACCGACATGGGCTGTAGAAAACTACCGGATTCTTTTCTTAATCCGACGATAAAGGCTAATAAGAAAAAGTTCAAAGTAAGACGGAACCCCCTCTTGAAATATGAGTGGACTATAAGCAAGGCAAGGCCTATCAACGCAAAGAAAAATAGATGAAAGACGCTCATTTCAGCGGTATGTTTGTTGTTTTAGCACGCGTTTTTACGATAGAACAGAAAATGATCAAAAAACCAACAGGTACGATAATAGGTAGTGCCAGTTTTTTTAATAGCAATAGAGATATCAGCGCAAGGGACGCTATCCAATAAAAAGGTATTCTCTTGATTGCGAGCAGGATAAAAAACATTGCCGGAAGTATCGATATAACCAGTCCCGCATCATGTATCTTTGCCACGTCAAGTAGGGCCAGCGTAGATAATAACATTATCATCACCGCCATCGGCAATTGATCTAATAGTTTTGGTTTAAGAAAAGATACCCCTTCGTGCTTTTTTATCCCTGAGTAATCAAAGCGTAATGGATTAGTAAAGGCGAGGACCAGCAGGACCATTAATGCCGCATGCTCTTCAATAATTTGGGGGAGCCCTTCTCCAAAGAATCGCGGTATCCAGGCGTGAACGAACGGCAGTATAAAAAAGATTGTCTTCCAGTTTTTTCTCTTGTATTCTGAGCAGGCAATCAGGAAATAAGCAGCTAAAAAATAGACATAAAAATAAAACCATTTTCTTATTACATAAAAAGGGGTAAGCAAAAACCCGCTGTCGACATCTGTAACGGGAATAGCCCACCAGCCGATGTTTGTAGCTGTGGTCTCGAAGGCATAGGCGATAGCAGAGATAGTTATTCCGGCGAACAATAGCACAGGGAAGATCCTGTGCTTTATCTGAGTCGACCTGTCAGCGACCTTTTCGGCGATATATACAGAAAGATAAAATGCGAGCACCCATATTAATGTAGAAAGCGCTGCCTTAACTATAATAGAACTTGGCCCGGATGAGTTTATAAATTTGAAAATATGTACTCCACCCCTGGTGAAGGTCAGCATGAATGAAAACAGGAAAAAATTCAGCGTCAAGGCGCCTCCCCTCTTAAAATAGGAATGTAAGACGCAAGCAATTATTCCAACACCGCAAAGAATAACGAAGTTTATAGTAACCATTAGCATTCTCCTTTTAAATTAGACGTGATTTTCATCGCGCTTTTGAAAATCAATACGATAGCGACTGGAGCCGTTGCTATAATCGCCTGTTTTTGTAATATCAGAAAGCACAGAAGCGCAAGGGACGCTATCCAATAAAAAGGTATTCTCTTGATTGCGAGCAGGATAAAAAACATTGCCGGAAGTATCGATATAACCAGTCCCGCATCATGTATCTTTGCCACGTCAAGTAGGGCCAGCGTAGATAATAACATTATCATCACCGCCATCGGCAATTGATCTAATAGTTTTGGTTTAAGAAAAGATACCCCTTCGTGCTTTTTTATCCCTGAGTAATCAAAGCGTAATGGATTAGTAAAGGCGAGGACCAGCAGGACCATTAATGCCGCATGCTCAACCCCTATTCTTACAGATTCTAATCGCGCTTGCGTGGAAAGGCTGTGAATAAAAGGTATTACAAAAAATATACCCTTCCAGGACATTCTTTTAAATCTCGAGCATTCTATTAAAGAATAAGGCATAAGCAGATATTGTGTGGGGAAGTGTACCCAGGTCTCGAAGACAATGAAAGGGGCGCCTACTAAAAGAGGGGCTAATCTAGCATCTTCTATTGTCCAGTGCCACCATCCGAGCCCCATTGCTGTGGCCTCAACGCAGTAACCAATGCTTGCTGTTACCAGACCGCTCAAAAGCAGTGTCGGGAAGATGCGCTTTTGCCATGCGCCCAATCTTTCCGAAACCCTTCCCCCAATATACCAGCCCAAATAGAAAGTAAAGACCCAGCCTAGTATTACTAACGTGGTACTGGCAACCACAGGCACCCCTTTTATTAAAAACTCATACGGCATAGAAGGGTTTTTCATTAATAAGCCATTTATGCGCATGGGCCCTTCTTTTATGATGGCGACAAGGAAGGCAAAAAAGAAAAAATTAAACGTTAATCTCGGGCCCTGTCTTGAATAAGAATGCAGTATAAATACCAAGATACCCAAAAGGCATATTAAAAACGCAGGCCATATGTTCATTTCGCCACCCTTTTTTGATAATGGTCACTTGCCTTAAACACCAAAAAAATAGATATCGGCACCATTAGAGGCGCTGCTATAGTTTTACCTAAAAATAGCAATGCTACGCTAAAAATCAGGACCAGGACAAACAGCTCCTTTTTTATAGACAGTAAATAAAAAAAGAAAGCAGGCAATGCTGAAAAGACTAATAGCGGCTTTTGGATTATAAATATATGCACAAGGCACGACAGGGATAACAGAGAAATCAATGCTATGGACAATAAATCCTCCACGCTCTTAAGCGTGGAGAGGTCATCTTCCCCTGTATTTTCTAAGGATAGTTTGCTAAAAAATGTTAATATCAGGATTGTTATAAAGATTCCGAGACGTTCGATGGCCCTTGGCAGACCATGACCGAAAAAAGTTATGGTAAAGAAATGCACGAACGGTAATAAGAAAAAGAGCATCCGCCAACTTTTATGCCTGAACCTCGAGCACTCGATTAAAAAATACGCTGCCAGAAATAAAAGAACAGAGTAAAATTCAGCCCTCATGGGTTGTGCTGGGCAGCCGATGAAGAATATATCGAATGATTTAGCAGGCAATTGCCACCACCACCAGCCAATACTGCTCCCTGTCGCTTCAATAGGATATGCGATGCTAGCGGTTATAAAAGAACTTAGCAGCAAGGTAGGGAAAAGGCGCTTTTGCAAAATATCGAAATGTCGCATAATCCTCTCTGCCAGCCACCAACCAGCGTAGAATAGGCAAAGCCAGCCTATAATAATTACAATATGCACTAATAACACATGAATAAAATTTATCGCTGGGTCTTTTGCGCTAGACAGCGTACTCAATAAGCTTGTCCTTGCGGAGAAGATCGAGCATCGAGCTGTTTTTAAATATTCCGGCGAAGGCCCCATATTTTTTATTACCCATCTTGAGATATAGAGGAAGCCAAAAAAGAAAAAGGTGAAGGTCAGCCTCCCTCCTCTTTTAAGGTGACAATGTCGCATTGATAAGAGGAGGTAAAATGCTAAAAAGATAGTTAAGGCGAATAATACAACCATCATTTTATATCATATCATCAAAGGCCTTATTTTTTCTATATAAATATACCGTGATGCCCTTGAATCTTTTTTCCCGTATTTTTGCGTAGTTTTTTTCCATATAGCTAAGGGTGTTCGACTCTGCGTCATCTGGACGAGGGGTGAGCCAAGATGAAAAAACCAGCCAGATCCCATTATCCGGGATCTCGTAATCATCCAATTCTATTATCTCATCCTGAAAGACCTCGCTCAGCACGGCGTATTTGTATACTTTTAAACTATTAGTCTGAGGAAAATAGGATAGGATTTTTTGTTTATTGTCAGTACGTTCAATGTAATATTTAAAGATGTCCGTAGTTTTCTTAAAATGAAAATCAAAATAATACTCAAATGGCAGCGCTGTATTGCGGCATGTATGGAACAGGGTGTCACCTGGGCCGAGATGTTCATTGATATATTGGGCAGCTTTTTTTATATCCTTTCTCTCGACAACGCCTAGATGGCGCCTGCACTCATCATCCGGTATGACATTGCGGTAATAGTTGTTCAGGTTGATGGCTGATATGGCCGTGATAATAAATATTGTCCCAATTTGAAGATATTTTTTATTTAGAGCATGTATGCTATAGGCAACTGTCATGCAGAAAAAAGGAAGACAACATAAAAAATATCTATCCACATAATATGAAAATGTCGTTATCTTCCCGACGGTAAATATAAAAAGGATCGGCGCTAAAAGAAAAATCAATATCATCAAGCCATTTTCTTTTTTTATTAAATTCAGGATCCCTTTGATGATGGATACAAGAAAAAAAATCACGGCTGCGGGATATAGAAACCCAGGATTATTGTACCCTATGGTAAAATTTTTAAGAGTGAAAAAAAGACTTCTCCATGCGGGGACGGGTATCCAGACAGAAGCCCGCTTAAAAGCAAAATGGTCTTTGATGAATAAAAATTCGTGCCCTGAAAGGATTGAGTACAAGGCGGGGCTGTATAATAATATTATTACTAGATCGCACAATATTATTTTTACAATAACCTTTTGGAATCTCTCTCTCCGGATTACAAGAAAGAGATTTTGTGTCAGGAAAACCACCAGCATTATTGGATGGGCATACGCGCCTATCAGATGCAATGCTACATATAGGGAAAAATAAATCCCGCGTCTCTTAGGCAGGTTAAAAAAACAATACGCCGTTGCCAGAGAAAGAAAGGCTATGAGAGAATAACAGGTCGCTTCTTGCGAATAATAAACATGTAGCGGAGATATGCAAAGCAACAGAGCGCTTATTAAAGCTACTTGTTTGTTGCCAAAAAGAATGAAGGTCAGTTTGTATATCAATATTATCGCCCCTAATGCGAAAATAACAGAGGGCAGCCTAAGGAGCCACTCGTTGGCATAAGGAGATAAATGTCTCCAGTAGAAAATGAATATTCGGTAAAAGAGTATTGGATTGTGATAGTCCAGGATTTTAGAGGCATCAGAGATGCTTGTAGAACTGAGGACCACATCAGCTTCATCAAACCAGAGACTTTTAAAATCCAGGTTGTATAATCTTAAAAATAATCCGACAAGAAGCACCAGCCCCAATAAGAGCATATATATTGTATTTTTATGTTGTTTTATAGATGTACGCATTTTTTAATCTGGAATTTCTGGTTGATGAATCACTCTGTCGATCTTTGAGTTGTGTCGCAAGAGATCTTCGGACGTATTTTTGAAGAATATAGTATTGCCTTTCATAAATAAGATTTCTTTCAGCCGTTTATTGTGCAGCTTGACCGGTCCCCTGGCGCACTCACGGTTACAAGGCATGAGGTCTAGCCTTCCGCTGTCCTCTTTGTTTTTATTGCGGAAGAGACACAACCTGGTAGTGGTTATATAACCGTATGGCACATAAAGAGAGAATGAAAATCCAGAATCTTGTAATTCATTTATATCTATGTTTTGCAGCAAATTGTCTAGCTCTATCCTATTTATATTCTTTCGTTTCAAAAAGTCTATAAAATACTTATTGAGGCCAGCCTGTTGCATGTGTAATTTTTCCCTGGGAGAAAGGGAGCCTATAAACTTGGCTATACGGGGATCTCGCTTCTGTTTTACAAGCAATCTTCCTAGAACAGGCGTCAGATTGTTTTGAAGACATATCCTCAATAGCCCCAAGTCATTTATGATTACCTCGCTGTCCGGGGCATTTTTGGCTAATAATTCTATAAGGGGGTGATATTTTTTTATGTTATGTTCACTTACGTAGCATGTAACAAAACTAATACGTTTCTCCATTTTTTTGACAAAAGAAAGCGCATCCTCAAATTTCGCTATGGACGGTATCAACTGGTCGCAGAATTCATTGCCAAAATATACCCTTTCGTATTTATCCAAATCGCACGCCTTTAATTTGTCGATTTTTGAAAAATAAATAGCATATTCCATATAAATTTTATTAAAGGTTATCGCAGTAGTAACAATATTCTGGAGAGCAAGCCTTGCGATATTTATTTCGGGCAATATCCTTGATTCTTTCCTGAGAGTCATTTTTTGTTAAATTTTCTCGCACTATATTTGCGGCTTCTTTCACTAGTTTGACGGCCATGGTCTTTTCTGCCAACAGGGATCGTCCTGAGATCTTAAAATATTTTATCCCTATCTTATAAAAATCGTATATGGCACAGAGACCACAGGCCTGTAGAAAAACCCCGGCCTTATTAAAAAATATCTTCTCTTTAGATGTCTTTCTCCCTCGGACGGTTCTTGTGGAACAATATTGCACATGGTATGGAAAGCAGCAGCTATTATTATTTTTTAGCACATAGAGGTGCAATTTTTTTAATAGAAAACGCGGGATAGGATATTTATCTCTATTGGATATCTTTTCCAATATCGAGCGTACGAAAAGATTATAAGCGGGCGACAGTCTGCCATGAAGAAAACCACACATCCCGTCTATGTAATGACACCTTTCGTTTAGAATAATCACCTCCATTTCTAATGTTGGGAATTGTAGTCGCATGTGGTCGATTTCCGAAAGACTTAACTGCCTGTTTAATATTATTCTTGAAGGGTTGAAATCTTTGTAATATCGCATGGCTTCAGAGTTTAATATGGAGGCGCAGGAACTTATGTGCAGTTTTAAATCGGGATATTTTCTTTTTCTTATTTCATGTAGAAGCCCTAGATCCGATACTATAAATCTTTTTATGCCGCACTCCAGGATCTTTTCGAGTTGCCTTAGGGCTATAGTGGTTTGTTCTTGGTTATAGAATTCGTTTAAGGTGAAATTGATAGGGATGTTTTTCGAACGAGCTATCTTTATGACTTCTTTAAGCTCGCTATAACTGGTAATATTGGATGATGGTTCTGATCTACGGTTAAGACAATTAATATTTGTATAATTATCTAGCTGGTCGTTAGTTAAAAGGCCGCAGTATATTTCATCCGCACCAGCTTCGATAACAGCCATTACATCGCTAATTCTGCTTACAGGCGCTACGATATTCATGATCCTATCCTGTTACTTATCATTACCGTATTCCATAAGGTAAATATACAAAGATAACGACTGCTCTGTCCTCAAGAGTCTATAATCGACATTGTTTAGCCTGCTTCCGATCTTATCATATCTATCGTACGCAATAAACAGGCCTTTTGTATTTTTTTTGAACGGCACAATAGTATATGTAGCCATATCCAGGGGCTGCGTAGTGTCTAATCGATATGATTCCATGGTCCCAATTATGGCGTAATAATTTATATTACCAGGTAAATGCCCCCACAGCCTGCGGTAAATTTTATCTATTGATTTCTCTCCTGGGATATAAATATCCACAACGTCTTCTTTTTCAATGAAATCTTTTAGCCAGGACCCCAATCTTTTTATAGACAGTTCTTCCGCCGCAGAGACAGAGTCCTTAAGAATTTCGGGATCCTTCTGTAATTCTTGCGTCTGATATGCGCCGATGACAAGAAGCGTAGTTATACTAAAGAGAAAAAAACTTTTTTTTGTTTTTTTATTTCTTAAAAAATGTTCTATTGCCGAAGCCCCGTAGATTGCCATAAAAGGGACCAATGGCACCAAAAACCTTATTTCTCGGGAAAAGGCCTTTGCATCTATAAGGTGCAGGATATTGGCTATTAATATTATGGTTACATAAGAAACAAAACAGATAAAGAGATATCGATATTTAGGGTTTCTGCGATTAAGGGCCAATCCTATAAGGCAGGTCAGGAATATGGGGTGAAGACATAGGAGTCCTAATGTATGAAAGAATTGCGAGGCAGGCGCTAGACAATAAGGAGGAGCCTTATCAGGCAGATTACAGAAAAAAGTGTAAAGAAATCTATGCCCCAGCAAGACCTTATTCAATATGCTCCAGGTTAAAAATGGCGCGATAAGCAGCAACCCATGTTTGACCTTAAGCCCTTTTGGTAACAAAAAAAGCCATATTGCTAAAAATATTATCCCCTCCTGTCTAACCGTTGGTAAAAAAGCTATCACCAGAGTGGATAAAAAATACCTTTGGCAATATATTAGGTAGATAGCTAGGATAAGGAAAAAGCAAAATATAATTTCTGCCAAAGTGGAGATAGAAACAAGAAAATATACAGGAAAGGTAAAGGCCAGCAATATTGCAAATGCCGAGGCCCTTTCGGGAAGCCGCGTCTTTTGCGTTATCTTATAGATCAAAAGAAGCGTTCCTATGGAAAAGATAGCATTGAGCGTTCGCAATGAAGATATCCCCAGAGGCAAAAGATGCAAGAATAGCGCATGTAATGTCCCATAGCCCACTTTTAGATAAGGATTTAATAGTATATATGGATTATAAAGGGACATTTCTATATAATTGTATCTAAATAATTCATCGACACAATAAAGGATTTGTCTGTCCAGGATACCTGCCTTCACAGTGTCTGATATCATCCAGATACATAAACCGAATATCGGAACCGCACTTATGATAATCAATAATGCAGGCCTAGGTTTAAAGGTGGAGATTTTATGTATAGCCATATATTAATATTTTAATTCTAGAGGAATTTCATGTTTACGTTAGCATTGCCGTTATATATTTTTATATAAGGATGATATAAAGGATTATATATAAAAGGCGACCTAGGCTTATCGATACTAGGCATAAATTCTCGAATTATAGCAAATTTATCGTTTATAAAATCATATAGCGGTATTACGCTGTTAGGTTTATTCCTGAGGTCCGAATCAATTATGATAAAATCGAACCGGTTTTCTTTAAAGAAGCTTTGGTAATCAATTTCTTTTTCCCAATCAATGATATCTATGTTGTAATGGGCTCGCTTTTTTCCAAATATGAAAGGAATATCTCCGCTGACCCCATCCATAAGGATTCTTTCTCCTGGACTAATATTATTCAGGATCCACTCGCGCGCCGCCACGCGTGTATCTTTTTGAGTGACCCACCTATTATATCGGGCAATGTCATGTAACGATGGCAGTCCAAAGATAAGGCATAATAAAGGAATGGTTATGTATCGTATTTTTTTAAACGGCATGATTCGATGGACCTTGTCACCCAATATTATCAGGAATCTAGCTGCCAGGAGTAGGATAAAAGGGACTATAGGCAACAGATACCACGCCGGACTGTTTTTGCTCGCTCCCATAATAATATAATAAACTACAGGGAAAGATAAGATCAGGATATCTTTTTTTGAATGTCTATAAATAGCCAGGCTTAATGCTGGAATTGATAAGATAAAGATTCCTGCGCCGAGTACGCTATTAAGCGCTAAGGGGTAGTTTATCCACCCCTGCCTATTGGCCCACGGATTTCTAAAAAATCCGTATAGATATACGTTAAGCTCGCCTGTAATATCTTTAATAAAATGCTGAAAGTCTAATATAATAAAAGGATTGGCGAGAAAAAAAACTAACCCTAAAGAAAACAATGCCAAGAATAGATTTTTACCTATAAAGGGACTCTTGCCGTTAGATTTTAAGAAGTGCGAGACCAAGAGGGGCATTATCCCCAATAACCCATTATACTTTGCTGCGGCTGCCAGACCAGCAAATAAGCCAGCCATGATATAATCACAGCTCTCCGGAGTTTTTTTATCATATAATTTATAAGCAAATAAAAAAGCCATTGATATCAATAATGACATCAACATATCCGGTTTAGCGATATATGATAAAGACGCGTGCAAGGGGTTTAGCGCTAAGAATAAAGCAGCAATGAGCCCTAATCTATAGTCAAAAAGCCTTTTACCAATAATGTAAACAATAATTATATGGAATATCGACAATGTAAGAATGACGCATCTACCGATGATTATATCAGGACTAACCAAATTTATAGAAAGATATGATAAAAATAACTTACAAGCTGAAACTAGAGGCAAGAGTAAATAATAAAATAACCCTGGGTATATAAAATCATGAGGATTGAGATCCGAAGGCTTAAGATTCGAAATGCTCCCTAGTACTAAATTTTCCTCTATCTGAGGAAAGTCTGGCAAGTGATGAAAAATGCAAAAAGCCCTCAATATAAATCCAAGAGCGACAATAGAAACCAAAACCCATTTTGCATTCATTTTTATCCTGCCTAACAATTAGATATGAATTTGATAAGCCCCAGGCCCATCTTCATCTTTTTCCTTAGATCCCTTAAGGAAGTTGTTCTTAACAGTGTTTTAAAAATATAATAAGGTCTAAAATAAAAACGTCTATTAGCATATTTTAAGAGTTGATTCATTTTTTCTTGTGATAGCTCTTTATCCCAGAACTGAGGTGAGAATATATTGCTAGGACTTATCGCGAATTCTTTCCAAAAATCATTTTTAAAGAGCCGTGTTTCCAAACCCATTTTATATAGATCCGTACCCGGAAGCGGCATAGTTATAGAAAAATGGGCATAATCCGGTTTTAGCATAATAGCAAAATCAATGGTTTCCTGTATATCTTCGAGTTGTTCTGTTGGTGAGCCTATCATAAAATAGGCCAAGGTTTTAATACCAGTCTCTCTGGTCAATCTAAAGCCTTCTTTTATCTGAGCAATTGACATACGCCTGTTTAATACAGATAGTATTTTTGAAGTACCTGCCTCTACTCCAAAATGGATTCTTTGGCAACCCGCCTGTTTTAGCTTTGTAAGTATATCTTTATTTACGCTATCTATTCTTGTCCTGATTCCCCAGGGCATTTTGAAGCCGCGATCTATAATAGCATTGCATATATCAATTGTTCTCTGTTTATTCAGGACAAATGTATCATCGTAGAAAAAGATATCTTTTATGCCCAGGTTTAAACAGTTTTCTATTTCAGATATAATGTTATCAACGCTGCGTAAACGAACATCTTTTCCCAAGCTTGAATGATAACAGAATATACAGCTATGAGGACATCCCCGGCCGCTGATCATAGTAGCAGAAGGTAGATCATGGCTTAATATGTTGCCGTAAGATTCGTAAGAGATCATCGTACGATCAGGGTATGGAAGGGCATCTAAATCATAAATCGGTCTCGGGGCCGATGTTTTTATTACCCCGCGTTTATCTTTATACACCAAGCCATTTATGTGACCTAGGCCTATTTTTTTTTCCAAGGCGTCAACCAGTCGCGAGAAGGCAACTTCCCCTTCTCCCAGGATGATAGAGTCAATGTTTTTATTGCTTATAGATTCATCGGGGTATATATTTATATGCGGCCCCCCAAGCGTTATATGAATAGTATTATCAGCTTCCTTGATTATCTGTGCTGTTAAATATACGTCTATCAAAGTGAATGTCGTGGTGTAAATACCTACGATATCTGGTTTATCTTCCTTTATAATATTTTCTAGATGGAAGAAATCAATATCTTCCATCTCCATATCTAATACGTCTACTGCGTGTCGAGAACTTTTTTTTAAAAAGGCAGCAATGTATAAAAGCCCAAGAGGGGCGAATGGCCCTGTCTCTTTATCTATTTCTGCGGGAAAGTTTGATTTAATTACATGTGTATTTTTAGGATTTATAAGAAGGACTTTCATCTGTTTCGTATTAGATATCGATTTTTAATAAAAATGCCGACTATTATTTAATCGAAGATGGTATAGACTGACGTCATAAAATACCCGTTCCTCTACCAGAATATATTTATCCTGGAACATCTTTATGATATCTTTATGACTATCTCGTAAACCGGCTATAATCAGCCATATGCCACCAAAATCTAGATCTTCTATATTATGCCATTCCCATTTTACTGATTTTAACGTTCTGCTGTAAGGTGTATCCGCTATTATTTTTTCAGGATCTTCGTGTATGTTTATTCCTATGATGCGAGGAGCCGAATAATATAGCAACATCCTGTGTTCTACCCATGAAAGGGGCAGAAAATCGTTCATCTTAAAGGCTGTCCTTTCGTCATCCTTGATGTTTTCTTTGATATAGCCACATATCTTTATCCAATTTGTCCTTTTCTCTACGTGATAATATTCTCGCAGGAACAGAGACCCCATGAATACGACAAAGACAATTATTAAGATCCGCGCTTTCCCTTTCAGCGACATTATCCCTTTACTGATCAGTAGATAGTAGGCGCAGGAGGCGTATAATACGTATCTTACCGGCCCAAATACAGGTGTGACAAGATATGAAAAAGTAAACAGTAAAACAATAGGTGCGCCAAGCCATAATAATAGATACAATCCTGCTTCAAAGCCATTTTCTTTAGAACGGACGTTATTTTTTTTGTTAAATTTAAAAGAATTATATGCCCCCGTCAGGCACAATAAAAACAGTGCGATGCTAAAGATATAGCGAAAAATTAGACGCGATTCAATTGGAAATTTTGGATTAACTGTGTATATCTTAGGCCCGAATAGATTGAAGATATTTACGATAGTATTAAAGGAAGGCAGGGAAAGCCACGACAGTATATTTTTTAATTGAGGCTTGAGAAAGAATAGAAAACCCGGGGAATAGATGACAATAATGCATGTAAATACAAAAAACATATGTTTGAAATTAATATCCTTTTTATGCCTTACCCATAGTAACATTACATATAATATCTGGCATATAAGAATTGGTAAGGTAGATAGGTTCGAAAACAATGCAAGCAAAGTAGATAATATATAACCCAACCAGAGCAAGTTAATGCCCCTTTTTAAGGCCTCAGATAAAAACAAAAAGGATAATAAGGTAAAAAATAGTGCCATAGTGTATTCTTCTGCCCATTGAGAATAATATATATTGATTGTGCTCACGGCAAGAAGGTAACTGGCCAATAGGCCCGTCTTTTTGTTATAAAGGCTTTTTCCCAGGAGGAACATGATATAGATACACATAATCCCAAATATTGCACAGGGAAAACGTACGATAAACTCTCCCTTTCCAAATAATTTCATCCAGTAATGCATCATGAGGAAATAAGGCGGAAAATGTCCAACCGAGGCCCAATATTTGACTAGATTTGATATGCTACGTACAGATTCATCCACAGTAACTACTTCAAGTACGCAGAGGCTTTCCCTGCCCAGAGAATATAGTCTCAAAAAGGTACCGTATAATAAAATAAACAACAGTATTATTTTATTATTTTTTCGCATAAAATTGACTTCGATAAGAATGCCATGATCAGTTTAACGATTTGAAATATTTGTTAAACCAAACTTGGAATGCTATGATTGCCCATATCTGCCGACGATTATCTTTTTTTGAACGCATATGCTCGGAAATCACTTGTTTAATATAACCGTAATCAAATATTCCTTGGCGTTTTATAGCATTTTTGTCCAAAAGATCAATAAATTTATCCAATAGGCCCTGTTTTAATAATTTTCCAATCGCAATATTAAAACCTTGTTTCTTGCGATACAGAATCTTATTTGGGAGCTTGCCATGAAATACCTTTTTCAAAATATATTTATTTGTAAATAGACGCAGTTTGAAATTTCTCGGCAGTGTATCAGAGAATTCAACTATTCTATGGTCTAAAAAAGGTACCCGCACTTCCAAAGAATTAGCCATGCTTGCCTGGCCTGTTTTGGTGAGCATGGCCCCTGCCAGATAAAATCGCCTGTCTACTAATAATTGCCTCTCCAAGCTCCCAAGGACGCCGCTATTTTTTACATATTCTTTTACAATCGTAAATACAGTATTATTGTTTGGATATTCTACTATTTTCTCTTTGAATAGGCTATCTGCTTCATGTGGCGCAAAGGGCCCAAACCATATTATATTCCTTTCAACATCTTCATAATCTATACCTTTGAGGAAAATCCTTAATAAGAAATCAATTTTATTGTTTGAATTTTTTATAGGGATAGCATTGGCTAATTTATCAAAGATGTGTTTTCGCATAAAAAAAGGCACTTTTCTGTAGCCGTCGGCTATCGGCTGTGCCAGATATGTCGGATATCCAGCAAAGATTTCATCTCCTCCGTCACCGCTCAAACAGACCTTTACATGTTCGCTCGCAAAGGAAGATAATAAATATGTAGGGATAAAGGAAGAATCTGCCAAGGGTTCATCTAGTAGCTCAAGAATTCCCCGGGCATTATTAATTATTTCTTTTGAAGAAATCCTTTTTGTAAAATGCTCTACATTCAAATAATTAGCGATTAATTTCGCATATTGAGATTCGCTGTATTCAGGGTCATCGGAGGATATATTGAATGTTTTAATCTTGTTGTCTGTCATCTGGGATGCTGCCAGATAGCTTATAATGCTTGAATCAATACCCCCGCTTAAAAATATACCCAAAGGTACATTGCCTGTTAATTGTTCCTTGACAGAATTTTCCAATAGGTAGAGCATTTTTTCAACATAGTTTTTTTCTTTAGACCCATTTGTTTCTATAGGTACAGATGACCAGTATCTTTTCAGGGAAAAAGAATTTTTGTAAAGGTGTAAATAATTTGCAGGTGGTATTTTTTCTATATCTCTAAAAATACTCATCGGAGCAGGGATATATCCATAGGTGAAATAGTGATGCATGGGCACAAGGTCCAGTTCCTTGTCTGTTGCAGGGTGCGCCAGAATAGCCCTTAATTCTGACGCAAAAACCAATATATCTTTACCAGCATAGCAATACAATGGTTTTATGCCCAATCTGTCACGCACTAAGAAAAAATCTTTTGTTCTCATATCCCAAAGCGCGAAGGAAAACATACCCTGGATCCTATCAAGGAATTTTATCCCCTCCTCTTCATAAAGATGGAGCAATATCTCTGAGTCTGACCGGCTTTTAAATATGTGCCCTCTTTTTTTTAATTCTTCTGACAGATATCCATGGTTGTATATTTCTCCGTTTAGAACGAGGTAGACTGTTCCGTCCTCATTTGATATAGGCTGGCGGGCTAAGGCAACGTTATCTTTAATATAAAGATCGCTACTGTTTGCTTCCCCGCGCTTGATAGATCGCCCCATTTTGACCAATATTTCTTTTTGGGCATTTTTTTTGGAATCAAAATTTATATAACCAAATATACTACACATAGGCTTCTTATGTTTTGTTAGTAGCTATATCGAATAATAATAGAAGGAGATTGGTTACAATTCTCGGTACTTTGAAAAAAACACTATATTTCGAATGACCATAAAGCCTTTTCCCCTGCTTAATAGGGATCTCCGTTAGTTTAAATCCTTTCGCAATTAAGAGTAGCGGGATGTATCTATGATACCCCTTTCTTATAAGCCTTAGATTTTTAATGCAATCCTTTTTATATATACGGTATGTACAGGAGATATCGTGTAATTTAGTATGAAAAAGCATTCTTTGTAAAAAGTTTCCTGTGCGCGATAGGATTATCGTCATTTTTCCGGAATTTCTCTTGATTCTATAGCCACATACGACATCAAATCCTTGATAAAATTTCTCAATAAAATTTGGGATATATTTTGGATTATCCTGCAGGTCACCATCCATGGAAATTATAATGTCTCCCCGGGATTCTTTAAATCCTACGGCCAGGGCTTTTGTCTGGCCCATGCGTTTTGGGAGATCTACGATTTTAGAGATGTTTTTATCCATGCTGTTTTTTAAATGACACATACCCTCCATAGGAACAGAACCATCATTGACAAATATTATCTCATACGAATCTTGCAGCTTGTTCATTTCATAAGATAGATTATTATATAAAGGCAAAATAGAATTAAACTCGTTATATATCGGTATAACCACAGAATATTTACATTTATCCATTTTTTGCCTCAGCCAGGTTACATCGTGTTTCTTATATTATAGCACAGGTAATAGTGGCACAAAACTTAAACTTGTATAGTCCGGGGCATCGGCAATGCTTGCCTTGAAAAGACCCATAGTTTGGTATACAATAAAATTAAAGATTTAAAGGAGGTCAAGTGAAGGTTCTTCTTGTGAATCCACCGGCGGGATTAGGACGTTTGTTAGGATCAGGGGAAGAGTTCGTTCAAAGATATGAGCCGCTCGGCTTGCTATATATAGCAGCGGTGATCAGAGAAAACGGCTATGATGTTGCGGTCATAGATGCCTATGCCGAAGGATTGCGTATAGCTGATTTAAAGACGCAAATATTAAATTATAAACCAGATATTGTGGGGATTTCAACCTTAACTTGCAATGGAGCAATAGTTTATGATTTAGGCAGCTGGTTAAAAAATAATATTCCGGAAGCACTCGTTGTTCTAGGTAATGTGCATGCATCTGTATACGCAAAGCAATATTTGGAAAATAGATGCTGTGATATTGTTGTGCACGGAGAAGGAGAATTTGCCTTCTTGAAAATAATACAATTTCGTAAAAAAGAGTTAGGGCTTAGAGATATTCCGGGGATATCCTTTGTTCGCGATGGAAGGATGTATTGCAGGATTCCGGATAGAGAAGTTACCCTGGATTTAACGACATTACCATTTCCAGCGCGGGATTTAGTTAATCAGAGATTGTATAATCTAATCGAGATTAGCAATCAGTTTTACGTTGGGAAGAAAGGAACTATATCCAAGACGATGTCGACATCCAGGGGATGTCTTTATGACTGTATATTTTGTGTTGTGCGCAATAATGGCAAACAGCGTTTCAACAGCGCCAGAAGAGTGGTAGATGAGATGGAGGTGTTAGAAAAGGAATACAGGGCTTCTTATATAACGATAACAGATCCGCTTTTTATGGGCGATAGAGACCGCATTCTCAGGATATGTTCAGAAATCAGAAAGAGACAGCTGAACATTAAATGGGGTTGTGATGCCCATGTTAATCATATAACTCCTAGATTGGTAGAAGAGATCGAATCAGCAGGTTGCTATTCTCTTGATTTTGGCATTGAATCAGGTGTCCAGAGATTATTGGATAGCGCGGGAAAAAAAATAACGATCGAACAGATAAAGGAATCCATCAATATAGTAAGGAAATACTCTAAAATTCATATAGTTGGTCTGTTTATTCTAGGGTTGCCCGGAGAGACATATAAGGATTCTTTACAGACTATACGATTTTCTAAAAGCCTGCCTTTGGATATGGCGCAATTTAGTATCTTGGTCCCATACCCTGGTTCTTCGTTGTTTACAGAATTATCAGAAAAAAATCGACTTGATACCGGGATAAAAAAGGATGGAAGCGTAGATATTTCAGTTTGGGAAAGGTACTCGTCTTATATATCTTTTACTAAGAATAATCCGATATGGGTTACGCCGGGACTCTCTTATTTAGAGATCAAGGGACTCCAGAAGAAAGCGCAAAGAGAATTCTATCTAAGGCCATCCCAAATAATAAAACATTTCCGTAGAATAAGAATAAATAATTTATTCAAGCTTATAAATTTAGCACTTAAGGCATTTTTTTAATCCAAGACTATAGAAATAAGATAGTTCCGTATATTTTAATGAGTTAGATATTTTTTATAGTCTCTTTTGTGAATAAATAGATCAAACCATATCAAGAGGTTGAGTATACACCATAGCGCCCGTCCATTATCTCTCCGGAAACCAAGGTGCTCTTCCCAGAGAGACTTTATTATTGCATGATCTAAGACCCCGATCTTTTCTACATTTTTTTTGGAAAAGTATTTTTCAGCCACATCCTTGAATTCATTGAGAAACCATATCGAATGAGGCATTTCTAATCCCATATTCTTTCTATAGAATATCTGTTTAGGCAAACGGTTCTTCATGGCTAATTTCTGTATATACCTCCCCTTAAATCCTTTTATCTTCATATTGGTTGGAATCCTGCTGGCATATTCCACAACATATCTATCCATATAAGGGAATCTAGCTTCAACAGAATGTGCCATTATTGTCCTGTCATTTTTCACCATTAGGTCACCGACAAAATAATATTTAATATCGATTAGAGACAATTTGTTTAAATCATCATCAAATCTTAAGTAATCAAATAATTCCGTAAAGAAAGAATCAGTTTTTTTAAAATTAGAATAATTGGGCATTAATTTTTTTTTCTCTTCTTCAGAAAGCACATGTCGCCAAAAAAAATGCGCTTCCGGAATGTTCTTTTCCGAGCCGGCCGTAAAACGCTTCATAAGAAAGTCAATGCTCAGTTTTTTATAGGAAATAGGTAGTTTGTCGGCAAATGCCTTGATTGCATTTCTTAGCCAGGGGGCTGTATGTTTGATATAATATTTGCGCATTTTATATGCCATGTGCGTTTCATAGGCATTAAAGACCTCGTCCCCTCCTTCGCCAGAGAGAAGAACTGAGACATGTTTTTTTGCTTCTTTGGCCAAGATAAAAGAAGGGATGGCTGCGCCGTCTCCACTTGGTTCATCCATGTAAGCCATATGCCTTACAAGGTCTTCTAATACATCCTGAGGATTTACAGCGATTTCATGATGTATTGGTTTCGCAAAATCAACCATTAATCTTTGATAGTGCGACTCGTCAAAGCTTGACTCGCCCATTTTGATAGAATATGTATGTATATCCTGACTTTTCCCTAGTTCTTTAGTCAAACTAAGAAGCGTGCTTGTATCAAACCCGCCTGAGAGCGTCAATCCTACTGGTCTATCCGATATCAGATTTCTATAGACAGAGTCCAATAAGATTTCATGTAATTTTTTAGCGGTAGCCTCTTCTGAAAAAGAGTAATCAGGCGTATAATCAATTTTATAATATTCTTTTTCTTCAAAGGCCCCTTTTATTAGATCTATTTCTAACAGATGTCCGCCTTCTATTTCATGTATATCTTCAAACGGAGTTAATTTACCAGGTATATATGCTAGAGAAAGAAAATGATAAATAGCTTCATGATCTATCTTGTTATTAAAGCAGGAAAGGTCTAAAAATGATTTTATTTCAGACGCAAAATAGAATTTATTTTTATTAATTAAATAAAACAAAGGCCTTATTCCGTAAAAATCCCTTACAAGATAGGCCTTCCCGATATTTTTATCATAAAGACAAAATGCAAACATCCCGGTTAGATATTTTAAAAAATTTATACCAAGCTCCTCGTATAAATGGATTAAGACTTCGGCGTCAGAAGTTGAGCGAAATTTATGTGTTTGCTCCAGACGGAATTCTTCTTTCAAGTCTTTAAAATTAGTGACCTCGCCATTATAGTTTAACCATATGCTTTGGTTTTCGTTGGACATAGGTAAGCGGGCGTTGTCAGATAGATCAATAATTTTTAACCGCGTGTTGCCTAGGATGCATTTTTGGTCTTTGAAAATATCAGAACTATCGGGTCCTCTGTGCTTAAGCATCTCTGTCATATTTTTTGCTTCTTCAATATCTTTATTATGAAGAGAGGACCCCAACGATAATATACCCGCAATCCCACACATATATTGGCAGCCTTTTTAAATTCTAGTTTTATTCTATCATGATATCTACACCGTCGATATCATATGTCTCTACATATATATCATATGTTCCTATGCGTGTACCTGGCATACCGCCGGTTGCTTCACCAGGATCATCCTCAGGTATGTTCAGAGCTTTAATCGTTACATTTCCAATTCCTACAGGTACTTCTAGCGAATATTTCCCTGGGCCAAATAGATCTGTAGGCTTGATTGGAAACTCCAGGCCAGGGCATGCTACGCGTATAATGCCCATTTCATAATCCTTTACGATAACTTCGCCGCTAATTTTTATCGTGGGTCCTTTATAAAATTCAATTTCTTTGCATTCTTCCAACCGTAGATCTACTATCATGTTGTCTGAACCTACTATTATCTCATGAGTAGCGCTAGCTTCTGCAGGGGAATCCTCATCTATTAGATACTTGGCACTTAGATATGCCATGCCCATATTTTTAGGGATTTCTATTGAAAAGTCCCCTGGTTCAGTCAAGATTATTATTTCCAATGGTTGGTCCTGCCCTGCCATTGGCTTTTTCTGGTCCCCCTCTTGGCTCTCCTCTATGGGTCTACGACCCACTATTCTCTCCCAATATAGTATTATGTATCCCCCTCTATGCTCATCATAATCATCATAGTATATCCTGCCTTTGACTGTGATTGTCTTGCTGTCAGCGATTTCAGAAGGAACTGGCTTAGACCAAGCGATGTTTGCATTAAACAATTGGATGCTCATAAAAATAATTGTTATAGTGATAAGCGCATCAAGAAAGATATTTTTTTGCATTTCTCCCTCCTTTCAGTGTTTTTAAATAGTTTCTAAATAAAAGACAAGCGCCATGCCAAAGATCAGGAAAAGAAAAGATTCTTTTAATAAGTGACCTTAAGATAATCTTGGGCCGCATATAAAAACTAAACATGCCTTTTCTTTGCAAATTTAGCAATTCCTTTTTAGTCATCGAAGGCGGGTTATAGATTATTTCGCCATCATAGGAAGACCAATCAGACCAGCTTGTGTATCTATTGGTTTCGTTATAAATGTTGTTCAGTTTAATATCCTGCTCATCAAAGAATTTAGAGCCCGGGTATGGAACAGCTATATTAAACTTACATATATCAGGATCAAGTTCCTTGGCAAATCCAATAGTTTCACGGCATGTATCTTTTGTATCGGCAGGCAACCCAAGCATAAATAGGCCCATAGTGCGAATTTTAAATCTACGGGTGTATTCTATGGCCTTTCTCGCTTGGATTAGTGTGGTTTTTTTACCTGTAGCATCAAGAACCTTTTGGTTCCCTGTTTCAAATCCATACATAATTAAATAAAGACCCGCTTCTTTCATACGCCGGATAGATTCTACATCAACCATGTCCACCCGTGTTTCGGTGAACCATTTTATCTTCTTATGCAGTTTGCGCCGAATTATTTCATCGCAGAATTCTAAGCAGGAAGTTTTCGAAAAAGGAAAATAGGCATCATTAAAACCTATATAGTCTATTTTGAATTCTTTATAGTAATATTCTATTTCATTAACTACATTTTTTATATTTCTATACCGTGGTTTTTTATAAATCTTATCTTGTGAGCAAAACAGGCAGTCGTAAGCGCACCCCCTTGATGCCTGCACAGGCAGAACAAGCCTATTATAGATGCCCAATTGCGGGTAGTTTTTGTAATTCCTTAAGTCCAGGGAATGCCAGTCGGGATACGAAAGCATGTCTAAATCTTCAATAATTTCTCTGTCAGGATTATGCATGATCTTCTCATTGCGGATATAACTGATTCCCTTTACATTAGCCAGGTCATACCCTTTATCCAGAGAGACAATGGCCTCTGTCAATGTCTGCTCGCCTTCGCCCCTTACGACGATATCAGCTATTCCTCTTTTTAGTGTTTCCTCCGGGAAAATCGTAGGGTGGATATTTCCCAAAATGATCTTTGTCTTTATATCAGACGCTTTTATTTTTTTGGCAAACCTTGTTATATTATCCATAGCTGTTGTGAGACAGGAAAATCCTACGACTTGCGGGGACGCATTTTTTATTTTTTTTATAAGTCTCTCATTGCTCAACCTGCTAGCGTATTGGTCTTCTACTGAGACCTCGAAACCGTTATTTTTTAAAGCCGAAGACAGATAGGCTAGCCCCAAAGGTGGAAGCGGAGAAACAGAATGATAATAAGCGTCGCTTGTTTCTGCCAATTCAGATAATGGATTTATTAAAATTACTTTCATAAAGTTTATTTTATCTAGAAATACCTGAAGAGCTTTCCTGAAACAATGTCTTTTAAACAGGCTTCGTAGTGCTTTTTTATTTTTTTACAGGCCTTTTCGTTTATATAGACCGCCTTTTTGCTCATCTCGTGGCAATATTGGCATTCTTCGCATGATTGCCTGCCGCATTTTTGATCTTTCAGATTTTCTATAAAACCATCCAATTTTTTATTGTCGATATAGATAGCATTTGTGAATAGATTCGCAAATTTTCTCAATCTAAATACATTAACCGTAAGCGGCCGCAGGAAATATTTAATTTTTGTGGACAGTCCCTTTTTTGCAAACATTACGCTCTTTGAAGGATCAGGAAATAGGTCTAATAAGTTGCCGCTGTGGTTTCTGTTGATATAAGCTTTCACTATGGACGCTATCGTTTGGGTAGTCATGCCACGGTCTATTATTTTAAAAAAGTCTATGCCTATTTTTTCATAATGGCCAACATCCTCCGGTCTTATCCAGGTGCTTCGTATAAAATCCACTGGATCTATAATCTGTTGATATCTACACTTTATACGGCAATAGTCGATGACAAAGCCTTTCAGAATATGTTCGGACTGAGAGGCATGGGAAGATAGGTTTGCATGATACATATAAAAAGGACACCCGTATAGACAATTTACGTTTAAAATGAGCTTTAATTCGCACTTGATGTTTTTTCTTATATCTTCAAGTAGGGTAAAATTCCTGTTCAGATCGATGTTAAAAAGGGTGATACGATCCGCCCCTAAATTTTCCCAGTGTTTTGCCCTTTGTAGGGAATTGACATATGCTAAATCAGAGACGCATACTTTAAACATAGGGTACCGTTTTTTGATTAATTCCAAGAGGTAGGGCGTTGCCACAGTAAGCGCGTCTACTTTTAATCCGGCAAGCCACTCGATGAGTCGGGTTATTTTTTTTTGGCCAGCAATAGTCCATTCCATGTTATTGAGGCAGCTGGCGTTTAAAAGATAGTTAAATTTTAATTTGTATTCATGAGCCTGCTTGATATTGCAGGCCAATTTTTTCTTGGATATAGAAGGTATTTGGAAGGAATGTTTTCCTCCTCCGATAAAATCAGAAGCTAATTTACTATAGAGTTCTGTGACCTCCGGATATTTTTTCAGCCTAGATATAAGATCGTTTTGGCCATTGAAAGGCACTGATAGTTTCAATGAAATCTCCCTTATTTTATTACAACAAGCACCCCTTTTATATCAGATGCCTTGACTTCCAAGGGGTTATTTTTATAGCTACCAAAAGGGTAATTATGTCGGTGATCTCTTATCCAAAAAGGCAATTCCCTGGGCATGCTTACAGCATACAGGTAGATTAACCCGCTATCCTTGGGGACAGGGAGTTGAAACGAACCGGGTTTAAATATCTTTGTTCTTGATATATCAGGCGGATGCATAGGTTGTCTTTTGTTAAGCGCATTGCTCCAGGCTCCGATCTTTATTATACCGTTTGCGTAGTTGTCAAAAACGACTTTTCCAGATATCGTTATTTTTTCTCTGCCGTACCTTAAAAATGTAAAAATATTATACGGACTCAATATGAAATGTGAAAGGATAATTAAAAAAGACACGCACATAGTATAAAAAATTTTTATAAAACGTAACTTTAGCTTAAGAATATACAAATTTTTCACTTTATTATTTTAGCGTATAGATTGTTTTTCTGGACTTGCAGCCAATCCATTATTTTTAATAACAGAATAAAGATTGTTAAAATGAGAGCCGGAATAACCAGTTTGCCCCCAAGGGCAAGCAGAATAATGGATAATATAACCAAGGCGACAAACGGTATTTCTTTTATCGCAAAAAGGACGCAAAATGCAATCGGTAGTTTAGAAAAAAGCAACAAAGGTTGTTTTATTACTAGGATGTCTATAAGTCCAATAATTAATATCATAAAAACCGTCATTGCTAGTGGCAGATAATCTATCATACTCGAGTACTTGGCAAGGGTTTTCGTCTTATTTTTTTCATAGGATAACTTCAGAGGATTTAAGAAAGCCAGTACAATTACAGCGGTAATCACAAGCATTCTGGCCATGATAACGTCCCTCAAGAATAATACAAAGGCCACTGGCATTAAAAAGAATATAGATTTCCATGCGGCAGTCTTATATTTTGAGCACTCTATCAAAAAATAGGCTAACATAAAATATATAAAAAAATCTATCCAACCTCCCGCTGCATTATAGCTGTAGGCTGGCACGAGAAAATCTGAGAATTTTAAACAGTCTATTTTCCATTTCCACCAATCAGTATGTATACCCGTTGATTCAACCGCGTAAGATATGGATGCTGTAATCCACATGCCCAATAGCAATGTCATAAAGAGACTTTTTTTAAAAAATACTATTCTTTCAAGTATATTGTCAGCTATACGCCAGCTTATATAAAATGTAAATAACCAGCCAAAGATAACCGTGAATATTACCAGGGTCATGGAAATATTTTCTAATAGAAATTCATAAGGAGACATCGGAGAAAATGGCAGGGCGCTTTCTTTCATAAAAGCCCAGATGAAAGCAAACAGGAAGAAGGTGAAGGTTACCCGCTTACCATTTGTCAGATAGGAATGAAACGCGAGTAAAATTACAGCCAGAGTTACGGCTATAAAGAATAAGATAAAGTTTATATCTGCCAGCATGCTTAAATTTTTAATTTTCTATTCCTATTTGTAGCTTACCTATATTGTATCAACCGCCAAATCGCTATGCAATGTAATAAATTTATTCATTCATGAAGGCTACTTCTTCACAGATAGCATTTGCAATATTTTCGGCTAAAAGCCTATCCCCCTTGGGCGTACAATGTCCAAAATTGCCTCCGAATATATCTATAAAATATTCATCGTAGCTTGATTTTTTGATCGCATTTTTAAATATCTTTTCATTATCTACGAAAATAATATTTTCATATGGTTCTAGTAGTTTTTTTAAAGACTCTAAACTACGGACCGGATATTGTACACACACAAGCTTTATTCCGTGGTGGGTTACTATATCTTTAAGCTTGCGATAATTATAGTGGGTTACAGGATTATAATACTCGTATCCTAATATATCTAACAGACCAGAATATTCTTTGGCTAGCTTATGTTTTCCTTGGTCCTCATAGCATTGTATTAATGCTGCATAAGCAAATTCATCCCATGGCCTTATTTTTATAGCTTTTTTAAATACCTCTTCGCATTTATAATATTCTCCAGTAGCCTTATGCAACAGCCCTAATTCAATATATGCCCTATAGTTACTTGAATTTATTTCCAAAGTTTTTCTGAATAGCTTTGCCGTTTCCTCATGCGGAATTTTTTTCTTAGAGCAGATCCCTAATACTAAATAGGCCCAATCGTTGCGAGGATTTATCTCTATGGCCCTTTCGCACATCTCCCTGGCCTTTTCATATCTTTCATCATCCATATAAAGTTGCGCTAATTCGAAACACGCTCTGTCGTTTTCGG
The DNA here is from genome assembly GCA_964415355.1 of uncultured Planctomycetia bacterium. Classification (GTDB taxonomy): domain Bacteria; phylum Omnitrophota; class Gorgyraeia; order Gorgyraeales; family Gorgyraeaceae; genus CAYPYS01. The sequence continues at coordinate 29,177 of CAYPYS010000004.1, read as the reverse complement.
GATCCGTTGCTATAATCTCCGTATACATTTTTTCTGCCTGTTTGTAATTTATAAGATTTTTTAACTTAATCTCTTCTGGGGGAACAGTCCCTTTTTTTTCTCCTAATTTATGTATAATGTTAAGCTGGATGAGTTTTATTAGTTTGTATAATCTTGATGATCTGAATATCAATAAAACTTTCTTGGTATCAAGATTTTCATATTTCATATTGTTTATCTCGCGGTCTGCGTGCATATGCCTGCCGTCGTTTATACCCATCATCGTAATGACCATATCAGGGCTATATTTTTTAAGATTATCTTCTAGGTGCGATACTATGCTTCCCGTGGTTGTTCCGCTCAATCCCTTGTTTATCACCGCAAATTTTATGCCGATGTTCCTCTGATTTAAAATATTTTCGAGCTGACTGGGATAAGAATATTCTTTTCCAACCGCAGTGGTAGATTCGCCTAAACACATTATGCGGTATGTTCCAGCTTGTGTTAAGGAGACCTTGTTTCTATATTCTTGTAAAGATAAGCATAGAAATCCCCCTAGTCGCAGACCTAGTTCGAGAAGGATTACGGAGCTATACAGGCCGAATAGAATTAAGGCTATTTTTTGTCTCAAGGATATTGCCTTCATTGGTATGCGCGGGGGGATATGTTGTTGATTTTTGATAAATTAGCCATTATTTTAGAGTAATATCTATATTTTCAATATTAGATGATTCTACTTTTATAGGGTTATATTCATAGCTAGAATAAATAACTCCCGGCGTATCTCCTGCAATTTCTTTATGGTCAGGATAATTCAGAGCCTTGACATATACCTCTCCAGCGTTAATAGGGATTTCGATGCTATAAACCCCTGGAAGGCGGTAAAATTTACGGGCTATATCAGGAGGCAGGTAAACTTTTTTATGATTCTCCGGACTTTCTACAGCAATACCGATCTGTCCCTTTTTATAGTTTTCATATATGATCCTTCCTGATATTTTTACCTTTGCGCCTGCGTAGGAATCCATCAGCATCTTCCTTGTCGTTAAGTGGACATCAATATGGACCCCGTCATTTTTAGGACCAATAGTTATCAGGTCAGAGACAAAATATGCAGTGGAATATTTTTTGGTAGTGCTATTAGGCGGTATACAGCGGGCAGACACATAAAAACTTCCAACAGATCTTGGAACATAAATTTTATATTTAGCAGGAAGCCCATTGACAATATACGGGTTATTTCTATCCACAGGTTTACCTCTTTTTAAATCTTTACGCCAAAATATTACGATATCGCCCCCATTGTAATCATCGTAGAAAATATCCCCGTAAACCTTAAGCATATCTTCAGGTTGAGAAAAATAAGATGTAGCAAAATATATCAGACCCATAAAGATAAAAATAATTAAAAGATAGATTGTTTGCGTTTTATTCATAAGAAGATTCTTTATACAACTTAGGGATAGCGTTGATTTTTTCCATTACCTCGTTATAGTTAAGTCCTATTTTTGCTAGATAGCGTCTTATGGAGTCATGGCGCGGTTTGTTTTCTTCCGATATGATCCTTAATGCCTCATCTCTAGTAAGCATGCCTTCTCTTATCTGATTGCTGCGAAAGGCGTCATTTTCTGTAAAGCCAGCTACGGTACAATATATATAATTATAAAATGGAGAAGTTCCGTCATCAGTCCTCCAGGTAAGTAGCGTATCTTTTTCAGTCTCCCAACCATATTCATTTTTTAATATAGATATTATATGATTTTCTTCCCATCCTATATAGTGCCATAGGTAGATAAAATTATATCGTATTAAATAGGTCGTCCAGTAAGCAAATAAAGTTTCAAATAAAGACCTGTTTATATATGCGGGGTTCAGGATATGTTGCCAGGCGGCAGATAACGCAAGCTTTATTCTTCCTTTGATTGCCAGTTCATGCATGACAGCGTTAGGTTCGCTATCCTCTACTCCTAAAAAACCAAATTTATATTCTGTTGTCTCCAGCCCATTTCCGCGGCATAAAATAATTAGTTTAATATCATATTGTTTTGCTACTTTGGTAGCGTAATATTCAGCTGGCTTGTCGCCGCACATAAACAAGGGTATCATACCTAAATGAGGTCTCTTGAGCCATGCCTGTATATATTGTCTGATATATCCTCTTTTCTTATTCATGTCCCCTGATATTATGACATGTTCGATCCCCAGTTTGCCTACCAATCTTGCTTGATTTTTTCTGGCTATATCTGCCACCATGCCCCAATCGTAGGTAAAGGCGATAGGGTTCATCTTTAGCACCTTTTTTATATAATGCAGTCCGTAAGAACTGTCTCTGCCGCCGCTAAATGCTATAACGCAATCAGGCCTTCCAGAGGCGTTTCTATATTTATCAGCGATGTTTTCCAAGGCCTTTTCGCCTTTAATCTCGATTTTTTTATAATTTAAGCAATAGTTGCACACGCCTTCTTCGTTGAATGTTATAAAAGGCATGGTTTCTGGTAGAATGCACCTGGTGCATCGTTTCATCTTTTCGGACCCCTTATTCTAAAATGCAACAGACTAACGTCGCAAAATTCATTTCTTTCTAGCAAGGCGTATCTATCTTGCAACTTTTTTATAGTATCTGATTTTAAGGCAGGCGCTATCGAGTGCCACACTACGAGCCAGATACCTTCTGTGTCTATCTCTTCCAGGTCGCGCCATTCTACTCTCGCAGGTTTCCATTTCAAGTCGTGTATTTTTTTATTTGACATGCCTTTACTGCTTTTGTCAAGCCTTATTCCTGTGATAGACGGCGCTTTATAGTAATATAACATCTCGTGTTCTATAAATGAGATTTGTACGGGGTAGCTGATTTCAAGAAATGTCTTTTCGTCATCTTTGATATTCTGTTCAATATAATTGGCTATATTTTTCCAGTTTGTACGTTTCTCAACACGATAATATTCCTGTAAGGATACAAGCCCCATTAAGACTATAAAGGTTAGTAGCAAGAGGCGCAGATTCTTTTTTAAAGACATCACGCCTTTTCCGATCAGTAGATAGTAGGCGCATGAAACATATAATACGTATCTTACAGGACCAAAGACAGGCGCGACTAGATGCGAGAAGATAAACGGCAAAACAATAGGTATGGCCAGCCATAAGGTTAGAAGGGTCACAGTTTTGCATTCTCTGTTTCTATTGCGGGCCTTGAGCGAATTAAAAACCCCTGCAAGGCATAACATGGACAGCATAATCCCGAATATATTGGTGGGTATAATCAGCGCAGGGTTTCTTGTGGGATTAGCATACATAATTTCCTGGTATATTTCCCCGCCAAAAATATTAAAATGATGCATGAATGTATTAAGAGAGAGCATGGAGAATCGTCCGGCAGCATCAATATATCTTATATTAGGCCTGATAAACATCACCAAAAAAGGCAGATACGCAAGCAAGATAAGCCCAAAGACAAGCGCGA
>CAYPYS010000004.1:0-25638 GCA_964415355.1 uncultured Planctomycetia bacterium | reverse complement strand
CAAACTCACTTTGCCCGAATAACTTTATCCAGTAATGCATCATGAGGAAATATGGAGATTGATGCCCGACTGAAAACCAATATTGGATTAAAGCAGGAATAGAAGGCAATGATGATCCAATGGCAGTTGCCGCTTCGTCTATGTGAAGGCTTTCTCTGCCCAGCTCATATATCCTTAAGATCGATCCAAAGGTTATAACAAAGAATAATATTATCCGGGTTTTTTTCTGCATACGTCAGCCGATCATTTTTTTAGTACTTCTGGAATTATTTTAAATTGTTTAATTTTATTAGCAATTATTTGAGCTATAAAGAGATAGCCGTTTTCATTAGGATGTAGATTATCCCTAAAGAGGTCATAACCTGGGATGCCAAAATTTGTTTTAAGTGAATAAAATTCTTTTTCTATATCGATTAAAAAAATTCGATTTTTACGGCATATTTTCCTTATCCGATGGTTCAAAGATGAAGGCGCTCTTTGGAAAGGTGCATATGCTGGCGAATAATCTTTCGCCAGGATAAAATTTTTTCTTGCTAAGCTGTATTTACCTAAGGAATAATAAGCCTTACCTAACAAATAATAGGTTTCTGCATACGCGGTGTCCATCTTCTGTAATTTTAATAACTCATTGATTGCTTCCGCGTAATCTTGCTTAGTTAACAATTTTTTAACATTGCCGTATGCCTTTTCCCAATACTCAAGATCTTCAGGAGAAAAAGTTGATGAATGAAAACTGAAGATCGGAGGATAATCTTTTATATTAGAAACAACCGTGCACACTATAAATGTTACTCCGGATTTTTTTAAAATGGAGTTTATTTGCAAAAGGTTTTGTTCAAAAAGCTCTTCACACAGGAAAAGTTCATTTGCCGCAAAATTTTGCCATTCTTTTGAGGGCACGATATCTTTGAACTTATCTAGAAGTATTCGCGCAACAACTTCCTTTTTCCAGAGACCAGACTTTATATTATACTTGAACCATTTCTCAGAGTGTCTATCAACCTCCGGGGATTTATCAAGAGTTCGCACTAATAAACGATAGAGATACAATTTATTAAGCAATCTGTCTATCTTGAGCGTTAAAGGGGCAATCTTTAGAATTTCCGGAGACCAATAGTAATAGCCGTATTCATTGTGTCCTGCATATAATATGATAGCGTCAGGGTCATATGTTATCAATTCTCTTGTCAGCGGGATCAACTTGCCTGTATAGGTACCTGATACTCCCGCATTAATGATTTCCAGGTTTACAGCATCCTTATCGAGCATATGTTGTAACTTCTTTGGGAAAGTTATTTCAGAATGGACGTTATTATAGCTAAAAGGATAACCTAAAACCGATGAGCCACCAATGCAAAATATTCTATAAACTCCTTTTTTCTTTGGCATTTTAAAAAATTCAAACTGGACGGCAAAATCAGAAGGAGGTTGTATCAGGAAAGAAGCCAAGTCTGTCTCGTATTGCCCCTCCCCTTTTTCTATAAACATCTTTGATATGCTCCAGACATATTTGTCAATTAAGGATAGGCTCGATTTGACATATTTTAATTTATCTTTGTAAATGAGCCTTATAGAAATTTCTGAAAGTACAAATAAAACGATAGCTATTAAAATATAAAAAAGAAATTTTACAATCCATTTTTTCATTTTATATTAAACCTTTGCTCTGATAAGTCATGAATATTGATGACGGAGCCATTATTTGCTTTTAGTTGTGATATATTGTATTGGCCTATGATTTTTCGTAGTCTTAGTTTTTTAATTAGTCGTTGTAAGATGGGCAATTCCGATGTAAATATAAAGACATTGCTCGAGGTATTTTTACAACAATAAAGCGAACCAGTGTTTGTAACTAGCACTATATTCTCCCAACTAGATAAAAATGCAGCGATAGATGCAGATCCCTCTATGTTTTTAAATACGTTTCTAACAGATTCTATTAAAGACAAGCCGTATTTATGGAAGAGATTAAGCAGGGCGAATATAATTTCGCTATCTACGGAACCTTTTCTTCTTATTGATGGAAATTTTTTCCAGAGCAAATCATCATTAACTATTATTCCGTTATGTGCTCCTAGTATATTATTGTATATGATGGGGCTATTATTATGGCTGTCTATTTCCGAGCCATTTGTAGCGAGACGCGTGTGACCTATAATGCTGATTTTATTATTGATAAAGACAGAATCCCTGCGCGCATTGACTATTCCATTAAAAAACTGTTTGTATTTTTTTGTATTGATAAAATAGCGCGCCGAAAGAGCTTCTTTGTGTAACCTCAACTTACCGTTAGTAAACACACCAAGCCCTGATGCCTCTTTGCCGCGAGATGCTGATAAAAGGAATAACTGGTTTACAGTCTCCTTTAATAAGGCAGGAGTGTATGCTTCATTTTTAGTTAATAAGACACCGAATATGCCACACATTAAGATATTTGGACAACTGGTAGCACAAAAACACCTTAAAAATTTCTTTCTTGGATTTAGCAATTTTATTATACTGCTATCTCCATTTATTGCAAGAGATTAAACAATAGACTAGGATATAAAGTGAAAGATATTGAGGGATATTAAATATTAGGATATAATATAACATATATTATTGCCCTACAAGAACATGAAAACGTCTCCTAAGGCTAATGCCTTATCCATAGATCTGGAAGAATGGTATCATCCCTATCTTATAAAAAAGCATGTAAATTCTGCAAAACTAGATTCGATTCAAGAACCTACTGATGCATTACTTACACTTTTGAATAAGTATGAAACCAAGGCGACTTTCTTTATAGTAGGCGAGGTGGCAGTAAAGTATCCGGAATTGATCAAAAAGATACACAAAAGCGGACACGAAATAGCGAGCCATGGTTTTTCTCACAGGACACTGCATGAGCTTGGTCCTAGCGGACTAGAGATGGAACTCTCTAAATTTAAAAGAGTCATATATAACATTCTGGGCGATATTGAGATAAAAGGATTTCGCGCTCCTACTTTTTCTTTGACCAAAAGCACCAAATGGGCAGTCGGAATTTTAAAAGCACATGATTTTAAGTATGATTCAAGCATCTTTCCAATAAGGATTAATCCTCATATAGGAGTTAAAAGGGCGCCTCTAGATATATATGGTTTGGACATAGATGATATAACGCTTGATAATTTTACGAGTAGCTTGAAAGAATTTCCTATAAGTGTATTTGAGGTCCTGGGATTCAGATTTCCTGTTTTAGGAGGTTTTTATTCTAGACTGATCCCAGTTTCTTTGCAAAAGAAATTCTTAAGATGGATCAATAAAGACAGGCCTTCTATTGTATATATACATCCCTGGGAATGTAATAAGGCTACTCCAAGGATTAAACTAGGCATCCTGTCAAGTTTTGTTTCTTATTATAATATAGATAGAAGTCTTGCTAAATTGGAATGTTTATTGCAGAATTTTCATTTTGGGCGCATTGATAATATCTTAGGAGTTTAAACATGAATATACTGGGGATTACCGGACTGGGGGTAGCCCCTGCTGCCTGCTTGGTTCAGGACGGTAAATTAATGGCTATGGCAGAGGAAGAGCGTTTTAACAGGATCAAGGGCTCTTTTGGCCTTCTCCCTGAAAATGCTGCGAGGTTTTGCCTGGATTATAGCGCGCTTAGCCTTGATGAAATAGACTATATTGTTTTTCCCTGGGATACATATAGATACAGGCTATATATGCCGTATTTTTTCTTTACCACTTATCTGAGGCGCTCGCCTAAGATAGAGACAGACACGATAGGCCCAACATTAGGAGAGTTATTAAAATATCAGCCAGCTAGGGTAAGAGACGCGATAAGGTCCATGTTGCGTTGCGCAGGCATTAGCGGAAGAGTCCCTCCTATTGAATTCATTCCACATCACCTTGCCCACGCGGCGAGCTCTTTTTATTGCTCGGGTTTTGAGAGTTCTTATATATTGGTAATAGACGGTAGCGGCGAAGACAAATGCACGACTATCTTTAAAGGGGATGACCTTGATATAAAAGAGAAAAGATCTTTTAAGATCCCTGATTCTCTCGGTTGGTTTTATCAAAGCGTAACGGAATTCCTTGGTTTTATTCCGAATAGAAATGAAGGCAAGGTGATGACGCTTGCCCCTTATGGTAAATACAATGAAGAAATATATGCTAATTTTAAAAAAATGATCTCGTTTAAGGAAAATGGAGACTATAGATATGACGCAAGTTATAGTTTTTTAGGCAAACACCAGCGTGGCGCAATATACAGCGAGAAAATGTTTGATCTGATAAAACATGTACGTCGCCCTAAGGAATCACCCAGCCAGAACCACATGGATATTGCCTTTACAGCGCAGGATATTCTTGAAAAGATCATAGGTTCTATGGTCAGAGATATATCGCGCAACCCAGATTATAATAAAAAGCTCTGCATAGCTGGCGGGATTGGTTTGAACTGTAAAATGAACGGCATGTTGGCGTCCAAAGATTTTATCGATGATATATTTATTCCACCAGTGACTAATGATGCAGGGTCTGCCTTGGGCGCGGCTTTATTTCTGGCAAAAGAAAAAGGTTATGATCCAAGAATGAAGATGGGAAGTGCTTATTGGGGACCAGGGATTTCAAATGGTGGATTAAGAAGACTACTTAAGGATTCTGGGGTTAAGTTTAAGGAGGACCAGGCAATAGAATCGACCGTGGCTGAATTGCTTTGCCAGGATAAGATTGTGGGATGGTTTCAGGGGCGCATGGAGATAGGCCCTCGCGCCCTGGGGGCGAGATCTATATTGGCTAATCCACTAAAAAAATCGATACAGACCGAAGTAAATAGGATTAAGCAGCGTGAATCTTGGAGGCCGTTTGCGCCGTCTATGCTATACGAGGCAAAGGATGAATATCTGATCCAGCCTCAAAAAGATTCCCCATTCATGGCATTGACGTTTAAAGTCCCTGAGAAAACGAAGAAGATTATTCCGGCCGCGCTTCATGTGGACGATACAACGCGGCCCCACCTTGTAAAAAAGAAAATAGCTCCGAGGTTCTGGAGGCTGATAAGTGAATTTAGGAAAATCTCCGGCATCCCTATCGTTCTTAATACCTCATTAAATATCCGCGGCGAGCCTATCGCATGTACGCCTGAAGATGCCCTAAGAACTTTTCGTGATAGCAATATAAAATATCTTGCCTTGGGGGATTTTTTAATATATAAATAAAGGATCGCACGGATAGATATCTGTTTTCTAGCCCTTATTTTTTAAAATGGTAAAGCATGACGTTGTAAAAGATTTTTTTTCCCACCAAGTGATATCTTTTTTTGAACAAGTTTATCATTTCAAGGTCTAATACAGTGTCATAACTTATAAACCAAAGCCCATCGTAATCCAACCTGTCTAGCTCGGTAATTTTTATCGATTTTAACAGATCATTTTTTACTTGTTTTTGCTCTTCAGGCGTATTTACCATAGGGATCAGGACTTTTTTATATTCAGGAGTTTTTTTAAGTAATTTACTAGACCAGACCCCTGTAAAAGACGGCCCCAGATAATGAAATATAACCCCGAGATTTCTGAGGTTACCGTGAAACGAAAATACCGTCTCTTCGTCAGTTTCTATATTTTGCTCAATATAAGCATATATTTTTGGCCAGGGGGTATTTTTATCTACGTATATGCAATCTTTCGCAAACACAATCCCATAGACCACTATAGCTGCGATCGATCCCAGGCGTGCCATTTTCTTAAGAGACAGTGCTCCTTTTGCGACTAAGAGATAATAGGCGGGCGAAGCGTACAATACGAATCTCACTGGACCTAAAAGGCCTTGGGAAGCAAATAGATAAGAGAAAATAAAAGGCAAGAAAATGGGTACTATTAACCATAAAGATAAAAGTATTCCATTTGCATATGTATGGCTTGCATCTTTTTCTCTGTCACCTTTAAAGGTGACAGAGATGCCTATCAGGCATAGGAGAAATAACACAAGGCCGTATATATCTATAATAGAATTTACAATAGGGCCGTAGAGATTATTATATGTTTTCGCTCCAAAAAAATTAAACACCTCTATGAGCGTTCTAAAAGAAGGACGATGAAGCCATTCAATCGGCCATATTCTGCCATCCCTGAATAACGGGATGATCAGAGTTAATAATAGTGGTAAATATACAACAGCAATAAGCGAAAACACAGGCACTATTTTTTAACGTCGATAGCCCCCTTATATCTCTTATGCAATAGCAATATAATAAATAATATTTGGCATATGAGTACAGGAAAGGCAGATCCGCTCAGAAGCAATGCGCACAATATAGACGATATATATCCCCACCAGAGTAACCAGGTATTTTTTGTCAATGCCTTTAGTAAGAATATAAATGACACTAAGACAAAGAATGACAACATGCTGTATGGTTTTTTAGCCCAGCAGGAATAATATATGTTAATAGTGCTTAACGCGCAGATGAAGCTGGCTAAAAGACCCGTCTTTTCATTAAAAAGTCTTCTACCTAAAAGAAAGACCAGATATATAGACATAACCCCGAACAATAGAGAAGGAAGCTGAACGGCAAATTTTCCTGTCCCGAATAATTTTGTCCAGTAATGCATCATGATGTAATAAGTAGGGAAATGGCCTTCGGGTAGCCATGTTTTGACTAGCTGAGACACAGAATAAGAAGAGATACTTTCAGTGAATTCCTCGGCAATATGAAAGACTTCATTATCTAAATGGTATAATCTAAGAAAAACACCGATTAATAGAATTAGTATTAAAATTATTCTAGTTTTTATCTGCATTGGGGATTTATTTTTTACTAAAGCGAATCCTTAAGATGATTGTCAGGCAAGATATAATATTGATAAATAGATCTATAAAACCAGGCCCTCCCCTTCTGTAATAAGAGGCGCGTATCGGATAACTGTTATCAATTTTATATCCTAAAAGACTTGCTATCAACCCTATTTCGCAGGCGCAGGAATACCTGATTCCAATATAATAATCTAGCATATCTTTGACAAAGCTCGCTTTTAAGATCTTAAATCCGCATTCAATGTCTTTAAATTTTGTTTTTCCCAACAATGAGGCTACCAAGGAAGTTAGTCTATTCCCGAGGACTCTATATCTGGGGTAATTTGAGAGATCCCTGTTGCAAATTAAGACGTCGAGATTATTTTTAATAAAGTAGTCATGTATGGTATTTATCTTTTCAGGATCGTGCTGGCCGTCTCCGTCAATCGTAACTATTGCATCATCATGAGAAAATTTTTTATTTCTAATCTGTTCAGATATATAAATAAAACCTTGTCTTAGCGCGTATGACATGCCTCTGTTTTTTTGAAAAGAAAGATAGTCAGCGTTTTTTTTATTTTTAAGCCATTCTGAGATAAAAGAATGCGCTCTGTCTGTAGAGCCATCGTTGACCACGACGATATAACCCACCTGTTTTTCTAATTTATTCAAGACTTCAATAATACTCTTTTCTTCATTATGAATTGGCACTAGCCCTATCAACATAGCTTATTAGTCATACCACTCAGGTTTTCTGAGTCGCATGAAACCCGTAACGCCTTTAAATCCTTCTCTCTTCAGGATAGTATCTTTAATATCCAGCATCATCATCTTCAAGGTATTTATGAAAAACCACCAGTATAGGCCTCGTTTATGCCTGTACCGGGAGAAAAGCCCTCTTATTAACCAGTGCGGCCGGTACAGGACATAGCGCTTGTTGAGCTCCATGTTCAACTTGGCAAAGTCTTCCCCGGACAAGCCTGTGTAGGAATGCATTATAGGCGTAGCCCAGTCATATTTCTGAAAATCCTTTTCCTCGAGGAGATTTTTTTCTTTTGCCTCCTGGTATAGATATGTCCCCGGCACAGGCGCAACAGGATGGAACGCGGGATAATCTATGTCTATCTCCAGGGCATACTTTACCAGGTCCAGCATGGATTTCCTTGTGTCAAAAGGCATGCACGTGACAAACGTCCCCTGCCTGAACACCTGCGGGTATTTGTTTTTGAAAATTAGAAAGACCTCTTTTACCAATTCCCTGGTATAGACAGATTTTCTGACCTTTTTCAGGTCTTCTGCGCAGCTCCTCTCTACTCCTATCAAAGGGTGTAGCATGCCGGCGCGCACCATCTTCCCCAGTATGCCTAATTTTTCGTCGCGCAGCGCAAAATCAGCCCTTATAAATGCCCACCAGTGCAGGCCTTTATAATTTTTCTTAATGAGTTTTTCGCAGAATCTGTCTGTCCATTCAGGGTCTACATTAAATGTAGGGTCTGCCCATATTATGTAGCGCCTGTTATACTTACGGTATACTATATCCACCTCTTCCAGCGTCCGCTCTACGCTTTTGGTCCTGTAGCTGGGCATTACCTCTAGTTCGCCTTTTTCTATGTCTGTCTTTGTATGTTTGCCCCAGAAGGTCCATAGCGAGCAAAAATTGCACCTGTCTATACATCCCCGGGAGTGTTCTAGCGTAGCGCTTTGGGGCCAGAGATATCCAAGGGGAGAATATTTACCCATTGGCATGAGGTCGTATGCGGGCAGCGGCAGCGCATCCAGATCTTTTACCAGAGGACGAGGAGCTGTTTTTATGATCTGACCACTTTTTTTATAGGCAATGCCTTTTACGCCGGATAGGTCTTTTCTGTTCCTTATGGCTTCGATCAATTCTACTATCGTCTCTTCCCCCTCAAATCTCACAATGATATCAATGGGAAAATTTGTCAGGCTGTGATCTATCATCCAGGAAAAAAAATGGCCCCCGGCCACAGTGATTATTTCCGGATTTATCTTTTTTGCCAGACTGAATAATCTTGCTGCCTCATGATGATACAAGGCCTCCTCCCCTGCGCCCACCATATCAGGTTTTTCTTTTTGTAAAATATTTTCCAGGGTCTTCCATCCTATCTTAAGAGGAGGGCAATCTATTATCTTCACCTCTATATCCGGGATTCTAGCCCTGATGCTGGCTGCCACGCATGGCAGACCCAGAGGCAGAAGAAAATTATCAGATTCGTTTATAAACGGCCATAGATACCTGGGAGGCCTTACGAGTATAATTTTTTTCATATGCTTTTAAGAAAGATCCTGGTTTTAAAATACATTCTATATAAGAATTTTAAGATATTCAGTCTGGACTCAGCAATAAAAAATTTAACGTTTCTTCTATGCAGAAAAAATCTTCCTTCCTCAGGCAGGAGAACCAGGCTTACCTTTATATTCGGGGCTATGCCTATAGGGATCCTGTTTTCTATGCAGGCCTCATAGAGTTTTTTAAATACAGGTATCATATCTTCTGTCCTGGGGGGGTCTGTATTTTCCAGGGCTGTTCCCTTGCAGGGGCGGAAGATGCAGACAGTGGGGACTATGCCTTTAACTGCAAAATGTTCTATCGCCTTTATCGTATCCTCAGGGTCTTCCAGGCCAGCTACGATCTCACCTGAGACCCTCCCCTTCCCAAATATACTGACACAGTGTTCCATTGCGTCTAAGTATCTTTTTTGGCCGATGTGGGCATGTTTTCCAGGGCATATCTTCTCGAATCTTTTTCTATTAAAAAGCTCAAGACAAAAAGATACATGGTCTGCGCCTGTTTTTTTAAGATAGCCGTATCTGGACAGGTTTGTATTTGGCGGGCACTGCACTCCTATTAAAAGACCGGTTTCTTCCTTGACCTTTTTTATATACGGCTCAAGCATATCGAGCGCCTCACCGCGCAGATATCCTGTATTGAAATGCACAAAGGTGATTTTCTTTTCTTCTTTAGCAGCCCTTACTGTTTCCAGGACGTCTTCGACGGTTTTTTCATACTCCTCTGTACGCCCGACATTCAGGCCTACAGAGCAGAATTTACAGTTCATCTTGGGGGACATGCGCCAGAATTCACAGACCCTGCCGGGGTATATGCCTAAATAAGTCCCTTGCAGCACTCCTATGCGCGACATAAGTTTTCCAGAAGAGGTTTTTTTATCGTAGAATTCTGGTTTGGGCGGGAGATCGATCCTGCATATCTCTTTCTCTCCTCTTTTTATGTAGTAATCTTTATTTTGTTTGAATAATGTAAAAGGGCTTTTCTCTGCGAAGCGTTCTTCTATGGGGATATTTGTGTATAGATTATTTGGCAGGATCGCTTCCAGGCCGCTGCCCAGTCCTCCCCGCGTGCGAAGGATCGGGCGGGCGTCTTTATCCAGGTCGCAGGTTTTATCTATTCTAAGGCCGTTGCAGAAGAGATCTAATTTTAATAATCCAGGGTTTATTTTCATATTTTGATTATGTACGCAACGGCGAAACCTATCTGTCCTACTATAAGCATAAGATACATGTGTTTCCATGAGACATGGTTTTTTTCCAGTGTTAATGCTCGTGGGTTTTTTGTGATAAGCTTAGCCGTGTATATTCCCCATATTGCCATGAGCGTCAATGGCAGCGTCGTGGCTTTGATTATATTAAAGGCAACCCCTATTGGTATAAGCAGAAAAGGCGCGTAGAAAAAAGGAGAGATTATTTTCGCTGTTTTTTCCGGACCGTATAAAACAGGCAGTGATTTTATGCCGCAGGCACCGTCTCCTTTTATGTCGCTGAAGTCTTTTGTAGACGCAGCCCCTGTGATGTATATAGCGAATATCAGGCCAATGAACCATGGTTCTATGTGAGATATAGGTTTGATCACGCTCCAGCCGGCTACGATAAGAAGCAGGCCTCTTGGTATAGCTATGAAGATATTGCTTGCGAAAGGATATTTTTTAATCCTCACGGGAGGAGCAGAATAAAGAAAGGTAATGACAGCGGTTATCGACACGATAATGAAGAACCGAGAGTTTATAAGCCAGGATAAAAAAAGGGCCAGCATATAAAGTGCGGATGCGAATATTATTGTTGCTTTCTTTGATATCCTGCCGGAACAAAGTGGCCTCGAGGGTTTATTTATCCTGTCGATCTCCAGATCAAAATATTGGTTGTTTACATTAGAGGCGGCGTTTAGCATCAGCGCTGCCAGGGAGCCTGCGAGCGCATAGGCGCCCGGTATACCGCGAGAGGCGATTATCGCGCCTGAGAGAAATCCTATCATAGGAGCAAGCAGCGTGAAAGGCCGCATTAATTCCAGATAGATTTTGAGTTTATTCATCAGACTTAAGAGGTCCTGTTAATAACATAGTCGGCGATTTCTAATAGGCGGTCAGCTCTTTTTCTAAAATAGCGCAGATAGTTTTTGGCCGAGGTTATTTTTTCTTTTGCTACCCTTCTCGCGTTTTCTAAATCCGAAGAGATGACATAATTGGGCTCGTTTTTCTTTCTTTTTGATTCGCCGCTGGTGAATTCCAGTATATCATCTTTGATCTGGAAGGCTATCCCGATATTTTTAGCATAGCTGGCCAAGAGAAAGGATTCTTTTTTGCCCGCCTTTCCTATTATAGCGCCTACGCTGACGGCCGCGGAAATAAGTATCGCTGTCTTTTTCATATAGATGTCTTCTATATCAGGGATGCTGATTTTTTTTCCTTTAAGAGACAGCTCTTTCGCCTCCCCGCTTGCTACTCCGTTTGTGCCGATTGCCGCAGAGATCTCGCTGATCAATCTTAGTTTTGTCGAAGGCGCCAGATATTCATATGAAGAATGATTTTTTGACAGGATATTAAATGCGCAATTAAAGAGCGCATCACCTGCCAGGAGCGCCACGGCTTCATTGTACGCCTTGTGTAGCGACGGCTTGCCTCTCCGGAGATCGTCATTGTCTATGCAGGGCAGGTCATCGTGTATAAGAGTGAAATTATGTATTAGTTCTATGGCGCAGGCAGGCAGGATGACCCTTCTTCTCTTTGCGCCAAGCATCTCTGCGGTAGCTATAGCCAGGATCGGCCTGATGCGCTTTCCTCCGGAAAATACGCTGTAGCGTATGGCCTTATTTAATATATTATTATTTTTTGGCAGGTTTCTGTCCAGGGCCAGGTCGATCTCGCTTTTTGTTTCCCGTAAATATTTTTTTATGAGCATAAAGATATTTTTTACCCTAAATTTTTTATATTATATATTGTAATATCGTATATTGTCAGAGCGCTGCTTCCTTTTGTCAAGCATTAACTTTACATTTCAACAACGTTAAAGTGTAAACTTAGGCGCTACGTTCGCATTTGTCGAACAAAGCAAATCCAAACCACTTCAGATATTGAAACCCATCGCGAAGGAACTTAAAATGCGACTCTCCTTCCTCTCTATCGTGCCAGGTAGTCGGGATCTCGGTTATCTTAAAGCCTTTTTTATGGGACTTTAGCAGAAGTTCAAGGCCCAGCGTATAGCGTTCGGACTCAAGGGATCCGATATCTTCCAGCACCCTCCTCTTGAACATCTTGTATGCATTTGTCGAGTCCAGGGTTGGGACGCCGGCAAAGATATGTATTGCCCTGCCCAGGTATTTGGAAAAAAATCCTTTAATAATATTGGATTGCTTGCAAAGGCTTCCCCTGCTATATCTAGAAGCGCATACAAAATCATACCCGTCATCGCATATTTTTTTCAACATAACAGGGATGTCGTTTGCATTATCCGACAGGTCCCCTGTTAGCATGGCGATTATGGCGCCGCTACTGGCCTTGAAACCTTTTTTCAATGCCTTTCCGAGGCCGTGAGCGCCCCTGGAGCTTATAAGACGTATTCTTTTGTTTTTCTCGCGTTCATTCAGAATAATATCTTTTGTGGAGTCATTAGAATTGTCGTCTACCGCGATGATCTCGTATTCTATGGATATGGGGCATTTTTTTAGATCGGATAAAAGCCTGCCGATAGACTTTTCTTCGTTGAGGACCGGGATAATGATTGACAGCATCATATGTTTTTGACCAGATTTTTTATCATGAGCTAGCCTAAGAAAAATCTCTATGGCGGTACAGGATCATGTAGGAATCAAATCCTCGGACTGCCTTAAAATTTTCTTGGATAAAATTATCAAGCGCGCTTACCCCGCTCGGCTTGTTGCTTTCATTCTGCTCAACAGTCTTTTCGTCTTCGGCCCAGAGCACAACGTACCTGGTGTCGTGTCTCTTGATATCATCTATGATCTTTTCTTGTATCTCTCTCGTGGTGGCAAGGCCTGGGTGAAGCTCGTGGTACATGGTGGCGCTATCCCGTTCCGATAAGAAATAAAACATTATATCATTAGTGACTATCCGGTCATGTCTCAGGTTCCCTACAAATATCCTTTCATCAGGCCCGGTCCTTTCGCTTATATATTTGATGGCCGCTCTCTGAGCTTGAGTAAATTCTGTCTGGTCATAACACCCGCGCGCGCGATCAAGATCCAGCTCTGGCCCCGGTTGCTTGATATGCAGCAATAAAAGTTTTGCCTTTGGACCGACAGCTATAGCAAGTAATATCAATGCTGTAAGATTTACTATAAGCATGAAGCGCCCCTTATGTTTAGCTCGGAGCCTGTCTGTAGCTGTGGATACTAAAAGACCAAATAATATAATCGCTGGGATCATGGTGGGCAATAGATGCCGTATATCCGAACGCACGCTGCTGTAATTTAAAAAACCAATGCCGAGGAATAAACAAAACAATGCAAACAATCTTTTCTCCCGCCCTGCTGTATTGTTTTTTTTCTGAAAAGCTATATAGACAATTGTTATGAAAAATATCAGGATAGGCAGGTAGAAGATTATCGCATTCGTGCCAAAGCTAGGAAAAGGTAAATATCGAAACCTTGGGTACACCTTTATGGGGAATGCTATAGTGCTCGAGATCAGATCAGAAAATGCTGATTTAGACAGAAAAAATAAGATCATCGGCCCTATGATTATGACGATGCCCAGATAATATATTACAGTTGCGCCTATCCCCTCTTTTATGCGCGAAGACATCGAGATAAAGATCGTTAAAGACGCTGCAATGGCCAAATAAAATCCTATATCCTGTCTGAAAAGAGCTGTTATGCCTGTGAGTATTCCTGAGACAACCAGCCAGCTTAATTTTTGCTTAGAGATGAAGTTCGTGATGGCCAGGCACGCTGCTATGCAAAAAAGCAGCGCAGTTGTCATCGGGCAGCTGTAAGGCATGTCTACCCTTAGCCATGAAAGCGCAAGCAGCCATACCGCCAAGGCAGGCTTTACGGGTATGAACTTCTTTGCGAGTAGATATATAAACAAGGCAAGCAATGCCTCGATTATGACAGTTGCTATTCGTTCTACTGCTATGGATGTCCCGAATAACCTAAAGATACCGGCCAATAGATAAAATTCTCCCGGGGCATAAAGACTCCAGAAGTCTTTATAGGGAACATCTCCATTTAAGAGACGCGTAGCTCCGTAGACGCTTAACCCTTCATCGAAATAACCTTCATTGATAGAGAATCTGTATCCAATGAGAAGATAAACAAAGGACAACAAAAATAGTATAATAAGAAATATTAAACCAGAGAGTTTTAGTTTATTCTTAGGAGCCATTTATACGCTCAGGTTGGCACATATGGATTTTTGATTGTCAAGATTAGTATACTTAAAATCACATTTTTTTGCAAAACCTTTTTATTTTAACCTCTCCCCTGCTAACTTTACATTTCAACAACGTTAAAGTGTAAAGTTAGGCGCTGCGCCAGCACTAAGCAAGAAGGCATTTTTCCCTTGACCGCGACTAAAATTGTGTTATAATCTAACATTTACAAAGGAGGCTTCCCTGTGAAGAAGAAACTTACTCGAAAAAGCCTTTTAAAGCGCAAGCGAAGGCATGGTTTTAGGCGAAGGATGCGCACTGCCAAAGGACGCGCTATTCTTAAGCGCAGACGGCAGAAAGGCCGAAAAAGGCTATCAGCTTAATGCGCCAGTATTCCCTCAAGGGACAAGAGCTTCTTAAAAAGAACAGCCAGATTAAAAGAGTTTTTGACAAAGGCAATTCTACCAGAGGGAGATTAGTAGCTGTAATTTTGCTAGAACAGAATGAAACGCCCGGGTTTAATAGGGCCGCCTTTCTTCCTACCAGAAACTCCCATAGGGGCAAGATAGTACTTAAAAATAGATATAAAAGGGTGCTAAGGGAGGCGTATAGACAGATAAAGAAGTCTTTGCCTGTAGGATACGACATAATAATACTAGGCACCAATATAAATAAACACACCAAATCTACTGAGATAGAAAAGGACCTCCTGAATGTCTTTAAAAAAATTAGCAAAAAATACAATTAGATTTTATCAGAACTATATATCAATATTAAGGTTATGTAAATGCAGATACTATCCTTCTTGTTCCCAATATACCATTGATGCGATCGAGCACAGGGGCGCATTGGCAGGGCTGTTAAAAGGGCTTGGCAGGATCTTGAGATGCAACCCTTTGTTCCCTGGAGGATACGAACCGTACAAATAACCAACGCAACTTTACACTTCAACAACGTTAAAGTGTAAAGTTAGGAGAAAGCAGGCTATGGAAAGACGACTTTTACTCGCAGTAGTTTTATCGATTCTTGTAATGCTAATCTATCCTTTATTCATCGCAAAAGTAAACCCTCCCCCTGAAGAACCGTTTTTAGAGACACAACTTGTTGAAAAACAAGAAGTTATAGAAATGCCACAGGCTGAAGCAAGGGCCAAAGAAATCGAGATAGAGCTTCCTGATAATGCTATTTCTAGAAACCTGGGAAATGACAGGTATGAGATAGAGCTTTCCAATATAGGCGGCTCGATACAGAAAATCAGGATCAATGACAGCAAAAAATTAGACATTGATCTTATAACAGATGCTGTTTATGCAGCAGGCATTCTTTCTATAGAAGGCGAAGGTGTATTTTCTAATATGTCTTCGCAACTATTTTCAATAGAAGGCCTTAGGGGTAATTTTGTTACTGAAAAAGACGGACTTTTGATAGAGAAAGGGATACGTTTTCTAAAAGATAGGTATGCATTAGCTGCCAACATCAAGATAACAAACAATACTTTATCTACAAAAAAATTATCCTTTGATATCACAACAGGTTCTAATATTTCTAACAAAGAGGTCTTTGAATCCAGATACATTGAGGCGAGTATCTTAGGCAGGGATGGTAAATTAAAAAAATTCGCAGGTCGTAACTTAAATAAATACAATAAGTTGTATAACAATGACTTGGTTTGGCTGGCGCTGAAAAATAAATATTATTCGATAATCGCGAAGCCAGACTTTACGCCTGCAGGAGTTTTTACTAAAAAAATCAATGATGCGCCGGTCATTGGTTTTATCGTAGATGATAAAATCCTTCCCGGCGAGACCAAGGACCTGGATATTCTTTTTTATATAGGGCCGACAGATTCCCACGAATTAGAAAAGGCAGATCCTGCCTTTAGTCGCGCGTTAAATTTCGGTTTCTTTACTAGCATTGCCCTCGTTCTCCTGAGCATCTTAAAATTTTTCTATTCTATCTGCCATAACTATGGGGTTTCTATAATACTCTTGACGTGCTGCATGAGCTTTATGCTGTTCCCCCTTACGCTGAAAAGTCTCAAATCAATGAAAAAATTACAGGAATTGCAGCCGCACATAGAGAAGATCCGGTCTGATCACAAAGATAACCCGCATAAATTAAACAAGGAAGTCATGGAGCTTTATCGACGGTATAATGTAAATCCAATGGGCGGGTGTTTCCCGATGCTCCTGCAGATGCCTGTATTTATTTCGCTATACCAGACACTCATGAGGTCAGTCGAGCTCAAGGGCGCGACCTTTCTTTGGATAAAGGACCTGTCAATGCCTGACGCGGCATTTACCCTGCCTTTTACGCTGCCTTTTCTTGGCAGTGCAATAAATCTGTTGCCAATATTGATGATAGGTGCTATGATAGTTCAGCAGAAGTCTTCTCAGGCGCGATCTAATGCTGGGCAGACAGACCAGCAGAAGATGATGGCAGCTGTGATGCCGATCGTATTTGGGTTTATCTTTTATTCATTGCCGTCAGGCCTTGTTTTATATTGGCTGACAAACACAGTGCTTACTACTACGTTACAGTCTTTGTTTTTGCACAAAAAGTGAGCTGGGGCATGAAAAACAAAACACAATACACTAATGAGGTAGAGATAGAAGCCAAGACAGCTCCTGAGGCTATAAAAATAGCCCTTTCAAAGCTTGGTGCTGCCAAGTCAGAAGTGGATATTCAGGTGCTCAGAGAAGAGAATAAAGGGTTGTTTAGCATGCATGGGGCTAGATTAGCTAAGGTTAGAGTTAAGAAGAAGTTACGTAAAAAATGATACGGTTCTATTGATGGGAAAAATCATAGCTATCTGTAATCAAAAAGGCGGGGTAGGCAAGACTACAACAGCTATTAATTTAGGATTTTATCTTGCCAAAAATGGCAAAAAGGTCTTATTGATTGATTTTGACCCGCAGGCCAATGCAACGAGCGGCTTGGGAATAGATAAGTCCAAACCACATAAGAACATATATGATGTCCTTATAAATAATATAAAAGTACAAGATACTATCCAGGAAGTATTTTTACCAGAATTTTCATTAGTCCCTTCAAGTATTAGTCTTACAGGAACAGAGATAGAGATGTTGAGCCTCATGAACAGAGAATACAGGCTTAAAAATGCTATAAAAGGCCTGAGCGAGGCATATGACTTTGTCTTGATTGACGCGCCGCCATCATTAGGACTTTTGACCATAAATGCCTTAACAGCGTGCGGGTCTATTATTATACCAGTACAGTGTGAATATTATGCGCTAGAGGGCTTGAGTCAGCTTTTAAGCACTATTGATTTAGTAAAGGATAATCTCAATGCCGATCTCTCTATAGAGGGAGTGCTTTTGACCATGGCTGATTATAGGACTAATCTCACATCTGAAGTAATAGAGGAGACAAAGAAGTATTTTAAAGACAAGGTATTCAAGACCATAATACCAAGAAGTATAAGGTTAAGCGAGGCGCCTGGATTTGGTAAGCCAATAGGGCTTTATGACAATGTTTCAATCGGCGCACGCATGTATTCTAGGCTGGCTAGCGAGCTATTAGGCGCGACAATAGAAGAAACCGAGGAGAAGAAGGAGGCAGAATGGAAAAAAGAGTTCTCGGGAGAGGTTTAGAGGCTTTAATACAGAAAAAAACACAAGGCAGTGCGCAGAAGATAGATGGCAAGGAGAAGGTCTTTGGAGCTAAAATCCAGCAAGGCATTACTACCTTGTCATTAGATACGATAGAAGCCAATAAGAATCAGCCAAGAAAAGAATTTGACGCAGATGCGCTCAAAGAACTAGCAGTTTCGATAAAAGAAAAAGGTTTTATTCAGCCTGTTTTGGTTAGGACTAATGATAAGGGCAGTTATGAGCTGATCGCAGGAGAGAGGCGCTTTAGAGCAGCAAAGATGCTCAAATTAAAAGAGGTGCCAGCCATAATAAAAGACGTATCTGATTTAGATTCATTAGAGCTTTCAATAATAGAGAATGTGCAGAGGGAAAATCTCAATCCGATTGACCAGGCCAAGGCTTATAAAAAACTCTCAGAAGCCTTTGAAATGACACAGGAAGACATTGCTGATACTATAGGGAAAGACAGGGCTACTGTTGCTAATCTCATAAGATTATTAAAGTTGCCAGAGAAGATCCAGGCATATGTTTCACGTGGAACAATTTCAATGGGGCATGCCAGGGCTATAATAGGCTTAGGCAAAGAAAAGGATCAGATAAGGCTTTGTACTAAGATAGTCAAAAGTGACCTATCTGTAAGAGACACAGAGAGATACGCAAAAAGATTTACCTCTATTCCCAAGAAAAAAACAGGCGAAAAAGACCCTAATCTGGTTTCTTTAGAAGAGAAGTTAAGCGAGATTTTAGGCACAAAAGTCAAGGTTTTAAGATCTAAAAAAGGCGGCAAGATAGAGATAGAATTCTATTCTGACAAGGATTTGGAAAGAGTTGTAACTCTTTTAGAATCAAGGAGATAGGATATGAGTGAACAAACATTGGTCTTAATAAAACCTGACGGACTTAAGAAATCATTGACTGGAAATGTCCTAACGCGGTTGTCAGAGACAAAGCTGGAAATAGTTGCAGCTAAAATGGTTAAGGTAAACCGCAAACTCGCTATAGAGCATTATAAACACATGAAAGACAAACCATTTTTTGAAGAACTTATTAGATACATACAGGGCGAGCTACATGAAAGACGCAAGGTCATGGCAATGGTGTATTGGGGCAAGGATGCTATAAAAAAAGTAAGACAGTTAGCGGGTGAGACAAACCCAGAAAAAGCAGAATCCACTAGCATTAGGGGTTCTTTCGGCAGGATTACGACAAAAGGACTTTACGAAAATGTGCTTCATGCCTCAACCAATCCAGAAGA
Organism: uncultured Planctomycetia bacterium; assembly: GCA_964415355.1. Classification (GTDB taxonomy): domain Bacteria; phylum Omnitrophota; class Gorgyraeia; order Gorgyraeales; family Gorgyraeaceae; genus CAYPYS01. The sequence continues at coordinate 6,360 of CAYPYS010000004.1, read as the reverse complement.
AGCAGAGCGGGAGATAAAGCTTTGGTTTGATCCGGATGAGATAATCGTGGATATGTATCCCACAAAGACCGTAAAAACAGAGAGCCACAAAAAACAGATCTGGGCTTAACTTTACATTTCAACAACGTTAAAATGTAAAGTTATGGGAAAAATATGATAAAAAGCATGACAGGATTCGGAAAAGGCGTATCAAAAGGCAAGTTCGGCAGGTTTATAGTCGAGGTGCGCACCGTCAATCACAGATATTTTGATCTTACTGCCCGCTTGCCCCATAATCTTAACCAACTCGAGGAGAAGATAAAAAATTACACGCACAGATATATTAAGCGAGGTAAGGTTAATTTCTCTCTTTTGCATAGAAAGGGCGAGAAACCACTTGACCCGATAGCCATAGATTATGATGCAGCAGAGAAATATTGCAAGCTTCTTGGCAAGTTAAAGAAAAAGTTTAAGCTAAAAGACGACATAAAACTTTCACACCTGCTTTCTTTTCCGGACGTCATAATACAGGAACACCCTGAGCATAAATTTGCTTCAATGTGGCCTTTTATCGAGAAGGCGGTTAAGAAGGCGATCTCGGATTGCGGCAAGATGAAGAAAAAAGAAGGCATGGCGATTTATCGGGACCTGTCAAAGAGAATAACAAAGGTTTCGAAGTCAGTCGGCAAAATATTTTATTTGGTTCCCGAGCTTGTTTGTAGTTATCAAGCGAGACTGGATTCCACAGTAAAGAATATTTTAAAAAGCCGCAATTATGAGATAGACAGAAAGAGGCTCGAGACAGAGGTTGCTATGTTCGCCAGGCAATGTGATGTTTCAGAGGAGATAACCCGCTCAAAGAGCCACCTGGCGGCTTTAAAAAATGCGCTTCTTTCAAATGGAGAGTCAGGCAGGAGATTGGATTTTATACTGCAGGAGTTGCAGCGTGAGATCAACACGCTTGGCGCAAAAGCAGGTAGTGCGAAGATATCCAGTCTGGTCGTTGACATAAAGAGCGAGATAGAAAAGATGCGCGAGCAGGCGCAGAATGTAGAGTAACTTTACATTTCAACAACGTTAAAGTGTAAAGTTACAGTTAGGTGATATGAAAAAAAATGGCATACTATTCATAATATCAGCTCCGTCAGGATCAGGAAAGACTACCCTTTGTAACAAGTTGATAGATTCTCTGGTCGGGCTTGGCAGGTCTATTTCGATGACAACGAGACCTCCGCGGCCCGGAGAGAGAGACGGCATAGATTATATATTCATAGAAAAAGACGAATTCTTGAAGCGCAGCAAAAAAAACGAGTTTTTGGAATGGGCAAAGGTTTTCGATGAATACTACGGGACATCAAAAAAGCACATTAAACATCTTCTTGCAAAAGGACAGGATGTGGTCTTGAATATAGATGTTCAGGGCGCGATGAAGATCAAAAGGCTCAACATGAGGTCGGTTTATGTCTTTATAATGCCTCCTTCTGTTTCAATGCTAAAAGAAAGACTGGTTAGTCGTTCGACTGATTCTAAAAAGGAGATCGCGAAGAGGTTGAAACTGGTGAAAAAAGAGATATCATATATGCCCAGATACGATTATGTAGTCGTCAATAATAAACTGGAGTCAGCGTTGGAGAGCCTGCGTTCTATTGTCATCGCAGAGAGATGTAAAAACGTAAAATAAAATATAGGAGCTGAAAATGTCGTATATGCCTCGCGAGAAGATTTTTAAAAATGGTGATAGTATTTTTAAAGTCACATTGGTCGCTGCCAAGAGAGCTGTAGAGCTTAATAATGGCTCGAAGAAACTGGTCGAAACCCACTCAAAGAAGTTTTCCACGATCGCCCTCGAAGAAATAAGCCAGGGGAAAGTAGGATACAAAGCAAAAGAATAAGAGGTTCGCTAACTTTACACTTTAACGTTGTTGAAATGTAAAGTTAGGGATGTTTTTATGAAGAAGCATATAGTCATAGGTGTTACTGGGAGCGTGGCGTGTTACAAGGCACTGGATTTGATCAGGGCCATTCGTAGGCTCGGTGCGTCTACAGAAGTCGTTTTGACAAAAGAGGCAGAGGAATTTATAAAGCCTATACTTTTTCAAACGCTCTCCGGTCAGAAAGTCATTACAGCGGATTTATTTAAATTGCCAGAAGAGTGGGACGCAGCGCATATATCTTTGGCAGAAAAAGCAGATCTTATTCTCGTTACGCCAGCCACGGCGAATATAATCGGAAAGATCGCCAGCGGCATATGCGACGACATGCTGACTTGCGCGATCTGCGCTACAAAGGCACCTGTGCTATTCGCGCCGGCAATGAACAGCGGCATGTATAGAAATAAAATCGTTCAAGAAAATATTGCAAAATTGAAGAAAATAGGATATTATTTCACCGGCCCTGTAAAGGGAAAACTGGTCTGCGGCACCGAAGGCCTGGGCCATATACAGGAAACAGAAACCATAATCAAGGAAGTCAAACATTTATTAAAAAAGGGGAGACAGCGTGGATAAGAAATTACTTAAGGAAAAATGCGGAGCAGAACATTATAAGAGGCTAGAGGTCTTAGGTTGTAACAAGCTTATGGATTTTGTGGCAAAATATGTTGAGCTATTTAATCCAAAAAGCGTATTTGTGCGCACTGATTCAAAGCAGGATGCAGATTACATAAGAGCTAAGTCGCTTGAGAACAAAGAAGAAACAAGGCTGGCCACAGAGGGTCACAGCATACACTTTGACGGATATTTTGACCAGGCGCGCGACAAGGCTAATACAAAATATCTGCTGAGGCCCAATGAAAAACTAGGCTCTGATATAAAATTCGTCGACAGAGAAGAGGGCCTTAAAGAAGTGCACAAGTTTTTTGAAAATTCAATGGAAGGCAAACAGATGCTGGTGTGTTTTTATTCTCTCGGGCCTGTGGGCTCTGAGTTTTCCATATCAGCTGTCCAGATAACAGATTCTTCATACGTGGGTCATTCTGAAGATATGCTCTACCGCAGTGGCTATGAGCAGTTTAAGAAATTAAAAGGCTCTGGTAATTTTTTGCGTTTTGTGCATACAGCTGGTGAGCTAGAGGGAGCTGTTAGCAAAAATGTTGACAAGCGACGCGTCTACATAGACCTGGAGCAGGAGACAGTGTTTAGTGCCAATACACAGTATGCAGGCAATACGGTCGGTCTTAAAAAACTTGCAATGCGACTGGCTATTAAGCGAGCTTCTGGACAGGGCTGGCTTACAGAGCACATGTTTATCATGGGCGTTCATGATCCTTATAAGAAGAAACGCGTTACATATTTTACAGGCTCATTCCCATCTGCATGCGGTAAGACAGCTACTGCGATGCTTGGAGGAGAGAAGATTATAGGCGACGATATCGCATATCTCAGAAGGATTGACGGCAAGATCAGAGCCGTAAATGTAGAAAGAGGGATCTTCGGGATCATACAGGATGTCAACGAAGCAAATGACCCTACGATATTCGAGGCGCTCACCAGTCCCGGCGAGGTTATTTTTTCCAATGTCCTCGTCGATAAAGACAACAATGCGCGCTGGTTGTCTGATGGCAGGCCTGCGCCTGAAGAGGGAGTAAATTTTTCAGGTAAGTGGACATCAGGCAAGATAGGACCTGATGAGAAAAAAGTGCCTTATGCCCATAAGAATGCCCGTTATACAGTGCGTCTAAAGGATTTAAAGAATTGTGACGAGAATCTGGAAGACCGCAAGGGCGTCGAAGTCGGAGGCGTTATATACGGAGGCCGCGATTCAGATACAAGTGTGCCAGTGGCAGAGTCATTTGACTGGGCGCATGGCATACTTGCTCAAGCAGCTGCGATAGAATCAGAGACTACTGCAGCTACGCTTGGACAGGAAGGCGTAAGAAAGTTTAATCTTATGGCAAACCTGGATTTTCTTTCCGTACCGATCGGAAGATATATACAGAATAACCTTGATATAGTCAAAGGCGTTAAAAAATCACCGCTCATATTCCACGTCAATTATTTTCTTAAAGGGAAAGACGGAAAATTCCTAAATGGCATCAAAGACAAGCACGTGTGGATAAAATGGATGGAGCTGCGCGTTAATGGCGAAGCAGAGGCGATAAAAACGCCCATTGGGTATATTCCAAAATATGAAGATTTGAAAAAGCTTTTCAAGGTAGTCCTCGACAAGGAATACACCAAAGAAGATTATAATGAGCAATTCAAAATACGCATACCAGAATGCATGGCAAAAATAGACAGGATCAAAAATATCTATAACACAAAGGTTTTTGACACCCCGCATATCCTGATGCAAACCCTGGACGATCAGAAAAAGAGGCTCGAAGATTCTAAAAAGAAGTACGGAGATTATCCCCAGCCAGACGCTTTCGAAATCGCTTAAGTTAACTTTCAACAATGTTGAAAGTTAACTTAACAAGCACTGCGTTCACAAAGATGTCACATAAAAAACCTCCCCTTAGAATATTGATTACTGCCGGGCCGACAGTAGAGCCTATAGATCCTGTGAGATTTATCTCTAATAGATCCACGGGGTATATGGGATATAAATTAGCTGAACTCGCTTGCAAGAGAAGGCATGTTATCACGCTTATAAGTGGTCCTACCAACCTAAAAATTCCAAAGGTCAAAAAATTTATCCAAATAGAAACAGCAGAAGAGCTTTTAAGAACGCTGAAAAAAGAGATCAAGAAGGCTGATTGCCTCATAATGTGCGCTGCTGTTGGAGATTTTAGGCCTGTAAGTGCTTGCAAAAAAAAGATAAAGAGAAAAAAGGCCCTGAATTTAAAACTCATTCCCAACAAAGATATTCTGAAAAACCTTGGTGCATATAAAAAGGGTAAGTTGTTCATTGGCTTTAGCTTAGAGACAGAAGATTTGCTTGGAAATTCCTCTCTTAAGCTAAAAAACAAAGGACTGGATCTGATTGTGGCCAACAGGTTGGATAAAAGTCATAACCCTTTTGGAAACAATAAGTTAGATGTGCATATAATTGACGGAAAGGGCAATATCAGCAAGATACACAGAAGAAACAAGGCATTTATCGCCCATGTTTTGCTTGACAAAATTGAGGACATGTGGTATTAGTGATGGCATAAACCAAGGAGTTTATATATGAAAAAGAGAGGCTTTACACTTATCGAGCTGTTAGTAGTAATAGCCATTATAGGTATACTTGCTGGAATGCTTCTCCCTGCGGTCGGCAGGGCTCGCGAAAGAGCGAGGCGTACAAGCTGCATGAATAATTTAAAACAGATAGGCATTGCGTTGCATCTATACGCAACAGATAATCTAGAGAGGTTTCCCAAGAGTCTGCAGGAACTTATGGACGGTGATTACGTCGATACCTTAGAGATTTTCAAGTGTCCGTCATCCAATAGCGACATACCTTCGAGCGCAGATAGCGGTGATTATTTATACCAGTCAGGCCTCACAGAGTCAGCAGATTCAGATACGCCTATAGCTTGCGACAAGACAGAGAATCACAAGAGTAGGGGCGGGAATGTTCTATATGTAGGCGGACATATAAAGTGGCGATCTGCTTCCGGGGGAGAATGGGCTCCGCCGTTTTAATGGATAGAAGGATTCTTACAACGTGTAGCCGCATTTTCAAAGGTTACACGTTTTTTATTTTTAGTGTTATATGGGCATAAAATATAAAATCGATTATAATTTTTTCAAAACTTGGTCTAAGCAAATGGCCTATGTATTAGGCTGTCTATTTGCAGATGGAAGTCTTGAAAACTCACCTTACATAAGAGGGAAATATACAAGGTTTACAAGCATTGATTATCCGTTTGTTAAAAATATAAAAAAGTTTATGGGCTCTGGGCATACAATAGTTAAAATTAAGCCACCTGGAAACAGAAAGACAAAGTATTATATAAGAATAGGAAGCCACTCTGTTTATAATGACTTGGAAGGGTTAGGTCTATTTCCAAATAAATCATTGACCATGATTTTCCCAAAAATTCCCGGGAATTTTGTTTCTGATTTTATTAGAGGATATTTTGACGGCGATGGTAGTGTAGTTATAGATAAATATAAGAAAAATAGCAAAAGATTAAAAGCAATATTTACTTCTGGAAGTAAATATTTTTTGCAAAGCTTGGACAAATGTTTACAAAAATATTGTAATATAAATGGCCCTAACTTTTATAACAGCCATAGAAGTTTTCAGTTGGTATACAGAGTTTCGAAAGCCAAGAAAGTCTTGGATTTTATTTATAAAGATTTGGAAGATAGGTTATATTTGAGACGTAAGTATCTTTTTTATAAAAAGGCTCTTAGAGAATTAAAATTGAAGAGTGGCGACGTACCCAAGTAGCAAGGGAGCGGTCTGCAAAACCGTTATGCATGGGTGCAATTCCCATCGTCGCCTCCA
>CAYPYS010000003.1:0-144029 GCA_964415355.1 uncultured Planctomycetia bacterium | reverse complement strand
AGGGAGCGGTCTGCAAAACCGTTATGCATGGGTGCAATTCCCATCGTCGCCTCCATGCCGAGATGTTGGAACTGGCAGACAATATGGATTTAAAATCCATTGGGCCAAAAGCCCGTGTGGGTTCGAATCCCACTCTCGGCACCATGGGCTCATGGCGCAGTTGGTTAGCGCGCTTCCTTGACATGGAAGAGGTCAGAGGTTCGAGTCCTCTTGGGCCCACCATTATTTGGTGATGCTATATGAAGAAAGAATTAGAATCGTTGCGACATAGCTGTTCTCACGTAATGGCAGATGCCGTGAAGAAGATTTTTCCAAAGGCCAAGCTTGGCATTGGCCCTGCTATTGAGGATGGATTTTATTATGATTTTGACTTGCAGGATGGCTTTGTCCCGGAAGACCTCGCAAAGATAGAAAAGGAAATGGCAAAGATCATAAAGCAAGATTTGGAGTTCAAAAGAGAAGAAGTCTCTAAGAAAGAAGCGCTGAAGCTATTTAAGAAATTAAAAGAATCATACAAAATGGAGCTCATAAATAATCTAGACTCGGATACAGTCTCTATTTATAGGCACGGTAAATTCGTAGATCTTTGTAAAGGCCCGCACGTTGAGTCTACGGGGAAGGTCAAGGCCTTCAAGCTTCTGAGCATTGCGGGCGCGTATTGGCACGGCATTGAAACAAATCCAATGTTGCAGCGAATATATGGTACCTGCTTTGAAAACAAAAAGGCATTGGAAGATTTTCTGCGATTAAGGGAAGAAGCTAAGAAAAGAGACCACAGGAGACTCGGCAAAGACCTGGATTTGTTCAGCATACACGACGATGTCGGGCCCGGCCTTGTTTTTTATCACCCCAACGGCGCACTCGTCAGGATGTTGGTAGAAGATTATATAAAAAAGGAACACTTGAGACGTGGCTATCAGATTGTGATGGGGCCCCATATTTTGAAATCAGACATATGGGTTACGTCGGGTCATTATGATTACTATAAAGAAAATATGTATATATTTAAGGTCGAGAAGGAAGAATACGCGATCAAGCCCATGAATTGTCCGGCGCACATGCTTATTTATAAATCAAAGACTAGGAGTTATAGAGATCTACCCATGCGATATTTTGAACTGGGTAATGTGCATCGAAGGGAAAAATCAGGCGTATTACACGGGCTTCTCAGGGTGAGGGGCTTTACCCAGGACGACGCACATATATTTTGTCTGCCTGAGCAGGTCGAGAAAGAGATTATCGGCGTGATAGATTTTGTAATAGATACAATGAAGGTTTTTGGCTTCACTGATTATAAAATAGATCTTTCCACGAGGCCTCCGAAATTTATTGGAAGCCCGAAGATATGGAATGAGGCTACGGATGCATTAAAAAAGGCACTCGAGTCCAAAGGCATGGCGTACGATATAAATGAAGGCGAGGGGGCATTTTACGGGCCAAAGATAGACATGATGGTAAAGGATGCGTTGGGACGTCCCTGGCAATGTGCAACCGTGCAGTGCGATTTTGCTTTGCCTGAAAGATTTGACTTGGCATACATATCAAAGGATGGGAAGAAGGAACGACCAATTATGTTGCACCGTGTGATTCTTGGCAGTATGGAGAGATTTTTAGGCATGCTTATAGAGCATTATGCGGGCGCGTTTCCTGTGTGGTTAAGTCCTGCGCAAGTCACTGTGATTCCTATTACAGAAAGGTCGCATGATTACGCGGATGAGATTTTGAGCAGGCTGCAGGGAGAGGGGATAAGGGCTGAAGTCGATAAAAGGAGCGAGAAGCTGCAGTATAAGATAAGAGATAAAGAAATGCAAAAGCTTCCTTATATGTTAATAGTGGGTGACAAAGAAAAAGACGCAGGAACAGTTTCGCTTAGGGCTCGGAAAGAAGGAAACCTCGGGAGCGTGAAACTCGAGGAATTCCTTTCCAGAATAAAGGATGAGATCGCAAGTAAAAAGTAACTTTACACTTCAACAATGTTAAAGTGTAAAGTTAAAATTAGGAGGTGATAGTTATTCCACGGCCGTTACGAGCAAACCAAAGAATAAGAGGTAAAGAAGTAAGATTGATAGGGCCTGACGGAGAACAGATGGGAACAGTTCTTACTCAAGATGCGTTACAAAAGGCGCAGGAGCTGGGACTTGATCTGGTAGAAGTAGCTTCTCAGGCAAAGCCGCCTGTCTGTCGTATAATGGATTACAGCAAGTATAAATACGACCAGGAGAAAAAAGAAAGAGAGGCTCGTAAGCATCAAAAGGTAGTGCATCTGAAACAGATAAAGATAAAGCCAAACATAGAAGAGCACGACTATCAAGTTAAACTTCATCATCTTAAGAGGTTTCTCTCGAGGGGGGATAAGGCAAAGCTTATCATGATTTTTCGCGGGAGAGAGATGAGCCATATTGAAATAGGGAAGAAAGTCGTGGACAGGATGATCTCTGATCTTTCAGGCGTAGGGGAGTTGGAAAAAAATCCTATCAAAGAAGGTCGGAGCATAATAGTTAACTTTCTGCCAAAAACCAGCATAACTAAGGATAAGAAATAAACAAGGAGTGCGTAAATGCCAAAGTTAAAGACAAACAAAAGTGCAAAGAAAAGACTTAAACTAACAAAAAAAGGTAAACTCAAAAGGTTTAAGCCCGGGAGAAGGCATCTTTTGACATCCAAGTCTTCCAACAGAAAGCGCGGCATGAGAAAAGATGCGCTTGTCGAAGGGACTCTAGGAAAGATCACGAAGAAGCTTTTGCCTTATGGATAAAATAAGCGTCAGGGTAGTTACTGACACGAGACGCTTATCAGCTTACACCAAGAAAGTTAAAAGGAGAGTGCAACAATGGCACGCGTAAAATACGGACCAGCATCTAGGGCGAGAAGAAAAAAGGTCTCAAAGATGGCCAAAGGCCAGAGAGGCGGGAGAAGCAAGTGGCATAGAGTTACAATGGAGTCCGTGAATAAAGCCCTTGCTTATGGAACCAGAGACAGAAAAGCCAAGAAAAGGAATTTCAGGCAGCTCTGGATATTGAGGATTTCTAATGCCTGCAAGGAACTTGGGATTTCATACAGCAAGTTTATGAAAAAGCTATCGGATTCCAAGATACGCCTTAATAGAAAAATTCTCGCAGAGATGGCAGTCACTGACGCAAAGGCCTTCAAAAAACTCGTAGAGACCGTAAATAAAAAGTAACTTTACACTTTAACATTGTTGAAGTGTAAAGTTAAACGGGGTTTTTATTAACATGTCTATAAGTCGCTTAAAGCCGCCACAGGTAATAGTATATAGCTTCCTTGTAACGATTTTTATAGGGGCGATACTTTTGTCTTTGCCTCAGAGTTCCAGCGACGGGACTTCTATCGGGCTCGTAGATGCATTTTTTACTGCGACAAGCGCGACCTGTGTCACGGGTCTTATTGTCAAAGACACAGGTGCTGATTTTTCGAACTTTGGACAGTCAGTGATATTGTTTTTAGTGCAGATAGGTGGCTTGGGCATAATGACCATGTCTACTTTTTTCGCGATACTCTTGGGCAGGAAATTGACTATACGCGAAAATATTGTTATAAAAGGTGCTTTGGACCACCACTCCATAGAAGGCCTGAAGACCCTTATACTGTACATATTGGGTATGACCTTTTTCATCGAAGCCATAGGCGCGTTTTTTCTATATCGCAGGTTCGGAGATCTTTATCCATCGATATTCCATTCTATATCCAGTTTTTGCAATGCTGGTTTTTCTCTCAATTCTACAAGTTTTATTGGTTACGCGCAGGATAGTTACGTCAATCTAGTAATGATCACGCTGATTATACTGGGGGGGATAGGGTTTGTCGTTATTATAGATATACCAAAGATTTTCAGGTGGTGTTTTAGAAGAGTATTCTTGAAAAGTAAAGAAGATATAATGCACCTGATCTCGAGAATAAGCCTCCAGTCAAAAGTCGCAGTTACTGTCAGCGCGATATTATTGCTGCTGGGGACAGTTGTTTTCTTTTTGCTGGAGAATCATAAGGTTTTATACGGGCTTGGTCTTGATCAGAAAATTTTGACTTCTTTTTTCCAATCTGTAACTTCCCGAACAGCAGGATTTAATACAGTGCCGGTAGGCAGGCTTGCAAGCCCGACATTGTTTTTTCTCATAATACTGATGTTTATAGGCGCTTCGCCTGGATCGACAGGAGGAGGTATAAAGACCTGCACCGTAGGCGTTCTTTTAGCAGGCGCGTGGAGCATGATAAAAAATAGAGGCAGTATACATATATTCAAAAAGAGTATCCCGAGGTCAGTATTCAGGAAAGCTGTTATGATCGCAGGGCTAGCTGTTGCATGGATAGTTCTTTTTACCATGCTTTTGAGTTTCGTTGAAGACCACAATGAAGCAATGCCCAATTATTTCTTGAGGATCTTATTCGAGGTGACTTCTGCGTTTGGCACAGTCGGGTTATCGACTGGTATTACCCCTATTTTGAGCCCTGCCGGAAAGATATTGATAATGCTTACCATGTTTGTCGGGAGGCTTGGCCCTTTAACCCTTGCCCTGGCAGTTGCAGTTAAGGAGCAGAAGATTTTCTACAAGTATCCAGAGGAGAAAGTAATGGTTGGCTAGCCGCGAGAAAATACGCGGAAGCCTTAAGTATACAATTTAACAATGTTAAATTGTATACTTAAGGCTGTTATAACTATCTCCTGAGAATGCTCTTATTAATCGCATTCCCAGGATAAATTCGCACTTAATAACTTACGCTTCTTACAGTCGCGTAAGTTATGTGCTCATTTAAAGGAGATAAATCATGAGACAATTCGCAGTAATAGGCTTAGGGAGATTTGGTTGGAGCGTGGCTAAGACTTTGAGCGAAAAGGGACATCAGGTGCTGGCAATAGACAAGGATGAAGAACTGGTGCAGGAGGCGTCTGACTTCGTGACAGAGGCAGTCCAGGTAGATTCAACAGACGAAAAGGCAATGAAGGCCGTGGGCATAAAAGAGGTGGACGTGGCTATTATAGGTATAGGTACGAATCTGGAGGCCTCGGTCCTGACAGCGTTGATTCTAAAAGAGCTCGGCGTACAGCATATAGTTGCGCGGGCAGTTACTGAGGAACACGGCAAGGTGCTCGAGAGGGTCGGTGCAACAAGGGTCGTGTTTCTTGAGAGGGACATGGGCATAAGGATAGCGAATTCCCTGCTTTCTCCGTCAGTGCTTGAGCACATAGAGCTTTCAGGCGAATCAAGCATAATGGAAACTGTGTCGCCAAAAGAATTTATAGGAAAATCCATAAGAGATTTAGATGTCAGGGCAAAACACGGACTGAATATTATCGCTGTGCGCAAAAAGGAGACGGCCACGGAGGGAAAATGCGAACTGGACGTGGCTCCCAAGGCAGATTATATCGTAAAACAGGATGACATATTTGTGATTATTGGCTCAAACGATAATCTTGAGAAATTTAGAAAGAAGTATCATATAGAGAAATAATCATAAGAGGGAGAAGATAATGAAATTACTCGAAAAACTAAAAACGCTAGAAAAGACCGCGGCAAAAGAAGTAGTGGAGACTTCCAACTTAGAAGAATTAGAACAGGCAAGGGTTAAATACCTTGGCAGGAAAGGAGAGCTTTCCTCTGCTATTAAGGGCATGAAGAGCGTTGCTAAAAAAGACAAGCCAAAGGCTGGGAAATTTATAAATGATCTGAAGAAACAATTGACCGCTCTTCTAGATGAGAAAGAGGCCTTGTTTCGAGACCAAGAACAGGCCCTTTTTGAAAATAACGATATAACTCTCCCTGGCATTAAAACACAAGTTGGGCATAAGCATCCTCTAGTGAAGACGCTGGAGGACATAATAGATATATTTGTTAAGATGGGTTTTAAATCCGTAGAGACCCCGGAGGTTGAAACAGAATTTTATAACTTCGAAGGGCTTAATATTCCTAAAAATCATCCTTCCAGGGAAACGTTTCATACCTTTTATATCGAAGACGGGACAAGGCTCCTGCGTAGCCAGACCTCGACTGCCCAGATAAGGATAATGGAAAAAGAAAAGCCGCCCCTGCAGATAGTCCATGCGGGCAAGGTCTACAGGCCTGATGCGGTAGACGCCAGTCATTCGTTTATGTTTTATCAGATAGAAGGTTTTATGGTAGATAAAAATATCGTGTTCTCTGATTTAAAAGGCGTATTGGAGCGTTTTGCAAAGGAATATTTTGGCGAAGACGTAAAGATGAGATTCCGGCCTCATTATTTTCCTTTTACAGAGCCTTCGGCAGAAGTGGATATTTCCTGCTTTATATGTGGAGCAAAAGGCTGCAGGGTCTGCTCTTATAAGGGCTGGCTGGAAGTGCTGGGCGCCGGCATGATAAATCCTCGCGTATTTGAGGCTGTGAAATACGACACTCGGGAATATACTGGATTTGCTTTTGGTATGGGAGTCGACAGGATCTGCATGCTTAAGCATGGGATAGATGACATAAGATTGTTTTACGAAAATGACGTGCGATTTTTGAAACAATTTTAGAACCCTAACTTTACACTTTAACGTTGTTGAAATGTAAAGTTATGAAGGAGGGGATTGTGGATAGACTAAGAAGAGTATTTATGGCAACGTTATTTTTTGTGTTATGCGCTGGTGTTTACGGCATAGCTGAAGAGATTACGCTTACGACTTACTATCCTGCGCCGTATGGGGCGTATGAGGAGCTTAGTACAACAAACAATACATATTTAGCGACGGATTCAGGCAGCGTTGGCATCGGAACGAGCAGCCCGAATGAGGAATTACATATTCATGACGCTAGCAGCGCAGATAGCTTTCTTCAATTTACCCAACAAAGCACAGGTGTTGCTACTGGTGACGGTTTTTTTGTCGGAGTAGATAGTGGTAATAATTCACGCTTGCGCAATAAAGAGAATACAGATATGTTGTTTTCTACAAACGATGCAACGCGCATGACCATCGAATCCGGCGGCAATGTCGATATTGCAAATAATGTAGATGCTACCTCGTATTCGGTCGGTGGCGTACCTGGCGCCAGCGGCACATTTACAACAACAGATGGCAAGACCGTTACTGTGGTAAACGGTATTGTCACTAGTATAATTTAATATACATAAATAAAAAGGCAGGTAATTATGAGAGTTACTTTAGATTGGCTGAAGGATTATGTTGACGTAAAGGATAAGGCAGACAAGATCCAGGACGCGCTTACTATGATAGGGCTGGAGGTTACCTCCAGCGTTGATGTAGAAGGGGATCGTGTCATGGACATCGAGATCACTCCAAACAGGCCTGATTGTCTTTCTGTATTAGGCGTAGCGAGGGAGCTCGCAGCGGCAAAGAACAGGCCATTGGATGTCCCTATGTCAGTACAAAAGAACTACATGAAAAAAGGCCAGGCGCGCGGTGGAGCAAAGGTAAGCGTCGCGGACAAAAAGGCTTGCCCGAGATACGTAGGATGCGTTATAAAAAATGTAAAAGTGGGCCCGTCTCCGAAATGGCTTGTTGCTAGATTAAATGCAATGGGCGTGCGCTCGGTAAATAACATAGTCGATATAACGAATTATGTCTTATTTGAGACAGGGCAGCCGCTCCACGCATTTGACCTGGATAAGCTTCAAGGCAAAAAGATAGTGGTCAGGAAGGCTAAAAAGGCCGAGACCATTGTTACGATCGACGGCGTCAGGAGAGAGCTGGATCCTAACATGCTTGTAATAGCAGATGCAAATTCGCCTGTTGCCATAGCAGGGATAATGGGCGGAAAAGCCACAGAAATATCAGAAGGGACCAAAAACGTTTTATTGGAAAGCGCGTATTTTGATCCAGTATCGATAAGAAAAACTCAGCGAAAGCTGGGACTCGCTTCCGAATCCAGCTACCGATTTGAAAGAGGCGTTGATTTTGGCATGATTTTAGCTGCCAGCGCAAGGGCTCAAGAATTAATAAAGGAGATCGCAGGGGGTAGGATAAAAGGCGCTATAAGCGATGCAGGCGGAAAAAAGATAAAAGAGAAAGAAGTTGTATTATGCTTAGAGGAAATACCCAGGGTTTTGGGTATAGAAATAGACGCTAAAAAGGTAATCGGCTTTTTGAAAAGACTGGACCTTAAGTCCATGAAAAAAACAAAAGGCAAAATTTTGGTAAAAATACCCTCTTGCAGGCAGGATTTAGAGAAAGAGATAGATTTAATAGAAGAGGTAGTCAGGCTGTATGGTTATGACAACGTGCCTGTGAAGATACCGATATTTAAAACGCAAAAGACCTATGAGGAAGAAAAAAAGGCCCTTTCATCTTTAAAAAAAGAGGCAAAGAGCATTCTTTATTCTCTTGGTTTAAGCGAGGTAGTTACGTATACATTGACCAGCAGGTCTTCAATAGAGAACATGGGCATACCTTTTGAGGATCTTGTGCGATTGCAGAATCCTTTGAGCTCGAACCAGGAGTTTATGAGGCCTAGTCTTTTGCCTGAAATGCTGGATGTCTTAAGCTGGAATCTCAATAGAAAAAACACCTGTTTAAAACTTTTTGAGCTGAATAAGATTTACCGGTTGAATAAAGACAGAGGCGAAGTAGAGGAAAGATCGAATCTGTCGATTGGCATGTGTGGCGTGACTCCGGGGAATTGGAAAGAAAAGCCAAGGGATGTGGATTTTTTTGATTTAAAAGGCGCGGCTGCGCAATTTTTTAATTCTTTAGGCGCGGAAAATCTTTCGGTTGAAAAACGCGAGTCTCTTATGTTTAAAGAAGAGATATCGTGTTGCATAAAGATAAATGACAATGTGGTGGGCAGCCTGGGAGAAGTGAGACCTAGTATCGCCAGAAAATTTGACATAAAACAAAAAATATATGTGGCCGAGATAGACTTTGAAGAATTATTAAATTATGTAAATCTGAGAAGACTGTTTAAGCCTCTTGCCCGTTACCCTTCGATAAAAAGAGATATCTCTATATTAGCGGATGATTCTGTCAGCGCTTCCGGGGTATTCGACCTGATAAAAGAAGAAGGCAAGGAGATAGTGAAATCAGTGGATGTCTTCGATCTTTATAAAGGCCAACAGATAGAGCAGGGCAAAAAGAGCTTGGCTTATACAGTGGAATATCGTTCAGACGAGAAGACCCTTAAGGACGAAGACGTTAGCGATATACATAAGAAAATCCAGGAGGCTTTGGTTGAGAAGTTAGGCGTCCAGATACGCTAAGTTTACATTTCAACAACGTTAAAATGTAAACTTAGGCACCGTACCTAGATTTTGTTGATATTGATTTATGTTCTTGGGTATGTTATAATATAGCTATCCCTACAGTGTGCGCGTTGGAACAGGGTTTTTTGGACCAACATGATTAATATGGGAGCCTAACGTTAGATGTGGCTGTAGACCTTGCGGCAATAAGGGCAAGGGAACATTAAGCATTTAAGGGGGCACCCACCTTAAAACCGGGTTCATTAAGATACCTTTCAACACGGCATTAGTGGGGATTTTTTTTGGAAGGCCATGCCTGATTTATTTGAATCAACGCGAAAAAAGAATAGCAAAAATATTCCTCTCGCTGTGAGGATGCGACCCAGGACTTTAAGCGATTTTGTAGGCCAGACGCATATACTCGGCGAAGGCAAGCTTTTGCGTCGCGCCATAGACGCAGACAGGATTACCTCGCTTATTTTATACGGCCCTCCTGGAACAGGCAAGACTGCTCTCGCGCATGTTATCGCAGGTATTACAAAGGCATATTTTCACGAGATAAACGCAGTGATCTCCAATGTTCAGGAATTAAGGGACGCGATAAAGGCCTCGAAAGAACGCGAGAGCGCGACTGGTAAAAAAACGATCCTTTTTATAGATGAAATCCACAGGTTCAACAAGGCGCAGCAGGATGTATTGATGCCTGATGTAGAAAAGGGCAATCCGATCTTAATAGGCGCGACAACTCATAACCCGTTTTTTTCATTGGTGTCACCTCTTATCTCCCGTTCGATAGTTTTTGAATTGAGAAAGCTATCAAAAGAAGAAGTGGTGAAGATTTTAAAGAACGCGCTTAGAGACAAAGAGCGTGGACTCGGAAAGATTTCCGTTAAGATCAGTGAAGATGTTTTGAGTTTTCTTGCAGAGGCCTCGGATGGCGATGCAAGAAAGGCGCTTAATGCATTAGAGGTAGGGGCCTTGACGACAAAGCCTGACAAAAAAGGCGCGATAGATTTTAATATAAAAATAGCAGAAGAGTCTATACAGAAAAAATCAGTCGTGTACGATAAAGATGAGGACGGGCATTACGATACGATATCAGCGTTTATTAAAAGCATGCGTGGTTCTGATCCAGATGCGGCCCTATATTGGCTAGCAAAGATGCTCTATGCAGGGGAAGACCCAAGGTTTATCGCAAGGCGCATCGTGATCTGTGCCGCAGAGGATGTTGGCAACGCAGACCCGCAGGCGCTGGTCGTGGCAAACGCAGCATTTCAGGTGTCTGAGTTTGTCGGCATGCCGGAGTGCAGGATCCCCCTGGCGCAGGCAGTCTGCTACATCGCATGCGCGCCCAAGAGCAACGCAGCCTACCTTGGTATCGACAAGGCAATGAAAGATGTGAAAGAATCAAGGACTCTGGAAGTGCCGACATACCTTAAAGACGCGAGTTATCGCGGTGCAAAAAAATTAGGCCACGGCCAAGGCTACAAATACGCCCACCAATACGACGACCATTACGTAGAGCAGGATTATATCCCTGAAAAAAGAGTATATTACGAGCCGACTGACATAGGTTACGAGAAAAAGATAAAGGAATATCTGTCTAGGATAAAGGAAAAACAGTCTTTTTGAATCCTTAAGTATACATTTCAACAACGTTAAAGTGTGTACTTAAACAGATTCTCATCAGTAGAATATAGACATGAATAAAAAAGCAGTTGCGTTATTTTCCGGTGGGTTGGATAGCATGCTTGCAATAAAGCTTATGCTCGAGCAGGGTATAGAGGTACATGCCTTGAACTTTCTGACATTATTTTGCACCTGCACCTCTAAAGGTTGCATGCACCAGGCGACAAAGGCAGCAGGCGAATTTGGTGTACCTTTAAAGGTAATGAATATAACAATGGAATACATGAAGGTGGTTGAAAAGCCAAGGCATGGCCGCGGCAGGAACATGAACCCATGCATTGATTGTAGGATTTTTACTTTTATTAAAGCTAGGGATTTCATGAAAGAGATAGGCGCTTCTTTTATCATAACCGGAGAAGTGCTTGGCCAAAGACCAATGTCACAGAGGAGGCAGGCGATAGAGCTGATAGAAAAGGAATCGGGCCTGGAGGGCCTTATTGTAAGGCCTCTATCTGCAAAATTATTCGAACCTACGATGCCGGAACAAAAAGGCGTAGTTAATAGAGGTAAATTATTGAATATACAGGGCCGCATGCGCACAGAGCAGATTAGCCTGGCAAAAGAAATGGGCATCAATGACTATCCGTGCCCAGCAGGTGGCTGTCTTTTAACTGACAAAGGATTTTCCGATAGACTAAAAGATCTTTTTAAATATAAGCCAGATTATGATCTTAGTGATCTTCATATCTTAAAAGTCGGCAGACAATTTAGAATAAAAGACTCTGCAAAATTAATCGTTGGCCGTGACGAAAAAGAGAACGAAAAGCTGCTAAATTTTTTACAGCCAGGCGATTATGTCCTTGATGTAGTTGATATCCCCAGTCCGATCGCCGTAATTAAAGGGAATATTAATAGCGAAGAGCTAGATATGGCTTCTTCGATTCTGGTCAGATATTCCGATGGCAAAAATAGCGCTCCAAAGGTTTCTTATAAAATTTTACCGTCAGAAGAATCGAAATTCCTCACAGCTTCCCCTGCCAAAGAAGATCTAGTCGTTTCCCTAAGAATCTAACTTTACACTTTAACGTTGTTGAAATGTAAAGTTAAAAAAATGCTTGACATGATTTTGTTATGTGGTATACTTTAATTATTATAAATATGATTAGATTAGTAGAGATTTAAAACAAATAAGAACACTAACCCCTTATTTTTTTAATCTAATCACGACTAATCCTATTGTAATAGTAATATATCAGGAGGAAAAATGGAACATCCAAAACGATCTCTTTTTAAGGCATTTACCTGGCGTATAATCGCATTTCTAGTAACTATCATAGCTATTTATATCTACAGTAAAGATATCAAAGAGTCGCTTGTCGTTGGTATAAGCGCGAATCTTGTAAAGATTTTTTTGTATTATGCACATGAACGCATCTGGAACAGGGTAAAATACGGAAGACTAGGAACCCCAGAGTACCAGATCTAACCAGGAGGAGGGAGTATGAGTTTACTAGAAACTCAGGAAGACTTGAAGGTGTTGGTGGAGACATTGAATTTTAAACAAAAGGTGAACCGCTCGCTGCAGCTCATAAAGGAGGCCTATGAAAAATACGGAGACGGCTTGGTAGTGGCGAATAGCCTTGGAAAGGATTCTGTCGCAGTATGGGATCTGGCAAAGCGTGTGAACCCAAAGATCCGAGGTTTTGTAGTGACAACCAGGTTTAAGCCAAAAGAGACAGTCCGGTTTATGAATGAAGTTGTAGCTGAGTACCCTGAGACAAAAGTCTATAAAAACGACGCGGCTATCCCGGATGAATTATACAAAACCGAACCTGACAGATGCTGCGATATATTAAAGGTAGAGCCTGTCAAGCGCGCGATAGAAGAAATGAGTGTTACGTGCTGGGTTACAGGACTTCGCTGTACAGAAGGCCGTACACGCACTGACTTTAAAGAAATAGAAGAACGCGACAAGGGGCTTATAAAATTAAATCCTATTCTTATATGGAAGGAAAGAGAGGTCTGGCAATATCTGGCGCTTTATGGCGTGAAAGTGAATCCTCTATATGCCGAGGGTTACCGCTCGCTTGGGTGCGCGCCGTGCACTAAAATCACAAACGACGACAATGAACGTGCCGGGCGCTGGATCGGCACCAGTAAATGCGGCGGCGAGTGTGGTATCCACACAAGGCCGCTCAAGACAAATGTATGAAATATCTACCCATAGCAATAAAACTGAAAGATAAGCGTGTAGTTGTAGTGGGTGCTGGCAAAGTAGCAGAGCGCAAGGTCTATAATCTTTTAGACTCTGGCGCAGAAGTCTACATCGTGTCTCCCAGGGCAACGCGTAATATCAGACGCTTGGTCAAAAGCGGGACTGTGAAGTGGATTGCCAGGCCAGTTGCGCGTTCAGACGTGCGTGAGGCTACGCTTATCGTGAGCGCAACAGACAGAAAAGACGTGAATAGATTTGTAAAAAAATGGGCTGATGAATTTCAGATACCGGTCAATGTGGTTGATAATTCAAAGCTCAGCGATTTTATATCGCCTGCGCTCTTGAGATTTAGAAAAGCGCTTATAGCAGTGTATACGGATGGTCAGGACCCGGTCCTATCCAGGGATCTGAAGAATTACCTAAAGGAGCATTGGGATGGTTTTGTATCTTATAGGAATAGATTATAAAAGTGCACCTATATCAATACGTGAATCCGTACATAAGGCGCGCAATGAGATCGTAGATTTCTGGAAAAATACCGGAGAGGAAAAGGCAGTGCTTTTTACATGCAACAGGATTGAACTGTATGGAGCCTCTGAAAATGTTTTCCAGATAACAGATATTCTAGATCTATTTTATTCGAGGTTTTCTGCTCTATTTGAAAGATCTTATGTGAGACTTGGGACCAGAAGAGTCATTGAACATATGCTGCGGCTTTCATGTGGCCTGGAATCACAGGTTAAAGGAGAAGAGGAGGTGTTGGCCCAGCTGGATTCATGGGTTAACGAATACTCATTTCCATGGATATTGAGAAATATATGGAAAGAAGTTTTAATAAGGGCGGAGGATATAAGGATTAGGTCAGGCATAGAAGAAAAAAGTTCCAATATTGCCGAAATTATTTTTAAGCGTTTAATAGAGAGCAGAAAAAAAGATATAGTCATAGTCGGGACAGGTAAGATTGCCAGACTTTTTTCTGAAAATAAACCAGCCGGAATCAATCTACATTTTGTGGCGCGCAAAAAACACAAAAGAGCAAAACAGCTTGCCAGGTGGTCTGAGGGGAAAGCAGTTTTATTAGACGATTTAAGAGAATTACTTTTGCGTGCCGACGCAGTGATAAGCGCTACATCGAGTCCGCATTATGTGCTAAAGAAAGAACATTTTGTGGATATTACTGAGAAACGAATTGAGCCTTTGGATCTCTATGATTTAGCAATGCCAAGAGACATTGAGCCAGCTGTGCAAAATATATCAGGCATCTCGCTGAAAAATCTTGATGATTTAGATCAGTTGTTTAGAGGATACGCTAAGACCTTAGAAGAAAATATTAAGAGCGCAGAATCTTTAATACGCCAGCATAGCGCAGAGTTATTGGAGGGACGATATGAAGACTCATATAAAGGTAGGGGCGCGTCCGAGCTTATTAGCATTGAAACAGGTTAAAGAGATACAGCGACTCCTGCCGGAATTAAAATTTGATGTTATACCTATCGAGACAAAAGGCGATAAGGATAAGACCAGAGCTCTTAGATTAGAAGAGAACACGGATTTTTTCACCTACGAGATAGAAAGGGCGCTCCTGGATAGACATATAGATGTAGCTGTGCATAGCGCAAAGGATCTGGAAGAAAATATGCCCAGGGATTTGACTATCGCAGCAATGACAAAATCAATCTCAAGATATGATTGTCTTGTCTCCAGGGGAAATTTTACACTTGATACATTGCCTACAGGTTCAATAGTGGGGACAAGTAGCGAAAATCGTAAGTCCTGGGTTTCGTGTTATCGCAGCGATTTGGTCACATTAGACATACGAGGGAATATAGACGAGAGATTAGCACAGCTAGACAAGGGTTATTTTGATGCTGTCATTATAGCGCACGCAGCATTACTTAGATTGGGATATGAAAACAGGATAAGTCAGATTATACCTTTGGATGTTATACAACCTCATCCTCTACAGGGAAGGCTTGCAGCGCAGGTTAGAAAAGATAGAAAAGATCTTGTCGGGATTTTTAGGAGAATAGATGAAAAAGAAACAGCATAAAGCATACATTGTCGGAGCAGGTCCGGGCGATCCCGAACTTATTAGCGTAAAAGGTCTTAAGGCGCTTAAAAAAGCAGACTGCGTGCTTTATGATTTCCTGTCTAGCCCTGGGCTCTTGAAATATACAAAGGTATCTTGCAAAAAGGTCTGTGTTGGAAAAAAAGATGGACTGCATCTTAAGGAGCAGGACGAGATAAATAAATTGCTTTATGAAAAATCCCTTATTTATAAAAACGTCGTGCGGCTTAAAGGAGGCGATCCTTTTATATTTAGCCGCGGATATGAAGAGGCGAGATTCCTTGCTGATAAAGGTATAGAATTTGAAGTAATCCCTGGTATAACTTCAGCTATTGCAGGCCCTGAGAGTCACGGTATACCCCTGACTATAAAAAACAGGGTCTCTTCGGTCGCGATACTCACGGGTCGCAAAAAAGACATAAACGCTGATATAGACGCGCCTGACTGCCAAACACTCGTTTATTTAATGGGGGTCAAAAACATAAAGAATATAGTAAAGGCATTGCGTAGGAGCAAAAGAAAAGAAACTACGCCCTGCGCATTTATAGAAAAGGCGACGCAAAAAGATTCACGGATCATACGCGGCACTATCGCAACGATAGAAGAAGAGGCAAAAAGGTCCAATATCAAACCCCCGGCAGTATTAATAGTAGGAGAGACTCTAACTTTACATTTCAACAACGTTAAAGTGTAAAGTTACGGGAAGAAGAGAGAGGGAGAACATGAATATTGAGCTTGATACCTTGATCTACCCATTATTTGTAAAAAAAGGAGAATATGTGCGCGAGGAGATTTCTTCCATGCCAGGGGTCCATAGATTTTCTCCTGACATGCTGCTGGACGAAGTGCTCTACTTACAGAGACTAGGTATTACAAAGGTGTTACTTTTCGGCATCCCGGACAAAAAAGACGCGCGCGGCAGCGCTGCCTACGAGAAAAAGAATATCGTAGCAGAAGCAGTAAGCTTACTCAAAAAGTCTTTTCCTGAAATCACAGTAATTACTGATGTATGTCTATGTGCTTATACATCACACGGTCACTGCGGCATTATAAAAAATGGGAAAAAGAAAATAGATAACCCTTCTAGTTTAAAGGCGCTTTCTCGTATGGCGCTTTCTCATGCAGCATCAGGCGCAGACTATGTAGCGCCTTCTGCAATGTTGGAAAACCAGGTAAGGGCAATAAGAAATACATTGGATAGAAATGGATACAAAAGGACGAAGATATTAAGTTATTCGGCAAAATTTGCATCTAATTTTTATGGCCCTTTCAGGGATATAGCGGATTCTAGTCCTAAGTTTGGTAATAGGAGAGCTTATCAGCTTGATTTTACAAGCAGAGAAGATGCGCTTAAAGAAATAGAGGAAGACATAAAAGAAGGCGCAGATGTTGTAATGGTAAAACCGGGCTTGAGTTATCTGGATATTATCAAGGAAGCAAGGCGAAAATTCAGGCATCCGCTCGCTGTTTATAATGTTAGCGGCGAGTATAGCATGGTGAAAAATGGTGCTAATAACAATAGCTGGCGTGAAAAAGATATGGTGTTTGAGATCCTTTCGTCTATTAAACGCGCAGGCGCAGATTATATCATTACGTATCACGCAAAAGACATAGCAAAATGGTTGGATAACCGATGAAAAGTAATTTACTTTTTAAAAAAGCAAAAGAGCATTTAGTGGGCGGAGTAAATAGCCCTGTGCGTTCATTTAAATACGTCGGGATCAAGCCTTTATTGATAAAAAAAGGAAAAGGGTCTAAGGTTTTCGACTATGATGGAAGCGCTTATATCGACTATGCGCTTTCATATGGCGCTTTGATCCTGGGCCATGCATATCCTCGAGTAGTAAAAAGTGTAAGTTTGGCACTTAGAGATGGTTCTAGCTTTGGCGCTACTAACTCGAAAGAAATAGAATTAGCTGGTTTGATTAAAAAGGCAATTCCTGTGATTAAAAAGGTCAGATTTGTAAATTCCGGCACTGAGACAGTGTTAGGCGCGACTCGTCTTGCAAGAGAATATACAGGGAAAAAGAAGATTTTAAAATTTAAAAATTCATATCATGGCCACGCTGATTATCTTTTAGAAGAGACAAGCAAAGACTCGGTAGAGAAGGTTTTTAAAGAACATGGGAAAAATATCGCAGCAGTAATAGTGGAGCCAGTTGGCGGGAATCATGGCGTGGTCTTGCCTGATAAGGATTTTTTAAAGTCTTTGAGAAAACTGACCAGGAGATATGGTGCGCTTCTGATCTTTGACGAGGTAATAACAGGATTCAGGTTTAAATTTGGTTCAGTCTCAGATATAGTTGGGGTTCGACCTGATTTGATCTGTCTTGGGAAAATAATAGGAGGAGGTTTGCCGATAGGGGCATATGGCGGGAACGCGGCTGTCATGGATAAGCTTGCTCCATTAGGAGATCTTTATCAGGGCTCGACATTTGCAGGAAATCCCATAGTGATGCAGTCAGGCATAGAAACGCTCAAGGCTTTATCGTCTTTGAAAAATAGATACAGTTCTTTAGAAAAGAAAACAAAGAAACTAGTGGAGGCTATTAGGGAAGAAAGGGATGATTTAGATGTTATACATTATAAGACAATATTCAGCTTGAGATTTCGAAAAAAGTCACAGTTTCGATCTTTTTATAAAAGACTTCTTAAGAAAGGTATTTATCTTGCACCATCAGAGAACGAGGTAAATTTCTTATCTTTCAGTCATACAGAGAAAGATATTGATAAAACCATTGGTATAATAAGAAAGGTTCTGAGGGGTTTATGAGCATAGATTATGACGCATTGAAAAAACGTGGGTTCTTGCGTTCCAAAGAGGATGGGCTATTTACTTTGCGTACGCGCATGTCAGCAGGTAATTACGGAGACTCACATCTTGAAAAACTTGCAGATATTGCCAAAAAATACGGACGTAGTATTACACATATTACTGTGCGCCAGGGGATAGAGGTCCCGTTTATAAGATATGAAGTTATCGATGTCGTGGAGAAGGAG
Source organism: uncultured Planctomycetia bacterium (assembly GCA_964415355.1). GTDB lineage: Bacteria > Omnitrophota > Gorgyraeia > Gorgyraeales > Gorgyraeaceae > CAYPYS01. The sequence goes on along the minus strand of CAYPYS010000003.1, from coordinate 125,952 downwards.
CTTCGCAGCGCTGGTATAGAAACAGGGACGTCAGGGCCGCGCTTAAGAGCTACAACAGCATGCCCTGGGGATAACTGGTGCAAACGGGGACTTGTGAATACGTTCTCGCTTTTTGAGAAAATTGAAAATGCCGGCATAAAATGCGCTATGGATCTTCCCCATAAGTTTAAGATCGTGATATCTGGCTGCCCAAATGCCTGTACGAGAGTACAGGTGTCTGAGATAGGCCTACATGGCGCAGTGGATGTATCGCATCCTGAAAAAAGAATTGGCTATGCAGTATATATAGGTGGCTGCGGCGGTCGAACTCCCAGAGTTGGTTTTAAGCTAGATAGAGTTTTGACAGAGGAGGAAGCAATCTCTTTGATCAAAAAAGTCGTTTCTTTCTATAAACAGCACGCCAAACCCCGCCAACGCCTCGCTTTATTAATCGAGGAAATCGGCAAAGAAACCTTCCTGAAGACAATTGCTTAAGTATACATTTCAACAATGTTAAAGTGTATACTTAAGCCTCGCGTCCTTATGATATTCTTCTCGACTTCGCTTAGATAATATTATAGAATTTAAGACATGAGAAATAAAACTGCAATTATGCATGAAGAGCGACGCTTGAGTTTTTTTGAGAAATATCTCACGGTATGGGTGATTGCTTGCATTGGCATAGGGATATTACTCGGGAAGTTGTTCCCGCAAGTTGCACTCACCTTAGATAGAATCTCCATCTACCAGGTCTCTATACCTATAGCAATATGTCTTTTCTTCATGATGTATCCTATCATGGTGAAGATTGATTTTAGAGAAGTCATAAAGGCAGGTAAAGCGCCCAAGCCAGTAGCGCTTACATTGTTTGTCAACTGGTGCATTAAGCCATTTACCATGTTGGCCATATCCAGTTTATTTTTAGGCGTGTTTTTTAAGAAAATGCTCCCTGGTTTTGAAATCGTTAGAGGAGGACAAGAGGTAGAGTTATACCGTTCTTATATTTCTGGGTGTATACTGTTGGGCATTGCGCCGTGCACTGCAATGGTGCTTATCTGGGGGCATCTGTCCAAGGGCAATGACGGCCATACGCTTGTCATGGTGGCTGTAAATTCTTTGGCCATGCTCTTTCTCTATGCGCCGTTAGGAGGATGGCTATTGGGTGTGAACAAGATGCCTATCCCATGGCAGACCATTGTGCTATCAGTTGTAATGTATGTGGGCATGCCGCTTTTTCTAGGCTATCACACGCGGAGATGTATTATTGCCAGAAAAGGCTTCAGATGGTTTGAAGAGAAATTCCTTCATTATCTGACTCCAGTGTCGATTTGCGCTTTACTTATTACACTCGTGCTTTTATTTTCATTTAAAGGCGAATTGATCATAAATCAACCCCAGACAATAGTTTTGATCGCGATCCCGCTTTTTATACAGACCTGCCTTATATTCGGACTGACCTATGCAATGGCAAGATGGCTGAAACTTTCCTACAGGGATGCTGCTCCGTCTGCATTGATCGGAGCTAGTAATCATTTCGAGGTTGCCATTGCCACATCCACGGTCCTATTTGGCTTGTCTTCAGGCGCATCCCTTGCAACAGTAGTAGGGGTACTCATAGAGGTACCAGTAATGCTGATGCTCGTCAGGGTATGCCTAAGGACCAGGCATATATTTGCAAAAAATTAACACTTAAGTATACACTTTAACATTGTTGAAATGTAAAGTTAGGTTTCTTCTTGACATAGGGTAGGGGGGTATGGTATACTTACAGTGGGAGGAGAGATTACTATGAAACAGAAGACCGTACACCCGGAACAGCTGATACCTCTTAAGAGGATAGAAGGACAGGTCAAAGGCATCCAGAAAATGATAGATGAGGGCCGCTATTGCGTGGATATCATCACGCAGATCCACTCTATTATCGGCGCGCTCTACAGGGTAGAGAATAATATTTTTAGAAAACACCTTGATGGTTGCGTTGTCCGTGCCCTTAAAGGAAGGTCTGAATCTGAAAAAGAGAAAAAGATAGATGAGATAATCGAACTTATTTCCAGATTCAGAAAATCAGGCTAAGGATCTTGAGATGAAAATTATAAGTTTTATCATAGCCTCGGTCTTTATTTTTTCAGTAACCCTTGCATTTGCTAATCAGGCGCTTTTTTATAAAGAGGTCAATATTATAGGAGGCTATTCAGATAGGGATGAGTGGACAGGCAAGGGCGATTCCTTGATGAATTCTATCGGGTTCGAAGACTACAGGAAATTTTCGGACGAATACGGGGATTTTCTCACGACTGATCTACAGGTACGATTTTCATATGACAGCTTAGAGGATTCACAGGATGCGCGGGCAATCGAGATCCACAATGCATGGATGGAGTATAAGCTTGGCTATGGGTATAACATTAAGCTCGGACATTTTGACCCGGCCTTTGGGCTGGAGCCGGTGCTTGACACGCATGGAACGCTTATGCAGACTCTGGCAAAGAAAAATATTGGTTTTAAAAAAGACTGGGGCGTAGCATTAAAAGGAAGCATGGAAAAATTTGACTATAAGATTGCCTTGCAGACTGGTTCAGGCATGAGTATTCGGAGGACTGATGGAATCTATCTTTTTACTACAAGGATCGGCTCGCCCGCGACTCAGGATTTTCAATATGGCATCTCTTTTATGCATGGAGAGGTTTTGAAGACAAAAGGCATGAGCACGTTTCCAAAAAATCATCTTCTGTCAAATGATGCAGTCACTAAGGAAAGAATTGGCCTGGATGCGCAATATCTCTATGGACCATATGTTTTTAAAGGAGAGCTAGCTTATGGACAAGATGACAATGAAGATGTTTTAGGCTATCTTTTTGAACTAGATTATACCTTGCCAAAGCATCAAAATGTGCAGTTGGAACTGCAGTTTCAGTCATGGATAAACGATATCCACGCTAGCGATACTGATGATTCTACCTTGAGCGCGGGTATTTCCTATAAGTTAAACGAAAACATTACGCTCAGGACGCTTCTTGCGCATGATTTTAATCTTTATGGAGAGAAAGAAGATGACAAGGCCTTGTTGCAATTCTATTATTTTGGGAATTAGTATTTTATTCTTGCTCGGCTATGCTACAGTATCATTCGCTGCTGTGGGGTGCACCTTGAATGACCCGGATAGAGACATAAGAAGGATTTTCCCGGAATCTACGGGTTACAGGACAGAGTTTATTACTATAGAGGAAAGGGGTGGAGAGGAGTTGAAAAGGGAAATAGAAGAGGAATTAGGAGATACGTTCGATTCGATCTACGAAACATTAGATACTCCCTACGCCTATTACACTGTTCTAAAAGGTAAAGAACTAATAGGTCGTGTTCATGGCGTGAATCAAAAAGGCATGTACGGCGGCATGCAGATCATTTTGGCCACGGATTTAGAGAGCACTATCATAGATTTTTATTATCAGAAGATCTCTTCGCCCGAAGCGCCTAAATTCAGGGATGATTCTTTTACAGGGCAGTTTATAGGCTTGAAGCTAGAGGATTTTTTTAATAAGGGTGTTTTGGAGGGCATAAAAGACCTGAGCGAAAACAGTGCAGAAGATTTTTATTCGACATTAAGGGGGATTAAAAAGAACCTTATTCTTCTCGAGAGATTCTGGGGAGGCGATGAAAAATGAAGAGATTGACGTTTTTGGCTTTGATAGGTTTACTGGTTTTCGGCATAGGATTTTTGAACGGATGTGGCAAGAGAGAGAATTTTGGAAAGGCCCTTACAGAGAGAGAGGCGACCGAAGTAGGCGACATTCTTTCAAATCCGGATAAATACAATGGTGAAACAGTAAGGGTAGAGGGAAAGATAATAAACGAGTGCTCTACAGGGTGTTGGATCGATTTGAAAGACAAGGAAGGCGTGATATACGTGGATTTCAAACCTTATGGCTTTGCCATTCCGCAGAAGGTCGGCAGTACGGCTACTGTAGAAGGTAAAGTAAAGATACAATACGGAAAGACAATGATCATAGGAGAAGGGGTGGAGCTAAAATGAGATTTTTTATAATAGCTTTTAAGAATCTCAAACGGAAAAAAATACGCACCGTTCTGACAGTAGGTGGCGTGTCAATAGCAGTGGCGGTTTTAGTAAGTCTTTTGGGCTTTGACAAAGGTTATCAGAAAGGGCTTAGTACTGATATCGACAGGATGGGTTATCATGTTCTGGTAACTGCCAAGGGTTGCCCGTATGAGGCAGCTACGCTCATGCTTAAGGGTGGAGGAGGCCTTCGTTATATGGACGAGGATATATACGAAAGGATCGTGGATGATCAAAGAGTGGATACGATAACTCCGCAGCTTGTCTCTACCGTATATAATCAGGAAAGGTCAGAGGGCCGAGGCGGGTTTGCGATGTATATGGGCATCGAAAGATCCTTTCTTAAATTAAAACCGTGGAATAAGTTTAAAGACGGAGGATGGTTTTCGACCGATGCGGCAGACGAAGTCATAATGGGCTATGAGGCGGCTGAGGTAGAGCAGCGCCTGGTCGGAGATAAACTTTTTATACCAGGCGTAGAGAAGATACTTACAGTGAGAGGTATTTTTGAGCGCACAGGCACGCAGGATGACGGCGTGATCTTTATGCCTTTAAAGACAGCTCAGACTATATTCGGTCTTTCGGGTAAATTAACCGGCATAGGCGTAAAGCTAGAAGAAATCACCATGCTTTCGGAATTTGAGGAGGATTTATACAATGAGCCGGGCATACAGGTCATAAGTCTTGCGCAGGTAAGGGGAACCATCCTGAATCTAATAGCGTCAGCCAAGGTTATGGCAAATTCTGTTGCCATAATAGCTATTTTTATAGCCGTGATCGGGGTTACGAATACTATTTTAATGTCGGTATTCGAGCGTACGCGTGAGATAGGAGTCATGAAGGCGCTCGGTGCGTCCAGAATGGATATATTCCGGATAATATGGATAGAGACGACTCTTGTTTGTATCTTTGGAGGGATTTTTGGGAATATCCTGGCTATCTTAGGGAGTAATTTAGTGGAACGCATTATAAGGCAGGTCTTGCCTTATACGCCTGGCGGCCAATTAGTATTGATTACACCTTATCTTTTAATTCTATCATTTGTAGCGACCATAATTATGGGGCTGATCGCGGGGACATATCCTGCATTGAGGGCATCGTCAATGAGGCCAATAGAGGCCATCAGAACAGGAGATTAAAAATGGCCGATAATATTATAAAAACACAAAATTTAACAAAGATATATAAATTGACTGCCGAAAATATACGGGCAGTCAATGGCGTCAGTCTGGATATCCGGCAGGGTGATTTTGTCGCGCTCATGGGGCCGTCTGGCTCAGGCAAGACCACGCTTTTGGATATGATAGGTTGCCTGGACATGATTTCCGGAGGAAAACTAGAGGTCCTGGGAAAGGATGTCTCAAGTGCTAAAGAGAACGCATTGGTTAATATGAGGCGCAGTGGTATCAGTTTTATATTTCAGGATTTTCTTCTTATATCAAGCCTTACGGCGCTAGAGAACGCGGAACTCCCTTTATCTTTTTCAAGACAATATCAAGGAAGAAGCAAATCAGTAGAGATCCTTAGAAAAGTAGGCCTTGGCCATCGTATGAATCATTTGCCAAAAGAGTTATCCGGAGGGGAGAGGCAGAGAGTAGCGATCGCAAGGGCATTGGCAACATCACCTAAAATTTTATTGGCAGACGAGCCAACAGGTAACCTGGACACAAAAAGCGCGCAGGAAATATTTGATATATTCAAGAAGCTAAATAAAGAAGAAGGCCTGACAATAATAGTAGCGACCCACAATCCTAAATTAGGCTCACAGGCCAATAAAGTAGTCTATTTACAAGACGGCAAAATAATTCCAAAAGAAAAATCAAGTTTGTATAATATTGCTTAAGTTTACATTTCAACAATGTTAAAGTGTATACTTAAAAAAATACTTGACATCGGAAGAGGTTGTGTTATAATCACTACTAAGTAAATCATAATTATAGAGATTAGGAGGCTAAGATGAAGATAAGTTATAAAACCGACTACGCGCTCAAGACAATGCTGGAATTAGCCTTAAATTATAATAAAGGTGTTTTCTCTATTCAGGATCTTTCAAAAAAAGGCGATATCCCTGCAAAATTTTTGGAACAGGTTTTGCTTATCTTAAAGAAAGGCGGTTTTGTAGATAGTAAACGTGGTGTAAGTGGTGGTTATTTTCTAGCAAGGCCTCCTGAGAAGATTACAATGGGCGAGGTGATTAGATTTATAGAAGGCCCGATAGAACCAATTAGCTGCGCAAACAAAAAAAGGTATGATGATTGCAAGGATTTCAAGTCCTGTGTATTTAGAGACATATGGAATCAGGTGTATACAGCTATTTCTCTTACGGTAGATACGGTTACCTTTGCTGAGCTAGTGAGAAAACTGGAAGAGAGAAGAAAAGAGAAAAAAGAGCCTACCTATTATATTTAATGAGGAGGTAATAATGTCTAAGATTTATAAAGATATAACAGAGACGATTGGAAATACCCCGCTCGTAAGATTGGGCGCTATAGCCAAAGATATAGAAGCGGAAATTGTCGGGAAGCTCGAATCCTTTAATCCTTGCGGCAGCGTGAAGGATAGGATAGGTTTTTCAATGATCAAGGATGCGGAGGATAAAGGTATTTTAAAGCCAGGCGGCACGATCATAGAGCCTACTAGTGGCAATACTGGCATTGGTCTTGCGTTTATCGCAGCAGCAAAGGGTTATAAGCTTATTATTACAATGCCTGAGACAATGAGTGTCGAGAGGCGAAAGGTTCTGGACTTATTCGGGGCTGAGATCGTTCTTACGCCCGGCGACAAAGGCATGAAGGGTGCTGTTGAAAAGGCAGAAGAGTTGACCAAAAAGACCAAAGGTGCTTTTATGCCACAACAGTTTAAAAATCCTGCGAATCCAAAGATCCACAGAGAAGCAACAGCTGAAGAAATCTGGAAAGACACAGACGGAAAGGTCGATATTCTTATTAGTGGCGTTGGGACAGGTGGTACTTTGACAGGCGTGGCCCAGGCTATAAAGAAGAGAAAAAAAGAATTTAAAGTGGTAGCGGTTGAGCCATTTGATTCACCTGTTCTTTCCGGAGGTAGTTCCGGGTCTCATAAGATCCAGGGCATAGGCGCTGGTTTTGTCCCAGATGTCTTGGATACTGGATTAATAGATGAGATTCTAAAAGTTAAAAACGAAGACGCATTTGCGACTTCAAAACTTCTAGCTAAAGAAGAAGGGATACTTGCAGGCATATCCAGTGGCGCAGCAGTGTATGCAGCGGTGGAAATAGCCAAACGTCCAGAGAACAAAGGCAAGCTCATAGTAGTAATCTTACCCGACACAGGAGAAAGATACATAAGCACAGACTTATTCAAATCCTAACTTTACATTTCAACAACGTTAAAGTGTAAAGTTAGCAAACTCTTAAAATGAAAGGGAGGCTTGGAATGGCGAAGACTATTAGAGAGATCAATGAAAAGATCAAAAAGAAGCAGGCTGTGGTTGTCACAGCAGAAGAGATAATTGACTTGGTGGAGCGAGATGGTCTTGAGAAGACAGCGGCGAAAGTGGATGTTGTAACCACAGGGACGTTCGGGCCAATGTGTTCATCAGGTGCGTATTTTAATATAGGTCACTCCAAGCCCAGGATAAAGCTCGGCGGAGGCAAGGTTACGTTGAATGACGTGCCTGTATACGCTGGCTTTGCAGCAGTTGATTTATTTTTAGGTGCGACCGCTATGCCCGAGGACGATCCTACCAATAAAGTCTATCCAGGCGAGTTTAAATATGGCGGCGCGCATGTAATAGAGGAGCTTGTTGCAGGGAAGGATCTTAGGCTTTCTGCTACAGCTTATGGCACCGACTGTTATCCTCGCAAGAAACTAGAGACGCTTATTAATATAAAAGATCTGAATGAAACAGTTCTCTTTAATATCAGGAACGTGTACCAGAATTATAACTGTGCCGTGAATCTTTCTGACAGGATGATTTATACTTACATGGGCACCTTGAGGCCGCAGCTTGGCAATGCTTATTATTGCAGCGCAGGCCAGCTTTCACCACTATTAAATGATCCTCACTACAAGACGTTAGGTATCGGCACAAAGATATTCCTCGGAGGAGGCACAGGTTATGTGGCATGGCAGGGTACTCAGCACGCGCCAACAGTTAAGCGCAAAAACACTGGAATTCCTCAAGCACCAGCAGGTACGCTGGCAGTAATCGGAGATTTAAAAGAAATGTCTTCCGACTATTTAGTAGGTACGACTTTTCAGGGCTATGGCGTTACACTCACAGTCGGCGTAGGTGTGCCTATACCTATACTTAATGAAGAGATATGTAAATTTACAGCGGTAAAAGACGAAGAAATCTGGACACAGATAGTTGACTATAGCGATTCCTACCCAAATTGCAAACCAGGAAGTCTTGGAGAGGTGAATTATACTCAGCTTAAGAGTGGCAAGATTCAAGTGAAGGGGAAAGAAGTGCCGACAGGCGCTTTGTCCAGCTACTCAAAGGCAGTTGAAATAGCCCAGACTCTCAAAGGCTGGATCGATAAGGGGGAATTTCTCCTTACAGAGCCTGTTGCACCTATCCCAGGGGCTGAAAGCGGCGTTACATTTAAGCCTCTAAAAGAAAGACCAATAAAGTAATTATCCCTAACTTTACATTTTAACGTTGTTGAAATGTAAAGTTAGGTACAGAAGGTACAGATTTTTAGAGTTTTTGTACCTTTTGTAACCGTGCGAAAATAGCATGAAGATCCCATCTCTAAGTATCCCTAGGATTTCACTTTATTATAGAGCACTTTTATCAACCAAAAATGCAAGCGTGATTTCCTCGCAAGAACTCTCGAGCCTTACTGGTTGCAGTGCTGCGCAGATCAGAAAAGATCTTGCGTATTTTGGTCAGTTTGGCACGCGCGGCCGGGGATATATAATAGAGGAATTAAAGGAGCAGCTCAGAAAAATCCTGGGCATAGACAGAGATTGGGCTGTTGCATTGGTCGGTGTGGGCAATCTTGGCTCAGCGCTTCTTGCTTATAAGGGGTTCAAGGGGCAGGGATTTAATATAAAGTATGCATTTGATAATGACAAGAGAAAGATTGACAAAGTCAGGCAGGGGATTAAGATAAGAGATATAAAGGACCTCAAAAAAATAGTAAGCGCCAATAAATTAAGCATGGCGGTCGTTGCTGTTCCGCATGAGTCAGCGCAGGATGTTATTGATAACCTTGTTTCTTCAGGGATCAAGGCCATACTAAATTTTGCGCCTATAAGGCCCAGGGCGTCGAGAGGCCCAAAAGATGTAGAGATTTTAAATATAGATCTCTCTATGGAGCTAGAAAGGCTTACGTACTTTCTGGCAGAGAAAAGCAGGGGAGCATGAAGATTTTTGTAGTTACTATATTTCTGCTGACTTACGCTTCTGTTATATTATTCAACCGCAAAGTCAATCCACTTATCCCGCTATTCAGCGGCGTTGCCATACTTTTAATTTCCCAGGCAATTGATCTAAAACAAGCACTGTCGAGCATAAACTTTAATGTCTTGGGAGTATTTTTAGGCTCAATGATTCTCTCAGGCTTATTTATATATTCCAATGTGCCTGGATTTCTTGCAACAAGGCTCGTCTCTAAATCCAAAAATGTAGGAATGGCGATTTTGTTCATCGCGCTTCTCTCAAGCTTCATATCCAGTTTTACAGAAAATGTCGCAACGGTCATTATAGTGGCGCCGATCGCATTCGAGGTCGCCAAAAAATTAAAAGCCAATCCGATTCCGTTTTTGATAAGCATAGCCGTGAGCTCTAATCTTCAGGGATCTGCGACAATGATAGGAGATTCGCCCAGCATCATTCTTGCCATGCTCCATAGAATGAATTTCATGGACTTTTTCTGGATGAAAGGAAGACCTGGCATTGCATTTGCAGTGGAAATAGGCGCAGTGGCTTCATTCGTAGTTTTGTATCTTATTTTTAGGCGTTTCAGGCAGCGCGCAGAAAGGATCGAGCAGGTAAAGGTTAAAACATGGATGCCAACTATTCTTATGTCTCTTATGATAGCTAGTCTAGGAGTTTCCAGTTTTATCACGCAAAAGCCCTATTATTCGATCGCACTGATCTGCCTATTTTTTGGCGGCATAGGGGTTCTCTGGCATAAGATCTCCAGTAAAGAGGAGTTTTCATTTATAAAAAATATAGACTGGAGGACATTTCTGTTCTTGATAGGTGTATTTATCCTCATAGGTACGCTTAGCCACGTGGGCATAATAGAGGACCTGGCAAATTTTATATCAGATGTAACAGGTGGGAACATCTTCCTTACGTTTACCTTGATCGTGTGGGCCTCGGTTTTATTCTCTGCATTTATAGACAACATACCCTATGTCATAACCATGATACCTGTCGCAAAGATCCTTGCATCCAGCATGGGCGCTGCGCCAGAGTTATTCTTATTTGGCCTATTGATAGGCGCTACTCTAGGGGGGAATATAACTCCTATAGGCGCTTCAGCCAATATTGTCTCAATGGGAATGCTCAGAGAGCGTGGCTACAAAGTAGGTTTCTTGGATTTTTTAAAGATAGGCCTTCCGTTTACCCTCGCCGCAGTATCATCAGCTTACATCTTTCTCTGGCTCACCTGGCGCTAACTTTACACTTTAACGTTGTTGAAATGTAAAGTTAGTATAATGTACTTGATTCTACGATATAAGCCGACTATACTAATTAACTATGGTACAGAAGAAATTCGACACAATAATATCTGACTTGGGCAATGTCCTGATCAATTTTGACCACAGGATTGCCGCGAAGAAGATTTTACAGCACACCCCTAAAAAAGAAGAAGATATCTATAATCTATTCTTCGATTCTCCTCTTACAGAGCTGTATGAAAAAGGGGCGATCACTACCGACGAGTTTTTTCATAGGGTAAAGGATTTTCTCAAATTAGACATGGATCGCGATAGTTTTTTTAACATCTGGAATGATATATTCTTTGAGGTGTCGGAAAACCTTAAGATGCAGAAGTTTTTAGGAGAAATTAAAAGAGACCACAAGCTTATCATGATATCCAATCTTAATGAAACACATTTTAAATTTCTAAGACCTAAAATGCCTGTCTTTGAAAAATTTGACAAACTTATTCTTTCTTATGAAGTCGGGCTTAGAAAGCCAGCGCCTGAGATTTACAAGATTGCGCTTGATGCGGCAAAGACTGTAGAATCGAGAGCGCTTTATATAGACGATAGGAGAGATCTGATCGAGGCAGCTGAGAAATTAGGCATCAAGGGTTTAGTTTTTGATGGCAATGGCTCTACAGATAAAGTCAGATCGGAGTTAGACATATGATATTGGTAAGCGCATGTCTGGCTGGAAAAAATTGCTCATGGGACGGAAAGCATAGATTGAATCCTGAAATAAAGGAACTCGTCGACAAAAAACAGGCAGTAGCTGTTTGTCCAGAGGTCCTTGGTGGCAGAGCGATCCCCCGCACAAAGACAGAGATCAAAGGAGGAGAGGGCCAGGATGTTTTAAGTGGAGAGGCAAAGGTTTTTGATGAAAATGGGCAAGATGTAACTCTTGAATTCTTAAAAGGCGCGGTTGCCGCGCTCGACATCGTAAAAAAATTTAATATAAAAGAATCTATTTTGAAATCAAAAAGCCCTTCGTGCGGCGTCGGTGAGATTTATGACGGTAGCTTCAAGTCGCATTTAATCAAAGGCGATGGCGTGACAACAGCACTTTTGAAAAAAGAGGGTGTTACGTGCAGGGCTGTTTAGTTATAGATGGTTATAATGCTATAAGTAAAATTAGAGAGCTCGAAGCCAAAAAAGACATAAGCCTCGAGACGGCCCGCCTGTCTTTTATCCAGATATTGCAGAATTTTTTGGCTCAAAAATCCATATTTGAGAAAGTCTATTTGGTCTTTGACAGCCGCGAGAAGGAATTAGGCGTGAGAAGGCATTCTTATGGCCGCGTGGAAGTCTTGTTCGCTACAGCTGACAGAGACGCTGACAGCGTTATTGTAGACATATTGAGAAATGCAAAATCGTCTGATAAAATAAAGGTCGCCTCAGACGATAATTTTGTCCGCAATCATGCAAAGGTTTTTGGTCGCGATATCATATCTATCAAAGAGCTGGAAAACATAATTATGTTGAAGAAAAAAGTCAATAGGCGTAAAATAAAAGAAAAGCATCTGGAAAGCGCTAAGGTGCGGCGCATAAACGAAGAACTAGAGAGGCATTGGGGGTTGAAATAATGGGAAAAGAGGGGCTCAAGCCCGTTTATATCGAGGCGTTTGATTTAGACGATGCGTGGTTTCAATGTCTTTCAAAGATACTCGACCACGGTCATGTGTATACTATAACAAAAGGGAGCTATAAGGATCAAAAACGGCTCGAGTTCGACTTCGTCGCTGTTAGGATAAAGAATCCCAGCCATCAGATCATACCTATAATACCTGAAGGTTCTGGGATACCGGCCCCTACGAGCATGGAATATATAAACGGCTATCTTTCTTATCTATTGACCGGGCAAAAGACAGAGACAGAGGATTATACATATGGAGAGAGGTTGGTTGATGCAAAGGTCAGGGTCAAGCAATCAGTAGGCGGCAAAGAGATGGTGAGTGAGATGCCGCTCGAGGTCAATCAGGTAGAAGAGGTTATAAAGATATATAAGACGCAAGGTCACGGTACCAACCAGGCAGTTATGGAAATCGGCATGCCTTCTGATATAAAACTCAATGATCCTCCTTGCCTGCGCCTGATAGATACTCGTATCAGGTATGGTAAGCTTCACTTTTTCCCGTATTTTAGGTCGTGGGATCTATGGGGCGGTTTCCCGTCAAACCTGGGAGGTCTGGAGCTCGTAAAACAATACATGGCAGAAGAGATAGGAGTCGAAAACGGTGAGATCATCGCTACGAGCAAAGGTCTTCATCTCTATGATTACAGCTGGGACCTCGCGAAACAGAGGACCGGTAAACTCGACATCGAAATCAAGTAACTTTACATTTCAACAACGTTAAAGTGTAAAGTTAAGGATTAGTGAATGAGGTCTTGTAGATATATTGTTGGTGTGATTTTGTTATTTTTATCTACGTTTGCGTACGGGGACGAGGACATGATAGTAAAGCTTCCCAAACCCAAAGAAAAAGGCAATATTTCTTTAGAGGAAACTATCAAGAGAAGGAGGTCTGAGAGAAGTCTGTCAGGTGAAGCATTGACGCTTGACCAGATCAGCCAGCTTCTCTGGTCTTGCCAGGGGATTACCAGTGAAAAGAAAAATTTTCGTAGCGCACCCTCAGCCGGAGCCACATATCCTTTGGAAATCTACCTCATAAGCGCTGATGGATTTTTTCAATATGTACCTGATGTCCACGCTTTAAAGAGACTTAAAGACAAAGATATGCGGCCAGAGCTTTTCCGGGCCTGCTATGGTCAGAGTTTTGTTAGAGATGCTTCGATAGACATAGTCATATGCGCTGATTTTAAAAGGACAACAGGTCGCTATGGCGAGAGGGGCGAGAATTATGTGTATATCGAAGTCGGTCATGCTGCACAGAATGTGCACTTGCAGGCAGTTGCAGAAGGACTAGGCTCTATCCCTTTGGGCGCATTTTCAGATGAAGAAGTTAAGGAATTGCTCGGTCTTTCGGAAGAGCTTGTTCCTTTGTACATTATTCCTGTAGGGTACGCCAGCAAATAAAAAACACCCTATGTATCCAATCATAGCCAAATTTGGGCCTGTTACGATTTATAGCTATGGCTTATTAGTTGCCATAGCTTTTCTTTTTGGTATTTTTATTGCAAGGTTAGAAGCGCACCGTAAAAATATAAAACCGGATCTGCTATATGACCTTTCATTTTATCTTATAATAGGTTCGCTTTTAGGCGGCCGCCTCTATTATCTGATATTTTTCAATCCTCAGGTTTTTATAAAAGAGCCTTTTTCTATATTAAAGGTATGGGAAGGGGGGCTGGCCATACACGGGGCAGTTTTTGGAGGAATATTAGCAGGTCTTTTATTTTCAAAGATCCACAAGGCGTCTTTCTGGAAATTGGCTGATATTGTAGCGCCTTCTATAATACTAGGCCAGGCAATTGGACGGATAGGTTGTTTTTTTAACGGATGTTGTTTTGGTGTACCTACTGAGTCAATATTTGGCGTGAGGTTTCCAAAGGAGACTTTAGCTGATCTCGCATATAATGGATTAGCAGTCCATCCTACGCAGCTCTATGAGTCTTTTTTTAGCATGATAGGTTTTTTTGTCCTGTGGGCACTCAGGAAAAAGATAAGATTTGACGGCGGACTTTTTCTGCTATATCTGATGATGTATAATTGCATAAGAGTATTTGTCTCTAGCCTGCGTGGGGACAGCCTCTATATCTGGGATACAAATATAAAAATAGCTCAGGTCATAAGCGGTGCAATTTTTGTAGCCGCGTTCATATTATTTGCACAGAAAAAGAAAGCTTAACTTTACATTTTAACGTTGTTGAAATGTAAAGTTAAGACAGTAGAGAGATGCAAAAGAAGATCCTTGTGAACATACTTGTTGTTGCAACGCTTCTGATCGCCATTGGGTTTAATATTTATGGCAGGATGCAATCAAAGGATTTGCCGCTTTCGCATGCTGAATTAGGCTCGCTCATGCCAGAAGCTGATTTTTTCAGAGAAGCGGACGAGCCGTTTTTGTATTACCAGGCATACAAGGATAATAATTTAATAGGCTATTGCGTCAACTCCATAGACGTAGCGCCTGATGCAAAGGGCTATGGCGGGCCTATCGAGATATTGATAGGATTTAATGTTTATGGCGGTATACAAAATATCAAAGTATTACAGCACGCTGAAACTCCTGACTACGTGAATGGGATTAACGAGAGAAGATTTTTAGATCAATTTATAGGAAAAGGACCTAAAGACAGATTTATTATTGGCGAAGATATGGACGCTATAACTCACGCTAGTATATCCAGCAAGGCAGTTGCTGGCATAGTTAGAATATGCACAGAAAAAATGCAGATTATAATTGATCCAGCCAGCGCTCATTTGGCTGGCGGTCCGGAGGCCAGGGGAGGTAGTAACATAGATTTCTATATGACTGTTTTGATTATAACATTTCTCTTGGTTGCATTTTATTTTAAAAAAGATTTTCTCAGGTATACAGGCCTTATAATTTCTATTATGTACTTTGGTTTTTTAAAGGCGAATTTTATATCCATGACAAATCTCGGCAAGGTGTTTCTATGGAACTTGCCAGACTTAAAAACTGAGATTGCCTGGTATGTTTTTATTTTTTCCGGGATCATTCTCACATTTTTATTAGGCGCATTTTATTGTTCATATATGTGCCCTTTTGGCGGGCTCCAGATATTTTTGAAGAAGATATTTAAGTTTAGGCTGGAAATAACGCCAGCTCTTGCGGGTAGGCTAAGGAAAATAAGATATATCTTATTATGGGTGTTTACAGTTTTGCTTATATCATTGAATAATCCGAACATTGTAAACTATGAACCATTTTCGACCGTCTTTTTAAGAAGAGGGACTGCTATCACATGGGCGATTGTCATAATAATATTAGTATCGTCGCTATTTCATCACCGTCCATTCTGCAATTATTTTTGCGCCGCAGGCGCATGCATGGATATGATATCGAAATGGGGAAGAAGGGTCTTTAGAAAAAAATGAAGGCAAAAGATAGTATATTTATTATTTTGACTATAGCTTTGCTCATACTATTTGGGATTGTAATATCAGAGAATCTGGAAAGTGTCAGTTTCCAGAGAAAAGAAGAAAAAGTCGAAAACGTAAAAAATTCCTCAGGGATTTTGTCCAGGTTAGAAGAGTTAGGATTGGCGCCTCGAGAGGCAAAATATTACAGGGTGACAGAGTGAAAAAAGTAAAATGCCTGCTGTGTCCCACAGGATGTGAGCTTGGAAATGGCGATAGAGGAGACTGTAGGGCGCGTATGAATATCGAAGGCAAGCTCCAGACGCTCGTATACGGAAAGCCGTGCGCAGTACACGTTGACCCGATAGAGAAAAAACCATTGTTTCACTATCTTCCCGGGAGCAATTCTTTTTCTATAGCCACGGCAGGGTGTAATCTGCATTGCATGTATTGCCAAAACTGGGAGATATCTCAGAGAGAGCCTGAAAATACGCGTAATTTCGACCTTCCTCCCGAGCGCGTCGTGCAACAGGCTAAAGAAACCAATTCCAGGACCATTGCCTATACCTATTCTGATCCAGTAGTATTCTTTGAATACGCCGCTGATACAGGAAGGATCGCTCATGAAAACGGTATTTTGAATGTATGGGTGACCGCTGCATATATAAATCCAGAGCCTTTGGATGAGGCCATTGGTTTTGTTGACGCGGCAAACATTGATTTAAAAGGGATCACGGATAAATTTTACAGAACAGTGCCAAAAGGGACCTTGCAACCGGTTCTCGATGCGATAAAGACTATGAAAAAAAGAGGAGTTTGGGTGGAACTCACGAATCTTGTCGTCCCCACATATAATGATACAACAGAGGATTTTTCTAAACTGTGCGATTGGGTGATAAATAATGTCGGACCTGAAGTGCCAATGCATTTTTCCAGATTCTGGCCTACGTTTCAATTAAAGAATCTACCTCCCACGCCAGAAGAAGTCCTCACGACAGCGAGAAATACGGCGCTTGCTAAAGGCATGCACTACGTGTATGTAGGCAATGTGCCAGGGCATGACGGTAATAATACTTATTGTCCGGTTTGCAAAAATATGGTTATTGGAAGGCGCGGATATATGATCCTGAGTTACAATCTTGACGAAAGCGGCAGATGCAAATTCTGCAATCATGCCATTCCAGGTAGATGGCAGTAAGTATACACTTTAACATTGTTGAAATGTATACTTAAAAAAAGTCATTCCCGCGCAAGCGGGAATCTATAGGAGTTGACATGATAAATAAAAAGATTACGCGGAAAGAGTTCTTGAGAATAGGATTTTTTGGGATCTTGTCTCTATTAGCCATACCTGTTTTTAAATTATTTGGCAAAGAGAAAGAGGTTTCTCATAAAGAGGCGCGTTATTATAAAAATCTGGCAGGCTAAACCATGAAAAAAATACTTATATTTATAATACTAGTATCATTGATGTCCTGTAGCCCCACTTCTTCCGAAGAAGTAAGAAAACCAGCAGTAGCAGGCGCGTTTTATTCACAGGACAAAAGTGAATTAATAAAAAGCATAGATCTGTATTTGGATAATGCGGAAAAAGTCGATCTTAAAGGCAGGCTCCTTGCTATTATTGTGCCGCATGCTGGTTATGTATATTCGGGTCAGGTCGCTGCGTATGGTTTTAAAGAACTCCAAGGCCTGAATTTTAAAAAAATAATAATCATTTCGCCGAGCCATTATGTGGGGTTTAATGGGATTTCTGTTTATAATAAAGGCTCGTTCGAGACCCCGCTGGGACTCGTCAGTATAGACGAGGCGCTTGCGGACAGGTTGATCCAGAAGAATGAGAGATTTATATTTTATCCTGAATCTCACGAAAAAGAGCATGCGATAGAAGTTGAACTGCCATTTCTGCAGAGGATATACAAAAGAAGAGACTTTAAAATCGTGCCCGTTACAATGGGTAATCCTATTTTTGAAGACATAAAAATATTGAGTAATGCGCTTTATGATGTAATGGATAAGGATACTTTATTGATTGTCAGCGCAGATCTTTCGCATTATCATGCTTACGATAAAGCAGTGCAGCTTGATACGAGCGGCATTAGTGCTATAGAGAAACTTGATGCGGAATGGTTACTCGAGCAGCTTCGAAGCGGCGATACAGAGATAGATGCGCCTATAGCGGTTTTAAGCACTATTATGCTCGCAAATATGCACGGTGCTAAGGCAAAGATTTTAAAATACGCAAACTCAGGAGACGTGACAGGTGACAAATCTAGGGTGGTTGGTTATTCGAGCATAGCTATATACATCCCTGACGAATTGGAAAAGAAGGGGGAGATGATAATGAAAGACGAGTATCTTAATAAAGCAGAGAAGAAAAAACTTATGTCTATTGCAAAGGTTTCTGTTCTGGAGGCTGTTACAGGAGAACGACAGGCCGATGTTCAGGTGAGTGAGGCGCGTTTAAAAGAGAATTGCGGTGCATTTGTCACTATAAAAAAACATGGACAGCTTCGCGGGTGCATTGGTTATATCCAAGCTGTCAAGCCTCTCTATGAGACAGTAAAAGATGTTGCGAAGTCTGCGGCAATAAATGATTATCGCTTTTCTCCAGTGTCCAAAGGAGAATTGGGTGATATCGAATTAGAGATATCGGTTCTTACCCCTCTTAAAAGAATCAGCGACATAAAAGAAATAGAGGTAGGCAAGCACGGGCTTGTTATGAAGCGCGGGTTTAATTCAGGGCTTCTCCTGCCACAGGTGCCGACAGAATATGGCTGGGACAGAGAGACATTTCTTGAGCATACCTGTTTGAAAGCCGGTCTCTCAAAAGATAGCTGGAAGGATGAATCCACGGAGATCTATATTTTTTCAGCAGAGGTCTTTAGCGAGGAAGATCTACGCTAACTTTACACTTTAACATTGTTGAAATGTAAACTTAACGTACAAAGTTAACTTTCAACAATGTTAAAAGTTAACTTAAGGAGTATTAATATAAGAAAGTTGATGACTGAAAGGAGTACGCAGGTTTGGATGATGCCGAGTACTGGAACGAACAGTAAGCCTATTAATATCCCACCGACGCAGGCCCCGAATAGATCAACGCCATATAGAATCCCCGTAGTTTTTCCTACATCTTCATAGCCCTTAAGGCATATTTTATTTGCAAGTGGGAACTGGACTCCTCCAAGAAACCCGGCTATTATAGGCAAAAATGCAAAACTTAATTGCAGGACTCCCCCTATGTCCGGCCTTGTTATATTAATTTTTGCTATATGGATAAATATTATAGGAAGGATCAGGGGATACGCGCATATAAATATCTGGGTTTTTAGATACAGGGTTTTTTCATCTATCCTTTCAAGTACTTTATTTATAAAATAAGCCCCTAATACAAGACCTATCATGAACGAGGTCAGGATGAGCCCTATTCTGTAGTACATGTTCCCATATAAAAACTGAAAGGCGAGTATGACGATTATCTGAAAAGAGATTTCGCTCATGCCGGTGGTGCCTATGGATAGTATCACAGGCATCCTTGTCTTGGCTTTCCTGAATTTCTGGATTAAAAGTATGAGGAGAAATAAAATAGTAAGGATCGATATAAATAAAGATAAATTTATTTTTTCAAGAAATGGTAAAATGCCTTTGCCGCTGTGAAACATAGTCATCCATAGCGAGGCGTGATAAAAGTAACCAATAGGTTTAAAATCCCGGTTTATTTTTGCTTTTTTATATTCTTTTACGCTGTCTTCTATGTATTTAATGCGCAATGGATCCAGCTTAAAAGGCAGATAGTACTCTCTGACAAATTTTGCGTCTATCTCTCTTTCCTTAAGCCTATGGGTTAGGAGATCAGCTGAATACGTCAGGACGCCGGCGTTATTAGAAGCGAGAAAAGTCGCGCTGTCGCCAGGGAAGATTTTAATATCCATGAATTCTTTTTTCAAGGTGTTATAAATACTCGCAAAATAATACGCCTGTTCGGGATTTAGATAATTTTCAGAGGAAGTAAGCGAAAAAGAAAATATTCCATCCGGCGTCAGTATTTTTTTGGCCTCCCTGAAAAATTCCATGGAGTAAAACCTGTTTAGCATTGCATTATATGGATCAGGAATGTTTAATATTATTACGTCGTAATTTTCTGAAGCAGCAGATTTGACAAAGAGTCTCCCGTCCACATGCGCGACATTTACTCTTTTGTCTTCTATAAGAGGCAGGTGTTTTTCAGAAAGTTCTATGATCAGAGGGTCTAATTCTACATAGTCAACTTTTTTTACAGGATGTTTTAAGATTTCCTTCAGAGGCCCCCCGACGCCGCCGCCTATAAGGAGTACTTTCTCAGGAAAGGGGTGTTCCAGCATAGCATAGTGAACGGATTCTTCGCTGGTCAACAGGTCGCCGCTCGTAAAAGCCAGAAGGCCATTTTCATAAAAACTGAATTCTTCCCCTGTCTTCGTAATAGAGATATTCCCGTATATGGAATCAGCGCTTTCTACTAATTCAAATGGTTTAAATTGCAGCTTTCTCGTGTATTTCTCTAGATAATATGGCCAGTTTGATATGAAGGCAATCGATA
Organism: uncultured Planctomycetia bacterium; assembly: GCA_964415355.1. Taxonomy (GTDB): domain Bacteria; phylum Omnitrophota; class Gorgyraeia; order Gorgyraeales; family Gorgyraeaceae; genus CAYPYS01. The sequence goes on along the minus strand of CAYPYS010000003.1, from coordinate 105,672 downwards.
TAAAGGACAGGTAGAGGATCTGCAGTATATTTTTATTGAATAAAAGCGAGATCAAAAGATTCACGCCGCCTACTATGAATATATTTTGGAAAGGCGAGAGAGCCTTGATAAGAAAAAAACTGTATATCAGGCCTCCTATAGAAGCCCCTACGCCCTCTAATAAATAGATTTTCCCTATCTCGGCCGATGGGAGCCTGGTTTCTCTTGTTGCGATCTTTGATATTAATGTAAATGTGAATCCCAGAAGTATGCATATAAAGGATAAAGATAAAAAAGATGAACCAAGCATTGGCACGAATCCAATGATCTTGCCAGGCGCGATATTTAGTATTGATTTTACATTACGTATAATAAATATATTTAAGGGCAGCGCTATAGCAGTAAGAAGTTGGATATAAGAGAGGAGTTTTTCTTTGGATTTTAATTTATCGACCAGTCTGCCTAGCGCATAGCTTCCGAATGAGGTCCAGAACAGCCAGCTTGCGAGTATGACTCCGAGCGAGAGCTCATTACCATAGAATACAACCACAAGCTCTCTTATGATAATTATCTGACCTATCATCGAGGTCAGGCCTAGGATAAAAGCGGCTGCATTGAGCCTGCGCTTTGGATTCATCGCATATAAGTTTAGCATAATAAGCTAAACGCTTCAACTTTACATACTACTTCGTGGCACAGGCTTCCCCAACGTTGAAATGTAAAGTTAGGCCGAGGTTGAAGGGAAGAGCGGCAGGTGTTATAATATATAGCACCATGAAAACTGTTTCGAGCTCAGAAATGCAGGAGCTGGATCGCAGGACAATAGAGGATATTGGCGTGCCTTCTATTGTGCTTATGGAGAATGCTGGTCGAGGAGTGAGCGATATAGCTCTGGAAATGCTTGGAGGAGGCGCGCGAAAAAAAGTTGCAATATTCTGCGGGCCAGGCAATAATGGGGGAGACGGATTCGTAGCTGCCAGGTATCTTGCAAGACGAGGTATCGAGGTAGAGGTGCACATAATCGGGCAGAAGTCGAAAATAAAAAATGACCCAAAGATAAATTTGGAAATATTAAAGAAATCAGGCGTGGAGGCCGAAGAGATTTTATCTCCCGCTAAATTACATTGCGATTTGATTATAGATGCTATATTCGGCATTGGGCTGAAAGGCGAGGTCAAAGGAGCGGCAAGGGATATAATAAAAGATTTGAATGTCTACGGCATTCCGATTCTCTCTGCTGATGTGCCGTCCGGCCTTGACGCTGATACAGGCGAAGTCCTGGGTGAGGCTGTAAAGGCCAAAAAGACCGCGACTATGCAGTTTGCAAAAAAAGGGTTCTATATAAATAAAGGTCCAGAGCATGCAGGGGATGTTGTCGTTGTGGATGTTGGTATATTATGCTGAAAAGTCTAAGTTTACATTTTAACGTTGTTGAAATGTAAACTTAAAGAGAGAGGCGCGTAGGATATGTGTGGCATAGTAGGGTATATTGGCAAGAAGGATGCATTATCCGTTCTTTTGGATGGGCTTAAGCAGCTTGAATATCGTGGCTATGATTCAGCTGGCGTGAGCGTCATAAAAGGCAATAAGATCAATATCGCAAAGAGATCGGGCAAGATTAAGGATTTAGTCGCTTCTATAAAATGGAAAAAGGCTTTGGTCGGCAGCAGAGTAGGCATAGGACATAGCCGCTGGGCCACTCATGGCGCGCCCACCAATATTAACGCGCATCCACACGTCGATTGTTCAGAGAATTTTTCAGTAGTCCACAATGGTATAATAGAAAATTTCAGCGAATTAAAAGAGCGGTTGATCAAAGAAGGCCACAGATTTAAATCAGAGACAGACACAGAAGTTGTATCCCATCTTCTTGAGAAATATTATAGGGAGGATTTAGAAAAAGCTGTTTTAAAGACAATAAAAGAGCTAAAGGGATCTTTCGCCGTAGGTATTATCTGCAAGGACCAGCCTCATAAACTAGTGGGCGCCAGAAGAGAGAGCCCGCTTATTGTGGGATTAGGTAAGAGTGAAAATTTTATCGCTTCAGATATACCCGCGGTATTAAAGCACACGAAGCAGGTAATGTACCTTGACGACGGAGAGATAGCGGTTTTGACAAAAGATAAGGTAAGGGTATTTGACTCGGGCGGCAAAGAAAAGAAGAAAAAAATAGATTCCATTAAATGGACTATTTCCAGCGCTCAGAAATCGGGTTATCCGCATTTTATGTTGAAAGAGATACACGAGCAGCCAAGGGTCTTGAGGCAGATAATAAGTTCGCGCTTGAGAGATTCCAAAATTGTACTGGAAGGGTTGAATATAAACGACAAAGACATAGCTAAAATTTCCAATATATTAATACTTGCCTGCGGCACTGCTTATCACGCTGGCCTGGTCGGTAAGTATTTGATCGAGAAATTCACTCGTATACCAGTATGTACAGATTTGTCGTCGGAATTCAGGTACAGGGAGCCTATTGTAAACAAGAACACTCTCGTTATAGCTATCAGTCAATCAGGAGAGACAGCAGATACCTTGGCTGCTGTTAAAGAGGCGAGGACGAGAGGCGCTAGGATCTTATCCATATGTAATGTAGTGGGGTCGAGTTTGGTCAGGATATCGGATGATGTCTTATATACATACGCCGGGCCGGAGATCGGTGTCGCCTCGACAAAGGCATATACTGCGCAGCTCGCAATATTGTATCTATTGTCGTTCTATATTGCGGAGAAAAGATCTTTACTTAAGAAGGAGCTCAAGAGATATGCGATAAGAGAATTTGCAAAGGTCCCAGTGGTTCTGCATAAGATATTGAATAAAAAAGATCTTATTAAAAAGATAGCCGGCAAGCATTTACATTTTGGGTCATTTTTGTATCTTGGTAGAAATCTGAATTTTCCGACTGCCCTGGAAGGCGCCTTGAAACTCAAAGAAATTTCATATATACCCGCAGAAGGCTATGCTGCGGGGGAGATGAAGCATGGGCCGATTGCGTTGATAGATGAATACAGGGCAGTTGTTTGTATCGCGCCGGCATCCAGCACATATGACAAGATGCTTTCCAATATCCAGGAGATACGCGCTAGGAAAGGAAAGGTCATCATAGTCGCGACCGAAGGCGATGCGAGGATCAAGAGGTTTACAAAAGAGGTCGCGTATATACCAAAGATAGACGAACTTTTCTCTCCGATTGTTTCAGCGCTGCCGTTGCAGCTTCTTGCATATTATATCGCTGTTAAAAGAGGTTGTGACGTAGACCAGCCCAGGAATCTAGCAAAAAGCGTTACTGTGGAATAAACCCTTTTATCCTCGCTTAAGTATACATTTCAACAATGTTAAAGTGTATACTTAAGCGACATAATTTGCTTGGAACGATATTTTTATGCCAGGTAAACTTTATATAGTATCCACCCCTATAGGCAATTTGAAAGATATAACGTTTAGGGCTATTGAGATACTGAAGGCAGTGGATCTCATTGCTTGCGAAGACACGCGCCATACAAAAAAACTGCTTTCACATTATCAAATTTCAACCCCGACCACAAGCTATTTCGAGCATAATAAGATCAAAAAAGGAGAATATCTGGTGCAGCTTCTAAAAGAGGACAAGGAAGTCGCCCTTGTTTCTGACAGTGGCACGCCTGGCATAAGCGATCCGGGTTTCAATATCATCAGGCGCGCCATAGAGAATGGTATTTCAGTCACAGTTGCTCCCGGACCTTGCGCATTTGTATCAGCCCTGGTCTTATCAGGCATGCCTACTGATAGCTTTGTATTTCAGGGGTTTTTATCGCATAAAAAGGCCAAGAGACGCAAACAACTGGGGCTCTTAAGCAGCGAGAGAAAAACTATTATATTATATGAATCGCCCCATAGGCTACTGAAGCTCCTGGCTGATATATTTGATATCTTAGGAGACAGAGAGCTGGCTATTACCAGGGAAATTACGAAGATATATGAAGAGGTCCTACGTTTCAAAGTTTCCCTGGCAATGCAGCATTTCACTAAAACCCCGCCCAGAGGCGAATTTTGCCTTATTATCTCCCCTTTTTCTTCCTAACTTTACACTTTAACGTTGTTGAAATGTAAACTTAGGTCTTTGTGCTGGGAATTTCCTTGACAAATTGAGGCAAGTCGTTTATTATGAGTATATTATGAAAGAAATTGTGCTTTTCAATATTACGATTCCTACCTTTATATATGCGCCAGTCATATACTTTCTGTGGGTTACAATCCTTTTATTTATTAAAAAGATCGTATTTGTCCGCATAGAGAAATTTGCCAGTCGCACCAAGTCACAGGTGGACGATATCCTGCTCTCAGCCCTGAATTTCCCATTGGTTTTGCTGATATTCGTAAGCGGCGTATTTATCTTAGAACGGGTCTCCCCGCTCCTCACGGATTCTGAAGTATCAAGATATTTCTCAATAGCTCTCCGAACAACGACAATAATCGCCATTGTAATATTCCTGGACAGGCTCTTCAATAATCTCATCCAGACCTATTCTAAAAAAGTGGATATACTGAAAACCTCAGGCGGCGTAGTCAGGACCTTTGTAAGAATAATAGTAATAGTGCTGGGTTTATTGATATTGATGGATAGTTTTGGCGTGTCGATCACGCCACTTCTCGCGTCTCTTGGTATCGGTTCATTGGCAGTGGCTCTGGCGCTTCAGCCTACGTTGGAGAATTTTTTCTCAGGCATTCAGATTATCGTAGACAAACCGATAAAGATAGGTCAATTCATAAAGCTTGATTCCGGAGAAGAAGGGTATGTAGCAAAAGTCGGCTGGCGCTCTACGTGGATCAGGATGTTGCCTAATAATGTAGTTGTCATACCGAATAAGATTTTGGTGAGTTCCAAGATCCTGAATTACTATTATCCTGAAACTGAGATGGCAGTGCTGGTCCAGGTTGGCGTGCACTATGAGGCTGATTTGAAGCGCGTAGAGAAGGTGACGATCGAGGTAGCCAGGGAAGTCATGAAAACGGTCCAGGGCGGAGTGCCGGGATTCGAGCCTTTTATTCGTTATCACACATTTAATGATTTCAGCATAGATTTTACAGTTATCTTGCGGGCAAAGGAATTTGTAGATAATTATCTTATAAAGCACGAATTCATAAAGCGGCTGCACGAACGTTACAACAAAGAAGGTATTATAATACCTTATCCAATAAGGGCGATTAACTATGACCAGGAGAAAGCCAAATAATGTTTATTCTTTCAAATCTACTACAAGCATTGGCGAGCGTATTGAATGTAGTGCTAACGCTAATTTATTGGCTTATATTGATAAGGGCCCTGATAAGCTGGGTGAACCCGGATCCTTATAATCCAATAGTGCAGTTTTTATACAAAGGTCACAGAGCCGATCTTATACCCAATAAGAAAGATGCTTCCTCTGAATTTTGGGATTGGTATCGATATATCACCGATAATCGCCTTTCTAATACTCATTTTCTTGAAGAGTTTTTTGGTCAGGACCCTCTTAGATATAAGTCTAAGGTTAAGATAGACATTATGGAATCGTAATCGCGGATCTTAACTTTACATTTTAACGTTGTTGAAATGTAAAGTTAAGAGAGGAAGTTGTTATGTGGACACAGGAAGCGCTTAAAAAGGTCATAGATGAGCAGTTAGGGGATTATCTCTTGATAGCTGTTTCCAATAGAGAGCCCTACATCCATTTTCACAAAAAGGGAAAGATCGTATGGCAGCGTTCTGCAGGAGGCGTAGTTACAGCGCTTGATCCTGTTATGAAGGCGTGCAGTGGTCTGTGGATCGCGCATGGAAGCGGAGATGCGGATAAAAAGACAGTGGATAAAAACAATAGAATTCAGGTGCCGCCAGATGACCCAAAGTACACGCTTCACCGGGTGTGGCTCACAAAAGAAGAAGAAGACGGTTATTATTATGGTTTTTCCAATGAAGCGCTGTGGCCGCTGTCTCATATATCTTACACCCGTCCTAAGTTCGAAAAGTTTGACTGGAAGATGTATGAGAGAGTAAACAGAAAATTTGCAGATGCCATACTCGAGAAGATAGGCGACAGAAAGGCGTTTGTGTGGATTCAAGACTACCACATGGCGCTTCTGCCAAAATTTTTAAAAGAGGCCAAAGGAAATAATATTATTACGGCGCATTTCTGGCATATACCATGGCCTAATCCAGAGGTGTTCAGGATCTGTCCTAAAAAGGCCGAGATCCTGGAAGGTCTCCTGGCAAATGACCTCCTGGGTTTTCACCTGAGATATCATTGCGAGAATTTCATAGCTACTGTGGAAAAAGAGATTGAGGCGCGCGTTGATCGCGAGAGATTTTCCATTATAAAAGGAGGCCATGAGACGATTATAAGGCCGTTTCCTATAGGCGTGGACTATGAGTATGTAAAGAAGCTCGCAGAGTCTGACAAGATAAAAGAATATATGCAGAATCTCAACGAAGAATTTTTGCTCGATTACGAGTTCATCATGTTAGGGCTGGATAGGATCGATTACACAAAGGGCATACCTGAGAGATTACGTGCGATCGATAGGTTTGTGGAAAAATATCCTGAATATAAGGGTAAGTTTGTTTTTATACAAATGGGTAGATTGTCGAGACTTCATATCCCAGCGTACAAAAATCTCAATGACGAAATAAATGCGCTTGTCGAAGAGATAAACTGGAAGCATCAACAAGAGGGTTGGGCGCCGATACTTTTTGTAAGGCGGCATCTGAGCTATCCTGAGGTGGTGGCTTTTTATAAACTCGCGAATATGTGCATAGTAAGCCCGCTTCACGACGGTATGAATCTTGTGGCAAAGGAATACATAGCTACTCATTCAGATGGATCTGGCGGCTTGATCCTTAGCCAATTTACAGGTTCTGCTCGAGAATTAGAAGACGCTGTCATGATCAACCCTTATGATACAGAGGATTTTGCAGATAAAATAAAAGAGGCCTTGTCTATGAGAAAGAAAGAGGCCAAGCGTCGTATGCTTAAAATGCGCGAGCAAGTGGCAACGAATAATATCTATAAATGGGCGGGCAAGGTTCTCTCGGCGCTTTTGAAATTTGAGTTTAAAGAATAGAATGCGATATCTTTTCAACGACTGGAACAGGCTTTCCTCTAAGATACAAAACTCTCCGCATGTTTTTTTATTCCTTGATTATGATGGCACTCTTACGCCCATCGTCAAAAGACCTGAATATGCGAAGTTTCCGCGCTCAGTAAAAATATCAATCAGTAAATTAAAGAAAGATCCAAGATTTATGATAGCGATCATAAGCGGTCGTTCGTTGAAGAATGTAAAAAATATGGTCGGCATAAAAGGCATTATCTATGCAGGTAATCATGGCCTCGAGATAGAAGGGAAGGGTATCAGGTTTTCAAGGCCATCTGCTGCGGGTATTGCAAGACCTATTGTAAAAAAAATCGGAGCGCAGTTACGTAAGGATATGAAAAATATTAAAGGAGTATTTATAGAGGATAAAGGCGCTACGTTAAGTCTGCATTATAGACTTGCAAGATCAAAAGATAAGACTTTAATAAAAAAGAAGCTTGATAAAATAACTAGACCATATATAATATCTAAAAAGATAAAGGTTACTTCAGGCAAAAAAGTTTGGGAGGTAAGGCCTAATCTAGATTGGAATAAAGGAAGGGCTGTTAACTGGCTCCTTAAAAAGAAAAAGACCTTTCCTTTATATATAGGGGATGATGTTACGGACATAGATGCGTTTCGCGCGATCAGAAAAAAAGGCGTGTCCGTGTTTGTCGGTAAACCAAAGAAGGGCATCGGTTCAGATTATTTCCTGAGCAATACGAGAGAGGTGGGGAAGTTTTTAAAAAAGCTGACCACGCTTCCGCCCGCCTAACTTTACACTTTAACGTTGTTGAAATGTAAAGTTAGGATATAATATATAATAGTAATTATGGCGAATAACGATAAGACATTTAGATTTTATACAAGACTTCATATGAGGATCCTTACAGGCCTTAAGGCTTCTAATATAGAGGAACTTTTGGAGCTTATTAGGAGGGTGCCGGGCTCTTCGATTTATTACCACACCCACCATTTCCTGCAGCAGCACGAGTATCTTTCTCCAGAGCCACCAAATGATTTTGCCCATTGGATAACAAATGTCTTAAATGAAGAAGTGTTGGGAGAGAGAATCGCCAGTATCGATACGATCAAATACCCGAGCATACGCGCGCTAAGGAACGAGATCGTGAGAATCATAGAAGAGCATGTAGAGAGAAATCCAAGGACAAAAGAGAGATTCGCGGCCCGCAATAGGGTATTCCATTTTATAAAAAGCGCGAGTTTTGTCTTGCCCACGCCTCATGTGGCAGCGACTTTAAAAGACTTTGTCGATATGCTCAAAGAGGTTACGCTAGATTCAATATATTTTCATATGTTTGAGGCACGTCTCAGGCTGGACAAGGAAACGAATGATTTTTCTTTTTGGCTGGGAACGTCGCTGTCAGAGATTGAGCTCGCTGAAAAGATAATGTCTTTGGATCCGTATACGTTTACCATGGAAGACTTAAGGAGAAAGATAATAGAGCTTGCAGAAGAGAGACTAAAAAATGGGAAGAATAGATAGATACGAAGAAGTAGTGGGAAGAAGTACGATAGAGGAGCTGAGGCTCTTGGCTGACTATTTGCGCGGCAAGACGATCCAGCATATAAACTCTACTGCCATGGGTGGCGGTGTCGCAGAGATACTGAGCAAGATCACTCCTCTTATGCAGGAGCTTGGCGTTAGCGCACAGTGGGACGTCATAAAAGGCAGTGCTGATTTTTTTGAAGTGACTAAGAGCATACATAATGCATTGCATGGAAAAAAGGCGAAGATCACAAGAAAGATGTGGAAGATATTCAATGATATTAGCAGGGAAAACGTCAGGGAGATGAATTTATACGGCGATATCATGTTTATACATGACCCGCAGCCGATAGGACTGATACAGCGCAAGTCTAAGATGAAAAATAGCAAATGGATATGGCGTTGCCATGTCGATGTATCGAATCCCGATAGAAAGGTATGGGGATTTTTAGAAGGTCTCGCAAACAAGTATCACGCGGCGATTTTTTCAAGCGCGCATTTTGCTCATAAAATGAAGACAAGGCAAGTTCTTATTTCCCCATCTATCGATCCTTTTAGCGATAAAAACAGAGAGTTAACGCAGAAGGAAATCGACACTGTGCTTAATAAATACAAAGTCGATCCTGGGAAAAAGCCTTTGATATGTCAGATCTCAAGATATGATGCTCTTAAAGATCCAGTTGGAGTGATAGAGGCATACAAGCTGGTAAAGAAATACATTGATTGTCAATTGTTGCTGGTGGGCAATCGCGCTGCTGATGATCCTGAGTCAGACAAGATATACGGTCAAGTGAAAGAGGCTGCGGGTGACGATCCTGATATCACAGCGCTTATGGTGGAAGATATACCTTATGAGATCAATGCATTCCAGCGCGTCTCAGATGTGGTGCTTCAGAAGTCCATCAGAGAAGGGTTTGCGCTTACTGTCTCAGAGGCCCTGTGGAAAGCCAAGCCAGTGGTTGGGTCAGCTGTCGGAGGCATACCTTTGCAGATAAAACATAAGTATAGTGGAATTTTATGCAATACCGTGGAAGGAGCAGCGTTTTATATAAAACAGCTTTTGAGCGCACCAGAGTACGCAAAGAGACTTGGTGAGAACGGCCGTGAGCACATAAGGCAGAATTTTCTCCTTACGCGCCACTTAAAGGAATATCTGTTGTTGTTTTTGTCGCTCTATCACAAGGGCGACGTCGTAGCCCTCTAGCTTTACAGAGCTGGGTACGTAAGCTTAAGTATACTTTTAACATTGTTGAAAGTATACTTAAGGATTGACAAATCAGGTATTTTCTGTATAATAATAGGAAAGATAACCTTTAAATCAGCCCTGAGAGGTTGATAAGGTGGTAAAAATGAAAGTGCATAGAGAATCGAAGAAACTTATACCTTCTTGCTATAAATAAGCGGGAAGGTATTTTTTTTGCTCGGAGGCAGTATGGGGTTTAAACAAAAGGCAAATATCCTGACAAAAGAAGAGATAGAACGCGCAATCAAAAGGATAAGCCACGAGATCTTGGAAAAAAACAAGGGTTCTAAAGATCTGGCAATAATCGGTATCAGGACCAGAGGCTATGTTCTTGCAGAGAGGATTGCAGCGGCGATAGAAGCAATCGATGGCGCAAAATTGCCAGTAGGCGCTCTAGATATTACATTATACAGGGATGATTTGAGCGTTATATCAGAACAGCCTGTGGTGCATAGGACAGAGATAGATTTTGACATAGAAGGGAAGGTTATAATATTGGTCGATGATGTGCTGTATACAGGCAGGACTATACGATGTGCCTTAGACGCGCTTATAGATTTTGGCAGACCCAAGATTATACAGTTAGCGATCCTTATAGACAGGGGCCACAGGGAGCTGCCGATAAGAGCAGACTATGTGGGTAAAAATGTCCCGACGTCTCAAAAAGAGCTTGTGCAGTTGAAACTGGAAGAGACAGATGGAGAAGATATTGTTTTTATAGAGGAAGCACAAGATGGCTAAGACGACAAAGAAAAAGACAAAATGGGTCCATAAGGATCTTTTAGGCCTGGAGTATCTTTCCAAGGATGACATAGAATTGGTCTTGGAGACGGCAGATTCTTTCAGGGAGATACTAGATAGGCCTATAAAAAAGGTGCCTGCTCTTCGCGGAAAAACAGTCGTAAATTTGTTCTACGAACCCTCTACGAGGACAAGGGTGTCTTTTGAGATAGCTGCCAAGAGATTATCCGCAGATGTCATTAATATCGCGACAGAGACCTCAAGCGTGAAAAAAGGCGAGACATTAAATGATACAGGCAAGAACATAGAGGCATTGAAGGCAGACATCATTATCGTAAGGCACAATTGTTCAGGCGCAGCAACCATGCTCGCGCGTCACGTGAATATAAGCGTTGTGAACGCAGGCGATGGATGGCATGAGCATCCTACCCAGGGCCTTCTGGACATATTTACGCTGAAGAAAAAATTAGGACGTATAGAAGGCTTGAAAGTCAGTATAGTTGGGGATATTGCACATTCGCGCGTTGCGCGTTCGAACATCTGGGGCCTGACTAAATTAGGTGCAAAGGTCATGGTCTGCGCGCCTAGTATGTTGATACCACCTGGCATAGAAAAGATGGGCATCGAAGTTACAGATGACATAGACGAGGCGCTTTCAGGTGCTGATGCAGTAAATGTATTAAGGATGCAGTTTGAGCGGGACGAAAAAACAGCGTTTCCACAGCAGTTGGAATATTTCAAGAAATTCGGAATAACAGAGGAGCGATTGGCTAAGGTCAAAAAAGATATTGTAATAATGCATCCGGGCCCTATAAACAGGGGAATTGAGATCTCGAGTAAGGTGGCAGACGGCGCGAATTCTGTTATTCTCGAACAGGTTACAAACGGCATAGCTGTGCGCATGGCAGTTTTATTTTGGTTGTCGCAGGCAAGGGAGAAGAAAAATAACAATGAAATTATTGATTAAGAATGGGCTCGTAATAGATCCTGCTAATAACATAGAAGAGACAATGGATATTCTTGTAAGCGGTGCCAAGATTTCCAGAGTGGAAAAGTCTATAACATCAGAGGCAGACAAAGCGATCGATGCTAAAAACAAAATAGTTATGCCTGGGCTCGTAGATATGCACGTGCACTTGAGAGAGCCTGGCAGGGGAGACAAAGAGACAGTAGCGAGCGGCACAAAGGCAGCTGCAAAAGGTGGCGTGACAAGTGTTTTGACAATGCCAAACACGCTTCCGGCTATTGATTGCGTAGAGAACGTGAAGCTTCTCAAAGACATTATAAAAAGGACAGCTGACGTAGATGTGTTTATGGTAGGTGCGATTACGCTTGGTCGCGAAGGCAAAGAGCTCTGTGACATTGCGACCTTAAAGAAAGAAGGTGTAATTGCCATAAGCGACGATGGTTCATCTGTAGACAGCGATGAGTTGTTACTAAAGGCTCTTACCAAGGCAAAGAAAGAAAAGATTATTGTAATATGTCACTGTGAAGACCAGGCGCTTTCCAGCAAAGGTGTTGTAAATCTTGGTTTTACTTCGACCAGGCTTGGCCTGAAAGGGGTTTCTTGCGAATCAGAATATAAGAGAGTCGAGCGCGATATTAGATTAGCAGAAAAGGCAGGCGCAGCTATTCACATAGCCCACCTTAGTTGCAAAGAGTCGATCGAGGTCATAAAAAAGGCAAAGAAAAAAGGTATAAAAGTGACAGCAGAAACAGCCCCGCATTATTTTAGTTTGAACGAGGACGATGTGCTCGATTACAACACGAACATGAAAATAAATCCTCCTTTAAGAAGTAAACTAGATGCCGATGCTATAAAGCAAGGCCTTAAAGAAGGTACGATAGATGTCATTGCCTCTGACCACGCGCCTCATACAGAAAACGAGAAAGAGATAGAATTCGAACACGCAGCGTCAGGGAGTATTGGCTTAGAAACAGAGCTTGCGGTCAGCGCGACTGAGCTGGTCCACACAGGGCTTTTGAGCTGGAGCGATCTGGTTAAAAAAATGTGTTCTGAGCCTGCGAAGATTTCAGGTATAGACAAGGGGTCTTTAAGCGCGGGTTGTGATGCAGATATAGCAATAGTTTCTCCGGATAAAGAATGGATAGTTAAGAAGAGGAATCTTGTGTCCAAGTCGAAAAATTCCGCATTCCTGGGCAAAAAATTAAAAGGCTTAGTCGAATGCACTATTTGCAAAGGCGAGATCGTTTATAATGGAGGATATATATGAAGTTTGTAGCTGATTTTCATATCCATTCTAAGTATAGCCGTGCCACCAGTCCTCAGATGGAGGTGAAGACTCTTTCGGAATTCGCAAAGATCAAAGGTATATCACTATTGGGCACGGGTGACTTTACGCATTACCTATGGTTGGAAGAATTAAAAGATACCTTGAAGGATTCAGGCAATGGTTTATTTGAGTACAACGGAGTGAATTTTATTCTTACGGGTGAGATATCCTGCATCTATTCTAAAGGCGGAAAGGTCAGAAAGATCCACAATGTTATTTTCGCGCCGAGCTTCAAGATCGCTGAAAAAATAAATTCAACGCTTTCCGGTTACGGGAACCTCTCGGCTGACGGGAGACCTATTATAGGTATGGATGCAAAAGATCTTGTCGAGATTCTCTTTGGGATAAGCAAAGACGTATTCGTCGTGCCTGGCCATATATGGACCCCGTGGTTTTCATTGTTCGGGTCTAAATCAGGATTTGATACAATAGAAGAATGTTTCGAAGAATATTCAAAGGATATCTATGCGCTCGAAACAGGGTTATCGTCAGATCCTGGCATGAACTGGCGCTGGAGTAAGCTCGATAGATTCAGCCTGATATCAAATTCTGATTCACACTCACCACAGAAGATCGGGCGAGAGGCAAATGTATTTGATACAGAGATGAGTTATAACTCTATAGTAGATGTTTTGAAAAAGAAAGACAGAAAAAAATTCCTTCATACCATTGAGTTCTTTCCAGAAGAAGGAAAATATCACTATGATGGTCACAGGAATTGCAATGTGAGATTTAGCCCTTCAGAAAGCAAGAAGAATAAAAATATTTGCCCTGCCTGCGGCAAACCTTTGACAGTAGGTGTCATGAACAGAGTAGACGAGCTTGCAGATAGGCCTGAGGGATTTGAGCCAGAGGCAAGGATCCCTTACAAGAGAATGGTGCCGCTTGCCGAAATCATCTCGGATGTCCTTGGCGTAGGCGATGGCTCCAAGGCAGTAGCAGCAGAGTATCGAGCTATAGTCCCGAGAGTCGGCACAGAATTCGAGGTACTTACTGAGGTGAGCGAGGGCGATCTTTTGAAGAAACTTCCTAGCAAGATAGCAAAGGCGATTTTGAACGTGAGAAACGGGAATGTTGAGATACTCCCGGGATTTGACGGTGAATACGGTAAGATAGATATATTAAAAGGAGCAGAGGTCAAAGAGGAAAAACAGCTCAACCTCTTCTAATAAGAAACATTTTAATTTTAAGTATACATTTTAACAATGTTAAAGTGTATACTTAAGCCGATTGCGCGAGATGAAAGACATAAAAGCAAAGGTTTTATCCAACGAGAATATAGGGTCAGGCTATTTTAAGATGGGCCTTGAGGCACCTAGTATTGCGAAGAGCGCAAAAGCAGGCCAGTTTGTGCAGGTTAGGTGCAGTGATACGCTAGAGCCGTTTTTGAGGAGACCGTTTAGTATTCATAGGCTTAAAACTCAAAATGCGATCGAAATTTTATATGAAGTAATAGGCAAAGGAACAGAGTTATTAGCTAGAAAGAAAAAAGGAGATTTTCTTAAAGTCTTAGGCCCTTTGGGCAATGGTTTTACATTGCCTCGGGCGAAGGGCGACAAGCGGCAAACGGCAATTCTAATCACTGGCGGCATAGGCGTTGCGCCGCTGGTTTTTCTTGCAGAGGTTTTAGCCAAGAAGAAAATAAAGATGACTGTTTTGATCGGTGCAAAGACAAAGAAAACGCTATTGTGCGAGAAGGATTTTAAAAATCTTGGCGCTAAAGTCCATATTGCTACTGATGACGGAAGCAAAGGATATAAAGGTTTTGTTTCAGGCTTATTTCAAAAAATTTTACAGGCCAACAGGTCAACGATTTATACATGTGGGCCACAACCAATGTTAAAAAGCATTGCTGATATTTGTGCTAAGAATAAGATAAAATGCTATGCTTCGTTGGAAGAAGAAATGGCGTGTGGCATTGGCGCGTGCCTGGGTTGCGCTGTGAGAGTAAAAGGCAAAGGTATTGCCTGTAAGTTTGTATGCAAAGACGGACCCATATTCGACGCCAATGAAATAATATGGGGCTAACTTTACACTTTAACGTTGTTGAAATGTAAAGTTAGCGGGAGATGTAGAGTGATTAGGATAGGGAAGATAAAATTAAAAAATCCTGTGATGGTCGCTTCAGGCACCTTTGGTTACGCAAAGGAGTTTGAAGGGCTAGTGGACTTAAAGAAACTGGGCGCGATAGTCACGAAGACAATAACTATTAAAGCGCGGCCCGGCAACCCTATGCCTAGGGTTTGCGAGACGGCTTATGGTATGCTTAATTCCATTGGCCTGCAAAATGAAGGCGTTGAAAATTTTATAAAAGAGAAATTACCATATCTATCAAAACTTGGTGTGCCGATAATCGTAAGTATATCAGGGGATAGTACAAAGGAATTTTGTCAGCTGGCCAAAAGGTTGGATAAAGTCAAAGGCGTGGACGGGTTGGAGTTGAATATATCGTGCCCTAATATAAAAGCTAAAAACCTGGTTGCGCAAGACAAAGATGCGACGTACGATGTGGTTAAAAGCGCGAGAATGACTACGGGCAAGACATTGATCACGAAGCTTTCACCGAATGTGACTGATGTTGTAGAGATCGCCAGGGCAGCCTGCAGCGCAGGCTCAGACGCAGTAAGCCTGGTTAATACTTTTTTGGGGATGGCCATAGATATAGAGACAGGAAAACCAAAGCTTGGGAATATCGTCGGGGGATTGAGCGGGCCGTGCATAAAGCCTATCGCGCTGAGAATGGTCTGGGAGGTCGCGAAGAATATTAAAAAGCCAGTTATAGGCATGGGTGGTATAATGGATGCGGAAGACGCAATTGAATTTTTAATAGCAGGCGCAAAGGCAGTGCAGGTAGGTACAGCCAATTTTGTAGAGCCGTGTATCTGCGAAAAAATAATAAAAGGTGTTGAGAAATGGACAAAGACAAAGTCATAGTAGCGCTTGATACCAATACGATCAAGGAAGTCGATCGTTTGCTCGACATATTAAGTCCGCATGTAAATATTTTTAAGGTAGGCATGGAATTATTTTATTCCTGCGGCGCAAAGGCAATAGATATAATTAAAAAACATGACAAAGATATATTTTTGGATTTAAAGTTCCATGATATCCCAAATACTGTCAAAAGTTCTGCAAGGGTTGCTGCGCGGTTAGGCGCGACCATGTTTAATGTGCATGCTTCTGGCGGAAGGGCCATGATGAAGGCTGCGCTCGAGGGGGCCGAAGAAGAGAGCGAAAGATTGGGTCAGGGCAGGCCGAGGATTTTAGGAGTTACTGTTCTTACAAGCATGGATAAAGAATCTCTGCGTGAGGTTGGGATCAACAAAGTGCCGGAGGAACAGGTATTTGACCTTGCCAGGCTGGCAAAAGATTCAGGGCTGGATGGCGTTGTGGCGTCTCCTAAAGAAACCGCAAAGCTCAGGAAGACATTTGGGGAGAATTTCTTAATAGTTACACCCGGAGTCAGGCCTGAAGGAAGCCAAAAAGAGGACCAGAAAAGAGTTGCTACGCCAAAACAGGCAATCGATGCTGGAGCGGATTACATAGTAATCGGCCGGCCTATTACAAAGGCAAAAGACCCTGTCAAGGCATTACAAAGCATGTTCTAACTTTACACTTTAACGTTGTTGAAATGTAAAGTTAGCCTTTGAAGATATGAAAGAAAAAGAAATCCTGAGAATTCTAAAAAATACAAAGGCGCTTCTAAAGGGGCATTTTAGATTATCGAGTGGATTGCACAGCGGTGATTATTTGCAATGCGCCAGGATTCTACAATATCCGGAATATGCCGAGAAATTATGTGCGCAGCTTGCCAGTCATTTCAAAGATGAGAAGCCTGCGTGCGTCGTCGCGCCAGCGCTCGGAGGAGTGATCGTCTCTTATGAGACAGCAAGGGCTTTAGGGGTCACCTCTATTTTTACAGAAAGAAAAGACAGGTCCATGGTTTTGAGGAGAGGTTTTGAGATCAGGCCTGGCGAAAGGGTACTTGTGGTCGAAGACGTGATAACGACCGGTCTTTCGACCAAGGAGGTTTTAGAGGTTGTAAAAGCAACCGGCGCAAGTATAATAGGTGTTGGAAGTATTATAGACAGAAGTAGCGAAAAAATAGATTTTGGCGTAAAGTCATTTAGTCTGATAAAATTAGATCTTCCAGTTTTCCCCCCAGAACAGTGCCCTTTGTGCAAAAAAGGGGCCGAGATAACAAAACCCGGCAGCCGCTAACTTTACACTTTAACGTTGTTGAAATGTAAAGTTAGGTGGTAATAAAATACGGAGATATTATCATGTCAGAGAAACTAAAAGAACTTCTTGAAAAGATAAACATGGAAGGCGTAAAGAAGGCAGAAGAAAAATACAGATCTATAGAGACAAAGGCAAAGAAGGATGCAGAAAGGATACTCTCTGATGCAAAGATGGAAGCAAAAAAGATAGTAGAGTATGCTAAAATAGAATCTGAGAAAACAAAAAAGTCAGGAGAGACAGCATTAAAACAGGCTTCGCGAGACCTCATGCTTTCTTTAAAAGATGAGATAAGGAAACTTTTTGGCAAGATAGTGAGTGCCGAGGCTGTTAAGGCCATGTCGCCTGAAGATACAGCAGAGATTTTAAAGAGCCTTATAAAAAAATATGTCGATCAAAGCGGCAAGACCTCTGATATAAAGGTATTGTTAAAAAAAGAAGACCTGGCAAAACTTAGAAATACTTTTATATCGAAACTAAAAGAAAAACTCAAAGACGGGATAGAGTTTAAACCGTCTCAGGATATAAATGCGGGATTTTCCATGAGCTTTGATAAGGGAAAGTCCTTTTTCGATTTTACAGACGAGGGATTAGCAGCAGCGCTTTGTTCGTATCTGAATCCTGAACTTTCAAAATTGTTAAAATGAGAGAAGCTTACTATTATCTGATAGCCAGCCTGCCATTGCTTGAATTTGGAATGAAGACGCCTTTTACTTATGCGCATTTTCTTTCCATATGCGAAGAGCAGTTATCTCCGGGCGATCTGGATATCATAAAAGAAATAAAACTCGTGTCTCTAGAATCGCCTGATAGCCGTTGCCTGACTCTTAGGGAATGGAACAAGTTTAACATGACTCTTGTAAATGAGATAATAAGGGTGCGGGCCAATAAGCAAGGTAAGGATGTAAGTAAATATATTCGGGGAGAAGATTCTACGGATCTTTTTATGGCGGGTTTTGCGCAATGGGTCGTAGATCAAGATTCTCCTCTTGAGGCAGAGGTTTCTTTGGATCGATTGAGGTGGGAGAAGCTGGATGATCTTGGCAAGGCCCATTATTTTGATATAGATTATTTAGTGACCTATGCTTTGAAGCTTCAGATTTTAATTCGCTGGGATCAGATAAATTCAAGTGATGGTATGCAGGTTTTACAGGATCTGATCACCGCTGCTTAAGTGAAATTATAGAGTAGAAGGAGAGGGGATGAGAAGTAGAAGAATCGGGAAGATTGCGGGTATAAACGGAAACATGGTGGCAGTGGAGTTCGATGATTATGTCGTGCAGAACGAGGTCGCATTTATTCTGCACAATGAAGAGCGCTTGAAGTCCGAGGTGATCCGCGTCAGAGGCAATAAGGCAGAGCTGCAAGTATATGAAGATACAAAAGGTTTAAAGGTAGGGGAGAAGGTTGAATTTTCAGATGAGCTCCTGTCCGTTGAATTAGGCCCCGGGCTCTTGGGGCAGATATTCGATGGGTTACAAAATCCATTGCCGCAGCTAGCAGAGCGATGCGGTTTTTTCTTGAAGCGTGGCGTGTACCTGGAGGCGTTGCCTGACGAAGCTAAATGGGAATTTACCCCATCTGTTAAAAAAGGCGAAAGATGCAGGGCTGGCGGTAAGCTTGGATTTGTAAAAGAAGGTATTTTCCAGCACTGGATAATGGCGCCGTTTAGACTTAATGGTGAGTTAGAGATAGAAGCAATAGTAAAAAAAGGTAAATATAATTTAAAACACACAATCGCAAAACTCAGAGATGAACATGGCAATATTCATGATGCCGCGATGCAGCAGATATGGCCTGTCAAGGTACCGATATCAGCGTATGCGGAAAAACTCAAACCGCAGGACCCTCTTGTTACAAAAATAAGGATAGTTGATACCCTGATGCCCGTTGCTCGCGGAGGTACGTATTGCGTGCCGGGACCTTTTGGTTCGGGGAAGACGGTTTTGCAGCAGCTGATAAGTAAACATGCAGAGGTAGATATAGTCATTATCGCAGCTTGCGGGGAAAGGGCTGGAGAGGTCGTTGAAACCCTCAGGACATTCCCTGAGATCAAAGATCCCAGGACCGGAAGGTTTCTTATAGAACGCACAGTGATTATTTGCAACACCAGTTCAATGCCTGTTGCTGCGCGTGAATCGAGTGTGTATACGGCTGTTACTATCGCAGAATACTATCGCCAGATGGGCCTTAATGTTCTCTTGATAGCTGATTCTACGTCGCGCTGGGCGCAGGCCATGCGCGAGATGTCAGGCCGGCTTGAAGAGATACCCGGCGAAGAAGCGTTCCCTGCGTATCTTGAGACCAGGATAGCTTCTTTTTACGAACGCGCAGGCCTGGTGAAATTGCGCGACGGAAGCATTGGTTCTGTCACTATAGGAGGAGCCGTAAGTCCCGCCGGAGGAAATTTTGAGGAACCAGTGACCCAGGCCACATTGAAGGTGGTCGGAGCATTCCACGGACTTTCGAATAACCGCGCAAACGCGCGAAAATATCCTGCGATAGATCCCATGGAAAGCTGGAGCAAATATAAAAGTTTTATAGACGAGAAAGAAATACAGACGGCTCAGCGTATTTTAAGGAAAGGGAATGAGGTAAACCAGATGATGAAGGTCGTGGGCGAAGAAGGGACGTCTCTCTCAGATTTTATCATATATTTAAAGGCAGAGTTTCTGGATTCTGTTTACTTGCAGCAGAATGCGTTTGACGAGGTGGATGCAGCGACGATAAAGGAGAGGCAGAAGCATGTATTTCGCGTGATCTACGAGATCCTGGAAAGCCGGTTTGAATTTGGAGACAAGGATTCAGCAAGGAAGTTTTTCCAGAATTTAAGACAGAAGTTTATAGAGTGGAATTCGGTAGATCAGGATGCGGGGGATTTTCCCAAAAAGGAAGAAGATATAAAAACAACAGTTTCTGAAAGACTGAAGAAATCGGGACGGGGCCATGCAGAAAATATATAACCGCATAATACAGATAGCAGGGAATGTCGTGACAGTAGAAGCAAAGGATATAGGCTATAAGGATCTTGCCGAGATAGCCTCCAGGGCAGGAAAGTCTTTAGCCCAGGTCATAAGGATCGATGGTGAACGTGTATATTTACAGGTATTCGCAGGCTCGAGAGGCGTATCTACGGGCGACAAGGTAAGATTTTTAGGGCATGCAATGAGGATTTCTTTTAGCGAAAATCTCATGGGTCGTATATTTAACGGCGCAGGCCTGCCGCGGGACAATGGCCCTGAGCTCGTCGAGAATATGACAGAGATAGGAGGGCCCCCTGTAAACCCCGCGAAAAGGATCATACCTCGAAAGATGGTCCGTACGGGCATCCCCATGATAGATATATTCAACACGCTGGTGGAATCGCAAAAACTTCCCATATTCTCAGTGCCCGGAGAACCCTATAATGATGTGCTTGCCCGCATCGCGACCCAGGCAGAAGTAGATCTGATAATCTTAGGGGGCATGGGCCTTAAATACGACGACTATCTTTTCTTCAGGGATACGCTGGAAAAACACGGTTCGCTTTCGAGATCTATATTTTTTGTCCACACTGCTTCTGACCCTACGGTCGAATGTCTTCTCGTGCCTGATATCAGCCTGGCTGTCGCGGAAGGTTTTGCGTTAAAAGGAAAGCGCGTGCTGGTACTCTTAAGCGATATGACAAATTTTTGCGACGCACTAAAAGAAATATCGATTACAATGGAACAGATTCCCTCAAACAGGGGTTACCCCGGAGATCTATACAGCCAGCTGGCGAGTCGATACGAAAAGGCAGTTGATTTTGATACAGCAGGCTCTATTACAGTGCTCGCTGTCACTACGATGCCGGGCGACGATGTTACTCATCCAGTGCCTGACAACACCGGTTACATCACAGAGGGACAGTTTTACCTGAGAAACAAATCCATAGAGCCGTTTGGTTCCCTTAGTCGTCTCAAGCAGCAGGTAAATGGACGCACGAGGAAAGACCACAGGATAGTCATGAACAGGATGATCCAGCTTTTTGCCGATTATCGCTCGACATTGGAAAAACAGGCAATGGGATTTAGAATGAGCGAGTGGGATAAAAAACTTTTGAGATACGGTCAGGCATTCGAACGGAAGATGATGGATCTATCCGTAAATGTCACCCTCGAGAATGCATTGGACCTGGGCTGGCAGATCCTGGCGGAGCATTTTGAATCATTCGAAGTGGGAATAAAATCAGAACTGGTGCAGGAGTTCTGGCCGCATGGCAAAGATTAAACTCACAAAAGGCGAACTAAAGAGACAGCGCGAGTCGCTGAAGCAATTCACGCATTACCTCCCTATCCTACAATTAAAAAAACAACAACTGCAGCTGGAGATACACCATATCCACGAAAAATTAAAGCTGAAGCTACAGGAGATATACAGCGCGGAAAACGAGATAAATGAATGGGCAAGTCTCCTGAATGAACCAGGTGATTATGTTTCTAAATGGATAAAGCCCAGGAGAATCCGCATAGGAGAATTAAATATAGCCGGGATCGATATGCCGACTTTTGAAGGAGAGGATTTTGACGAACCTGATTATGATATGTTTTTGACTCCGCTGTGGGTGGATAGGGCGATCGAAAAGATAAGACAGCTTGTTGTATTATTAGAGGAAGAGAAAATATTCAAGGAACAATTGAAGATCTTAGGGCATGAATTAAGGATAACCGCTCAGCGCGTCAATCTCTTTGAAAAAATAAAGATACCTGAGGCGATGGAGAATATCCGGCTCATAAGAATATGTCTTGGTGACCAGCAGACTAATGCCGTGGGCCGTTCGAAGATCGCGAAGAATAAAAGTGAAAAATTAGAGGAAGCCTTGATATGATCGTCAGGATGAAAAAAATAACCCTTGTGGTTCAAGCCAAAGATGTCGAGGAGGCGCTTACATCTTTAGGAAAACTAGGGCTTCTACATATAGAGCACCAAAATGCCCCGGAGGGGGAAGGCATAAAAGAGGTAGAGAGAACATGTCTCTCTATTTCAAAGGCCATAGATATATTGCCTAACACCAAAGACAATAGACATTTAAGCGAAGGTCCTGGAAAATTAGCCCATGAGGCAGTCAGCCTGGTAGACAAAAAAGAGATCATCCTGGAAAGCCTGAGAAAGATAAACAAGGACATAGAGACATGGAAGGCGTGGGGGGATTTTGATCCAGAGTTTATAGATGATTTGAAGAGTAGGGGAGTGTCAGTTTATCTTTGCAGGCTTACAAAAAAACAGATAAAGGAAGTGCCGGGCGAGGTCATTCTGGAAAAACTTTTTAAGAAAGGCAATGTACATTATTGCGCGATAATATCGCAGAGAGATATGGATTTAAAGTTTGGCACATTGAATATGCCGGCCAAGAGCTTAGGAGAGATGATCGCCGAGGAAAAAGAACATAAAAAGAGACTTTCCGGTATTGATAAAAGATTAATAGAATTGGCAGGATATAAAAATTTACTAATATCTCACAAGAGACATCTTGAGTCAATCCTGGAGTTTAACAGGGCGCGTGCAGGCATGGGCAGATTCGAAAACCTTTCGTACATCATAGGGTATTGTCCGGTCCATGCTGTTAATTCTTTTGAAAGGCGCACAAAGGCTGAAAGGTGGGGGCTTCTCGTCGAAGATCCGGATGAAAGCGATAATGTCCCGACTTTAATAAAAAATCCGCGCTGGATAGAAATGATAAAGCCCGTGTTCCAGGTGATAAAGACCATACCCGGATACAGAGAGATGGATATAAGTTTCTGGTTTCTGTTGTTCTTCTCGGTATTTTTCGGGATGCTTATAGGTGACGCAGGATACGGAGTCGTATTTTTTATCGCCAATCTTTTTTGCCACGCTAGGTTTAAAAATAGGATCAAGGATAAATCTATTTTTATACTTACGTATTTCTTGAGTATCTCTACGATTATATGGGGTGTTTTGACCGGCACTTTTTTTGGTCAGTCATGGCTTCCTCCGACTGTAAAGCCGCTTCTTCCTTTTTTAAGAGAGAGCAGAAATATCCAAGCGCTTTGTTTTTTTATAGGCGCGCTTCATCTGAGCATCGCGCATACGTGGAGATTCATACGTAAGATGCCTTCACTTAAGGCGTTTTCAGAGGCAGGGTGGGTGTGTATGTTGTGGGCGGCGTATTTTCTGGCGAGGATGCTGATATTGGGAGAGATATTTCCCGAATCAGGTAAATACCTTTTTATTTGTGGTGCCAGCCTCGTTATTCTTTGCACGAATCCCACCAAAAACATTTTTAAGACGATTGGTTCCGGGATAGGAGGTCTGCTTCTTAATGTAATAAATGCTTTTACCGACACAGTTTCATATATACGTTTGTTCGCTGTAGGAGCAGCAACGGTTGCTGTGGCAGACGCGTTTAATCAGATGGCGCTAGGCATCGGATACGGGGATATAATTTCCGGATTTTTTACAGCGCTTGTCCTTATTTTCGGTCACACATTGAACATTTTATTGGGCGCGATGGCTGTCCTGGTGCATGGGGTCCGTCTGAATGTCCTGGAGTTTTCAAGTCATCTTAATATGGAGTGGTCAGGAGTCGAATATAAACCTTTTAGACAGGAGGCAAGTTGATATGGATGCGAATTTATTATTGCAGTTTAAGGATCTGGGGATCGCAGCATCTCTGGCATTTGCCGCAATAGGCTCGGCGCTCGGCACAGGCGCGGCAGGCATGGCAGCAGTGGGTTCATGGAAGAAGTGTTTTGCGCAGAATAAGAACGCGCCTTTCGTGCTCACTGTATTTGTCGGCGCACCGCTAACACAGACGATCTATGGCATGATAGTGATGAATACGCTTGTAGAACTAGCGAAGAAAGGCCAGTTCATGTGGGCCGCAGGGATTCTCTGCGGTATTGCGATGGGCATGTCCGCGTGGATGCAGGGCAAGGCAGGTGCTTCAGCAGCTGACGCAATGGCAGAGACAGGTAAAGGCTTTGGAAACTACCTTATGGTCCTCGGTATCATCGAAACAGTTGCGCTATTTGTAATGGTATTCATAATGATGGCGGCAGGAAAGCTCTGAGAAATATTGCTTGAAACATAGTGGCTGGTATTGTATAGTATTAAGGCGCTTAACAGGGCGGTTAGCTCAGTTGGTAGAGCGCTTCGTTTACACCGAAGAGGTTTCACAGGTTCGAGCCCTGTACCGCCCACCATTATCGCACGTTAAAAGAGAAAATTTTGGGGACGTAGTTCAGTTTGGATAGAACGCAAGATTGTCGATCTTGAGGTCGCGGGTTCGAGCCCCGTCGTCCCCGCCATAACTTTACATTTCAACAACGTTAAAGTGTAAAGTTATGCAGGTCAAAAATATATTTACTTCCAAAAATACCTCCCCATGTATTATAATAAGCGTATATGAAAGAGCCAAGGTTAGTAAAACTAGAGTCCATAGAAAAATATCAGAGATTGGTCAATAAAGACTTGGGTAGTTCCGGCTTGAAATCAGGCCACGTCGTGCTAAAGGCGGGCGAGAATATAGGCGAACATTCGACAAATGAAAGAGAAGAGATCATTATTGTCTTAAGAGGAGAAGGCAAAGCAGTGGTAGATAAGAATAAAATTTTTACAATCAAAGGAAATCATGTATTATATATACCGCCGCAGACAACCCACGATATAAAAAATTCAGGCAAGAAAGATCTCGAGTATGTGTTTGTAACATCAAAGGCACAAGTAGCACCATAATCATTGAAAAAGATATTTTTTGTGCTATAATCTTTTTAGATTTTAAAATAAGGAGGGTGCGTTATGAAAAGCTTGGTTAAATTTTTTATTTTATTTTTTACTATTCTTTTTTTATCGACCCCTATTTTTGCTCAGGAAGAAGTTAAAGAGGCGGCAGCTGAGGATCTGGAGGAACTCATTCCTCTTAAAGCAGAGGAACTGGAGGAGGGCGTGATTACGGGAGAGGTCACATCAGCTAGCATGAAAGAGCCGAAGTTAGTCAAAGTGGAATCCAGAAAAAGATATCAGAGACTGATCGACAAGGATTTGGGCAGTGTAGATCTAGAATCTGGCCATGTCACGCTAAAGCCGGGCAAGAGCACGGGTGAGCATTTGACAAATGGAAGAGAAGAGATCCTTATTATTTTAAAAGGCAAAGGAGAAGCACTCGTAGGTAAAAATAAAATTTTTGAAATCAGAAAAAATCACGTATTATATATACCGCCGCAGATACCACACGATATAAAAAATTCGGGGAAAAAAGATCTTGAATACGTATTCGTAACATCGAGGGCACAAGTAGCACCATAATCATTGAAAAAGATATTTTTTGTGCTATAATCTTTTTAGATTTTAAAAAGGAGGATGCGTCATGAAAAGCACGATTAAATTTTTTATTTTATTTTTTGCGGTCCTTTTTTTATCGGCCCCTATTTTTGCTCAGGAAGAAGTTGAAGAGACAGCGTCTAGCGATCTAGAAGAACTCATACCTCTTGAGGCAGGAGAGTTAGAGGAAGGGGTTATCACCGGAGAGGTAACGTCTTTAGATGTGACTACAGGCGTTATAGCTGTGAAGACGGAGGATGGAATTGAAAGAGAATTTTCTGTTGTGGAAGAAGAGACAATACTCTGGGAGGGGATAGAGGATATACAGCTTTCAGATGTTAAAGAAGGAGATACGGCAGAGGTAGGTTATTATAGTGAAGAAAGCGGTAAGCTTATCGCGAGCTGGGTGGATGTTTTAATAGAAGAATCAGAGACGGAAGAGGTAGAAATTGCAGTAGAGGAAGCAGAGAAGGTTGAGCATCCCAAGGCAACCGAGCATCCGAAGCCAGCCGAACATCCCAAAGCAGCTGAGCATCCCCAGGCGACCGAACATCCTAAAGGCAATTAAGCATGAATAATAACAACAGTAACGGATCACAGCAAACAGTTGCGGCGCAACAGTCAGCATCTCCTGCGACGCAACAACAGCCTGTTAAACTGGTGCCCGCTAAGATTTTTTTTACAAAAGGAGTGGGTACTCATAAAGAAGAACTCCGCTCGTACGAGCTGGCCTTAAAAGACGCAGGTATTGAAAAATGCAATCTTGTCTATGTCTCGAGTATTTTTCCGCCTGGATGTAAAATCCTTTCGCGAAACGAAGGCATCAAAGAACTCGTGCCTGGCATGATAACATATTGTGTGTTGGCGCGCTGCAGCTCTAACGAGCCTCGACGGCTAATCGCGTCTTCTGTTGGAAGTGCAATACCCGCCGAAGATAATATGTATGGATATTTGAGCGAGCATCATGCATATGGTGAGACTGACGAGACCGCTGGAGACTATGCTGAAGAGTTGGCAGCCAGGATGCTTGCGTCTACATTGGGATTTTCAGATTTCGATGATTCCAAAAACTGGGACGAGGTGAAAGAAGAATACAGGATGAGCGATAAGATTGTCAAAACCGGGAATGTCACCCAGTCCACGATAATAGACCCGAACGGAAACTGGTCTACTGTTATAGCAGCAGCAGTATTTTTATTTTGATGCTTTAAGATTTTAGCCAACCCGCATCTTTTTTCTAAAAGGTGCGGGATTTTTTATTTTGTTATGAAGAATATATTTTTGTTTATTTTTGTTTTTCTATTTTTTTGTTCTTGCAGTCAGCCTCGACTGTTTAAGGAGACAAGGATCGCAATGGATACCTTTGCAGAGATATCTTATTATGCTTCTGACGAGAGAGATGCATCCGATGCGATTGAGGATGCGTTTAGAGAGATAGAGCGCATAGAAAGAATTTTTGATAAATTTAATAATGAAAGCGAGGTTTCAAGGATAAATAGGCTCGCAGGCAGTGGGGCTGTAAATATAGACGCAGAGGTTTTCGGACTTATAGAGCGAGCTATTAATTATAGCAGGCTGAGCAGCGGAAGCTTTGATATAACGATCGAGCCTTTAAAAAAAGGAAGATATGAAAAAATCTCTTTAGATAAAGAAAGATTATCCGTACGTTTTTTAGAAGAAGATATGAAGATAGATTTGGGCGGGATAGCAAAGGGCTATGCAGTAGACAGGACAAAAGAAATTTTATTGTCAAAGGGAGTCAGTAATGCATTGATAAATATCGGGGGGAACATATATGCGTTGGGCAATCCACTGCGCAAAGAATCCTGGAAGATAGGAATACAGAGCCCTGAGAATAAGAAAAAAATAATATATAAATTGGATTTAAGAGATAAGGCTATTTCCACGTCAGGTTATTATGAAAGAGGGTCTCATATAATAGACCCTGCTAACGGCAAGGCCGCCGAAAGCATTGCTAGCGTTACTGTCATTGCCAGTTCAGCAGAAGAAGCAGATGCCCTTTCTACAGCTGTCTTTGTAATGGGCAAAGAACAGGGTTCGCGACTCATAGAATCTTTAAAAGACACAGAAGTTTTAATAATAGAAGCAGACGCTAACTTTACACTTTAACGTTGTTGAAATGTAAAGTTAAGACAGTGAAAATAAAACTATTTGTATTGACATAAGTAGAGGCTTTGATAAAATAATTACAAGTTGCTGTCGCCGGGGTAGCTCAGCAGGTAGAGCGACGGACTGAAAATCCGTGCGTCCCCAGTTCGATTCTGGGCCCCGGCACCATCAGCCAAAAACAGAGGGGGTATATATGAAAAAGATTATCTTGGTCTTATTCATTATTATCGGAATGGCATATTTTTCTGTGTCAACTTACGCAGATGTACCTCAGGTCATAAATTATCAGGGCAGATTTACCGACAAAGACGATAACCCTCTGACCGGCAATTACCTTGTAACTTTCAGGTTTTATGACGTGGATGCCGAAGGCGAGGTTCTCTGGGAGGAAGGGCATATACTTACTATAAATAATGGCATGTTCAATGTACTTCTCGGTTCGATAAATCCTTTGGATGTAGATTTTGGTAAGGATCTTTGGATGGGTATAGAAGTTGCCAGCGACGGAGAAATGGCGCCCAGGATAAAACTTGCCTCCTCCGCTTATGCATTTAATGCCCAAACAATAGATATGCTGGACTCTAGCCAGCTCATACGGAATGACATAGATGCTGTAATGTCCGGGTCTTTGACTCTTAAAAAGGATTTGATTCTGCGTGGCGATACATCGGGTCCAAGCAGGATTATGCTTACGGATGTCCAGGGTCGCGAATATTATCTATGGATGGATACAGGCGGTAATCTAAGATTTAAAAAAGGAATACCGTCTTCCGATAAAGACGGGGCTTTGATTATGACAAAGGGAGCTGGCGGGTTATCTCCTTCTTTTATGCAGAACCTTTCTGTGCTTCTTTTGTTGGTCGCGGTTTTAATATCAGGCCTTGTTCTGTATTCTATAAAAAAGAAATAAAGCGCCGAGAGCCAAAAAATGGAGATTTTGGCGTTAATAATTTTAGTAATATTTAGCATAATAGGCTTTACGGCTATTTTCTTCACTACGTTTGGGACCTTGATTATATTATTAGGGTCTATCATTTATTCATCCCTCACAGATTTTCTCGTTTTAGATCCAAGGATACTTATAATTTTACTGCTTCTATATTTATGCGGCGAGGTCTTGGAATATGTCTTTGTTATAATAGGCGGCAAGAGATTCGGCGCGTCAAATCCTGCGATTGTAGGCGCGATCATCGGAGGCATTGCAGGAGCTATTTTAGGGACACCGGTATTTGGGGTAGGGATTGTGCTTGGGACGCTCTTGGGTAT
Organism: uncultured Planctomycetia bacterium; assembly: GCA_964415355.1. GTDB lineage: Bacteria > Omnitrophota > Gorgyraeia > Gorgyraeales > Gorgyraeaceae > CAYPYS01. Next base: position 76,886 of record CAYPYS010000003.1, on the reverse strand, counting down.
TTTTCTCGGAGCGTTTCTCGTGGAATTTTTTATACAAAGAGATCTTGTAAAATCGATCAAAGCAGGACTTGGAAGTGTTTTGGGAAGAATCGGATCGATAGTAGCAAAGGTTGTAATAGCGATAATCATGTTTTTTCTTATAGTTTCAAGGATCGTGCCTGATGCAGTTAACTTGACGTTTCAAGTTTAGACAAGGTGGTGCGATATGGAAGTGTTAAGTAATTTAGGAGTCCTTTTAGGTGGTTCCTGGGCATCTGGCGTGAATCTTTATCTGACTATCGCGGGATTGGGAATTATGGATAAGATGGGCGTTATAAATCTGCCCGGAAATTTAGATGTTATTTCCAATCCTCTTATTATCGCTGTCGCTATATTGATGTATGCGGTTGAGTTTTTTGCTGATAAGATCCCTCTGGTTGATTCTGTATGGGATTCCGTTCATACTTTTATAAGGCCTATAGGCGGCGCTGCATTATCTTATATGGCGATGGCTGACATAGGCCCGGTTGCGCAGATCCCGGCTGCTCTTTTAAGCGGAACAGTCGCGATGGACTCTCACCTGACAAAGGCCACCGCCCGCGTTGCTATAAATACTTCACCGGAGCCGGTTACTAATTCGATTGCCAGCGTATCAGAAGATGCCATGGTGGTGGGTGCGCTTTGGATGATCGTCAATCACCCTATTATAACCGGCATAATCGTAATCCTTTTTGTCCTGTTTTCCATATGGTTTTTGAAGATGATGTTCAGATTCGTAAAAAAGGTATTCAGATTTTTCCTGCCCAAAAAAGCTCAACCCGCCTAACTTTACATTTCAACAACGTTGAAGTGTAAAGTTAGATATTAAATTTTTAGTGCCCTCTTTTTATTTAGGAAGTATAAGTGCGGAAGAATTTTTAATCATGCATTACTTAAAACTTTACCCACGACACGTATATCCTTGCGGACTCCTTCTATTGTCCCGCAGCCGGTAAGGCTTATAGCAATCGTAGAAACAAGTATTGCCAAGATGTATAATTTTAATTTTTTCAAGATACCCCCTTTCAATAAAATTTTTAACAACAATATAAAGAGAAGAGATTATATATGCTTTAAAATGCCTTGTCAATGCATAAGTTGGGAATATCCATAAAGATTTTGATTTCCTAGATTTTCAGTTAATGGTATAATTGTCTCAAAACACATGCCGATGTAGCTCAGCTGGCAGAGCAGGGCTTTCGTAAAGCTCAGGTCGGAGGTTCGAATCCTCTCATCGGCTCCAGAAATACTGAGGATTCGAATGGAGCTTTGCGCCGAGCAAAGCGAGGAAAAGCTGCGACTAAAAGGAGCAGCGCCAGCAAAGCGGCTGGCCGACTTCATCCGAAGGATGAAGCGCCGAATCCTCTCATCGGCTCCAGAAATACTGAAAGATTAAAAGTGGCGAGATTAAGAGAGCTTTTAAGAGATAAAAATTTTTCACTCCTTTGGGTTTCCCAAATCATATCGAATTTTGGCGATAGGCTTAATCAGATGGCGCTAATAGGTCTTATATACGCGCGAATGCCAGGTTCTACCATAGAGCTTGCCAAGCTTTTATCTTTTACCATACTTCCTGTTTTTATCGTAGGCCCGATCGCTGGTATTTGTGTTGATAGGTGGAATAGAAAATACACAATGGTAGCTTGCGATCTATTAAGAGGCATATTGGTGCTTTTTATGCCGTTGGTCATATCATGTTCAGAGAGCATGGCACCCGTATATATTATGGTGTTTCTTATTTTCTCTGTTACAAGATTTTTTCTGCCGTCCAAACTTGCAATAATTCCTGATATTGTGCAGAAAGACAAATTACTCCTTGCTAATTCTTTGACGTCCACTACCAGAATGATCGCAGCTGTTGTTGGGTTTGGTCTCGGAGGCTTAATAGTGGCAAAGCTAGGAGCAAAAGGCGGATTTTATGTGGATTCTGTTACATATTTTATTTCCGCTATAATGGTTTCATTTGTTGTTTTCAAGTTTAAAGCTGGACCTAAGGTTTCTAGAGCCAGAGAGAAGCTAAAGTTCATTATAAAAAAGACAATATTAGGAGACATAAAGGAAGGGTTGTTATATCTGAAGAACCATAAGGACATAAGAATGATCGCAAATACCATGTTCTTGATGATGGCTGGAGTCGGATCTATTTATATTATAATAATAGTATTTATCCAGGACAGATTGCACTCTTCGACCGAACATCTTGGCTTTTTGGCGATGTTTTTGGGTATAGGTTTATTATTTGGCTCGCTGGCATATGGGAGGTTCGGTGGAAGATTCTGCAAAAGAAAAACAATAAATTTTGGTCTGTGCCTTACGGGATTGGCTATAGTTTTATTTGCTATTGGGCTAAAGTTGTGGCCTTATTTTTTTGTTGCAGCCGCGTTTTCCATGCTTATAGGCCTACTCGCTTCTCCTATCGTCGTTTCCTCTAGTACGCTTTTGCATGAGGTAATGGAAGAAAAAATGAGAGGTAGGGTATTTAGCTCAATAGATATAATAATGCATATCGCTTTTCTTTTATTTATGATATTTGTTTCTTTGATTGCTGAATGGGTGAGGAAAGAGTTGATTCTTGTTATAGTCGGGACGGTATTTTCTGCGATAGGATTTGTGAAACTGATTCGGTCAAAATCGCCAAAAGCCTAACTTTACATTTTAACGTTGTTGAAATGTAAAGTTAGAGATTAATTTTTTCTCTTTTTGAAGATTTTTTTACACTCGTTGTGATAATTGCAGGCGTTGCAGCAGAGGTTTTCTTCGTGGCGCTCTCCTCTGTACCATTTTGTTTCGCAGGTCCAATAGATCTGGCAATCTGTACAACATTGCCCAAAGTCACCTATGGCCATATGATTTTCTCCTGATTCCAAGTTTACATTATGCCAAAAAGGTTGTCAAGGAAGCCGCTTTTTTGTATAATAATATGAACTCATGTCCAAGATGAATTTTATACACCCACCCGAACTTAAAGAATCTACGATACTAAAGAAGATCGAGAGAATACCTTTACCCAAAAAGGTCATGCTCGCCTTGAGTCAACACGCAGGCTTGCCTTCAGAACCAATTGTTAATATTGGGGACAGCGTAAAGACAGGCTCTCTTATTGCCAGGGGCAAGAGCTTTATCTCCAGCAACTTGCATTCTAGCGTATCCGGCAAGGTGATTGCTATTGAAGATAATGTTCATCCCATTGCTGGTTCTTTTAAGTCTATTACAGTAGAATCTGACGGCAAAGATATCAAGGCATTTTCAGGTTCACGAACGGATAAGCCTTCTTTTTCGAAAGAAGAGATCGTGAATATCGTAAAAGATGCGGGTATCGTAGGATTGGGAGGGGCGGCGTTTCCCACGCACGTTAAGCTGAGTCTTCCCCGTGGCAAAAATATTGACACCTTGATTATAAATGGTGCAGAATGCGAGCCTCTTCTTACCTGTGATCATCGCTTGATGCTTGAGCGGCCAAAAGAGATCCTTCTGGGGATTGATCTTGTTGCCTGTGCGCTGGGCGTAAAAGATATAATAATAGGGATAGAAGACAATAAGATAGATGCTATAGAAAAACTGAGAAATGCGCTAATCAGCCTCAGGCCTCAGGCGTCAGGCGTCAGGATAGTTAAGCTAAAGACACAGTATCCGCAAGGGGGTGAAAAGCAGCTTATAAAGACGCTTTTTAATCGCGAGGTACCTTCTGGTGGGTTGCCGCTTGACATAGGATGCGTTGTAAGCAATGTTCAGACGGTTTTTGCTATTTATGAGGCAGTATATTTCGGCAAGCCATTGTATGAAAGGGTTGTTACGGTATCAGGCAGTTTTTTAAAAGAGCCTAAGAATGTCTTAGCGAGGATAGGCACGCCCATAAAAGATTTATTGGAATTTTGCGGATTCGATGCCGAGCGCAATATTTATAAGATTATAATGGGTGGGCCTATGACAGGGATTGCGCAATTTAGTTTAGATGCGCCGGTTGTAAAAGGGACTTCGGGCATCCTTGTCTTGGACGAAAGTTTTAAATCTCCGGGTGAGGTAAGTTGCATAAGATGCTCGCGATGCATTGAAGCGTGCCCCGCAGGTCTCATGCCATGCATGATCGGCCTCGGTGCGCAAAATAATAGATTTGACATAGCGAATTCTTATAGTCCGCTTGACTGCATTGAATGCGGCTCGTGCGACTATGTATGCCCGTCGAAGATACCGCTATTGCAGCTTATAAAGTTAGCCAAGAGAAAAGCAAAGAGTTAACTTTACATTTCAACAACGTTAAAGTGTAAAGTTAGGGGATTATGAAGAGTATTTTGCGGTTTACATTGGTGCTGGGTTTGGTGAATTTAGTGGCAGCGTCTGTCTTGGCCAGTGTTTATTTTATTACAAAACCAAAAATAGAAATGCAAGAGGCTATGGTCAAAGAGAATGCCTTGGAGCAGGTAATCCCGGCGACAGTGGGGGACCGTATTGAACCTGTAGAAGAGAATGGCGCTGTAAAATACTGGGAAGTGTTCAAGGGGTCCAGCGGCAGGCCGCAGGGCTATGTGTTTATCGCAAAAAAATATGGTTATTCCAGTGTCATCGAGACAATGGTAGGGATAAAAAAAGACGGCACCATAACCGGAGTAAGGATGCTCAGTCAGAACGAAACTCCGGGCCTCGGGGCTAAAATAACAGAGGTAGTATCTGATAAGACAATATCAAAGGCGTTAAAACAGTTTTTTTTACAAGAGAGAGAAGCTGAGAGGGAAAGACTTCCTTATTTTACCGAACAGTTTAACGGATGCAATATTTATAAGCTGGAATTTTGCGAAGACGCTAACATCCATGCTATTTCCGGAGCGACTATATCCAGCGAGGCCGTGCTAGATTCGATAAGAGAAAAAGGATTGGAGATAATAGAGAGGTAGTCATTGCTTAAGTTTACACTTTAACGTTGTTGAAATGTAAACTTAAGAACTCTCAGAGATTGCTATGAACAAATTAACCGTTTCCTCAGCTCCGCATATTAAATCACCTCTTACAACGCAGAGGATCATGTATATCGTGATACTCTCGCTTATACCGGCAGGAGTCGCAGGTATATACATTTTTGGCCTCTCGAGTTTAAAGGTCACGCTTCTCTGTATCATATCTTGCATTGTAAGCGAGTTTATATTTTTGAAACTCAGAAATAAAGATCCAAAGGCTATTTTAGACGGGAGCGCTTTTCTAACAGGATTACTTCTGGCGTACAATCTCCCGCCCGAGATGCCTCTGTGGCTTCCTGTAGTCGGAGGCGTAGTTAGCATTGTCATAGGAAAGCAGATCTTTGGCGGGCTGGGTCACAATATTTTCAATCCCGCTCTTATCGGCAGGGTATTTTTACAGATCTCGTGGCCAGTGTATATGACCACGTGGAAAAACCCGAGATGGTTTCCTGATGCTGTTTCAACCGCAACGCCTTTAGCAAAAGAAACCACCCAAGTCTTTTCTTATGTGGACCTTTTTCTTGGAAATCACGGAGGCTGCATAGGAGAGGTCTCTATATTGCTTTTATTGATAGGTGCTGCAGTCTTGCTTATGACAAAGATCATATCTTTTCACATACCCGCGAGTTTTATAGGCACAACAATGATACTGGTCTGGATTTTCGGAGGGGATGGTCTTTTAAAAGGTGATTTTATTTTTCACTTTCTGACAGGTGGTTTAGTGTTGGGTGCTTTTTTCATGGCGACAGACTATGTTACACGGCCGCTTACCAGGAAAGGAAAGATCATATTTGGTATAGGATGCGGCGTATTGACAGCAGTTATAAGATTAAGAGGCGGGTATCCAGAAGGTGTTTCGTATGCAATACTTTTTATGAACGCCATGGTGCCTATTATAGATAGGTATACAAAGACAAGGGTGTACGGCAAGAGATAGAAATGAAAAAACTATTCCAGGAATTCCTAAAAGGTATTATCCGCGAGAACCCGACTTTCAGGCTAGCGCTGGGTTTGTGCCCGACATTGGCAGTCTCGACCAGTGTAGGAAACGGATTCGGCATGGGTATTGCGGCTACCTTTGTGATGCTCGGTTCGAACATCATCATCTCGAGCATCAGGGATTTTATACCAAAAAGAATAAGGATACCCTGTTTTATTGTCATCATAGCTACGTTTGTTACCATAGTCGAGCTGGTTATGAAGGCGTATTTTCCAGCATTATCAAAGTCATTGGGTATATTCGTCCCGCTTATTGTAGTGAATTGCATTGTACTGGGCAGGGCAGAGGCCTTTGCGTCAAAATACGGCGTAACAAGGGCCATCTTTGACGGACTTGGTATGGGGGTTGGTTTTACGTTGGCCCTTGTTCTTATCTCAGCAATAAGAGAGTCTTTGGGCAATGGGACATTAGCAGGGCTTGTGATCGTTAAGGGATTTGAACCAGCTATTTTATTCATACTTGCGCCTGGCGCGCTTTTGGTCATAGGGTTGTTGATAGGCATTGTGAATCATGTGACGAGGAAATAACAATGGAATTCAATCAGTTTTTAATGATAGCGATAAGTGTTATATTTATTAATAATTTTATTCTCTCTAAATTTCTGGGCCTTTGCCCGTTTATAGGCGTATCAAAAGAGAGTCGCTCTGCTTTTTATATGGGACTTGCTGTGACATTTGTTATGACCGCTTCTTCGATTATTACCTGGGCAGTGTATAGCTTTTTATTGAAACCTTTCCACATAGAATATTTGCGCACCTTGTCATTTATACTGGTGATCGCGAGTTTTGTGCAGCTCATAGAGATGTTTATACAGAAGTTTAGCCCGGCTCTATACAGGGTCTTTGGAATCTACCTCGCCCTCATTACTACGAATTGCGCTGTGTTTGGCGTGGCAGTTTTAAACAGTGAGATGTTTCTTAAGGTCCAGGAGAGCTTTATAGAGAGTTTCTTATTTTGTGTGACTCAAGGTTTCTGCGCGGGAATAGGTTTTACAATAGTGTTACTTTTTATGTCAGGCATACGCGAAAGGCTTGAACTTTGTGACGTGCCAAAGCCTTTTAAGGATATGCCTATAGCTTTTATCGTAGCTTCTCTTATGTCAATGGCATTTATGGGATTTGCAGGATTCAGGTTTTAATATGATCGTGCCTATTATTATAATGTTGAGCATGGGCGTTCTTTTTGGATTGGGCCTGGCTTTTGCCTCCAGGATATTCAGAGTCGAAGTCGACCCCAAGATAGACAGGGTGCTTTCGGCGCTACCGGGCTCTAATTGCGGGGCCTGCGGAAAAGCAGGATGCGCTGCATTGGCAGAATCTATCGCAAAAGGAGACGCGAGTCTGACTAGTTGTTCTGCTGGCGGGGAAGAAGTGTATTTTAAGATAGCAGAGATACTTGGCACCGAGAGGGTCTCTGTGCAGAAAAAGATAGCACAGGTCAAGTGCGGCGGAGGCAAGAATGCGAAGGACAAGTTTTTATACGAAGGTGTTCAGACTTGCCGAGCAGCGAGCTTGATCGCCGATGGCCAGAAAATATGTAAATTTGGATGTCTTGGTTTTGGGGATTGCGTTGCGATATGTCCTTTTGACGCTATCCACATGAGGAAAGCCGGTATTCCTGTAGTCGACCCTGATAAATGCACTGCATGTGGCAAATGCGTGGCTACTTGTCCTAAAGATATTATTTCTCTTGAAGATGCAAGAGAAATGTATTATGTTAAGTGCCTGTCTCGCGACAAAATAACTTTTGTGAAAAATGCATGCAAGGCAGGTTGTATTGCATGTAAGGTTTGCGAAAAGCTCTCGAAGGGCGCGTTCATTGTAGAGAATAACCTATCAAGATTGGATTATAAAAAGACGAACGATGCAAAAGCATTGGACATCTGTGTTAAAAAGTGTCCTACCGGGTGTATTATAGGGCCAGGAGACAGAGAAGGGAGAGAATGATGTTGCAACTGGGACAAGAAAATTTCGAAGCCGAGGTTTTGCAATCAGACAAACCTGTAATCGTGGATTTCTGGGCGACGTGGTGCATGCCATGCAAGATGATAGCCCCTATTATAGAGCAGCTAGCGAACGAGTACAAAGGAAGATGCAAGGTCGCGAAGCTCAATATAGACGACGCAATGGCTGTTGCTACAAAGTTCGGCGTGATGAATATACCTACTATTATATTATTCAAGGATGGAAAGGAATTTACAAGAGTCGTAGGAGTTGCCTCTAAGGATAATATTACAGAAAAGATAGAGGAAATGCTTGCTTAACTTTACACTTTAACAACGTTAAAGTGTAAAGTTAGGACGGAGGGGAAGATGAATATAGCGGTGTTTTGTTCGGGAAGCGGGACGAATCTGCAGGCCATAATAGAGGCGCATAAAAGAGGCCGTATAAAGGCGGATTTAAAGCTGGTTGTCTCAGACGTGCCGGATTGTTTTGCCCTGACCCGGGCCAGGAAAGCCGGGATCAAGACCCTCGCGGTTGAAAGAAAGGATTTCAAGTCGAAGGAAGACTTTGAAGGCGAAATTTTGAAAAATCTTAAAAAAGAAAAGATAGAATTAATAGCGCTTGCCGGCTATATGAAGATGCTTTCGCCTGACTTTGTGGCAGCGTATAAGAATAAAATTTTAAATATACATCCTGCGCTCCTGCCTTCATTTAAGGGCACGCATGGGATAAAAGACGCGTTCGAATATGGGGTGAAGGTGACTGGTCCGACCGTACACTTTGTGACCCATGATATGGACGCAGGCCCTATAGTATTGCAATCGCCTGTGATGACAAAAGAAGATGATACGGAAGAGACGCTCGCAGATGCGGTTCACAGGGAAGAACACAAGATCTATCCTGAAGCAATAAGATTGTTCGTAGAAGGGAAGCTGAGAATAGAGGGGAGAAAGGTCGTGATTTTGGAGTAACTTTACATTTTAACATTGTTGAAATGTAAAGTTAGAGTAAGAGGTCCTTGATTTTTAGTCTATTCCGTCTGAATTTTTTCAGGTCATCTTTTGATAGATAGAGTTGTTTCCCTCCAGGCGCTGTGTTTAACAGTTCGATGCCTTCAAACTCCTCAAAATCATATCTGTGCGTTACCTGTCCTGCGAGTTTAAGGATGCGCGAGAATATGACCACTTCATCCTGCATCGTGGGTTCTTCAGAAGAGATAGAGAATGTGAACCGAAATATCTTATTGTCTAGTGAGCCCTGAGAGTCCTGGACCATGAATCGCTTTTTTAATCTTTTATCTTCAGAAAAGAGTATTTTGACCCTCCTTGAGATCTGTTGGCTCAAAAACCAGCCAGGATCCAGGTCATTTTTAGGCAAACCGTCTATCCCGATGTAACCCGTATCTTTATATTGACCGAAAGTATCGCCTACATTTCTCTGCCTTATCTCAGTCCCCGAATAGAAATATTTTGAGACGATTTCTTTTACGGGATTCGGAAATAAGGAGATATTCGTAAGTATCAAATATTCATTTTGGAATCCAGGAGGGAATATCGCCTTGTAAACTTCAAAGCCGGGCAAAGGTTCGTAATATTCTCTCGTCTTTATGTAAAACAGGGCCTCCTGCTCTGATATCTCCTTTGCATCTATATCTATTATTTCTATTTTTTGGCTTCCTTCTTTGCCGATAGTGAATATCGGATAAAATAGATATCTTATTTTCTGCATAGAAGGAGACTGCGCGTTTACGGCATCAAAAAGTTCTCTTATCTTTGTTTCTCCCGTTACGACCGAATTAAACCTGAAATCCCTCAATATCCTTTTATGGTATTCACCTCTGGAGATATCCAAAAGCCGCACGCGCACTACATCATAAACAAAACCCGTCAATATAAATTCCGCGCCTATGGCGCTCGTGTCTCTTGCCGTGAGCGTGTATATTTTTAAGGGTTTGTCCGTGCTCATTATGACCCTGTGTATGGATAGGGCCACATCCTCTATTTTTTCACCGGCCTCCTGGTCGAGTTTCAGCTCAGGGTCTACAAGTCCTTCTATGGGTATGGATACTCCAAGGGTCGAGCCGATGATCTTTGCCTCTACGTCCAGATCATATTCATTTTTACAGAGTTCCACTACGGATCGTTCGACTTTTTCTTTTGAATATGTTGCTCCTTCGCAGGAAGCAAGTGTCATTAAAAGTAGAATGGGTAATAGGACTTTTAAGAGAGGGGCGTTCATGCAGACTTATATATATGAGTCTTGCCGTATTCTTTGAATATAGTCTCTACTTCGTCGTACTCCAGCTCTTCTTTTTCAAGCAGTTCTTTTACGAATCTTTCCACTATCGGCCATTCTTTTTTGAGGAGTTCTTCGACTTCTTTAAGGCAGGTCTTTATGATCTTATTTGTCTCGTTATTGAGCTTTTCCTTGATCACTTCAGATAGCTGAGATTCTGGTATCATAGTGTAGTCTCCTACAAATCCAGCGTCGCTCATCCCTACCTTCCAGACCATGGCGTGTGCTACCTGCATCGCGCCTTTAAAATCAGATGCTACACCATCGCTCGTGGTGCCGAATCTTGTTTTTTCTGCCACGTATCCGCCAAGCTTTACCTTTATATCTGCCAGTAGCCTTTCTTTGTTGCGAGTATATAATTCTTCTCTTGGTTGAGCATACACTGCACCAAGCGTTTCTTTGCGAGAGATGATAGAGGCCTTAAATACATCATCAGTAGGGTGCAATATGTACATTGTGACAAGATGCCCTGTTTCGTGGAACGCAACCATTTCCTTTTCCTCTTTTGTCATCTGTCGTCTGTGTTTTATACCCATGTCAATGCGTTCCATTGCCTCGGATATTTCTTTGTAGCTTACTGTATCTTTTTTGTTTCTAGTGGAGATCAGGGCCGCTTCTTTTATTATATTGTCTATTTCCGCAGGTGTCTTATATACTGCCTTTCTTGCCAGGCGTCCTATGTCCATGCTCTTATCATACTTTAATTTTTTAAGATAATATTCAAATATTTTGGTCCTTCCTTCTAGGCTAGGCCTGTCGATATAGATCTTCCTGTCAAATCTACCTGGCCTGAGAAGCGCTTGGTCTAAAACTCCTTCTGCCGCGTTTGTCGCGCCTATGACTATAACATCAAAATCTTTTTCCTTGAGCCCGTCCATATCTACCAGGAGCTGGTTCTGGGTCGAGTTTGTCTCCTGTCCGCCGCCCATAAAGCTGAATGAGCGCGCTCTTCCTATGGCATCCAGCTCGTCTATAAAAACAATACACGCGCCATATCCGTAGGCAAGTGTCCTGGCTTTTTTGAATAGCTTTCTCACTCGCGATGCGCCAACCCCTACGAATATTTCGGTGAATTCACTTCCGGACATTGATATGAATGGAATACCTGCCTCTGTTGCTATTGCTTTTGCGAGATATGTCTTTCCGCAACCAGGAGGCCCGACCATCAGAAGACCTCTAAGGATATTTCCGCCGATCTTCAAAAGTCGCTTTCGGTCTTTTATCAATTGTACGACTTCCCACGCCTCTTGCTTTGCTTCTTCTATGCCTATTACATCATTCCAATGCACATTTACATTTTGCCCTTTTATAGTAGTCTGCTTTATTTTCGTAAAACCGCCCCTCAGGAAAACCATGTACATAAAGACGAATATGCCTGCGTGTACACCTGATAGAAGAAGAGTGATAGGCATCTGGGCTAGAGTAAGATGACGGTAGAATGATTCAAGAGACGACAGACCCCATACAGCTAATATCAAAAGTATCACAACCACGGCTATTATCGTAAACTTTAGCCAGTGCATCATGAGGAACATCTTGAATCTACGCATCGTTAAATTAGCCATTTTTTCTCCTTGTTTTACTGTGGAATAGAGTATATCATACTAATAATAGAGTGTCAACCGACGGCCTGATGCTTGTACAATGTTATATTAGATATACTGGAGTTCGATGCCTGCCTTTTTGTATTATATCAGATTCTTAAGAGCAAGAGATTGGTTTTATATCATAGGCGTAGCATATCTCGGATTTTTCTTTGCCATAAAAGACCTTGTAATCATTGATTTTCTTGTACTGTCTTTTATCGCATCTCTATATGTGGCACATGGATATAGCATAAATCTCTATTTCGATTTTAAGTCCGGGGAAGACAATTTTTTAAGGGAATCCGGAAAAAGCTATAATCGCAGAATAGCATTATATATCTCAGTTGCTTTAATTCTAATAAATTTGCTTGTTTCTTTTTTTTACTCTAAAATGGTATTTTTATTGGTTATTTTGGGAGGGACCGTCAGTTTTTTATATTCCTCTCCTTATACAAGATTTAAGAAAAGACCAGCGCTTAATATCGTTTTGAATTCCACGGGTTTTGCGATATTATTCCTGATAGGTTATATTGCCAATAAATCATTATCCTTTTCCGCGCTGCACCTGGCTGGATATATCTGGTTAGGAGTGGCACCTTCGCAGATCATTCATTTAATGGGACATGGCAGGACCGAAGGCAATTGGAATTTACCCATGGACCGCTCGATCAAGCTGTGGCATCTGTCACTGCTTGTGTGGTTGATCTGGAGTTTTTTATGCTTTTTTATTTTTGAAAACATGACAGGCGTCTTTTATTTAACACTGGTTTTCTCTGTTATTCAAGTATCAATAATGCAGGTGTTTCGATCCAAAGGCAGGATATCAATAGATGGAATTTTAACTATCAGAAAGACTTTTAAGATCATAAGTATCATTTTTGGATTGATTTTAATTTATTTTCTTGTCCAATGAGAGTAACGTTTATAAACCTTTCTCCATTTTCCGAGTTTCCGAGCTCGCGCTTTTAAGATCAGGCATTGATTATAATATGATAAAGGCATTGTTAATACACCCTCCTTCTCCTGTGATCAACGGAAGCCCTCCTCTGAGTTTGGGCTATATCGGGGCAGCACTAAAAAACAAAGGTTGTTTGGTCAAGATCATAGACGCGGCAGCCCCGTATGCCCGATTTACCATATCGGATATCATAAAAGAAAGCGGATCATTTAAACCGGATTTGATAGCCATAACTATATCCACGACATTTGTTAAGTTTGCATATAAGCTGCAAAGGGCTTTATCAGAGACCTTCCCTTTAATTATAGCTGGCGGGCCCCATCCGACTTTATTACCGGATGAGGTTTTAGAAAATGGGGCTGATATTGTTATAAAGGGAGAGGGCGAAGAGATTATACTGGATATACTCAGGTTCATGAAAGGTGAGGCAAAATTAAAGGATGTAACCGGCATCAGTTATAAAAATGACAGAGATGAGATCGTGCATAATCCCTGTCGCAGCCCCATAGGAAATTTAGACAATATTCCTTTGCCGGCTAAAGATTTATTCAAGCACTCCGATTATGTTAAATCCAGTTATGAATTCATGCGCTATGGAAATATTATTACCAGCAGGGGATGCCCTTATGGGTGTATTTTTTGTTCTTCCAAAATATTAGGCAAGGATTTTAGGTGTAGGAGCGCTGAAAATGTTATTAAGGAAATAAGATGGCTTCAGGAGATGTACGGCATAGATACTTTTTTTATCCTTGATGATGTATTTACTTATGATAAGCAAAGGGTGTTTGAGCTGTGCAGGCTTTTTAGAACTTTGCCAAGACCTATAAAATGGACCTGCATATCAAGATTCGACCTGATTACAGAAGAGTTGCTTGAAGAGATGAAAGAAGCTGGTTGTTACAGTATAACATACGGGATAGAGACAGGAAGTCCGGAAACAATGACATTGATAAAAAAGAAAATAGATCTGCATAAGGTCGAAGATCGCATAAATACGACAGCTCGGATCGGCATCCGGCCGCATGTTTCATTTATGTTCGGTTTTCCGTGGGAGAAATCAGAACATATAAGCTCAACATACTTATTTTTGAAAAGGATACTATCAAAACTTACATATGTGGTCAATGGAGGCATATTGATTCCCTATCCCGGGACTGCATTATATTCTGCATATAACAAGACATATGATATCAAAAAATGGTGGCTCAGGCTGGACTTAGCATGGTGGGCATGGAAGAATATAAATAACAGGCCCTCTACGCCTGTATTTGAAAGATTATTTTTTAAGGATTTTTTTATACTTAGGATGAATTTTTTCAAACATTCGCATACGAGGATCAGAGAGATAAAAAGAATAATCAGGCTTATAGGTATATTCAATATATGGATGTATGCAAATAGATTGACAGATATGAGGCTGCTCAGACATCTTTATAAGAACGCGTTGCTGGCCCTTGTAAATTTATCAAGACTGGTGCATCGCGTCGATCCCAGGATAGAAAAAAAACTTTCTTACTGCGTTGGTTATTTTATAAAAATAAATATACCCAGGTTATTTATTGAAAAATAATTTTAAATGTAGGACGCGAGCAAGATGAATAAATGAATATATTATTATTGACTGTTCCATCAAATAACCGCAGGGAAACAGATCTGTTCTTTGACAGGAAGATCATCAGGTTTTTTGGGTTGATTCCACCCAACAGGATTTTTGAAAATCTTCCTTCTTTCTCATTGCTTTCTTTATCTCGGATACTGAGGCAAAAAGGACACAATGTCTTTTACATGGAGGGGCATTATTTCAGGACACTTCATGAGGTGGCTGAGAACATAAGACAGAACTCGATAGAGATCGTAGGCGTAACGTCCCTTATATGCAACTGGCCAAATGTCAAAAGAACAGCGAGATTATTGAAACAACTTTTTCCGCGCATAAAGATATTTGTTGGCGGTAGATACCCGTCAGCGATAAAAGAAAAAGGATTGGAAGAGGCGCCTGAACTGGATGGCGTAGTATACGGAGAAGGCGAATACACATTTTCAGAAATAGCGTCAAGGATATCCAGGTCGGAGACAATGAAAGGGGTATGCGGGTCTATAGTCAGGGAAAATGGCGAGATTATTATCAATTCTCCAAGGCCTGTTATTAAGGATTTGGATATCTTACCTTTTCCTGATAGAGACATGGTCTGCGAAAGGGATTACATCCCTCCTTCCGGGACTTATAAAGAATTGCCGCATACGTATATTTACTGTTCAAGAGGCTGTCCATACGGCTGCATATATTGTGATACAGAGAGGGATTCCAGGGTAAGAAGCCCGGGGAATATAGTCGACGAGATAGAATATTGCGTTAAAAAATACTCTGTGAGAGATTTTACCCTGCTCGATAATTCTTTATCTGTTTACAGGGACAGGATAATAGAGATATGCGAGGAGATATTGCGGAGAGGCCTGGATATTGTTTGGAGCACAGAGATGAGAGTCGATGCTGTTTCCCCTGAACAACTTAGAATAATGAAAAAGGCAGGATGCTGGAAGATTCTATATGGCATAGAGTCGGCGGTTCAAAGAAACCTGGATTTTTTAAATAAAAATATAGACGCTGGTAGAATAAAGGAAGCCGTGAATATTGCAAAGAGCGAAGGTATAGAGGTGCTGGGCAGTTTTATAATAGGCATTCCCGGAGAGACCTATGAAGACGCCCTGAAAACTATAAGACTTGCCTGCGATTTAGATCTGGACTACGCCTCATTCAGCAATCTGACCCCGTTTCCCAGGACCATTCTTTCTGAAAAGGCTTCAGAGTGGGGGGAGATCGTTTCAGATGGCCCGTTCGATCTGGCGAATGTCACATTTGTGCCGTTTTCCATGACATATAAAGAATTAAAAAGCCTCATTAGGATAAGTACTCGCTCTTTTTATCTCAGATTAGGGTATATTTTAAAAAGGGCCAAAAAGATCCGCACCATCGGAGAATTTTTACGTTTAACGCGTGGATTAGTCAGGGTAATTATGAGAATAATTTCCACATCTTATAAATCATGAAAGTAACATTGATTAACTGTAATCTACAGGATAAAGTTCCTAATATAGGCCTCGCATATCTTGTATCCTCTATCGAGCACAGGCATGACGTGAAGCTCGTAGATCTTATATTTAATTCAAAGGATTACTTAAAGATTTTAAGGGAAAACCTCAAAGATAAGCCTGATATAGTAGGTTTTTCAGTCACGAGCTTCACGTTTCAAAACGCCCTTTTCATGGCCAGGTTTATAAAAGAGATTTATCCGGATACGCCATTGATATTAGGAGGTGTTCACCCTACATTGGTCCCAGAGGAGACCATACAGCATCCCTTGGTTGATGCAATATGTATAGGAGAGGGCGAAAGGTCTTTTTTGGAATATCTTAACGCGCTGGAAAAAGGGCAGGAACCAATGGTGCCCGGCATATGGCACAAAGACAGGAAGGGGAACATAACAAGGAATGCGCCCAGGCCTTTTAATGAAGACCTGGACGATATACCATTTCCTAATTGGGATCGCTGGGATGTTGATTTATACCTGGAGTCTAGTGTATTAGTTACCGGGAGCCTATATGTCCTTGCCTCTAGAGGCTGCCCTTATGACTGCAGTTATTGTTCGTGTCATGCCCTTAGAAATATCGCGGAGGGTAGGTATTATAGGACCCGTAGCGCTGAGAATGTGATTAAGGAGATAAAAATTAATATAGATAAGTATGCCGATAAAGGACTCAAGGCTCTTTACGTGTGCGATGATATCTTTGGGTTGGACAAGAGATTTTTGAAGGAATTTTCTGATTTATACATAAAGGAAGGATTGAACAAGAGGCTGCCATGGGGATGTCAGACACGATGCGATATTGTTACAGATGAATGGGCAAGGCAAACCAGGAGGGCAGGGTGCTTTCTGGTCTCGCTTGGCATAGAGTCAGGTGATGATTACATAAGAAATAGTGTCTATAAAAAGAATATAAACAGGAAACAGATATGTGATGCTGCGACGATACTTAGGGATAATGGGATAGAGTACAAGATGAATTTTTTAATAGGATGCCCGGAAGAGACAAATAAGAGCATTAAGAATAGTTTAAATCTTATCAAGGAAATGGACCCTTTTATGGCGTATTTTAATTTTTATTACCCGCTTCCCAAGACCGAACTGGGGGAGAGAGCGAGAAAGGTTAATCCTAAAATAGAAGATGAAGAAATAAAAAGATCATGGAACAGGCTTGCTGTGAAGCCGAAGGCATTGAATAAAAGGCGATTAAATAGAATTATGTGGGGCATAAGATTTAGGATGTTATGTGTATTTTTAAAGCGCGGCTTGAAGTACAAAGGCCTAAGATTTTTCACAGACGTAATTAATAGTATTATTTTTATGACCAAGGATGATTTATGGTACCAGAAAATTTATTATATGTATCGTGATCTCCAGGGCAGGACTATCTATAAATATATCATTGATGCTGATAAACGGTATGACAGGGGATAAAATGAATATCATTGATTGCACAAAAAGCATGTGTCCGGAATGCCTTGAAATCATCGATGCCAGGGTGATCGAAAAACAAGGTATTCTTTATTTAAACAAGACCTGCAAAAGACACGGCATGTTTGAAGTCAGGCATGTTTTCGACACCCATAAGGTCTATGCCGGCATGAACAGGATATTCAGCCATATAGAAGGCGCATGCGATTTTTATCCTCGCGATTTGATATTATACATAACCTTTAAGTGCAATCAGAAATGCCCGATCTGTTATATGCGCGTTAATGAAGAGAAGGCGAGAAGAAAAGACCCTTCGATAGAGGAGATTTTAGATAGAGTTAAGGATTATCACGGAGAGTATATTCTTTTGTCCGGAGGAGAACCGACTTTAAGGGAGGATCTGTTCGAGATAATCAGCAGGCTGAAAAAGAAAGGATTCAAGGTCTGTCTGATGACGAATGGAAAGAAATTAAAGAACATGGATTACGTGAGGAAGTTAAAAGCCGCCGGCCTGGACTTGGTGGATTTACAATTTGACAGCCTGGACGATGATGATCAAGAAGCGATGAGGGGAGATAGATTGACAGGTATAAAAAAGAAGGCCGTGGACAATTTAAACAAGGCAGGGATATGGATATTTTTATTCAGCGTGATAGTGGACAATGTAAATACGGATCAGATAGGTAGATTGGTCAGATTTAGTTTAGAGAATATAAGAAGCGTAAAGATCCTCAATTTCACGCCTATATGGCAGCTTGGCAGGTATTCCGAGTTTGGCCGCATATCCAATTCGAGGATACTGGAAGAACTGGAAAGCCAGACATCTCTAAGTGTCGATGATTTTATAGTCTGCACCGAATTTGCCCTGCTTTTATTCGAAGTCCAGAGAAAATTGATCGGTAAAATGTGGACCAGGCAACCTGGCTGTGCCCTGAGGTGTTATGTCTTTAAGTTTAACGAAGGGGATATAAAGCCATTAAATAAGATAGTCGATCTTGAAAGGATAAACAGGCATTTAAAGCTTATAATAAGCTCGCTTAAAGACAAAGGTAAGGCAAAAAATTGGTTACGCCTGACGTTTACCCTGCCTTACTTTTTTCTGATGAGGGAATTAATATTTAATATACAATTATGGAAATTTTATAAAAAGATCATCGCCGATATATTTAATATGTTATGGAAGAGACGTTCATTAAAAGAGGTCTTTAAGCCGGTAAATATATTGAGTATTATGGTAGGGGTATTTCATAATAAATATAATATTGATCTCGATATAGTAAAGAGGTGCACATTATATTCTGATCTGTTAGATGATAAGGGGATGGCTTCTGCCTGTATCAGGCATATTTACGACGACGATGTCGATCGATAACGATTAGAATCCGCAACCGCTTTATGGAAAAGATATTGAAGAAAACAAAGGGTTTCTGTCCAACATGCAGGGAGATGGTCGGGGCGGTCGTCTTTGAGGATGACGGAAATATATTTATTCGCAAGGATTGCCCTAGGGATGGAAGCTTCGAAAACCTGTATTTCTGGCCGCGGCTGGATCTTTACCGGAGCATTGGGGATCTGTACAGGGGAAAGCCCAAGGGTCATCCAATTGCGCTATTGATCTATCTGAATTACGATTGTAATCAGTCCTGTAATTTTTGTTTCTCCGATGGCAATAAAAAAGATACTCCTGAGCCCTCCGTGGATGACGTTATCGATAGAACCAGTAATTTCAAGGGGCAATATATATATCTCTGCGGCGGCGAACCGACCCTGAGGAGTGATCTGTTTGAGATTATACGCCGACTCAAAGAAAAGAGATTTAAGGTCATACTGATGACTAATGGCAAAAGATTGACGGATGAAAGTTATATAAGGGGATTAGAAAAGACAGGACTGGATATTATTCAGTTACAGTTTGATACGCTTGACGACAGGCATTATAATATCTTAAGGCAGGAGGATCTGCTGGATATAAAACTGAAGGTAGTTCATAATCTGAAACGGACAAAGATATTGTTGCAGCTCTGGGTAATGCTGGTAAAAGGAGTAAATGATAATCAGATCGGCAATATTTTCAGATACGCTGCCGAGAACAGTGATATTATTAAAACCGTTTTTTTTATACCAGCGTGGTCTCTCGGTAGGAATCCGGGCCACAGAGATTTTACCAAGACAGAGGTCCTCGAGATACTGGAAAAAGAGTCAGGCATCAGTGAAGATGACTTTGTCACTTATACTGTGTTCGATTTTTATGTCTCAGAGTTGTTCAATTTTTTTATCAATAAGAACTTTAATCGCTCTTCGATGTGCAATGTAGATTGCCATTTTCTGGTTATTGACGGGGCCATTACTCCTTTGGTCAGGCTTATAGACCTCAAAAAAATAAATAATTTTTTAAGAAAAATATACCAGAGATTGAATGAAAGGCCTTTTCCGTCGAAGTGGTATATTGCCTTGAAAATAGCTTATTTTTTTCTAGTAAATCCCGCATTATTTAATATAAGGCTTTTACCTTTTATGTTTCGAACGATCCTGTCTTCATCTCGCTCCTTTTTTAACAAACAATACCCTGTTAACAGATACAGGTCTTCGTTTCATGTCAGGGTAGGTTCATTTGTGGAGCCCTCTAATTCCGATATAGATATTTTCAAACACTGTAATATTTTTTCTGATTATAGAGAAAATTTATTCTGCCATTGTTTCAGCGAGATCCTTAAAGATAGCAGGCAACCTTAATTTATTGACTATGAAAGCTATATTTATAAATCCAACATTTTTTCCGGAAGTCCCTAATATAGGCCTGGCGTATATCATGTCTTCCGTGGAGAAAAAACATGACGTGAGATTATTGGATCTGGGATTCAGATATAAAAATTACAGGGAATATATCATTGATGAGATCAATGAGTACAGGCCTGATGTAGTGGGCATCTCAGTATTAAGCCCCAATTATTCAATAGCCAGTGAGATAGCCGAATTTATAAAAGAGATAAATCCAGATATAATGGTTGTATTTGGCGGAGTGCATTGCACTTTAAATCCCGAGGCAGTTATAGGCAACCCTTGCGTGGATGCGGTTTGCATAGGAGACGGAGAAAAGACAGCAGCAGAGCTCTTAGATAGATTGGAGATGGGGGAAGATCTTAAGATAGACGGTATGTGGTATAAGGATAAGGATAAGAAAATAATCAGGAACAGATTAAGGCCGTTCCAGGATGATCTGGATAGCATGGCGTTCCCGAACTGGGATCATTGGGACATCGAAAGGTATTCTGGCATGGGGGATTATTATCCAAATAGCCTGATACATACCCATTCCAGGGGCTGCCCATACGATTGTGCATTTTGTACAAACCCGGCTATATCGAATTCCAACCCCGGCAAATACTACAGGGTCAGGAGACCTAAAAATGTAATAGACGAGATAAGGATTAATTATGAAAAATACGGCAGCTGGTTTAAAACTATATTTTTTAACGATGAGATATTCGGATTGGATAAAGAAAATTTCAGAGAGTTTTGCTCAGCATTTATAGATTCAGGCCTTAACAGAAAACTGACCTGGAGCTGTCAGACAAGGGCTGATGTAATCGATGATGATTGGGCAAAGAGGGCAAGGGCAGCCGGCTGCGGCATGGTGTGCTTGGGTATAGAATCAGGAGACGAGAATCTAAGGAGAAATATTTTAAAAAAGGATGTTTTAGATAATGATATAAGGACAGCAGTCGGCAACTTAGAGCGCTACAATATTCCTTATAAATTCACCATGATCCTGGGCTTTCCTCAAGAAAACAGAGATACGGCGGAGAGAAGCCTGGCAATGTCCAGGACCTTTAACCCTATACGTACAGATTTTTTATATTATCAGCTTTTTCCTCATACTTCTCTGGGAAAGCAGGTTGATTCAAAAAATAGAATATCATATGGTAAAAAATCCAAAAAAAAGAAGATCGTTTATATTTGGGTAAAAAAGACCATAGAATTAAAAGGCCTTGCCAGGAAAGAATTGTCCTGGATCATGACCAGGGCAAAGGCATCTAAGGTGCTGAGATTTTTAAGACAGGGGATAAGATTAAAGGGGCTGTATTTTTTATTAGACATCTTGAAGTTTATTCTTTCGATAGATAGACGCAGGAGGCGGCCTTTGAATCACCCGGCTATCTTTGGAGAGCTGTACCAGACTACTGTATCCAGGTACATCAGGGAAGATCTGTATAGATGTAGGTATTAAGAGTTTACGGACTGGAGTCGCAGAAGGAGTTATGGAGAGATTTATTTCCGGAACCAGAAGTTTATGCCCTGAGTGCCTGGAGATCATCAATGCCCGGGTTGTAGAAGAAAAGGGTAAGCTGTATATCGACAAGACCTGTAAGAGGCATGGATATTTTAAAGCGCGTCATCCCCTGGGGGATCTGTCGCAATACAGCTCCACAGAGAAACTATTTAAGGACAACAACAGGCCTAAGATGCATCCAGAGGGCCTTGTTATAAATCTTAATTCCAGGTGCAATATGAACTGCCCTTTTTGTTTTGCCATGGCGAATGAGATTGAAATGAAAGAGCCTTCTATTAAAGAGATAAAGAACAGGATTTCTGGATTTACTGGATCTACGATTTACTTATCAGGCGGCGAGCCTACACTGAGAGAGGATCTTTTTGATATTATCAGGGAAATCAAAGAGTCAGGATATAGAGTCTTTTTATTTACTAATGGGAAAAGACTTGCGGACATCGGATTCGTCCGTAGATTGAAAAAAACAGGCGTTGATCTGGTGATCCTGCAGTTCGACACATTTGATGAGCGCCAGTGCGAGATCCTGAGAGGGGAAAGGCTTGCGGCTGTAAAATCCATTGCAGTAGAAAATTTGAAGCAGGTCGAGATACCCATATATTTATTCATAATGCTGGTCAAAGATTTGAACATAGACCAGATAGGGAATATAATTAAATTTGCCTCTGAAAACAGCAGATCTATAAAGATAATTAATTTTAACCCTGTTTGGGAAATGGGACGCGTGGGCGAACATGAACCAATGAATATGTCAGACATCTTTGGAGAGATAAAGGCGCAGTCTGGCCTTAGCACGGGAGATTTCATTGACAGCACTGCTTTTAGTTATTATGCGTTTGAAATCCTCAGAAAGGTAACCGGAAGAAAAGAGAACAAGCAGCCATGGTGCGAAATGAGGGCTTATGTTGCATCGGATAACGGAGGCCTTGTAACTATGGGCCAGTTAATAGACCTCAGGCGGTTAAACATGTATCTAAAAGATATCAATGACCGCTTGGACGGAAAAAATAATTTTAAAAAAACCAGGCTATTTCTACATTTCCCCTACCATTTTTTTATAAAAGAATTTCTGACCAGAAGAAAGCTAAGGAGTTTCATGCTGCGAAGCGCAAAATCTATTTTAAAACAGTTATGCAAAAAAAAGTTCCCAGATTTGATCAGGTTTGATGTATTCAGTATTATCGTGGGGACCTTTCACACAGCTCTGAATATAGATTTAGAGCTTGTCGATACATGCAATCTTTACTCGGATTTTCCGGATGGAGAAATTCGCCGTTCATCCTGCCTACGGCAAATATCGGTAACAAGCAAGGAGAAGGTATAGGCATGATAGAGGTATCCGTAGTTATACCTTTGTTTAATGAAGAAAATAGCATAAACGAGCTTTATCGTCGGATAAATGGCGTACTGACTTCGCTCAAAAAAAACCATGAGATAGTATTTATAGATGATGGAAGCTATGACAGGACGTATGATCTTATAAGAAACATCCAGACAGAAAATAATCGCGTAAAACTTGTAAGATTTAAAAAGAACCGCGGCCAGCTTCCTGCAATCCTCTCTGGATTTGAACATTCGAAGGGCGAAGTCGTAATAAATATGGACGGAGATCTGCAAAATGATCCAGAAGACATTATCCGTATGTTGGAATATATCAATAAAGGCTATCTCTTTGTCAATGGCTGGAGGAAAAACAGGAAGGATCCTGCGTTAAGGAAATTATGTTCTCTTTTTGCCAATAATATTATAAGTTACAGGACAAAGGTGCCTCTCAAGGATTACGGGTGTGGCCTGTTTGCGGTCAGAAGGGAACTCCTTGAGCGACTTAAAGGACTGGATGCAGACAGGAGATTTCTCAAGCCTTTATTGGCTAGGCTGACTGAGTCAGTGATCGAGATCGAGGTCAGGCACCTGCCCAGAAAAAAAGGAGTTTCGAAGTATAACTTATTTAAGATAATAAGAGGCGGAGTGGATTTCTGGGTTAACTTTGGAGAGATATCAAGGAGATGCCCCCGCAGTATTCATTATAGGGCGGGTTACCGGGTAAATTTATGATAGAGATCATTTCAGCCAGGGCCGGTACTGTATCCGACGACATTAAAAGATTAATATCAGGATACAGGTATAATGATTTAAGAAGCTACGGGGAGATAAATAAAGAACACCAGGAGGCCTGCTTATTAAAACAGATATCTGATCCAGCGGGTTGTAAAAATAATCGGATATTGTTAGCTAAAGTAAATGATACGGCCAGGGCCCTCGCATCCCTTAGCTTGCTAGAATGGGACACAGGGCATTTCGGCATCAAGATGGGCGGGATAGGGCATATTATTTCCGCAGATAACTATGAAAAGGAATCCGAGATAAAGGATGGATTACTTTCTTTTCTGTTAGATATATGCAGGGAAGAACGCTTCAGGCATCTAAGCTGCAAGATCGATGTGGAGGATTTATCAGGGATCCATATATTGAAAAAAAACGGTTTTAAAATAATGGACACGATAGTTACATTTGTATTTAAACCAAAAAAACATAAAATACCTTCTCTTCGTACGATTTATAAGGTTAGAAGATATAAAGACGAAGACCTTGCTTCCCTTATGGAGATAGCAGGCAGGTCTTTTTCTCAGGACCGATTTCATCTGGACCCCTTTATACCAAAAGACAGGGCAGATTCTTTATATAGCGAGTGGATTAAGAATAATTCGCGCGCAGACACGGTGTTTGTGGCACTAAAGGCAGATAAACCTGTAGGCTTTTTTACGCATAGGCCTTGCAAATATTTACAGGGTATTAGCGATTACAGGATTATGGGAGAGGGAGCGCTTATGGCTGTTGCGCCCTATGCAAAAGGTGCCATCGTAGGCCTGATGAAATCTATGCTCGAGGATGTGACCTTGAATTATGATTGCGTAGAATGCCCTACCAGGCTTTCCAACCGCGAAGCGATACGTCTTTTTCAAAGATTTAATTTGGATTTTATCAGGGCAAAGCATACGCTTCATAAATGTTTATAACAAGGGGAAACATGAAACCTGAGACCGCCACCAAGTCTATTTACATAGAACATATGGGAAGCTGTCCAGCCAGGACCCTGGACGCCAGAAAATTTGAAAAATATTTTTTGTCCAATGGGTTCAATATCAGCACCAGCCCGAAAAAAACAGATAAAATATTATTTATCACCTGCGCATATAAGAAAAATATAGAAGAGCTCGCGTTTAAAAGGATAAGGGAATTAAATAATTACAACAGCGACCTGATAATCGGCGGCTGCTTAAAGGCCGTTAACGAGGAAGAATTAAAGAAAAGCTTTAAGGGCGAGAGCTTTGCGACATCGGACAATGAACGCATAGATGGTCTATTCCCGGATTTTAAAGTGAAGTTCAAGGATCTGCCGGATGCAAATCTCCTGTATCCTGAATCGATCTCCCGAAAATTAAAGAGGGTTTCTAGCTCGGGTATAAATATAAAATTATGTCCGGGACTTTTAAAGCGGACATGGATATACATAAAAGAAAAGACCGCTCTTTTTAAAACGTATTACATCAGGATATGCGATGGCTGCGTGGACAGCCATTGTTCCTATTGCGTTATATGGCGCGCGGTCGGGGAACTGCGCAGTAAACCCATAGAGGTCTGTATCGAAGAGTTTCGCAGGGCATTAAGCAGTGGTCACAAAAGGATTATACTGGTCGGGGATAATGTCGGGGCATATGGCCTGGATACGGGTCATACATTGCCGGATTTACTTAAGAGAATTGTAGAGATAGACAAGGATTTTAAGATCCAGATAGATTACCTTAACCCGAAATGGATGGTTAAATACAGGAAAGAACTGATCACTGTTTTTAAATCAAGAAAAATAGAAGTGGTCAGCTGCATGGTGCAGTCAGGCAGCACAAGGATACTTAAGCTGATGAACAGAGGTTACGGTGCCCAGGAGTTAAAAGAGGTTTTGCGCGAATTAAAAAGGGCGCACAGTGGCCTGAGATTTTATGCCCATATAATCGCTGGGTTTCCCTCAGAGACAGAGGGGGAATTCGAAGATACACTTAATATTATTAAAGAGATAGGATTCGAGTCAGTACAGATATTTCCTTTCTGTAAGAATATAGCGACGCCGGCCGGATATATTAAACCAGAGATACCCGATGAGATCATTAGAGAGAGGCTGAAAAAAGCCGTAAGATTTTTCCGTAAGCACAGGATCGCCTGTCTTGTGGATTGAAATATACGACACCTGTTTCATAAAATGAATATAATAAGCAAATTAAAAAATCACAGGCTTAGATTCAGAGAAAAATTCAGCAACTCATATTCTGCCCAGTTATTGAGATGGGGCGGTCTTTTGATAAGATCACCCTATCAAGGTATAAGAAATGGCTTTTTAAAGGTAATAATAGGGTTGACTTACGAATGTCAGTGTAACTGCGAATATTGTTGTTCAGGATTATATATAAAAAATAAAGAAAAAGAAATCAGCACTTCGGAAGTCAAGAGATTGCTCGATGATATTGGCCGGTTACCTTTTTCGGGCATTGTGGTTACTTTTTTCGGCGGAGAGGCCTTGATGAGGAACGACATCTTTGAGCTGGTCAAATACACAAATAGAAGAGGATTGTTCGCAGAGATAGAGACAAACGGGATCCTTCTTTCTTTAGATAATGTAAAAAGACTTAAAAAGGCCGGCCTGCACCATGTCTTCCTGAGAATAGAAAATACCGAACCTGAGTCTCATGACAGGATATCGGATTTTAAAGGATGTTTCAGCCATGCCGTGTATGGGATAGGACATTGCGTAGAAGAAGGATTATCGTGCAGTATTTCAACTATAGCTACCAAGGAAAAAATATATAATGGCCAGATCAAAGAAATAATAAAATTAGGAAAAGAATTAAGGGTAAGTTCTGTAAGAATTCTTTATCCTACATGCGCCGGCAGATGGATAAAAAATGAACATGAGGTCTTAACAGAGACCGAAGAGAACGCAGTAAAGGAATTCTTGACCCCGGATTTTGTATATCTCGAATCCAGCTATGTATGCGCCAGGGAAATGGACAGGATATGCCCGTCTAAGGATAAGAAAATGTTTTATGTTTCATGTTATGGAGAGGTACAACCGTGTCCTTTTGTGCCCATTAATTTCGGAAATATCAGAGAAAAGGGGCTGAATGAAATATTAGACAACATGTGGAAGAAATCCATCTTTGGTAATGAGAATTATAGGGGATGTCTGATGAATAATAGAAGATTTCATGATAAATATGTCAGGCATGCCGGGCCAGACATTTTATTTGCTGAAGATATAGAACGCGGTTGATTTTAATATGCCTTTAGAAAATCATAAAAAAGAAAAAATCCTTTTAATCTATCCGCCTATCACGTTTTTAGAAAACGGGAAGACCGGGCATTTCTATTGCATGAATCCTCCTCTGGGCCTTGCTTATATAGCCGCAGTGCTGGATAGAGCCGGATACGAGGTTGAGATAATAGATGCCAAGTTGGAAAGGCTTTCTATAGATGATATTTTAAAAAAGGTCTCAGGATTTAATCCCCGCATTATAGGCATAAGCTCCTCTACCCCTGATTTCTTTATAACGAAGTCCCTGGCAAAGGCCATAAAATCACTTGGCGACTATACCGTAGTCATAGGAGGGCCCCATGTAAGCGCACTTCCTGAAGAGACAATGGAAACAGGATGCTTTGATTACGGCCTTATTGATGAGGGAGAGGATACAATATTAGAGCTCGTCGATGCAATATGCGATGGTAAAGAAGCAGGAACATGTAATATCATGGGTGTGGTTTTCAGAGAAGGTTCTCGAATTGTGAAGACACCGCGCCGTCCATATATAAAAGACTTGGATACCATACCATTTCCGGCGTGGAGATTATTGTCGGATATAAGCAGATACGAGTATAAGTTTTATAAATATTTACCAAAAGCCCCTATTATTACCAGTCGTGGTTGTCCTTATCAATGTACGTTTTGCGATCGCTCTGTATTCGGCAGCAAGGTAAGGATGAGAAGCATAGGGAATATATTGGACGAAGTAGAGATGCTAGTGAAAGATTACGGCGTTCGCGAGATAGAGATAGTGGATGATTTGTTTACTGTAAACCGCGAAAGGGTCATGGAATTTTGTAGTAAGTTGATGTCTAGGAGATTAAAGATAGCATGGCTCTGCATGGGAAGGGTTAATTGTGTTACGCCGGAGATGCTTAGGATCATGAAAAAAGCTGGTTGCTGGCACATAAATTATGGGATTGAGTCAGGCAATCAAAAGATCCTGGACTCGATCAAGAAAGATATCACGTTGGAGGTTGCAGAGAAGGCTGTTAGCTGGACTAAAAGGGTGAAGATAAGGACGCAGGGCTTTTTTCTAGTGGGGCTGCCAGGTGATGATGAAAAAAGCATGCGCGAGACCATTGATTTTTCCAAGAGGCTTTCACTGGATAGAGTAGCGTTTTGCATCACGCAGCCTTTTCCAGGATCAGAGTTATACAAGACAGCCCTTGCTAGAGGAGAGATCAGGAAAGACGTAGGATATCATTATTACGACAATGATAATTTTCATAAAGAGTTGCCCTATGTCCCGCGCGGCCTTACCGCAGAGACCCTGGTGAAATGCAGGAATAGGTTTTACCGCGAATTTTATATGCGGCCGTCGTTTGTTATCAACCAGATTTTTAGTTATAGAGAATTTCGGGCTTTTCCGAGGCGAATCAGGGCTTTTATGAAATCAATTTTTTAAAATGAAAAAAAATAAAATACTTTTAGTTTATCCGCCGGTCGATTATTTAGGCATGGGAGGGAGGCTAAATCCCGTCATTGATATATATCAGCCCCTTGGCCTGGCCTATATAGCCGCGGCATTAGAAAACGCAGGTTATGATGTGAAGATAATAGATGCCAAGGCAGAGAGGTTCTCTATAGACAGTATCCTGGAGCATGTTTCAGGATTTAATCCAGGCATTGTTGGCCTTGGCTCTTCCACGCCTGATTTCTGCATAACAAGATTATTGGCGGAAAAGATAAAATCACTTGGCGACTATACCGTAGTCATAGGAGGGCCCCATGTTAGCGCACTTCCTGAAGAGACAATGGAAACAGGGTGCTTTGATTACGGTGTTCTCGGAGAAGGAGAGCGCACTATAGTAGAACTTGCAGATGCCATCTCCGCGCGCAGAAAAGACAAGATCCCTGATATAAAAGGCATAATCTTCAATAATGGCAAAAAACCTGTCCGTACTACGAAGAGGCCGTACATAGAGGACCTGGATACAATACCTCTTCCTGCACGGAGATTACTGCCTGATATAAGGAGATATAGTTACAGCTGGTATAGATATTTGCCTACAGCTACAATAATAACCACACGCGGCTGCCCGTATAAATGTGTTTTCTGCGACCAGGCAGTCTTTGGCAACCATCTCAGAAGGCGGAGCGTTCCTAATATAGTAGATGAGATAGAGATGCTGGTAAAAAGACATGGTGTAAAAGGCATAGATATCGTAGATGATCTTTTTACCGTAGACCGCGAAAGGATCCTGAAGTTTTGCCGCGAGCTAATATCCAGAAAGATGAACGTGGTTTGGTCATGCTTGAGCAGGACAGATCACGTAACCCCGGAAACGCTCAAGGCCATGAAGTCAGCAGGATGCTGGCAGATCATATACGGGATCGAGTCCGGTAGTCAGGATACATTGGACAGGATAAATAAAAATATCAACCTGTCTGGCATCAAAGAGACTATTTTCCAGACCAGAACGGCAGGCATTGAGGCAGCGGCCTTTCTCATGATAGGATTGCCGGGAGACAATGAACAAAATATCAGGGACAGTTTGAGTTTTGTAAAAAGGCTCGGCCTGGATAAGCTCGGTTTTCGCATCACTCAGCCTTTTCCCG
Source organism: uncultured Planctomycetia bacterium (assembly GCA_964415355.1). Lineage (GTDB taxonomy): Bacteria > Omnitrophota > Gorgyraeia > Gorgyraeales > Gorgyraeaceae > CAYPYS01. The sequence goes on along the minus strand of CAYPYS010000003.1, from coordinate 47,423 downwards.
GATCAGAGCTATACAAAAATGCCGTTGCCAGAAAAGAGATATTTAAAGACATAGAATACCGTTATTATCACAACATGGCTGCCCATAACCGCTTTGCTTATGTGGCAAAGGATCTTACCGCAGAGACACTGGTAAGATACAGAAATAAATTTTACCGCGAATTTTATATGCGGCCACTGTATCTTTTGAAACAGATTATCAGATATCGCGGATTTAAAGTCCTGTTTCTAAGGATGTCGAATATTTTGAGGGCAATGTTTTGCTGAAGATACTTTTGATCCATCCTCCGAGTGATTTGGAATCCGGCGTCAGGAGCTTTGGGCATGTCTATGACAGGTCGCAGCCCCTTGGCCTGGCCTATATAGCCGCGGCATTAGAAAACGCAGGTTATGATGTGAAGATAATAGATGCCAAGGCAGAGAGGTTCTCTATAGACAGTATCCTGGAGCATGTTTCAGGATTTAATCCAGGCATTGTTGGCCTTGGCTCTTCCACGCCTGATTTCTGCATAACAAGATTATTGGCGGAAAAGATAAAATCACTTGGCGACTATACCGTAGTCATAGGAGGGCCCCATGTTAGCGCACTTCCTGAAGAGACAATGGAAACAGGGTGCTTTGATTACGGTGTTCTCGGAGAAGGAGAGCGCACTATAGTAGAACTTGCAGATGCCATCTCCGCGCGCAGAAAAGACAAGATCCCTGATATAAAAGGCATAATCTTCAATAATGGCAAAAAACCTGTCCGTACTACGAAGAGGCCGTACATAGAGGACCTGGATACAATACCTCTTCCTGCACGGCACCTGTTGCCACCGGTTGATAAATACAGATATTGCTATTACAAGTCTCTGCCGAACGCAATCATTATCACTAGCCGCGGCTGCCCGTATAAATGTGTTTTCTGCGACCAGGCAGTTTTCGGCAATCAATTCAGGACGCGCAGTGCAGGACATATATTGGATGAAATACAGGTACTGGTTGATAAGTACGGTGTCAGTGAAGTAAGTATCGTAGATGATCTGTTTACTTTTAGTCCGGAAAGGGTTATGGAATTATGCCGTAAGCTTATATCCAGGAACTTAAAGATTGACTGGTCATGTATGGGCAGGGTCGATCGGGTAACGCCGGAGACGCTCAAGGCCATGAAGGCATCAGGTTGCTGGCAGATAGGGTATGGCGTCGAATCCGGCAATCAGAGGGTCCTGGACAATATAAATAAAGGCATAAAGTTAGAATGCATTGAGAAAACTATTCACGAGACCAGGAAGGCAGGCATAAAGACAGTGGCGTTTTTCATGATAGGCCTGCCGGGTGATAATGATAAGAGCATTAGAGATACTTTAAAATTTGCAAAAAAATTACCTCTGGACAGAGCTGTGTTTTTTATTACACAGCCATTCCCCGGATCAAAATTATATAAAACGGCATTGGCCAGAGGAGAGATCAAAAAGGACGTGGAATACCGGCACTATCACAAATATTCTTCTCCCAAAAAGTTGGCGCATACAACATACGGACTGGACATGGATACGTTGATAAAATATCGCAAAAGATGTTACCGTGATTTTTATTTAAGACCGGCGTATCTCCTTAGAGAAATTTTTGGATATTCCGAGATCAATGAATTAACAGGCAGGGTGGTTAATTTTTTTAAGACTATTTTTTAGCTGCGCAGGAGATTTGTGTGGATTTCATAGCCAGGTTAAAGAATTATAGATTGAAATTCAGGGAAAAATTCAGCAATCGATTGTCCTGCCAGCTGGCGCGTTCGATCAGGACGCTTTGCGTTCATCCTCTCAAGAGCATAAGGGGAGGCGTTTTAAAGGCAATGGTCAATCTCACATATGAGTGCCATTGTAAGTGTGACTATTGCTGGTGCGGGAGTTATGACAGGCATCCTGAAAAAGAACTTTCCTCTTTTGAGGTCAAAAAGATACTGGACGAGATCGCGGAATACCCGTCCATGTGCACTGCTGTTTCTTTTATAGGAGGGGAACCTCTTCTCAGAAAAGATATATATGAGCTGATCGACTATGCTGTCAGTAGAGGTTTATTTACTGAAATGGAAACTAATGGAGTAGATCTTTCCAGGGATGTAGTTTTGAAATTAAAAAAGTCCGGGCTGAATCATATTTTTGTGAGGATCGAAGGCCCTGATAGAGAGAGCCATGATTTAGTATCAAAGGCAGAGGGATGTTTTGAAAATGCCATTGATGGCATAAAGGCCTGCGTTAAGGAAGGCCTTTCCTGCAGCATATTTATGAACGCCCATAGAGATAAGATAAAGAGTGGACGGCTGAAGAAGATCATAGATATCGGCAGGAGATTAAAGGTCAACTCTGTGCGGGTTATATTTGCGACATTGGCCGGCAGATGGGTGGACAGAGAAGAAGAGAGACTGACCAGTGAAGAAGAGAATGAGGTCAGGAAGCTCGCTGATCCTGGTTTCGTGTATCTGGAATCCAGCGAAGCTTTTTGTAAAAATGATGAGAGGTTTTGCGCAGCCTTAAAAAAAGATTTTTTTTATGTCTCCTGTTATGGAGAGGTGCAGCCTTGTCCTTTTGTGCCTGTAAGTTTCGGGGATATGCGCACTAGACCCCTGAATAAAATATTAGAGTCTATGTGGGCACACCCTATTTTTAATTCGGGATACAAAGGGTGCCTTATGAATAATCCTGATTTTCGCGCGAGATATATCCTGCCTGCAAAGCTGGATATATCTTACAAAAATATTAATATATGATATGAAGAGCCCATTATTTTATAAAAATGATAGTATAAGATGGCGATGGGAAGACGGTTCCAAGATAATCATCTATCGCAATGATAGATACTGGACGCTAAACGAAACAGCGTCCATTATATTCTATTATTGCAATGGCGTAGACCTGTCACAGCTTGTCGGATCTTTTAAATGCGCTGATTTAAATAATAATCATACCAGGTTTATTGTAAAGAAGTTTTTGAACGACCTGCTTAAAAAAGAGATTATTACCTCTCGATTCAATGGCGACAAGGTCGGTTTTGGCGACAATATCGCCCCTCGATATAATCTTCCTAAATTTATAAAACCAGACATAAAGTCTTTTGATCTGGGATACATGGATTATTCAAGATTCGCCAGGCCCAGATATCCTCTCAGGGTATTTTTTACGATTACGCATGAGTGCAATCTGAAATGCGCTCATTGCTATAATCTCCCTGAAAAAGGCGACGATCGCGGGATAGATTTACACAGGATCAGGAAGATAGTGGACAGGATAAAAGCGGCAGGGGTCTTCGAGGTTATTTTAACGGGCGGAGAATCATTTTTAAATCCTCATATATTTGATATAATAGACTGCATTTTATCCAGGGACATGAAGGTCAGGATAAATACAAATGGCATGCTTCTGAAAGATAAGGAAATAAAAGAACTCGGCAAGAGAAAAGATATAACGTTGTCTATGGGCATGGACGGAGTATCTTCCAGGTCTAATGACCTCATAAGAGGGGAAGGGCATTTTAAAAAGGCCATCGCAATTTTAGAAAAACTCTCCAAAGAAGGCATAGATACCTATATAAACTTTACAGCGACACACAGAAACTTTTCTGATATATTCAGGCTCAGGAGATTTTTTAAAGATTTCAATGTATCAAGGATTATTGTCAATACATTTATCAGGGCCGGCCGCGGCCGCGAACATAGCGATACACTGGCGCTCAATAAATTGGAATTCGGATTTCTTAAGTGCCTGGGCTATCTTAATAGGGATGGGATCGGAAGGCCCATGGTCACGATAATCACTTCCTGTTACGGCGGACATATAGAGACTAATATAGACCATGAAGGGTCTATATTTTTCTGCGAGCTGTTACATCATCCGCTTGGAAACATATTGGAAGAAAATATAGGGGAGATCTGGAATTCTCCGCAGATGCTCAGCCTTATGGACGTGGATAGATTTGACTTTCCGTGCAAGGCGTGTTTTTTCAGAAAGAGATGCAGGGGTAGTTGCAGGGCAGAGGTTTTTTCAACAACAGGAGATCTTTATGCCGGCAATCCCCACTGCCTTAAAGGCAGGATAATATCGAGACTTCCCCTAGTCCTAAAATGATACCAGAGAATAAATACACTATCATACTCCCGACATTAAATGAAGCAGGCAACGTGGGTGTGTTGATAAATAAATTATTCGAATTATACCGCGATATATTTATTATAGTAACGGATGACGGGTCGGCTGATAATACAAGGGATCTGGTTTTATCTTTTCAAGACAGGAGGATATTTTTTTTAGACAGGAAGAACGAAAGGGTCCATGGGCTGACAGCGAGCATTTTAGACGCGACCAGATTGGTCAAGACCAAATATTTTATCGTGATGGATGCGGATAACCAGCATCCTTGGGAAAGGGTAAGGGATATTATGGACGGCCTGGCAGAGGGGTCGAGGTTGGTTGCGGCTTCTCGTAAAATAGTAGAAGGCCGCTGGCCTGTCTTAAGAAAAAGCATATCCTATCTTGGAAATTTTTTAGGCAGATTTTCTTTATTGATAAGAGGTAAGAAATATTTCAGCTATGATGTGCTGACAGGTTTTTTTGGCGCAGACACAAGTTTTTGGAAAGAGTGGGTTTTTGATAAGAATGGCTTGGTCGATTTCAGGCCAAAGGGCTATAAGATACTCTTTGATTTTTTAAAGGCCTCGCCCGGGAATATAGCTGTAAAGAATATCCATTATGTATTCGGAGAGAGAAAGACCGGCGCGTCAAAGTTGAACAACAGGATTTATATGGAGTTTCTCAAGGCAGTGTTTTTGTAATATCTTCAATGTTATCGGGTAGGATAGAATAACCAGATGTTTTCGAACAGTGTCACAAGGTGTAAACTTATTTTTTCCTTGCCTTGTGCCAGGAGAGGGTATATCATAATAAACTATAGAAGCAAAGAAGAAGGGGGTGCACATGATTTACTTGCTTAATCGTCGCAAGAATAAGCGGCGCTATCCTTCGGCATTCTGTCGTTGCGGTAGGGTGTTGTGGTAGGCATTTCCTTCCAGGGGAGCTTGCTTTAGGTTTTCATAAAGGGGCTCCCCTTTCTTACGTTGCGGCATAATCAGATAGAAAATAAAAAAGAGTAGATTTTATGAGAGTATATCAATTTAAGATACGCGATAAAAACTTTGTTGTCGATGTCGAAAGCGCTAATTTCTTTGAAGCAGATGACATGGCTTCAGAGGCTATAAGCCTGATGCAGCACTGCACCGCAAAAGAAGCCGAAGAGAAGATCTGTCGAAAGTATGGGCATAAACCCGCCAAGGCGACCATTGATAATCTGTCCAGATTAAAGAGGGACAAGGTTATTTTCTGCCAGCCAAAGCCAGCGGATTCGTATATAAAAAGAAGGATAACAGACCTTACGTTAAATATCGTAAATAGCTGTAATCTGCGTTGTCGTTATTGTTGGAACGAAGCCGGGAGCTACGGTAATTTAACCAGAGATAATAAAAAGATGGGAGAAAAGGTAGCATTTAAGGCAATAGATCTATTGGTCAGAGAATCGAGGGGGGTAAAGGATCTGGTTGTAGATTTTTATGGAGGGGAACCTCTTTTGAATTTCGAACTTATAAAAAATGTTATCGGATATTGCCGGAAGATACAAGATAAGAAGGGAATTAAATTCCGTTTTCTGCTTGCTACCAATGGCGTATTGCTGGATAAGGAAAGAGGGGAATACTTAATATCTAATGGCGTGGATGTCGCCGTAAGTCTCGACGGGCCGCGCAAGATCCAGGATAGACAGCGGCCCTTCCCTGATGGCGCGGGTTCATATGATATAGTGGTAAATAATATAAAATCGCTTAGTAAAAAACATAGAAGACGCATAGTAGGGAGAGCTACCTTTACACCTTATTCTGACGAAATAGTGAAGACATTTAAGTTTTTACGTGATCTTGAGTTTGATCGCATAGAGGTCTGCGAGAGCGAGAAGGCCGGATATGGATTAGAGCCGAATAACCAATTTTTCTTTTCAGGGCCCAGGGGATTATCCCGCCTTAAATCTTTATATGATGATCTGGCCCTTTTTTACACCAAAGAGATCCTTGGCGGAAGATTGACGTATGCCAATACGTATTTTAATCGCTTCTTCAAACAGCTGAGCCGGCTGTATCATATTCAGTCGATCGTCGGCACCTGTTCGGCGGGGTTTACTCTGATGGCAGTAGATATGGACGGCAGCATATATCCCTGCACCGCATTTGTAGGCCTGCCAAAATTCAGGATAGGGACGGTCGGAAAAGGAATAAATGAGGATAAGGTTAGAAAATTTTTTGATAACAAGATTTCTTCAAGCGATGCCTGCAATAAATGCTGGGCGAAGCGCATATGCAGAGGTTGCGGTTCTTGCTATAATCTAAATTATTTCTCAAGCAAGAATCTGGGGCAGCCGGATCCTTATTATTGCGAGTTATTTCGTTACAAGACCAAACTCATGATGGGCATGATCTCTGATATAGCCGCAAGGAATCCCAGACTTTTAGATAAAGTGCTTATTCCGGAATATTATGCGACCCGCGGGAAGCTATAGAAGATACATACTTTAACTGTACAAGCGAAAGGAGAGAAGGTAATGGCAGGTGATATGATAATTAAAAACATGACAGGCCGTGAGATACTGGATTCCAGGGGAAATCCTACTGTAGAGGTTGACGTTGTCCTGAAATCAGGTGTTATGGGCAGGGCTGCTGTTCCAAGCGGGGCTTCTACAGGGGAGCACGAGGCAGTGGAATTAAGGGACGGTGACAAAAAACGTTATATGGGAAAAGGTGTTTTAAAAGCTGTTTCAAATGTGAACGGTGAGCTAAGTTCGGCCTTAAAGGGCAAAGACGCGTCGGATCAGACTGCGCTGGATAAGGCGATGATAGAGCTCGACGGCACTGAGAATAAGTCACGCTTAGGGGCAAATGCCATTTTAGGAATTTCAATGGCTGCGGCAAAGGCAGCGGCTAATTATAAAAAGGTCCCGCTTTATAGATATCTTGGAGGAGATAAGGCAAATACATTGCCTGTGCCGATGATGAATATTTTAAATGGCGGCGCTCACGCTGATAATAACGTGGACCTGCAGGAATTCATGATAATGCCTAAAGGCGCAGGGAATTTCAGCGAGGCATTGCGCATGGGCTCAGAGATTTTTCAGAACCTGAAGAAAATTCTCAAGAAAAAGAACCTTTCTACTGCAGTGGGCGATGAAGGCGGCTTTGCGCCTGATCTAAAATCCAACCAGGAGGCAATAGAAGTCATTCTGCAGGCCGTTGAACAGACAGGCTACAGGGTCGGGAAGGATATATTCATTGCGCTTGATCCGGCGTCCAGCTCGTTTTATGAAAACGGGAAATATATGTTGCGCGCAGAGGCCTCGCCTGAAAAAAGCGCGGGCGATATGGTGGCTTTTTACGCTGACTGGGTTTCCAGATATCCGATATGCTCTATAGAGGATGGCCTGGCAGAAGATGATTGGGATGGCTGGAAACAATTGACTGAAAAAATAGGCAAAAAGGTGCAGATCGTGGGCGATGATTTATTTGTTACTAACGTAAAGCGCTTAAAAATGGGCATTGATAAAAAAGTCGGGAATTCAATACTCATAAAGGTAAACCAGATAGGCACCCTTACCGAGACTATAGAGGCTATAGATCTGGCAAAGAAAAACGGCTATACTGCTGTTGTATCGCATCGCTCAGGCGAGACAGAGGATACTACTATTTCTCATCTCGTAGTGGCAATGGGCACAGGCCAGATAAAGACAGGTTCTGTTTGCAGGACAGATAGGATTTGCAAATATAATGAGCTCTTGAGAATAGAAGAGGATTTAGGCAAAAGAGCAGTTTACTCTGCATTGCCATGGCCAAAATAAAGATAAGACCACTATATATAGGTATAGCGATAGCGCTGGTTGTTATTTTTCTGCCAGGATATGCAAAATTTATGGAACTCAGGGCCAGAAATACATATTTGGAGAAGGAGATCGAGCGCATAGAGCAGGAGAACGTAAGCCTTAATAAGGAGAAGAAAAGGCTCGAGGAAGATATATATTATATAGAAAAAGTAGCAAGGGAATCTATGGGCGTTGCAAGAGAAGGCGAGATCCCTGTCGAACTCCAACCCTAACTTTACATTTCAACAACGTTAAAGTGTAAAGTTAGACCTGCCATAAAAGCATTGACAGCCAACGCGCAGCCCTTTATAATATACGATACACTTTAAAGATCGCGGGGTGGAGCAGTCTGGTAGCTCGTCGGGCTCAATATATGGGCTGCTTAGTCAGTAATGGTTAAGTGAAACTTGTCAAATTCGGTGAAGCCTTAACTGGTAATACCGAGCCAAGTCCGCCAGGTTTTATGGCGGAAAGGTGTAGAGACTAGACGGCAAGCACCCAAAATATGGGTGAAGGTATAGTCCAGACTACAAATCCATATATAGTGGAACAGCGAAAGCTGTAGTAGTAAGCATAACCCGAAGGTCCTTGGTTCAAATCCAAGCCCCGCTACCATATTAAACCGGTTTTTCTTTAATTAGAAAAACCGGTTTTTTATTTTAAAATTTTTGAAAGAAAACAACCTTATTCTGTGTCTAATATAATATATAAAGAATGGATTCCTAATTTGCGCGGGAATAACAAATTCTGACATGTCATTCCCGCGAAAGCGGGAATCCATGAATTATCATGAAACGTTATTATGTTTACATATTAGCTAGCAAAAGGAATGGTGTATTGTATATAGGCATAACAAGCGATCTAGTAAAAAGGATATACGAGCACAAGAATAATATTATCAAAGGGTTTGCTCAAAAATACAATGTCCATAAGCTTGTATATAGAGAAACGTATAAAGAAATGAAATAGACAATGGAAGATAGAATTTATAGAGAAAGTTAACAGTGATTGGAGGGATTTGTATTATGAGATTATTTAAATGGTGTCATTCCCGCTTTCACGGGAATGACGTAATGTTCTCTTAGATTCCCGCTTGCGCGGGAATGACACATATTTTGGTATATATAGTGATTTTTTGTTGACTATTTAAATCTATATATGGTATAGTAACTTTGCTATGATACCTAGATATTCACTTCCAAAGATGTCAGCTATCTGGGACGAGCAGAATAAGTTTCAGAAGATGCTGGATATAGAGATCCTTGCCTGCGAAGCAATGGCCAATCTTGGCAAGGTGCCCAGGAAAGAGCTCAAGAAGATAAAGTCAAAAGCAAGATTTAGCGTAAAGCGTATAGAGAAAATAGAGCAAAAAACCCGCCACGATGTAATCGCCTTTCTACACAATATAGCAGAACACGTAGGACCAGCTTCCAGGTTTGTGCATCAGGGTCTTACTTCAAGCGATGTATTGGATACTGCCTTGTCAGTGGTAATGAAAGAAGCAGCTGATATGCTTATTGTAAACCTGAATAAACTAAAACAGGAATTGCGCAAGAAGGCAAAGAAATATAAAAACACAATAATGGTCGGCAGGAGTCATGGCGTGCACGCTGAACCCACAACATTTGGGCTAAAGATGAGCCTTTATTTTGACGAGATAAATAGATGCATTGATCGTCTCGAACAGGCAAAGTATATAATCAGTGTCGGTAAGATTTCAGGTCCGGTCGGGACTTATTCCAATGTGGCGCCTTATGTCGAAAACTATGTATGTAAGAAGTTGGGCCTGAGGTCAGCCAATATATCCACGCAGGTCTTGCAGCGAGACCGCCACGCGGATTATCTTTCACAGATTGCCCTTGTCGGAGCCACGCTCGAAAAAATAGCAGTGGAAATCAGAAACTTGCAGAAGACAGAGGTAAGAGAGACCGAAGAACCTTTTTCTAAGGGTCAGAAAGGCTCGAGCGCCATGCCGCATAAGCGAAATCCGGTTATGTGCGAGAGGATTACGGGTCTTGCCAGGGTTTTGCGCGCGAATGCAATGGTTTCTCTGGAAAACGTTGCTCTTTGGCACGAGCGGGATATAAGCCATTCGTCAGCAGAAAGGATTATCATACCTGACAGCACTATACTTTTGGATTATATGCTGAATGACATGATCTTTATCATTAAAAAGCTTCATGTCTATCCCGGGAACATGAGGAATAACCTGGCAAAGACGAGAGGCCTTATATTTTCAGCAAGGATACTTGTAGAGCTGGAAAAAAGAGGCGTAGAAAGACGAAGGGCGTATGACATTATCCAGAGATGCGCCATGCAGGTCTGGGCTAGAAATATAAATTTTAAAGAGGCGCTGTGGAAAGACAAGGATTTCATGAAAGTGGTCAAACCCAGAGAGCTTGAGAAATTTTTTGATCTCTCTTATTATACAAAACACGTAGACAGGATCTTCAAAAAAGTCGGTATATAAAAAGTAACTTTACATTTTAACGTTGTTGAAATGTAAAGTTAGAAGGAGAAGAATGAAGAAAGGTAAAAAGATTTACGAGGGCAAGGCAAAAAAACTGTATGAGACAGATGACCCTAATTTAGTCATACAGGAATTCAAGGACGACGCTACGGCTTTTGACGCCACAAAGAGGGGCACTATACAGCAAAAGGGAGTCATGAATAATGAGATTTCTTCGGCTATATTTCAGCTTCTTGAGTCAAAAGGTATACCAACGCACTTTGTGAAGAAGCTGAACGAAAGAGAGATGCTTGTAAAGAGGCTTAAAATAGTGCTGGTGGAGGTCACTATGAGAAATATCTCCGCGGGCGGTCTTTCCAAGCTTCTCGGCATAGAAGAAGGCATAGTTTTAAAGGCGCCTCTCCTGGAATATCATTACAAGGAGGACGCGCTCCATGATCCATTGATAAACGATGACCACATAGAGATGCTCGGGCTTGCTACAAAAAAAGAGATGCAGGAGATAAAAGATTATTCGTTTAAGATAAATGACCTATTAAAAGATTTTTTCGATAAGGTCGATCTAAAACTCGTTGATTTTAAACTGGAGTTCGGAAGGCATCAGGGCAAGGTACTTTTGGGAGACGAAATATCGCCGGACACGTGCAGGCTCTGGGATAAGAAGACCAATGAAAAGCTGGACAAGGACCGTTTCAGGCGTGATTTAGGAAAGATAGAAGAGGCATACCAGGAAGTTCTCAAGAGAATAAAAGCTTAATAAGGGACTGGAGTAGCGTGGAGTGGAAGGTTGAGATAAGGAACAAAAAAGGTATTTTTGATCCTCTGGGAAGCGGGATCAAAAAAGATATAAAAGACCTGGGTATAGTTGCAATCAAGAAAGTTGCAACTGCCCAGGTCTTTATTATTTCCGGGAGTGTATCGAGAAATAATATATTGAAGATCGCCGAGGAATTGTTGGTAGACCCTATAACTCAGCAATATGAAATCTATAACGATTCGCGACTCACGACTCGCGATTCACGGACACGCGTAGTGGAGATAGCCTATAATCCTGGCGTGATGGACCCTGTCGAGGAGAGCACAAAAAAGGCGATAAGGGATCTGGGTGTCAGCGGAGTAGATTCCGTAAAGACCGAAAGAAAATATTTTCTGCAGGGCAGGATTTCAGAATCCCAGTTTAATGCTATATGCGAAAAGCTTCTCTATAATAAAGTAATACAGCATGTTGTCACGGGACACAGTACGCAGGGTGCTGGGCACGTGGCAGATTATAAATTCAAATTAATAATAGTTGATATCTTAGGAGCGAGCGATAAGAAGCTCATGAAGATCAGTAAAGACGGACAGCTCTTTTTAAATCTTAAAGAGATGAAGGAGATAAGGAAATATTTCAGAAGGATAAAGAGGAACCCGACTGATTGCGAATTAGAGACTATTGCGCAGACGTGGTCAGAGCATTGCGCGCATAAAACGTTCAAAGGCGTTATAGATTACAAAGAAAACCTCGAGAGCCGTGCCTCAGGCGTCAGGGCATTGGGGAACAGAAAGATAAATAATTTATTAAAGAATACAGTGATAAAGGTTACAAAAGACCTGGATAAACCATGGTGCGTTTCGGTTTTTAAAGACAATGCCGGGATTATCAGATTTGACGACGATGACAATATATGTTTCAAGGTGGAAACTCATAATCATCCTTCTGCCCTTGAGCCTTATGGAGGAGCGGGCACCGGTATAGGAGGCGTGATACGCGACATATTGGGCGTGGGCATGGCTGCGAAACCGATAATAAATACTGATATTTTTTGTTTTGGGCTTCCTGACACGCCTCAAAATCGTGTCCCAAAAGGCATGTTGCATCCAAAAAGGATCATGAAAGGCGTTGTCAGCGGCGTTAGGGATTATGGTAATCGCATGGGTATCCCGACCGCCAACGGCGCAGTGCTTTTCGACGAGCGCTACACAGGGAATCCTTTGGTGTATTGCGGCACCGTAGGTATTATGCCTAAAGATAAATCGTTCAAGTCCGCAAAGACAGGAGATTTTATAGTAGCTGTCGGGGGCCGCACCGGGAGAGACGGCATCCACGGCGCTACTTTTTCCTCCGGCGAACTTACGCATGAATCCGAGGACCTTTCGGGCGGCGCAGTGCAGATAGGGAATCCCATCACAGAGAAAAAGGTTACCGACACGCTTTTAAAGGCGCGCGATAGAGATTTATACAATGCTATTACTGATTGCGGGGCAGGAGGATTTTCGAGCGCTGTGGGCGAGATGGGAGAAGACCTGGGAGCAGAAGTCGATTTAGAAAAGGCACCTTTAAAATATCATGGATTAAGTTATACAGAGATATGGATATCCGAGGCGCAGGAGAGAATGGTATTATCTGTTCCCGGGAAACATCTGGATGAGTTATTAGAGGTTTTCAGAAAAGAAGATGTCGAGGCGGTTGCAATAGGTCGTTTTACTAAAGACAAAAGATTGCGATTGAGGTATAAAGGGAACCTTGTGTGTGACCTGGATATGAGATTTCTGCACGGTGGTATACCCAGGTTTGAGCGCAAGGCCGTATGGAAAATGCCGAAGCACAGAGAATCAAAAAAAATCCCCCCCAAAAATCTTACGGGAGATTTATTGAAGATCCTATCTTCCTGGAATGTCTCAAGTAAGGAATGGGTTATAAGGCAATACGACCACGAGGTGCAGGGTCAGAGTGTTTTAAAACCGCTTGTCGGGATAAAGAATGATGGTCCGGGCGACGCTGCAATAATACGTCCAAAGTTTAATTCTAAAAAAGGCATTATTGTCTCAAATGGAATAAATCCGCGCTACGGTCTTATTGACCCGTATTGGATGGCTGCTTCCTGCATTGATGAAGCGTTACGCCAGGTCATATCAGTGGGCGGGAACTTGAAGAGAACAGCGCTTCTAGACAACTTTTGCTGGGGCAATACTGATAAGCCTGACAGGCTCGGAGATCTGGTAAGGGCGAGTTTCGGGTGCCTTGATATTGCCAGGGGTTATGGCACGCCTTTTATTTCGGGAAAGGACAGTCTTAACAATGAATATTCAGTGCACGGAAAATCCATTTCCATCCCTCCCACGCTTCTGATTTCAGCGATGTGCGTTATGGACGATGTGACAAAAGCGGTTTCAATGGATTTTAAGGAGAGCGGGAATTTAATATATGTGGTCGGCATGACATGGGATGAATTAGGCGGTTCACATTACAATATGATAAAGGGAGTTATAGGAAACAGCGTCCCAAAGGTCGATACAAAATATGGCCTAAAGGTATTTAATTCGCTCAGCAGAGCAACAGGCGCCGGTATAGCGAGGGCATGCCACGACTGTTCTGAGGGCGGTATTGGGGTGAGCCTGGCTGAGATGGCATTTGCAGGCGGGCTTGGAGCAGAAGTGTTTTTAGGAGAAGTGCCAATTCAGACTAAAGGCCCGAGCGATGTTATTTTATTCTCGGAATCAAATACAAGATTCATCGTTGAAGTAAAAAAGAAGGACAAAAAGAAGTTTGAATCTATCATGAAAGGTGTGCCTATGGGCCTCGTGGGTTGCGTTTCAGATAAAAAGGATCTTAAGGTCTATGGTATAGACGGCAAAAAGGTCGTAGACGCGAATGTGGACAGATTAAAAGAAGCGTGGCAGAAACCGTTACGCTGGTAACTTTACATTTCAACAACGTTAAAATGTAAACTTAGGCGATATATGAAAAATCCGAAAGTTATAGTTTTAAGGACAGCGGGGACAAATTGCGACGTAGAGACTGCGTTTGCATTCAGTATGTGTGGTGCTCTGTGTGAACTGGTGCATATAAATGAGCTTGCCAGGCGCGAAAAACACCTGGAGGATTACAGGATTTTAGCGATCCCGGGAGGTTTTACATACGGAGATGACATTGCTTCGGGAAAAATCCTTGCGAACGAAATAAAATACTCGCTCAAAGAAGAGCTCAGGCATTTCATAGAGGCGAAAAAACTCATAATAGGGATATGTAATGGTTTTCAGGTGCTGGTAAAAGCCGGTATTTTGCCTGGTTTGAGATATAATGACTTGGATGCTTCTTTAAGTTTCAATGACTCAGGTAAGTTCGAAGACCGATGGACATATTTGAGGACAGCAAAATGCGTTTGGACAAAAGGGATCAAAAAAAATATTTATCTGCCTGTTGCACATGGAGAAGGCAAGTTTATTCCTAAAGACAAAGACGTATTGCGTTCTTTAAAGAAAAACAAACAAATCGTGTTTCAGTATGTCGACGAAAAAGGTAAAATAGCCGGTTATCCTTCTAATCCTAACGGCTCTATCGAGAGTATCGCCGGCATATGTGACCCGACAGGCAGGGTCTTGGGTATGATGCCTCATCCGGAAAGACATGTGGTGGGCACGCAACATCCTCGATGGACGCGCGAGGGATTACAGAGATTCGGCGACGGCCTCGCGATCTTCAAGAACGCCGTAAAATACGTAAGGAGCATGTGATGATAGATTACAAAAAGGCTGGGGTAGACATAGATAGATCGAATAGATTTGTCAAAGATATAACCAAGCTTGTTTCCGGGACTAGGCGGCCAGAGGTCATGGGAAATATCGGAGGATTCAGTAGCTTTGTAAAGATCCCCAAAAAATACAGAAATCCTGTATTAGTTTCTTCTACGGATGGCGTAGGCACAAAACTCATGATCGCTGATTATTTGGGGAAACACACAACTGTTGGCATTGACCTTGTCGCGATGTGCGTAAATGATCTCATAGTGACGGGCGCAGAGCCTCTTTTCTTTTTAGATTATTTTGCTACGGGAAGATTGAATAATAAAAAGGCAAAGGATGTTATTAAAGGCATTGTCCATGGTTGCAAGCAGGCTGGTTGCGCGCTTGTCGGAGGGGAGACAGCAGAGATGCCGGGTATGTACAAGGGCGGACAATATGACCTCGCTGGTTTTTGCGTAGGAGTAGTCGAGAGAAGCAGGATCATAGACGGGCGTAGCGTAAAAGTAGGCGATAAGATCATAGGCATAGAGTCTAGCGGCGCTCATTCGAATGGTTTTAGCCTTATAAGAAAGATTTTTAGCAAGAGCGAGCTAAAGGACAAGGTAGGTAAAAGCGTTTTGACGCCTACGATAGTCTATGTCAAGCCTGTTTTAAAATTGATACAGAAAATCAATGTAAAGTCAATGGCGCATGTAACAGGCGGGGGATTTTATGACAATATACCGCGCGTCCTGCCGCAGGGAAAATCCGCATTGATATATAAAGGTGCCTGGCCTGTTCCGGGTATTTTTAAAACAATCCAAAAAAAGGCAAATCTCGATGATAAAAAAATGTATCGTACATTCAATATGGGAATCGGCATGGTCGCAGTTGTGGATAAGCGCGATGTCAATAAGGCGCATGGTATCATAAAAAAATCAGGGTTAAAATCCTGGACAATAGGGACTGTTATTAAGGGAAAAGATGAGGTCGTAATATGAAAGTTTTAGTAATCGGCTCGGGCGGCAGAGAGCATGCCCTGGTCTGGAAAATTGCGCAGAGCAGGAAGGTCGATAAAATATTCTGCGCGCCTGGAAATGGCGGCATGAAACAAATCGCAGAGGTAGTCCCGATAAAAGCAGACGATATCGATGGCCTCTTGAATTTTGCAAAACAGAATAAAGTTGACCTGACTTTAGTAGGGCCTGAGGTGCCGCTGGTGAAGGGCGTAGTAGATATATTTTCAAGAGAAGGCCTGAAGGTATTTGGACCTTCTAAAGAACTTGCAATGCTTGAGGGGAGTAAGATTTTTGCAAAAGAGACCATGAAGAGGTTTAACGTGCCTACGGCAGATTTCAGGGTCTTCAGCGATGCCAAGGATGCAAAAAAATATTTAAAAGAAAAATGCGCGCCTGTAGTCGTGAAGGCGGATGGGCTTGCAGCTGGCAAGGGCGTTATAGTGGCAAAAACCATTGAAGAGGCAGAAGAGGCAATAGACTCTATGCTGGTCAAGAAGATCTTTGGCTCTTCAGGGGAGAGGATTATTATAGAGGAGTGTCTTGACGGAGAAGAGGCGTCTATATTGGTTTTTAGCGACGGAAGAAACATAGTGCCTCTTGTGTCTTCGCAGGACCACAAGAGGATTTTTGATGGCGACAAGGGACCTAATTGTTATTCTGAAGATACTGAAATATTAACCAATAATGGATGGAAGCGGTTTAATAAATTAGAGAGAGAAGTTGAAGTGGCAGTATTCGATCCGTATTCTAGAAAAATTTTCTTTGAAAAGCCGTTAAAAAAATATTGGATGAGATATAAAGGTAATATGATCAATTTCAGAAATAGAAATATAGATTTAACTGTAACGCCTAATCATAGAATGTTAGTTCAGCAAAGGAGAGGAAAAGAGAGATTGTATGTAGTAGAAGCAAGGGATTACAAGGGAGAAAATTATATCTATCAGTCAGGCTCGTGGACAGGGAGAAATCCTAGATATTTTATTTTGCCAGAATATGATTATAAGTTTAATCGTAAATTTAAGAAATTAAAAATTAATTTTATCAATTGGGCTAAATTTCTCGCTATTTATTTATCAGAGGGCTATGTTACAAAAGGTGAAGGCTCTAAAAGGGTTTATATCTCGCAGATGAGAAAATCAAAAAATTTTAATAATATTAAAAAGATTATTAGTAAGCTCCCTTTTAGATTTATTTATGAAGAGAAGAGTCATAAATTTAGAATAAACTCGACACAATTGGCTATATATTTATCAAGATTTGGGATTTCTTATTCAAAATACATCCCAAATTATATAAAACAGTCAAGAAAAGAAGTATTATTAGAATTTCTCAAAGCTTTTAATTTCGGAGATGGAGATATACATCGGGGTAAGATGAGATTCTGTAGTGGTTCTCGAAGGTTAATCGACGATATACAAGAGATGATAGTTAAGCTAGGCTGTTCTGGAATAATAACTGTCGATAAAAGAAAAACAATGATTAATCCTTTGAACAAAAAGAAATATAAAGCAAGGCCTGTTTATTCAATAGAGATGAAAAAAAAGAATAAGACATCTATTAGAAAATACAATATAGAATTAGTTGATTACAAAGGGAATATAGGATGTGTTACAGTATCAACAGGATTCGTAGTAATAAGGAGAAATAATAGAGTAGTGGTTTCGGGCAATACGGGCGGCATGGGTGCTTATTCACCGGCGCCTGTCGTGTCAGGAAAAATATTCGATGAGATCATCGAGAAGGTTTTTAGGCCCATTATTTACGGATTTTCAAAAGAAGGTAAATTCTATAGAGGCGTATTATACGGCGGCATTATGATCACTAAAAAGGGTCCGATGGTCTTAGAGTTTAACGTAAGATTCGGAGATCCTGAAACCCAGGCTATTTTGCCTAGATTAAAATCAGACCTGGTGGATGCGATAACAGCGTGCATAGACGGTAATCTCGATAAAGCGGATCTTAAATGGGATGACAGGCCGTGTTTGTGCATTGTCTGTGCGTCTAAAGGATATCCCGGCTTTTACGAAAAGCATAAAGAAATACGAGGACTGGGAGAAGCTAAGAAATTAAAAGACGCCGAGGTGTTTCATGCAGGCACCATCCTTGAAGATGGAAAAATATTTACAAGTGGCGGTAGGGTATTGGGCGTGACGGCCATGGGGGATGACATCAAATCCGCTAAAAAAAATGCATACAACGCAGTAAAGAAAATCGATTTCGAAGGCATGCAATACAGGAGCGACATAGGAGACAAGGCCATTAACAGACACTAAGTTTACATTTCAACAACGTTAAAGTGTAAAGTTAGGAAATGGAGGAGAAGATGGTAGCTAAAAAGAAACCCCTGGTTGGTATACTGATAGGGAGTAAATCTGACACGGAAACCATACATGAGACAGAAAAGATACTCAAGGATTTCAAGGTGCCTTATGAACTGAATGTGCTTTCAGCTCATAGGACGCCGGATGCCGTGCGAAAATATGCAAGGTCTGCCAAGAAAAAAGGGATTAAGGTTTTAATATGCGGAGCAGGTATGTCCGCGGCCCTGGCAGGGGTAGTTAGCGCGTATACGGAATTACCTGTTATAGGCGTTCCAATGCATACAAAGGCATTAAAAGGCCTGGATTCGCTTTTGTCGACGGTGCAGATGCCGGCAGGTGTCCCTGTTGCCAGTATGGCCATAGGAAAATCAGGCGCTAAGAATGCGGCGATCTTCGCGAAAAGGATATTGGATTTATTATAAAATTATGCAGACTAGGATTATAAAGATAAGCCCCAATGCTAAAGAGGAGGGATTAATAAAAGAGGCGGCTGATGTCTTGCGAAAAGGCGGCCTTGTTGTTTTTCCCACAGAGACCGTTTATGGCATTGGTGCGAATGCTTTGAATAAAAAGACTATAGATAAACTGTATAAGATAAAAAAGAGGCCAAAAAACAAACCTTTTACGTTTCACATCGCGAGGTTTGAGACACTGAAAGAATTAGGAGTTGATTTAAACGACAGGGCCTTAAAGATAGTGCATAAGTTTTGGCCTGGTCCATTGACGATCTTGGCAGAAAATAAAGAGAAAAAGAAAATAGGTATCCGTATGCCCAGAAATGAGGTCGCCCTGGCACTTATAAATGAAACAGTCGATCCGGTAGTCGCTCCAAGCGCGAATATTTCGGGCAGGAAGCCTCCGGTTTCAGCAGAAGAGGCCATTTCTGACATGAAAGGATCTGTTGATATAATATTAGATGGAGGCCGTGCGGAGATAGGAACGGAATCCACCATACTGGACGTCAGCGTAGATCCATTTAAGGTAGTGAGAGAAGGTGCGATACCAAAAGAGGACCTTCTGGTTGATCACTATGTGCTTTTTGTATGTACTGGAAATAGCTGCAGAAGTGTTATGTCGGAAGGGATTCTGGAGAAACTTTTAAAAGAAGCAGGGCTTTCAGAAAAAGTCAAAGTAGATTCTGCAGGCACGCTTTCTTATCTGAACATCCCTGCAGCGCCTAACACTATACAGGTCATGCAGGAAGAAGGAGTGGACGTATCAATGCATAGAGGAAAGTCTGTTACTATGCCCCTATTGCAGAAGTCAGATGTTATTTACGTAATGGAGCGCTCGCAAAGAGATATTATCTTAAACATGTGGCCGGCGGCGGAATCCAAAGTCAGGCTTTTAAAAGAAAAGCAGGACATTCCCGATCCAATCGGGAAGTCTATTGAAGAATATCGAAGAGTTTTGGGTATAATAAAAGATCAAATAGGGGATGTATTTTTAGGGCTCTTCAAAAGATATAAATAACCAAGGAGACAAGAAATGAGAATTGCGATAGGAGCAGATCACGGAGGATATAAGCTAAAAGAACGTCTAGCGGACTTTTTGAGAAAAAAGGGACATAGGGTTAAGGATTTTGGTACATTTTCCGAAGAGAGCTGCGATTACCCTGTCATTGGTTACAATGTCAGCAAGGCCGTAGGAAGAAAGAAATTCGCGCGCGGGATACTTATATGCAAAACAGGCGTTGGCATGTCAGTGGTCGCAAATAAAGCTAAAGGCGTGCGCGCAGCGCTCTGCGATAGAATTGACATAGCACGTTCAAGCAGGCAGCATAACGATACCAATATTTTAGTTTTAGCGGCAAAAATCGTGTCAGACGCCAAGGCAAAACAGATTACAGATGTCTGGCTTTCGACCCGCGCATTAGGCAGTAGGCACGGGAGAAGGGTCAGTCAGATAAAAAAGATAGACAAGATGCGCTAACTTTACATTTTAACGTTGTTGAAATGTAAAGTTAGGGTTAAGGAGAGGGAGATGAGTTCATTAAAAAAAGTTGATTCAGAGATCTATAAAGTAATACAAGAAGAATTAAAGAGGCAGGAGAATAACATTGAGCTTATAGCGAGCGAGAACTTTGCGTCGAATGCTGTCCTTGAGGCGCAGGGTTCTGTGCTTACCAATAAGTATGCCGAAGGATACCCGGCAAAACGATGGTATGGCGGATGCGAATATGTAGACGAGGCAGAGCGCCTTGCAGTCGAGAGGGCAAAGAAGCTTTTTGGAGCAGAGCATGCGAACGTGCAGCCGCATTCAGGCACGCAGGCGAATATGGCTGTGTATTTTGCCCTGCTCAAGCCAGGCGATACTGTTCTGGCAATGGACCTTGCGTGCGGCGGACACCTTTCGCACGGCCACGTCCATAATTTTTCAGGAAGATTCTTTAATGTAGTGCCGTACGGCGTTAGCAGAAATGACGAAAAACTTGATTACGGCGAGATATCGGCGCTGGCCAAAAAGCATAAGCCCAAAATGATTCTCGCAGGGGCGTGCGCATATTCTCGCATTATAGATTTTAAGAGGTTCAGGGAAATAGCAGATAGCGTAGGTGCGTATCTTTTTGTGGACATGGCTCACATAGCAGGCCTTGTCGCAGCAGGGCTTCATCCCAGCCCTATGGTTTATGCAGAGGTAGTAAGCACCACCACGCATAAGACACTGCGTGGTCCAAGAGGTGGCATGATATTCTGTCGCAGGGAATTTGCAAAAAAGATAGACGCGGAGATTTTTCCTGGCATCCAGGGCGGACCATTAATGCATGTGATAGCGGCTAAGGCAGTGGCACTTAAAGAAGCAGCCTCGCCTGCTTTTAAAGAATACCAAGCTCAGATAATAAAAAATTCCAAGGCGCTTGCAGGCTCTCTTAAGAATGCAGGGTTCAGAGTGGTTTCAGACGGGACAGACAATCACCTTTCATTAATAGACCTAAGTCCTAAGGGTATTACAGGCAAGGATGCCGCGGATATCCTTGACAGCGTCCATGTAACAGTCAATAAGAACCTTATACCATTTGATAAGAAGGGCCCAAGATTGACCAGCGGCATAAGACTGGGTACGCCGGCTGTTACGACGAGAGGCATGAGGGAATCCGAGATGCAAAAGATAGGCGAGATAATAAATAGCGCACTGAGTGAAAAAGGAAACGATTTAGCGCTGAAGAAATGCTCTGACAGCGTAAAGGATCTTGTAAAAAAATTCCCTCTTTATTAGAGGGGACCCTGAGAATGCTCTTATTGATCGCATTCCCAGGATAAATTCGCACTTAATAACTTACGCTTCTTACAGTCGCGTAAGTTATGTGCTCATTTAAAGGAGAGCTGACATGAAATGTCCATTTTGTGGTCATGACGAAGATAAAGTAATCGATTCACGTTCTTCCGAAGAAGGTCGCTCGATACGCAGACGCAGAGAATGCCTGAATTGCAATAGACGCTTCACGACATATGAAAATATAGAAGAGGCGTCTTTAATGGTTATAAAGAAGGATGGCCGGCGGGAACCATTCGATCGCAAAAAGATCTTGGCCGGAATAAAAAAGGCGTGCGAGAAAAGACCTATAAGTACGCAAAAGCTTGAAGAGCTTGCGAGTAAAATAGAATATACGCTTCAGAGCAAATTCGAGAAAGAAGTAGACGCGAGCCAGGTAGGTGAATTGATCATGGAGCTTCTGTATGATCTGGATGAGGTAGCTTATGTCAGATTTGCTTCTGTTTACAGGCAGTTTAAAGATATAAATCAATTCATGAAAGAATTAAAGACTCTTCTGAACCAGAACAGGTAGCTAAGTATACATTTTAACATTGTTGAATTGTATACTTAGCTACCATTGTTACTCCGCGATATAATTTACAAAACCAGCCCTTATTTTTAATCCTTCAAACCACTTGTTAAATTCAGATTCCCTTTTTTTAGAAAGCAGGGATTCTTTAAAATTTATTTCTTCCTCTATAAATTTACTTTCATCTATGCCTTGATATTCATCGAGCCTGGCAATGGTCCACACCTCAAGCATTTTTATCGGAGGCGCTATGTCCCCGATATTTAGAGAAGCGCATTTGTCGACAAATTCCCGGGCAGGCCCCAACGTGGGTATGTAACTGTCTCTCGTTATGGCATCCGTAGTTTTAATCTTTTTTTTGGTCTTGCCTGCGATCGCTTCCAGTCTGTTTTCGTTGTCGATAGAAACGGACCTGTAGATTTTTTTTATCTTTTTCCCGGAGAGTTTTATCGACAGGTCTTTTGTGAAAGACTCGGCCACGATTTCTCTGGTCTCTTCAAAATCAGGTATATAGGAGGATTTTTTTTCTTTCAATCTTATGATGTAAAATCCCTCAGCTGTTTTTATAAGGATGTTTGAGATTTCCCCTTCACTCAGCTCAAAGCCTTTCTTTGCAAATTCGTAAGACCATCCTACGTCCGGAATCTCTTGCTGCATGTTAAAAAATCCAGTCTCTTTTATGTCCAGGTCAAATGACCGCGAGGCGTTTTCAAGATCCTTCTTGTCTATTGCCGCGTCCAGCACCTTGTAAGAAAGTTCTTCTGCGAGAGATTTTTTCCTTTCCAGGGAGAGCTTCTCGGTTATGTCTTTTTTTATCTCCTCATTTAGCTCAGGGATTTCCTCGGAATCCGGCTTTTTATATTCGGAAACATGCTCTTCGAAATATCTTTTAACGGATTCTTTTTCTATGTACACCTGGTCATCAAAGCTTGAGATAAGGATCTCTATGTAACTGACATTTATTTGTTCGGGCTTCCTGAATTTTTCTTTATTTACTTCGTAGTGGTTGACAATGTCCCCTTCTTCAAAATGTGAGTCCTTTTCAAAGTCAGAAAACGGCACGGCGACATAAGAAGCCTTGATTTTTTCGTGCTTCTTTTTGTACTCTTCCCTGACTTCTTCGTCGCTTATAGAGACAGACGAGATGATTATTTCCCTTAGTTTGCTAATACGTATGTCGTCTCTTAATTTTTCTTCAAATGCTTTTGCGGAAGTGCCAAGCATTGATTTATAGAGTTTTTTGTCAAAGGCCCCATCTCTTTGGAAAATAGGGAATGAGACGATCTTATCCACGACCTCGGAATCCCTGGCAGGGATCTTTTGCCTTCTTGCCTCTTCCAGTAGTATTATTCGGTTCCATGTCATCTGGTCTATAAATTCGGGCGGGATGTTATAGCCGAACGTCCTTGTGGCGTAGTCCCTTGTAACTTGCCACATATTCAGATATTCGTCAAAAGATATTTTTTTATTGTATATTTTCCCGGCATGATTCGGCCCTTTGCCTTTTTTTCTGCCGGACGAACCAGCTCCCCATATTACAAATGCAGGTATGATCAATATGGCGAGTCCCCAGATTATTTTCTTCATGTTCTTCTTCTTGCGCAAGAATTTCAGCAGCATATCTCATCTCCCCTCTAACTTTACATTTCAACAATGTTAAAATGTAAAGTTAGGCTATGTCCGGTATTATATCCTTTATGCGGCAAAAAATCTATGCTAAAATAATATTACTATGAAAAATCAAGAGATTGCAAATGCCTTTAAGCAGATAGCCGAAATCCTGGAGATAAAGGGAGAAAATGTCTTCAGGATACGGGCGTATGAACGGGCAGCGCAGAACATAGAGTCGATCCCGGAAGACATAGAGGTATTTGTAAAAGAGAACAGGCTTACAAGTATTCCTGGGGTAGGTAAGGATCTCGAAGACAAGATAAAAGAGCTGGTTTCCACGGGCAGCCTTAGATTTTTAGAAGATTTAAAAAAAGAAATCCCGCCCGGGCTACTCGATATGCTGGATATACCAGGTGTCGGGCCAAAGACCGCGAAATTACTATACGAAAAACTGGGTATACGCGACGTCGTGATGCTTGAAAGAATGGCTCACGCCGGAAGGATCAAAAAACTTCCCGGCATAAAGGAAAAGACAGAGGAGAATATTTTACGCGGTATCGAACTTTTTAAAAGGGGCCGTGACAGGATGGACATAAAAACAGCTGTTGACGTCGCTGACTCTATTATTTCGCAGCTCAAAAAACCAAAAGTAGCGACTAAGGTAAATCCGGCAGGCAGCCTTAGACGCATGAGGGATACGGTGAAAGATGTTGATATCCTGGTTTCTTCCAGGGAGCCCAAAAGAGTAATGGATGTATTTATAAAATTGCCCGAGGTAAAAGATGTGCTTACGAAAGGTCCTACAAAGTCTAGTGTGATCACGCATGACGGGATACAGGTTGACGTAAGGGTCATAGAAAGCGCTTCATATGGATCCGCGCTTATGTATTTCACGGGCTCAAAGGCGCACAACATAAGACTGCGGCAGCTCGCCATAAAAGATGGTCTCAAACTAAACGAATACGGCCTTTTTAAAAATAAGAAGAGGATCGCCGGCAAGAGTGAAAAGGAGATATATAAGGCCCTGGGGCTTTTTTATATTGACCCTGAGTTAAGAGAAGACAGGGGTGAAATCGAGGCTGCCTCAGAAGGCAATTTGCCTGACCTTGTGAAATTAGATGATATAAAAGGTGATCTTCATGTTCACTCGAATTGGTCTGACGGCGGCAGCTCTATAGAAAAGGTCGTGGTTAAGGCAAAGAAATTAGGGTATGAGTATATCGCTATAACAGATCATTCTCAGGGTTTGAAGATAGCCGGCGGCCTTGATAAAAATGCACTTAAAGAGAAAAGAAAGGAAATAGAGCAGCTTAGGAAGAAATATAAAGGTATAGATATCTTGTACGGGGCAGAGGTGGATATTGATTCGGATGGAAATTTGGATTATCCCGACGACATATTAAAAGAAATGGACATTGTAATCGGTGCCATCCACTCCGGCTTTAAGCAGCCAAAGGAGAAATTGACCAGGCGCATCATAAAGGCGTGTCAGAATAAATATGTCCGGATTATCGCCCATCCCACTGGGAAGCTGTGGGGTGCAAGAGAGGAGTACGAAATAGATTTCGAAGATATCTTTAAGGTGGCAAGAGATGAAGGTACGGCCCTGGAAGTCAATAGTTTTCCTCAAAGGCTTGATCTAAATGATATACATTGCCGTATGGCCAGGGATTTTGGTGTGAAATTGGCAATAAATACAGACGCGCATATAGCAGAGCAGCTGGGGCTTATGAAATTTGGCGTAGCTGTTGCCCGTCGGGGATGGATAGAGAAAGGAGACGTATTAAATACTCTGTCTTGCGCCAGACTGAAATGCAAGTGACCCGCCTAACTTTACACTTTAACGTTGTTGAAATGTAAAGTTAGGTGGGTATTGACTGGGCGAACGGGATTTGTTATAATAAGCGCATATATAGAAAGAGGTTGGATATGGCGAGAAAGGCAGCTTTGACGCTTTTTATAGTAGGAGCTATTTCTCTGGGGATCCTCACTCTTAAAGGCTTTGGTAAAAGCCAGAAACTCGCAAGAGGCGATGATTCGCGAATAGTCTCAGAGAAAATAGAAGAAGTTTTAAAAAATCAGCAGGACATAATAGAGCGCCTTGAAGATATAAGAAAACAACAGGATATAATAAGGGTTCGGGCTTCGCGATAAAGATCCGGAGGATTTAATATGAGCAATGCAAGCGAAGTCTCGATCATTATGTCTTTTGTAGCTGGTCTTTTGACATTTCTTTCTCCCTGTGTCTTACCCCTATTCCCTTCATATATAACGTATATAACCGGTAAATCCTTCGAAGACCTGAAGTCTTCGGAAGAAAGGTCGAGTATCAGGAGATTGACCGCCATACATTCGTTATGTTTTATACTCGGATTTTCGGTCATATTTATTCTATTCGGGATAACATTCGCGAGCCTGGGGAGTTTCTTTGGGATAAAAAGGCTATGGCTGGAGAGGACAGGCGGCATATTAATAGTCTTATTCGGTGTCCATATGCTGGGAGTGCTCAACATAGGGATACTGAATAGAGAAAAAAAGATAATTTACCACAAGAAGAATATCAGTTATTTTGGTTCTTTCTTGATAGGAATGGCGTTTAGCGTAGGATGGACGCCGTGTGTGGGCCCTATACTTTCGAGCATATTGATATATGCGTCTACGCTGGAAAGTTTGCCTCGTGCCACGCTCTTACTGTGCTTTTATTCGCTCGGCCTGGGTATACCTTTTTTTATGGCGAGCCTGGCGGTAAACCAGTTTCTTTTTATATTCAATAGATTTAAGGCCGTTATGAAATTCGTGCCGGTCGTGACAGGTGTTTTTTTAATACTCATTGGAATATTATTGTTTTTAGGGCATTTTTCAAAACTCAGCAGCATTTTTTTATCATAGCAAAATGAAAAAAATATCATTAGTTTTCATATTAATCATAACTTTTTTAGCAGCGACGTACGGCGTAGTGCGATTTGTAAAAGTCAAAAGCGAAGCGAAAAAGAAGGTGTTTATCCCGGCGCCTGATTTTACGCTTTTAAACGCCCAGGGAGAAGAGAAGACCCTATCTGATTTTAAAGGTAAGGTCGTGATACTTAATTTTTGGGCCACCTGGTGTCCTCCCTGCAAGATAGAAATCCCGCATTTTATAGAGCTGTATGAGAAATACAAAGACGATGGTCTCGAGATCATAGGCATATCATTGGACTGGAATGCAGAAAGGGTCGTCGGCCCGTTCGCCGAAGAAAACGGCATCGAGTACACGATGCTATTAGGAAATAATGAGATTACGGATCTATACGGAGGCATCATGTCTATACCCGTTACTTTTATCATAGACAGAAACGGCGGTATAACCAAAAGATTCTTAGGGTACAGAGATAAAGAGACATTTGAGAACGCCGTAAAAAGACTTTTGTAATCGAGGAGACATTATGATAGTTACGCAGAAAAAAGAATTTGACGAGATATTAAAATTCATAGGTGACAAGAAAAAGGTCTTTATCCTGGGGTGCGGTGATTGTGCTACTAGTTGCAAGACAGGCGGCGAAGAAGAGATAAAAGAAATGAAGAAGTCTCTTGAGGCGAAAGGCAAGGTCGTGACTGGCTGGGCCATTCCTGATTCACCGTGCATAGCAAGCCAGACAAAACTGCACTTTGCGAAGAACAAGAAGGCGGTTGACGATGCAGAAGTGTTTCTGGTGCTCGCCTGTGGCTTGGGCGCCCAGTCCGTACTGGACAATGACAGGTCAAAGCGGTCTGTTGTTATAGGATGCGACACCCTGTTTGGCTCTATTTTGGATAAGACCGGCGCTGGATTTTTTGAGAGATGCGCGATGTGCGGGGAGTGTGTATTGAATATTACAGGAGGGATTTGCCCTGTTACGAGATGCGCAAAAGGTCTTATGAACGGGCCTTGCGGCGGATCTGATAAAGGAAAGTGCGAAGTAGATAAGGAAAAGGATTGCGCGTGGATATTGATATATAATCGACTCAAAGAACTTGGCAAGCTTGATAATCTTAAGGCCAGAAGACCAGCAAAGGATTATTCCAAAAGCAACAAGCCAAGGGAGAGAGTAATAGAACAGTAAAATGAGGTGGTAATTATGGAAGGTTTTAACACGCAGTATAGCGAAAAAGTAATGGAGCATTTTAAAAATCCAAAAAACGTCGGGGAGATACCTGATGCAGACGGCATAGGCAATGTCGGGAATCCTGTCTGTGGAGATATAATGAGACTTTATATAAAAGTAGAAGACGATAAGATAAAAGACGCTAAGTTTAAAACGTTTGGGTGCGGTGCAGCTATAGCTACGAGCAGCATGGTTACAGAAATAGTCAAGGGAAAGACTGTTGGAGAGGCCCTGAAGATCTCCAACAAGGCCGTGGCAGAGGCATTGGGCGGGCTTCCTCCCATAAAGATGCATTGCTCGGTCCTGGCAGAGCAGGCGCTCAAGTCTGCCATAGATGATTATATGACAAAAAAGGAGAAGAAAAAACAAAAACAGAATGGATAGGAAAGAGGTGTTAAGAAAAAAAATGAAGACAAAGCTGGCTCGTCAAAAGCAATCGGAAAGGAGACAAAAGAGCAAGCTTGTACAAAAAAGGATATTTAAAGAGAAAGACTTTTTGTCGTCAAACTGTGTGATGCTTTATGTTTCTAAAGGGACTGGAGAAGTCGAGACAGGGCCTGTGATCAGAAAGGCCTTGTCAATGGGAAAGGACGTGGCTTTACCAGTCACTCTGGCGAGAGAGAAGAGAATAAAACCTGTGGTGTTGGAGGATATTAAGACGGGCCTGGAAAAAGGTCCGTACGGAATTTACGAACCAGTTAAATCTAAATCAAATAGATCTTTAAATCCGAAATGCATAGATCTAGTAGTAGTGCCTGGTCTGGCTTTTGACAGACGCAATAATCGATTGGGTCGGGGCAAGGGCTACTATGACCGTTTTTTAAAGCAATTGCCAAAAAAGACAAAGAAGCTGGGTCTTGGTTTTAGATTCCAATTGGTCGACAAACTCCCCACCACGAAAAGAGACGTCTCTCTTACCAAAGTCATAACGGACTAAACTCGCGCAATATATAAGCTGAATGTTCATTTGAGGAGGTGTTGGAGATGGATTTTACTTTGAAAACCATAGTATCGCTGATAGAGGTGTTGGTTTTTGTCTTGGTGTTCTTCGCGGGATATTTCATAAGAAAGTTTTTTTCCGAGAAGCACCTGAAGGAGATAGAAGAAAGGGCCAAGAAGGGCCTTGAAGAGTCAAAGAGGGAATTGGATAATCGTAAAAAGGAATTCGAACTCGAGGTAAAGGACCTTAAGTTCAAGATGCGTTCGGATTTTGAGCGCGAGACAAAGAATAGACGTCAAGAACTTTCGGATCTTGAAAAAAAGTTAGGTCAGAAAGAGGAGAACATAGAACGAAAGGTAGACATATTGGAGAGAAAGGATAAAGATGTCTCGAAAAGAGAATCTCTTTTGGTAGGCAAAGAGAAGGCTATAGAGCAGAGCAAGAGCGAACTCTCCAGGCTGCTTAACGAAGAGAAGCAGAAACTCCAAAGGATATCAGGACTTAGCGTGGAAGAGGCTAAGAAATTATTCCTCCGTAGAATAGAAGAAGACGCGCAGCGCGAGGCCCAGGTCTTGTTCAATAAGATATTGGAAAGATCCAAGGAATCCGCCGACAAAAAGGCGAAAGAGGTGCTCACTACAGCCATACAGAGGTGTGCCGCAGAGCATGTGACGAATACGACTGTCTCTGTAGTGGCGCTTCCCAATGACGAGATGAAAGGAAGGATCATAGGAAGAGAAGGCAGGAACATAAGGGCGTTCGAGATAGCGACCGGAGTAGATGTAATTATCGACGATACCCCGGAGGCTGTTATACTTTCGAGCTTCGATACAGTAAAGCGCGAAGTGGCCAGGGTCAGTCTGGAAAAACTTTTGCAGGACGGAAGGATCCATCCTGGACGCATAGAAGAAGTCGTCAGTAAAGTAAAACAGGAAATGGATAGCAGCCTGAAAGAAGAGGGTGAACATACGGTTTTTGAATTGGGCTTGCAGCGCGTGCATCCTGAGATCATCAAGCTTATCGGCAGATTGAAATACAGGACCAGTTACGGCCAGAACGCATTGCAGCACATGAAGGAAGTTTCGCTTATCATGGGCGCGATGGCAGGAGAATTAGGGTTGGACATCAATCTCGCCAAAAGAATCGGTCTTTTGCATGACATAGGCAAGGCAGTGACTCACGAAGTAGAAGGACCTCATGCAAAGATAGGAGCAGATATAGCTAAAAAATACGGAGAGTCGTATGTAGTCGTAAATTCCATAGCATCTCATCACGAAGAAGAGGAGTCAACGTCTGTATACGGCGTGCTTGTGCAGGCTGCTGACGCAGTTAGCGCGTCAAGACCCGGGGCTCGAAGAGAGTCTCTGGAGAATTACATAAAACGTCTTGAGAAATTAGAATCGATAGCTGATTCGTTTAAAGGCGTCGATAAGGCATTTGCAATACAAGCAGGGAGAGAGATAAGAGTGATCCTGCAGCCAGAGAAAATAAGCGACCTGCAGGCAATAGGTCTTGCGAGAGAGATAAGAAAAAAGATCGAAGAAGGCCTGGAATATCCAGGCCAGATAAAGGTCACGGTCATAAGAGAGACCCGCGCCGTAGAATACGCCAAATAACTTTACATTTCAACAACGTTAAAGTGTAAAGTTAGGCGGAGGAGAATATATTGAAAATTCTGTTAATAGGCGATATAGTCGGTAAACCCGGCAGAGAGGCGATAAAAAAAATAGTCCCCGAATTTCGTAAGGACAGGGACATAGATTTTGTAATTGCCAATGCCGAGAATATTGCCGGAGGTTCAGGCCTTACCTTGGCCACCGTAGATGATCTGTTTAACAGCCGCATCGATGCCCTGACTGCAGGTGACCATATTTGGAAGAAAAAAGAGATATATGAAAGGCTGGACGAAGATGCCAGGATCTTAAGGCCGGCAAATTATCCAAATGGTTGTCCCGGCAAAGGCTCGACTGTCCTTAAATCGAATAAGGGTAAAAAAATAGGTATTATAAATGTCGCTGGGAGAATTTTTATGAAAGGCATCGACTGTCCTTTCAGGAGGGCGGAAGAAGAGGTGAATAGGATATCAAAAGACACCGGGATAATCCTGGTGGATATGCATGCGGAAGCAACGAGCGAGAAGATCGCGATCGGGAGATTTCTCGACGGTAAAGTCAGCGTAGTATTCGGGACGCATACGCATGTGCAGACAGCTGATGAGAAGATATTGCCTCTTGGGAGCGCGTACATAACAGACCTGGGCATGACAGGCCCGCAGGATTCAGTCATAGGCCGCAAGGCCGATATTATCATAGAGCATTTTTTGAAATGTATGCCTGCAAAATTTGAGATGGCAGAGGATGATGTTGAACTGCAGGGGGCGCTGGTCGACATAGACGAAGAGACTGGCAAGGCATCATCCATAGAAAGAGTGAGAGAGAAGATCCTGAATTATCTCTAACTTTACACTTTAACGTTGTTGAAATGTAAAGTTATTCAGGTCTCTGGGATAGATATGGCTGGCGACGGCAAATATATATATAAAGTAGGAGAGCTCACATCGCAGATAAAGACGATCCTGGAGGATTCTTTCTCAAAGATATGGGTGGAGGGGGAGATATCGAATTTCAGCGCGCCTTCCTCAGGTCATATTTATTTTACACTGAAGGATGATAAGAGCGAACTTAAGTGCGCATTCTTTAAGGGTTATAACGAAAAGATAAAATTTAAAATAAACGACGGCATGCACGCTATTTGTTTCGGCAAGGTCAGCTTATTTGAAAAAAGGGGACAGTATCAGTTGATCGTAAGCAGGATGGAGCCGAAAGGCATAGGCGCGCTGCAGCTCGCTTTCGAGCAACTGAAGGAACGGCTTTTCAAAGAAGGACTTTTTGACGAATCCCGCAAGAGAGTCATACCAAAGCTGCCGGATAGAATAGGGATAGTCACCTCGCCTACTGGCGCAGCGATCAGAGATATGTTGCACGTCATAAAAAAGAGATTTTCTAACGTCGAGATCATCATTAATCCCGTAAAGGTGCAGGGTGAAGGCGCAAAGGAAGAAATCGCAACCGCCATAGAAGAATTCAACAAGCTTAACAACGTAGACGTAATAATAACTGGGAGGGGCGGTGGCAGTCTCGAGGACCTATGGGCTTTTAACGAAGAGGTTGTCGCGAGGGCAATATATAATTCCAGGCTGCCTGTAATAAGCGCAGTAGGCCACGAGATAGACTGGACCATCAGCGACTTTGTAGCTGATCTTAGGGCGCCGACACCTTCTGTTGCCGCTGAAGTCGTGATCGTGAAAAAAAGTGAACTTGCCGATAGGTTGGATGAGATCGAGAAAAAGCTCAAGACCTTTCCTTTGGACCTCGTCAAAGAATATGAACAGCGCCTGGATGAGATAGAAAAGGATCTTAATTTAAGATTTAAGCATTACATTGAGTTAAAAGAAGAAGGTTTTAAGCGCGTCTGCGAAAAAATAGATATATTGAGCCCTTTAAGCATTTTAAACAGAGGATATAGCATTAGTTTTAAGCTTCCCGAACACAGGATCCTTAAGGACGTAAAGTCCCTTGAGAATGATGATCTGATCGAGACGAGACTTTCGAAAGGCAGCTTCAAAAGCAGAGTAGAAAAAGTCGATTAGTCAAGGAGGTCGTATGTCAAAAGAATTGAAATTCGAAGAGATGATGGGTAAATTAGAGGAGATTGTCGACAGCTTGGAGAGCGGAGACATGCCGCTGGGCGAGTCATTGAAAAAATACGAAGAAGGTGTGAAGCTTTTGCGTCTTTGCAGGAAGCGTCTGGACGAGACAAAGCGTAAGGTCGAGATCCTTGTCAAAAAAGGCGGCAAGCTTAATACCGAGACTTTCGAGGAATAACTTTACACTTTAACGTTGTTGAAATGTAAAGTTAGGGGAGAGAGATGGAGATCAAAGGGTATATTGCGAAGAAGAAGAAATTAATCGACAAGGCGCTGGATAAATATCTTCCGTCTGTAAAGGTAAAACCGCAGGTGCTTCATAAAGCCATGAGGTATTCTGTGTTTCCGGGCGGCAAGAGAATAAGACCTGTATTGACGATCGCCTCTTTTGAGGCGTGCGGCGGAAAAGCAAAAGCTATTATGCCTGTCGCATGCGCGATAGAACTTATACATACCTATACTTTGGTCCATGATGATCTGCCGGCGGTGGACAATGACGATTCGAGGCGCGGGAAACCGAGTTGCCATAAAAAATTTAACGAAGCCATTGCGATATTAACAGGTGATGCGCTTATGACCCTGGGGTTTCAATTGCTCGCAGAAGCAGGTTGCTTGGAAACGATAGAAGGTATCTCAAAGGCGATAGGGACTTATGGGACAGTGGGCGGACAGGTCGTGGATATAGAAAATGCGAACGGCAAACGACAAACGACAAAATCCGAACTAGACTATATAACCAGCCATAAGACAGGCTCGCTTATAGAAGCTTCTGTAAAGGCCGGCGGCATATTCAAAGGTGCGAATAAAAAAAAGATAAAAGCGCTTTCTGAGTTCGGAAAATGCATCGGCTTTACATTTCAACTCGTGGATGATCTAATAGATAATGACGGATATGTCAGGGTTTATGGAGATGAACACGTAAGAAAGATGGCGAGGCTTTTGACCGAGCGCGCCAAGGCCCATCTGGACATATTCGGTAAAAAGGCAAAAATACTTTCAGATATAGCAGACCTTATTTTAAACAGGAGATCTTGATATTTAGGATATGGGTATATTATTAGATAGGATAACCAGGCTGTCGGATTTAAAAAAATTCAGCATTGATGAGCTTACGCTTTTGGCGCATGAAATAAGATGCGCTATCATTGATACAGTGTCTTGTTCCGGCGGGCATCTGGCGTCCAGCCTGGGAGCGGTTGAGCTGATAGTAGCGATTCACTATTGCTTGAACGCGCCCGAGGATAAGATTATCTGGGACGTCGGCCACCAGGCATATGCGCATAAACTGTTAACCGGCAGGAAAGATAGATTCAATACCTTGCGTAAACTCGACGGCATAAGTGGTTTTCCGAATAAAAATGAAAGCGAATATGATGTTTTTACGACAGGGCATGGTTCGACCTCTATTTCTACTGCGCTGGGCATGGTAGCGGCGCGCGATTTAGAAGAAAAGGCATATAAGGTGGTCGCGGTTATAGGGGATGCTTCATTGGGAGGGGGCATGGCTTTCGAGGCGCTCAATCACGGAGGCCACTTGCGAAAAAAGATATTGGTTATTCTCAACGACAACGAGATGAGCATCTCAAAAAGCGTTGGCGCGCTGAGTAGATATCTAAACAGCATCATGACCGCGCCGGTTTACAATAAAATAAGAAGCGACATAGAGGGCCTTCTGAAACGAGTCCCGCGTTTTGGGTTCAGGGTCATAAGATCCGCTAGGCGCCTGGAAGAAGGACTTAAGAATCTTCTGGTGCCGGGCATGCTTTTTGAGGAAATGGGATTCAGGTATTTCGGGCCTGTCGACGGTCATGATATAAAGACCCTGGTCGGCACTTTGAAAAACATCGTAGACATGGATGCGCCTGTACTTTTGCATGTAGTTACCAAGAAAGGCAAAGGCTATGAGTATGCCGAAAAGATACCTGAAAAATTCCACGGCGTGAGTTCATTTGACGTGTCGACCGGAGAAAAGGTATGTGCCAAAAAAGAAAAAGGACAGGTTACATCGACTGTGTCTCCAGAAATTAGTTTCACAAGCGTATTCGGCGAAGAGATTATCGAAATCGCAAAGACAGATAAAAGGGTCATTGCCATAACAGCTGCAATGCCAGAAGGCACGGGCCTCGATAGATTTGCGAAGATCTTTCCGGATAGATTCTTTGATGTTGGCATGGCAGAGCAGCACGCAGTGGGCTTTGCGGCAGGTCTAGCGAGGGCAGGCCTGAAACCGGTCGTGGCGATTTATTCTACCTTTCTGCAGCGCGCCTATGACCAGATAGCACACGACGCGTGTTTACAGGATCTTAATATAGTATTCATGCTTGACAGGGCTGGCCTCGTGGGTGAAGACGGGCCTACTCATCACGGCGCGTTTGACATCGCATATCTAATAAGCCTGCCCGGCATAGTGGTGCTGGCGCCAAAGGATGAAGCAGAATTAAAAGACATGCTTAGATTCGCAATTTCTTATAATGAAGGCCCTATTGCCATAAGATATCCTCGAGGTAAAAGTTATAATTTTCCTTCAGCCGTGACAAAAACGCCTATTATTTTAGGAAAATCAGAGGTGCTAAAAGAGGGCAAAGATGTTACTATAGTAAGCATAGGTTATATGTCTCATGTTTCAATGGACGTAGCCTCGTCTCTTTTGACTGAAGGCATAGACTGCGAAGTCATAAACGCGAGGTTCATTAAACCTTTGGATCTGGATTTAATATTAAAATCCGTATCAAAGACTAAAAAATTGATTACAATAGAAGAGGGTGCACTTAAGGGAGGATTCGGGGCATACGTCTTAGAAGAGATAATCGATAAAATCCCTAAGGAAACCAGAGTTAAGATGCTCGGGCTTCCTGATAAGTTTATCGAGCACGGTGACAGGGATATTTTATTAGACAGATACGGCCTTTCTCCTCAGAAGATAAAACAAACCGTAACTTTACATTTCAACAACGTTAAAGTGTA
Organism: uncultured Planctomycetia bacterium; assembly: GCA_964415355.1. Taxonomy (GTDB): domain Bacteria; phylum Omnitrophota; class Gorgyraeia; order Gorgyraeales; family Gorgyraeaceae; genus CAYPYS01. The sequence goes on along the minus strand of CAYPYS010000003.1, from coordinate 12,083 downwards.
AAGTTAGGGAGATATGTTTAAATGGCGAAGATAGAAATCGATAAGGAAAAATGTAAGGGTTGCGGGCTGTGTATCCTATATTGCAAAAAGGTATGCATTGAACAAGACCCTGTTATAAATAAAAAAGGCATACACCCTGTAAAGTTTGCAGAGGGTAAGGGTAAATGCACAGGGTGTTCTTTTTGCGCGATCATCTGTCCCGAAGTCTGCATAAAAGTGTATAAATAGCTATGGCGAAAAAAGTCCTTATGTCAGGTAATGAGGTTTTAGCAGAAGCTGCGATAATGGCAGGCTGCAGATTTTACGCCGGGTATCCTATTACTCCGCAGAACGAAATCCCAGCCTATATGTCGCGCCGTATGCCAGAGGTAGGCGGAGTTTTTATCCAGGCGGAAAGCGAAATTTCTGCTATAAATATGGTTTTTGGTGCCTCTTTGACAGGTATCAGGGCTATGACTTCTTCTTCGAGTCCAGGTGTAAGTCTCAAGCAGGAAGGAATATCGTATCTGGCTGGTTGCGAACTTCCCGCTGTAATAGTGAATATAATGAGGGGCGGGCCCGGGCTTGGAAATATAGCTCCGAGTCAGAGCGATTATTTTCAAGCTACAAGAGGCGGCGGTCACGGCGATTATCGCCAAATAGTCCTGGCGCCGGCGTCACTGCAGGAAATAGTGGATTTGACCGCGCTGTCTTTTGATCTGGCAGATAAATACAGGATGCCTGCAATGATTCTGGGTGATGGAATTTTAGGGCAGATGATGGAGCCGGTGGAGTTACAGCCAAAAGCTGAAATCCTAAAACTGAAATCCGGAAAGAATTGGATACTCAATGGTTGTAAAGGCAGAAAGCCGAGGATTATCAGGTCGCTTCTGCTTGGAGAAGGGGAATTGGAGAGGTTAAACCAAAAGCTTCAAAAAAGATATGAAGAGATCAAGGAAAAAGAGGTGCGTTACGAAGTTTTATACGGAGATGATAGCGAAACCATGCTGGTAGCTTATGGCACGACAAGCAGGATCTGCAGAAATATTGTAGAAAAATTTAGAGCAGAAGGTAAAAAGATAGGACTTTTCAGGCCAATAAGCCTGTGGCCGTTTCCGGAAAAAGAGTTAAAGAAATTGGCAAAACGCGTTGATAAATTTTTAGTGGCAGAGATGAGCTGTGGCCAATTAATAGATGACGTGAGGTTAGCTATAGATTGCAAGAAGCCGGTTCATTTTTATGGTCGTACAGGCGGCGGCGTGCCTACAGAAGAAGAAATAATAAGATACTTAGAGTCTTTACGATGAATAAAATATTTGAAAGACCCGAAAGCTTAAGAGACGTTTATACCCACTATTGCGCGGGATGCGGCCATGGTATAGTACACAGGCTTATCTGCGAGACGATAGATGAGTTGGCGATAAGAGAGAAGGTCATAGGTATAGCTCCTGTGGGGTGTGCGGTGATAGCATATGACTACTGGGATTTTGACGTGACAGAGGCTGCGCATGGCAGGGTGCCGGCAGTGGCTACGGGCATAAAAAGGGCGAGTCCAGAGAATATTGTATTTGGATATCAGGGTGACGGTGACCTGGCGGCAATCGGCACTGCTGAGATAATCCACGCGGCGAACAGGGGAGAAAATATTACTATCATATTCGTCAATAACTCTGTTTACGGTATGACAGGCGGCCAGATGGCTCCGACGACGATATTGAATCAAAAGACAAGCACTACCCCTAGCGGCAGGGAGCAGAAAAGAGACGGTTTTCCTCTTAAGGTCTGCGAGCTCTTGTCTGTTTTGCCGGGCACTTCTTATATCGAAAGGGTTTCAGTGCATGCCCCGGCAAATATCTTAAAGGCGAAAAATGCTATAAAAAAAGTATTCGAGAATCAAATAAATGGTTTGGGTTTTTCTCTTGTTGAAGTGCTTTCTCCTTGTCCCACTTATTTAGGGCTTTCGCCAGAAGATAACATAAAGTGGATGGCCGAGGTCATGACAAAGGAATACCCATTGGGCGTTTTTAAAAAGGCAGAGTGATGCGGGAAGAATTGATTTTTGCGGGATTTGGCGGACAGGGCATAATGTTTATGGGAAAACTCCTGTCGCATGTGGCTATGAATAACGGGAAATTTGTTACGTGGATGCCTTCGTACGGCGCTGAAGTAAGGGGAGGCACGGCGCATTCCATGGTCGTCATATCAGATGACGCGGTTGCTTCTCCTGTCGTAAAAGAGCCTAGTATATGCGTGGTAATGAACAGGCCGTCTCTCAAAAAATTCGAGCCAAAGGTCAAGCCCAAGGGCATATTGATCATAAATAAATCATTGATAGACGTCGACGCCAAGAGGACTGATATAGATATTTTAAAGATTCCTGCGACAGAGATGGCTTTTAGCCTGGGCAATGCGCGCGTCAGCAACATGGTTATCCTGGGTGCCCTTTTGGCTAAACGTGATATCGTGCCTATAGAGTCTTTGATAGATTCACTTACGTATATGATACCGAAAAAACGCAAAAACATGATACGCATAAATCAAGATGCCGTAAGGAGAGGCTATGAGTACTGTTCGCGTTAGATTTGCGCCTAGCCCTACCGGGAACCTGCATATAGGCAGTGCGAGGACAGCGCTTTTTAACTGGCTTTACGCAAAGACGCAATCAGGTACATTTATATTGAGGATAGAAGACACGGATAAAAATCGTTCGAGCGGAGTCTATCTGGAAGAGATACTCTCGAGCCTAAAGTGGCTGGGCATGAACTGGGATGAAGGGCCGTATTTTCAGAGCGAGCGTCGCGATCTCTATTTGTCCTACGCTGAAAAATTCCTTGAAAAGGGACTGGCGTACAAAGACGGAGAAGCTGTTATATTCAAAGTCCCTGCGGAAAAAGTAAGGTTTAACGATATTGTCCATGGCGATATAGAAGTGGACAATGCGCTGGTGGGCGAGTTGGTATTGATCAAGTCTGATAAGAGCCCTGCCTATAATTTCGCGTGCGTTGTCGACGACATCGATATGAAGGTTACTCATGTCATAAGGGGTGACGATCATATCTCGAATACAAACAAGCAAGTCGCGCTGTACAGGGCGCTTGAGGTAAGGCCGCCTAAATTCGCGCACATACCATTGATACTGGCGCCGGACAAATCACGCCTGTCGAAGAGATTTGGTGCGACTTCGATATCAGAGTATAAAGAGAAAGGCTATCTTCCCGGGGCAATGGTGAATTATCTGTCACTACTAGGTTGGGCGCCAGGCGATGACAGGGAATTCATGGAATTAGAATATATTATAAAAAAATTCACGCTGAAACGCATAAATAAGCGCGGCGCAGAGTTTAACGAGGATAAACTCCGTTGGCTCAATGGCGAGCACATAAGGAAATTGGACCTGGAAAGGTTTATAGAGATAGCCGCAGCGTTCGTAAAAGGAGACTATGAAGCGGAATGGTTTAAAAAATTCACCGCACTTTATCATCCCAGAGTGAAAACCCTGGTAGAATTTAAACAGGAGCTCGGCGTATTTACTTCAGAGGAAGTATCTTACGATAAAGAAGCAGTGCAGAAGTTTTTGAAAAATGACGAAGTTTTAGGTATACTAAAATTAGTAAAAGCCCGTCTTGAAAAAATAGAGGATTTTACACCGGCTAACATAGAGACTGAGGCGCGGGCTTTTATAAAGGAGTCGGATTTAAAGGGCGGAGACTTGATACATCCTTTAAGGGTCGCCGTCACGGGAAAAAGCGTGTCTGCCGGTATATTTGATGTGCTTGCCCTTTTGGGGAAAGAAAAGACTCTCAAAAGGTTGAAAAGGGTCATAGAAGAATGGAAGAGAAGAGAAAATTTGTAAGGATCGCTTGGCCTATAATAATTCGTTACAAGACTCTGGAAGAGCCGCATACAGGTGACCAGATAGTCGGCAAGGATATAAGCGAAGGCGGCGTGAGCTTTAATGTCTACGAAAGGCTTGTAAAAGGCACGATCCTCGAGGTGCAGATATATTTTCCTTCTGATACGATGCCTATCTTCGGAAGAGGCGAAGTCGTCTGGATAAAAAGAGTAGGCGCGGAACACGCAAAGTCCTTTGAAGCAGGTGTTGCGTTTACCTATATTGAGCCGCGCGACCAAAAACGCCTGAAAATGTACATCGAAAACGAGATGCAATAGACTTAACTTTACACTTTAACGTTGTTGAAATGTAAAGTTAAGCTTTAAAAAGACCAATGGAGGATCGTCTAATGGTAGGACGCAGGTCTCTGGAACCTGTTGTGATGGTTCGAATCCATCTCCTCCAGCCAGTTTTCAATGCCCACCTTGCCTAAAAAGAATTTTGTCCTCCTTGAGACCAATAGATTCGATAAAGATAACCACAGGTCCTTTCTTTTTTCGAACCCCGCCAAGATTATTTCTTGTGATAAGCTTTCCGACGTAAAAAACACTCTTTGTGAGATCGAGGATTATATACTGAAAGGCTATTACGCCGCAGGATTTATTTCTTATGAGGCAGGGTTTAGCTTTGAGGAGAACTTAAAGGAGCTTAGAGCAGATCCCGGCTTCCCATTGTTATGGTTCGGCATATACAAAAAGCCGGAAATAATCGAGCATAAAGAAAAAATGACTTTACTGCGACATAAAGATTCTCCTTACTCTATAAAAAACCTCAGGCCGAATATATCCAAGAAAAAATATATCAGCGACATAGAAAAGATAAAGGATTTTATACGGAGAGGAGAGACCTACCAGGTAAATTACACCTTTAAATATAAATTTGATTTTAAGGGTTCTGCGCACAGCCTTTACGAAGAGCTTAAGAAAAAACAAAGCGTTTCTTACTCAAGTTTTATAAGTACCGATAGATTTTCAATAGCCTCGCTCTCGCCTGAGTTATTTTTCAGGAAGCATAAAGACCGCATTGAAGTAAAGCCTATGAAGGGTACCATTGACAGAGGAAAGGATCTTGGTGAAGACAGGGAGCATATCGAAGAGCTTGGTCATAGCCTTAAAAATAGAAGCGAGAACCTGATGATAGTCGATCTATTGAGGAATGACCTTGGAAGGATCTCAAAGCCAGGCACAGTATCTACCAAAAAACTTTTTGAAGTAGAAAGATACGAGACCTTATTCCAGATGATATCCATTGTCAAAGCGATCCTTAAAAAACGCGTTAGTATTTATAGCCTATTAAAAGCGATTTTTCCGTCGGGTTCTGTTACGGGTGCGCCAAAGATAAGCACCATGAAGATCATAAATTGTCTCGAGAAAGAACCCAGGCGTGTATATACGGGTGGCATTGGTTTTTTTGCACCGGATGGCGACAGTGTTTTTAACGTAGCGATAAGGACGGTCCTGATAGACAGAAAGAACAATGCAGGAGAAATAGGAATCGGCAGCGGTATAGTATATGATTCAGACCCGCATAAAGAGTTTGATGAGTGTAAACTAAAAGCGGATTTTATAATAAAGAAAAAAAACGATTTTAAATTTATAGAGACGATGTTGTGGCGTTCCGGAAAAGGGTATTTTCTTTTAAACACACATCTGGACAGGCTTTTGTCGTCGGCAGAATACTTTAGCGTCCGATATGACAAAAAAGGTATTCTGGAAGAGCTGGGGGACTTGGAAAAGAGGTTCGACAGAGGTTTCGATTATAGGGTGAGACTTCTTTTTGACGGCAGTGGAAGGATGCAGCCGAGTTTTGCAAAGATAAACGGCCGCGCAGAAATAACAAGGGCCAGATTTTCTGAAAAAAAGATACAAAATAACAACGTCTTTTTATATCACAAGACCACAAATAGAGATCTATATGATGAGGAGCATAAGAAGTGGAGGAGGAAAGGATATTTTGATATTATTTTTACAAATAAAAAAGGAGAGGTTACGGAAGGAGCCATATCCAATATCTTGATTAAAAAAGGCAGTATTTATTACACGCCTCCTGTGCATTGCGGGCTTTTGAATGGGGTATTTCGCAGGCATCTTCTCGAATCCGGAGGAATTCCTGTAAAAGAAAAGGTATTGCGCAGAGAGGATGTCCTGAGCGCTGATGAGGTCTTTATGATGAATTCAGTGCGTGGTATGATAAAGGTGGTCTTGGATGAAAAATCATGAATTTTATATGAAACAGGCGTTGTTGGAGGCAAGAAAGGCCTTTGATAGAAACGAGGTGCCTGTGGGAGCGGTTATAGTGCATAAAGGTACTATAATAGGCCGTGCGCATAACCAGATAAAGATGCTAAAAGATCCGACTGCTCATGCAGAGATGATAGCTATTACCCAAGCAGCCAGTCAACTTCAAAATGAAAGATTGATAGATTGTGTCATGTATGTTACAATTGAACCTTGCAGCATGTGTTCTGGCGCAATGGTTTTAGCGCGCATAAAAGAGCTTTTTTACGCTGCAGATGACCCCAAGAGCGGCGCCTGTGGTTCAGTCACAAATCTGGTCAATCACAAGAAATTGAATCATAGAATAGAAGTCAGAAAAGGAATCTTAGAGCACGAGGCAGCTGCTTTATTAAAGGGATTTTTTAGAAAGAAGCGGGAGAGGTTGCATAGTCCGGCTTAATGCGGCGGTTTGCTAAACCGTTGTACGGATGAAAGTCCGTACCGAGGGTTCAAATCCCTCCCTCTCCGCCAGTAAGTTTACACTTTAACGTTGTTGAAATATAAAGTTAAGGGATAGAGATGACGTATTTACCGTTTGCCCGTAAGTGGCGACCGCAGAATTTTGACGACGTGATTGGCCAGGAACATATTACGACCACGCTCAAGAACGCGATTTCAATGGAACGCGTGCATCACGCCTACCTGTTTACAGGGCCGCGAGGCATAGGGAAGACCTCCACCGCGCGCATATTAAGCAAGGCCTTGAATTGCGAAAAAGGGCCAACTCCGACGTCGTGCAATAAATGCGCTTCGTGCCAGGAGATAAATAATTCTTCGAGCATGGACGTGATGGAAATCGACGGCGCTTCGAACCGCGGCATAGACGAAATCCGTAACCTGCGCGAGGCAGTAAAGTTTTCCCCGTCCAGGGGCCGCTTCAAGATCTACATAATAGACGAAGTGCACATGCTCACCACAGAGGCCTTTAACGCGCTTCTGAAGACCCTGGAAGAGCCGCCGGCGCACGTAAAGTTTATATTCGCGACCACTGAGCCGCACAAGCTTCCTGCGACCATACTTTCACGCTGTCAGAGATTCGATTTCAGGCGCATACCTAATAAAGAGATCATTGCGAAGCTCAGCGAAATCGCCAAGAAAGAGAAATTAAATATCGAAGAAAACGTATTTTTATATATCGCAAAGGCAGCCAGCGGCAGCATGCGTGACGCAGAGAGCGTCCTCGACCAGGTCTCTTCTTTTTCCAAGGGTAAAATAAAACTGCAGGACGTGGTTGAATCCCTCGGCCTGATAGAGCAGGATACCCTTTTTCACGCAGCCGACATAATAATAAACAAGGATACAAAAGGGGCCATTCAGCTGGTAGGCGGGATATTGGATTCCGGAAAGGACGCGAAGCAGTTTCTTTTTGAGCTTTTGGAGCATTTCAGAAACATCATGATCGCGAAGGTCGGAATTTCAGGAGATGATCTGATAGACCTGCCTAAAGAGGCAATAGAGCAGGTAAGAAAACAGTCTGCTGCACTTTCCCAGGGAGATATATTTTACGTAATAAATGTGATCTCGAACAGCCTAAGGCTCATAAAACAGCTTTTGCCTGAGAGGATTGTCCTTGAGCTTTGTATGGTGAGATTGACGTCGAGAGATTCTATTTCTTCGATAGAAGAGATAATCTCAAAATTGCCAGAGATCACAAAATCAAGCCCACAACAAACCGCGCACAGGCCAGTGCAGCAAACAGCGCGACCCATGCCTGCTGCTAAACCTAAATCCGCACCTGGCACAAAGGCCTCAGTAGAAATGACAAGAGTAAAAGACGCCTGGCCGATCTTGGTAAAGGCAATGGCTGTGAAGAAGATGTCGGTTTCTTCATATCTCGCAGAGGGCGAGCCGGATTATGTCAAGGGCGAGATAATATACGTCGCATTTCCTAGAGAATTGAATTTCCATAGAGAGGTACTCGAGGAGAAACACAATAAGGATTCCGTGGAAGCCGCGCTCTCACAGATACTTGATGTCTCTATAAAGTTACAGTTTGTGGCTTCTGATAAAAAGATAAATGTTCAGCCTGAAGCAAAATCCGAAGAAGCTCCGGTTCTGACCAAAGAAGAATTAAAACGCAAAGAACCCTTGATAGACTCAGCCTTGAATATATTTGGAGGAAAGATCCTGAAAGCGAGGAATACCTAAAAGATGTCTGCCTACACCAAATCCATGCAGGACCTGATAGGGCATTTTAAAAGGATGCCTGGAATAGGCTCGAAGACCGCTGAGAGGCTGGCATTTTATGTTTTAAAATCTTCAAAGGAGGACATGGAGGATCTTTCTTCTGTGATACGCAAGGTAAAGGAGTCAGTGAGGTTCTGCAATAAATGCGGCAATCTTAGTGAGGCTGAGCTTTGTAAGATCTGTAAAGACGTCCGCAGAGACAAGGGCGTGGTGTGTGTCGTAGAAGAGCCCACGGATCTGATTTTATTCGAAAAGTCAGGCCAATACAGGGGCACATATCATGTCTTATTCGGCGCGATTTCTCCTCTGGACGGGATCGGGCCAGAGGATGTGAGGATAAAAGAGCTTCTTGAGCGCGTGAAGCAGGATAAGGTCCGCGAGGTTATATTTGCCATGAATTCAGACGCTGAAGGCGAGACAACAGCGCTGTATCTGCAAAAAGAGCTAAAGCCTTTTAAGATCAAGACGAGTCGCATTGCATATGGCATACCGGTCGGAGAAAACCTGGATTACATTGACCAAGCTACCATTATAAAGGCACTCGAAGGCCGCCATTCAATGTAACTTTACACTTTAACGTTGTTGAAATGTAAAGTTAAGCAGGCTTGACAAACAGGGCGCGGGAAGATACAATAATAAGACATTTTGTTATGGAAAGGTTGATTTAATGAGCATGGTCGAAATACGTTGGCACGGAAGAGGCGGGCAGGGCGCAAAAACAGCTTCGCAATTTCTTGGAGAGGCAGCGCTTGATACAGGTAAACATATTCAGTCATTCCCTGAATATGGGCCTGAAAGGGCTGGTGCCCCGATGAAGGCGTTCAACCGCATAAGCGAAAAGTCTATATCCATTCATTCTTCTGTTACAAATCCTGAAATAGTAGTAGTGATAGATCCGACGCTTTTAGCAGCAGTGGACGTGACAGAGGGGCTTGGTGATGACGGGATACTTCTTGTTAATACAGACAAGTCACCCGAGGACATCCGCAAGGCAACAGGCTTTAAAAAAGGCAAGGTCGGCACAGTAGACGCTACTAAGATAGCGCTCGAAACGCTCAGGCTCCCTATGCCTAATATGCCAATGCTCGGAGCGCTATTAAAGGTAAACTCGCTTGTGTCGATAGATCAGCTTTCTGAAAGAGTGAAGGCTAAATTTTTGAAAAAGATAGGCGAGGAAAAGACAAACGCGAATTTAGAAGGCATAAAAAGGGCGCATAAAGAGGTCAGAGTAGGTTAATCATGGCTGAGAAGAAGAAATCCTGGAAAGAAATACCGATAGGCGGCAAGATCACGAAGGCGGGCAACGCCGAGGAATATTTGACGGGCGGCTGGCGTACGTTCAGGCCTGAAAGGAATAATATAAAATGCATCAACTGTCTCCAGTGCTGGATATTTTGTCCTGATTCTTCGATAAAAGTCAAGGACGGCAAGATGGTAGGGTTTGACTATGACCATTGCAAGGGCTGCGGCATATGCGCTAGCATTTGTCCTGTGAAATGCATTGACATGAAGAAAGAGGAAAAATGAGCGGAGCAAAGAATAAAAAAGTCCCATTGACAGGTGACCAGGCAGTTGCATACGCGATGAAACAGATCGAGCCGGATGTAGTTGCCGCGTATCCTATTACACCACAGACCGAGATCGTAATGAATTTTTCTAATTACGTCGCGAATGGTCAGGTATCGACAGAGCTTATACCCGTCGAATCAGAACATAGCGCCATGAGCGCGTGCGTGGGGGCAGCAGCGGCAGGCGCCCGCACCATGACAGCGACGTCTGCGAACGGCCTTGCGCTGATGTGGGAAATCGTATACATCGCAGCCTCGACCCGGCTCCCAATGGTAATGCCGGTTGTGAATCGCGCTCTATCAGGCCCGATAAATATCCATTGTGACCATTCAGATACAATGGGCGCCCGGGATTCAGGATGGATCCAGATCTATTGCGAAAATGCACAAGAAGTTTATGAGAATACAGTGCTCGCCGTAAGGATTGCAGAGCATAAAAAGATACTGCTGCCTGTTATGGTGTGTCAGGACGGTTTTATAACCTCGCATGGAGTAGAAGGCGTTGATCTTTTAGACGACAAAAAAGTGAAGGATTTTATAGGAGAATATAAGATAGACAAGCCTTTATTGGATGTGGACAACCCAGTCACATATGGGCCGCTAGACCTGCAGGATTATTATTTTGAGCATAAGCGCCAGCAGTCAGAGGCAATGAAGGTTGCGCTCGCAGCGATCCCTGAAGTATTAAAGGAATTCGAAAAGACATTCGGCACAAAATACGATTTTATAGAGACTTATAAATTGGACGACGCTGAAATAGCGATAGTCGCAATGTCTTCAACAGCAGGCACGGTGAAATTTGTCGTAGACGAGTTGCGCCAAAAAGGTATAAAGGCAGGACTTTTGCGTCCAAGGATCTTCAGGCCGTTCCCAAAGGAAAAAATAGCAAACGCATTAAGGAAAATAAAGGCTGTAGCAGTGCTCGACAGGAGCGAATCATTCTCAGCAGAAGGCGGGCCGCTATACACCGAGATAAAGGCAGCGCTGTATGATTCGGATGTAAAATTGAACATTGCAAATTATATTTACGGCCTCGGAGGAAGAGACGTATTTCCAGAAGATATTAATAAGGTCTATATAGACCTGCAGGATATAGTAAAGAAAAATAAAGTAACGACACCTTTAAATTATTTAGGATCGAGGGAATAATGGCCAACATAAAAGAACTCGCAAAACAACCCGAACGACTATCAGGCGGCCACAGGCTTTGCGCAGGTTGCGGTGCATCTATTGTTGTGCGTCAGGTTTTGATGGGCACCAAGGATCCGGTAGTTGCAGGTGCATCCACAGGGTGTCTTGAAGTAGCAACCACTATTTATCCATACACTGCGTGGAAGACGCCGTTTATACATAATGCATTCGAAAACGTTGCAGCCACGATAAGCGGAGTAGAAACAGCCTACCGCGCGTTAAAGAAAAAAGGAAAGATAAAAAAGGACATAAAGTTTGTAGCGTTCGGCGGCGACGGAGGAACCTATGATATAGGTCTTCAGTCACTTTCAGGCGCATTGGAACGTGGGCATAATTTCGTATACGTCTGCTACAATAACGAAGCTTATATGAATACCGGAATTCAACGTTCAGGTGCGACTCCTAAAGGAGCATCTACGACAACTGCTCCTGCAGGCAAGGCAAGTTTTGGTAAGCCCCAATTTAGAAAAGACCTTACTTCGATCGTAGCCGCGCACAAGATCCCGTATGTTGCTCAGGCCTCAGCGTCACACTGGAATGACCTTGTGACAAAATCTCAGAAGGCATTTGCAGTAGAAGGTCCGGCATTCCTAAACGTAATCGCAATGTGTCACAGAGGCTGGAGATTCCCACAGGAAAGAACCATAGAGATATCAAAATTAGCAGTAGAGACAGGATTCTGGCCTTTAATAGAGGTAGAGAATGGCCAGTGGAAATTTACATACAAGCCAAAACAACGCAAGCCAGTCATAGAATTCCTAAAACCCCAAGGCCGATTCAAACACCTCTTTAAAGAAGAAAACAAGCCTATTCTGGATGAAATCCAAAAGGACATAGACGAAAACTGGGCAAGATTAGAAAGACTTTGCGAAGCAAGCTGCAAAGTTGCATAAAGCTCTTTAAAAAATTGGCGTTCCCCTGTAGCTCAGTCGGTAGAGCGCGTGGCTGTTAACCACGTTGTCCGAGGTTCGAGTCCTCGCGGGGGAGCCA
>CAYPYS010000002.1:213894-224657 GCA_964415355.1 uncultured Planctomycetia bacterium | reverse complement strand
AAAATAGATCCATAAAAGGAGAAAAGATAGTTGAGATCAGGGACCGATGGCATATGGGATTAAATAAGAGTCAAGAGTATGTGCATCTCGGCGACCGTTATACTAGGACGAAGAGATACAGAGAAGCAGAAGGTATGCTTAAAAAAGCGATAGAGTTAAACCCGAGATCTCATGTAGCTTATTCTAGCCTTGGTCACTTTTATAACTCCTTAAAAAGATATAGAGAGGCTGAGGATACGTTCAGGGAGGGGTTGGAACTAAATCCCGGATCTTATGTCCCTTATTCTGACCTTGGCCATTTTTATAACTATTTTGAGAGATATAAAGAGGCGGAGGAGATATTCAAAAAAGCAATAGAAGTAGGCGCTAGGGACGCCAGTATATATGACGGGCTGGGCGCTTACTATTTAGAGCAGGAGAGATATGAAGAGGCAGAAGAGATGTTCAAGAAGGCGCTAGAGCTGGACCCTGACCATCGCGATGCGAACATAGGCTTAAAGACCTGTTATAAAAAGAGACGCGAGCCTTTAGTCACTGATGAGGAGGATATATAGTGAAAAGCAAAACAATAGATCTTAAGAAAAAGGCGAACTGGATAAGAAAAAAGGTCCTGGATCTGGTTGTAAATGCAGGAGCCGGACATATAGCGCCGTCTTTCTCTTGTATCGAAATACTCGTAGCGCTTTATTACGGAAGAATCCTGCGTATCGATCCCGGGAATCCCGATTGGCAGGATCGAGATAGATTTATATTGAGCAAGGGACACGCAGTTGTCGCGCTGTATGCGATATTAGCGGACCTTGGTTTCTTCCCATTGTCGGATCTGGACGGATTTACCAGGGAAGGCAGCTATCTAGGCGGGCATGCCGAAGACACTATCCCGGGCATAGAGGCCTTTACGGGTTCTCTGGGGCATGGTCTATCAATCGGAGCGGGTTTGGCCCTGGCCGCAAGGTTAGATAGAAAAAAATATCTTACGGTTACATTAATGGGGGATGGTGAATGTCACGAGGGCACGGTTTGGGAAGCAGCCATGTTTGCCGCCCATCATAAACTGAACAACCTTATAGCTATTGTTGACCATAATGGATTATCAGCGACCGATTTTCTTAAGAATTATTTAGAAGTCGAGCCTCTAAAGAAGAAATGGGAGGCGTTTGGCTGGGAAACCGCTGTGGTAAGCGGGCATTCCCTTGAAGAGCTCTTAGAGGTGTTTAAAAAATCGAGATCTCGGTCTTCCAATAAACCTTTGGTGATTATCGCATTGACTACTAAAGGAAAAGGGGTGTCGTTTATGGAAAACAGTCCTATATGGCATTACCGAGCTCCTGTGGGAGAAGAATTAGAGACAGCCAGAAGAGAATTAGATCAACAGGGGAGGAAATAAGATGAAGCGCTGGATCAAAGGACAAAGAGGTTCTTTTTTTAATTCCTTATACGAAATAGCCAAAAAAGACAAGAACGTTATCCTGGTGACATCTGATACAGGAGCGATATGTCATGATGAATTCAGAAAAGAAATGCCCGACCAATATATAAACGTAGGCATAGCGGAGCAGAACATGATAGGCCTGGCAGCGGGCTTGGCCATGGCAGGTAAAGTTGTATATGTTTACGCGATTACTCCTTTTGCTACCATGAGATGCTATGAGCAGATAAGAGTGGATCTGTGCTGTATGGACCTTCCTGTGACAATAGTAGGTATTGGTGCAGGCTTTGATTATTCTACCCTGGGCCCGACCCATCATGGCACAGAGGACATTTCTTTAATGCGCTCTCTCCCTGGCATGAAGATATACAGTCCTTCTGATAGTCTCATGGCAGGCATGCTGGCAAAGGTCTCATATAAAGAAAAAGGACCAAAGTACATCAGGCTCGACAGGACAGGTTTTCCCTTGTTATATAAAAATCAGGGTTCCATTGATTTTTCAAAAGGGTTTTCTGTCCTTACTAAAGGGGAAGACCTGTGTATTATCGCCACAGGAAGGATGGTTTACAATGCCCTGCAGGTAGCGCAGAAACTTTCTTCTAGCTCGATTAAGACAAAGGTTGTGGATTTATTTAAAATAAAGCCATTGAATGAAAAAATGCTATGGAATCTTATTCGAAAAACGGGTCATGTTGTAACCCTGGAAGAGCATTTTATTACAGGAGGCATAGGCAGTGTTATAGCTGAAAAAATGGCTGCCGAGAAGAATGCCCCAAGGTTTAAAGCAATAGGCATCCCGGATGAGTTTTGCAGGAGGTATGGGACAAGAGACTACCTGCAGTGTTTAAATGGACTTGATACAGATAGCGTTGCAAAATCCATAAGGAAATGGATATCTGCCTAACTTTACACTTTAACGTTGTTGAAATGTAAAGTTAGAGGAGGAAAATGGGTAAAAAGATCCTGATTTTAATAATAGGCGTCTTCTGTATTGTTTTTATTAAGAGCACTTATTGTCTTGATAAAGGCCATGACATGGTTTTGATACCCGCGGGTGAGTTTATTATGGGTAGTCCTGAGCATGATCTGCATGGCGAAAGAGATGAAAAGCCTCAGCGCAAGGTTTTTCTCGATAGTTTTTATATAGATAAGTACGAGGTAAGCGTAGAGTTTTTTAGAGAATTCATGAAAAGGACAGGATATAGCGCATTAGGTGATTGGGTTGAGCCGTTTTTTGATCAGTCAGGCGAGCACCCCGCCGTAAATGTTAGCTGGTATGATGCAATAAGATATTGCAACTGGCGTAGTATAAAAGAAGGCCTTGACCCGTGTTACGATTTAGATACAAGTGAGTGTGACTTTACGAAGGATGGTTACAGGTTGCCTACAGAGGCAGAATGGGAAAAGGCAGCGCGCGGAGCGGATAATCGAATTTTTCCCTGGGGTAACGAGTCGCCTGACTCTGAAGGGCGTTACAAGGCAAACTATTCAGAAAAACCAGAAGAGAGATTTTATTATACATTGCCCGTGCATTCCTACGAGGCAGGCAAAAGTTTCTATGGGCTTTATAATATGTCCGGCAATGTATGGGAATGGTGCAATGACTGGTATAGTGAGAGCTATTATGAAAACAGTCCTTACGAGAATCCAAGAGGGCCAGGGCACGGCAGGTCCCGAGTGTTGCGAGGAGGCTTCTGGTTTAGTTATGAAAAACAATTGCGCGCCGCAGACCGAACCGGCGATAAACCAGTATATTTAAATGAGTATTACGGATTTCGCTGCGCAAGGTCAAAGCTATGAGTCTTAGATCTATAATAAAAAAGATGTTTTTTCTTCTAAGCAGGGGCCTGTTTTTTCTGCTCCTGGTGGAGATAGGTTTGCAGATCATGATGCCGATCTATGACTCAAAAATGCTTCATGATAAACAGAATGGAGATAAAAAGACATTCAGGATCTACTGTTTCGGCGATTCTTTTACATTCGGCGACGGGGCCAGCCCAAAAGATAGTTATCCGAGACAGCTCGAAAGGGTCTTAAACGCGAGATCAGGCATGGATTACGAAGTCTACAACCTGGGTATACCTGGCGGAAATTCTTCACAGGTTTCAAAATATTTTCATAAAATCTTATTAAAATACAAAAACCCGGATTTAATAATAATCAGGGTAGGGGTGAATGATTGCTGGAATTTTTCAGACCACGACTTTTTATCCGTTGACAGAGATAAAAAAAGAAGCAGATCAAAACCATTCTTTTTTTTGAGCAAGCTCAAGCTCTATTGTCTGGCCAAAGAGGCCGTGTCTATTTTAAAGACAGATGATGGTTATATTCCTTTTGGACGGGACAATGATAACCCGCAGTATAAAAAAATGGATGACGCTAAATTTAAAGAGATAGCAGAGTTTAATCTGGAAGAGATGGTCAAATTCGCAAAACTCAGAAAAATACCGTTGGTATTGCAAAATTATCCGGGAGGAGATATTTACGGCCCAACCACCATATCAGGCATAGCTGAGCGCTATTCAGTGCCCATGGTAGACATATCCTCTACTTTTAAAGAAGAAATGAGGCATGTTGAGCGGGAGGATATATTCGCACCTTACTGGGGCGCCAGTCACCCGAATGCCTCGGGCTATCAAATTATGACAGAGGAAATATACAGGGTCATGGTAAGAGAAGGCCTGGTGAATGATCTTCGTGCCAGCGGAGGGTAATATATAAAGGAGGGGACATGAAAGAGATATTGATCGTGCTTATATTTATGATAGGCATTTCTCCTGTATACGCTGAGGAAGAGAGCTTGCTTAAGGCGGACTTTGAAAATCAGGATTTGACGTATTGGCGCTCAGGCATGGATATAGAGCCCTATTGGGAGATAAAAGAGGTGAGCGGCAATTATGTGTTAAGCGGACAAGGCCCGGCTTTTATAGATGCCGGAAGCAATGCCTGGAAGGATTACAGTCTTAAGGTCAATGTCAAAAGGATAGCTGGTGCGTTTGAAGTCGGCTTCAGAATAAGTCAGGAAGGACGCTATTATATAGGGTTTAATCAGGATAAAAGTACCATTTATTTAGGGAAAAATAAGCCATGGGGGACAAATTTCGCTTTAGGAGAAGCAGGTGTTCAGCTGGAGCTTGATAAATGGCATGAGGTAAACATAGCTCTGAACGGTGAGAGCATCAAGGTTTTTATAAACGAGGAATTGAAAATCGAGCACATAGACACGGACCCTCTTTTGCAGGGCTGCATATCCCTGATTAGCGGGGATAAGTCTACTGTATATTTTGATGACGTGATGATCATGTCTATTGAATAATAGAACAGGTATATTAAAAATGAGAAGATTGGTTTTGCCTTTATGCTTGTTTATTCTTCTGTCTTTGGCTTATCATGGCCAGACAGCGTTTGCCTCTGACCCCAGCTTAAAAGACCTTAGCTGGCATGTTGAACCTGATAAAGACAGGATAAAGATACAATATGCCTTAGAAGCAGGTGATGGCGTTATTATCGATAAGGAACACCCTGTTTATGTCTTTATTTCATATACCATCGATAAGAATAACGCAGGTCTTAAGTGGAAAAGGCCGTTAAATAAAAATGTCGACCTAAACGGCAACGGCGAACGAGGAGAAGAAAGAGACGCTATGATCGATTCCGAGGGCGAGCATATTGCGTATTTATACTGGGAAGACGAAAAGCTTTCTTCCGGCAATGTTTTAGATCCTGCTTTTGCGCTGGACCTTAAGACAAAAGAGATGGTGCTGGTGCCCAACGACCTGTATGCGCTGGGCAACAGCGGTGCAAATTATGAAGTCAATGGCGCTGTAAAACTGGATGCATTTTACGCAATGAAATATCCTGTTACTGTGAAAGAATACGCTATGTATCTGAAGGAAATAGAAAAAAGCGACACAGGAACGCAGCCCTATCATTTTAAATATAATAAAAAGATGTCAGGCATTGACTGCGGGATAGGCCGCGAAGGCGCTATGGGGGAATATGCCTATGAAGTGATCCATGATAGAGAAAATTGCCCGGTCGTTTACGTGACATGGCATAATGCTCACGATTATGCATCATGGGCAGGCCTGCGCCTTTTAAAAGAAGCAGAATGGGAAGCATTAGCCAGGGGCAGAGATTCTCGAAGGTATCCATGGGGTGATTTACCGGAACCGAATCCTAGTATCTGCAATATGGTTGATGATAGAGTAAGTTTTTCATCGAGTGTATATAAATATGAAGGGACATGGAGAGACGCGGGTCTTTCCACGCCTTTTGGCGCCATGGAGCTCGCAGGCAATGTATGGGAATGGATTGATACTTATTGGTACTGTTCGGATGTTTACAGAGATAGCCTAAGTCCCGCGTCTTACGAAGATGCTCATAATCGCTTGATGCGCGGCGGATCATGGGGAAACGATGCCGAGTGGTTACTCGCAGCTGCCAGAAACAATGACATAACATGTCTGTCCAGAAAAAACAGCATTGGATTTCGCTGCGCGATTGATTATTGAGAGATGAATAAAAAAACAAGACTTATCATTTTTTATGTTGCTGGGAGCTTTCTTGTATCATACGCATCCCTGGAGGCTATCTATAAAGATAAAAAGGAACTGCCATTGAAAGAAGAGCATCTTATTTTGAATAAGTTCGGCGCCCAGGTCAGCGGGATCAGGCTGTCTTCTTATCCGGAGGGCAGCAAGATAATCTGGCATAAGAAAGTAAAACATCAGGGAGAAGTCTCGCTCAATATGTCTATCGAGACGAACAACAGCCAGTCGAGATATTATTATGATATAAATTTTCTTTCACCGCTGGATTTGTCATCATATAACGATACAGGTAATCTAGGGTTCTGGGTAAAAGGCGGGAAGAATTTCCCTTTTATCGAATCCCTGGATATTTGCTTTAAAGATACAAGCGGGACCCAGCTCATAGTGCCCTTATCTGAATTTGCAGAATTGGGCGACAGATGGCAGGGCGCGTCGCTACCTCTGTCAGAATTTACAAACAGAGAGAGCCGTTTTTGGAACGGGAAAAAATGGGTGCCGGAAGACTTTGATTGGGAAAACGTAAGCGGCATTGTCTATGTCCTTATGGCCAATCAGGGTCTCATCCCAATAGAAATTTTTATAGACGACCTGAAGATCGTAAACGGCAATGACACGATTTACGATGTCTTCAGTCATTTTGAATAATTTACATTTCAACAACGTTAAAGTGTAAACTTAGATAAGCGAAATCGCCGCGCCGGGAGCGTTTAGGCATGGATCATTTTAAAGAATTTAGAAAAAATCTGGCGTATCATTTTTCAGAGCTTTTAAATTATCCTTTTGCGAAACCGCATTGGGTCTATATAAGCCTAAGCCATAACTGTACATACCATTGCCGCATGTGCGAGGTGGTCAAGATATTGAAGGGGTATGAGCTTCCTACGGAAATAGTCAAAAAAAGCCTGGACAGCATCTCTGGATGGGGCTGGGGGCCTGTTGTATTGTTTACAGGCGGAGAGCCTTTTTTGAGAAAAGATATATTCGAACTTATAGAGCATTCTGTAAGAAGAAATTTAAAGACAGAGGTGGTTTCCAATGGGAGCCTGGTGACTCAGGAACTTGCCCGTAAAATAATGCAATCAGGATTAAATAACCTGGCTGTATCGCTGGATGGCGCCAAAGAATCAACTCACGATAACGTAAGAGAAAAAGGGAGTTTTGAAAAGGCTATTGGTGCCATAAAGATGCTTGTTCAGGAAAAGAGAAAAATAGGCCATGGCCCCCAGATATCTGTCTGGACAACCATAATGAAAGAGAACGTGACAGAGTTATTCGACATAGCATTGCTTGCAAAGGGTCTGGGCGTAGAGTGCCTCGTTTACCACCCTGTGATAGTAGCTCAGGAGGACATGCAGAACACCTCGCCTGACGCGCCCTTTTGGATAAACAGGGGTAGTCTAAATTTGCTGAAAGAACAGATAGGCAGGATTATTGGTTATAAAAAAAGACATGGCATGATCTCTTTTTTGCACGACCCTTATCTATGGCTCAGGTATTTTGAAGGAGGCCTGACTAAAAAGGACTGGAAGTGCAATCCTTTTGTATTCATAAACATAGGTCCGGACGGGGAAGTTAGAAGCTGCGGCTCTGGTTTCGGGAACGTAAAGGCAATGGGCCTGGATGAATGCCTGGATACGAAAGACGCCTTTAGCGCCAGGGAATCCATGAAGTCATGCCAGAAGTCGTGCCTTCAGACCTGCTGGGCTCATCCTGGATCAGACCATTTAATAGACATAGTAACGAGCTTTGTTGGTGATTTAAAAAGAGACAAGAAGAGCAGTAGGAAAGGTGACCTAAAAAAGGCCATCGAATTATTATCCGAATACCAGCAAGTCCTGAAAACATATGCCTGATTTAAGAGAGATTATCATATCAATAACAAACAGGTGTAACTCCTTGTGCATGATGTGTGATATACCAAAAGGAGAAAAGGAAGAGCTTCCTGCTTCTCAATGGAAAGAGGTCATAAAGGACGCTGGTTTTATGGGCGCGTCCACAGTAGTATTCAGCGGCGGTGAGCCCTTATTGAGAAAAGATATATTTGAATTAATATCTTTTGTCAGTAATAATCGCATGACCGCATGCGTTACTTCCAATGGATACCTGATAAGCGAAGCAGTCGCTGCAGACCTGTCGTCCTCAGGGGTCGGGGTCGTGAATATCTCCATAGAGGGCCCCAAAGAGATCCATGATCACTTAAGAGGAAAAGGAAGCTTTGAAAAAGCTGTTCTCGCATTGAAAAATTTAAAAAAGAGAGGCGTAGAATCTACTATAGCTATGATGGTTTCTCGCCATAACTACAGATATCTTAACGACATTGTAAGGCTGGCCGAGGAATTCGGCGTTACTACCATAAAGTTCCAGCCTTTCAGTGGTATTTTTATAAAAGATAAGTCAAGAGAGGATGGATTCTTTATTTCAAATAAAGAGAAGAAGGTCCTGGATAGTATTGTTAAAGAAGTGGTCTCGCGTTGCGATAGGCGCGGGATAGCGACAAACCCAGCAGCCTATCTGGAAAAGATCCCTTCTTATTTGACCAAGGGTTTTCTCGACTATAACGGGTCATGCGGGGCCCTGAGATCTTCCTGTCCTGTAAATCCCGATGGAGAGATCTATCCATGCTGGGTTCTGTCCGGCAAAGATAGCGTGGTGGGAAACGTAAAAGAGAAGAGGTTTTCGGAGATATGGGGCTCCAGAAAGCACGATTCTATAATAAAGAAAATAGAAAGCAAAGGTTGCCCTGGGTGCATGATGAGCTGTTATGATGCCACATTTGGCAGTAATAGCGTCAAGAGGAAGATAATAATAAATGCGGGGAGGCTGAAAAAACAAGGAGTTGCCGGATATTTCAAGCAATGGATGAAAAGATTTGCATTTTACGCAGCTTACAGGGGAGGATTAAAAGACATTTTACGAAGATTCAAAAAGCTCTTTACGAAAAAGAAGCTAAGCTGTCCCGCCCCTGGCATTGATAGAGAAAAGATCAGAAAGAAACTTAGTGAGGTCGAAAAAGCAAAAGACCTGCTCAAAGAAGAGCTTAACTTTACACTTTAACGTTGTTGAAATGTAAAGTTACGGGTATCGTGAAAAATAAAAAAGTAACTCTCTATATACCTTGTTTTAACGCAGAGAAATATATCGAGCCATGCCTGAAGGCAGTTTTAGGCCAGGATTATCCCATAGATGAGATACTTGTCATAGACGACGGGTCAAGCGACAGGACGCCGGAGCTGGCCTCGAGGTTTCCAGTGAGATTCATAAGGCATCCTGAGAATAAAGGCCTGGCCTCGGTCAGGAACAGTGCTATAAAAAACTCTAAAGGGGATTTTTTGGCCTCTTTGGACGCGGATTGCGTGCCTGACAAGAGCTGGCTTAAGAGCCTCATGAGAAATTTTTCTTCAAAGGTGGCTGGCGTGGGCGGAAGGTTGCTGGAAAATCAGCACGATAATCCCGTAGATCTGTGGCGCGCAGCACATATGAGGCAGGAATGGGGAGACAGGAAGTCGGATTCGATTTCTTTTCTCTTTGGATCAAATAATGTTTTCAGAAAGAAGATTCTCCTTGATACAGGAGGATACGACATGCGGCATACGAGTAATTATGAGGACGTGGATATCTCCAGGAGGGTTAAGAAAGCGGGACACGTTCTGATATATGATCCGCGGGCAGTAGTCTGCCATATAAGAAGAGATAGTTTTTTTTCCGTGCTGGACACTTTCTGGAACTGGAATTTTGGCTATCATCAGGAAAAGGGATATTATGACGGGCTCGAAGGTATATATTTAAAGATAAAAGAAAATATAGGCCTTGGCAATAGATTCATGGAGGAGGATTTCCGCAAAGGAAAAACAGAGCTTCTTTATCTCGATCTTTTAGTCTCGATATATCTCTCGCTGAAAGATTTCTTCTTTTTGCACAATAAGATGTTCCCTTCTCCAAAAATAAGCAGGGAGAGATTCTACGTTTCTTACGTGAGCTTAATAGACCTGACCCTTTTTTACCATCTTGATTCTCGCAATAAATCATTCAGGACCCTTGTGCCTCACAGGGAAAGATCCTTTCAGAACCTTTTCGCTTTTTTGCTTTTGACCGGAAAGGCGCTCGTAAAAGAAAAAGAAGATCGCGTTTTCCTGGAAAGGCTATTTACATATTTTTTGGGGAACTTCGCAGAGAACAGAGACGCGGATTTAGATTTTTTAGTAAAAAAACTGTCACTAATGGTAGATCTGCATAAGGATTGGAGTGGTTTTTTAAAGAAAGCTCACCCTAATCTGGATAGAGAATTTTTAAGCACTTTCTTAAGAAACTTTCAGAAATCATGGAATAGCTTGACCCATGACATTCCCGGTTTATTTAAACTGATCAAGGAATCGCAGGAAATTTCAATAAAAAAGGAGGGTAGATGATGAAGCGGACGCCTACAGGATGGATATCAATAATTATTTCTTGGATGATGTTTTTAGGAGGGTTGACCATAGGAGGGTTTTATTTTTACGCTGACTCATGGAAAAAGGCAGCTATAACCTTGGTGCTATCTGTTATTTTGGCGATCATTTTGCGCCTACTGGCTAATATAGGCGAGTTTCTTTTTGCTATTTCGATCCGTGCTAACATTTTAGATGAAACCACTAATGATATTTTCAAGCGCATTCGAGCCTCAGATCAAACGCTTCAGCAGATCTTAGGACGCGCTCATATCGCGCATCAGGCCTACCAAGAGATTTCCAGGCAAGGTCAGCTTGTGAACAAAAACCTTCATCATGTTTCAGATAGTATTAAAG
>CAYPYS010000002.1:204819-213794 GCA_964415355.1 uncultured Planctomycetia bacterium | reverse complement strand
AAAAACCTTCATCATGTTTCAGATAGTATTAAAGTCGCGGATCAGACACTCCAGCAGATCAACTGTGACTCTAAAGACATGAACCAAAATTTATTTAAATTAGCTTCTTTTTTAAAAGAGATAGAAAGGGGCCTCGATCTAAAAAAATGAAAGTGGTTCTCGCCAATCTCCCATGGAAGGTAAATAATCGTTATGGAGTGAGGGGTGGTTCCCGGTGGCCTTTTACGATAGAGCAGGAAGAAGGAGGCCGCAGGAACTATGTGCCGTTCCCCTTTTTGCTCGCATATGCCGCATCTTTTCTGAAAAAATATGGCAAGGAGGCAGTTTTGATCGATGCCGTTTCCGAAGGAATAGAGGAAGACTTGCTAATGGAAAGGGTGGCCGGATTAACGCCCGATGCTATAGTGATAGAGAGTTCCGCTCCTAGCTTCAAAAACGACGTCAGGATAGCCGAGGAAATAAAAAGGGATCACAGGGATTTAAATATAATTTTTGTAGGTCCGCATGTGAGTTCGCTACCGTCCGAAACTCTTAGCGAGCATAAGGCCGTTGATTATGTGTTGATAGGCGAGTTTGAGCACGCATTGCTTTGTCTGGTAAATTTTTTAGAGAAAAGAGGGCCCAAGGATAAAATACCAGGCTTGGCTTACAGGGAAAACGGGTATATTAGGATCAATAAAGGAAATAGTGCTGTCGAAGATATTAATGATCTTCCCTGGCCAGAAAGAGAAACCCTCCTTATGTACAAGTACAATGACGGATTCTGCGGTCTTCCTAAACCAAATGTCCAGATGTCGACCAGTCGAGGGTGTCCTTATAAATGCATGTTTTGTCTCTGGCCGCAGACAATGCACAATGGTCATTCGTATAGAAAAAGAAAGCCCGAGAAAGTCATAGATGAGCTCGCATGGCTTGTTGAAAAATACGATTTTAAGGCTGTTTATTTTGACGACGATACGTTTAATATCGACAGGGATCATGTCTTAGCGATCTGTAGCGAGATAAAAAAGCGAAAAATACACGTCCCGTGGGCTGCTATGGCCAGGGCTGACCTTATGGACGAAGAGGTCTTGAGATGCCTGAGTAAATCCGGCCTTTACGCTATTAAATATGGCATAGAATCAGCTGACGAAAAAATATTAGAGCTTTGCAAAAAGAATATGGATTTAGGCAGAACCCGTAAAGTGATAAAACTTACCAGGGATTTAGGCATAAAGGTTCACTTGACGTTCTGCCTGGGTTTACCGGGCGAAAATCATCAAAGTATTCAAAAAACAACCAGATTCATCGAGGATGTAGAGCCGGATTCTCTGCAGATTTCTTTTGCTACGCCTTTTCCGGGCACAGAGTATTTTGACTATATAAAAGACAGGGGCTGGTTGATCTCAAATGATTGGTCTGATTTCGACGGTAATTATAAAAGCGTTGTGAGAACACAAGAGTTGTCATGCAAAGACATGGAAAGGATAAGAATTGATCTCCGTAGTCGTTTTAACTTTTAACAGCTCAAGATTTATAAAGGCTTGCCTGGATTCTGTGCTCGCTCAAAGCTGTCAGGGAGTCGAATTGATCGTGGTGGATAATGGCTCGAGGGATAACACTTTATCTATACTTAAGGAAGATTACTCCTCGGTTACATTGATAGAAAATAATGTAAATCTGGGTGCGGCAAAAGCCAGGAGCATGGGTGTCGAGGCAAGTAAAGGAGAATGGATCTTAACGCTGGATTGCGACGTAGTGCTGGAACAAGGTTTTTTAAGAAAAATAAAAGAATTTGCAGGGCGCTCGGATGAGACTGTAGGCATAATCCAGCCAAAGATCCTGCAGAAAGACAGAAGAAGGATCTATTCCTGCGGGGCGCATCTTTCCCGCTCAAGGAGATTTTATGATATAGGTAAGGGAGAAGCTGATAATGGTAAATTTAGCAAAGAAAGGGATGTCTTTGGCGCTTGTTGTGCTGCAGCGCTTTACAGGAAAAAGATGCTGGAAGAGGTCAAAGACGAACACGGGTATTTCGATGAGAGGTTTTTCTTCTTAGTCGAAGACGTAGATCTCGCATGGCGAGCGCATAGAAAAAGGTGGCGAACCAGGTTTTATCCTGAAGCGATCTGCTGTCACGACGGCAACAGTTCCGATCTTAATAACAGAATAAGGCAATATCTTTGTCTTCGCAACAGGTATTATATGATGATCAAGAATGACGGCCTCAAAAGATTTTATCTAAATCTTATTTTTTCGTCTTTATATGACTTGTCACGTTTATCGTTTCTGGTTTTGACCAACAAGGGCATCTTGAACGCCCTCAAAGAGATCCCGGATTTTATAAATAACAGAAAGGGAAAGAAAAAAAATTATCCGGACAAAAGACAACCTGATTCAGAAGACGACGTATTGATGTCCATTGTTATATTGGGATACAATGCGGGCAGACATCTTTCCGCGTGCCTTGATTCAATATATAGCCAAAGCCATAAAAATTTTGAGATTATTTTTGTAAATAACGGCTCTACTGACGATACCGTCTCTATTTTAAGTCGATACCCTGATGTAAAAATAATACACAATAAAGACAATAAGGGTTTTTGTTTTGGGAACAATCAGGGCATCAAAGCGTCCAGAGGCGATTATATACTTACTTTAAATAGTGACGTTGTTTTGGGATGGGGTTTCCTGGCAGAGTTAAAAAAGATAGCGGCATCTGACGAGGCGGCATTATTCTGCCCTAAGATTTTAAATAAAAACGGCGTAACGATCGACTCTACAGGCCTGGCATTGTCGCGCTTCTATAGATTTTTTGACCGGGGTAGCGGAGAGATAGACGTAGGACAGTATAATGCAAAGCTGGATATATTCGGCCCGTGCGCCGCAGCTGCTTTATACAAGAGAAAGGCCCTGGAGGATATAAGGCATAACGAGGAGTATTTCGATGAAGATTTTTTCTTTTTAGGTGAAGATTTTGACCTTGCGTGGCGCGCTAGAAAGAAAAAATGGAAAGCAAGATTTGTGCCTTCGGCAGTTTGTTATCACGCGAGAAATAGCACGAGTTTTAACGGTAAATTCAGGCAGTACCTATCCTTCAGGAACAGGTTTTTTTTATTATCAAAGAACGGTAACGTGAGCATAAAATACTTTATTGTTTTTCTTTTATACGATATGCTGAGGGCTATCTACATGTTAGCGACAAACAGGTACGCGATAAAGGCAATACATGAAGTGATAAGATACAGGCCCAAGGTCGTCAGGCAGAGAGCGCGTAAATGCTAAAGAAAAAAACTCATATACTTAATATCATACAGAGATATCACCCGGGTATCGGCGGCGCTGAGATATATATGAAAAATATATCAGAGAGCATGGTTAAGGATGGATGCGAGGTTACTGTATTTACTACCGATGCCTGGGACCTAGAGCATCTATGGAAGCATGGTAAGCGCAAAATAGAAACACGCAAAGAGGTTCATAATGGCGTCAGGATAGAAAGATTCCGTGCGATAAAATTTCCTTTTCATAATATTGCAATGAGAGCCTTTTATCGCATGCCGTTCTTATTTGCAAAATCCCTATTTTCCTTGCCGAGCCCTGTAGTTCCCGGGATGTGGAAAAAATTGTTTTTTAAAAATCGAGATCCATTCGACGTCGTTCATATAGCAGCGCTTCCTTACAATTCTCTTGTATACATGGGCATACTTTACGCAAAAAAACATAAACTTCCCTTGATAGTTACGCCTTTTCTTCATTTAGGGGAACATAAAGGCGATAAAGTGAGCAGGTATTACACCAGGGAGTTTCAGATAAGGGTTCTCTCAAAATGCGACAAGATTATCGTCCAGACCTCAATAGAAAGAGACTACTTAAGGAATGCCGGGATAAGAGAAGATAAGATATATCTTCTCGGGCAGGGAGTCGATCCCGATGATGTTAAAGGAGGCAACGCCGAGAGATTTAGGGAAAAGTTTGATATAAAAGAAAAAAAGATAGTTTTTCACGTATCGACCAAGTCATTCGACAAGGGGACGTTTCATCTGATAGAGGCCATGAAGGGCGTATGGGAAAAAGACAGGGATGTTAAATTGGTTTTGGCAGGGCCACCCATGGAAGAATTTAACCGATATTTCTCAAATCAACAAGGATTTGTAAAAGATAGATGCGTTATTCTCGATCATGTAATCGGTGAAGACAAGCAGGATCTCTTTGCAGCAGGAGATGTCTTTGTGTTACCGTCGCGCACAGATTCATTTGGTATTGTGTTTTTAGAAGCATGGGCAAATAAAAAACCCGTGATAGGCGCAAGGGCAGGAGGCATACCAGAGGTAATAGATCACGAGGACAACGGTTATCTTGTAGGATTCGGTGATGCTGGAGGGTTGGCATATCGCATTGAATCATTGCTCAGGAACGAAGGGTTGGCAAAGAAAATGGGGGAAAAGGGATATGCCAAGGTGTGCAATAATTTTATATGGGCCGAGAAATATAAAATTTTTAAAGGCATTCTTTAATAAAATTAAAAATGGTCTCCATAATCATTCCCGTATACAATGGTGAAGACGTTATCGAAGGATGCTTAAGGTCTGTCTTGGCATCTTCGGATAATTATAATTACGAGGTCGTAGTCGTAGATGATAATTCATCCGATAGGTCAGTGGATATAGTCAAAAGATATCTGAGCCGCAACGTCAAGCTTTTAGAGAACAGCCAAAGATCGGGTTTTGTAAAAACAATGATGAAGGGGATAAGCTGTTCAAGGGGCGATATAATAGTCTCGCTAAATATGGATACAGTAGTTGATCGTGGCTGGCTAAGAGGGCTCATCACGCCTTTAAAGATCAATAATAAAGTCGGCCTGGTTGGTTCCAAAATACTTTACATGAAAGATAATATCATACAGCACGCGGGCGGGTTTTTAAATGAAAATGCCCTTTCTTATCATGTAGGAAAAGGGGATATGGACACAGGTCAGCATGATAGCGAAAAAGAAGTGGAATATGTCTGCGGGGCTTCTCTGGCGTGCAGAAAGGACTTACTGAAAAAGATAGGCAGTCTGGATGCCGGCTATCATCCGATGTACTACGAAGAGATAGATATCGCCCATAGATTTCGTAGGGCAGGTTATAAGATCCTGTATGCCCCGTCTTCAAGATTAAGACACCATGAGGGATACGCCCTTGTAAATAGCAGAAAAAAAGTTTTTTACTTTACATCCAGGAATAGGCTGAGATATGTATTAAAGTCTTACTCTGCGGGAAGAATAGCGCTTGGATTCCTGTTTTATGAAATAAAATATTTTATTAATGTTAAAAATAGAGATAAAATATATCTTTTTATGGCTTACGTGTATACAATGTGTAGATTGCCGGAGATCTTGTTTACAAGAATGAAAGACAGGGTCATGGAAAACAGGTTAAAGACTGTTGCGTGATCACAGGTGAATCATGAGGACATTGATCCAAAATCGAGAATTATTGATCAGGCTGGCGCTAAAAGACCTTAGGGTTAGGTACAGGCGCCCTTTCCTGGGCATCTTATGGAGTTTTTTGATACCGTTGTGCACTATATTTATCTTTCAGATAGTGTTTTCTGCTATCATGCGCGTACCCATAGGGGAGTATCCTTTTTTTATATATTTGGCGACCGCGATATTTCCATGGAGATTTTTTCAGGCCAGTGTCACAAAAGCGACCACCTGCATACTGGATAACAGGAGCTTAATAAAAGACGCTTCTTTTCCCAGGCTATTATTGCCTGTATCAGTAGTGCTCGCAGAACTTATAAATTTTCTGCCGTCTTTGTGCATAATGGTAGCTTTTTTATTGTTTTTTAATACGAATTTTTCGTTTTTGCTTATATGCCTGCCTGTAGTGGTACTGCTTCACGCTATATTCATAATCGGGATTTCCCTGATAACCTCAAGCCTGCACGTGAGATATCGAGACGTAAGATATATAGTCGAGATCTTACTGGTGGCATTATTTTATCTTACCCCTGTTTTTTACTCTTTGGATATGGTGGTTGGATTTTTCAAGGGTTTTTTTCTAAATATATATCTATCCAATCCTTTGGTGGGAATACTTAACCTGTATCGCGTCACTCTTTTGCATGGCTTTATCGATACACTGCCGGAGGAAATAAGTCTTTTTAATACAGTCGGATTGCCTTTATTTTTAAGTTTCTTTGCATTCTTCGCGGGTATTTATGTTTTTAAAAAACACGAGGCTTTGTTTGGCGATTACTTAGCTACCTGACCAAATATGACATTTTTCGAATTAAAAAATATAGGCAAGAAGTTTCCAAATAGCTGCGATCTGCGTGATTTTTGGGCTATAAGGGGCGTAGATATGCTGATAAATAGCGGGGAAATAGTGGGCCTCATAGGAAGGAATGGTGCCGGCAAAACATCCCTTCTTAGGGTAATGGCCGGGATACTTTCTCCGAGCACGGGAGAAGTAAGGATAAATGGCAAGGTATCCAGCATATTTACCCTTGGGGCTGGTTTTCAAAATGAGCTTTCAGGGAGGGAAAACATATATCTTAATGGGGCCGTACTTGGCATGGACAAAAGAGAGATCGATAAAAAATATAAAAACATAGTGGATTTTTCAGAACTAAATGGTTTTATCGGCGCTCCGCTGGGGACTTATTCCAATGGGATGCGCATGCGTCTAGGTTTTAGCGTTGCCATTCATGTTGATTTTGACGCGTTGCTTATAGATGAAGCTCTTTTAGTAGGGGATGTTTCTTTTCAGGAGAAATGTTTCAAGGCGCTCTTGGAGCATAAAAAAGCGGGCAAGACGATGATCCTGACCTCTCAATCCTTGTCAGTTATAAAAAATCTCTGCGACAGGGTTTTGCTGATGGAAGACGGTGAGATAATATTCACAGGGCTGCCGGGGGAGGCTATCGATCGCTACCGTAAGCTATTGAACGAGAGAGAATATTCGAGAAGGAAAAGCAGGGATTTTATTAGAAAGACCAAGAGATGGGTCGAAGACATGGAGGAATGGGGGAAAAAGACCCCGGGAAACGAAGCAACGATAAGCTCGGTAGAGATAATAGATAGATGGGGCATTGAAAGGCGTAGGTTTAAGACCAAAGAAAGAATGCGGGTCAAGGTTAACTTTGAAGCCCGTCGCAGATTAGAAGACGTGCACTTCGGGGTCGCTGTCTTCAGGGAAGACGGTGTTTATTGTTATGGCCCTAATTCTAAATGGGATGGGCATAAAATAGATCTTTGTCCAGGGACAGGGCATGTCACTTTTGAATATGAAAATCTTTTTCTTGCTCCAGGGGTCTATTATTTATCGGTTGCGATATGGGAAAAAGAGGGCAGGCTCGCTTATGATTACCACAAAGGCTGTTATAAAATAGAGGTATACGGCTATAATCCGGATGGGCAGCTTCTTGGCCTGCCTTTTAAATGGAGACCTTTAAGCTGGCAGTCGTGTCTGCAGCGTAATAATTCTTGCAGTATAAAAAAATTGCGTCATGAAAAAAAGCAGACCAAAAACTCCGAGGAGATCAAAATACTGGACGTGGAATTTTTAGACAGGCACGGGAATCCCAGGAATGAGTTTCTTACGGGGCAGGACTTGACTATTAGGGCTATTCTCGAGATAGATAAGCGCAGGTTTTCCCAAAAAGACCTGAGATTGTGGTTGGGTATTTTTCGCAGCGACGATGTGTATTGTCAGGGTATGTCTGCGCGCATACAACGCAAAGAGGTTGACTTGATATTCTCGCCGCTAAGATTATTGCCCGGAGATTATAGTGTTTCTGCGGGGGTCTGGAGCGAGAAAGCAAAAGATTTTATAGCCTATAACCATAAAACTTATACCCTGAAGGTGCTATTTACCAAACAGGATCATGGAACCGTGTATCTCTCGCATAACTGGAAATGGAAGTTACCCGTAAACATAAAACATGAAGACTAAAACCCCTTTTGTAAGTATTGTCATTGTAAATCATAATGGGAAAAAATACCTGAAGGATTGCTTTGATTCCCTGGAGCACTTGTCTTACTCTAAAAATAAACTGGAAATAATAATGGTTGATAACTGCTCAGGAGATGATTCTGTCGCATATGTAAAAAAGCATTACCCAAAAATAAAGATTATAAAAAATGAGGTCAACAATTATTGCATGGCGAATAACCTGGGGATAAAAGAATCCAGGGGCGAATACGTAGCGCTGCTTAACAACGACATCAAGGTAGATAAATATTGGTTGATGGAATTAGTCAGGCTCATGGAAGCAGATGAAAAGATAGGGGCAATAGGCAGCAAGATTTTATTCATGGACGGGCGGATACAGAGCGTTGGACATGAAGAACGCCCAAATTTCTACTGGGTAGATAAGGGCTTTGGAGAAAAGGACAGGGGCCAATATGACAGGGTCGGTCAAGTGCCCAGCATATGCGCCTGTTCGGTTTTTTACAGGAAGAATTGCCTGCAGGATACGGGATTGTTAGACGAAGATTTTAATATGTATCTTGAGGACGTGGATCTAAGCTTGCGATGCAGGAAAAAGGGGTGGAAGTTATTCATGTGTCCGACTAGCATTGTCTATCATAGATTTCACGGGACCATAGAAACCGAACCCATAGCTACTTTTTTACAGGAAAAAAACAGATTGCTATTGATAGCGAAACATTGGCCTGACCGGCTTCCGGATGCCCTTGCGGGCAGGGAATATTTCAGCAAAGACCTTGATTATAAAAAAGAAAAAGATATATGCGACATGTTTGCTTTTATCTACGCGCGATTAATAGATATGCATGGAGTAAAAGTTACAAACGAGGTCTCTCCCAAACTATTTACTGCTTTAAGAAGGATCCTGAGCTCTGAAAAGAGATTTTTTATTGAAAAACTGGACGAAGAACGTCGCAAGTTGTCGAATGTCGACAGAGATCACAGAGACAGGATAGCGCGCCTGCAGCAAGACATAGCAAGAAAAGATGAGCGGACAAGACAGATAGAAAAGGA
>CAYPYS010000002.1:0-204719 GCA_964415355.1 uncultured Planctomycetia bacterium | reverse complement strand
CAGCAAGACATAGCAAGAAAAGATGAGCGGACAAGACAGATAGAAAAGGATCACAAAAACAGGATAGATATTCTTGAAAGCAAACTAATCGAAGAATCAAAGGCAAAGCAGCAGCTTAGGAATAAGGTGTCATCTTTAAGCTCCTTAAGCGATAGGCTGCAGGAACAGATAAAAGTCCTGGACCTGCAAAGTCATGAGCTTAAAGGAGAGTTGAACGGGATATATAAATCTACAGGCTTCAGGTATGTCTTGCGACCAATATGGTCTGTCTTATGGTCGATAAAACAGTCCGCTTGGAAAGCCGTGAACTTGCTTAAAAAAACAAGACATTTGTACCCAGTTAAATTCACAATGGCGATCTGGGACAAGGTCTTGTCAATACCCAGGAAGCCATTCAGGGTAATACAGCGCCATAAATACGGATTTTTTAGAATCATGCTGCGCCCTTTTGAGCTATTTTGGGCAGGGCATAAAGCCCGGCCTTCTAAAGACGATAAAAGATTTACGGCAGCATACCTGAGCCATATCAAGCGAAACACCTTTCCCTTGCCACCGAACAAACTAATCCTGATGATAACTTCAAGATGTAATTTAGGCTGTAGGTTTTGCGATATTTCTGACAGGAGCTATGAGAAAAAAGATATGAAAAAAGAAGATGCTTTCGGCATAATAGACGCTGCGCATAGATTAGGGGTGAGCGTATTAGGGATCACGGGCGGAGAGCCATTTCTCCATAAGGATATTTTTGAGATCATAGATTATGCAAATTCAAAGGAAATGAAGGTAAGCTTGACCAGTAACGGACTTTTAATAAAAGAAAACACAGAGAAGATCTTAAAGTCTAAGATCAAATGCATATCGGTTTCCATAGACGGCCTGGAAAGAACACATGAATATCTAAGGGGTTCGGCAGGTAGCTACAAAAAAGTACTAGAGGGCATTGAGTACATAAAAAAGAAACACCGGGATGCTAACATCGCCATTAATATGGTGGTGACCAATAAAAATGTTCAAGAATTAGGGCAGGTCCATGATTATTTTAAGGAAAAAGGCATGACGCTTTCTTTTTTTCCCGTCATCAATAAACCCGGGTTTTATCTGCGTTCCTTTAAAGAAAAAAAATCATATCTTGATTTTGTCGAAAAAATAAAAAAGAGCGGAAAATTATCCCTTTCGAAGCACCTTTATTATGTAAATGCCCTTAAATATTTTAAAAATGACGGGGTCAGGGTCCGTTGCCTTGGGCTGATCAAGGAGTTAGGGATAGACGTCGAAGGTAATATCTTTCCGTGTTGTGTCTGGGAAAATAAAAACAGGCCTTTTGGTCCGCTGGGAAATGCTTTAAAAGAAGACCTGGAAAAGCTGTGGTATTCTGAGAAATTTCATCGTGCAAGAAAAAGTATTTTTGAACAAGGTTGCGGTAATTGTTATGATCCCGGCATAAGCGACTTTACTAAAATAAGTGGATCGAATTTTTTGGTTAAGCCTGCGAGTCGCCCCAGCGATAAGAAAAAGGAATATACTAAACCTATTCATGCGCATATCAGGCTAACCTCCAGGTGTAATTTTACATGCAGGCATTGCGATATCTGGAAAAACGGCCATGCGGAAAGAAGAAACAGTGAGCTCGATTTTGGACAATGGCGAAAGATAATCGATAGACTCTATGGCTGGCTTGGTCCTGTCAGGCTTGATTTTGCAGGAGGAGAAATACTTGTACGTAAGGATGCAGTAGATATAATCCAATACTCTTCCTATAAGGGTTTTGTAACAGGACTGACAACCAATGCGTTCTGTATAGATGAGGATACAGCCAGAAGATTGGTCGATTCAGGATTAAATACTATTAATATTTCGCTGGACAGCGTCAACCCCGAGACACATAACTATATAAGAAATAATCCCGCGGCATTTCTGAGGGCAAAAGCCGCCATGGAGCATATAAGACGGCATAGAGGGCAGAAAAAGACCCCGAATATATGCATTGCCACGGTAGTCATGGAGCAAAATCTGAATGAATTGCTGGACCTGGTCAGTCTTACAAAAGACGACGCATTGACTAAAATAAACTTTCAGGCAATAGATCATAATTTTGGCGCTGAATACGACCCTTATTGGTATAAAAAAAATGAATTCTGGCCTAGGGATACAGAAAAGGTGAATAGGGCGATGGATAATCTAATGCTTATAGGGGGCGATGGAGCAAGGATTAATAATTTCGATGCCCAGCTTTCTGCCATAAAAGAATATTTTAAAAATCCAGAAGAATACAACAGAGAGAGCAGGTGCATGACAGCTGAAAAAAATATTATACTCGATGAATACGGGAATATCCTGACATGCTGGAATATGGCACCTATAGGAAATATCCTGGATAATAAATTGAGCGATATCTGGAATAGTCAGACAGCTCAAAAAAGAAGAAAAGAGATTTTGAGCTGCAATAGGACGTGCAGGATTTTGAATTGCAACTTTATAAACAGAAAATAGTCAAGATGTCGACATGACCAGAGAAGAATTAAAAAAAATATATTTATTCTGGCTTTCGCGTAAACTCAACGCGCCACTGGTTAAACCGGATTACGCAGGGATCTTGCTTACGAAAAGATGTAATTTAAAATGCAAGATGTGTGACATTCGCAAACATCCTACAAGGCCCGAGGAAGAGATCAGCCTCAGTGAAATCATAAAAATAGTAGAGGATGTGGCATCCTGGGGTGTTCGTGACATCGTCTTGAGCGGGGGAGAGCCATTTATAAGAAAGGATTTTTTTGAAATACTGGACTATGCCTCAAAGAAGATAGATCACACTGTTTATGTCAATACGAATCTGACGCTGATAGACGAAAAGATAGCAGAGAAGCTTACGGAGCTGCCGCACCATAAGTTTTATCTCGAGACTTCGCTGGACGGGGCCACTGCAGAGATGCATGATTCTATACGCGGGGTCAAAGGTTGTTTTGACAGGATAATCAATAATATTAAGCTCATCCGAAAAATCAGCAAAGACAGGAAGACCGACGTGCGCATCGGCGTTACGTATGTTTTGATGAAAGAAAACTTAAAGGAAGCGCTGGATCTGATAAAATTGGGCAAGGAATTAAACTTTGCGAATGTCTCTATCATGCCTGCTATGGCTAGCAATGTAGAGCTGGATAGCAGGGATAATAAATATGCCATGAACGAGAAAGAGATAGAGATATTGAGCAGGGTAATAGAGGAGATCATCGAGTTCAAGAAGAAGAACGGGCTGGTCAATAATCCGGAATACGCCCTAAGGCTATACCCTGAATACTTCAAAGGCAAGATAAGGAATAGTTCTATGGGATGTTACGCTGGGTTTATGGGGCCGAATATCTGCCCTGATGGCGAGGCCTTCATCTGCAAGCATCTGATAGGCAATGTCAAACATAGTAGCATAAAAGACATATGGCAGTCACGACAAGCTCGTAAGGTACGCAAGATCGCTTATAATTGCAAAAGTCCATGTCTGCAGCACTATGCAGTAAGATACAGCGAAGCCAATCCTTTTGTAGCCACTTGCAGGTATTTAAAGGAGAGTCTTGATCGCAGAAAAAAAACCAACCGAATAAAGATCGAAAAGACAGGGAGAAGCATCAATGCAGTTAAGCCTAAAAATAGTAAATTGAGAATGCTTATAAGCGATACAGCCAGGCTTTATCCGCCGCTCTGGGGAGGCCCTAAGCGGATCTGGAATTTATTTTCCAATATTTCAGAACACCTGTTTGATATTACTTATGTCGGGGTAGACTATAGCGTATCCAATGGGGAGAAATACGCCTTTAATAGGATACGCGATAATTTCAAAGAGGTGTTGAGCCCGTTTCCGCGGCATTATTATTCATGGCGCGCCATAGAGGGAAAGGTCATAAAAAACCATTTTCTTAATCTCTTTTCTTATTTATGTATGCACACGGATCGAAATTTTAGGCATATCCTTGGTTCTCAAAAAGCAGATATATTGGTATGCTCTCATCCCTGGTCGTCTTTATCTATGCGTAAAAATAATGGGCAGATCTTTATCTATGATGCACATAATTGTGAATATTTACTTATGGACCGGATTCTGGAAAGACATATGCTAAAACGTTTTATTTTAAAGTATGTTAAAAAGGCTGAGGCTGACGCGTGCAGGAAGAGTGATCTGATTATGGCTTGCTCTGAAGAAGAAAAGCAATCCTTTGTAAATATCTACGGCGTAAATCCAGAAAAAATATACATAATACCCAATGGTTCATATGCAAAACAACTGGCCAGTCGCGAAGAGAAAGGGCTCTCCAAGAAAGAGCTAGGATTGCCGCTTGATAAAAAAGTGGTCCTTTTCGTCGCAGCGCTATACAAGCCTAACATAGATGCAGTCAGGTTTATTCTGCGCGTAATAGCTCCTGAACTCAAGGAATTTACGTTTTTAATAGTCGGGAATATAGCAGATGCATTTAAGGGCGAAGATATACCGGGGAACGTAAAATTCCTGGGCAGGGTATCTGACAATAAACTTGGCCAGGCATTAAAGAGTTCGGACATAGCTATTAATCCTATGTTTAGCGGATCAGGCGTGAATATAAAGATGCTGGATTACATGTCCTATGGGTTACCTATCGTAGCAACGGAATGCGGGGCTCGCGGCATAAAGACAAACGGGAGGCAGCCTATATTGACATGCTCTGTTGCTAAATTCACGGACAATATAAATATGTTGGACAAAGATAATGTTTTACACAGACGCATGTCAGAAGATGCCATTGCCCTGGTCGCAGAGAAATATGACTGGAAAAAAATAAGCAATAGATTGCAGGACATTATCCTGGAGAAATTTAAATAAACGTCAGCATGAAGATTCTTTATATCTGTCCTTATATCCCTTGTCGTGGCATAAATGCAGGATGTAACAGGATGTTCGAATTGATCAAAAGGCTTACAGCTAAAAATAGCGTAAGCCTTGTATCATTTATAGCCCCTGAGGAAGAAAGGTTTTTACCGGAATTAAAGAAGATGTGCAAAAGAGTTGATGTAGTAAAAAAAGATTATCCGTGGAGGGCAGACGCACTATCTATATTACCTCCTATGATCGACGAATTTTCCTATAAGCCAATGAAGGATCTGATCAAAAATAGATTAGATGAAGAGGATTTTGATATTTTGCACTTTGAATATTTGATCATGGCTCAATATGCACCGGATAACTCATGCTCTATTAAGTTTTTAACAGAGCACGAGTTGCACTATTTGGCCCAGTTAAGAGAGATAAGACTAAGAAGGTCATTTTCAGAGAAGGCGAAGACGTGGGGAAGTGCGCTTAAAAAAGAGATATATGAGGCAAGGATTTGCAATAGATTCGATAAGGTGATTACCATGACAGAGAACGAGGCCTCGGCTTTAAAATCATATTCACCGGGCCTGGATGCAACAGCGATACCCATGGGCGTAGATCATGGCTTTTTCAGCCCTTCTAAAGGCGCAGAAGAGGATATGGATATTATATTTGTAGGGTTCTTTAGGCATCATCCGAATGTCGATGCAGTGCATTATTTTTACCGGGATATATTTCCATTGATACGCAAAAAGCTTCCTAAGGTTAATTTTACAATAGTGGGATTTGACCCGCCAGATTCGATCCTGGCACTTGAACGGGATAAAAACGTTACTGTAACCGGATACGTAAAAGACATACGACCTTATCTAGCCAGAAGCAAGGTCTTCGTGATGCCTGTAAGATCAGGCACAGGCATGAGGGGAAAGTTATTTGAAGCATGGGGAATGGAAAAAGCAGTTGTCTCGACTTCTGTCGGCTGCGAGGGTGTGACAGAAGTCATGGACGGAGAGAATATATCTATAGCAGATGACCCTGAAGATTTCACAAGCAAGGTCATAGATCTTACCTTAGATGCAAAAAAACGGGCCTGGCTGGGGAGGAATGCCAGGCAGCTCGTCGAAAAGAGATATAATTGGGACTTATTAGCAAACCAGCTGGAAGAACTATATAAGTTTACACTTCAACAACGTTAAAGCATGCCCCGCGAGTCCTTAAGGAAGTAAAGTGGGGTGTAAACTTAGCTTCTCATGATAAATTATATTTTGAAAAAAACAGGAAGACTGTTCATTGACTTGGCTCGTAAAGATAGCATAGATCCAGGAAAAATAAAAAATATTCTCGTTATAAGCCTTCCTTATGAAGAGCACCTTCGTAAGGCAGTAGGGAGCATTAAAAAAAGATTTAAAAACGCAGACTGTAAAATTATATTACCTGATTTTAAAATAGGGCTCGTTTCGCATGTAGTGTCACATGAAAATATTTTTACTACGAATGACCCAGAGGTTTTGGCGGGAGATTTTGATGCAGTAGTTATTTTGTCCCTGAACCCATTTCTGGTCTGGAAGGCATTTCGAAGATTTAAATGCCCCAAACTCTTGTACAATTACTGTGACGAGTGGTATCTTTTGCGCGTAAGGCCTTTTTTTGAAATCATTAAAAATATACTAGCCCTGCCTTTTAAGGCAATTTATATTATAGTCAGATTTATAAATGTGAGCGTTTATATTATAGTAAATCTTTTATCTTTAGCGCTTAAAAAGATCACCTTTAGGCTATCTGATAAAATATCCTGAATATTTTGAATGAAATTCTTCAAGCCTGAGCCTCTCTTTTTCAGCTTTTTCTTTTTGCCCTGTCGCAGTGTATAAATCGAACAATTGCTGGTGCAATGACTCATCCGCAGGATACAGCTCAGAGGCCTTTTCTAGCTCTGCGATAGCTTCTTTTATCATGTTTTTATCAAGGTATGATAGGGCCAGGTTTTTGTGATAGAAGGGAGAGCGAGGATTAAGGGCAATGGCCTTGTCGTATTCGTTTATTCTCGCATAGTATAAGTCATTATAAGGCTCCAGGGCGATTGCCTTTCTGTAATCTTCTCTTTGGAAATAAGCTGACGCAATGGTGGATTTTACATTCAAATATATTATCATTAAAACCATTAAGGCAATAAATAATTTTAATCTATAGTTAGTTCTGGTGTCCTGGCGCTTAAGGTTTTGTGCCACAAGGCCCAAATTTATCCACCATAGATATGAAACCTGTGGTATGAAATAAGAAAAATCAAACAGATTGTTTATTAAAAACACATAGCCCGAGGCAATAAGTCCTATGTTAAAAAAATTCTTTTCGATCCTTAAGGAGCTTTTTATGAAGGCCCATACCAATAAGATCATAGAGATCATGCCTAATAGCCCCGCCTCAGCCCAGGTTTGCAGGAATACATTATGGGCCAATCTTGTTTCGTTCGCTACGAGTTCTCTGTATCCTGGATAGGCATTTGCAAAGTTCCCTATCCCGACTCCCCTAAGGGTAAAATCCTTGATGATCTCCGATGCGCTTCTCCAGAAACTTAATCGCTGTAATATTGTATTTTGCTGATTTAAGATATTGACAAACATGTCAGAGCGTAATAATAGTAAAAATAGAGGCAATAATAATATAAACACGAGAAAGATGAATATTTTTTTGGATGGCCGATGACAGGCAAAAGCAAAGAATATGATAGCGCCGAAACACATGCTTATGGCCCCGGCCATAGATTTTGTAAGAAGAAGCGCCGTAAGCATACATATCGCAGAAAAGCCAAAAAACAATCTACGTTTTTTATTTTTTAGATTGTCCAATAAAAGTCCCGCGCAGAGCGGTATGGTCATTGCGAGAAATACCGCAAACATATTTGGCGAAAAAAATGTAGCAATCGCTCTTTTCGTCATAAGTATTTCTCTGGCATATCTTGCCTGCAGCATGTCCTTCATGTGCAGACTTAGGTAATTTTTTGTATTCTCAAATCCCCAGAGGTATTGGCATGCCCCATAAATACTCAACACCGACGCTGCAAGTACCAGGAGGATTACTAATTTAACGGACTGGTTTTTTTCCAGATTCAGGGCGAGATAAAAAAGGCACAATAGCGGAGTTAATTGGTATATTTGATGCAGGCTAGCGCGTAGATTTATAGTGTAAAGCAGGGATATGGCTATCGCGATACAGTAGAGCAACAGGGGTTTGTTAAAGAGATTTTTTGCAATCCGGAACTCCTTACTAGACAACAGGCTTGCGAGAAATAACATTAAGACAGCTGTTCGCATATATCCGCTGATTACGGGGTAAGCTATTTCCGAGACAAAGGGACGGATAAAGACAAATAACAGAAACAAAAAAAACAATGGAGGTGATATCTTTTTTAGATTAGTTTCCTTGTTCATGATATAATATATTATAAAATACAGCGGTAAGTTACGCAACACCAAACCCTAACTTTACATTTCAACAACGTTAAAGTGTAAAGTTAGCCAGTGCGATATAATGATTTCTGTAATAGTAGCAAATTACAACAGAAAAGATTTGCTGAGGCAGTGCCTTGATTCTGTCAGGGGCCAGGGTTTCAAGGATATAGAAATCATAGTTGTCGACAATGCGTCTACTGATGGCAGCGTTGAGATGGTAAGGATGTATTACCCTGAAGCCAGGCTTATATGGAACGCGCGGAATTTATTATTCTGCAAGGCTTATAATCAAGGGATAGGAGCAGCTAAGGGCAACTTTATGCTGTGTCTTAACAATGACGTGATCTTGGATAAGGATTATTTAAAAGAGGCACTAAGGGCCATTGGCCTTGATCCCAGGATCGGCATGGTCAGCGGCAAGATCTTGAGAAATGATAAAAAGACCATCGATTCGACAGGCTTGTTTGTAGGAAGGGATAGAAAGCCCGCAGAAAGAGGCTATGGTAAACCGGATAAGAGGCAATACGAAGACCCAGGCTATGTTTTTGGCGCGAGCGGCGCATGCGCATTTTTCAGGAAACGCATGCTCATGGATATAAAGGATGAAAATGGGTATTTTGACGAGACATTTGGTATGTACTATGAGGATCTAGACATATGCTGGAGGGCACAGAAAAAGGGATGGAAGGCTTATTATAGCCCGAAGGCAATTGCTTATCATGAGAGAGGCGGCACGTCAGGGGGAAAGAAAGGCCTGAACTTCCCGTATTTATCAAATGATCTAAAAAAAATGTATATCAGGAACAGATATAGATGTATGAGAAAAAACGACTCCCTATGGGGCATTATATCAAATCTACCTTTTATATTATTATATGAGATAAAAATCCACCTCTACCTAACTTTACATTTCAACAACGTTAAAGTGTAAACTTAGGTAGCAATAAAACACTTGACCTGGATTCTAAAGCATAGTATAATTTGGCTCTATAACAGAGAATAAGAGAGGAGTTAAGACAGTGGTAAAAAGCGAGGAAAAGAAGAAGATCATAAAGGATTTCGCAGAGCACGAGAAGGATACTGGTTCCTGTAGCGTGCAGGTAGCTTTATTGACCAAGCGGATTAATGGCCTAACAGACCATTTTAAGACCCATAAGAAGGATTTTAATTCGAGGGTAGGGCTTTTACGTCTAGTCAGCCAGAGAAAAAGCTTATTAGGGTATTTAAAAAGAGAGAATGCGGAAAAGTATCGCGAACTCGTAGAGAGCTTAAAGTTAAAAAAATAGAGATGTCCCTGGCCTTGCTCTATAATTTATGTTAATTAGCTGAGCGACGCCGGGTTTACGGGCGGATTTTTATCCGCCTTTTTTTTCAAGGAGATATTATGAAAGTCGAAAGCAAAATAGGAAACGAGAATCTTATTATAGAAACAGGCAGGATGGCAAAGCAGGCAAATGGCGCAGTCTGCGTGCAGTATGGCGGCACAGTGGTCTTGGTCGCGGCGACGTGCTCAAAAAAGATAAGAGAAGGCATAGGCTTTTTCCCTCTTACAGTCGAATACCAGGAAAAGACCTATGCGGCCGGCAAGATACCAGGTGGATATTTTAAGCGAGAAGGCAGGCCTACGGAAAAGGAGATCTTGACTGCCCGCCTGACAGACAGGCCTATAAGGCCACTGTTTCCCGAAGGCTTTATGAATGATGTACAAGTTTATGCCATAGTGCTTTCTAGTGACGGGGAGAATGATTCGGATATCCTTGCTATAATAGGCGCCTCGTGCGCATTGACTATTTCGGATATTCCGTTTGGAGGCCCTGTTGGCGCAGTGAGGATCGGCCTGAAAGACGATAAATTTATCGTGAACCCTACTTTTGAAGAACTCGAGAACAGCAAACTGAACCTTGTAGCAGTAGGGCTCAAGGGTAAGCTTGTAATGCTTGAGGCAGGTGCTGAAGAGATCTCAGAAGAAAAGATGCTCGAGGCTATAGAGCTTGCGCAGGACTATATCGATCAGACCATAGAGTTGCAGCTGGGCTTGCAAAAGAAGTGTGGACAGAAAAAGTTTGAACCAGAATGCAAGATCATATCAAAAGAGTTGCACAAAAAGGTTCAGGATTTATCTTCATCTGAACTTGAAAAGATATATTTGCTTCCTGCAAAAGAGCAGAGAGAAGAGGCGATCGAGGTATTAAGCAACAAAATAATAGAAAAATTAAAGACTGACGATGAAACACTCGAAGATGCTGATATAAAGAGCGCATTGCATAAAGTCGAAAAAGAAGGGGTCAGAAGGTCTGTTCTGGAGAAAGAAAAGAGGGTGGATGGCAGAAAACACGAAGATCTCAGAGAAATAACCTGTGAAGTAGGCGTGTTGCCAAGGACTCATGGCTCTGGTTTGTTTACAAGGGGGCAGACCCAGAGTCTCGCCGTCACTACGCTTGGCACAGGCCAAGACGAACAGCGCCTCGATACATTAGAAGGAGAGAAGTTCAAGAGTTTTATGCTGCATTATAATTTTCCGCCATTTAGCGTCGGAGAAGTGAAGCCTGTGCGAGGACCCGGCAGAAGAGAGATCGGGCACGGCGCATTGGCCGAGAGGGCGCTTAAAGCAGTTATGCCCTCTAACGAAGATTTTCCTTATACAGTAAGGATGGTATCAGAGGTCCTTGAGTCCAATGGGTCTAGCAGTATGGCGACTGTTTGCGCTGGTACGCTTTCTCTAATGGACGCGGGCGTTCCGATCAAGAAACCTGTGACAGGCATAGCCATGGGCTTGGTCAAGGAAGGAAAGAACAGCGCTATCCTGACAGATATTGCGGGCGTCGAGGATCATTTCGGCGATATGGACTTTAAAGTCACAGGTACGGACGAGGGCATTACTGCTCTTCAGATGGACCTGAAGATCGACGGCATAGACATTGATTTAATAAAGAAGATAATGAAACAGGCTGCGCCTGCCAGGGAATTTATAATGAAGAAGATCTCAGAGGCAATTGGATCCCCTAGAAAAGAACTTTCCGAGTATGCGCCTAAGATAAAAAGTATCACTATAGAGAAGGATAAGATCAGGAGCGTAATAGGCCCTGGCGGCAAGATCATAAAAAAGATAATCGCAGATACAGGCGCTACTGTTGAAGTAGACGATGATGGCAAGGTATCTGTCGCTTCGGACAACGAAGAGGCTATCGATAAAGCCATGGAGATGATAAAAGGCATAACAGGGGATCTTGAAGTGGGATCTGTATTCGAAGGAACCATTACGCGCATAATGAACTTTGGCGCGTTTTGCGAAATATTCCCAGGTAAGGAAGGCCTGATTCATGTGTCTGAGCTTTCCGGTAAATTTATTAAGAATGTAGAGGATGCCGTAAAGATAGGCGATAAAGTAAAAGTCAAACTTATCAAAATAGATGAGATGGGCAGGCTGAACCTAAGCATCAAGCAAGCCTAACTTTACACTTTGGGGAGCCGTGATGGGTAAGACCATAGCAGAGAAGATATTTAGCTCACATTGCGGAAAAGACGTGAAGGCCGGAGACGTGGCTGTATGTGATGTAGATTTTTGCTTTGGCCAGGACGGGACCAGCTCCCTTATTATAGACTCATTCAAAAAAATAGGCGCGAAAAAGGTCTTTAATAAAAATAAATTCTGCATGGTCATTGATCACAGCGCCCCCAGCCCGAATATCGGAGTATCCCAGATACATAAAAAAATGCGTGATTTTGCACATGACAGGGGCGTGAAGATATTTGATATCGGCCAGGGCGTGTGTCATCAGGTCATCCCTGAATCAGGGCTTGTCAAACCAGGCGACCTGGTCGTGGGTGCTGATTCTCATACGTGCACGTACGGCTCCTTAGGGGCTTTTTCCACTGGCATGGGATCGACTGATCTGGCAGTGGCTTTGGCCTCTGGTAAAAATTGGTTCAAGGTGCCGGAGACCGTAAAGATTATTTTGAAGGGCAAGGC
The DNA here is from genome assembly GCA_964415355.1 of uncultured Planctomycetia bacterium. Classification (GTDB taxonomy): domain Bacteria; phylum Omnitrophota; class Gorgyraeia; order Gorgyraeales; family Gorgyraeaceae; genus CAYPYS01. The sequence goes on along the minus strand of CAYPYS010000002.1, from coordinate 192,469 downwards.
TAAAAAAGGTACTTTTTCAAAAGATATCATACTTTATATAATAGGGGACCTGGGAGCAGATTATTGCACTTACAAAGCAGTAGAATTTACCGGAGATTATATAAGGCGTCTCAGTATGGATGCTAGATTCACTATCACCAATATGGCCATTGAAATGGGGGCAAAGGCAGGCATGATCGAACCTGACGAAAAGACATTTAAATATTTGCGTTCCACTGCCCGTAAAATAAAAAGTGACCGAGACGCCCATTATTCCGAAGTCATCGAATACGACGTCAGTAAAATCACGCCGCAGGTCGCAAGGCCCCATACAGTTGATAATGTTAAGCCCATTAACCGACTAAAGAATATAAAGATAGATGAGGCTTTTGTCGGCACGTGCACGAACGGCAGGCTGGAAGATCTAAAGATAGCGGCCTCTGTCTTGAAAAAAGGACAGGTCCATAAATACGTAAAGATGATAGTCGCCCCGGCCTCGAAATCTATCTTTGAAAAAGCGCTTAAAGCAGGTATTATTGCGGACTTTGTCAAGGCTGGTGCTTGCGTAGTCGCCCCTGGCTGCGGTCCTTGCGTGGGCACGCATAATGGCGTACCGGCCAAAGGCGAAAACGTGATTTCGACCGCGAACAGGAATTTTAAGGGAAGAATGGGGAATCCGGACGCATTTATATATCTCGGGTCCCCGGCCACAGTGGCTGCTTCTGCCATAGAAGGCAAGATCACAGACCCTAGGAAATATTTATAAAGAGAGGTTAATTATGGATCTCAGAGGTCTTTTAAGAATCGCGAGCGAAAAAAATGCGTCTGATCTTCATATAACCGTTAATTCAGTGCCCATTGTCAGAGTGGATGGCAGGCTTATCCCGCTTTCAGAATTTGCAAAAATAACAAGAGAAGACGCAAAGCGTTTGATATATAGTATATTAAACGATAAACAGAAAGCTATTTTTGAAAGAGACCTGGAGCTGGATCTTTCTTTCGAAGTGCCTGGCTTGAACAGATTTCGCGTCAATGTGCATATGCAGAGAGGCAATGTCGAAGCAGCGTTTAGAATGGTTTCTCTGCGTATAAAAACCTTTGAAGAGCTTGGCTTGCCCCCTGTGGTCACGGATCTGGCGCGCAAGACCCAGGGCCTGGTCCTCATTACCGGGCCCACGGGTGTCGGAAAAACCACGACCATGGCGTCCATGATAAATTTTATCAATCATGAACGACAATCCATAATTATCGCGGTAGAGGACCCTATAGAATATATGCATATAAATAGGCGCAGCGTCGTAAAACAGAGAGAGGTCTATTCTGATACCAGGTCTTTTGCAAATGCATTGACTCATGCCTTGAGGCAGGACCCCAATGTAATAGTTGTAGGCGAAATGAGAGACCTGGAGACAGTTTCTACTGCGTTGACAGCGGCAGAAACAGGACATTTGGTATTAGCCACCCTGCATACTCCTGACGCGACCCAGACAATAGATAGGATTATAGATGTATTTCCTCCTTATCAGCAGCAGCAGGTCAAGATCCAGCTGGCAGGGGCGCTTCAGGGCGTCATCAGTCAGCAGCTTTTGCCCAGAGTGGATAGGCCTGGCAGGGTACTGGCGACAGAAGTAATGGTCGCCACGTCTGCGGTAAGAAATCTTGTTCGCGAGCAGGAAACAGAGCAGCTCTTGACGCATATTCAAACAGGTTTTCAGTACGGCATGCATACTATGGATAAGTCGCTAAAAGCCCTTTTCCAAAAGGGTGTAATAAGCGTTGACACCTACAAGACATATGTAAAGCACCCTGAGGAGGCACGCCACCTCTAACTTTACATTTCAACAATGTTAAAGTGTAAAGTTAGGAGAGCGAGTGAACAATGAAAGGTCTAGCGTATAAGTTCGGCAACGACATAAATACAGATCTCATTATTTCCGGCAGATACAAGTTTTCCATCACAGATCCTGATGAGCTGGCGAAGCACGTGTTCGAAGATGCTAATCCAAATTTTTACAGAGAGCTTCACGGCAAGTCATTTTTTGTTGTAGCTGGTAAAAACTTTGGGTGCGGATCATCTCGCGAACAAGCACCCCTGGCTATCAAGCATGCGGGTTGTCACGCGGTGCTGGCAAAAAGCTTTGCCAGGATATTTTACAGGAATGCCTTTAACCTGGGGCTTCCTCTTATCGAGTGCAACACTAGCTTGATAAAAGAAGGCGAGGAGTTGGAGGTAGATTTAAAAAAAGGCATTATTTCTACCAAGAAAGGCAAGCGTCTGGATATAAAGCCTTTTAATAAATTTCAGAGAGCGCTGATAGAAGAAGGCGGCATAGTAAATCTTTACAAGAAACATGGAGGGCTTAACATTGTCACATAAAATCACACTGATCCCTGGAGACGGCATAGGCAAAGAAGTCAGCCTGGCTGCAAAGAGATGCATAGACGCTACTGGCGTGAAAATAGAGTGGGAGGAGCAGATAGCCGGCGAAGAGGCTATTGGCAAATTCGGTACCCCTCTTCCCGATGAAACCTTGGATTCTATAAGAAACAATAAGGTCGCCATAAAAGGACCTATTATTACGCCTGTAGGTAAAGGTTTCAGGTCAGTCAATGTCAGGCTGAGAATGGCCCTGGATCTTTATGCGTGTTTGAGGCCGTGCAAAATATACAAAGGCGTTAAAACCAAGTATCCCAATACAGATCTGGTCGTTGTCAGGGAAAACACAGAGGATCTCTACGCAGGCATAGAATTTTCAGAGGGCAAGAAAAACACCAAGGATATGATCAAGTGTATAGAGAGCATGAGCGGCTCTGCCGTAAAGAATGATTCTGCTATCGGGATAAAGCCTATTTCCAGAAGCGCGTCAGAGAGGATAGTAAAATTCGCCTTTGATTATGCGGTAAAAAACAAGAGAAAAAAAGTAACAGCCGTGCATAAAGCCAACATCATGAAGGAAACCGACGGATTATTCCTCAGCGTAGCAAGAGAAGTGGCTAAGAAATACGAGGGAAAAATTGAATTCGAAGACAGGATCGTGGACAATATGTGCATGCAGCTGGTGCAGAAACCTGAATTATATGATGTTTTAGTGCTTCCGAATCTGTACGGTGATATCTTGTCAGACCTTTGTGCAGGGCTTGCAGGCGGATTAGGCGTTGCCCCTGGAGCAAATATAGGAGATACCGCAGCTTTATTCGAGGCGATACACGGCAGCGCCCCAAAGTATGCCGGACTTAATAAGGTAAACCCTACGGCAATGATATTGTCAGGCGTGTTGATGCTCAGGTATTTAAATGAAGATAAAGCTGCTGATAGGCTTGAAAAGGCTGTTGCTGACGTCATAAGCGAAAATCAAAGCGTTACCTATGATCTAAAAGAGGATCGCAATGATCCTACTGCTGTTGGCACGAGCCAGATGGCAGACGCCATAATCGCCAAGCTCTAACTTTACACTTTAACGTTGTTGAAATGTAAAGTTAAGGAGGTATTCGTGAAGATCGCGGTAATAGGAGCAGGGAACGTTGGCGCAATGATAGCATCTAGGGTCGCAGATGCCGGGCTCGCAGATGTTGTCCTGCTCGACATAGTGCCTGGCCTGGCAAAAGGCAAAGCACTGGACATTTCCGACGCGAGGCCTATCTTTGACTCGAAATCCAAGATAACCGGTACAGAGAATTTCAGCGATATCAAAGGCGCCGGCATAGTCGTTGTAACAGCAGGGCTCGCCCGAAAACCAGGCATGTCGCGGGATGATCTTTTGAAAAAAAATGCCGCGATCCTCAAAGATATATCTAGCCACATAAAAAAACTTTGCCCTCTATCCATAGTAATCGTCGTGACAAACCCGCTCGACGTAATGACCTATCTTGTCATGAAAACAACAGGATTCGATCCAAAGAAAGTCATTGGCATGGCGGGCCTATTGGATACGACCAGGTTTTTCAACGCAGTTTCCCAGAGGACCGAGTCTCTAGACAAGGATAATATTTTCATGATGGGTAGCCACGGAGATACCATGCTGCCCGTCAATAGATCCAAAGAACTCCAGCAAAACATCTTTAACGAATCCTCGGAAATAGCCCGGAATCGGGGCGCTGAAATAGTATCACATCTAAAGACAGGGAGCGCTTATTTCGCGCCTTCCGCAGCAGTGTTTCGCATGCTAAAAGCGATATTAAACGACGAAAAAGAAACAATATGCGTCAGCTCATATCTTGATGGTCAGTATGACGAAAAGGATATCTATATAGGAGTGCCTGTTGTGCTGGGGAGCACGGGAATAAAAGAAATAATCGAAATAGGGCTTTCTGGCGAAGAAAAAAAGGCTTTCAAGAAATCCGCTGAAAAAATAAGAGAAGGCATAAACAAACTCTAACTTTACATTTCAACGCTTAAGTATACTTTTAACATTGTTAAAAGTATACTTAAGCAATGTCATTCCCGCGGAAGCGGGAATCTAAATATGAAAAAATATGACCTGGTAATAATAGGTTCTGGGCCTGGAGGTTATGTCGCGGCTGTTAGAGCAGCCCAGCTGGGTCTGAATGTCTGTCTTTTTGAAAAAGAAAAAATAGGGGGCGTGTGTCTTAACTGGGGTTGCATACCTACAAAGGCGCTGTCTGTTTCCAGCAGCCTGTATTCGAGCATAAAACGCGCGGATGAGTTTGGCATAGACGTGAAAGAGTGCAATTTAAATTTTTCAAAGGTGCAGGAAAGAAAGGAAAAGATCGTTAAAAAACTTTCCTCTGGCATAGAAATGCTTGTAAAAGCGAGAAAGATCGACCTTGTTAAGCAAAAAGCAAAAATAAAAGATGCCGCGCATGTAATATCTGATGAGGAAGAGGTAGAGGCGAAAAACATACTTATAGCCACAGGCTCCCTTCCTTTTGAAATACCGGGCATACCTTATGATGGAACCTATATCTTGTCGAGTTCTCATATGCTGGCGTTACAAAGCGTGCCAAAAAGCATAGTTATAGTCGGCGGAGGCGTTATCGGATGCGAATTCGCATCTATTTTCAGGTCATTTGGTTCAGAGGTATCGATAATCGAGATGATGGATCAGCTCTTGCCAAATGAAGACGCTGAAATAGTAAGAAAAATTTCCGAGATATTCAAAAAGAAGGGCATAAAAATATTTACAAAGACAAAGGTAGAAAAAATAGATAAAAAAGAGGGCGGGATCAGCGCGACGCTTTCAAGCGGCGCAGCATTCCCTGCTGATAAAGCGCTTGTATGTGTCGGCAGAATTCCCAATACCAAGGATTTAGGCATAGAGAATGCGGGGATAGAATGCAATAAGGGGTGGGTAGAAGTAGATAAGTACTACAGGACAAACGTTAAAAACATATACGCCGTCGGTGACGCGATAGGCGGGATTTTATTGGCCCACGTGGCTTCAAAAGAAGCTATCTGCGCCGTAGAAAACATATCGGGGAAAGAAAAGGTTTTAAACTACGATGCGGTGCCAAATTGCATTTTCACGCAGCCAGAGATCTCAAGTGTCGGCTTAAGCGATAAGACAGCCAGGGAGCGAGGACTAAAGACGCGCACCAGAAAATTTTTATTTTCTGCTACAGGAAAATCGCATGTTTTAGGCGAGACAGAAGGCTTCATAAAGCTCGTTGTGGATAATGAAAGTGACAAGATATTAGGGGCTCAGATAATAGGCCCTCGCGCTACAGAATTAATAGCTGAGTTCTCGCCATGCGTTCAATTCGGGATAACATCCGAAAAGCTCGCCGATGTCATTCACGCTCACCCTACATTATCCGAAGTCGTTCAAGAGGTCTCCGAGGCAATACATAACCGAGCAATACATTCTTTATAGAGATGATATGAAGATAGGGCTATTAGGCGGGACATTCGATCCTATTCACCTGGGACACTTGCATCTAGCAAAGAAGATCCGCGACAGGCTTTGCCTGGACAAGGTGATCTTTATCCCGACAAACCTGCCTCCGCATAAAAAAGACATCAGGGTCACTAAGGCAAGACACAGGTATGACATGGTCAGGCTTGCCATAGAGAGCTATAAGAGATTCGAAGTCTCAGATGTCGAGCTAAAGAGAAAAGGAAGGTCTTATTCCGTAGAGACGCTAAGGCATTTCAGGAAGAGATACGGTTCGCGCGCCGAAATATTTTTTATAACAGGTTCTGATTCATTGACAGCCCTTGATAAGTGGAAAAACCTCAGGCGAATACTAAGGCTTTGCAAGTTCATAGTCATTAAGCGTCCGGGCTTTAAAATCAGAGGCTCATCGGGCGAATTTATAGTTCTCGATATCGACGCTAAAGATATCTCTTCGACCAAAATAAGAGACAGGATAAGAAACGGTCGGGATATACGTGATTTTGTCCCAAAAAAGGTAGCGAAATACATTCAAAAACACGATTTGTATACTTCCTAACTTTACATTTCAACAACGTTAAAATGTAAAGTTAGGGCGAAATAATTTGACAATTTGGCGATAGTGTGTTAAATTTGTTTCAAAATCGTAAAAGGAGGTGCTGATATGGCACAAGGTTATTGCGTAAAATGCAAGGCCAAGAAGGAAATGAAGAACGCAAAGGAAGTAACGATGAAGAATAAGAGAAAAGCCAATAAAGGCGTTTGCGTTTCCTGCGGAACAAACATGTTCTGCATCCTTGCATCAAAATAAGAGGTTTCGGAATAATACGTGAGCTCTAGACAAAAGGCGCTACTTGTCGCGGATCTCGCTAAGGCAAAGAAAGCGGAAGATATCGTAATATTGGACATGAGAAAGATTTCCAATATTACGGACTTCTTCATTATTGCTACAGCGAGTTCTGCGCGAAGAGCGCAGTCAGTCACAGATAATATCCAAAAAGGCTTGCACAAGGCCAGGGAATCCATTTCGAGCGTAGAAGGCTACCAGGACGCCAAGTGGATTCTTGTCGATGCATACAACGTAGTTGCGCATATATTCAAGAGTGGATTGAGGGAATTTTATAATTTAGAAGGCTTGTGGGGCGATGCGCCGAAACTTAGATTATGTCAGAAAAAAAGAAAAACACGCTCGAAAAAAACCTCCAGAAGAAAGTAAAAGAACTCTCTGCTCTCTACGAAGTCGGTAAATTAATAACCTCTACTCTCCGTTTAGACCAAGCACTAAAACTTATCACACGAAAAGCTGCGAAGATCATAAATGCGTCTTCTTGTACGCTCAGGTTACTGGATGAGACAAGAGAAACATTACTGCTAAAGGCTTCCTATGGGCTTGATAGCTCGAGCCATTTTAATGTCAAAAGACAGCTTAAGGTCGGCGAGAGCATAGCAGGCAGGGTGGTCAAAGAAGCCAGGCCTTACGTCATCAACGACCTGCGCAAGGAAAAGCTTTACAAGTACCCTAATATTGCAAGACAGAAAAAGCTGCACTCGTTATTGACAGTGCCTTTGATCTTGAAGAACAAGATAATGGGCGTTATAAGTGTTTATAACAAAAAGATCGGTAAATATACCGAAGACGATGTCAAGCTTTTGTCGATGTTTGGAAGCCAGGCGGCAATTGCCATCGAAAACGCGAGATTATATGAGCAGGCTGAAATAGCCTACCTTAATACCATAAAGACGCTATCAAACATTATAGACGCCAAGGACAGTTACACGTACGGCCATTCAGAAAATGTCATGGAAAATTGCATGGAAGTAGGCGAGGCCATGAAAATCTCCAGCCACGACAGAGAGGTTCTTAAGTATGCGAGTCTCCTGCATGACATAGGTAAGATAGGGATAGACGTCGGTCTTCTAAGAAAAACGTCGAGGCTGAACGCTGACGAGTGGAAGGTAATGTTAATGCACCCTGTTTTAGGCTCAGGCATCGTTGAGCAGATCGATTTTTTGAAAGAGCTGGCGCCTTTGATCCTACGGCATCACGAAAGATATGACGGGACCGGATATCCGGGAAAGCTAAAAAAAGAAAAAATACCCTTGGGCGCAAGGATACTTTCGATCGCGGACGCCTACGAAGCAATGGTGTCAGACAGGCCCTACAGAAAGGCCTTGTCCCTGAAAAAGGCAAAACAGGAACTCCTGAAAGGCTCCGGTACGCAGTTTGACCCGGAGATCGTTAAGGTGTTTCTAATGGTTCTGGGTAAGAAAAAACGTGGAAAAAAATAGAGATGCTAGCTTGTATCCTTTTTTATGTTAAAGATAGAACCCTCCCTCATTGAAGCAATACTCCGCGCCATAAAAAATACATTCCCGGACTACTCCAGCAATGCAGTATCCAATCTTTATCTAGAGATTCCCAAGAACAGGAAATTTGGAGATTTTTCGACTAATATCGCCATGCGCCTGGCTGGAGAAGTCAGGAGGTCACCGAACGATATTGCCGCAGCCTTAGTAGAAAACCTGAAGAAAGATATTGCTTCCTGCGAATTAGGCGGCATGATCGAAGAAATAAGAGTTGAAAAGCCGGGCTTCATAAATTTCTACCTGTCAAATAAAGCTTTCATCTTGTCTCTCAGGGAGATATTGACCGAGTCCCGTAAATTTGGAAAGACTTCTATGGGGCGCGGGAAAAAGATACAGATAGAATTTGTAAGCGCCAATCCGACTGGCCCGCTGACAGTTGCTCACGGAAGACAGGCAGCTGTAGGAGATAGCCTGGCGAAGATCCTCGGGGCCTGCGGGTATAAAGTCATCCGCGAGTATTATATAAATGACGAAGGCGTACAGATAAAACTTTTGGGTGAGTCAGTCAAGGCTAGATCAAAAGAGGTGGCAGGTAAGTCCTCGGAATTTCCGGAAAACGGCTATAAGGGTGATTACATCTATGAAATAGCGAGAAAAATACTACAAAGCTTCCCTAAAATAAAAAACCGCATAGAAGATACGGGCGTCGGAGTTTTTAGTGACTACGCGTACAAGCACATGATGCGCACGATAAAAAGAGACCTAAAAGATTTCGGCGTTATTTTTGACGTGTGGTTCAGCCAGAGAAGACTTTCCAAAAAAGACCTGATAAAAAAAGCGCTGGCTATTTTGAAAGAAAAAAAGTTTTTATACGAAAAAGACGGGGCTACCTGGTTTGCGTCTACCAGGTTCGGGGATGATAAGGACAGGGTAGTGATGAAGAATGACGGCAGCTATACTTATCTTGCCCCTGATATCGCCTATCATAAGATCAAGCTGGAAAAAGGCTACCACAGGATAATAAACATATGGGGGCCCGACCATCACGGATACGTAAATCGTATAAAAGCCGCCTGCCAGGCGCTGGGGCATGACAAAGAGAGGATCTCTATACTTATTTCGCAGCTTGTATCTCTTTATAGGAACAAGCAGCCTGTCAGGATGTCGACACGAGAAGGGGAATTTGTAACGCTGAGACAGATAATCGATGAGGTCGGAAAAGACGCTGGCAGATTCTTTTTTATGATGCGGCGGACGGATAGTCATTTGGATTTTGATTTAGAGCTGGCAAAGGCCCGGACAATGGATAATCCTGTCTATTATATCCAGTATGCACACGCCAGGATCTCAAGCATCATTAAATTTGCGGGGAAAAGGGGCGCGGCCAGAAGCGCTGCCCTTGACCTCTTGGACAAAAAAGAGGAGATAGGCATAATAAAAAAATTAATGCAGTATCCCAAGACAATAGAATCTTCGGCAAATAATCTGGAACCATTTGTATTGCTTTCTTATCTCCAGGACCTGGCGGTCCTTTTCCACTCTTACTACGATTCTTATCGCGTTGCGACAGATGATAAATCATTGACCAAGGCGAGAATCGCCCTTATATCAGCGCTGCAACAGGTGTTTCGCAGCGGGCTAACCCTTTTAGGAGTTTCCGCCCCAACAAAGATGTAACTTTACACTTTAACATTGTTGAAATGTAAAGTTAGAAAAGTATGTTCGAGTCTATAAAAATATACCGAGGTAAAGACATAGAGTATAAGGCCCTTGCCAAAAAGCTGGTCGATTATGGCTATGAGAGGTGCCAGGGAATATCAGAGCCGGGCGATTTTAGCATGCGCGGAGGCATAATAGATATATTCCCCCCTACGTTTGACGGGCCAGTAAGAATAGAGCTGGTAGGAAAGAAGGTAGAGTTAATAAGAAGCTACAGCATAGCGTCAAGCGAGACCCTGGAAGAACATGCCATGGTCATAATCCTTCCGAAGCTCAACCTGTATCCAAAGAGAAAAGCGCTTAAGAAACTCGAGATAGGGGAAGCGGCGCCGCTTGAGTCTTTTATTGATGTACAGATCGATGATTACGTCGTGCATGTCGAGCATGGAATAGGCATCTTTAGAGGCTTTGAAAAGATAAGCTTTAAAGGCGAAGACAAGGATCATATAGTTATCGAGTACGCAGAGGATGACAAATTATACGTGCCGATAGAAGAAATGCATTTGATACAGAAGTATGTTGGGTTTGAAAAAAGACCGCCGAAGATCTATAGGCTGGGGACAAAGACGTGGAGCAAGGCAAAAAATAGGGTTAAAAAAGGTATCTATTCACTGGCGTTCGATCTTTTGGAAGTAAACGCGATGCGCTCGAGCCTGAGCGGGTTCGCATTTTCAAAAGACACTGACTGGCAGTGCCAATTCGAAGAGAAATTCCCTTTCAAAGAAACGCCTGACCAGGCGCGTTCTTGCCTGGAAACAAAGAGAGACATGGAGTCCGGCAAGCCTATGGACAGGCTGTTGTGCGGCGACGTCGGATACGGAAAGACAGAGGTCGCGTTACGCGCAGCATTTAAAGCAGTCATGGACAATAAGCAGGTCGCCATCCTCGTCCCGACGACGCTATTGGCAGAGCAGCATTACATAACCTTTAAGGACAGGATGGAGGATTTTCCCGTCAGGGTAGAATTGATCTGTCGTTTTAGATCGCAGGGACAGATACTGGAAACTCTAGAGGCGGTCAAGAACGGTAACGTGGACATTGTCATAGGGACCCATGCTATCCTGAGAAAAAATATTAAATTTAAAGACCTTGGTCTTGTGATTATAGACGAGGAGCAGAGGTTTGGCGTAAAGGACAAGGAAAGACTAAAGAGAATGAGGCTGATGGTAGACGTGTTGACGCTCACAGCGACCCCTATCCCGCGCACTCTATACATGTCCCTTATGGGAGTAAAAGATATGTCTATTATCGAGACGCCTCCGCAGGATAGACTGCCGGTGGATGTCTGCGTCACCGAATACGACAAAGGACTTATCCGCAAGGCCATAGTCAGAGAGAAGAAAAGGAGCGGTCAGGTGTTCTTTATCCATAACAGGGTCAAAGGCATAGACAGGGTAGCGTCCCATCTGCAGGAGTCAGTGCCTGAGGTCAAGATATCTGTTGCGCACGGTCAGATGAGGCCTAAAGAGTTAGAAGGCGTGATGAGGGAATTTATAAAAGGAAGTATTGACGTTCTCGTGTGTACCGTTATAATAGAGTCAGGTATAGATATACCAAACGCAAATACATTGATAGTTAACCGGGCAGACAGGTTTGGCCTCGCGGATTTATATCAATTAAAAGGCAGGGTAGGGAGATTCAAGAGCAAGGCCTACGCATTTTTCTTGAAACCCAAGGGCAGTGTTATAAGTACTGAATCAGAGAGAAGGCTAAGGGCCATCCAGCGCTATAAAGAACTTGGCTCGGGGTTTAAGATAGCCATGGAGGATCTGGAAATAAGGGGTGCGGGCAACCTGCTCGGGTCGCAGCAACACGGTTATATCTCAGCAATAGGATTTGATCTGTACTGCAGGATGCTTCGCGAAATAGTAGCTGGCCTAAACAAAACCACCTAACTTTACATTTCAACAACGTTAAAGTGTAAAGTTACGAGAAGGGCATTGTAATGTACGTAAAGATAATGATTTTATTATTGATGCTCATGCAGCCTGTGTTCGCATACGGTCAGGTCGTGAACAAAGTGGTCGCTGTTATAAATAATGAAGTGATAACCCAGCAAGACGTGGACCAATTATTGGCAGTCTTATACGCTCAATACGTGCAGGAATACGAGGCGAGCGAACTGCTGGATAAAATGGAAGAGGCAAAAAAAGATATACTGATACAGATGATAGAAGACAGATTGATATTGAGCCGCGCGAAAAAGCTGAAAATAAAGGTAAGGGAAGGCGAGATAGATAAAAAGCTGGAGTCGGTCAAGAGCAGCTTCCCTTCGGAAGAGGTTTTTAATAATACTATCAAGACCCAGGGTATCACAGTAGCTGATTTAAAAAACAGATATAAAGACCAGATAATGATGAAAAAGGTCTTGGACATCGAGGTAAAATCATGGGTCGCTGTTTTACCGTCTGAGATAAGTGAATATTATGAGCAACGCAGGGAGGATTTCAAGTTGGAAGAAAAATATAGGGTCTGGCATATCTTGCTAAAGGCGGATAATGAGGTGGACTTCGAATTAGCGAAAGTGGAAATAGAGAATATCTACGCGAAGCTGGGGAAGGGAAAGGATTTCGCAGGACTAGCAAGGCTTTATTCGCAAGGCCCTAATAAAGACAGGGGCGGAGACATGGGGTTCATTGGAAAAGGCGAGATGCTAAAGGAACTCGATCAGGTTATATTCAACTTAAAGCCAGGCGAATTCTCAAAGCCCATTAAGAGCAATATCGGTTACCATATTCTGAAGATAGGAGATATCACGCATTCCGGTTATCTGCCACTTGAAGATGTCCAGGGAAACATCAAGGCCAGGCTTTTTCAAAAGAAATTTAAAGAAAAGCTGAACGAATGGCTGGGTGAACTTAGAGCTGAAGCATATATATCGATAAAATAACTATGCCCGCTTCTAACTTTACACTTTAACATTGTTGAAATGTAAAGTTAGGGAAGCGCTTTATATGAAAAGACCTCATATCTTGATTACAACAGGAGACCCGAGAGGCATAGGTCCTGAAATTACAAAAAAAGCGCTTAAAGATCCTCGCGTTAACTCCCTCGCTGAATTTTCCGTAATAAACACACACGATAACACTGGGTTCGAAGCCATAGAAAGAGCTGTTTCTATTTTAAAGAAAGGCCGCGCCTGCGGCTTAGTTACTGCACCCGTGAGTAAAGCCGCTATCAATAAAACAGGCGTGCGTTTCGAAGGACATACTGAGTTTTTCGCCCGCGCCGCCCGCGTAAAAAAAATAGCGATGATGTTTTATTCACCTCTTTTAAAGGTCACGCTCGTTACTCGACACGTTCCCCTAAAAGAAGTGCCAAAAATCCTTACTAGAAAAAGAATAGAAGATTCTGCAGCCTTGACTCATGCTGCTTTGAAAAAATATTTCAATCTATCCAGACCCAGGATCGGCATATGCGGGCTAAATCCGCACAGCGGAGAACATGGGTTAATAGGGCAAGAGGAAAAAAAAGTCATAATCCCGGCCATTAAAAAATCAAAAACCAAAATCGCTAGGCTGCAGGGGCCTTTACCTGCGGACGTTGCATTTTATATGGCGTTTAATAAAAAGCTGGATGCGGTAATAGCAATGTATCATGATCAGGGACTGGGACCTTTTAAAATGATAGCTTTTGAAAACGGGGTAAATATAACTCTTGGACTTCCTTTTGTGCGCACCTCGCCTGACCATGGCACTGCATATGATATCGCAGGCAAGAACAAAGCAAATCCGGGATCTATGAAGCAAGCGATAAAACTGGCGGTTAGTATGTGCAAAAATTCTAGATGCTGACTATAAAAGAAATCAAACCTACCCTTCGCAGGTACAATATCAAGCCAAATAAAAAACTAGGCCAAAATTTTCTTATAGACAAGAATGTGCAAGAAAAAATAGTCAGGGCTATAGCGCCGGGTAAGAAAGATGTTGTGCTCGAGATAGGCCCGGGTTTAGCTGCTCTTACGGGAGAGCTGTGCGAGTGCAGCGATAAAGTGATAGCGATCGAGAAGGACAAGCGGCTGCACGAGTTTCTTGTTTCTGAGCTGACTGCATCGACTAATTTAGATCTTATCCGCGGCGACATATTAAGATATGATTTTCGCGACACTGGCCCGCAGCGGTTAAAAATCGTCGGAAATCTTCCTTATTACATATCGAGCCCCATCCTGATCCATCTATTAAACAACAGAAATTTTGTCGATTCGATTTTTATAACCGTGCAGAAGGAGTTCGGAGAAAGGCTTGTCGCCAGGCCCGGCAGCAAGATATATGGCTCTATCTCTTGCTTTACGCAGTTTTACTCAGAGCCAACCGCATTGTTTACAGTAAAGAAGGGATCGTTCTACCCGCAGCCTAAAGTCGATTCGTATTTTTTAAAGATATCTATCCGCAAAAAACCTCTTTACTTGACTGATGAGGAAAAACTGTTTAAAATAATAAGGATATGTTTCGGCAAGCGCAGGAAGATGATATCCAGTTCTCTTTATCCTAGTCTGGCGTTTGCGTCAAAAGAAGAGATGTTGAAAAGGTTGCGGCTAGCTGGCGTAGATCCGGCCCAGAGACCTGAAACAGTATCATTGGAACAGTTTGCGTCATTGGCTGGCTGAGAAAAAACCTAACTTTACATTTTAACGTTGTTGAAATGTAAAGTTAACAAGATTATGGCGATAAATACAGAGACTGTCAAATATGTGGCGAATCTGGCCAGGGTAGGGCTGGATGATAAAGAGTTAAGCTGTTTTACTAAGCAGCTAGACCGGATCTTAGAGTATGTCCATAAGCTGAAAAAGCTGGACACCTCGAAGCTTGAGCCCACGAGCCATGTCCTGGAGATAAGGAATGTCTACAGGGAGGATGCTGTTAAAAAATCCTTGCCCTCTTCCGAAGCAATGAAGAACGCGCCTGCTAAAAAAGATGACCTGTTCAAGGTCCAGAAGATCATAGAGACATGAAAAAATTAAACGAACTTACTGCGCACGAACTGACAGGCCTTATCAATAATGGAGATATATCGCATATAGATATATGCCAGAGTATTATAGAGGCCGTGGAAAAGAAAAATAAATCCCTGAACGCTATAGTGAACTTTGACAAGAAAAAGGTCCTCGAGAGAAGCAAGTCTCCAAAGAAAGGCGGGCTTCAGGGGTTGCCGATTTTTATAAAAGATAATATCTGCGTAAAAGATGAACTCACCACATGTTCCTCTGATATATTAAAAGGCTTTTTGCCGCCTTATAACGCTACTGTAATAGAAAAGCTACTGGACGAAAACGCCCTATTGATGGGCAAGACTAACATGGATGAGTTTGCATTCGGCTCTTCCACTGAGACATCCTGTTACGGCGCGACAAAAAATCCATGGGATCTAGAGAGGATCCCTGGCGGGTCTAGCGGCGGCTCTGCAGCGTGCGTTGCCGCGGATGAAGCTGTATTCGCGCTGGGGTCAGACACAGGCGGCTCTATCAGGCAACCAGCCTCACTCTGCGGAGTAGTGGGCTTAAAACCGACCTACGGAAGAGTTTCCAGATATGGCCTCATAGCATTTGCCTCGTCATTGGACCAGATAGGCACGCTTACCAAGGATGTGGAAGACGCAGCACTCTTATTAAAGGCTATATCAGGCCATGATCCAATGGATTCAACATCTGTAAATACTCCTGTTCCTGATTTTCCCTTATTGATAAAAAAAGACATAAAAGGCCTAAAAATAGGCATCCCAAAAGAATACTTTATAAAGGGCGTTGATAAAGAAGTAAAGGAGACCGTGTCAGTAGCAATAAAAAAGCTACAAGAGATGGGAGCGCATTGCGAAGACATGACCTTGCCGCACACAGAGTACGCAGTGAGCGTCTATTATTTGATCGCGACTGCAGAAGCCAGCTCGAACCTTGCAAGATTTGACGGCGTACAATACGGGTTAAGGGCGAGCGCTACAAAATCTGTCATAGAGATGCACAGGAAGACGCGGCGAGAGGGCTTTGGCGAGGAAGCAAAACGGAGGATATTGCTTGGGACATTCGCCCTGTCCAGCGGGTATTACGATGCGTATTATCTCCAGGCATTAAAAGCGAGGACATTGATAAAAAAGGATTTTGAAGACGCGTTTTCTAAGTACGACGCTATCGTCACGCCCACTTCTCCGACTCCGGCATTTAAGGTGGGCGAGAAGACAGACGATCCTCTTACGATGTATCTTTCGGATATCTTTACTATTTCAGCGAATCTGGCAGGCATACCTGGGATTTCCGTTCCCTGTGGTTTTACAAAATCGAACCTGCCGATAGGGCTTCAGGTATTGGGCAAGGCCTTTGACGAAGAGGCGATTTTAAGAATAGCGTATAATTACGAACAAGCAACAGACTGGCACAAGAAAAAACCAACTATGCCATGAGGCTTAAGTATACATTTTAACATTGTTAAAATGTATACTTAAAATTATAAGCGACTAGCAAAGGGCGGGCGACAAGATAATGAAATACGAAACAGTGATCGGCCTAGAAGTCCATCTACAGTTAAAAACAAAGAGCAAGGTATTCTGCGGATGTTCTACGAACTTCGGAGCTGCGCCAAATACGCAGACCTGTCCTGTATGTCTGGGGTTTCCCGGATCACTGCCAGTATTAAACAGGCAGGCCTTAAGGCTCGGCGCAAAGGTCGCCATTGCCCTGAATTGCCAGATCGCAAAAAAGATACGATTCGATAGAAAAAATTATTTTTATCCTGACCTTCCAAAGGCTTACCAGATATCTCAATTTAACCAGCCTCTCTCTCAAAACGGGCATCTCGCGATAATGATCGACGGCAAGGAAAAACGCATAAAAATACGCAGGGTGCATCTGGAGGAAGACACAGGCAAGCTCTTTCACGAGAAAGATTGCAGCCTTGTAGATTTTAACCGCTCCGGGACGCCGTTATTGGAGATAGTGACCGAACCAGACATAAATTCCCCCCTAGAGGCACATGTATATTTAACCGCTCTTAAATCTATCCTGAAGTACATAGATGTTTCGGACTGCAATATGGAAGAAGGAAGCCTCAGGTGCGACGCTAATATATCCCTGAGAAAATCCGGCGCTACCGAACTCGGCGTAAAAACCGAAATAAAAAACATGAACTCCTTTAGCGCGGTAAAAGCGGCCCTGGAGCACGAAAGAGACAGGCAGGTAGAGCTGCTCGAAGACGGGCAAAGGATTATCCAGGAAACAAGGCTTTATGATGCGGCGAAAGATATTACCGAATCTATGAGGTCCAAAGAAGAGGCCCATGATTATAGATATTTCCCGGAGCCAGACCTGGTGCCGTTTGATTTCGAGAAAAAGCTGCTGGAAGACTTTAAAAAAGAAATTCCCGAACTTCCTGAGCCAAGAAAAAAAAGATTTATATCAGAATATAATCTTTCCGAATACGACGCTGCTTTCATGGTCAGCGACAGGGGGCTTGCGGATTATTTTGAGAGATGCACGTCATTATTCAACAAACCTAAGATTATCGCGAACTGGATCATGAGCGATATCTCTGCTTACATGAAAGATAAAAATCTGACGATCGACAAGCTGAACTTGAAAGAAAAGCATCTTGCGAGTATGCTTGAAATGATAGAAAAAGGGACGATCACAGGTAAAGTCGCAAAGAGCGTATTGGTCGAAACGATAGAGACAGGCAATGCGCCTGGTGCCGTGGTAAAAGAAAAAGGATTGGAGCAGATTTCTGATAAGGATGCGATAGAAAAGGCTGTAGACGGGGTGATCGCTGAAAATCCAAAATCTGTCAGCGATTACAAAGCCGGCAAACAGAATGCCATTATGTTTCTGGTCGGAAAGGTGATGGCAAAGACAAAAGGAAAAGCAAATCCGCAGAAGGTAAGCGAGATACTAAAATCAAGACTTTCCGCTTAACTTTACACTTTAACGTTGTTGAAATGTAAAGTTAGCACTGAAAGGAGATTTATGGATAAGAAGATTGTTATGATGCTGGTGGCTGTCATGCTCGCAACAGGTTTTATTTTCAGCGATGTCAGTCTTGCCGAAAAAGACAATGAAACAGATGACTTGTATAAGCAGTTAGAATTATTTTCTGACGCAGTCAGCCTTATACGCTCGGATTACGTAGAGGAGCCGGGATCAAAGGATCTCATATACGGGGCCATGACAGGCATGCTCTCGTCTTTGGACCCATACAGTCAATTTATGGACCCTGAGATGTACAATGAAATGAGAATAGAGACAGAAGGCGAATTCGGAGGCATCGGCATAGAGATTACAATAAAAGATGACCTCCTTACCGTAATCACGCCTATTGATGATACCCCCGCGTACAAAGTCGGCCTTAAGGCAGGCGACAAGATCGTTAAGATAAACGGCGAGATCACTAAAGACCTCACGCTTATGGGCGCGGTCAAAAAATTACGCGGCAAGCCAGGGACAGATGTCGAAGTCACGGTGCTGAGGGAATCCGAGAAAAAACTGCTGGATTTTGCGATCACGAGATCGATCATAAAGATAGAGAGCATTAAAAAAGCAGAGATCATAGAGCAGGGTATTGGCTATATAAGGTTGTCTGATTTTCAGGAGAAGACCCATCGCGAACTCGAGAAGAGCCTGAGGGAGCTCGAGGATAAAGGCATGGAAGGTTTTATATTGGACCTGAGGAATAATCCCGGAGGCCTGCTTGAGGCAGCCATTGATACCGCAGGCAAATTTTTAGAACCTGATAAAATAATTGTCTCAACAAAAGGACGGGTCAAAAATCAGAACATCATGTTTAAGTCAAGGAAGAAAAACAAACATCTGGATTACCCGATGGTTGTCCTGATAAACGGGGGCAGCGCGTCTGCGTCGGAGATAGTCGCCGGGGCGATACAAGACCACAAGAGGGGGATCTTAATAGGGACCAAAAGTTTCGGTAAAGGGTCTGTTCAGACAGTAGTGCCTCTATCAGACGGCTCAGCAGTGCGGCTTACCACGAGCAAATATTTTACGCCAGAGGGCCGCTCTATACACGGAGAAGGAATTGAACCTGACATAGTAGTCAGGTATAAGGAACTTGCAAAAACAGAGAGCGACGAAGAGGATGCGGATATATTTGATGAGCTTTTGCGCCCTGAAGAAGATGACAAAGAAAAAATCCAGGCAGAAAAAGAAAAGCAGGAGAAATACGATAACCAGATTTTGAGCGCAGTAGATGTGCTGAAAGGGATCATTATATACGGTGCCAGCTAGAGGTAGCTGGGCTTGAAAAATGTTATGCTTATATTAGGTATTGAGACATCGTGTGACGAGACTGCGGCGAGTGTCGTAAAAAACGGTAAGGAGATTTTATCCAACGAGATCTCGTCGAGCCTGAAACATCATAAGAGATTCGGCGGCGTGATACCCGAGATAGCCACGAGGCATCATGTAGAAAATCTTGACAAGGTAATAAATGGTTCTTTGAAAAATGCGCGGATAGGCATAAAAGATATCGATGCAGTGGCTGTGACTCAGGGCGCAGGGCTTGTTGGGGCACTCCTAACAGGCATCACCTGTGCAAAGGCAATGGCTTTCGCGCTGGGCATTCCCCTGATCGCAGTTGACCATGTCAAGGCGCATGTCTATGCAGCGCTAATGACAAGACAGGCTCTTAGATTCCCTTTTATGGGGCTTGTTATGTCAGGAGGACATACAAGGCTTTGCGTCGTGAGAGATTTCGACGACTTTAAAATACTGGGCGATACGCTGGACGATGCCATTGGCGAGGCATATGACAAGGTAGCAAAAATATTGGGACTCGGGTATCCAGGCGGACCTATAATAGACAGATTGGCGCAGAAAGGCAATCCTCGCGCTATAAGGTTTGAATGCAGGGGCATCTCAGGCAGCCTGGATTTTAGCTTTAGCGGCATAAAGACAGCTGTTTTATATTACGTAAAATCTCACGGCATACGAAATGCGGGTGAGGGGATACGGAATATCGCGACAAGTTTCCAGGAATCAGCGCTAAAGCTCATTGTTAAAAATACGATAAAGGCCATGGAGAAATGCAGCATAAAGACTCTTGTTGTAGGTGGCGGCGTAAGCGCTAATTCGCGATTCAGGGAAATGATCAAGAGAGAATCTATGTTTAGGGATTTTAAGGTATATTTCCCGCCGCTCGCGCTATGCACAGACAATGCGGCAATGGTGGCAGGCCTTGCGTACAGGCTATATAAAAAAGGGGTCACGTCTTCGCTGGACATCACTGCCCAGCCCTAACTTTACATTTCAACAACGTTAAAATGTAAAGTTAACGAGGAGAGGAGCGAATATGTTAAGCAATGCGCAAATAGTCATGCGATTGATCGTGGCTGCGATACTGGGAGGCCTTGTGGGCTTTGAAAGAGAGACGCATAATAAACGGATAGCTGGCTTCAGGACGCATATCCTCGTATGTCTCGGATCCGCTCTTATCATGTTGACGTCTATTTATATGTTTATTAGCTTCGGTGACAGCGCGCCAGTCGATCCCGGCAGGATAGCTGCCGGAGTCGTGACAGGTATAGGGTTTTTGGGCGCAGGGACGATTATCCGCTCTAGAGCAAGCGTGACAGGACTTACTACTGCCGCGAGTCTCTGGACTGTTGCAGGTATTGGCCTGGCAGTTGGCTGTGGCTTAACGATGGCAGGCGTTGTTACGACTATAATAGCGCTTGCCGCTTTATATATATTACGGAAGGTTCAAATTCCAGAAAAAGATAAGGAAGGGGGAGAAAATGGCTAGAAGAGACAAAAATGAGCAAAAGATCTTAGATGTCGATGCCAGCATGCAGGGCACGCTAGCGTTCAGGGACCCAGTGAATCTCAGGATAAACGGAAACTTCGAGGGCAAGCTGGACACAAAGGGCAGCCTGACTATCGGAGACAACGCATCTGTCCGCGCAGACATAAAAGGTGAAGAGATAATGATCGGCGGAAAGGTCGTGGGCAATATTTTGGCGGAGAAGGAATTGAAGATTCTTTCGCACGCTCACATCGTAGGAGACGTGAAAACGCCGGTATTGAGCGTAGAAGCAGGCGCGGTGCTCCAAGGAAAATGCCAGATGTTGAATTATTCAGAACAAAGGTCCAAGGCCCTTAACGCAAAAGAGCTTGCCAAATATCTAGAAGTAGAAGTATCGAATATTCTGGATTGGGCTGACTCTGGGAAAATACCCGCTTTTAAAGAAGAGGGTGAATGGAGATTCGACAGGGTTTCAGTGGATAAATGGATTTCAAAGGAAAAAGCGAATAAATAAAGGCCTAACTTTACACTTTAACGTTGTTGAAATGTAAACTTATGATAAAGAAATTCTTAACGCTTAAAGAGGCTGCGGACTATCTCGGTATCTCTGAGGGTGATTTCCAGGACATTATAGATAAAGGCGAGGTGTCTTCTTACAAGATAGGGGGCATCTATACGCGGTACAAGTCTGATGATTTGGATTCGTATCGCAGTAAATCAGGAAAGTGGACGCGTTACGAGCGCATTGCGACTTCTTCCGACAAGATAAGGGACTTTTTTTATTTTAACGATTTTTATATCCTATCTTGCGCTGCAATCGTGCTCATCTTGTATCTAATCTTTAAACAATAACATAGAGGCTTAGGTTTACTTTCAACAATGTTAAAAGTAAACCTAAGGAGAGCGTTGGCTAATAAACTATATTCTGATCTGAGTTTTGCCAAGATAGACCACCACAGGCAAGCGCGCAAGGGTTTTAGCGAGGTCGTCTATTGCGAGGGTAAAACTCATGTACAGGTCAAAAGAATACTCGGTAATTTGCTAAAAAAAACCGACTATGTTCTTCTCACGCGAGCCAAAAAGCCGCTATATGAGCATCTGAAAAAATATTATCCAGACGTACGATACAATGAAACAGCGAAGGTCATTTACAAAAAGAAGCGCAAGACAAAGAATAATAAGCAGGTTTTGATTTTAACTGCGGGCACCAGCGATATCCCGGTCGCGGAAGAAGCAAAGGCCACCCTTGAGGTCATGGGAAACAAAGTAAAAGTGGTCTATGACGTTGGCGTGGCCGGCATACACAGGTTATTTGACAAGCTAGGAGATATATCCATGTCCAACGTGGTGATTGTAGTGGCGGGCATGGAAGGCGCTTTAGCGAGCGTAGTTGCGGGCCTTACTGATAAACCAGTGATAGCTGTTCCTACAAGTGTCGGATACGGCGCCAATTTTAAAGGCATTGCACCGCTTCTGACCATGATGAATTGTTGTGCGCCAGGGGTCAGCGTTGTAAACATTGATAATGGTTTCGGCGCCGGATATTTCGCGAGCTTGATCAATAAATAGGGCTATGGATAAAGAAAAAATAGTAAAAGATCTTGTAAAAAATATCGGGCTTCTGGATGAAGAAAAGATAAAGAAAGCGCTCGATGAGCAGAAAAAGACAAAAGAGCGTTTCTCCAGCGCGCTTTTAAAATTAAGATATATATCAAATCTAGAAGTCGGTAGAACTCTGATCTCTCAGATAGGCATGCTGCCCATATCTGTAAAAGCCCGGGACATTGACAAAAAAAACGTAAACGTCCTTCCTCCACACATCGCGCTTGCTCATAAAATAGTCCCGATAAAACACGAGGCCAATAAATTACACATATGCACCGATGACCCTCTGAATTTTCTCGCGAAAAATAACCTGGAAGAAATACTGGGCCTGCAGATAGAGATGGAGCTGGCTTTGACCGATGATCTGGAAAGAGCACTTGAAGAATTGTATGCTTCCAAGAAAAAGACAGGGGTCGACCTGGCAAAGATGTCAGAGGAAATAAAAGCAGTAAAGGGAAGCGAGGACACCCCTATAATCAAACTGGTTAATACTATAATAAACGAGGCCATAAAGAGAAGGACCAGCGATATACACATAGAGCCTCTCGAAAATAAATTCCGACTGCGATACAGGGTAGACGGCGTTTTACATGAAGTATCTGGTCCGCCAAAGAGATTGCAGGGGTCAGTGCTTAGCAGGGTCAAGATCATGGCGGGCATGGATATTGCGGAGAAGAGGATGCCGCAGGACGGCAGGATAAAGGTAAGGGTCGACGATAGAGAGATCGACCTGAGGGTTTCCAGCCTTCCGGGTATCCACGGCGAAAGCATTGTCATGAGGATACTTGACAAATCAAGTTTTATGGTAGGGATCGAGGACCTTGGTTTTCTACCAGACCAGAGAAAAGCCATAGAGACATTGATAAAATTACCCAATGGCATAATGCTGATCACAGGGCCTACCGGCAGCGGTAAGACAACGACCTTATACGCGATCCTCAGCCATATTAATCAAAGAGAGCGAAAGGTCATAACCATAGAGGACCCTGTCGAATATCAGCTGGACGGGGTAAACCAGGTTCAGGTAAAACCTCTGATAGGACTTACCTTTGTTGCCGGTCTTAGATCTATGCTGCGGCAGGCGCCTGACATTATAATGGTCGGAGAAATCAGAGACCTGGAAACAGCAGAGATCGCCATCCAGTCTGCCCTTACAGGCCACCTGATATTCAGCACATTGCATACAAATGACGCGCCGAGCGCGGTTACGCGACTCTCCGACATGGGTGTAAAACCATATCTTGTCGCTTCTACTGTGCAGGGCGTGCTCGCTCAAAGATTAGTAAGGACTGTTTGCGCATCGTGCAGGAAACCATACAAGCCTTCTGAAGAGGAAAGAATAGCTCTTTCCTTGGATCAAAAAAAGGATGGAGATATTGAGCTTTATCGCGGCACTGGTTGCCCGGCCTGCGGCGATACCGGATTTAAAGGGAGGATGGGGCTATATGAAGTATTGGTCCTGACCGATGAGCTCAGGGAATTGATTTTAAGCAATGCCCCGAGCTCCGAGATATACAAAAAGGCAAGAGACAGCGGCATGAGGACGCTAAAAGAGGATGGCATAGAAAAGGTAAAAAGAGGCCTCACGACAATCGAAGAGGTCATGAGGGTAACGCAGGATGCCTGATAATGTACAATATAATTTATTGTTAAAAAAGCTCGTCGATAAAAAATTGCTTACGCAACAAAATATAGACGACGCTACAGAAGAAGAAAAGAAGACCGGAAAGAATATCTTCAAGATCCTCGTAGGCTATGGCTATATAACCGAAGAGACCCTGTTGACCACTATCGCAAAATGGCTAAGCGTCGAGCTGGTCGACCTTTCTAAATTAAACATAGAAAGAAATGCCATAAATAAGATATCGGCTTCAACGGCAAAATTTTACAGCATTGTGCCGATAAAGGTCGAGGCAGGCGGAGTAGTCATAGCTGTCTCTGATCCCTTAAACATGAAACTCGTGGATGACCTGCGTTTTGTCACAGGGCTGAACATAAAGATGGTCGTGGCAAAAGAAGACGCCATTAAAAAAGCCATAGATCGATATTACGGCGAAGAGGAAGAATCGCTCGGAGATGTCATAGACGAGGCAAAAAAGACGTCGGGCAAAACTGCTATTAAAAAAAGTGACGGCGCTGACAAGCTAAAAGAAATAGCTTCGCAGGCGCCTGTTGTAAAATTGTTGAACATGGTGCTTCTGAGGGCGATAAGAGACAAGGCGTCAGATATACATTTCGAGCCTTTTGAAAAAGACTACAGCATAAGATACAGGATAGACGGGGTATGTTATGACGCTGCGCATCCGCCGAGAGACCTGAGCCTGGCTATAAGCTCCAGGATAAAGGTCATGGCCAATCTGGACGTCGCGGAAAACAGGTTGCCGCAAGACGGCAGGATCATGATGGATATCGGAGGGAAAAGCGTTGACTTGCGCGTATCGACCTTGCCTACGCTATACGGCGAAAGCATTGTAATGAGGGTGCTTGACAAGAGCGTGGTCAGTTTATCCCTGGACCAGCTTGGCATAGATGATGCTATTAAATCCAGGCTCAGAAATATAATCCACAGGCCGAACGGTATTTTATTGACCACAGGTCCGACCGGAAGCGGCAAGACCACAACGCTTTATTCCTGTCTTCGGGAGATCAATAAGATCGAATATAAGATAATTACAGCTGAAGATCCTGTTGAATACGACGTAGAAGGCATTATCCAGATCGCTGTCAATCCAAAAATAGACCTTACTTTCGCCAGGATACTCAGGCACATGTTAAGGCAGGACCCTGATATTTTAATGGTCGGAGAAATCAGGGATTCTGAGACAGCAGAGATCGCCATCCAGTCCGCTCTTACAGGGCATCTGGTCTTTAGCACGCTGCACACCAATGACGCGCCCGGCGCCATTACCAGGCTCATGGACATGGGCATAGAGCCTTTTCTGATAATCTCCACCATCAGGGCAGTAATCGCGCAGAGGCTCGTGAGATTAATCTGTCCAAAATGCAAAAAGGCCCACGATCCTCACGGGCATGAACTTTCTGATCTGGGGCTTTCGCAGGAACAGGTAAAGGGACTTAAGTTTTATAAAGGAGAAGGCTGTTCGGAGTGCAATGGGTCAGGATATAAGGGCAGGACAGGAATATACGAGTTATTTATTATGGATGAACTATTGAGAGAGCTTATAGTTAAACGGGAAAGCCTGTCAGCAATAAGAGACGCAGCGAGAAAGACTGGCATGAAGACATTGCGTGAAAACGGCATAAAAAAAATCTTGGAAGGCAAGACAACAGCCGAAGAAGTCCTCAGAGAAACAAAAGAATACATATAAATACTCATACATAATTTAAGTATACATTTCAACAATGTTAAAATGTATACTTAAGCCGGAAATGAGGTGACGTATGAAGAGAAAAGGTTTTACACTTATAGAGCTTTTGGTTGTAATAGCTATTATTACTATATTGGCCGGGATGGTGGTAGGCGGTGCGCAGCAGGCGAGAAAGCGCGGGGCGATTACCAAGGCAAAGGCGCAGCTGGCAACGATTGAAACAGCGATCAGCATGTACGAGACAGATATGGGCGCATATCCTGATTCCGGCAACAGCAATCTTGTGATCGCGCTCACCGAAGATCCAGGGGATTTTGACTGGAGCGGGCCTTACCTTAAGATAAGAGAGAAGGAGCGCAACGAAAATGGCGAATACATGGACGCGTGGGGCAATGCCTTTGTCTATGTAAACCCAGGTGTGCACAATGAATACATGTATGACCTCTATTCCCTGGGACCGGACGGAAAAGGCGACGGCACAGAAAGAGACGACATAAACAATTGGTAACTTTACATTTTAACGTTGTTGAAATGTATACTTAACTAACTTTACACTTTAACAACGTTAAAGTGTAAAGTTAGGCAAAAAAAGAAACTCATATCTATGAAAAAACAAGCCTTTACATTGGTCGAGATGCTGGTGGTTCTTGCAGTAATAACATTGATACTCGGCCTCTCCTTACCATTTACATCCGGATTTGGCAAAGGCCTGCGGCTAAAGACAGCTGCGAGGGCTATTTTAGGCACGCTGCGCGTCGCGAAGAGCAATGCCATAACATACAGGCAGAAATACGTGGTTTTCTTTGATAAAGACAACTCAGAGTACTGGATAGAGGATGACGAAGGAAAACTCTTTGAAAGAAAACGCAGGCTTCCACCGTCTATAAAGTTTGAAGATCGCAGTGAAGAAGATGCAGATCCCATAACCTTTGAAGGCGATCGAGTCGCGTTCTATACCACAGGCGCGATAGAGGAAGGAAGCGGTTCTGTCACGATTACCGACAAGCAAGGCAACTCAAAAACTATCTCGATTATCGGGAGCACAGGCAAGATCAGGGTCGAATAATCATGAAGCAAAAGGTCACCCGCAGGCAAAAAGATATCTCAAGGCTTCTGCGCGAAAAAAAGAAAATACATAAAGATCTATTAAGAGGGAGAAAAAAATGAAAAGACTGTTCTTGTTTATTATAGCGCTCGCCATACTCCTTTCCGTTTTTCTCAAGAGCAACACTTGGGAAACGCATAGAAAAATAGAGACAAAAATGGGCGTAGAATACACCGTTATAGAGCACAGGATCAATTGGAGTAATTTTTTCAGATATCTGAATTATTTATACAAAAGCGCCCTTGATAAGTTACCTCTTCCGACAAGATAAATGATCAGCGTCATTATCCCTGCCTTTAATCGCGTTCATCGTTTAAAAAAAGCCATAGAATCTGTTTTTTCGCAAAGCTTCAAGGATTTTGAACTAATCATAGTCGACGACGGCTCAGAAGATGGCACAGCGGATCTCATATCTGATTTCAGCGGACGTCTTATGTATATTAAACAACAAAACAAAGGACCTGCATCTGCGCGAAATGCAGGCATAAAAGCCTCTAAGGGGGATTTTATAGCATTTTTGGACTCTGATGATTGGTGGGACAGAGAAAAGCTCGCGTTGCAAATAGAGGCAATGCAGAAAAATCCCCAATATCTCATCTCCCATACCCAGGAGACATGGTACAGAAACGGTGAGATTCTAAATCAAAAGAAAAGGCATAAAAAATTTCACGGTTATATTTTTGATAAGTGCCTTCCTCTGTGCGTTGTCAGTATGTCCACGGCAATGGTACAGAGGCAGCTCTTCGATGCCATTGGGCTCTTCGACGAACAGCTCTCCTGCTGCGAAGATTATGATTTTTGGTTAAGGACGAGCGCAAAACATTCTTTTTATCTTATGGACAGGCCATTGACATTAAAAGACGGGGGCAGAGAGGATCAGGTTTCTTCTATCTATGCAGCAGGTATAGACCGCTTCAGGATACAGGCGATTGCAAAAATCCTGAAATCAGGGACGCTTGACGATTCGCAGAAAAAACTCGCGCTACAGGAACTTAAAAAGAAATGTCGGATATACGGAAACGGGTGTTTGAAGCGCGGCAGGATACAGGAAGGTCAATATTATCTGGACCTAACTTTACACTTTAACGTTGTTGAAGTGTAAAGTTAACGCGTGTCATTCTCGCCCCCGCTTTCGCGGGGATAAACTCCAGCGGGAATCCATAATGCGCAAAAGAAAATATATTCCATTTTTGATTATCGCGTGTGTTTTTATCCTTCTACTTAAAGTCTCGTGGCTTAAGTGGGGCAGTGTTATCATTGACACAGGCAGAGAACTGTATGTGCCATGGAGGATACTCTCAGGGGACAGCTTATATAGAGACGTATTGTATCAGTATGGCCCTTTTTCGCCGCATTTCAACGCATTTCTGTGCTCTGTTTTCGGCATGAATATCAACACCATGGTTATAAGCGGCGCACTTACGACCGCGCTATTGTCTTTTCTTATATATAAAATATCCCGCGTCTTTCTAAATCCCCGGCTCTCGACTTTTTCTGTTCTCACTTTTCTTTTTGTGTTCGCGTTTGGGCAATACTACGAGTCAGGCATCTTTAATTTCATAATACCTTACACTTATTCAGCGACCCATGGTATCACGCTAGCGACTGCGGCCTTATTTTTCTACTACCGTATACTTGACGGAAAGAGGCCAATGTATTCATGCGCACTGGTTCTTTTATCGACATTGACATTGATCACAAGACTGGAGATAGGTATAGCGCTTATTATTTCACTTTTCATAGGCAGCCTGCTTGCATCCAGAAGTCGCGTAAAAGACATAGGCCTGCGCTGCATGTTCCCACTCATCGCAGCCGGTCTCGTCTATGCAGCATTTGCCGGCACAGGAGATATAAACCTGCTCCTGAAGAACCTGGACCTGACCGCACCTTTCACTGCCAGACTCATGGGCGCAGATAATCTGTCTTTTAATATAGCATCGATCCTCAAGATAACACTTTATTACCTCGCCATAAGCAGCTTATTTTTCTTCGCAGGATCGATATTGTCTAAAAAGAAAAAAATCATCGCGATGCCGCTTGCTATGGCCGTCATAGCAAGCGTCCATTTTTGTCCAGGTGAGGTTTTTCCCGTATTACATGCAATATCTATGCACCCCGCTCATATGCATCTCGCTTGGCGTCATAGCATATAAGAGCTATTTGAAGACTCGGCAAAAAAGGTTTTTATTCTTAATGGTTTTTTCTATTTTTTCGATCCTGCTATTAACGCGCATACTATTTAAGACCTGGGCAGGCCAGTATGGTTTCTATTTGCTTGTCCCGGGCATGCTGTGCTATTACATATTTTTTCTAAAGATGGTCCCTGAAACGTCAACAAATAAAATATCACAGCGTTTTTGCAGGTCTGCTTTCGTAATCGTATCTATTGCATTTATCGTGAGTCATGCGTCTATATCAGCCTATGCTTATAAAAATCGCACATTAGAAATATCTACGGAAAAAGGAAACATCTTTGTTTATCCCGCTTACAATAGGGTAAAAGAGCTCCTGGATTACCTCATACATAATACAGGGCCGTCTGATTCGCTCGTTGTCTTCCCAGAAGGCTTGATGTTAAATTTTTTAGCTGAAAGAAAAAACCCGGCATACAGATTTACATACTTTCCTCTGGATCTAGCAGAGAGTGCTTCTGAAAAAATGGTAGTCGATACCCTTGAAGAAAAAAAGGTTTCCTACGCAGCCATTTTACCGCGAAACACATCAGAATACGGGGCAGCGAGATTTGGAATAGACTATGCCCATGAGATCATCCGTTACTTAGAAAAGAATTACATCGTCGAAAAACAGTTCGGGCCTATGCCGTTTACGAGCAATGAATTCAGCGCGGTCCTGTTGAAGAGGGTAGATAAAAAATAGAATGTCCCGTAGTCACGATTTCCTGCCTTGATTGCTTTTCCGATACAGTAGTATACTGAACCTATCCATCTATTCTTAAAATTTTCTGAAAGAAAGTCCAGATGTCGAGTGTCTTGCCAATAGAAGATTCCCGTTTTCGCGGGAATGACATATTAACTTTACATTTTAACGTTGTTGAAATGTAAAGTTAAAAAAAGGGGGCAGTTATGAAGTATTTTTTTATCGTGTTGTTATTTTTTATTTTTTGCGGTGATTGCGTGGCCGATGAAGCATGGACACTGGTTTCCGGGATCAAGGATCCAGACATAAAAGAAATCATAACATTGCCTCATGAAAAAGGCACCATCTACGCCTCAGCCTCAAAGACTTTATACATGAGCAAAGATAATGGCAAAAAATGGTCCGCGGTCTTTTCCACAAGCGGCGATACAAACATTATTAATTTTATAGGGGCTTCTGCTGACGGCAGCGCATTTGTTTGCACGAAAAGAGGACTCTTTAGAAGCGAAAATGGCAGATCAAATTGGAAAAGAATATTTAAAGGCTTGAGCTCTGAAGAAAATAATGTCTTGTGTATCGCGTTTACAGATAACAGGATCTACGTCGGAACAGGAGGCGGCCTGTTCGCCAGCAGCGACAGCGGTGCGACATGGGAAAAGGATACAGGTGAAGCAGGCAATATAGGCGTAAAGTGGATTTCTTTTATGGATGACGAGATCTTGCTTATCACTGAAAACGGCGCACATAGAGGAAAAGATTCTAATTGGAAAAGAATATTTGTAACATATACAGAAGAAGCAGGATACGACAGTGATTCGACAGACTCTTCAGCTATTGCGACAAGGCCTATTAACAGCGCCCTTGTCGAGGAGAAGAGATTATTGCTTGCGACTGATTACGGGATATTCATGAGCGAGGACAAAGGGCAAAGCTGGAAAAGATTTCCCTTAACAGGGCTGTCTTCTCTGAAAGTAAAGCGTCTTTTATCCCTCGACGCGCTGTTTGCCGCGACTGATAAAGGGGTCTTTGTTTTTAATGATGAAAATAAAATATGGACATCGCTCTATAAAGGCATGAGCACCAGCGAGGCAAGATCCGTGTCGGCAGATGACGCGAAACTCTGGGCTGCGACAGACAAAGGCCTGTACAGGATAGATCTGAAAAATGCTGTCCTTTTTTCAGAAAAAACCCAGCTCGATTTTAAAAAGGATGACGTGATCGAACGATTTAAAAACGAACCGACAATAAGAGAGGTGCAGGAAATAGCTATCAAGTACGCAGAAGTCCACCCTGAAAAGATCAAAGAATGGAGGAGCGCCGCGAGCAAGAAAGCACTGCTCCCGGATTTATCCGTAGGGCTGGATAGATATGTCACTGACTATTATCATTGGGATGCGGGACAGAATCCTGATGTGTTGACAAAAGGTGATGATGTTATATCCTGGGATGTGACCATGTCCTGGGACCTTGGCGAACTTGTCTGGAATGATGATCAGACGAGCATCGACACGAGGTCGCGGCTAATGGTGCAGCTCAGGGACGATATCCTAGACGAGATCACAAGGACTTATTTTGAACGCAGGAGACTGCAGATAGAAACACACCTCTCGCCGCCGGAAGACTTGAGAGAAAAACTGGAAATAGACCTGCGCATTCAAGAGCTTACGGCTGATTTGGACGCTTTCACCGGCGGCTACTTTTCAAAACAGACAAATCTCTAATTCCTAACTTTACACTTTAACGTTGTTGAAATGTAAAGTTAAGGGGATTTTTCCTTGACGCAACAAATTCGATATGATAGACTTATGTCAAAAAGAGGGGTTAATGGGTAAATATTTATACATATTTATCAGGGTCGCAATAATATTTTTTCTTATTTCCTCCATCTCCCTTTTAAATAACAGGTATATATACGCTGGGAGTTTCTCGGAAGAGGCTGTTTCTTATCGCGAAGAAGGCTTTAAGGCTCAGGAC
This sequence comes from uncultured Planctomycetia bacterium, assembly GCA_964415355.1. GTDB lineage: Bacteria > Omnitrophota > Gorgyraeia > Gorgyraeales > Gorgyraeaceae > CAYPYS01. The sequence continues at coordinate 160,989 of CAYPYS010000002.1, read as the reverse complement.
ATAGGAGATATTGATACTGCTATCTCATACTATCAGAAAGCAGCTGAGCTCGATCTTAATTACGCGACGCCTCATAATGATCTCGGGATCTTATACGAGGCAAAAGGCCTGCTTGACAGGGCAGAATCAGAATATCAAAAGGCCCTGACAATAGACAGGAGTTATGCAAAAGCGCATACAAATTTAGCGCTTCTTTACGAGAGAAAAGGCGAGCTGGAAAAGGCCGCGTTTCACTGGATGAAGAGATACAGGCTCGGCGAACCAGGAGACACGTGGAAAGAAGAAGCCAGGCAGCGCCTTGAGAAGCTGGGATTACTCGGGTCCAGAAGCAAAAGCGCGAAGATCAAGCCTGCCAGAGAAAGAGAGTCTAGCTATACCAAGAGTCGGGCAAAAAAGAATATACAAAAAGAAAAAAAAGATATCACTGTTAAAAAACCAGAATCAAAAGGCTGGACGCGCCTGGGATCCAAACCTAAAGCAGAAAGAAAAACAAAGAGAACAGAGAGGGTTGAAACTGCCAGAAAATCGGCGCTGCAAACAGAGATCCAAAAGTCACTGCGGCTGGCAGAGGAGAGACTGAAAAGAGAAAGAGATAAAAAGAGAGGCGGGGCAAATATCGAAAGTATAAAGAAAGACGCTTCCGAAAAGATACCAGAGGCAAAGACCTCGAGGCCAAAAAAGGAAATCCAGATACCGAAGTCAAGCCCTAAAGCCAAGGCCTATTATTCCAAGGCTAATAGTTATTATAAAAAAGGGGAATATTCCCACGCCCTGGATACGATAAGGATAGCGAAAAGAACATATCCGGATGACCTGGCCCTGCTGGAATTAGAAGAGATTGTAAAAGATAAAATGAAGGAGGAGAGGATAGAGGACCATTATAACAAAGGTATTCTACTTTACCACCAGAATGATCATGCCGGCGCGAGAGAAGAATTTGAGACAATACTCGATATGGTGCCGGAATGATCTACTGATACCTAACGATATCTAAATCCATCCGTTCTATACAAAATTCCATATCAAATAAAGATGTGATAATATAATGAAAAAAAAGAAGCTCTTCTTGATAGACGGGAATTCTTATTGCTACAGGGCGTATTACGCCATCAAAGACCTTAAAAACTCCAAGGGGCAGCCTACAAACGCTGTCTACGGATTCATATTGATGCTCAAAAAACTGCTTGGGGCAGAGAGACCTGATTATCTTGCTGTGGCGTTCGATCTAAAAGGGCCTACGTTCAGGCACAAAAAGTTTAAAGACTATAAAATCAAAAGAAAGCCAATGCCGGACGATCTTGTATCGCAACTGCCTCTGATAAAAAAGACTGTCCAGGCCTATAATATCCCGATATTCGAATTACAGGGATATGAGGCAGACGACGTGCTGGCTACTGTAGCAAAAAAGATATCGAAGGAAGGCATAAGCGTCTATATCGTCACGGGCGACAAGGACGCATTGCAGCTAGTCAATGACGATATAAAGATATACAGCACGCACAAAGAAGGTCTTGTCTATGACAAAAAATCCGTCAAGGAGAGATTCTCCGGCTTAGGACCTGAAAATATCGTGGATTTCATGGCGCTTGCAGGCGACGCGAGCGATAACATACCCGGGGTGAAAGGTATAGGAGAAAAGACAGCTATCGAGATAATAAGAGAATTTACCGACATAGAAAACCTGTACGACAATCTTGACAAGATAAAAAGCGAGTCAAAAAGGCAGCTATTGGAAAAAGAAGAAGAAAACGCCAGGATGTCAAAGGAGCTGGCTACTGTGGACATATCCGTACCTTTAGACATAAAACTCGATGCAATGCAGGTAACAGAACCTGACAGCACAATGCTTCTTCAGATTTTTAAAGAGCTGGAATTCAAAACCCTTGCCAAGGAAATCGCTTCCGACGACTCAGACGTGCGGCGAGAGGCCTGCTACAAGACCATTGCCGGCAAAAAGGAATTCGACGAATTCGTGGCGAAACTAAAGAAACAAAAAGCATTTGTGCTGGACTTCGAGACTACTGGGCCAGATCCCTTGACCGCAGAAGCCATTGGCATTTCTTTTTGCTGGGAAGAAAGCAAGGCATATTATGTGCCATTGCTTGGTGAAAAACAGGGCGTGGATATTAAATACGCGTTTAAAGCGCTTAAGCCGCTATTGGAAGACGAAAAAGTGAAAAAGACAGGACAGAATATAAAATATGAAAAACTGGTGCTTTCTAGATATGGCATAGTTTTAAAGGGGATCGAGTTTGATACCATGGTAGCCTCTTATTTGCTGAACCCTTCAAAAATGAACCATAATTTAGACGATCTTGCATTTGAACACCTCAGCCATAAAAATATCTCTTTGGCTGGCCTCTTGGGAACCGGCAAGAAGAAGATAACTATGCGAGAAGTCCCTTTGGACAGAATTTCCCGGTATTCCTGCGAAGACAGCGATGTGACCCTGAGGTTGAAAAAAGTCTTTGAAGGTGCACTTTTTAAAAAGGAGCTGGATAAGCTTTTTAAAGAGATAGAACTTCCTTTAATAGATGTACTTTGCGAGATAGAAGAGAACGGCGTAAAGATCGATGTTGAATTTTTGAAAAAAACATCCAAGTCTACGGAAAAAGAACTATCCGGGATCGTGGCAAATATCTATAAAATGGCAGGAGAGGAGTTTAATATAAATTCACCAAAGCAGCTTAGCGAGGTGCTGTTTGAAAAAATGAGGTTGCCTGTTATAAAGAAAACAAAGACAGGCGTCTCTACTGATGTGAGCGTACTGGAAAGATTGTCAGCAGTGCACCCCTTACCAAAGGAGCTTTTACGTTACAGAGAGTTGACCAAATTAAAATCTACCTATATAGATGCCCTGCCAGAACTCATAAACCCAAAAACCAAAAGACTTCATACTTCATTCAACCAAACCGTCACAGCTACGGGGAGGCTTTCTTCCAGTAACCCTAATCTACAAAACATACCTATTAAAACAGATCAGGGCCGGCAGATCAGAAGGGCCTTTATCGGGGATAAAGGAAACCTGATCGTAGCTGCGGATTATTCTCAAATAGAGTTAAGGATACTGGCTCATTTATCAGAAGATGAACAGCTCATAACTGCCTTTGAAAAAGAAATGGATATCCACGCGCATACAGCTTCCCTGGTCTTTGGTGTCGATGAAAAAGATGTCACGCCTGAGATGAGGTCGAATGCAAAGGCTGTAAATTTCGGCATAGTCTACGGCATGAGCGCGTTTGGACTGTCCAGGGGCCTTACTATCGATCCGGCGAGCGCGCAGAACTTCATAGACTCTTATTTCGAAAGATACCCCCGGGTCAAGATATACATGGAAGAAAAAATAGAAGAAGCGAGAGACGCGGGTTACGTGACAACGCTTTTTAACAGGCGTAGATATATCCCTGAGATCATGAACGGAAACATGAAGGAGCAACAGCAGGCTGAGAGAATAGCTATCAATACTCCCATACAGGGATCTGCGGCAGATCTTATAAAGATTGCCATGATCAATATCCACGAAGACCTGAAAAAGAAAAAACTTTCCTCAAAGATGATATTACAGGTGCACGATGAGCTGGTATTCGAAGTGCCGGAGGAAGAGCTTGATGTGATGTGCACTCTTATAAAAAACAGGATGGAAGGCGCTGTAAAGCTAAGGGTACCTGTGAAGGTAAGCGTCAAACACGGCAAGAACTGGCTAGAAACAAAGGAATCCCCCTAACTTTACATTTCAACAACGTTAAAGTGTAAAGTTAGACGATAAAGACAAAATGGTTATAGGCATTACAGGAAGCTTTGGAAGTGGTAAGACAGAAGTCGCGAAAATGTTCGCCAGGCTTGGCGGCATAGTCATCGATGCTGACAAGGTCTGTCATTCATTAATAAGGCCTAATACATTGGTGTACAAAAAAATAATCGGGTATTTTGGCAAAGAAGTGCTGGCTGGGGATAAGACTATTAACAGAAAGAAGCTCGGAGAGATAGTCTTTAAAGAAAAATCCAAGCTTAAGCTTTTAAATAAGCTGGTTCATCCGCATGCCATAAAGGAGATCAAAAGGATCATTCGAAAGGAGAAGAGAAACAGCGTTGTCATTGTAGACGCACCCCTTCTTGTCGAAACAAAATTCCACAAGAGCCTGGATAGATTGATCGTTGTAAAGACGCGAAGGGACAAGCAAATCCGCAGGATAGTCAAGGCAAAAGGCATGACCAAGAGAAAGGCCTTGGACAGAATCAAGAAGCAGGCGCCATTAAAAAAAAAGCTGGCGCTCGCTGACTTTATCATAGATAATAATGGTTCGAAAAAAGCAACTTTAACCCAGGTCAGAAAGATCTGGAAAACACTCAGGGGTGAACTATGCCAGTAAGCGAAAAATTGGATATCGGGAAATTAAAGTCACTTAAGATTTCAGAGCTAAATAAGATTGCCAAAGACATGAAGGTAAATAATATAAGCGGGCTCAAGAAGCAAGACCTTATTTTTAAGGTCCTGCAGGCTCAAACAGAAAGGTCAGGCCTTATTTTCGGCGAGGGAGTACTAGAGACCCTTCCTGATGGGTTTGGGTTTTTGCGTTCGCCGAATTATAATTATTTGCCTTGTCCCGATGATATATACATATCGCCCTCGCAGATTAAAAAGTTTTCCTTGAGGACAGGCGATACAGTAAGCGGGCAGATCAGGCCGCCTAAAGAGGGTGAAAAATACTTTGCATTGTTAAAGGTAGAGGCGGTGAATTTTGAATCCCCTGAATCCGCAAAAGACAAGATATTGTTCGATAATCTCACCCCTATTTATCCAAATGAAAGATATATACTTGAGTCAAAGAAAAAAGATAACACTACGCGCATAATGGATCTTTTGACGCCGATAGGAAAGGGACAGAGAGGCACGATCGTCGCGCCCCCTTATAGCGGCAAGACGATAATCATGCAGAAAGTGGCAAACAGTATCTCTGAAAATTTTCCAGATACCATTATAATGGTGCTTTTAATCGACGAAAGGCCCGAAGAAGTCACTGACATGGAGCGCTCTGTAAAAGGCGAGGTTATAAGCTCTACCTTTGACGAGCCGGCTGAAAGACACGTCCAGGTTGCCGAGATGGTGCTCGAAAAGGCAAAGAGACTGGTCGAGCATAAAAAGGACGTCGTGATACTGCTGGACAGCATAACCCGCCTCGCAAGGGCGTATAACACTGTAGTGCCTCATTCTGGAAAGATCCTCTCAGGAGGCGTAGATTCGAACGCTTTGCACAAACCAAAGAGATTCTTTGGCGCGGCAAGAAATATAGAAGAAGGCGGTAGCTTGACTATAATCGCGACTGCCCTTGTCGACACAGGCAGCAGGATGGATGAGGTTATATTCGAGGAGTTCAAGGGCACGGGAAACATGGAACTCCAACTGGACAGAAACCTGTTTCAGAGGAGGATCTATCCGGCCATTGATATAAAGCGGTCAAACACGAGAAAAGAAGAGCTGCTTTTAGAAGAAAAGAAACTTCAGAGGGTATGGATAATGAGGAAAGTTTTAAATGAGCTGAACAGCATAGAGGCGATGGAGCTTCTGCTGAATAAGATCAGCAAGACGAAGACAAACGAGGAATTCCTGGAAACCTTGAACAAGTAACTTTACACTTTAACATTGTTGAAATGTAAAGTTAAGACAAGATACGGAGGAGATCGATCATGAAAGCTAAAACTCACCCAGAGTACAAAGACGCTACTATTATCTGCGCTTGCGGCGAGGTAATACACACGCGCTCTACTAAACAGAACATACGCGTAGAAATATGTTCCAAGTGCCACCCGTTCTTTACGGGCAAGCAGAAATTCGTGGATTCTGCCGGCAGGGTAGAGAAGTTCTTAAAGAAATACAAGAAAAAATAAACCTAACTTTACACTTTAACGTTGTTGAAGTGTAAAGTTAGAATAGCTATGCTTGAGAAACTGGATTCTATATTAAAACGATACGAAGAGATAAAGGTCCTTCTGGCGGACAATGAGGTGGCGTCTGATCTGGAGAAGTGCCGCAAGCTCGCAAAAGAACTTTCGTCAATGGAAGACCTTGTCGCGAAATACAAAGAGTATAAAAAAATAGTTTCGGAAGAGGAAGAAGCGAAAAAGCTTTTAGAGAAAGAGACGCACGAAGAACTGCGCGAGATGGCAAAGAGCGAGCTCGAAGACCTGGACAAAAAGAGAAAAGCCCTGGAGACAGGCCTGGAAGAGGCGATCATCGAAGAAGATGCTGACGCAGCCAAAGACGTAATCATGGAAATAAGGGCCGGGACAGGTGGACACGAAGCCTCGCTGTTCGCAGGTGACCTGTTCAGGCTGTATTCGAAATACGCGGCAAAGCGCGGCTGGAAAACAGAAGTGCTGGATAGCCATATAGCCGAGGTAGGCGGTTTTAAGGAAGTTATATTTGCCGTAAAAGGTAAAGATGTGTATAAAAATTTAAAATACGAAAGCGGGGTGCATAGAGTGCAGAGGGTCCCCAGCACAGAATCCTCTGGCAGAATACATACCTCTGCCGTCACGGTCGCTGTATTGCCGGAAGCTGAAGACGTGGACGTCCAGATAAACCCGCAGGACCTGAGAATCGACACATATCGGTCTAGCGGCGCAGGCGGTCAACATGTGAATGTCACGGATTCCGCGGTGAGGATCACGCATATTCCCACAGGCATCGTGGTGCAATGTCAAAACGAGAGATCGCAGCATAAAAATAAAGCTGCTGCCATGAAGGTCTTAAAGGCGAGAATATTGGAAGGCTTGCGAAGCAAGCAAGAGAAGAAGATGGCAAGCGACAGAAAAAAACAGGTAGGCTCAGGCGACCGCAGCGAAAAGATACGCACCTATAATTTCCCCGACAGGCGGGTGACCGATCACAGGATAGGTTTTACCATACATAAACTGGACAGGGTCATGGAGGGCGAAATAGACGAGGTCATCGAAGCCTTAAAATTGGCTGAGAAAAAAATAAAGCTGGGGCAGAAATAATAAAATTATGCTAGAAACCCTACGAGCAGAAAAAAACATTTTTTATCTAATAAACAGGTATTCTGTGCGCATTCCGCAGATAGAGGCTGAGGTCTTATTGTCCCATGCGCTGAACTGCGCGAGAGAAGAATTATACCTGAATAACGGCGCTGTTGACGATAAGACTTTTAAGTTATGCGAAGCGCTTATAGAAAGACGCTTATCAGGAGAACCGCTTCAATACATAATCGGCCACGCAGAATTCATGGGGATGGATTTCATTGTGAACAAGGACACTTTTATTCCCAGGCCAGAGACAGAGGTTTTAGTAAAAGAAGTTTTGCGATATGCAGAATACAATATACGGAGCATGAAGATACTTGACCTCTGCACAGGTAGCGGTAACATAGCGACCAGCCTCGCCAAGTCATTGCCATGCGCAAAGACATTTGCTGCTGATATTTCTCAGAGCGCGTTAGAAACAGCCAGTCATAACGCCTCTATTCATGGCGTGGATAAAAGAATTAACTTTTGCAAGGGGGATCTTTTTAAGGCCTTACCGATTGATAAAGATCTCAAATTTGATATAATAGTATGCAACCCTCCTTACGTGCGCAATGATGAATTAGGCGTATTGCAAAAAGAGGTTACATTCGAGCCTCGCGTCGCTCTGGACGGAGGACACGATGGCCTTGATTTTTACAGGCGCATTGCAAGTGATGCCTTGCATTATTTAAGAAAAAATGGGGCGCTATTGATAGAAATAGGGGCCGATCAATCGGAAGTCATTAAAGCTATTTTTAACTCGACAGGATTATTTGAAACATATAAGGTAACAAAGGATTTCTCGAATATAGACAGGGTAGTAGAACTGCGCCCTAAGTTTACACTTTAACGTTGTTGAAATGTAAAGTTAGGCTAGGTGGAATTTAGCATGGATAAGTTTATCGTAGAGGGCGGGGCAAAGTTAAAAGGGGTCGTCGATCTAAGCGGGGCAAAGAACGCGGCGCTACCAATTCTGGCTGCGACCCTCTTAACGGAGTCCAAATCTGTAATAAAAAATGTGCCGCCGCTCAGAGATGTCTACACCATGCTCCGGATAATGAGAACATTGGGCGTAAAGGTGAACATGGAAGACGACGTTGTTACCGTAGAGCCGGGTAATTACTCTAACTGCACAGCGTCTTATAAACTTGTCAGTACGATGAGGGCATCGATATGCGTGTTAGGGCCTGTTCTGGCTAAGCTAAAACATGCCGAGGTTTCCATGCCGGGCGGTTGCGTGATCGGACCCAGACCCATTGATTTGCATATAAAAGGGCTGCGTTCCATAGGCGCCGATATAAAGATCCAGCGCGGTTATATAGTCGCCGACGCAAAGACTTTAAAAGGCGGCAGGGTTTACTTAGGCGGAAATTTTGGTCCAAGCGTATTGGCAACCGCAAATCTTATGATGGCTGCGACGCTCGCAAAAGGAAAGACTGTGATAGAAAGCGCTGCCTGCGAACCAGAGATAAATGATCTGGCAAATTTTTTAATTAAAATGGGCGCCAAGATAAAAGGTTACAATACGCCTAGCATAGAAATAGAAGGAGTAACTTCTCTTCGCGGCGCAGAACATTCTGTCATATACGATAGAATAGAGGCTGGGACATTCATGGTCGCCTCAGCCATTACTGGCGGAGACATAACGATCAAGCACACCAAGATAGAACATCTTGGTGCGATAGTGGATAAATTACACAACGCGGGCGCCAAGGTAACAAAGGTAAAAGACGGGTTAAGAGTAAGGAGGCCTTACGCATTGAAGCCGGTCGATGTGACCACTCTGCCGTATCCTGGTTTTCCAACCGATATGCAGGCGCAAATGATGGCGCTAATGTGCGTTACAAAGGGTATAAGCGTGATCAGCGAAAAGGTCTATCCCGAAAGGTTTATGCATGTAGGCGAACTCGCCAGGATGGGCGCCCAGATCATGCTCGAGGGATCCAGGGCAATAGTCAAGGGCGTTTCCCGTTTAAGCGGGGCTCCTGTTATGGCGTCGGATTTGCGGGCCAGCGCGGCGCTGGTGTTGGCAGGCCTAGTTGCCAAAAGCCCGACCGAGATATCCAGGATATATCACCTGGACCGCGGGTACCATAGCATCGAAGATAAACTAGAACAATTAGGCGCAAAGATAAAACGAGAAAAAGAAGAATAACTTTACATTTCAACAACGTTAAAATGTAAAGTTAAAGGAGGGATTAAAGTGGCAGTAAGAATCAGATTGAAAAGGTTCGGGACAAAGAAAAAGCCTCATCAGAGGATAGTCGTGTGCGATAAAAAACGAGCCAGGGACGGCAAGACCATTGAAGAGATCGGCTATTATGACCCTTCAAAAAACCCGGCTCTTATCATGGTGGATAAGGAGCGCGCGAAATATTGGATATCCAATGGCGCAACGCCATCTGAGATCGTAAAGAGTCTTCTAAAAAAGCAAGGCGTGCTATAAGGTTTCGGATCGGCATCACAATGACAGCAAGTTAATATGCGCATAGATGTATTGACTATATTTCCAAAGATGTTTGATGCTGTGCTCGGAGAGTCCATTGTAAAACGAGCCCTCAAGAAAGGCGTCGCAGAAATAAACGTCGTGGACTTAAGGGATTTTACAAAAGACAAGCATAGAAAAGTGGACAATAAACCGTTTGGCGGCGGACCGGGCATGGTTATGAACGCCGAGCCGTTCTTTGAAGCCGTAAATTACATAAGACGCAAGACCAAGGACAAAAGATTAAAGACCCGGACTGTTTTACTGAGTCCAAAAGGCACGACCTTTAACCAGAAGCTGGCAAAAAAAATGTCCAAGCATGAGCATATGATTTTGCTATGCGGACATTATGAGGGTATTGACGCGAGAGTCAGGGAGTATCTGATCGACGAAGAAATATCGATAGGTGATTTTGTCATGACAGGCGGAGAGCTCGCTGCCATGGTAATGATCGATAGCATTATCAGGCTTTTGCCCGGCGCGCTGGGAAATGAAGATTCTAATCAAGAAGAATCTTTTTCGAAAAATTTACTGGAATACCCGCAATACACAAGGCCTGCTGATTATAAAGGCATGGGGGTCCCAAAGGTACTTTTGTCAGGGGATCATGAAAAGATCAAAGAATGGAGAAAAAAAGAGTCCCTGAAGGCAACAAAGAAAAAAAGACCAGATTTAATTAAATGAGGAGGAGAAATGAACAGTAAAATCCGTGAACTCGAAAAGGAATTTGCAAAGAAGAATATGCCTGATTTTAAAGCCGGGGATACAGTAAAGGTCTTCGTAAAGATCAAGGAAGGCGACAAGACTCGCCTGCAGGCCTTTGAAGGTATAGTCATAGCCAGGAAAGGCTCTGGCTCAAGAGAAACCTTCACTGTGAGGCGCATATCGTATGGCGAAGGCGCAGAGAGGGTTTTTCAGCTGCATTCGCCCTCGATAGATTCTGTCGCTATCGTAAAAAAAGGCAAGGTCAGAAGATCCAGGCTATATTATCTGCGTAAAAAAATAGGGAAACGCACAAAGATTGAAGAGGAACAAACGCTTGACAAAAAGGAGGATGCTCCTCTGTGAAAAGAGGGCATTTCTTGAAGGCGCGGCCGTAATCATCGGTCTAGATGAAGCGGGGCGGGGCCCGCTTGCCGGTCCTGTAGTAGCAGCAGCTGTTGTCCTTAAAACATCTCCATTAAAAAGATTTAATTTTCCTCGTTTTGGAGAGAGAATCGACGACTCTAAAAAATTGCTTCCCAGACAAAGGGAAAAGGCCTTTAGCGAGATATCCAGAAAGGCTGTTTTTGGAGTAGGCCTAAGAGGACACGGTTTTATAGACAAGAAAAATATAAGGGTCGCTACGCTTTCAGCCATGAAGCAAGCCGTGGAGAGACTCGTAGAAGAATTTTGTCGTTTAAATAGATGCGAGAAAAAACAAATAAGGAAAAATGTCTGCGTGCTTGTGGATGGCAACATGAGCCCGGACCTCCCTTACAAAACAGTCCCTATTTTGAAAGGGGATTCAAAGAGCCTTTCGATCGCTGCGGCGTCTATCATCGCGAAGGTCACGCGTGATAGAATAATGATTTCTTATGATAAAACATTCCCTCAATACGGTTTTTCAAAACATAAAGGTTATGGGACAAAAACGCACATCGATGCATTGAAAAAGAACGGCCCTTGCGCGATTCATAGGAAAAGCTTCGCGCCTGTGAAGAAGAAATGACTTTTAAAAGGATTTCGACTGGTAAAAAAGGGGAGGAGATAGCAGCCTCTTTTCTGAGAAGTCAAGGGTATGATATAATCGAAAAAAATTTCAGGACAAGGCACGGAGAAATAGACATAATAGCTGACGACGGATATATTTCTTTTATTGAGGTACGTTCAGTAAATTCAAAAGCGTTCGGGCTTCCGGAGCAGTCTATTGACAGAAGAAAGCAAGATCAAATTACCAAGACAGCATTGATGTATATAAAACTGAAAAAGCTGGAAAACAAAAACTGTAAATTTGACGTGGTAAGCGTCGAAGACGTGGACAGCAACAGCCCGAAAATCAAGCTCATTAAAAACGCCTTTGAATTAAATGAACGATATAAATATTAAGTATACATTTCAACAATGTTAAAGTGTATACTTAAAGCTCTTGCTTGAGTAAATCAGGAGGTGAGACTTGAAAAAAGTTCCTAGTGACCTTGAGATAGCGCAAGCTGCAAAATTAAAACCTATCAATGGAATAGCCTCTCAGATCGGCATTAAAGAAGATGAATTAGAGTTCTACGGAAAATACAAGGCCAAAATATCCCTTTCCATTCTTGACCGTCTTAAAAATAAATCGCAAGGAAAATATATCGATGTCACCGCGATCACGCCAACGCCTTTAGGAGAAGGCAAGACCGTGACCACTATAGGGTTAAGCCTAGGACTCGCTAAGCTCGGGAAAAAAGTCATTACGACCTTGCGACAGCCTTCTATGGGACCTGTCTTCGGCATAAAAGGTGGTGCAGCCGGAGGCGGCTACTCACAGGTATTACCAATGGAGGATATAAATCTCCATTTTACAGGAGACATTCATGCAGTAGGCGCTGCGAATAATCTATTGGCGGCATTCATAGACAACCATTTATTAAAAGGAAATGCCCTGGGCATCGACCCTGACTCTATAGTGACGCGACGATGTGTTGATATCAGCGACAGGGCATTACGGCAGATCAAGATAGGCCTTGGCGGAAAAGAAAACGGCATACCAAGAGATACTGGTTTTGATATAACTGTTGCCAGTGAGGTCATGGCTATATTGGCGCTCGCAGAAAGCCTGACTGATCTAAGAAAAAGGCTTGCGAGAATGGTCGTTGCTACGGCGCGTAACGGAAAACCGGTCACTGCTGAAGATTTGAAATGCGCTGGCGCGATGGCAGTCCTTTTAAAAGACGCGCTTAAGCCAAATTTAATACAGACCACCGAAAACACGCCCTGTATTATGCACGCGGGACCTTTTGCAAATATAGCACACGGCAACAATTCTGTCCTTGCAGATATGATCGCGCTGAAGCTAGGGGATTACGTCGTAACAGAGAGCGGCTTTGGAGCAGACTGCGGGGCGGAAAAATTCGCGAATATCAAATGTCGAAGCAAGGGCCTTAAGCCTCCGGACGGCATGGTCTTGGTGTGTACGGTAAAAGCCCTAAAGATGCACGGTGGAGGATTTGAGGCAATTCCCGGCAAGCCATTGGACATGGATCTTGTAAAGAAAGAGAATGTCGAAGCCGTTGTAAAAGGTGCTGGAAATTTGGTGAAGCACATTGAAAACATAAAACTATTTAACGTGCCCGTAGTAGTGGCTATCAACAGATTTTTATATGACACTGAAAAAGAAATAAATGCGATCAAGGACATTGCCAAAAAAGCAGGGGCAATGGATGTAGTCATAAGCGACGTATGGGAAAAAGGCGGAGAGGGCGGCAAAGACCTTGCGCAGGCTGTATTAAAAATGTGTGAACAAAAATCAAAATTTAAATTCTTATATCCTTTGGATGTTCCTATAAAAGAAAAAATAGAAAGAATAGCAAAAAAAATATACGGCGCGAAGGATGTCGAGTATTCCGAGGAAGCTGAAAAGAAAATAGATTATTACACAAAACAGGGCTATGATAAACTGCCGATGAATATGGCAAAGACACATCTTTCGCTGTCGCATGACCCTAAATTAAAAGGGAGGCCCTCGGAGTTTACATTACCCATAAGAGACGTCAGGATATCAGCAGGCGCTGGATTTTTATATCCACTTTGCGGCACAATGCGCACCATGCCGGGACTACCGTCAGTACCAGCCGGCACAAAAGTAGATATCGACAAGGACGGAAAAATAAAAGGCCTATTTTAAGTTTACTTTTAACAATGTTAAAAGTAAACTTAAGCGCTAAGTATACACTTCAACAATGTTGATTGTAAACTTAAGCGAGATAAGGAGCAAATCAGATGTATGTAAATGAATCTGTAAATAAATATATCGAAGACCTCGCGGCGAAGAAGCCAGCGCCTGGCGGCGGAAGCGCAGCTGCTTTTACCGGAGCGCTTGGCATAGCGCTATTGGAAATGGTATGTAATTTTACGATTGGAAAGGAAAGATATAAAGACTTTGAGCAAGACATAACTAAAGATCTTGCCCTGCTAACAGGTATTCGGAAAGAATTTAGCGCGCTGATCGACGAAGACGTAAAGGCTTATTCCGCCATACGAGACGCCTTTAAGACCAAGGACAAAAAAATCATTGAAGCTGCCTTAAAAAACGGTTATGATATTTGTCAAAAAATATGCGGCTCGGCAAAAAGCGGGCTAAACATAGCTCTGGATCTTTCGGAGAAAGGGAATCTTAATCTGATCACAGACGTTGGCTGCGGGGCCGAGCTTTTAAATGCGACTTTTAATTCCGGCGTATTTAATTGTGAGATAAATCTGAAAGGAATGACAGGCGATGATTTTATAAAAAAAGAAACACGGGGATTGGATGCGCTAAAAAAAGAAATAGCGGACTTGTATAAAAAAACCCTGACCAAAACAAGCGAAAGGATGAAATAAAATGGCTGCGCAATTATTGGACGGTAAAAAACTCTCTGCTAGTATAAAAGAAAACATAAAAAGTGAGATTGAGGGGCTAAAAGCCAAGTATAAAACCGTACCACGATTAGTAAGTATCCAGGTAGGAGAAAACCCTGCTTCAGAAGTTTACCTGAAATCTCAAAAAAAGAATGCTGAAAATCTTGGCGTAGAATATCAGCTCGAAAAATTAGACGCAAAAAGTTCCCAAGGAGACCTTATAAAAGCAATGACCAAACTCAATTCCGACAAGGCTGTAAATGGTATTATCGTACAGATGCCGCTTCCGCAACAGATAGATGCAAAGATCATTTCGCGCTATATTGCGCCCCTAAAGGATGTTGAAGCAGTGCATCCTCAGAATATGGGAGAAATCGTATTCGGCAATGCTAAGATATTGCCTTGCACAGCAGCTGCATGTATGGAGCTATTGAATTCAATAGAGTCGCTTAAGCTCTATGGAAAAGAAGCCTGCGTTGTCGGTCATAGCGAAATAGTTGGAAAACCATTGTCTTTATTGTTATTGAATAAATTTGCCACGACCACTGTATGTCATATAGCTACAGGACAAAGAGGGACACTTCCGGAATTCGTAAAAAAAGCAGAGGTTCTGATAGTAGCTGTCGGCAAGGCCGGACTCGTGAAAGGTGAATGGATAAAAGAAGGTGCTATTGTAATTGACGTAGGCATAAATCGAGTCGAAGGAAAATTGGTCGGCGATGTAGAATTCGATAAGGCACAGGAAAAAGCTTCCTATATTACTCCTGTTCCAGGTGGCGTTGGTCCCCTGACAGTAGCAATGTTAATGAAAAATCTAGTCGAAGCCTTTAAACTTCAAATGGCTTAAGTTTACATTTCAACAACGTTAAAAACGTTAAAGTGTAAAGTTAGAGAAAGAGGTAGATATGTCTTTGTGCGATAAAATCAAAGCTGGTAAATTTATATTGACCTCTGAGATCGGTCCGCCAAAAGGAACCGACATCGAAGAGATGTTAAAAGATGCTGAGCTTATAAAAGACAGGGTAGACGCCGTAAACGTAACGGATCTCCAGAGCTCTGTCATGCGCGTAGGCTCTTTGGCTATATGTAAATTTCTGATAGAGCGCGGCATTGAGCCTGTATTTCAGATTACATGCAGAGACAGGAACAGGCTAGCGCTTCAATCGGATTTATTGTCAGCAGCGGTATTTGGCGTAAAGAACATCCTTGCGCTGACCGGAGACCATCCTGCGCTGGGAGACCACCCGCAGGCAAAGCCAGTATTTGATCTGGATTCCGTACAGCTGCTTGAGGCAATCAAGACATTGGAATCTGGAAAGGATATGGTCGGAAAGGAATTAAAAGGGAAACCGGAGTTCTGCACAGGTGCTGTTGTGAATCCCGGGGCTGACCCCATAGAGCCGGAGATAGTTAAGATGGAGAAAAAGATCGAGGCAGGCGCTCAATTTTTCCAAACGCAGGCAATATATGACGTGATGCTATTTAAAAAATTTCTTGATGCAGCTAAGCACTTAAAAACTACTATAATAGCGGGTATCGTGCTCTTGAAATCAGCCGGCATGGCTAAATATATGAACAAGAATGTAGCTGGCGTATCTGTGCCTGATAGCCTGATCCAGGAAATGGATAAAACACAAGACAAGAGCGCCACGTCCATTGAAATCGCAGCCAGATTAATAAAGGAACTAAAGCCTATATCGCAGGGTATCCATATAATGCCCATAGGTTGGGACAAGAAAGTGCCCATGGTCCTGGACGCGGCAGGTCTATAAGGCCTAACTTTACATTTTAACGTTGTTGAAATGTAAAGTTAACTTTAAAAAATATTGGTGGATATGAAAATAGCAATTACGGGTAAAGGTGGGGTTGGTAAGACGTCAGTTGCAGCTGGCCTTGCGCTTATTTTTAAAAAACAAGGGCGCAACGTGATCGCTATCGACGCTGACCCTGACGCCAATCTGGCAACAGCCCTCGGGATCACAGAAAGACCACAGCCGATAGCTGAATTAAAAAAGATGATACTCGAGCGCACAGGGGAAGTCGGCGCGTTTTTTAAGCTGAACCCGAAAGTGGATGACATACCCGATAAATTTTCAAAACTCGTAGACGGCATCAGGCTCATGGAGATGGGCACTGTCAAAAAAGGCGGGGCCGGATGCGTGTGCCCCGAGAGCGCGTTCTTAAAAGCGCTATTGAGTCATGTATTCTTAAATAGAGATGAGGTCGCGATCGTGGACATGGAGGCAGGCGTAGAGCACCTGGGCAGAGGCACAGCGCAGGCAGTCGACAAGTTTATTATAATTGTAGAGCCCAATAGCACCTCTATAAACACAGCGGGTAGAATAAAAGAGCTGGCTGAGAATCTAAAGGTTAAAGAAATCTCCGTTATCGGAAACAGGGTCAGGTCGGATAAGGACAGGGATTTTATACGAAAGAATTTAAAAGGGTCAAATATAGAGGGTTTTATAAGAGTTGATGAGTCTCTTATAGATTCAAGAGGGAAGTTGCCAAAAAATTCTCAATTCATAAAAGATCTGGAGGGGGCTTTAGATGTCAAAACCAACGGGTAATCCTGTAAATGATAAATTGATCGATCTCGCTAAAAAGAGCAATATCGATACGGTGTGGGACCGCTTCGCAATCCAAGAGCCGCACTGCGGATTCGGAACGCTCGGAGTATGCTGCAAGCTGTGCAACCTGGGTCCGTGCCGCATAGACCCTTTTGGCGAAGGCGCAAAGGTAGGCACGTGTGGAGCAGACGCAGACACCATAGCCGCGAGAAATCTTGCGCGCAATACCGCAGCAGGCGCTGCGTGCCACTCTGACCACGGCCGCGACCTCGCAAAGACATTATTGGAACTGGGCAGGGGTCAGGCAAAGGATTACCAGATAAAGGATCCTAAAAAATTAAGGGCCATAGCCCAGGAATTTGGATTAAAAGTAGAAGGCAAGAATGATCTTAAAATAGCTGAAGAGTTAGGTGAAAGGATTTTGAAAGAATTTGGTCAGCAAGAAGGTGAATTGACGCTTCTCAAGAGGGCTCCGAAAAAACAACGCGAGAACTGGAAGAAATTTAACGTAACTCCCGTAGGCATTGATATAGAGGTAGTGCAGGCTTTTTCGCGCACGCACATGGGTTGCGACAACGAATACAAGCATGTCATTGAGCAGGCTATCAGGGCATCGCTCGTGGACGGCTGGGGCGGATCCATGATAGCGACAGACCTCAGTGATATACTATTCGGTTCTCCGCAACCTATACGCGCAGAAGTAAACCTGGGCGTCTTAAAAGATAACGAGGTCAATGTCCTGGTGCACGGCCACGAGCCGACCCTGTCAGACATGATCGTCACAGCAAGTCAAGACAAAGAAATACTCGATTTAATAAAGAAAAGTGGGGCAAAAGGCATTAATCTTGCAGGTATATGCTGCACTGCTGCCGAGATCTTGATGAGACACGGCATGCCTATGGCAGGAAATTTCCTGCAGCAGGAGCTCGCAATAGTCACAGGCGCCGTAGAGGCAATGATCGTGGATGTGCAATGCATAATGCCTTCACTCCCGGATGTCGCTAAAAACTATCACACAAAGCTTATATCGACTTCACCAAAGGCAAGGTTTAAAGGAATAGATCATATTGAATTTCACGAAAAAGACGCACTTAAGATAGCAAAGAATATCCTGACGCAGGCGATAGAAAATTATAAAAATAGGGACAAATCCAAGGTCAACATACCAAAAGAAAAAATGACGATAGTCGCCGGTTTCACCATGGAGAATGTCTTTTACAATCTCGGCGGCAAGTTCAGGGGGACATACAGGCCGCTGAACGACGCAATAATGAGCGGCAGGATACGAGGAGTAGCAGGCGTGGTAGGTTGTGACAATCCTAAGAACGAGTCGAGCATGTGTCATGCCGACATGGTAAAACACCTTATAAAGAATGACGTGCTAGTAGTGCAAACAGGTTGCTCTGCCGGTGCATGCGGAAAGGCAGGACTCTTAACGCCTGAGGCAGCATTCAGATACGCGGGCGACGGCCTTAAAGAAGTTTGCGAAGCAGTAGGTATTCCGCCGGTCCTGCACACAGGATCATGCGTTGACAATACTAGAATTCTCACAGCATGCTGCGAGATGGTGAAAGAAGGTGGCATCGGAAACAGCATCGACGAGCTTCCTGTTGCAGGCGCAGCGCCGGAATGGATGTCTGAAAAAGCAATTGCCATAGGCTGGTATTTTATTACATCAGGGATCTTTGTAGTCATTGGCTCGCCATTGCGAGTCCTTGGCGCTAAAAACCTTAAAAATTATATGTGCAATGAAATAGAACCAATGTTCGGCGGCAAATGGGCATTTGAAAAAAATCCCATCAAAGGTGCCGAGCTGATGATAGAGCACATAAACAAAAAACGCGAAGCACTTAAGCTTAAAGCCTAACTTTACATTTCAACAATGTTAAAGTGTAAAGTTACGAGATGTTAGAGGAAATATGAAGGGTATTATTATAATTGATCCGAAAAAATGCCTGGCCTGCAGGACTTGCGAGCTCCAGTGTGCGATAGTGCATTCAAAATCAAAAGAGTTGGCAAAGGCTGTTGATGAAAAACCTTTGCCACAGACAAGAGTCAAAGTAGAAAGAATAGGCGATCTCGCAGTGCCTCTGCAGTGCAGACATTGCGACGACACACCATGCGTTAAAATCTGTCCGACCAAGGCCATAATAAAATCAGACAAAGAAGGACCTGTTTTGATAAAAGATGATTTGTGCGTTGGGTGCAAGCGCTGCATACCAGCCTGTCCTTTTGGAGCAATCCGAATAAGGCGAAAAAGCACAGCTGCAAGCAAGAGAAACACAATTGTAACCAAATGTGACCTTTGCTTCGAAAGGCTCGAGAAAGGCCAATTTCCTGCTTGCGTAGTGTCCTGCCCGAGCAAGGCATTGCAGTTTAAAACTATAAAAGAACTAAACAAAAAAAAGAAAAAAGAATATCTGGTAAATTTTAAAGAAGACAAAATCGACAAGTTGATACGCCAAAGACAAAAAAAACAAAAATAATATTAGCTGCTTACGAGGAGGAAGATGTATGTCAAAAATAATTGCATCAGCTGCCATAAGGGGCGCAAAGGCAATATATAAAGAGGCTGAAGAATTTTTAAATAAAGCTATTAAAGAAAAAAACGAGAGCTGCGAGGTCAAGTTTCCAGAGACAGCCTTTTATTTCCCTATGGCCTATGCATTGCTAGGCGAAGAAGTAAAAAACCTAAAAGAGGCAAAAAAGGTTCTGGATTTCTCAAAGACACTATTGCACGACGATCCAAGTGAAAAAATCTGGTTGCCTTATTTAGGAGACACTCTAGATTCGGGAGTGGCTACTCTATTGTGTGAAGAGATAATAATGGGCTTGCGTTACCTCTATAATCAAGAGCCGCAAAAAGACTGTAATGGTTTTTTCTCGGATACTATATTGCGCACCCTAGGCATACAGCTTGTTGATGGAAGAATGCCTGGATTCGCGGCCATTCTCGGTGCAGCACCAGATAACAAAACTGCAGTGTATATAGTGCGCGAACTTCAGAAGCGTAGCATCATGACATTTGTCGGAAGCAATGCAGGAGGTCACAGTATAATAGATCAGCTCTTAGAGGAAAAAGTAGAGATGGGTTGGGATACCTATATAGTGCCTTACGGCAGGGACACCCTTAGCGCCATATATCCTTTAAACTGGGCTATTCGAGGCGCGCTTACTTTTGGTGGACACAAAAAAGGCGAAGCGCTTAAATGTTTAAAATATTGCAAAGATCGCGTATTTGCGTTTGGCATGGTCTTAGGAGAGCTAGATGATATAAAATATGCTACAGGTGCAGGCGCGATAAACATGGGCTTTCCTGTAATCGCAGATACCGATATTCCTGAAATACGACCAACCGGCATCTGTACATACGAACATGTCATAAAAGAACTGAACCATAAGAAAATAGTGCCTGCAGCAATAGAATTAAGAGGTATAAAACTAAAGATCTCAGAAATACCGATACCAGTTTCATATTCTCCTGCGTTTGAAGGCGAACGCGTAAGGCGCGAACAAATGTTTGCACAGTTTGGTGGAAAATATTCAGATGCCTTCGAATTTGTAAAAATGGTAGACGGGGGAAAGATAGAAGATGGAAAGATCGGAGTCGTAGGACCAGGGGTAGATGATATGAAAGAGGGCGATGCAGCGCCTCTAGGAGTTGTTGTCGAGGTTGCCGGGAGAAAGATGCAGAAGGACTTCGAGCCTATCCTGGAAAGACAGATACATAGTTTTCTGAACGAAGCTATGGGCATATTTCACATGGGACAAAGAGATATGTGCTGGGTCAGGATTTCAAAAGATGCAAAAAACAAAGGTCTTAAACTAAAACACTTTGGCGTGATATTGCACGCACGTTTTCATGATGTATTCAGCGCCATAGCTGATAAAGTGCAGATCACGATTTATACAAAAGAAGAGGACGTAAAAAAATTAATAAAAGAAGCTCGGAAATCATACGAAGAAAGAGACGCACGCGTAGCAGGCATGACAGATGATAGCGTGGATGTATTCTGGACATGCACGCTCTGTCAGAGTTTTGCGCCAAATCACGTATGTATAATCAAACCCGAGAGGATAGGCTTGTGCGGCGCGTATAACTGGCTGGACGCAAAGGCGTCAAATGAGCTAAACCCAACAGGTCCAAATCAACCTGTGAAGAAAGGGCAATGCCTCGATCCTGTAAAAGGAGAATGGACAGGCGTAAACGAAGCAATAAACCAAAAATCAAACCGCACATTAGAAAGATTTTGCGGTTATTCTATAATGGACGCGCCCGAGACAAGCTGCGGATGCTTTGAATGCATTATCGCAATACTGCCTGAAGCCAATGGATTTATGGTCGTAAACCGCGAGTACGCCGGCCCTACGCCAGCTGGCATGGGCTTTTCAACTCTGGCAGGCACGATCGGCGGAGGCATGCAGACACCCGGTTTCATGGGAGTGGGTAGGCTTTATTTGACGAGTAAAAAATTCATATCTGCCGAAGGCGGACTAAAAAGAGTTGTCTGGATGACAAAAGAATTAAAAGAATCTCTTGGTGACAAATTAAAAGAGAGATGCAAAGAGCTGGGCGATCCGGATTTTGTAAATAAAATCGCGGACGAAACCATTGCCACGACTACAGAAGAGCTGCTGCCTTATCTGGAAAAAGTCGGCCACCCAGCCCTGAAAATGGAAGCGGTTATTTAACAAGATAGGAGACTATAATGGCACTATCAGGCCTTGATATCTACAAACTCTTACCTAAGACAAATTGCAAAAAATGCGGCTCGCCCACATGTCTTGCGTTCGCTATGAAGCTCGCCATGAAAAAGGCCTCACTGGACCAGTGCCCTGATATAACAGAAGACGCGAAAAAGGCCCTGGATCAGGCATCGCGGCCGCCAATAGCGACAGTGGCGTTCGGCTCCGGAGACAGCAAAGTAGAAGCGGGCGGGGAAACGGTCCTGTTCAGGCATGAAAAAACCTTCTATCACCAGACTGCTATAGCAATAAGCACGGAAGACACGCTATCTGATGCTGAATTGACCGCGAAAATAAAATCTATAGAAGAAACCGGTTTTGAGAGAGTCGGCCAGCATATAACGATCGATATGGTTGCGATTATAAACAAGAGTGGGTCTGCTGAAAAATTTGAAAGCGCCGCGGACAAGGCCTCTTCGCTTACAAAAAAGGCCTTGATACTCATCAGCGATGACACCAAGGCGATGGAATCGGCTGTGAAAAAGTGCGCTGATAAAAAACCTCTTATATATGCCGCGAACAGCGCTAACATAAAAGAAATGTGCGGAATTGCCAAAACCTACAAAGTCCCATTGGCGCTAAAGGCTGAAAATCTAGACGAATTAGATAAGCTATCTAAAGAAGCTAGTTCACAGGGAATAGAGGCGATAGTTTTGGATCCCGGTCCTGGCGAGCTCCATCAAGCGCTAAATGACTTTACTCAGGCCAGAAGGCTAGCTTTAAAGAAAAATCAGAGGTCGCTCGGTTATCCGATAATAGCGTTTGTGAAAAGCAAAGAAAAATACAACATGGTACAGGAAGCATGCACATATATTGCCAAATACGCGAGCATAATAGTAATCGACTCCCTGGATAAAGAAGTTTTACTCCCTATCGTGACGCTGCGACAAAATATTTACACTGATCCGCAGAAACCGGTTACGGTCGAGCCGAAACTTTACGCCATCGGCGCGGTCAATGAAAATTCTCCGCTCATGGTAACCACGAACTTTTCTCTGACATTCTATACCGTGACGCCGGAGATAGAAGCGAGCAAAATGGGAGTGCACCTGCTTGTCGCTGACTCTGAAGGCATGAGCGTCCTGACAGCATGGGCAGCTGAAAAATTTACTCCGGAATCTATTTCAGATTCCATGAAAAAGTTTGAAGCTGAAAAAGCCGTCTCACACAAAAAGATCATAATACCTGGTTACGTGTCAGTTTTAAGCGGAAAACTCGAAGACGCCTCTGGCTGGAAAGTGCTAGTGGGACCAAAAGAGGCATCCGCAATACCAAAATACCTAAAAGAGGCCTGGAGCCCATCCTAACTTTACATTTCAACAATGTTAAAGTGTAAAGTTAGAGAATGCTATGAATCTAGCTAATAAAATTACAATCTTTCGCATACTTTTAATACCATTTTTTATAGCCAGTCTTTTGTATTATGGCGAGGGACGGACCTTTCTGAGGTTCGCAGCCTTGGCTCTTTTTGCAATAGCCGCATTCGCAGATGCTATCGACGGAGGCATTGCTCGAAGTCGCGGAGAAGTGACTGAATTAGGTATCATCTTGGACCCAATTGCCGACAAGCTTCTGATATCGAGTGCATTCATTACTCTTTCGGTTATTGGCAATATACCCGCTGATATCCGCATTCCTGCGTGGGCAGTCCTTACAGTCATAACCAGAGATATTATAATCGTACTCGGTTCTTTGGTGATCTATTTTTTAAAAGGAAATATAGCTATAAAACCGAGCTTTCTCGGAAAAATAACTACTTTTTTCCAGATGATATCCATATTGGCAATTCTTGCAATTTTTAAATACAATAAATTCCTTATTTATCCGGCTGTATTTTTTACTGCGCTTTCCGGCATAGACTATATATGGCGCGGCTCGAAACAGCTAAGTGAACTCCAAAAATCTTAAATCACTTTTCTTAAGTATACATTTCAACAATGTTAAAATGTATACTTAAGGCGCTGTCATCCCCGCGAAAGCGAGAATCCAAAAGGAACTCATGGTATTATTTTTAGGAGTAATAGTTGCTTATTTAATTGGATCAGTGCCCACGGCCTACATATTCGCGCGATTACTTAAGGGCGTCGATATACGACAATATGGAAGCGGGAACGTAGGTGCTACAAATGCTTCCAGGGTAATAGGCAGGGTGCCGGCGATCATCGTACTGGCCATAGATATATTCAAAGGATATATGGCAACGACTTTAATCGCAAATTCATTCCTGTATATAACGCCGGTAACGAGGCCTGAATTATATCAGGTCCTGTGCGGCATGGCCGCGATAACCGGTCATAACTGGCCGGTATTTCTGAAATTTAAAGGCGGTAAAGGTGTCGCTACAAGCGCAGGCGTCGTCATAGGGCTCATACCTAAGATATTCTGGCTCGGTTTCCTGGCATGGGCAATAGCGTTCTTCCTGACAGGGTATGTGTCGGTCGCCTCGATTTTAGCCTCTGTTGCAATCCCGATATTCACGTTAATATTCGGCGAACCAACGGAAATAATCGTATTCATGAGCATCCTGTGCGTTATTATCGTATACAAACATAAGTCTAACTTAAAGCGATTGCGAAAGGGTGAAGAGAAAAAAATAAGTCTTTTTAAAAAATGAATAACTACATAGATACTGTATTTGGCCAATCCGGTCCTATCGCCAAAAAAATGCCTAATTACGAAGCTCGCGAAGAGCAGGTAAAAATGGCGAAGGCCGTTCAGAAGGCTATATTAAATTCGCATACACTTGCGGTTGAGGCAGGGACGGGGGTTGGCAAAAGTTTTTCTTACCTGGTGCCAGTCGCCCGATACGCCCTCGAAAACAACTCAGTCGCTCTAATATCCACGAACACCATAAATCTCCAAGAACAGATCATCCAAAAAGACATACCTTTTTTAGAAAAGGTCCTGGAAAAAGATTTCAAGGCTGTCCTTGTAAAAGGCCGGCGCAATTATCTATGCCTGAGAAGGCTGCGCAGGTCTAACTTTAAACAGCAAGACCTGTTCGCGGACGAATACGAAATGCAGCAGTTCGCAAAGATAGTGGCGTGGTCGTACAGGACAGAGGATGGCTCACTCTACGATCTGGACGAAGAACCGGATCCAAAGGTCTGGGACATGGTCTCAGCGAATACCGAATCGTGCATGGGAAAGGCCTGCCCGTATAAAAAACAATGCTTTTTCCAAAAAGCGAGAGAAAAGATGCAGGACGCGCGGCTATTGATCGTAAATCATCACTTATTCTTTTCCAACCTGGCAATGCAGGAAGACCAGAAAGGCATACTCCCCGAATATGACATACTGGTGTTTGACGAAGCGCATAGCATAGAGAACGTTGCTACAGAACACCTTGGGGCAAGCGCCAGCAACATCAGCGTAAAATATCTCATGGATCTCTTGTTTAATATAAAAAAGCAAAAAGGTTTCTTACTGACTACGGGTGACCAGGAAAGCATGGAATGGGTAGAGGTAGTGCGCAAAAGATCAGACTCTTTTTTTAAAGGCGCGAAAGAATATCTTGAAGGCAAAAAACTTAATGGGACATCAGAATCGCTACGAATAAGGCACCCGAATTTTATAGACAACTCTCTACTGACGCCTCTCCAAAAACTTGGCGAATCACTGGCAAAAGCCAGGAAGAATGCCAGAAACAAGGAAGACGAGATTGAAACCGCCACATATATAAGAAAAATCAACGCCCTGAGCGCTTCTTTAGACGTTATACTCAACCAGACTTTTGATAATTACGTATACTGGATAGAGTCCTCCAGGAACAGGCGGACGAACAAAGTCTCTATAAACGCGGCCCCTATAAACATAGGCAATATTTTAAAAAATCTTGTTTTTTCATCACGCAAACCAACAATACTTACAAGCGCGACTCTCTCTGTCGACAGCAGTTCATTTGAATACTTTAAAGAGAGGGTGGGGGCAAAAGACTCTCAAGAATTAAAGCTCGGCTCGCCTTTTGATTATAAAAATCAGGTCAGAATGTATATAGCTAAAAATATGCCCAGGCCTGACAGTATTACCAGCTATGCCTCTGCGGTCTCAGAAAGGATAAAAAGATATATTGAATTTACAAACGGCAACGCATTTGTTTTATTTACAAGTTATGGCCTAATGAATATTGTTTACGAAGAACTGGAAGGCTATCTCTCTGATAAAGGCTTTAGCCTGCTTAAGCAAGGTGCTGGCCTGGGCAGAAGCAAGATGCTGGCTAAATTCAAAAACAATCTGGGTTCGATTCTCTTTGGCGTAGATAGCTTCTGGCAAGGCATAGATGTTCAGGGCAACGCGCTTTCGAACGTAATCATTACTAAACTCCCGTTTGCTGTTCCGGATTCACCTGTAATAGAAGCGCGGATAGAGGAGATCCAAAAAAGAGGCGGCGACGCTTTTCTGGAATACAGCCTGCCAGAAGCAGTACTAAGATTCAAGCAGGGCTTCGGCAGGCTCATTAGAAGCAAGAGCGACACAGGTATAATAGCTATTCTGGACAGCCGCATTATAAATAAATCTTACGGCCGCCAATTCCTAAACTCAATCCCAAAGTGCGAGACAATAATCGAACCTTAAGTATACATTTCAACAATGTTGAAATGTATACTTATTTCAGCCTTACTATTGACACCCTGCCTTTTTTACTATATAATTTATAAGCTATATATGGGGGAAATATATGCTGCCTGATAAAAGGGGTAAATTTCAGGGTTTTGGTGGAAAGTTTGTGCCTGAAACGCTTATGGTAGCGCTTCAAGAGCTCGAGAAAGAATATAAAAAAGCTCTCCGGGATACTAAATTCAAACGAGAGCTGAATAGCTTGCTGAGCGTTTACGCAGGCAGACCAACAACGCTCTACTTTGCCAAAAATCTCTCTAAGAAATATGGTGCAAGGATATATCTAAAGAGAGAGGACCTGCTCCACACAGGCGCGCACAAAATAAACAATACGCTCGGCCAGGCGCTCCTCGCTGTAAAGATGGGCAAGTCACGCATAATAGCAGAGACAGGGGCAGGCCAGCACGGAGTCGCAACCGCTACCGCTGCAGCTGTATTCGGTCTTCCATGCGACGTTTATATGGGCGTAGAGGATATAGAGCGGCAAAAGCTCAATGTATTTAAAATGAAACTCCTGGGTGCAAGAGTTATCCCTGTGCACTCTGGCAGCAAGACTTTAAAAGACGCTACCAATGAAGCAATAAGAGACTGGGTCACAAACGTAAGGACAACTCATTACATAATCGGATCTGTCGTAGGTCCGCACCCATATCCTGCAATGGTCAGGGATTTTCAAGCTATAATAGGCAAAGAGTCAAAGAGGCAAATTTTAAAATATGAAAAGAAACTTCCGGATTATTTGGTTGCGTGCGTCGGAGGAGGAAGCAACTCAATAGGGATATTTCATTCATTTTTCAATACAAAGGTTAAATTTATAGGCGTGGAGGCGGGCGGGCTAGGCCTGGACAGCGGAAAACATGGCGCAGCTCTCTGCAAAGGAAAGCCAGGCGTATTACATGGGAGCAAAAGCTATCTATTGCAAAGTAAAGATGGTCAAATAACAGTTGCTCATTCGATCTCTGCCGGATTAGATTATCCAGGCGTAGGCCCTGAACACTCTTATTACAAAGAAACCGGCAGGGCAAAATATGTATCCGTGACAGACAAAGAAGCACTCGAGGGATTTAAGATCTTATGCGAAGCAGAGGGGATTATACCGGCGCTGGAACCGAGTCACGCGATTTACTACGCGGTAAAGAGACTCGCGCCGAAACTAACCAAAAATAAGATTATTGTCGTATGTCTTTCCGGCAGGGGCGATAAAGACATAGATATAATAAAAGACGTGTACGCCTAACTTTACACTTTAACGTTGTTGAAATGTAAAGTTAGGACAGTGATTTATGAACCGTATAGATAAAAAATTTAAAGAACTGAAGAAAAAACGCAAGAAGGCGTTTGTCGCTTTTATAATGGCAGGGGATCCGAATCTTTCTGTTACAAGAAAACTTATATTCGAATTAGAAAAGCAGGGCGCTGACATCATCGAGTTAGGCGTGCCGTTTTCAGACCCTCTCGCAGACGGACCGACTATACAACGCTCATCGGAACGCGCGCTAAAGAATAAAATAAACATGGATCTAGTATGCGATCTTGTAAAAAGCATCAGAACAAAAACCCCCATCCCCATAGTTTTCTTGACGTATTATAATCTTGTATATCATCGCGGATTAGAGAAATTCGTTAAGAAAGCAAAGTCTTCTGGCGTAGATGGCATCGTCATCCCTGACCTTCCTCCCGAAGAATCAGGAGAACTACGCCGCGCGGGAAAGAAGAATGACTTTTCAATAATACACCTTCTGGCCCCTACTAGTTCCAAAGAAAGAATAAAGATGATATCTAAAGCCAGCACAGGATTTATTTATTATGTCTCGCTGACCGGCACCACCGGAGCCAGGAAAGAATTGCCCAAGGAGATCACGAACAGCCTGAAAAAAATAAAAAAGATGACAAAGAGGCCTTTATGCGTAGGCTTTGGTATTTCCAAGCCTGAACAGGTAAAGTCAATATCAAGATTGGCTGACGGCGTTATCGTCGGGAGCGCTATTATAAAAATCGTCGAAAAGAACATCGGCAAGGGAGATTTAGTTAAAAAAGTCGGCAGATTTGTAAGATCATTAAAAAGCTAACTTTACATTTCAACAACGTTAAAGTGTAAAGTTAGGCGGAGGAATAAATGATACATGCGGTAATAATGGCTGGTGGAAAAGGCGAAAGGCTATGGCCCAAAAGCACGAGAGGCAGGGCAAAGCATACGCTTTCATTTGGCACAAGAAATGCAATGATCCAGGAGACCATAAAAAGGTTGAAACAATATCTTCCCACAGAAAATATACTTTTAGTGACTACTAAAAATCAATACCCGACTTTAAAACCGTATGTAGCCACCCTGGACAAGAAGAATATCATCCTGGAGCCCGAGGGAAAAGACACTGCGGCGGCGATATGTCTTGCAGCGCTGACTTTAGAAAAAAGACTCGGCGAGACTACGATGGCAATACTGCCAGCGGACCACATAATCAAAGACTCGAGGCTCTTTTACCATGACCTTGTGTCCGCTGAAAAAGTAGCCAATGTAAATCACAGCCTTGTGACAATAGGGATAAAACCGAAATATTCCTCTATAGGATACGGCTATATCAGAATAGGGCGGAAGGTCATGGGGCACTATGCGGTGAAAAGGTTTATTGAAAAACCGAATAAAGAAAAGGCGGAAAGATTTTACAAGCATAAAAATTATCTCTGGAATAGCGGTATATTTGTCTGGAAAACAGATTCTGTCTTGGCGGCGCTAAAGCGACATATGCCGAGCTTATATTATGGCCTGAAAGACGTGGTCAAGCTCGAAAGAAAAAAAGGTTACGCTATAAAGCTGGCGCACGAATATTCCAGGATCAAGCCCATGTCTATAGATTACGGCGTAATGGAGCCAATAACCAAGCATAGATCACAAAAGATATTCTGCGTAAGAGGAAACTTCGACTGGGTGGACATAGGCTCATGGTCAAGCGTTGAAGAGATATACGACAAGGACAAGGACGGAAATATCATTCTTTCCAATAGCGCATTTATAGATGTCAAAAATTGCACTGTAATAGGGGAGCGCGATCATAAGATAGGCGTGATAGGCGCAAAGGATTTAATAATAGTGCAGACTAAATCCGGCACGCTCGTCTGTAATAAAAATAAAGCCCAGGAAGTAAAAAGGCTTGTTAAGCGCTTCTGATATGCCGAGAATACTCGCTTTTGATATAGGAGAAAAGCGTATTGGCGTTGCGATCAGCGACCCATTGAATATAACTGCTCAAGGCCTTGAAACAATAGAAAAAAAGAGCACCGAATCCGTTTTAGGCAAAATAAAATCTTTGACAGAACAATATGACGTTGTAAAAATTATTATCGGGATGCCTTATAATATAAATGGGACCAAAGGCCCTGCTGCGAAATCAGCTGAAGAATTCGCCGCGCTGTTAAGAAAAAAAGCGGCAATTGAAGTGGTGACCGTGGACGAAAGACTTACGTCTCGGCAAGGGGAACGCGTGCTCCTGGAAGCTGACCTCTCGAGGAAAAAACGCAAGAAATCGATCGATAAGATCGCGGCTCAATTAATCTTACAAACGTATATGGACTCGCATGCATAAGATCATAAATCTCAATAACGGACTTCGCATAATTCTAAATCACATGCCCCACATGGAATCTGCTACGGTAGGCGTCTGGATAGATACTGGCTCTAGAAATGAGGCGAAACGCGTATCCGGCATATCCCATTTTTTAGAGCACTTGATTTTCAAGGGAACCCCTGCCAGGAATACCCGCAAAATAAAAGAGGAGATAGAAGGCCGGGGTGGCTCTCTGAATGGCTTTACCTCTGAAGAAGTCACCTGTTATCTGTCTAAGGTAAGCGGAAAGCACATAGGGGTAGCCATAGACGTTCTATGCGATATGGTCCTGCACGCCACACTAGCCCAGAAAGACGTAGAGACAGAACGCACTGTTATAATAGAAGAAATAAAGATGTATCATGACCTTCCGAATCACTATGTACACGATTTAATAAATGAATTAATGTGGCCGGATCAACCTCTGGGATATCCTATCGCGGGAGACATTAAGTCCATAAGCTCTATGTCCAAGCAAGACATCGTAAGCCATAAAAAAACAAATTATGTTCAAAAAAATATGACAGTGGTCCTATGCGGGAACCTTGGACATGAGGACATAGGCAAAAAAATAAAAAATATTTTCAAATATGCTCCAGAAAATAAAAACATGTCTTTTGTAAAAGCCGAAAATATTCAGGACAAACCGCAGATAAAACCTTTATACAGAGATACCAAGCAGACACGGATGTGCATGGGGCTTCGCGCTTTTGAGAGAACGCATAAGGACAGATACATATTAAGCCTCCTTCATATTATTTTAGGCGCAAACATGTCTTCGAGATTATTTGAAAACATACGGGAAAAAAGAGGGCTGGCCTACGAGATCGGGACAGAGATAAAAAGATACAAAGACACGGGCGCATTCATAGTAAACGTCGGAACCGAGCATAAAAAAGCTAAGGAGACGATCAGGCTGATCCTCAAAGAATTTGAAAAAATAAGAAGAGAACTGGTGCCTGCAAAAGAATTAAAAAGGGCGAAGGAATTTTTTAACGTCCAGTTTTTGCTTTCTTTGGAGGATACTTCGAATTACATGGCGTGGTTAGGCGAACGCACGGTCCTGGAAGGCAAACTGCCGGATAAAGATGAGATTATTAAAAAAATAAGCTCTGTATCCAGCGATGATTTGCAACGCGTTGCAGGCGATATATTTACCAATAAAAATCTTAACCTTGCGTTTATCGGGCCTTTAAAAGAAGAAGAAACAAAAGAGATCCAGAAAGAACTGATTCTAATTTGATGTCATTCCCGCGAACGCGGGAATCCATAGGAGAGCTCAATGAAAAAAGATATACTTGTAGCCCCTAGCATACTTTCGGCTGATTTCTCGAGACTCGGAGAAGAAGTCAAAAAGATAGAAGACGCCGGAGCAGACATGGTGCATGTCGACGTAATGGATGGCCATTTCGTCCCAAACATCACTATAGGCCCTGTTGTAGTTGCTGCCGTACGAAAGGTCACCCGGCTTCCGCTGGATGTACACTTGATGATCGAGGAGCCACATAAATTCGTAAAAGAGTTTTCCGACGCTGGAAGCGATATCATAACCATACACGCCGAAGCATACGGACTAGATACGAAAAAAGGCGCCTCAAGAACAGTAAAAGAAGTCGATGAGAGCAAAATAAAGAAAGTCCTTGAGCAAATAAAGACCCTGGGAAAGAAGGCAGGAATATCACTGAACCCTGATTCGCCGTTTTGCATAAAAAATATACTGAATGAAGTCAGCATGATACTGATTATGTCGGTTCACCCGGGATTTGGCGGCCAGAAGTTTATTGAAAGCGTTGTGCCAAAAATAAAAGAAGCTAGAAAAGTTTATTCAGGCGATATCGAAATAGACGGCGGAATAAACGATAAAAACGTAAAAACAGTCATAGATGCAGGCGCGAACATAATCGTAGCAGGTTCTTACTTTTTTGGAGCAAGTGACCCAAAAGACGCTGTAAAAAAACTCCGTTAAGTTTACACTTTAACGTTGTTGAAATGTAAACTTAAGAAGAAAGGGCGATAGAGAAATGAGCATAAAGTTTGGCACCGACGGTTGGAGGGCGATAATATCAGATGATTTTACATTTGAAAACGTGCGCATGGTTTCGCAGGCGATCGCGGACCATTTTAATAAAGAGAAGAAGGGATCCACGCTTGCCATTGGTTATGATTGGAGGTTTTTATCCGAGAAATACGCTGAGATAGTCGCCGAGGTCCTGGCGGCAAACAGCATAAAGGTATTGCTTTCGGATAAAGCAGTGCCAACGCCCCTTGTAAGCTTAGAGATAAAGAACAAAAAGCTACAGGGCGGGATAATGATAACTGCCAGCCATAACCCTCCCTCATATAATGGTATTAAAATAAAGGCTTCTTACGCAGGATCTGCTGATAAAGGGATCACAAAATCAGTCGAGTCGTTACTTGGCAAGAATCAGATAAAAAGTCTCCCTATAGCTGCAGCTGTTTCTTCAGGTGCCGTCAAGATGACAGATTTCAAATCAAGCTATATGAAATTCATAACGTCATACATAGACATGGATCTTCTGAAAAACGCGAAGCTAAATGTCCTCGTAGACTGCATGTATGGCGTAGGCGACGGATACATAAAAGAAATACTAAAGGACACTAAGATCCAGATTGCGCAGATGAGGGCAGGCCGAGACCCTCTCTTCGGGGGGATAAACCCGGAACCTATACCTAAAAACCTCGAAGCAGTGTTCGAGAGGATGAAAAACGAAAAATTTGACATCGCGATAGTAAATGACGGGGACGCGGACAGGATCGGGGCAGTCGTGCCAGGGGGAAAATTCCTGGGCGCCGGACAAGTAATGTCTTTGCTCCTGCTCCATTTTATTGAAGACAAGAAATGGACGGGTTCCGTAGTCAAGACTGTATCGAATACAACGCTTATAGAAAGAATTGTCAAAAAATACAAGCTCAAGCTGCACGAGACGCCCGTGGGCTTTAAATACATATGCAGGCTCATGCTGGACGAGGACGTGCTTATAGGCGGCGAGGAATCAGGCGGCATAGGCGTAAAAAACTATATGCCTGAGAGAGACGGCATGCTCCTGGGAATACTCCTTATCGAGATGATGGCCCATAGAAAAAAAGGCATTTTGGATATACTAAAAGATATTGAAAAAGAATACGGCAGATTCTGTTACGCGAGAATAGACATGGAGTATCCCGACGCCAAAAAGAAAAAACTCATGGAATTTCTGAAAAACAACGCTCCGAAAAAGATCCTTGAAAAACCTATAAAAGAATTAAAGTCGTATGATGGGTATAAGTTTATTTTAGAGGACGACAGCTGGCTTATCTTGAGGCTTTCGGGCACAGAACCGATATTAAGAATTTACGCAGAGGCATCTAGCGATAAACTAGCCAAAGACTATCTCGACTTCGGAAAGAAAATCGCCCAAAACATCTAACTTTACATTTCAACAACGTTAAAATGTAAAGTTAGCGCGGAATATGGACATATCGAAGACAAGAAATTTTTGTATCATCGCTCACATCGATCACGGAAAATCTACGCTAGCCGACAGATTGCTACAGTTTACCCACACGGTCGACAAGCGGCAGTTCAGAGAACAGCTTCTGGACGACATGGACCTCGAGCGAGAACGCGGCATCACTATCAAAGCAAGCGCAGTAAGAATGGCTTATAAGGCCAAAAACGGCCAGATCTACGAATTAAATCTCATAGACACGCCCGGTCATGTGGATTTCAGCTATGAAGTATCAAAATCTCTATCGGCCTGCGAAGGCGCTATTCTCCTGGTCGATGCCGCACAAGGCGTAGAGGCACAGACAGTAGCGAATCTACAACAGGCCCTGGAAAAAAAACTCACCATAATCCCCGTAATAAATAAAATAGATCTACAGAACGCTGACCCTGAAAAAGTAAAAGAGGAAATAGAGAATATATTAAAAATAGATAAAAATAGCATTATAATGGCCAGCGCCAAAGAAGGAACAGGGACAGAAGGTATACTAGAAAGAATAATAACTGATGTCCCTAGCCCAAAAGGGGATCACAAAAAACCTCTACAGGCCCTTATATTCGATTCTCTATATAATACTTACAAGGGTGTTATCGTCTACATAAGGGTCGTGAATGGCATGATAAAAAAGGGAGTGCATGTTACCATGATGTCGTCGGGCAAAAAATATGAAGTGCAGGAAGTCGGCATCTTCACCCCTAAGATGAAGAAAATAGAATCACTTTGCGCAGGCGAAGTAGGCTACATAGCCTGTCAGATAAAAGAAGCCAAGGACGTGACTAACGGAGACACTGTCACAGAGACAAAGAGACCGGCTGACAAAGCCCTCCCCGGCTACAGGCCCATGAAATCCATGGTCTTCTGCGGCATATATCCTGTGAATGCAAAAGACTTCGAGGCATTAAAAAGCTCTGTCGCGAAATTAAAATTAAGCGATGCATCCTTTGAGTTCGAGGTCGAAACTTCACAGTCGCTCGGATTTGGTTACAGATGCGGATTTCTCGGACTTCTTCATATGGAGATAGTACAGGAAAGGCTCGAAAGAGAATACGACCTGGATCTTGTCCTTACAACGCCAAGCGTAGTGCACAAGGTAAAAGATAAAAAAGGAAAAGAGATCGAAGTCGATAACCCGAGCAAACTTCCTGACCCTCAAAATATACTCGAGATATCAGAGCCATTCTCTACAGTGTTTATAATGGTGCCTCAGGACAGCCTGAGCGCGACAATAGATTTTTGTAAGACAAAAAGAGGCGAATATAAATCAACTGAATACGTGTCCAAGGATAAAATAAAGCTAATCTTTGAAATGCCACT
The DNA here is from genome assembly GCA_964415355.1 of uncultured Planctomycetia bacterium. Taxonomy (GTDB): domain Bacteria; phylum Omnitrophota; class Gorgyraeia; order Gorgyraeales; family Gorgyraeaceae; genus CAYPYS01. The sequence continues at coordinate 126,548 of CAYPYS010000002.1, read as the reverse complement.
ATCCGAGATTATAGTTGATTTTTATGATAAGATAAAATCAATGACCAGGGGCTATGGCTCCATTGACTATGAGATAACAGAATACATCCCCGGTGACCTGGTAAAATTAGACATATTGATAAATGGACAGCCATGCGAAGCGCTTTCTTCTATCGTGCACAGGGAAAAGGCAGACTTTAAAGGCAGGGCGCTGGCAGAAAAACTAAAAGAATTAATACCCAGGCAGCTTTATGAGGTAATAATACAGGCCGCTATCGGCTCAAAGATCCTGGCGAGGTCAAGAGTCTCGCCTTTATCTAAAAACGTAACAAGTAAATGTTACGGCGGAGACATTACTAGAAAACGTAAACTCTGGGAAAAACAGAAGGCTGGCAAAAAACGACTCAAGCAATTTGGGAAGATCCAGATCCCGCAAGAGGCATTTCTCGCCGCCTTAAAAATCTAACTTTACACTTCAACGTTGTTGAAATGTAAAGTTAAGAAAATATGATGAATAGCAAATTGAGATACTTTTTGAAAGAATGGGTCGAACCTATAATAGTAGCGATCGTGCTCGCGCTTATCATAAGGACCTTTGTCGTCCAGGCCTTTAAGATACCGACTGGTTCGATGCGACCGACACTAATTGAGGGAGACAGGATCCTCGTAAGCAAATTTATTTACAAGTTCAAGGAACCCCGGCAGGGAGACGTAATCGTATTCAAGTCCCCCGAGGACGAGAAAAAGGATTTTATCAAAAGGCTGGTAGGTATGCCGGGAGACACGGTGAATATCCGTAATGGCGCTATCTTAATAAACGATAAGGCTGTCGATAAAGACTCAGTCATAAGAGAGCGTTATTATTACAACAGAGGGGATTTTGGCGCGGATGATCAAACAATAGAAGTCCCTGAAGATGCCTATTATGTTTTAGGAGACAACAGCATCTCTAGCCGAGATAGTCGATATTGGGGATTCTTGCCAAAAAAATACTTGATAGGGAAGGCCTTTTTGATTTATTGGCCGCCAAACCGCGTAAGGCTGATCAAATAGCCTTGTTTTATAGGCAAAAAATGCTATAATTTAACTAGGAGGTGTTACTATGAAAAAATATAGCTTGTTAGTCATCATAATGTTGATGGTATTCGTCATTGGTTGCACAGGAACACAAAAAGGCGCCGGCATAGGCACGCTTGTCGGGGCAGGCGCAGGCGCTATTATAGGGCACCAGTCAGGACGCACTGCTGAAGGCGCGCTTATAGGCGGCGCAGTAGGCGCGGCAGGAGGCGCATTAGCAGGAGATGCGATGATGACAAAATTCTGCCCTGATTGCGGCCAGAGCTTTGGTTCTGGTGTTCAATATTGTCCTACATGCGGCACTGAGCTTAAGGTAATCCAAAAATAGTTTTTCAAGGCATTTGTCCATCGCCCATAAACCCTGTTGAGACCCATCTCGACAGGGTTTTTCTCTATGTCATCCCCGTGAAAACGGGGATCCATGGATTGAGTATTTTATAGATTCCCGCTTTTGCGGGAATGACACTATTAGTGTGTAAAGTTAGGCTTGACCCTTATAGCCTGCCATGTTAAAATTAAGTCTATTATGGAAAACGTTGTCGTAACATTTTTGCCTGAAAAGAGGACTGTTTCTGTAGATAAAGGCACAGACCTCCTGACCGCTGCTATTAAATCTGGCATACATATATATAATAGCTGTGGGGGAGAAGGGGTCTGCGGCAGATGCAAGGTTATTATTAAAAAAGGCAAATTCATAACCGAGCACAGCGGAAGGATTTCTGAAAAAGAACGCAAAAAAGGCTATGTTTTGGCCTGCAGGACCACGCCTGAGTCTGACATGACTGTCCTCGTGCCGGAGGAGTCCAGACTGGGAGACATAGAGGTCTTGACAGAAGAAGCAAAGGCAAAGAGGCTTGCAGGGCTCTACACCCCTGCGGAAAAAATAGAAGAAGAGCACCTGGGGGCAGAAACAAAGATATTCAAGCACGGGCCTCTGTCTACAAAATTATTCCTGAATCTCTCGCCGCCTTCGATAGACGATAACTGCAGCGACATGGAAAGGCTCTTCAGAGAGATAAGAAAGAACGGGGATATCCCTGTTATGCAGATGGGATTGGCCAATATAAAAAAACTACCCCACCTTTTAAGAGAAAGCGATTGGCAGATCACAGCAACGCTTGGGAGCAGGAACAATACAACGGAAATCGTTTTGATAGAGCCGGGCAATAGGTCTGCCAAAAACTTCGGCATAGCGCTGGATATAGGGACAACCACCATTGTCGCGTATCTTGTAAATCTAAAATCACAAAAAGTGCTTGGCGCCAGGGCGAGCTACAACCCGCAGGTAGACTTTGGAGAGGACATCATATCGAGGATCGTATACGCAGAGAAAGAAAGCGGGCTGGAGAAACTTCATCATGTCGTCATAGATACGATAAATGTCCTTATATACAGTCTCTCGAAAGAACAGGACCTGACCCTGGACGATATTACGGCAGTCATGTGTGCCGGCAACACCACGATGATGCACCTTCTTCTAAAAATAGACCCGGGATACATAAGAAAAGAACCCTATATCCCTGCTGTAAATTTTATGCCGGTTATAAGAGCAGCAGAGGCCGGGATAAAAATAAACCCGAGGGGGCTGTTATCCTGCCTCCCTTGCGTCGGGAGCTATGTCGGAAGCGATATTGTCGGAGGAGTACTGGCTTCAGGCATGGATAATTCAAAAGATATCTCTCTCTTCATAGATATGGGGACAAATGGTGAAGTGGTCTTGGGCAATAAAGACTACTACGTCACCTGTTCGACTTCTGCAGGGCCATGCTTCGAAGGAGGAGGCCTGAGCTCAGGTATAAGGGCGATGGCCGGGGCCATACAAGGTGTCTCTGTAAAAAATAATAAGCTTGCCATAAGGACTATAGGCAATAAGCCTCCGAAAGGCATATGCGGCTCAGGCATAATAGACGCGTTGAGCGTATTTATGGAAAATAAAGTCATAGACCGTTCAGGGAAAATAAAAGAAAATAAAATTTTTAAAGTAATAGATGCTGACGGCATAAAAAAGATCGTACTCGTAGATAAAAAGAAATCGGCCACGGGCAAAGATATAACGATCGATGAGAATGATATTAAAAATGTGATCCATTCTAAGGGCGCTATTTATACCGGCATCGAGGTGTTGTTAAAAGAATCCGGCTTCAAAAAATCGGATTTAAAGCATGTATTCATCGCCGGCGGCCTGGGCGCGGCCTTAAACATCAGGTCAGCTATAAATATCGGGCTTCTGCCGGATCTGCCTGAGAAAAAATTCGAATTTTTGGGCAATACCTCTGTGACAGGAGCAAAGATGTGTGTCTTATCAAGCGAGGCGATGAAAAAGGCAAACCTCATAGCGGATAAAATGACATATCTCGATCTGAGCACAAATCCACATTTTATGAATAATTACAGTGCGGCCCTGTTTTTACCGCACACAGACATAGAAGCATTCCCGTCTGTAAAAAAACTCCTCTAACTTTACATTTCAACAACGTTAAAGTGTAAAGTTAGGCGAAGCGATAGATGGCGCATATAATAGCGGTTGCCGGAAAAGGCGGAGTTGGAAAATCTACGATCAGCGCGCTTCTGATCCAGGCCCTCAGGAAAAAAGACGGGCCGGTTTTGGCCATTGACGCTGATCCAAACTCAAATCTCAACACGCTGCTGGGCTTTGAATACGAAGAGACCATTTCTGACATACGCGAAAAGGCAAAAAATCTATCTTCGGCAAGTCTTTCCAAGACAGATTTTTTTAATCTTAAATTGGAAGAGATAATAGTGGAGGGCAGCGGAGTTGATCTTCTGGTCATGGGTAGACCCGAGGGACCTGGCTGCTACTGCGCGGTAAACAATATCCTAAGAGAATATCTCTTGAAACTTAGCAAGAATTACAGGTTTGTCGTGATAGATAATGAAGCGGGCATGGAGCACTTAAGCAGGCGCACGGCAGGCGCGATCGACTCGCTTCTCTTGGTCAGCGACACTACAATGGTTGGAATCCAGTCAGCTATCAATACGTTTAACACTGCCGGTAAGGCTGGCTTAAAAGTAAAAGACATAACTTTATTGATCAACAAATCCAGAGGCGCATTAGAAAGCGAGAAACTGAAGATAATCAAAGATGCGGGTTTAAATTTATTAGGCTATATGCCTTTCAGGGAAGATATACAAAAAAATAGCGAGGATGGCAATAAGCTGCTGGAAACAGGGACATGTGAATTAAGCTCTATCGTGGAGGAAAAATGGAAAAGGTAATCGAAAAATGGCAGGATAAGATTTTCGAGGTCGAAATAGGCGCAACAAAAGATAAAGGCGGCACGCGAAGCAGCACAATCAAAATAGGCGGAGAGACGGGTATCTATTTCATAAAAGACGAGGACAAGTGTCCGAATCTACCTGTTGTCGCTATGGAAGTCTGGGACATAGAGCCTGAATCATGGCCCGAGACGCTAAAGGCGGAATTCGGCAATGCCTTAAAAGAACCTGCTGAATGGGCAAAGATGTGCGTTGAAAAATTTTCCGCTGACATGATCTGCCTTAGGCTTGCAAGTATTCACCCTGACTCCAAAAATGCCTCTCCCGAAGAAGCAGGCAAAACTGTGGAAAAAATACTTAAGGCAGCTGGGGTGCCTCTTATAATTTTGGGAAGCTCTTCTCCTGAAAAAGACAACGAAGTAATGGTGCACTGTACTAATGTTGCGAAAGGCGAAAATTGCCTGTTCGGGATAGCGACTCAGGAAAACTACAAGACACTGACAGCCGCCTGTCTAAGCGGAGGGCATTGTATTATTTCCGAGGCGCCGATAGACATAAACATTGCCAAGCAACTCAATATACTCATATGCGACATGCAGTTTCCGCAGGATAAAATCGTAATACATCATGCGACAGGCGCGCTGGGTTATGGCCTGGAATACACATACTCTATAATGGAAAGGACCAGGCTCGCAGGCCTTTCGGGCGACAAGATGCTTTCGATGCCGCTTATAAATTTTGTAGGACAAGAGGTCTGGCGCACAAAAGAAGCAAAGACAGGGGATGAGGCTGCCAAAGAATGGGGACCGGCAAAGGATAGGGGAGCATTGTTAGAGACAGCAACAGCTGCCGCGTATTTGAACGCGGGCGCTGACATATTAGTAATGAATCATCCAAAAGCAGTGGAAGAGACTAAGAAAATAATAAAAAATCTCTGTAAAGCTTAATACATTGTGAGGTGAATGTATGTACGTAATAGGTGAGCGCATCAACGGGATGTTTAAAGACGTTGCGGAAGCAATAAAGAAAAAAGACAAGTCTGTCATACAGGGACTTGCGAAGAAACAGATCCAGTGCGGCGCGAACGCGCTGGACGTAAACGTGGGTCCTGCTTCGGATGACCCGAAAGCCACGATGGAATGGCTCGTAAAAACGATCGCTGAAGTCACTGACATAACTCTCGCCATAGACACGACCAAGCAGGACGTGATGGAGACAGGTCTAGCTGCATGCAAGTCAAAAGCAATAATAAATTCCGTAAACGCGAATGAAGATAAAATAAAAGCACTTTTTCCTCTTGCAAAAAAATACAACGCCTCCATGATAGGCCTGACCATGGACAAGTCGGGCATACCAAAGGACGCTGACGGCCGCTTGGAATTGGCCATGAAAATCGTGGCCTCATGCGTGGAATTCGGCTTTAACACACAAGACCTATATATCGACTCTGTGATCCTGCCTGTCAATGTAGCGCAAGGCCACGGAAAAGAGGTGCTGAGAACAATAAGAGAATCGAAGATGCTCGCGGATCCTGCGCCAAAAACGATTTTAGGGCTATCAAATGTATCTCAAGGTGCATTGCCAAAGTATAAATCGCTTATAAACCGTACATTTTTATCAATGGCGATAAGCGTTGGCCTTGACGCGGCGATTATGGACTCTGAAGACAAGGACCTGATGGAAGCCGCGATAACTGCAGAACTCGTCATGGAAAAGCAACTCTACTGCGACTCATATATAGACGCCTATAGAAAAAAATAAGTATACATTTCAACATTGTTAAAATGTATACTTAAGCGAGGACATCAGAGGCATGGGCACAATAAATAAGAAAATAAAACTCAACTCAAAGGGTGACACGGATATAATTGACATAACCGACAAAATATCAAGCCTGGTCTCTAAGGCTGATATAAAAAATGGCATTGTCACTGTCTTTGTTTCCGGTTCAACAGGAAGCGTTACAACCGTAGAATACGAACCGGGACTGGTACAAGATCTAAAGGATTTTTTTGAAAAAATAGCTCCGAAAAACGGAGAATACCAGCATAATCTAAGATGGCATGACGGCAATGGATATGCTCACGTAAGGGCGTCTCTTCTTGGGCCAAGCCTGACAATACCTTTTGTGGGCAAAAGCATGCAGCTCGGCACCTGGCAGCAGATCATATTCATAGATTTTGACAATCGGCCACGCTCGCGAGAACTAGTCGTGCAAATAACAGGGGACTAACTTTACACTTTAACGTTGTTGAAATGTAAAGTTAGGGAGAAATATGAAACCGGTATTGCAGGTTGCTTTGGATTTTGTCAATCTTAGCCGCGCTTTGAGATGCGCTGAGGAAGCTGTCAAGGGAGGGGCGGACTGGCTGGAAGCTGGCACACCTCTTATAAAAAGCGAGGGACTGGCTGCTGTGAGAAAATTGCGCGAAAGATTTCCGCGCAAAACAATAGTGGCGGATATGAAGATAATGGACGCGGGCCGCGTCGAAGTTGAAATCGCCGCAAAGGCAGGAGCCAATGTGGTCTGTGTTCTCGGGGCTGCGAGCGACTCGACTATAAAAGAATGTGTGGAAGCTGCTCATAACTACGGCGCTAAGATCCAGATAGACCTGATATCAATAAAAGACGCGGAAAAAAGAGCAAAAGAAGTAGAAAAATTCGGACCTGACTACATTGGCATACATTGTTCGATAGATGACCAGATGCGGGCAAAAAACCCTTTTAGCCAATTAAAAAAGATCTCAAAAGCCATAAATACGCCTATAGCGATCGCGGGAGGCATAAATTCCGAGACCGCCCCTGATGCTATCAAATCCGGCGCAAGCATAATCATCGTGGGCGGTGCTATCAATAAAGCCAAAGACGCTAAAAAAGCCGCATCCCGCATCAAAGAATCTATATCCAAACTAAAAAAGATAAAAACCGATCTCTTTAAAAGAGTAACGGAAAAAGATATAGAAAATATTTTGAGTAAAGTCTCTACGGCCAATCTATCCGACGCGATGCACAGAACAGGAGACTTAAAAGGCCTGCAAGTCATCACCCCTGGAATAAAAATATTCGGAAAAGCACTTACAGTAAGGACGTATCCCGGTGATTGGGCAAAGACAGTGGAGGCCATAGATACCGCCAAAGCCGGGCAGATCATTGTAATCGACGCCGGCGGAGTCGGTCCCGCTACATGGGGAGAACTCGCGACTCATGGAGCCATACAAAAGAAAATACAGGGCGTCGTGATCGACGGCGCGATCAGAGACGTGCAGGAAATAAGACGTCTGAATTTTCCGGCCTTTGCCAAGCTGACCTCTCCCTGCGCCGGCGAACCAAAAGGATTCGGCGAAATCGATGTGCCTATAAATGTGTGCGGCACCAGGATTTTTAGCGGAGATTATATAGTGGGAGACGATGACGGCGTGCTGGTAATACCGGCTAAAAAGGCCATAGAGATAGCCAACAGGGCCATGAGCGTATTGGAAACAGAAAATCGCGTAAGAAAGGAAATAGACGACGGGCGAACCCTGGCAAGCGTAATAGAACTTTTGAGATGGGAGAAAAAGTGAGCCCCGCAAAACCCCGCAAAATATTCATAGCTGCCACTAGGCAAAATGATGGAAAGACAACCGTATCCCTGGGTCTCATACACGTCTTCAGAAAATATTTTAAAGACATAGGCTTTATAAAGCCTGTCGGCCAAAGATATATCGTCGAAAATGGCTATAAGGCCGACGAAGACTCTGTGCTCATTGAAAAAGTCTGCGGCACTAGCTCTCAGCTAAAAGACATGAGCCCCATTGCCATCGAAAAGGGTTTTACCGAACAATACATAAGGCAGGGGAATAATGAAAAATTAACCAAGGACATACTAAGCTCGTTTGAGCGCGTGTCAAAGCAAAAAGAACTCGTGGTAATAGAGGGGACAGGGCATGCCGGCGTCGGGTCTGTCTTTGACCTTTCCAATGCCAGAGTGGCGAAGCTGCTCAACACCAAAGTCATATTAGTAACAGCCGGAGGCATAGGCAGGCCTATTGACGAGATAGTGCTGAATATGGCACTATTTAAAAAAGAAGGCGTCGATGTCATAGGCGTAATAGTCAATAAAGTACTCCCGTCCAAATATGACAAAATAAAAGAAATAGTCAATATAGGTCTCAAAAAAAGGGGCATAGATGTCCTGGGGGTCATCCCATATACGCAGTCGCTTTCCATGCCCTTTATACATAACATACTGAATGAGACAGACATAAAACTGATATCAAAAAAAACAGGCATGCGTAACAAGGTCCAGAAGATATTGGTGGGCGCCATGAAACCACACGACGCGCTCAATTACATAGAAAACGGCTCACTTTTAATAACGCCCGGAGACAGGGAAGACCTGCTAATGACCCTCTTAAGCGCCCATCTCTTGAAAAAACCCAAAAAAAGCATATCACTGGCAGGTATAATCCTGACCGGCGGCATTGTGCCGGACAAGAAAATAATGACGCTGATTGAAAACGCGAAGATACCTGTCATGATGAGCCAGAAACACACATATGCGACTGCCGCGGAAGTACACGATCTAGCTGTGAAAATAGGGCCTGAGGATAAGGATAAGACAAAAACCGCTGAAGAACTGGTGGAAAAATACGTAGATATAGATAAAATACTAAAGCTCCTTGACGCGTGAAACAAACGCGAGGGGCTATCTTTGCTAACTTTACACTTTAACGTTGTTGAAATGTAAAGTTAGCTTGACAATATACGGTATTTCGTATACAATGCGCTATATATTAAATATAAAACTATATAGAAGGGGTGAATAACAAGATGTCGAGAATAGAAATCGGACCCGGCGAATCACTAGAAAAGGCGCTGAGACGCTTCAAAAAGAAAATAGAGCGCGAAGGCCTCTTAAAGCAGTTAAAGGCCAGGAAGCACTACGAAAAACCCAGCGAAAAAAAGAGAAAAAGATTCAGGTCTAAATTAAGCCCGAGCAGATAGCTTAAAATATTAAGAACCCCGCGCATTCTATCATATGTTGCAACGCGCGGGGCAAATAACATTAAATCAAATGCCCAAGATCATAAAATTTACCTTTATATATGTCTTGGCTTTTTTTATTTTTGGCTCTTTTCTGGCAATTGAGCTAAAAGCCCAAGAAGTCAGGACGCTGGATAACGGCCTTAAAGTAATAGTCGAGGAAGACCACAGGAACCCCATAGTGGTCTTTTCTGCTTTTATAGACGTCGGTTCTGCCTACGAAGGAGAATATCTCGGAAGCGGTATCAGTCACCTGATAGAACACATCCTTTTCAAGGGCACGCAAAAATACCCACCCGGCGCCATAGAAGATATATTGCATAAATATGGCGGCAATATAGACGGGTTTACTTCGTACGACTACACCGGTTTCAGGATAACCATTCTAAAAGAACACGCGCACATAGGATTGGATATATTAAAAGAAATGTTAAGCAATCCTGCATTCGACGCAGAGGAGATCAAGAAAGAAAAACAGGTAATAGAAAGGGAGATGGATTTAAGCAAAGACAATCCTGGTCGAAAGATCTCCAGGCTTACATTTTCAAACGCTTATACCAGACACCCGTATCTGATACCGATTATAGGCTATAAAGAAAAATTCAAAAAATTAGAAAGAAAAGACCTCGTGGCATTTTTTGAAAACAACTATGTTCCAGAAAAGATCGTAATAGCTGTGGTGGGGGACATAGATGCAAATTCCATGTTTAAGGACATAAAAAACGCTTTCGGGGAATTAGGCCGCGGGGGTGCCATTTCATCCGCTACAGTCACAGAACCACCTCAGTCAGGAAGTCGTTTTATTGAAGAAAAAATAGACGGCATAGAGGGGGCTTACCTGAATATATCTTTTCACTCTTCTGAGCTTTTAAACAAAGATCTGTATGCGCTCGATCTTCTGTCTTTTATTCTAGGACAGGGAGAAAGTTCTATCCTGAATGAAGAGCTGCGCATAAAAGATGAACTGGTCTTATCCATATCAGCCTATAACTATACGCCTAAAGATCCGGGACTTTTTATTGTATCAAGCGTATTGAGGGAAGAAAATGTCGCGGCGGCTATTGAAAAAATATTGCATCATATCGAACTTGTCAAAGAAAATGGCATGACAGATAAAGACTTGTCTAAGGCGAAAAATAATTTTATCGCTGGATACACATACTCAAAAGAAACTATTGAGTCAAAAGCAAATGACAGGGCAATAGGGCAACTCCTGGCCGGCAATCCAGAGTTCTTCGAGCTTTATATAGAGCGGATAAAATCAGTGGCCCTGGATGAAGTGCAATATGTGGCAAGCAAATATCTAAATAGAGACAATATGACAGTCACGGTGATAAGCCGGACAGGCAAATCCCTGAGTCCTGTTTCGCGCGCGTCTCTTGATAAAAAACAAGAGCGCTCAGTAAAAAAGATAACCCTTGGAAACAAACTAAGCGTCCTTATATCGGAAAATCACTCTCTCCCGATAGCGTCTATTTCTCTTTTGTTTAAAGGCGGTGTCAGGTTCGAAGATGAAAAAAATAACGGCATTTCGCAATTGACCAGTCTTATGCTATTGGACGGTTCAAAGGATATGTCAAGAGAAGAAATCGCGGAGCTTTATGAATCCAAAGGCATGACAGTCGATACTTATTCCGGAAACAACAGCCTGGGCCTCACGGTGAACTGTCTAAGCGAACATCTTGAAGACGGACTAAAGCTTTTATCGGACCTATGCCTAAATCCTGTTTTTTCGGAAAACGAACTAAAGAGAGAAAAAAAAGAGATACTGTCTGCTATAGAAATGCAAGACAATAAAATATTCAATCACGGACACAGGTTATTAAAAGATCTGCTTTTTACAAAGCATCCCTATGGACTTCTGGCGATAGGGACGCGCGAAAGCATTGATGGCCTCGAGAGAAAAGACGCGGTCGCGTTCCATGCGAACATGCTATCCCCGGAGAATATGGCACTGGGAGTCGCGGGAGACTGCGATACTGACATGGTAGAAGCGCTGGCAGAAAAATATTTTTCAAATATAGGCTCGAGAGAAATGGCTTCCCCTGTTCCGATAGAAGAACCTGCAATAGAAAAACGAAGAGAGAAAAATGTAGGAGTAAAAAAAGAACAGTCCTTATTAATGCTGGGTTTTCACGGCATCGATATTTACGACAAAAACCGGTACACAGTCGACGTCTTGATAGATATTTTTTCCAGTGAATCCGGGATTTTATTTGAAAAGATAAGAGGAGAGAGCGGTCTTTCTTATGCGCAGGGGGCCTTTCAGGTATTAGGCATAGACCCGGGCTATATCGCTATATACGTCCTCACCTCAAAAGAAAACCTAGGCAAAGTAGAAGATATAATATTCAAGGAAATAAGATCCTTCATTAAAAAGGGCGTGACAGACGAAGAACTGCTAATGTCCAAGAACCACCTGAAAGCAATGCGTCAGATTTCCATGCAGACTAACTTAAGCTTCATATTCACGATAACAATGGATGAGTTATACGGTTTAGGCTATAATAATTACGAGGATTATTACAAAAACATAGACGCTGTCACAAAAGAAGACATAAAAAGAGTGGCGAAAGACATGCTGGCTCTCGAAAACTGCACAATGGTAGCATTAGAGGGAGTGCGGTAATATGATCAGAAAACCTGTTGTCGCCGGACAGTTTTATCCGCAGACCGAACCTGCCTTAAATAAAATGCTTTCCGGTCTCGTTGATGCATCATCAGAAAAACAGGAAGCAAAAGGCATTATCATGCCTCACGCGGGTTATGTGTATTCGGGACAAGTAGCGGGAGCCACTGTGTCAAAAGTCAACCTAAAGAAAACTGCAATACTGCTGGGAACTAACCATACCGGCACGGGAAAGCCTTTCGCTATAATGACAAAAGGCAGCTGGATGACGCCTCTGGGCGAGGCCAAGATCGACACAGAAATAGCAGAATCCATATTAAAAGAAAGCGAAAACCTAAAAGAAGACGCCCTGTCCCATCTCAGCGAGCATTCCATTGAGGTGGAGGTGCCGTTTCTGCAGTATTTAAAAAAGGATATTAAGATAGTTCCCATAACCATCTCCTTTGACGATATAAGCAAATATCAAGCACTAGGAAAGGAGATAGCGGAGGGTTTTAAAAAAATAGGGAGAGACGCGCTTTTTGTAGCGAGTACAGACCTTACCCACTACGAACCAAGAGAGGCTGCGGAAGAAAAAGACAAGCTTGTAATAGATGCTGTATTGTCATTGGATGAAAAAAAGCTCTTTGAAGCCGTGAAAGAAAACAATATCTCAATGTGCGGCATAGGGCCTACGTGCACGCTCATAAGCGCGTGCAAAAATCTGGGGGCGAAAAAAGCCGGGCTCGTAAAGTACCGGACAAGCGGCGACATATCAGGCGACTACGCCTCCGTCGTAGGTTACGCAGGGATGATCATATGGTAAATAAAAACAAGTTATTATTCGCGGCAAAATTTATCATCAGCTTTGGGTTGCTTTCCGCCCTTTTATGGACAATGCGAAACGACATCAACAAGATAATTGATATATTAAAAAATTCCAATAAACTGTTTTTTATGGTGGCTCTTTCCTTGCACATACCGCTTGTAGCAGTATTGGCTTATCGATTAAAACTTCTGATGTCGGCACAGAAAATATTTCTACCCCTTAAAGATTTTATTTATCTGACATTTATAGGTTTCTTCTTTAATAATTTTCTTCCGACAGCTATCGGGGGAGACGTGGCCAAGGCTTATTATGCCGGCAAGAAGACAAATAACAATGTCGCCTCATACGCCGCTGTAGTATCAGATAGACTCTTGGGTTTTATCGCTATTATTTTGATCGCCATGATAGGGCTTATTTTTATAGGGAGGGCCCTGGTAAACGAAAAAATCATCTATGCGCTTTCCTTTGTCTTTTTATGCGGCATTTTTCTTGTAACCATGCTATTTTTTAAAAAAAATAATATTTCCAAGGATACTGTTATTAAAAAAGATGGTATTCTGGATAAACTGAAAAGCAAGATATTAAAATTATACAGCGCTATCAATACATACAGAGACAAGCCGGCTTTTTTAATAAAGATAGTTTTATTTTCAGCCTTCATGCAAGCCTGCAATATAGTGGGAATTTATTTCTTTATCTTATCGGTAGGGGGATACATGCCGTTACTGAAACTGTTTCTGATCGTACCCATTATCTGGTCTGTAAGCATGCTCCCGTCGCTCAATGGCCTAGGCGTGCGCGAAGGGGCATTTATATATTTCCTAAAATCAGACATAGGGGCCGAAAGGGCTTTTGCTATTTCTATGCTGTGGCTAGGGCTTATTATATTTTATAGCATAATAGGCGGGGTCCTGCATTTGATATGCCCTGTAAAAATACGACGGGAAGAGAGCGGCGCCAATGGATAAAGACCTTCTTAATATGCTGGCTTGCCCGGCGTGCAAGGCAAGCGTCGAGCTAAAAGACAATAAACTACATTGCACAAAGTGCAAAAGAAAATATCCGATCAAAGACGGTATACCCGTTATGCTAATCGAAGAATCCGAAACCTAACTTTACACTTTAACGTTGTTGAAATGTAAAGTTATCAGGAGGGTGTTATGAGCAAGATATTAGTGATCCACGGACCAAATATAAATCTTTTAGGCAAAAGAGAGCCAAAGGTCTACGGCAAGACTACGATGGAAGAAATAAATAAAAAGCTCAAAAAGCTGGCAAAAAAGAAAGGTGTCAGCCTGGACATTTTTCAATCTAACTACGAAGGCGAGATCGTGGAAAGAATAGGAAAATCCAAAGGTAAATACACTGCCTTGCTCATAAATCCCGCCGCATATACACACACAAGCGTTGCCATACGTGACGCTATTTCCGCTACCGGAATAGCGACGGTTGAAGTGCACCTGTCGAACATCTATTCGCGAGAAGACTTCAGGCATACATCACTGATCGCGTCTGTGGCAAAAGGCCAGATATCCGGCTTTGGCATAGACAGTTATATCTACGGGCTCGAGTCTGCGATAAAACTGGCTAAGCGTAAATCCTGATGCACTGTATCCCCAGGCAAAAAAAATTATTAAAAATACTGGCATCCAGATCCCTGGATGCCCTTATTATAAAAAAGAAGCAAAATATTTTTTATCTCACCGGGGCCAAGGGGGACGACGCGACCCTCTTTGTGTCTCCCGAAAAAAACCTTCTCATTACTGACTCTAGATACAAGGAAGAATACGCAAAATCTCTAAAAACGTGCGCGTTAAAAATCGTAAAATACAGCGAGGCGGCTTCCAGCATCAAAGACATATGTAAAAAAACCAATTCCAGGCGCGTAGGATTTGAATCGAAAAATATTTCTTATTCCGAATACGCTGCCTTAAAAAAAGAACTGAGAAATAAAAGACTGGTGCCGGTCAAGGACGCAGTAGAGTCCCTCAGGATGATCAAGGACAATAAAGAAGTCGGGCATATAAAGACAGCCTGTAAAATAGGATGCAAAATAATGGACCATGTCGTAAAAACACTTAGACCCTCAAGCAGTGAAGAAAAAGTAAAGAATGGTATATATGCATATATCGCTAAGAGCGGATTTAAAAAAGCGGACTTTGAGATTATAGTGGCTTCTGGCAGACGAGCATGCATGCCGCACGCCACCGCATCAACCAAAATCATCAGAAAAGGAGAGATGGTCGTAATCGATTTAGGCGCAATGAATTGCGGATATAATTCTGACTTGACAAGGACTGCTTTCTTAGGTAGAATTGAGCGGAAGTATCGGCGCATTTATAACATTGTGCTGGACGCCCAGAAAAAGGCGATTGAAAACATAAGGCCTGGCATAAAGGCTAAATATATAGATTATATATCGCGGCAATATATATTAGATAAGGGGCTGGGAAAATATTTCATCCACAACCTCGGTCACGGCATAGGCCTGGAGATCCACGAGAAACCGGCTATTTCAAGAAATAGCGACGTCGTGCTGGAAAAAAATATGGTATTTACCGTAGAGCCCGGTGTTTACATCCCTGGCTACGGCGGCGTAAGGATAGAGGATGACGTGCTTGTTACAAAAACCGGCTGCGAGACACTGACAAACTCCAGTAAAAAATAATATGCAAGTAGCGATCAATCAATTAAAAAAAGGTTCTTACGTAGAATTGAACGGCGAGGTCTATAATATCGTAGACCATAAGCACGTAAAGCCCGGAAAAGGCGGGGCGTTCGTCCGCACAAAATTAAAAAATCTTAAACTAAGTACCACCATAGACAGGACATTCAGGCCAAACGATAAGCTCGAAGTAGCCTTTATAGAAAAAAGGCAGCTGCAATATCTATATTCGTCAGGGGACATATATGAGTTCATGTACCAGGATACCTTTGATCAGGTAGGCCTGCACAGCGATCAACTCGGAGAAGTAGTCGACTATCTCAAAGAAAATTTAGAGGTAATGGCCTTGGTATACAAACACAGGATCATATCGCTAGAGCCGCCTATCTTTATAAATATGAAAATAACCTCCACTGAACCCGGAATAAGAGGGGATACCTCCAGGGCAGGCACAAAACCCGCAACCACAGAGACCGGGATGACCATATCAGTCCCTCTGTTTATAAACACAGGGGACATGGTGCGCATAGACACCAGGACCAAAGAATACGTCGAACGCGCATAGCTAAGATAAGGAGCGGAATATGAATCTAAAAGAGATAAAAGAGCTTATTAATCTGATGAACGAAAACAATCTTATGGAGCTGGAGGTCGAACGAGAAGGCACCAAAATAAGGATAAGGAAATCAGCCTCAGGGAACTTCGAGGCCATAACTGAAGGGCCTGATACGCAAAGGACAGCCCAAATAATAAGGACGGATCACGCAGGTCCGGCAAAAAAAGAACAAGGCCCTGAAAAAACCTTGATATCGATAAAAGCTCCCATGGTGGGTACTTTTTATAGAACGCCTTCGCCGGACTCAAAACCATATGCGGAAATCGGACAGATAGTGGAAGTCGGCCAGGTAGTATGTATAGTCGAAGCAATGAAGCTTATGAACGAGATAAAATCCGAGGTTAAAGGTAAGGTAGTCGAGATCCTGGTAGAAAATGCCAATCCCGTAGAGTACGGCCAAGCGCTGTTCATGTTAGAACCGTTATAACCTTTATGTTTTCTAAGATATTAATCGCGAATCGAGGAGAGGTTGCTGTCAGGATAATACGCGCATGTAAAGAGATGGGCGTTAAGACAGTCGCCGTGTATTCGGAATCTGACGCGCAATCCCTGCACGCGAGATTAGCAGATGAAGCTGTCTGCATAGGGTCCAGCCGCCCCTCTGAAAGTTATCTGAACATACCGGCTATAATCAGCGCGGCCGAGATCACCGACGTAGACGCTATACATCCCGGCTACGGCTTCCAGGCAGAAAATGCCCACTTCGCGGAAATATGCGAATCCTGCGACATTACTTTTATAGGGCCTACGCCGGAGACTATGAGGCTTTTGGGCGACAAGATGACTGCCCGTCAAATGATGCAAAAGATAGGCATACCTGTGATCCCGGGAAGCAACAACATAATAAAGACCAAGGAAGAAGCCCTCAAGGTCGCAAAAAAATTAAAATACCCCGTAATAATCAAGGCTTCTGCGGGTGGCGGCGGCAAAGGAATGAGAGTCTGCCATAATGACGTGCGGCTCGTAAGCTCATTCATGACAGCGCAGCAAGAGGCAGAAGCAGCTTTTGGAAATTCAAACGTGTATATTGAAAAATACATAGAAAGGCCCAGGCATATAGAAGTGCAGCTGCTGGCGGATAGGTCAGGCCATATAATTCATCTTGGCGAAAGAGACTGCACCATACAAAGACGGCATCAAAAATTAATAGAAGAGTCTCCGTCGTCTGCCATAGATTCAAAATTAAGAAAGAAAGTGGGCGAGATGGCAGTAAAAGTGGGCAAGGCATGCAATTATGTAAATGCCGGCACAGTAGAATTTCTTCTCGACAGGTATAACCATTTCTACTTCCTGGAAGTAAATACGCGCATTCAGGTAGAGCACCCTGTGACAGAGATGGTGACAGGAATAGACCTTGTAAAAGAACAGATAAAGATCGCGTCCGGAAAAAAACTTTCCTACAAGCAAGACGACATAAAGATAAAAGGCGCTGCCATTGAGTGTAGAATAAACGCTGAGAACACAGAAAAAGATTTCATGCCAAATCCCGGCAAGATAGACATGTTCATTGCGCCGGGCGGGCCTGGCATAAGAGTAGACTCGCACGCATATTCCGGTTATTCGATACCGCCTTATTACGACTCTATGATAGCGAAGCTTATTTCTTATGGCAGGAACAGGCAAGAGGCGATCAAGATCATGAGGCGCTCTCTAGACGAGCTCCTAATAGAGCCGATAAAAACAACCATACCTTTCCACAAACACGTCATGAACGACATGCTCTTCCTGCGAGGAGACTTCACGACTGATTACGTGGATAAAATGTCCGGGAGCGAATAAAGACGGAGGCCCATATATGAAGATCTTCGGCATAGTAGCTATTTTTATTTATACCCTGATATTCTCGATAATAGGGGGTTTTCTTGTCGCGCTCTCTCTCCGGACAGAGTCTCTTGATTCAATAATCAATATTATCAGCTATTTTTCGCAAACAAACAACGCAAGGCTGGCCATGGCCCTGGCAGGCCTGTTTCTGATCCTTATAAATATATCCATTGCCCAGCTTTCCATAGGAAAACTCCGGAGGCGCAAGACCATTGCCTTTGAAAATCCGGATGGCCAGGTAACTATATCGCTCGGTGCAATAGAAGATTACATAAAAAAATTGACGCAAAATATGGCAGAAATAAAAGACATGAGATCGAATATATCTGCGGGCAGGGCAGGCATCGAGGTCGTTTCAAAGGCAGTCTTGTATTCAGATGCTAATATACCTGAGATCACTGAAAAAATACAAAACGCGATAAAATACCGCTTGCAGGAAATGTTAGGCATAGAAGAAACCGTTGCGGTGAAAATCCACGTAGTAAAAGTAACGGAGAGAAGCAAAAAAGCTGAAAAAAAGAAAGATATAACGAAACAACCCGAACCTGGCGGTTTCAAAGGCGAAATCGAATACGGTAAATGAAGGAGGAGCAAGGAATGAAAAAAGTCGGCGTATTGACTGGCGGAGGAGATTGTCCGGGCTTAAACCCGGTAATAAGAGCGATCGTGCGGTATGCTCTTAAAGAAGGTTATAAAGTAACGGGTATTAAAAATGGCTGGAAAGGATTGATTGAAAAAAATACTATGGACCTGGATCTCGATGCGGTCTCAGGCATTTTACCCAAAGGAGGCACGATACTAGGGACATCCAGGACAAACCCCTATAAAAAAGACGGGGACAAAGAAAAAGCAAAAGAAAACTTTAAAAAGATGGGCCTGGAAGCCTTGATAGCCATTGGAGGAGAAGATACGTTGGGAGTAGCAGCCAAACTATGCAAGGAAGGGTTAAATATAGTAGGCGCGCCAAAGACCATTGACAATGACATATCCTGCACTGATGTTACATTCGGATTTGACACAGCTATCAATATTGCCACTGAGGCAATAGACAGGGTCCACACGACTGCTGAGTCGCACAACAGGATCATGGTCGTAGAGGTAATGGGGAGACACGCCGGCTGGATCGCCATAGAATCAGGCATGGCGGGAGGTGCTGACGTGATCTTAATACCAGAGGTGCCAATAGACATGGACGAGGTATGCAGCATCCTGAAAAAACGTCACGCCCGCGGAAAAAGCTTCAGTATAGTAGTAGTGGCAGAGGGCGCGAAATTTAAAAAAGGCGCGCTGGTCAAGCAAGAGGAAAAACTAGACGCGTTCGGCCATGTGCGCCTCGGAGGCATAGGCCACCTTCTCGGCGAAGAGATAGAAAAAAGAACCGGTTTCGAGACAAGAGTGACTGTTCTCGGGCACATACAAAGAGGCGGGACCCCTACGGCGTTCGATAGAGTGCTCGGCACAAGGTTTGGCATCAAGACAATGGAGCTTGTTCTCAAAAAACAATACGGAAAAATGGCTGCGCTGCAGGGCAATAAAGTAATAGACGTGCCCCTGGAAGCGGCTGTCAGTAAACTTAAAACCGTTGATATGGAACTTTATGATATCGCAAAGATCTTTTTCGGATAATCCTAACTTTACATTTCAACAACGTTAAAGTGTAAAGTTAGAAAGCGGGTAACATATGGACATACATGAAAAAATAAAAAATTTAATAAAAGAAGACATAAAAGTGAAAGAATCCCTTTCCAAAAACCAGATCGAGGCGATTAAAACGCTTTCCAATCTAGTTATTTCAACAGTGAAATCCGGAAACAAAATCCTGGTATTCGGAAATGGCGGCAGCGCCTCTGACAGCCTGCACATAACAGCTGAGCTGGTAGGCAGATTTCGCAAGGAAAGGGCCGCGCTTCCGTGTATCGCGCTCACAAGCAACATATCTACATTGACTGCCCTTGGCAACGATTATGGCTTCGACTCTATCTTCGAAAGACAAATAGAGGCCCTAGGGAAAAAAGGCGACATGGCTATAGGGATATCAACCAGCGGCAAGTCAAAAAATGTCATAAGGGCTATAAAAAAAGCTAGGTCCTTGGAGCTGAAAACCGCTGTTTTAGCCGGAGAATACAAGGGAGAGCTTTCTCGAATGGCAGATATTTCCATAAACGTACCTTCTAACAATACCCCTCGGATACAAGAAGCTCACATTACCATAGCTCACATTGTATGCGAAATCGTGGAAGATGCATTGTAATAAGATAAAGACCCTGCCTGGATTGACAAAGGCGCTAAAAAAACTTAAGGCCAAAAACAAAACCATTGTATTCACGAATGGTTGCTTTGATATCCTGCACGCAGGGCACGTAGAATATCTGTCGAAGGCAAAATCATCAGGGGATATTTTAATAATCGGATTAAACAGCGATAAGTCTGTAAGGAAATTGAAAGGCAAAAAAAGGCCTGTTGTTTCCCAGGGGAACAGGGCCAAGGTACTTTCGGCGCTCTCGTTCGTGGATTTCGTCGTCATATTCAACGACTTAACGCCTATTGATTTAATAAAA
Organism: uncultured Planctomycetia bacterium; assembly: GCA_964415355.1. Lineage (GTDB taxonomy): Bacteria > Omnitrophota > Gorgyraeia > Gorgyraeales > Gorgyraeaceae > CAYPYS01. The sequence goes on along the minus strand of CAYPYS010000002.1, from coordinate 106,130 downwards.
AGGATAAAACCCGACGTCCTGGTAAAAGGCGGGGACTGGAAGATAAAAGATATTGTAGGGTCTGATTTTGTCATATCCCGCGGAGGAAAAGTAAAAAGCCTCCGCTATGTCAAAGGATTTTCGACCAGAGGCCTTATTAAAAAAATAAAATCTTCTTGATCACGCGTTAACTTTACATTTCAACAACGTTAAAGTGTAAACTTAGGCATATGAATACTCATTTATTCCGGATTATAGACGCTAATTTAAACCGAGCCAGGGAAGGTCTGAGGGCCTGCGAAGACATAACGAGGTTCTCTGACATAAGGGATCGACGTATCACAAGATCCTTGAAACTTATAAGACATAAGACTACCGAGGCCTTGCTCGATTCTAAAAACCTGACTTTCAAAAAGCTGTTGGGAGCCCGCAATACAGAAGAAGATACTGAAAAATACAAGGATTTCAAAAAACCCAAGGGGAGCGGCCTCAATGATATCTTGATGTCTAATCTCGAACGCGTCAAAGAATCCCTAAGGGTGCTCGAGGAATGCTGCAAGATACTCGACGCAAAAACGAGCCATAAATACAGGGAACTGAGATTCGATACATACGATGTCGAGAAAAGAATTATTAAAAAAAACGGGCATATATCTCGTAACGGATAGAAGAGCGTTAAAGGACAAAGAGATAATATCAGTCATATCAAGGTCGTTGGATGCGGGAGCGGATATAATACAGCTCAGGGACAAAACTGCTACCGATGAAGAATTCCTGGAGACAGGCAAGAGGATAAAACCTCTAGTAAAAGAAAAAGACGCGCTCTTTATAATAGATGACAGGGTTGAGGCTGCGCTTGCGCTAGACTCGGATGGCGTACATCTGGGACAGGACGATATGCCCGTAGATGCAGCAAGAAAGATCTTGGGTAAAGATAAAATAATAGGCCTTTCGACTCATTCAGAATCACAGATAGATGAAGGCGTAAAAAAAGACGTGGATTATATAAGCGTAGGACCTGTTTACCCGACGCCGACAAAGCCTGACTACATGCCTGTCGGCCTGGATCTGATCAGAACCGCGTTCCAAAGACTCAAAATCCCGTTTGTAGCCATAGGCGGTATCGACGAATCTAACATAAGAGGAGTCATCGCGGCTGGTGCTAAAAGAATCGCTGTCGCAAGGGCTATCCTCTCTTCTGACGACCCGTTTGAAGCGACAAAAAAAATAATTAAAAAGATAAAAGACCTATCATGACACAAATAGAATACGCGAAGCACAATAAAATATCTCCTGAGATGAAACACGCGGCCAAACAGGAAGGCGTTTCTGCGGATATCTTAAAAAAACGCGTCAGAAACGGGAGTGCGGTAATAATCAAAAACTCCAAAAGAAAGATAAAGCCGTGCGCGGTAGGAACAGGCCTGCGCACCAAGGTAAACGCGAACCTGGGCACATCGAAAGACAAGGCGGGGTTAGGCGCTGAATTAAAAAAATTAAAAATAGCGGTACAATATGGCGCTGACACCGTAATGGACCTGAGCACTGGCGGAAACATAAAAAAGATACGCCGGGCTATTTTAAAGAATTCGCGAGTCCCTGTAGGCACAGTGCCTGTGTATCAAACTGCTGTCAAGGCATGCAGGACAAAAGGACATATATCCCGCATGACCAAAGCCGACATCATGGAGACACTTGAAGGGCAGGCCGCAGACGGTGTGGATTTTTTCACTCTACATTGCGGGGTCACGCAAAACACCCTCTCCCGATTAAAAAGAAAAAAAAGGCTCATGCCTATAGTCTCAAGAGGGGGTTCTTTTATAGCCGAATGGATGTTGTTGAATAAAAAAGAAAATCCTTTCTATGAACATTATGACGATATCCTTAAAATAGCAAAAAAATACGACATAGTCCTGAGCCTGGGAGACGGGATGAGACCCGGCGCGCTCATGGACTCCACAGACAGGCCTCAAATACAAGAACTGATATTGCTCGGGGAGCTGGCGAAAAAGGCGAGAGAAAATAACGTGCAAGTAATAATAGAAGGGCCGGGACATATCCCGCTGGATGAAATACAATCAAACGTCGTCATACAAAAGAAGATGTGCGACAATGCGCCGTTTTATGTATTAGGTCCTCTCGTAACAGATGTCGCCCCTGGATACGACCATATAGTCGGCGCAATAGGCGGGGCCCTGGCTGCCTTTCACGGAGCAGACTTCCTATGTTACGTCACGCCCTCGGAACACCTGCGAATACCCGACGAAAATGATATAAAGGAAGGTGTTATAGCCTCCAGGATCGCTGCGCACGCCGCTGATATCGCCAAACGACTGCCAGGGGCTTTAAAATGGAACAGCGAGATATCAAAGCACAGGTCCACCAGAAACTGGAAAGGTCAAATAAAGAAATCAATGGACCCTTTAAAAGCTTTAAATTACAGGAAATCAGCTTTACCAAAAAATAAAGACGTCTGTACTATGTGCAGCGATTTCTGCTCGATAAAAACCATGGAAAGGCACTTTTAAAATGGGGCGAATACTGGTAATAGGTTCAGTGGCTCTGGACACAGTAACGACTCCGGAAGGAAGATCCGAGGAAATCCTGGGCGGTTCAGCGACATATTTTTCGATCAGCGCAAGCTTTTTCGCGAATGTCAACCTCGTAGCCACTGTAGGAAAAGATTTTCCCGGCAAGCACAAGGATCTCATAAAGTCTTTTGGGGTAGACATAAACGGCCTGGAAACAAAAGAGGGCAAGACCTTTCGCTGGACAGGTTCTTACGTAGACGACCTGAATTGCGCTAAAACCATAGAAACACAATTGAATGTATTTGCTGATTTCAAACCGAATATACCCAAGGAATACATGAATAGCGAATTTATCTTCCTTGCCAATATAGACCCTGACCTGCAATTATTTATCCTTAAAAATTTCAAAAATAAACAGTTCATAGGCTGTGATTCCATGAATTATTGGATCCAAAACAAAAAAACATCGCTGGAAAAACTGATGAAGGAAACCTCGATTGTCTTTTTAAACGAATCAGAGGCAAAGCTTATCTCCGGAGAGACGAACATAGTTAAGGCCGGTAAATATCTATTATCGCTGGGCCCGAAGTCTGCGATAATAAAAAGAGGCGAATACGGCGCCATTCTCTTCGATAAAGACGGTGTATCGCTCATAATGCCGGCATACCCTCTGAACAGAGTCTGCGATCCTACAGGAGCCGGTGACACATTCGCAGGGGGATTCATGGGTTACCTGGCGAATAAGGACAAAACAGATTCCCGGTCACTCCGCAAGGCATTACTACACGGTTCAGTGATGGCGTCTTTTACCGTAGAGGAGTTTAGCGTAAATAGGTTTCTAAAGCTTGATAATAAAGACATAGAAGCGAGGTGTAGCAGACTCAAAGAGCTGACTCTCGCTTAAATAGTAAATAGCGGGTGTAGTTCAATGGTAGAACACGAGCTTCCCAAGCTCGCAGCGTGGGTTCGATTCCCATCACCCGCTCCAAGCTAGCAAGATTAAAAAATGAAAGTCATAACAAAAATATTAAAAAACATGATAAGTAATCACCCTAAAAAAGCGTTTTATGCATCAGTCAAGTGCTCTGACTGCGGAGAAGAAATAAGAATAAGGATAAATCGTTCTTCGGACTTCCAGCTAGAATACAAACCCGTTAACCCGGAACATTGCTATACCATAAAAAAAGAAATCATCGGAAAAAACTGCTTCAATCTCATGGGCCTGACCCTCGCTCTTAAAAAAAACCTAACGATATTATTTGCCGATACCAAGGCCTGCGAGTTTATAGGATTTGACAGAGAATAACACATTATGACTCATCTAAGATCAGACATAGTAAATACCCTGGTTCGCCGGGTTAATTCTTTCACGGAAGGATACAGGCAAAACATAGCCATTATCGGAGAACAATGGATCGGAAAGACTTCTCTTATAAAAGATTTATTATCTTCGAACGAGATAAAAAAGGAACACATCATACCGATATATCTCGAGGTTAAGATAGAGCCGTTTGAGTTCTGTGCAAAGAGGTTTATAAAATCCGCTCTTTTTCAACTCATAAGCACATACCCTTTTCTGTCAACCGTGGACACCGTGCTCCTGATCGAAGACGTCAAGAGGGTCTACCCCAAAACAGCACAAACCTGCGAAAGGGTATTACGTGATATCGAAAAAGGCAGATTCGACGAGGCCTATTCTTTTATGCTGGACATCCCGGCCGCTATATATGAGGAAACAAAAAGACGCTGCGTGTTCATCCTGGATGAATTCCAGAATCTGGATAATTTCACATTAAAACACATCTTCAGCACGCTTGCCAAAAAGATCATGATACAAAAAGACACGATGTACATCCTTCTTAGCTCCAGAAGCACGATATCGCAGCGCATTATAAATGAACAGCTATCCTTATTATTCGGGAATTTTGAAAAAATATTCGTGCCAAACCTTGATATCAACTCAAGCAGGTTATTTATTCAGGACAACATAAAGGCAACGGCTTTTCCGGCGGCATATCTTGATTTCGCAGGATCTTTTTCCGGCAATAAACCTTTTTATATGCAGGTAATAGCGGAAGAGATAGATAAATCTATCTTCTCAAAAAAGATCCCGCCTGACGAATACGCCAATTTGATAGAAAACGCTTTTACGGAGGCACTGTTTAAAAAAACCGGGATCATAAATCAATATTTCTCGAACTTCCTGTTCAGGATCTCCGACGGCAAGTTATTATCGAAGACGGCGGCGGTGCTGATAGCCCTTTCCTCAGAAAATAAAAAGCAGCAGGACATGGTCAAGGCGGTCAAGATGCAGGCCCGCCACGTATCCAGATTGCTGAATAAACTGATAGAGACGGATATAATCGCGCGCAATGGCTCACTTTACAGATTTAAGGACAAACTCTTTTGTTTCTGGCTTAAGTCTGTATACCTAAAAAGAATCATGTCTTTTAGCATAGATGAGGATTTAGAAAAAAAGTCTTTTAGAAAAGAAGTAAGAAATCAGCTCGATGTATTCATGCAGGAATTCGAAAAAGAACTATCTTCCAGGATCGTGGAGCTCTTCAGGCTGTTCAGAAACGACGTAATACAATTAAACGGGAAAAGACATAAATTTTCTTCTTTTGATAACGTAGAAAAAATAGAGAGTGATTTTTGTGACGCGACCGATATCCTGGCCGCTAACAACAGGCTAAAATGGCTTTGCACGATTAAAAAAGAATGCGTGAGCGAAAATGACGTCAGAGAAATGGTAAAAAAAATAAGAAAGAAAAAACCCAAAGATAGAACAAACAGAAATATATTGATTTCTCTTGGCGGCATAAATGAAAATGCGTATCTATTGGCAAAAGAAGCTAAGTTCTGGGTCTGGGACATGGAAAGCCTTAATGTCTTAATGGAGTTATACGGAAAACCACATATAGGATAACTTATGAAAATAGGTGTAATTTCTGACACTCATATAAGAGACAGCGAGCATAAATTGCCGGCCAGGCTCTTGGAGGCCTTTAAAGATTGTGAATTAATATTGCACGCGGGTGACCTTGTAGACCTAAGTGTGATCGAACAGCTAAAAAAAATAGCAAAGGTAGAAGCGGTTCGCGGGAACATGGACCTGCCAAAAACGCAAGCCGCGCTGCAGGATAAAAAAATACTGGATCTATGCGGCAAAAAGATCTGTCTTATGCATGGCTACGGCAATCCTAAAAATCTAATAGACGTCCTAAAAGAAGGTCTTTCTAAGTATAAACCGGATGTCATTGTGTTCGGGCATTCCCATATGCCTATGAATGAATACGTGGGCAGCATTTTATTCTTCAATCCGGGAAGCGCCACAGATAGTATATTTTCGCCATATAAATCATATGGCATCATAGAGATTACCAAAGGAAAGATAAAAGCGGTCATACACAGGCTTTGAGGAGAGAGTATGGACAGATTGTGGGCACCATGGAGAAGTAAATTTGTAAAGAAAAAGAAAAACAAAGGCTGCATATTCTGTATCAAGAAAAATAAGAGAGACAGCCATGGATATATCATCAAAAAATCTAAATTCTCGTTTGCCATATTGAACATATACCCATATAATAATGGTCATGTGATGGTCTCGCCCTACAGGCACATAAAAGACCTGACAGGATTGAGAGACAACGAGCTTCTGGATATGATGGTTTTGGTAAAAGAAATGCAGCGCCTGCTTGAAAAAAAATTAAAACCACATGGCTTTAACATAGGTATAAACACGGGTAAGGTAGGCGGAGCCGGCTACAGAGGGCATGTCCATATACATATCGTTCCCAGGTGGTCTGGCGACACGAACTTTATGCCTGTCATAGGACAGACGAAAGTCGTGCCGCAATCGCTAAAAGAATTACGCAAACTGCTTACCTAACTTTACACTTCAACAACGTTAAAGTGTAAAGTTAACATGTGTCATTCCCGCGAAAGCGGGAATCCAGATTTCCGATGCTTACACGAAAAGATATAGAAAACAGGGAAAAAAAATTTCTGGCCCCTTATGCGATGTTAAGCATGGATACGAGGGGAAGAAAATACCCTGAAAAAGAACCAAGGCATAGGTCTCACTATCAAAGAGACAGGGACAGGATCATACACTGTACGGCCTTTAGAAAGCTAGAATACAAAACGCAGGTCTTCGTAAATCATGAAGGAGACTATTACAGAACAAGGCTTACTCACACATTGGAGGTCAGTCAGCTGGCAAAATCAATCGCCAGGGAACTGATGCTAAACGAGGATCTTGTCGAAGCCATTGCCCTCTCTCACGATATCGGCCACCCGCCATTCGGCCACGCTGGTGAAGATGCCCTAGGGGCGCTGATGAAAGACAGGGGAGGTTTTGACCATAATCTGCAAGGCCTGAGGGTCATAGACGAATTAGAGCGAAGATACCCTGATTTTCCAGGCTTAAACCTGACCTGGGAAGTAAGGGAAGGGGTAAACAAGCACACCACTATGTTTGACAAGTCAGAAAGATTTATAGAGCTCGAACCGGAAACATCACCCACCCTGGAGACGCAGGTGGTTGACATCTCTGACGAAATAGCATACGATAATCATGATATCGACGACGGATTGACATCGGGACTTATAGACGAAAAAGAGTTATCAAAACTAGATCTTTGGAAAATGGCGGTTTCCAGCGTAAAAAAACGGCGTAGTAACCTGGACGGCAAGATACGAAAGTACCAGATAATAAGGATATTGATAGACAGGCAGATAAAGGACCTGGTCGAGACATCTGAAAAAAAGATAAAAGCGTCTCGCATAAAGAACGTGAAAGACGTAAGAAAGGATCAGGATAGATTGATCGTCTTTTCCAGCGGCATGCAAGAAAAAAGAATGCAGCTGCGTCGGTTCCTAATGGAAAATCTATATAAAAATTTCAGGGTTAGCCGCATGTCTGACAAGGCCAGAAGGTTCATAATAGATCTTTTTAATGTCTACCTTGAAAAACCTGAGCAGCTTCCGCCTTCTGATCAGAAAAATATTGAAAAATACGGCTCTCATAGAGCGATATGCGACTACATAGCGGGCATGACAGATAGATATGCCCTAGACGAATATAAAAAATTATTTGACCCCTATGAAAAAGTCTAACAACAACGAAAAACACCGATTCTTGCTGGAGTTCAGTAGATCAGCCTCCATTTTATTGCTTAAAGGCGCTATTTCAGAAATCATAAAAAAGCGCGTGCGGTGCCTGTTCTTTGATTCAAACCTTAAGCCTATCGGTAAAAATAAAAAGGGCTGCGCGGGGATCACAAGGTCTCTAAAAAAACTTAAGTCGCAACGCCTGGACAAGGTGCGACCCTTACAATGCTCTTGCGGCAAGACCTGCGTCTTCCTGCCGATAATGCAAAGCGAAAATCTATACGGATACGTGGCAATACTGCACTTGAACTTTGACTTAAACAAAAAAGACGTGATCCTGTTTAAATCGATCATAGATGTGGCTTTAAAAGAATTTCAAAAAGAACAGGAGCTTGTCAAATTATACGATACCATCAGACCAAGAGCGATCGCCTTATCTACGATCCACACCATACACAGGCTTATAAGCTCTACTCTCGATTTGACTGAATTAATAGAAAGGATCGCGCGATTGACCTCTCAGGTAATGCGGGCCAGGTACTGCTCCATAATGCTTCTCGATGATTCAGGGAAAAACCTCGTTACAAGGGCAGCCACTGATCTAAGAAACCACGCCAACAAAAAAGATGCGAGGCTCAAAAAGATAAAAGTAGGCACTGGCATGGAAGGAAAGGTGGCAAAGACAGGGAAGACCTTTATGTCGCGGAATACAGTATGCGTTCCCCTCGTGGAGGAAGATGTAGTAGGTATCATATGCGCTAAAAATAAGATAAAAAATACGCCTTTTACTAAATTTGACATGGAAATCCTTCTGACACTTGCTGAACAGGCAGTGATAGCCATAAAGAATGCCCAGCTATACGAGGAGCAGGACAAGATGGCATACGGCAGCATTAAATCGCTCGCGGCGCTTTTAGATGCAAAATCGCCAAATACATACACTCACTCTGAGGCTTTTGTCAAAATAGTCCTTGCTATAGCCGAGGAGATGAGACTCCCAAGAGAAGAGACCAGGAACTTGCGATACGCTGCGCTCCTGCCTGATACTGGAAAATTCAGCATACCCGACGAAATATTAAAAAAACGCGGCCGTCTATCGCGAGAAGAATATAAAATCATAAAACGACAACATCTCGAAAGCATCAAGATATTAAAACCCCTTGAATTCTTAAAGCCCTCCTTACCGATAATAATGCATCATCATGAAAGATACGATGGCTCAGGATACCCAAAAGGCCTAAAAGGAGAGGAAATACCCTTGGGCGCAAGGATAATGGCTGTTGCCGATGCCTTTGAGGCAATGGTCTCTTCCAGGCCTTACAAAGATGGCAATATAACCATATCGCAGGCCTTGAAAGAAATAGAAAAAAACAAAGGGGCGCAATTCGATCCCGATGTAGTAAATGCCTTTATTTCTATTATAAAGAAACCGGGACTTAAAAATTTAGTCTGAGGAAAATGAAAAATATCAAACGTCTCTTCAAAAACGAGATAAGTAAAAAAATATTGACATTCTTCAATGAAAACCCTCACTCTATCGATACCGCCAAAGGTATATCCGTATGGATAGGCTGCGACTTGGAATCCGTGCAGAAATCCCTGAACAAATTGGTCAAAGAAGGGGCGCTGATAAATCATAAGACAACCACGACTAACGCATATTCTTATACGAATCAAAAAGACATAATAAAGGCCGTCGAAAAATACATAAAAACAAAATAAGCCATGAATTTAAGATCACAAAATACGGGAGAAAGAGATCTCTTTGAGCAAGCTCCGGCAGCTGATAAAAAAATAAGAAAAAAAACAGCGCCTTTTCTTTCTCGCATAAAAAATAAAACAACTTATTCTTTTGAAAATATAGTAATCATCTCGATAGTTTTCATAATGTCCTGCATCGCCGCATTCTCTCTCGGGGTCGAAAAGGGGAGAAGAGAGGTCGATGTCAAGATAAACAGGCAACGAAAGACTGCGCTCGAGGAAAAAATAACAAGCATAAAAAAAATCGAAACAAGCAAAGCAGAGAAAACCCAGGCTGATAAATACGTTCTTCGCCTGGCTTCTTTTAAAAAGAGCAGCTCGGCAAAACAGGAAATTGCGACACTAAAGAAGCTTGGCTATAAAGCTAGCATGAAAAAGTCAGGGAGTTACTACCAGGTCTACATAGGTTTTTTTGATAACGAAAAAATCGCTCAGGAATTGTGCGATAAACTAAAAAAACGCTACGACGATTGTTTCGTAAGCACATTATAAGGAGGTAATAATGTCACAGCATCCTAGTTTGAAAACTTCAAAGGCAGGAAAAAAACACAGGAGCGTATTAAAAAGGTTTGAAAAGTTCTTTACCTTAAAAGAAAAAGGCATATTGAAAGAGGACGATTCCGTCTTCGGTATGCCAAAGCTGAAAATAGTAAGGACAAAGATCAAGAAGGAAAAAGCGGAAGAAAAACCGGAAGAAGCTCAGGCAGCCGGCTCTGAAGCACAGGCAACTGCTCCGAAAGAAGCCGCTCCTAAGGCAGACAAAAAAGAAGAAAAGAAAAAATAACTTTACACCCCGCTTTACTTCCTTAAGTCACGCGGGGCAGGCTTTAACGTTGTTGGAATATATACTTCAAAATTGTCATTCCCGCGAAAGCGGGAATCCAAGAAGGAGTTAACTATGAGACTTGTAAAGACAGGTGTCCTAATATTGCTACTTTCTTGTTTCTTCTGCGGGGCATCCCACGCAGGCACAGACACGGAAGAAAAACTGTCCAAGATAGGCTTTATAAAAAATAGCACCTCTAATGTACGGGCAGGGGATAATATCAATTATGAAGTATTGTGCAAATTAAAAAAGGGCGATCCTGTCAAACTGACAGGAAAGCGTTACAGCTGGTATAAAATCGATCTGCCCAGAAAAGCGCACGTATACATAAAAAACGATTACGTTGACCTGGATCGTGAAAAGGGAGGAAAGATAGGTGAGGTCAACGCGACACGAGTAAATCTCAGGGCAGGCCCAGGCACAAAACATTCCATACTGGGGCAGGTCTCAAAGCCTGAGTCGCTGCGCGTGATATCCGAGGAAGAAGGAGGGTGGTATAAAATCGAACCTCCTCAGGGAGCCAGCGGATGGGTGCATTCCAGCCAGATAGCCCTTAGCTTTGTTGAAAAAGACGAGATCGAGAAAACCGTGCAAATCGACAGAATCGAGAAAAAAGAAGAAATAGCGGCAGCGGCAATAGAGGAAGTAAAAGAAAAAGAAGACCTTGCGATAGTGTCAAAAAAAGAGACTGCGCCCAAGATAAAAAGAAAAGGATCAGAAAGAATAAAATTAGAAAGGGTCTCCAAGCCTGCTCTTTCCACGGGCAACCTTATATTTTCTGATAAAAATAAATAATGCAGTTTATATTAATCCTTTCCGTTTTTTTCTTTGCTGTGATAATCCATGAATACGCGCACGGTTGGACCGCGTGGAAACTAGGGGACTGGACAGCTAAAAACGCGGGCCGTCTCACGTTTAACCCCCTGGCACATATCGATCCGATAGGGACTATATTCCTTCCTCTTTTACTACTAGCTACGCGGTCCCCGGTTATATTCGGCTGGGCAAAACCAGTGCCTGTAGATTTCAATAGCCTGGGAAACCCAAAAAAAGATATGGTATGGGTCGGCCTGGCCGGCCCCACGGCAAATATATTTTTCGCGATCCTGCTGTCTTTTATATTGAAATTTATTACTTTAAGCGGAGGAAATATCCTCTTAACAGAGGTCCTTACCACGGCTATAATAATAAATCTCGTGCTGGCAATATTTAACATATTGCCGATCCCGCCTTTGGACGGGTCCAGAGTGCTTATGGGAATGCTGCCAAGAGACCTTGGCATTCGATACGCAAAATTAGAACCTTATGGTTTCATTATTATATTTGGCCTGCTTTACATAGGGTTAATAGGGAGCGTTATTTGGCCATTAGTAATGTACTTCGCGACGCTTTTAGGTGTAACGATATGAAAAAAATACGGGTAAATCTTGGCAGGAAAAGCTATGACATCCTGGTCTGCAGCAAAGGCATTGCGAAACTCGGGGCCATTCTTAAAAAGATCGATATCGGCACAAACGCCGTAGTAATAACTAACCATTCTGTTAAGAAGATACTCGGAGATCCAGTCAGAAAATCCCTGACCTCGGCTGGATTCAGCGTAAATTTTCAGACAATACCTGACTCTGAAAAGGCCAAATCAGAAAAGTGCTGCATCAGGCTCCTGAATAACATATCTAAAATCGACGGCACGTCCCGCAGGATATTCATCGTTGCGCTGGGCGGCGGAGTAACAGGCGATCTCGCTGGATTTGTAGCGAGCATATATAAAAGAGGTATACCTTATATCCAGGTGCCAACGACTTTACTGGCGCAGGTCGACTCGGCGATAGGCGGGAAGGTAGCGATCGACCTGGAGGTAGGTAAAAATCTAGCAGGGGCTTTTTATCAGCCCCGTCTTGTCTTTAGCGATGTTTCCTTGTTAAGCACTCTTCCAAAAAAAGACCTTATATCGGGCATGGCAGAGGTCATTAAATACGGTATTATAAAATCTCCTGGATTGTTCGATTTTTTGATAAAAAATCACGACAAAGTGCTGAGGTACGATAAAAAAACCCTTGAATATATCGTCTATACGTGCAGCGCGATAAAGGCGAGGGTAGTTGAAAAGGATGAATTTGATAATAAAAACATCCGCGTCGTGCTTAATCTAGGGCATACTATAGGCCATGCGATAGAAGCAGGGGCCCATTATGCAAAAGCGTACAATCACGGGCAAGCAGTTAGCCTCGGCATCATAGCTGCTTTATTTATATCTCGAAACCTAGACCTGATCGATAAAAACCTTTGTAAGAAAATATCTGACTTGATAAAAAAAATAGGCCTGCCTACGAGCATCAAAGGCAAAAAGCTGGACACGAAAGATATATTTTCCGCCCAGGAACACGATAAAAAGTTCATACGCGGGAAAAACAGGTTTGTTTTGCCGATAAAAATAGGGAAGGTTATCATCAAGGAAAACATCCCTAAGGCATTGATAAAAAAATCCATCGCGTCGCTATTCAACTAATCTGCATCGCAAAATCCATGAATCTTAAAAAAATAGACAAATCGCGATTAAAAAAGCTTAAATATTTTGAAAAATCGATAGGTTATAGATTTAGAAATAAATGGGTGCTGAATCAGGCCTTGACTCATAAATCTTACGCGAACGAGAAATATGAATCGAAATCCGGAGACAATGAAAGACTGGAATTCCTCGGGGACTCCGTGCTCGGTATCGTTATAAGCAGGATCCTGTACGATGATTGTCCTGACCAAGACGAAGGCGTTTTAACAAGATATAAATCTCAGTTGGTCAGCGGCGCTACCCTTGGCCGAATTGCGCGAGAGCTTAAAATAGGTGATTTTTTACTTCTGGGCAAAGGAGAAGAGGCGTCAGGCGGAAAGAAACATGAATCCAACCTTCTTTGCGCCTTAGAAGCTGTCATAGGGGCCATATATCTGGACAGCAATTTAAAATCAGCTTTTAAGTTTATAAAAAATATATTTGAGCCGCAGATACAGCTCGTAAAACAAGGCAAGGGTTCAAAAGATTATAAATCCATCCTCCAGCAGACTGTGCTCAGGAAATTCAAGACCACGCCGTCTTATAAGATAATCTCAGAAATAGGGCCTGACCATAAGAAGCATTTTATAGTAGAAGCGCTTATATTAGGCAAGAGGTACGGTATAGGGTCGGGGTCGAATAAAAAGACAGCTGAACAAGCATCTGCCAAAGAAGCAATCTCTGCGATAGAAACTCGGATAAAAAAAGACGAAGCCGAAAGCGCTACCTCAGCTCCAGAGTAATTTCTTCGCCATTATCCATCTTAATCTTCACAAAACGTTCCGCTATATGAGAAAGTTTTCCGTTCGGGACAGAATCGCCTTCCCTGGTTATCCTATCATTTATAATCGCCCATTTGCCTTCCGGTCCATGGACGATCCCGTTTAATTCTATTATACCAATGGTTCTTTTGCTGAGCGGGCTTGGCTTTGGCTTGGTTCTTTTGTAGCGTTTATCATTCGCGGGGGCCCTGGTTACTTCTTTCTTTGGAACGGTTTTGCTAATAGCGGCCTTATTTGGCGCAAGATCAATATCTGCTGCATTTATTCTTGACATATACCTGTACAGGAACATAGAGCCCAATAATACAATAATAAACACAAGTGATACAACGACCACTATTATCCATTTTACCTCTGTAGCCTTAGGTCCCGCCGTAGCTACTTCTTTGCCTTGACCAAAATTAGCAGGCCCGACAATACTTTCGCTTTTTATTTCAAATTCTTTTCTCGCTTTTTTAATGGCGTCGTTTATTATGCTCATAAGATCCTTCTATCAATCAAAAATGCCTTCTATCTCTTTGGCGCATTTCTTTATCGCGTCCGCCCGTATGGATTTTTTCTTGAATACGAATCCCGCCAGGAGAGCCTTGTCGCATATGATATTAATCAGCCTTGGAATGCCTCTGGAAAAATTAAACACTTCTTCCACTGCGTCCTGCTCAAAAAACCTCCTGCCGTTAGAACCGGCTATATTAAGCCTGTGGCTCATATACCCCTCGACTTCACCCTTGTCCAGTGGCAGCATGTGATATCTTATAGCGATCCTCTGCCTCAGCTGCGTAAGTTTTTTCGATGCCAGCCTTTCCCGCAATTCAGGCTGTCCGACCAGGATTATCTGCAATAATTTCTCTTTTTCGGTCTCGAGATTCGACAATAAGCGGACCTGCTCGAGTAATCTGAGGGATAGGTTCTGGGCCTCGTCTATGATGAGCACGACATTATTGTCATGACTCAACTGTTCCAATAAAAACCTGTTCAGCTCGCTGATCATCGTAAACTTATTTTTATTCTTCAAGCGTATGCCAAGATCTTCGACCACGGCCTGTATAAGCTGTATCTCGGAAAGATTGGAATTTAGAATAAACGCTGTTTTCGTGTGCTCGTCAAGGGTATTCAGCAGGGCCTTGCATACCGTAGTTTTCCCGGTGCCTATCTCTCCGGAGATCTCCAAAAAACCCATGCGTTCGCTTATGCCATATTGCATGTGAGAGATAGCTTCCTGGTGCTTTTTGCTGAGATAGAGAAAATTAGGATCGGCTGTTACGCTAAAAGGCTTTTCTTTGAGGTCATAATAATGGAGATACATACAGCGTAATTATAGCACCATTGCCAATACGTAGCAATTAAAAATTAACTTTACACTTCAACAACGTTAAAGTGTAAAGTTAGAGGTTTATTTCTTCCTTGAATAACCCGGCCAGTTCGATTATAATATCATTTACTAACAAAAGGAGGATCAGATGTGGAGTGGTATCAACAAGCGTAAGTTTCCAAGAGCTGAATACCCGTGCAAAATAACCGTAAGAAGAAAAGACAGGTCAGACATGTTGTCTTCGCAAACACAGAACATAGGCATAGGAGGCATATGCACTGTGCTCCCTAAAGACCTTGGGATATTCGCACCCGTTGAGATACAGCTTGATATATTAGACAATAAGCCGGCCATTCAATGCGACGGGGCCATAGTGTGGATAGTAGAGAAAAAACAGCAAAATAATAAACTATATGACACAGGCATAGAATTCACTAATTTAAAGAAAGATGACGCGGAAAGGATAGACGTAATAGTAAAAAAGATCCTCGGGGAATCAGCGCAACAGACTATAACTTCTTGACAAGCAATAAGTTATGTGTTAGAATGATGTCATGAAAGCTATTGACAAAAGAGAATCAATGAGGATCCCGCTATCCTGCGCTATCCGCTACCAGAGAAAAGGCTCCCAAAGATTCGGCAATTCGATAGGACGGGATATAAGCCAAAACGGTATAGGCTTTATCTCGAACGAGTATTTTCCTATTCGCACCCACCTGATATTCGAAGTCCAGCACCCGGAGACCAAGAGCTACATAAAAGCAGTAGGGGAAGTTGTCTGGGCATCGAGCCAGCCGTATTCTGAAAGGTTTTCTGTGGGCGCGAAATTCTTAGGCCCCCCTATAACTATCTAACTTCTCATCGCCTTGACAAATAAGCTATCGACAGGTATACTTTGTAGAACTATGGGCGAGAGAAGCAGCAAATTCAGCATAAATAAGATATATGCATTACTGAAGGTTCTGACCAAAGACAAGAGATACGACCCGGAATCGTATTCCTTTGTCATGTCCGCGCTGACCCATACCAGCAAAAAGCTTAAGAGAAAAGGGCATGTAAGCGGGCAGGAACTTCTTGACGGGATAAAAGACTACGCCCTTGAGCAGTTTGGACCCATGGCAAGGATAGTCTTTGAGCACTGGGGCATAAAGACAACTAATGATTTTGGCGAGATAGTGTTCAATATGATAAACGCCGGCATCCTCGGGAAGACAGAACAAGATTCAAAATTAGACTTTAACAACAGATACGACTTCAAAAACGCTTTCGACAAAGGCTGCAAGTACTCCATCCACTAAGCAACCCTTCCGAATCCTCTCTAAGTTTACACTTTAACGTTGTTGAAATGTAAAGTTGAAAATTTTGCTTGAGTTCTATATGATTCTGTATTACAATGACACCTGATGAAAAAAATTTCATTGATTCTATTATTATTTTTAGCCTCCACTGTTTCTTATTCATTCTCTGCAGAAACAGAGATCGAATCAGAAGTCATGAGCGTTGACCCTGAACAGGAATTTTTTATAATAAAAGCCGGCGCAGACGAGGGGATAGAGCTGGGTGACGGGCTTATCGTTCACAGGGACCTCGAAAAGATCGCCGATGCATATGTCGTCGAGGCGCTAAAAAATGTATCTGCTGCAGAAGTGCTGAATGTAAGCCAGGGAAAGGAAATACAGGAAGGCGACGATATAATCATTTACAAAGAAGAACCAAAAAAAATATACGAGAAAAAAGAAGCGGGAGAATGGACGCATCTGGGCCCTAAAAGCAAAGGAAGACCGGCAGCAAGAAGAAAGGCAGGGGGCTGGACGTATTTGGGTCCTGGAGGGGAAGAAAAGACGACCACGGAGATACCCGACTCGTTCTCTCGATCCGCGGTCTACCAAAAAGGATACACCGTAGAAACAACCATAGGTAAAGACCCTGGGACAGTTTTCTCCTACGCATCCCTGCTCCTAAGAGAAAATGGTTATTTAATCACCTCATCAAACAGGGGAATAGGCGCGCTCTTGGCCTATAAGCCTATCCAGCTCTCTTTAATAAGCGAGTTATGGTCAGATGCAACCGCTAAAATAGACCACAGGCTTACGCTGTCCGTGAATATAACAGGGAATGAAAATTCAACAATGCTTACGATGTCAGCCTTTAAGGAGCATACTCAAAAGGAAAAACGCGTAAAAGCTCCTGTTGCAATAAATTCCAGATACTGCAAAGAGATGACTGATATAGCTGCTAAAATAAAAGAACGCTCAGAGCATTGAAAGACACCAGCTGCTCTAAATCGCTTTTAAAAATATATAACCTGCTCTATGAAAAATTCGGGGCGAGACATTGGTGGCCGGGCGACACGAGATTAGAAATAATTTTAGGGGCTATCCTTACTCAGAATACAGCCTGGAAAAATGTCGAAAAAGCGATTAAAAACCTAAAAAGGGAAAGGATCTTAAAGTTAGGGCCGCTTACGCGCATATCGGAAAAGAAACTTGCAAAGCTGATAAAGCCGGCCGGATATTACAACATAAAATCTAATCGCGTAAAGAATTTTTTGAGCTTTCTGAATGCTGAATACAGAGGCAACCTGGACCGAATGCTCAAAACGAAAACCCGGAAGCTAAGAAGCGAGCTTCTTGGGATAAAAGGGATCGGACCGGAGACGGCCGACAGCATACTCCTGTATGCGGGAGGAAAACCTGTATTTGTTGTTGATGCCTACACGAAAAGGGTATTTTCAAGGCATGGCTTTGCAGCCCAGGAAGCAGAATACGAGGGATGGCAACAACTTTTTCAGGATAACCTTCCTAAAGACGTAAAACTGTATAACGAATTCCATGCCCTTATAGTGGAACTAGGTAAAGAATTTTGCAGCTCAAAGAATCCTATGTGCACTAAATGCCCGATTCGGAGGATAAATCATGGCAGACGAAGCAAAAGAAGCTAAGCAGCCTCAGGAAGAAAAACAGGAAGAAGTAAAGGCGCCTGAAGAGGCAAAGGCAGAGCCCAAGAAAGAAGAAGCAAAGAAAGAACCGGCTCCGGCTGAAGAACCAACAAAAGAAACCACCAAAGAAACGCCCAAAGAGGCGCCTAAAGAGACTTCCAAAGAAGCTCCCAAGGAGACCCCTCAGGAGACCCCCAAAGAAACGCCAAAGGCGCCTGCTAAAGAAAAGAAAGAACCAAAAGAACCTCAGGTAATTGAAAAACCGACCAACTGCATGAAATGCAACAAACACCTGAAAAGAAAATCCTGGTATTACAGGAACAACGGCTATTACTGCAGCAAAAGATGCTGGAAGCTGGCAGACCAGGACAAGAAAAAAGCAGAAGCTAAAAAAGAAGAGAAGAAGGCATAGAGAAATCATGATAGAAGAGCGCAGAAAACATCTCAGGGCAAAAGGCAGCCTCCCGCTCAAGATCGCCGACAAGGCATTCGACATAATCACGGAGACCGTGGATGTAAGTTCAAGCGGGATATACTGCAGGGTGACAAGGCTGCTTCCGCTGATGTCCAAGATAGAAGTAGTGCTTATGGTGCCGCAGAAAAATAGCTCTAGGCCCAAGCAGGCTAAAAAAATAAGGTGCAAGGGGGTCGTGGTCAGGACAGAACCCGTAATATTGAAAAACACTGACAAGGCGCACCATAACACCGCCATATTCTTTACGGACATTTCCGAAAAGGACAGGAAGGCCCTGGAGTCCTACGTAGAATCAGGAAGCGCTAATCCTGGAACGATCAAGGAAGTCGACATAAAACTCTCCTAACTTTACATTTCAACAACGTTAAAGTGTAAACTTAGGCCTTAAAAATGAAAACAAAAGTCGTAAAAATAGACGTACCAAAAAACGCGAATGCGATCATAGGCCAGGCGCATTTCATTAAAACAGCGGAAGATATATATGAGGCCATGGTAAATTCCGTGCCTAATATAAAATTTGGTGTTGGGTTTTGTGAGGCATCGGGTCCGTGCCTGGTAAGATGCGAAGGCAACGATGATGATCTTAAAAAAATAGCCGCGAAAAACGCTCTGGATATCGGCGCAGGGCATTCATTTATAATCATCATGAAAGACGCCTATCCCGTAAACGTGCTCAGGGCGATAAAAAACGTGCCCGAGGTATGTTCCATATATTGCGCCACTGCAAACAATATAGAGGTCATTGTCTCGGAGACCGAGCAGGGCAAATGCATACTGGGCGTGGTGGATGGTTCAGCGCCTAAAGGAATAGAAGGCGAAGAAGAAGTCGGGAAGAGAAAAGAACTGTTAAGAAAAATAGGCTATAAATTATAAACACGATATGGGGAAAACAAAGATTCCTCAGCAAGTCAAATTAGTCATAGGCATGTTGGCAAAAAATAAAAAACTCTTCGACGATATCGAAGAGTTTTTTATTAAAGAATTCGGGCCTACTGACTATAAGAGCTCCTTGATCCCATTTAAATATACAGATTATTACAAAGAAGAGATGGGGCACCCGCTGAATAGAAAATTCATCTCTTTTAAAGAGCGCATATCACCGGAACGCCTGCCGCAGATAAAACTCGCCACAAACTCTCTCGAGGACGATCTCTCTGTAAAGAAAAATGGCGGAGTAAAGAGACGCATAAACATAGATCCAGGATACCTGTCTGATTCGAAATTCGTCCTTGCCACAACAAAAGATTACTGCCACAGACTCTATCTGAGAGACGGCATATACGGCGAAGTAACGCTAATGTGGAGAAAATCAGGCTTTCAACCAACAGACTGGACGTATCCTGACTACAGGGCCAGGGAATACATAGATGCCCTCAACGCTATTAGAAATATCTACATGGAAAAACGCTGATGCAAGATAAGGCAAAGGCCTATTCAAGGCAAAAACACATATTGGGCATATTAAATATTTTATTACACCCTATCCTGTTGTTCGCCTTTGTGTTTTCTGGCATCCCTGTATACATAAGGTTAATCGCGCAATCCTTTACCTCTAATAGTTATCTGGCCCTACTTATTTTTTACGCGATTACAAGCCTATTTTACACGATCATAACCTTGCCTCTCGCGCACTACGCAGGTTTCACGCTAGAGCATAAATTTTCCCTTTCAAATCAGACATTTAAGACCTGGTTAAACAGAGAAGTCAAAAAATACGCGATTTCTTTTGTTCTCAGCATACCATTTGTTGTATCGCTATACGTATTCCTGAGGTATTGGCCATTGCATTGGTGGCTGCTGACCGCGGTGCTCTGGTTTTTCATTTCTATATTGATCGCCAAGTTTTTCCCCATCTTCATAATCCCGCTATTCTATAAATACTCTCCCATTAAAAACGAAAACTTGAAACAAAAACTCATGCGGCTATCGTCAAGAGTAGGCTTTAAAACTGAGGGTGTGTACGAGTTGAACATAAGCAAGGATACAAAAAAAGCTAACGCGGCTCTTATGGGCCTGGGCAGACAAAAAAGAATAGTATTATGCGACACGCTGCTTAAAAACTTTGACGACAAGGAAATAGAAGTCGTGATGGCTCACGAGCTGGGGCATCACAAATTAAAACACATATTAAAATCCATTGCATTCAGTGGCATTGCGACGCTTTTAACGTTTTTTATTTCAAACTACCTTTTCCTGACGTTGCACAATACCCTGAATTACGCGCGTCTTTTTGATTTCGAATCGCTGGTGATGATCTACGCCATTATCACGTCATTGAACATAATCTCCACACCGATACAGAACTCGTATTCAAGAAGGCTGGAGCGCGATGCGGATATGTTTGCTCTGGATATCACAAAAAATAAAGGCGGATTTATATCTACCATGAAAAAATTAGCATCTCAAAATCTTTCGGATGTAGCTCCCGGTAAATTCTACGAGATAATCCTGTATAACCATCCGCCGATCTCAAGGAGGATAGCATTTGCAGAAGCCCAAGACAGAAAAAACAAAGGTATATCTTAAAAGGATCAATGATTGGTCAGCAAAAGACGAGGTAGGAAGGGCCCTCCTGTCTGTCTGGCAACAAATAGAAACCCCGGGACTCGTCAATAAAGGTGATTTTCTTGCGATAAAACTGACCTTCGGCGAAGAGGGGACCTCAGGCTACATCAAGCCTGACTGGCTTCTGGATTTAATAAGGTATCTCAAAGAACAAAAAACAGAAAATCTATTCGTCGCTGAGACAAATACGCTCTATAGAGAAAAAAGATCAAACGCTGTCGGTCATCTCAATGTCGCGCACAAACATGGATTCAGCTTACAAAGCCTGGGCATTCCTATAATAATAGGCGACGGCCTTCTGGGCAGGGACACCAAGAATGTGCCGATCCAGGGCGATCATTTTGAAAACGTTAAGCTGGCGAAAGGGATATGCGAAAGTGACTCCCTTGCATGCCTTTCCCACATAACAGGTCACATGCAAACAGGCTTCGCAGGAGCCCTTAAAAACCTCGGCATGGGCTGCGCTTCCCGCGCCGGCAAGCTACAGCAGCATTCCAAGACCATCCCTGAGATAACAGCCGATAAATGCATCGGCTGCGGCTCATGCATGGATATCTGTCCAGCCAACGCCATAGGCATAAAAAAGAAAAAGGCCATATTGGTAAAGGAAAGATGCATTGGCTGCGGAGAATGCACTGTGATCTGCCGGACAGGCGCGATCGAGATAAAATATGACGAAAATGTTGCAAAATTCCAGGAAAAGATGGTAGAATATGCCCTAGGGGTAAAAAAGGCGCTGAATTCCAAGATAGCGTACATGAACTTATTATATAATATAACCAAGAATTGTGACTGTATGTCAAAAAACGAAACCCCTATCACGCAAGATATCGGAATAATAGGCGGGCTCGACCCTGTCGCAATAGACAAAGCGAGCATTGACCTGATAGGCATGGGTAAATTCAAAGAAATCTTTCCTGAAATAGATCCCTCGATACAAATAAATTACGGTGAAAAAATAAAATTAGGGTCGAGTCAATACGAACTGGTCGAGGTATAGAGATGTATTTATTTTATTCAACCTTACTGATATTTTTATGTATAATATTGATCCTGCTAAAAAACGAGGAGAAAAGGCTTAAAAAAAGCACTACCCATGGCCTGGCCAGGAAATTCTGGGAGCTGAGGGAAAGAAGGATGTATGTCAGGTTTGATGAGAACCTTAAGATCGGATACAATCTATTGCCCAAAGCGCCCCGTTTCCAGGAATCCAAGACTATAAATCTTTCAAAAAAAGGACTCTGTCTTCTGACCTATGAAAAACTTAATGAAAAGAAACATCTTGATCTAGAGGTAGAGGTCCCCGGGTTTTCAAAGCCCGTGAAGTTTATAGGACAGGTTATGTGGATAAAGGACATGCAGTCTCAGGATGAGCGAGGCAGGCGCCTGTTTTACGTAGGGATAAAATTTATAAAGATAGCTCCTGAATCAGAAGCCATATTACTAACGCATTTAAACAAGCTAAAGGTGGTCAAAGACTAAGTATACATTTCAACAACGTTAAAATGTATACTTAACAGAAAATATGGAAATAACCTTGCTAGGCACAGGTACAGGCGTGCCATCCCCGCGAAGAAATCCACCTTGCATATCTGTAAAATTCCCCAGTAAAACCGCAATATTCGACAATGGAGGCTATAGCATATGATAAAAGAGAGAAGAAAGTATATCAGATTAGAAGCAGCCTTGGACTTTACCTATAAGATCAAGGATTCGAAGACGCCGCCAAAAAAAGCCGTCACTAAAAACATAAGCCCCAGCGGCATAAGAGCATTATTACCAAAGCAGATTAAAAAAGGGGATTGGCTTGAGATGGAAATCTTCATACCAGCACTACTAAGGCCTATTTCTGCCATAGGCAAGGTAGTATGGACAGTTGGCGAAAAAGCTGGTAAAATAGACATTGGGATTAAATTCGAAGAAATAGACCTGAAAGCAAAAAACAACTTCTTGGAATACATATGCGGTCTTATGTTTTCCGAGCTAGAGAAGGCGAGGGCATGATCATGATTCCATTTGAGGAATTCAAGAAACTGAACATAAAAATAGCCAGAATAAAAGAGGTAAAAGACCACCCTAATGCCGATAAGCTTTATATCCTAAAGATAGACCTGGGCTCAGAAGAAAGAGAAGTAGTCGCAGGGATAAAAAAGTCTTATAAGCCGGAAGATCTAAAGGAAAAACTAGTGGCTGTGGTCGAAAACATAGAGCCTGCTACGATTCGTGGCGTCGAAAGTAAGGGCATGGTGCTAGCGGCTTCTGACAGCGAAAAAATAGTAGTCCTTTCTCCTGACAAAGACATTTCGCCAGGCTCAACAGTGAAATAGCATGATCATAGGACTCACCGGTCCTAATGCTTCGGGAAAAGGCGAAGCTGCTCTTTATATAAAATCCAAGGGGTTTCTTTATCATTCTCTTTCAGATGTATTAAGAGATGAGGCGATAAAAAGAAAAATAGAACCCCTGCGCGAAAACCTTATAAGATTAGGAAATGAGCTCAGGGAAGAATTCGGGCCTTCCTGCTTAGCGGTCAGAATAAAAGAAGAGCTGCTAAAAAAAGAAGACCATGTAGTCGACTCCATAAGAAACCCGGAAGAGATAGCTGAGCTCAGAAAACTGGATGATTTTGTATTAATAGGGGTAAACGCGCCTGTAAAATTAAGGCACGAAAGAGGCTTGAAGAGAAAAAGGCCCGGAGACGCAAAAACCCTGGAAGAATTTATTAAAAAAGAAGAAAAAGAAAACAAGGAAGAAAAAAATAACCAGCAGCTTAGAAAATGCCTGGGCATGGCCGATGTGATCATCGTAAACGACTCCGGGCTGAAAGAATTCCGCAGAAAGATAGATGAAGCGATCGAAAAGAATCCAAAGACCTGATTGGGATGAATATTTTTTAAAGATGTCTTTTCTGGTCGCAGAGCGTTCCACATGCCGCAGGCATCACGTGGGCGCAGTGATCGTCAGGGACAAGCACATACTCACTACGGGATACAACGGGGCCGCGAGAGGGGTAAAAGATTGCCTGAAACTCGGCTGCCTGAGAAATGAAAAAGGCATACCTTCAGGCGAAAGGCACGAAATATGCCGCGCGATACACGCAGAGCAGAACGCTATAATACAAGCAGGTCTTCATGGCATTAATATAGATGGTAGTACTATTTATTGCACTCATTCTCCTTGCATATTGTGCGCCAAAATGATCGTAAACGCAAAGGTGAAAAGTTTTATAACCTGCGGCGAGTATGCGGATAAAAGTTTTTTGCCTCTTTTTAAAGAGGCTGGGGTGATATACAAATCTATTGCTCGCCCGAAACTAACAATAAAGGAAGTGAGCTGACCATGAAAGAGAAAAGAAGATTTATAAGGTTCGATATCTCCCTGAAAGTAAATTTTATCGTCCAAAAGAAGGATATTAAGCTTGAAAGAACAGGGATAACTAAAGACGTAAGCGCCGGGGGATTACAGCTCTTAACGGAAGAAAAGCTGGAAAACGGCAACAAGCTGATGTTAAAAATATTTATCCCGGGCGCGCTGAATCCGGCCCATCTAAACGGTATAGTGATGTGGTCAAAAGAGATCGGTACTAATAAAGGTCCGTCTTACGGAGCCGGAATTGAATTTAGCGATGTTGAAGAAGACAACAAAAATACCTTTCTAAGGTTTTTATGCGATCTGATGTATAAAAAGGTAGGAAAACTGAGCGAGCTGGATAGCCTGAAGATAAAGGCGCCTTCAAAAGCTAATAAATAAAAAAGAGAGGTCCTGAATGGGAAAACTTGAACAAAAAATAACGAATGACCTTAAGGATTCTATTAAAAATAAAGACCAGCTCCGCACCTCGACGCTCCGCATGATGATCGCCTCGATGAAAAACCTTGCTATCGAAAAAAAGGTAGGCGCGCTTGAAGATCAGGACGTAATCAAGGTGCTATCAAAACAGGCAAAGCAGCGAAATGATTCCATTGAAAGCTTTAAAAAAGGGGACAGGGCTGACCTGGCTGAAAAAGAGACAAAGGAACTCAAGATACTTAAATCGTATCTGCCTGAACAGCTGGGAGACGACAAGGTCGAAGAGATAATAAAAAAGATCATAGCCGAGACAGGAGCACGTTCAAAATCCGACTTTGGCAAGGTAATGAAATTAACCATGCAGGAGTTAAAAGGGCAGGCTGACGGAAAACTAGTCACCTCAATAGTTCAAAAATTGCTAACAGCATAAAGCTAACTTTACACTTTAACGTTGTTGAAATGTAAAGTTAGGCAAGCGGATTTGTAACCTACCATCAAAGGTGTTGCAAATATGTCAAAGTGTTGTCTAATATTATTATTGGCAACTTCATTCGCTTTATCGGGCTGCGCCACCATATATAACCCCGCAACCGGCCAGAACGAGTTTATCTTCATAGGCACCCCCGCTGAGGTCTCTTTAGGAAAAGCAGTCGCCACCAAAGTATCAACGCAGTACAAAATAAGCAACGACCAGAAAAAAATAAAACGACTAAATAAAATAGGTTCTGAATTAGCCAAGGTATCGGACCGAAAAGATCTAAGGTATAATTTTTCTGTTATAGAAGACGAGGAACTCAATGCCTTTGCGACACCAGGCGGCTATATCTACGTAAACTCAGGTCTTATCGAAGAATCCACTGACAACGAACTCGCCTGCGTGGTAGGCCATGAAATCGGACACGTCGCAGCGCGTCATATAGTTAAAAAACTTCAGGCTAAAATCGGATACGACATATTAATGAACATCGCCGCCCAAAAGGCAGGACTAGGGGAATTGCGACAAGCGGCCTCTATCAGCTACAATCTGATCATGCTCGGTTATTCCAGGGAAGACGAGCTCCTGTCAGACAGGCTTGGGGTAAAATATGCGTACAAAGCCGGTTACGATCCCAACGCCATGATAACATTCCTTGAAAAACTGGAAAAAAAAGATAAGGGCGGAAAGGGCATTTTATTTTTACGCACCCACCCCTACGCGTCACAGAGAATAAAAATGCTAAAAAACGAGATACCGGAAATAATAAATAAAGCTGACAATGACCCTGAGCAAAAACCAGCAACACCATCTTCTCGATCTGAAGAGCAAAAAATTACAAATTTAGCGTCTGAGCCCAACAAAGAACAGCCTCTTAAGGTAATGTGTCCTGTCTGCAGAAAAATCTACTCGGGCAAGACCAACTATTGTCCTTATGACGGCACAAAACTAGAATGAGTGTTATTGGACATTCCATAATCACGCTGACCCTGGGAAGCATACTTTATAAAGCCACTCAGTCTGTGCCCGGTTTCTTTATGTTTCTCTCGGCAGGCGTGCTTATAGACATCGATCACTATATAGATTATGTCAGAGAACGCGGCCTGGGTTTCGATCTCAAAAAAATATACGTCGAGTGCAGGGACAGTTACAAGAATTTTGACAAAATAGTGATTTTCCTGCATTCATATGAAATAGTGCTCATATCATGGCTGCTCATCTTCAGGTTCGATCTAAACATCTTATGGATATACGCGACCATGAGCCTGGCCCTGCATATCTTTATTGATCAATTGGTCAATCCCACTGTATCTCCATTTGCATATTTTTTCTCTTTCAGGGCAATAAATAAATTCAAAGTAGAAAAGCTGTTCAAAGAAAGGGGGAGTGCATGCGTATCAGTACAGACAGCCGAATCTTCGAACGTCTGGACAAAGAATTAGCAGTAAGGTATAGCCCCGTTGGAAGCAATAGGGAATTCTGCACAACCACAAAGAATATCAGCGCGGGTGGGGTCAGGATGTCTCTTTTAAAAAGCCTATCTCCGGGAACCACGCTGGATATGGAAATATTCAGGTATAACTCGGATATAAAAGCGCGCTGCAGGGGGAAGGTAGTCTGGATCTGGGATGAGCCTATGAGCAAAGAGAGCGAGGAACATTTTGAAGCTGGCATAAAGTTCCTGGATAGGCAACTACTTTACATAAGCAGACTCATCAATAACCTCTAACTTTACATTTCAACAACGTTAAAGTGTAAAGTTAGAACAAGGTAAAACATGAGAATACCATCAAGGTTATTTAAAACAAAACGAGAAGAAAGGTTTGTCGACGATCGCAGATCCGCGAAGAGATACGACGCCCTGCTGAAGCTAAAATATTTCGATCCCGAGTCAGATTCTCGAGGCGAAAGCATAACAAAAAATATCTCCCGAAATGGCCTAAGGTTCCCCGTGGACAAAAAGATCCAGAAAGGGCATACGGTTGAACTGGAAATAGAAGATCCTAATAGCAATGGATCCCTGTCATCCAAGGCAAAGGTAATGTGGTTCGAAGAGCTTACCGCAAGAGATGACGCGGAAGACCCGGCATATGAAATAGGGGTAAAACTCTTAAAAAAACGACTTTTCTGACAAAACTCAGATAATGAAAAAAATACGCTTTATTCTAATTTTAGCAATCGCTCTCTTTGTGCTTTTTCTCTTAAAGGATACCATAATAAAGGCGTCCATTGAAAGCGCCGTATCCTACAAGACGGGACTAAGGATAAAAATAGGCGAATTAAAAACAAGTTTTTCCAAGAATTTTATCGACATCAAAGATATGTTTATTTTAAACCCGAAAGGCTTCGACGACAGGATAATGGCAGAACTGCCCGAGATATATATTGATTATAATCTGTCGGATATCTTAAAGAGAAAAATCCGTCTGGAGAATATAAAGATAGACCTCAAAGAACTGACCATAGTAAAGAAAAAAAGCGGCAGAAAAAACCTGGATCACATAAAAAGCTTAAAGAAAAAAGAAACCACAAAGCAAAAAGAAAAAGATTCCGGGCCTCGAAGCCTGCAAATAGACAACCTGCATCTTAAGATGGGCAAAGTAATATATAAAGATTACTCTTTCGGAGGAAAACCCGTCATCACGGAGTTTGACATCAACATAAACGCAAGGTATAAAAATATAAAAAATACCGACGCAATAATGAAGATAATAATAGCGAAGGCTGTGATAAGCACTGCTTTAAACACGTTCTCGGACTTTGATGGATTCGAAGATCTCGCCTCTGATGTATTAGGCGAAAGCAAAAATGTGTTTAAAAAGGCCTTTGAGGAAATAAAAAGCTTGTTCAATAGCTCTGAAGATGAAAAATAAAACCAGAATATTCAAGGCGTTGTGGGTCACTATAGTTGCTTTGCTAGGCATTCTTGTCCTGGTAAATATATTGTTTCTAAAAATGGCTTGTTCGACCCGGCAATGCTTTATAATAAACATATCCACGATCCTCATGCTCGTATGGGCTGCCGCATTCTTATTTTTCGTATTAAAATATTCTAAAAAATAAAGGGGGCGCGATGAAAAAAATATCATTATTATTAGCGGTTATCGTCATAATATCATCCGTACCGTGCCTGGTGACAGTGCTGCAAGCGCAGGACGAGCCTATACTAATGCTAAGAGAAGCCAAAGAGTTCAAAAAACAAACAGTCGCCGTAGAAGCATACCTAAAAGGAAATATCCTGGAAGCCAAGATAACGGGCAGGATGTACAAGACAAAGCCAAAGATCCACAATGCGATAATAGTAGGGCCTAGATTAGGGCGCCTGAGCATCGAATCAAAGACCATACTCGTCCAGGGTGTAGTAGATGAGGAGCCATACCCGACAAGTAAAAAAGACAAGGGATTTATAACCTTTGGCTCAGGAAAAGAGACCAAAAAAGCAAAAGGTACCTTGACCAGGGAACTCATGCTATTCGATATCCCGCCGGACAAGGTAGTTGATGGCAAAAAATACAAGTTATGGGTACAGCTAATGAGCATGCAAAAAGGCGGCAAATACAAGACCTTTAAATTTGACCTTGAGAATTTGGCCGAGCTTGTACACGAAAACGAAGGCCGTTAATAAAGCCAAAAAAGGAGGCGGAAATGGGCGGATTATTAGGATTGATAATTGTAGTGCTAGACATCATTGCTATTGTAGACGCGGTAAAAAGCTCCATGAGCGCCGGCAAAAAGGCATTATGGGTCGTTTTGGTCTTAGTATTACCTGTGGTAGGAATGATTCTGTATTTTTTGGTAGGAAAAAAGAAATAACATAACCCTGGGATACATTAGCTAAAATTATATGGGTCGGCTTTCATTAACATCTTGCGCAAATTGCAACTTTAAAGGCCATAACAAATTCGGCAGAGGAACCAACTTACTGATCGAATGCTTGCGCTCTGATCGTTGGTACAAAGGAAAACATGAATGCCGTCACTGGAAACCATATTTTCCCGGCTTATCCAGAGACGAAAGGATCAAGTTATCACGTTACGACGAGACAAGAAGAGAAAACTACAGTGCTTTATTAAAAAACACTGTTCATTCTCATCTCTTTTTGATGTTATACGGCATTATCATTGTCCTCGTGATGCTGATATTCCTGCTTTTTAGCCGGCATCTTCTGGATTTCTTAACATAGAACAAAATAAGCTAACTTTACATTTTAACGTTGTTGAAATGTAAAGTTAGCGAGTTATATGATAGATGTTCTCTTCTTAGGCGGCACCTCTATAGACCTCATCCAGGATAAAAATAAGCTAAGATTCACGGCTTCTGCAGGCGGCTCTATTACTAATTCGGCTTTAATAAGCGCGAAATTAGGCCTTAAAACAGCTATGCTGTCAAAGATCGGCAAGGATCCCCTGGGAGAATTCGCGGTCAGGTCCTTAAGATCATGCGGGGTTAATACAAAAGGCCTAATCGAAGACCCTGGTATCCACACCTCGCTCGCCATAGCAAGCATTGATAAATCAGGTAATTCAAAATATGTCTTTTATAAAAATGCTGCCAAGGATTCGATTGTCCCGCTAAAAAATGCCCCGAGAGAGATATTAAATACCTGCAAATGCTTCCATTTTGGCTCAAGCTTTTCATATCAAAAGGAAACCTACGAAGAAGCCTTAAAATACATTAAGCATCTCAAGAAAAGAAATGTGTTTATATCATTTGACCCAAACATTAGGCCTTACGCTATAAAGGATAAAAAAATAGTCAAAGGCAGGGTTTTAAATCTACTAAGACTGGTAGACCTGGCTAAAATAAGCGAAGTAGATTTACGTTTCCTGACAGGCCAAAAAGATCAGAAAAAAGGCCTGAAGAAGCTTAAAAAAATGGCTGACTGCAAATTTGTGTTGACGCTCGGAGCCAAAGGCTCTGCTTACATGGATTCCAGCGGCAAGTTAGTCAAATGCCCGGCTTTTAAAGTTAAAATAGCTGACACGATCGGCGCAGGAGACGCCTTCACAGCGGGGCTTCTGCATAAAATAGTCACAAAAGGAGAGAGGAAAGTATTTGGCGACATAAAACCATGTCTCGAGTTTGCCTCAGCAGTATCTGCCTTGATCTGCACCAAGCCAGGCTCCAGCAAAGGCATAAAAGACATAAAGCAGGTAAATTCTTTTCTATCTAACTTTACACTTTAACGTTGTTGAAATGTCCCGCCTTGACTTAACAAGCTCATGGTAGTATTCTATATACGCAGCTAAAACGCAGCAAATCAACATTGGAGGCAATGTGAAAAAATATTTTAAACGCAAAAAATCATCATCTGCGTCGCAGGATGGGCCGATCATAGCTGACCTTATGAATAAAGTTCAGCAGCAGATGAGTGCCGTTGAGAAAAAATTGGATATCCTGATAAGTCAGTCTTCAAAAAGGCCTTTTGAAAAAGATTATTCCCAAAAGCCTCCTCGCCGCTTCGAACACCCCAATCGCCATGACAGGCCAAGACATGGCAGCGGTCACAGGGAAAAGACTTATACCCGGGTCATTTGCGCAGATTGCAGTAAAGAATGTGAAGTCCCGTTCAAGCCCAGCGCAGGCCGTCCGGTATACTGCAAGGAATGCTTTTCAGAGCGAAAAAAAGGCAACCTGTTTAACGCAAACCAGGACAACAGGCCCAAAGAAAGAAATTTTCCTCAGGAGCCCCGTTCCGATAAAAATAAAAAACGTGTTGAAAAAAAGAAAAAAACCGCCAAGAAAAAGAAATCGTTTTTCGCGCGCAGGAAAAAACGCGCCTAAATATCCAGATTAAACAAGGAGGACATATTGGCTAGGGATAACTATTCATATAGAAAGTTTCAGAAAGAACTGGCAAGGAAAAAGAAAAGAGAGGCGAAGAGACAGCGCAAGCTGGACAAGAAAAACATGCAGGCCAACCCGGATTCGGGAGAAACTGCGAATCGAGAAGACCCTGCCGCGACAACATAATAACTATGATTAAACCAAGGCATCCTTTGGTAGTATTCGATCTTGAAACGACTGGTGTATGGATCGAAAAAGATAAAATAGTCGAGATCGGCATGATAAAGCTCATGCCTGATGGCTCAAGACAGGACTATCTAAAACGCGTCAATCCCGGCATGCCGATCCCGCCTGAAGTCAGCCGCGTTATCAATATAACGGATGATGACGTTAAGCACGCGCCGCGATTCAAGGATATAGCCAAAGAGGCGCTTGAATTTATAGGTGATTCTGATATTGGCGGGTTCAATATCGAGAGGTTTGACCTGCCGGTGCTGGAACGCGAGTTTTTTGAGGCGGGTTTAAATTTTAATTGGCGCGAGCGTAACATATATGACGCGCAGAAGATCTATCATATACACGAAAAAAGGGACCTTACAGCTGCTTACCAGCTATACTGCGGCAAGAAACTCAGCAATGCCCATTCTGCCCTAGGTGACGCTGAAGCGACAATGCAGATATTCGACGCGCAGATCAAAAAATACGGGGCTGAGAAACAGGGCATAGAGTCGTTAAAAGATTTTGATTACGAGCGTTCCGGCGCTTTCTTTGATAAAGGCCATAAATTTTGCTGGTGGAACGGAGAACTATACCCCACCTTTGGTAAATACAGAAGAAGAAAGCATGTAAAAGATATGATCAATGACGATCGCCAGTATTTAGAGTGGATACTTAAAGGGGATTTTAGCGAGGAAGTCAAAACAATGATAAAAAAGGCTCTCTCCGGCGATCTACCGCAAGCCCCATAATTTCTTGTTGCCCCCCATTTTATGCAAAATTCCAATAATATCCTTATAACAGGCATAACATCTATTCACGGGTGGCCTATATTCTCCGCATTTAGAGAGAAATATGGAGAACGCGTATATGGGATCGCCCCGGACATCAAGTCCCGCTTTTTCAAGAATGACAAAAAAGTATTTTTTTGCACCATGGAGAAATTTTCCAGGGTGAGGGAGATATTCAATAAAGTCAGACCTAAAGAGGTCGTGCACGCGGCAGGAGTCTGCGACCTTGACAGGTGCGAAGATTCTCCTGATTTTACTTATCGAGTAAATGTCCTGGGCACCCGCAATATAGTCGACCTGTCAAAAGACAGCTATTTGTTATACATCAGCACAGACCTGGTTTTTTCGGGAAATAACCCCATTGATCGCGGTTATTCAGAGTCATCATTGTGCGATCCCGTCAGCGTGGTAGGCAGGACCTTTCTGGAAGCGGAGAATGAGGTCCTTAAGCACAAGATGAGCGGAATAATGCGTCTCGGGCTGCCGATAGGGCCTTCGATCTCAGGGACAAAAGGGCCTATAGATTTTATCGCGAAAAGACTCAGTAAAAATAAAAAAATGACACTTTTCCACGATGAAATAAGGTCGCTTATCACAACAACGGATGTGGCCGAGGCGGTTTTGCGTTTTTTTGACAAAAAAGGAAAAGGCATATTCCATTGCGGCGGGCCACAGGAATACAGCCTGTATGATATCGGGGCGCACCTTGTCAGGAAACGCGGATATCAAGAGAAATTCTTAATTCGTTCTTCCCGTTTTGACGAAAAGAATGGCCCCCCGCGTATCGGCAAGACAGTGCTTGATTCCACGAAATTCTATGAATTTACAGGATTTACGCCTTCAGATGCCCTGAAATAAAAAAATGGCGATCAATGACTACTGATGAGAAATAGCTTGAAGACATAAGCTATATATGATATAATCATATAACAATTGGAGTTAAGCCTTGCAGCCTTTAGTCAAAAGGAAAGGCTATTTTTTTATCCACATTATGTTAAACTTTAGAAAACTCTTAAATTTAAAACCCATTGCTCTATTAGTAGTAATTGTTTTGATTTTTACAAGCAATGCCTATTCTTTAGAGAGCAACAAAACCACTCTAAGGGTCCCTTTAACTTCTAACGAGCGGATGCAAAGAGCGCTTGAGATATTAGGAGAGGAGCTTTATGAGCAAGTAGAAGATGATGTTAGGGACGCTCATGAAGTTGGAGGCACAGCACCTTATACTGATGCAGAAAAAAAAGAAAAAATACGCATTCTTAAAAGAAAAAGAGGGCCGAATGGAAAACCTATTATAAATGTAGAAAAGAGAAGAGAGCTATTCGAGAATTGGGTAGTTGGGAAAAAATCGCCTACCCAAAGTTCTCAAGATTTTATTCCAGAGAGAACAGAACCCGTCAACGTGCTTATTATCTGGCCACCTTATAGATCTCGCCCAGCAAGAGTATCGACTATTCATTATCTAGCGAGCTCCTTGATAGATAACGAGTTTCTTGGTCTGTACGCGGAAAAACTCGCCCAGACATATCCTGGTGATGATTTTTACAGTTCCCTGGCAAAGTACTTGTCAAAGTCTGCGCCTCAATTCAATGTCGAGGTGCTTGATCTCTCATTAGCAGGCGATTCCTTTGATCTTAGAGATTTTGTAACACAAAATAACTATCATCTTATAGCATTTTCATCTCTTACCGGGAATTTTAAGCAAACAACTGAGACGATTGAAGTCACCAGAACAGCTTCTCCTGAAAGCGCAATTATCTTAGGCGGATGGCATGCCTCGGCATTACCCGAAGACTCATTAACTGAGACAGACAGTGATCTAGTAGTAAAGGGGCAAGGAGTTGAGACATTTGCAGAAATAGCCCTGAGGCTGTATTTTTCCGAAGAGAATCTTTCTCCGCGGGAACAAATACAGAGAATTTCACCTTTTGTCGGAGGGATTTATTATAGAGATGCAAAAGGACAATTAATAAATACCGGTGAAAGAGAATTGTTGTTCGGTTATGACCATTATCCTTTTCCCCATAGGAGTTACAGTTTATCTGTTTTTGATACAGCTTACGATGAGGAATATATCCCGGATCCCAGAGATCTAGATAAAAAGATAAAGGTGGGCTTCATTCATACTTCATTTGGCTGCCCGTTTAGATGCTTATATTGCGCTAATCCAGCTGTTTACAGACGATATCTTTCCCGCGACGTTGAGCTTATGCGACAAGAAATAGAGGAATTGTATAGCACGGGTGTCCGGGCTTTTTCATTCAGAGATGAAACATGGAGCCTTGTCAGAGAAAGAGCAATGCAAATCATAGCAATAATGAAAGAATATAAATTACGAGCCGAGAAAGAAGGTGATAATTTTTACTGGTCATGCACCACAAGAGCGGATTTGCTTGACAGAGAAATGCTTGAAGCAATGAAGGACTCTGGGCTTACAACGATATATTTGGGAATAGAAAGCGGAGATGAAGGACTAATGAATGCCGTCAAAGACTCTAAAATTGCTATGGACAAAGTACTTGAAAATATTGCAATTGCCGAAGAACTCCGGATAGTGGTTGTCTCATATTTACAGGTTGGCTTGCCCGGACAGAGCTTTGGTTCAATAATCAAGACTGCACATTTTTTGATGAAATCAGGTTCTTATATGGCCTCTGTTTTTAGAACTATTCCATACCCTGGAAGCAGATATTTCGATCCAAATAACAATGGTCCAATAAGAGTGCTTTCCGACCTGGCAGATTTACATTCTGAATTACAAACGGAAACCGATAGCTTAACAACTGATGAAATTACTTTGGCAATGAGTTGCTTGAACGGGATAAACAAGGCAACGGTTTTGCAAAGAGAACTTGCGGGAGAAAATATAATTATCGGTGAGTCACAGGCATATATGAGCACGCTTCGATTAGCAGCTGTGGTTGATTTGATTCTCAATGCCCATTCGTCTCTTCCCGGAAGCAGAAGAAAAGAAATACTCGATGACATTACTAAAAATGGGACAGATTTTTATAGGCTCTATGGAGTCTTTCTAAAGCATGCGAATTCTAACCCTTACCATCGTGACAACCCGTTTAATTTTATCGACGACGAGTTAGACCTAGATTGGAACGATAGATTTGATAAATTCCTGTCAAATATCAGATTCGATAATGGATTTGAATATCTTCGAGAACTTGATCTTGAGCAAATGTATTATTTATTACGCCTTCTTTATGGCCTATGGGATAGCTCTAAAGAAGGTTTTAGAGAAGTGAACTTCGAGAGCATGCCTCCTTTTTTATTCAAAGAGTACATGCAAGCTTGCCTGGATTTTAACAAAAACGAAGATGGAATTAAAAGTATCAGCAAAGAAAAAGTTCTAACAGAATATCCTGCCTTAATAAATATTTCCTTCGAAGTAGAAGATGGTATCCTTACTATAAAAACAAAGACCAAGGGATTGATAGTAATACGAAGAATACAGGAACTTCAAGCTACGGGCATTAAGGCTGATACTATAAACAGAAAGATTAAGCAAGAATTCAATGAATCCGAGCATCATTTGCAGGAGCGGATAAGGATAGGGGATAATAACAATTTTTATGTGCGGGCAGGCGGTGAATATTTTGAAATAGTCGATGGCGAGGTCAAGAATATTGACGAGGCAATATTTGAACAGGGCCGTCGAATATTGGTAAAAGTAGTAAGGGGTCCGGATTCGAGAAAAGCGCTCGATTCCGAAATAAAAAGAATTGCTTCTAGACTGAGAAAACAATTAAAAAGACCGCCTAATATACGAGAAACAGCAGAAGCTATGCCAAGCTTGAGAATAAGCCGTAATCCAGTAGCATTATTATATAAACATTTTCAAGCGAACGACCTTGATCCTTCTGATTATGGCATAGGAAAGTTTTCCGGAAAGGCTAATATCACGATTGGAAGGAATTTTCTTTTTGCCGGGGCAAGGATACGCTTGCCGCGTCAGCTAGACGGAAGGGTGCGAATATCTGCCCAAAAAACACCTATTTCAAACGAGGCAAAAATAGATATTGTGGACATAAAAAATCCTAAAAACAGGCTGACCTTGGAGTGCATCAAAGAAAAAGGTATATTAAGACTTACTTATATTCGACCTTCAGGAAAAAAGGTTACAGAAGATATGACAGATATTGAAGGAAAGACATCATTGACGCTTACTTTAATGCCTGTTTTTTCTGATTTTTATGATACTGTATTTTCAATACCACTTGATCAGGGCAAAGAGAGATTGCTAGCTGTAGCGCAACATCTTAGGGATAAGACGTTTGGCGTTGATTACGAGCAGAAAGAAAGATACATAAATTTTCACGGGCGTCTTTATTTACCATCGTGGCACGAGACCCATCCAGGAAGGATAAGGATTTACCGGGACAGGGAAAATGAGGCTCGTTTTCTTGTGTTCGAAGATATAGCTAATCCTGACAATATAGTTGGATATGAATGGAGAGAGGGAAAGATAATTCCTTTAGAAGAAGACTCGAAATTAAAAATTACCAGGACCATATCTATTAATGGCGATGAGATGCCTGGTTACGATCTTCATGAATCAAGTGTTTTTAGAGACTTCGATGAGTCATTGGAAAGAAGCATAGAAGCTGGCATCGCAGCCCCGGGCGATAAGCGTTTATTTCAGATTTCTATAGGCACAGGCAGGTTTTCATTCAGAACTGAAAGAGACGTTAGCATTATTTCTTTTGAAGGGCAAAGATCGGAAGATAATAAAACAAGGAATGACAGAGAGGCTTATCCTATAAGAATCGTAAGAACAGATGACAAAAGTGAGATAAAAATAGGCTATAGAAATCCTGACGTGCAAGGCGAATTTACAGTAGAAGGGCTAACATGGGAAGACGACGGCAGGCCTGTTGCGCTGAAAGGCCCGGCAGATTATGCAGGCAATAGAGGATATTTTAATCTTTCGACTATAATAGAGATGATAAGACGAAACTTACTGCCCGGTATCAAAGCCTCGGATTGGCTGCTCGAGACCTTTGGTTTTTCTGAGGGATCAGAAGATCCAAACTTGAGAAACCCGATTAGAAGCTACAGGATCGAGGTGACTGATTCTGGAGAAAAATTTCTTGTAGAAGATATTTTAGTCAACCCAATGACATTTGAGCCATTTGGACATATCGAAAATATTAAACCTACCGATACCTCGCTATAGATCCCCCGAGCTTTCCCCATCTTGACTTGATAAACCCAAAGTAGTATCATATATATGATCAACACAGAGAGGGGGTAGACATGAAAAAATTATTGTTGCTTGCGCTCATGTGCACAGTTATCAGCTTGTCTCTTGTAGGCTGCGAAAAACACTCTGGGGCAGAACATCCTTCGCATGATCATCCAAAGTCAGACCACCCTGAATAAAGATTGATTTCACTGTCATATACATGTTACAAAAATATATGCTAGAAATATATGCTGTCATTCGACATATAACAATAGCAGTGGCAATCGTACTATGCGCTGCTCTTGAAGGGTGTAGTCCGGTAGAAGCAAGCAAAACTACGCCCAATGTAGTAACATCGGACATACAAACCGGCATAGAGAAACACATCGAAGAGCAGACCGTGCAAGGAGAAGGCTATTTTAAATTCTCCTCGAGCGACAAGGAACATTCGTTTAAACTGGTACGCGTTCATACTGAATACCTGGCGAACCTTGGTCCGCGCCGCCATTTTGCCTGCGTGGACATGGTAGACACATCCGGCGATGTATATGACATGGATTTTTTTCTTTCCGGTGACCCCGGCGCCATGACTGTAACCGAGACGACCCTCCATAAGCTCAACGGCATCCCGTTCTACGCGTGGAAGCAAAACTGGAGAGGCACATGGAAACGAGTCCCCATAGAAGGCGCCGCACCGCAATTGCTCGGGGTGATCACGGGCCAAGACGCGTTTGAGTTTACATATAGAGTAAAACTTCCTGAGATAAGCGATATCGCCCGCATGTGGCTTCCTTTTCCGGCAACAGACGCATTCCAGAAAGTCAATATAGACAGCATCGATTCACCTAAAAATTACCGCATACTAGAGGAAACCGAATACGGTAATAAGATTTTTTTCTTTGAGCTCGGGCCGGAAGACAGCGCAAAGACTATCGATATCCATTATCGGGTAGAACGCATTGAAAAATCCGCATACAGTCCGCAGTCCGATGATCGGGAAAAAAGTCTTGAGCCAGACCGCCTCGTCCCAATTGATGAAAATTTTAAAGACATAGCCAAGACAATTATCAAAGGCAAGAAGGGCAACCTTGTGCGAGCCCGTGCCATTTACGATCACGTCATCGACCGCATGCGCTACATGAAATACGGCTCTGGCTGGGGTAAGGGGGACGCTGTTTATGCATGCAATGTCCGCACAGGAAACTGCACTGACTTTCACGCTTACTTTATATCTTTGGCAAGGGCTGTTGGCATCCCAGCCCGCTTTGCTATAGGCGCGGCAATCCCTTCGGAACGCAATAATGGAGGAATAGACGGTTATCACTGTTGGGTGGAGTTCTATGCCGAAGAAAAGTGGCGCCCTATCGATATTTCCGAGGCCGATAAGTATTCGAGCCTTTCGACCTACTACTTCGGACATCATCCTGCAAACCGTTTCGAACTCAGCCGCGGCAGGGACCTTACGATCGAGCCGGGCCCTGATTCAGGTCCGATTAACTTTCTTGCATATCCGG
This sequence comes from uncultured Planctomycetia bacterium, assembly GCA_964415355.1. Taxonomy (GTDB): domain Bacteria; phylum Omnitrophota; class Gorgyraeia; order Gorgyraeales; family Gorgyraeaceae; genus CAYPYS01. The sequence goes on along the minus strand of CAYPYS010000002.1, from coordinate 67,532 downwards.
TGTTGGAAATAGCTGGCAAGCTGGTAAAGGTAACGCCCAAATTTTCTTTCAAACGGCATTAAATCGGATCCGATAAAGCTTAAATTTAAGAAGAGATGGCTTGGAGATATAAGCCATATATGATATAATAAGATAAGATTAAGTATTAACCAGGGCAAGCCTTTCTCCTTTATAGTCAAAAAGGAGAGGCTATTTTTTTACCTACATTATGAAAAACTTTAGTAAACCCTTAACTTATAAAATTATATCAATAATTGCAGCTGGAGTACTTTTCTTTAACGCTGCAGTCTATGGTATAGAGTTATCCAATAAAACCCATCTTAGAAAAGAGCTTGATTTTAATAATAGTGATAGCAATACAATCTCTAGATATTTCTGGGCATCACTATCAGCCGCTTATCAAAAAATACTGAAGAATAAAACAAACATTTCGCCTCAGCAGTTTCTTGAAAGTTTAAGAAAAGACCCTGAGTTATCTAAGTTTATAGAAGATGAAGATCTTCAAGTGATAGAGGATGTCCATGGAAATGCCTGGATACATCACGCTGAAACAAATACTTATGCAATATATAAAGATGGATTATTTTGGCCTAAAGAAGAAAGTGAGTTTCGCAGGATTCAGAATAGGGACAAGGGTGTCATAGAAACAGAAGAGTATCTGGCGCATGAATGGGAAAATAAAGCTAGTAATCTTAATAAGATAAAGCAGCTATTGGACAACTTGATAGAGAAAATTATTGATGAGTATTCTATTGTCGTTATATCGCCCCATGACAATCAAAAAATACCGATAGATGGAGATTCTTTTACTTTTTCTGCAGCAGTATACCGCAGACTGGTTCATGAAGCAGGAGGCAAAGGTAGAGACGTAGAATTCATCACTGACCCTAATGATGCGAGGCACGACGGGAAGCTTTATATATGTCTTTTGCCTTTGTCACACTATAAAGAAGATGAAAGGATGATTGATTTTTCAGAATTAAAGGGTAAAAGGGCTCTTTTTGTAGGGGATGTTTTTCTTCCCGAGCCTGATAGATATAAAAGAGGCAGTTTAAGCGATTCTTTTGGTTTCGATACTATCATTGTGCAGGATCACCATAAATGGAGCAAGGAGTTTATAGCTGCTAATAACATCGGAACATTTAACAATTGTATTGATAAATACGAAAGAGATAAAATATTTCTTATAAATGTCCACCTTATTATCGGAGAAGTAGCGGATCCTGATAGCTATGCTTCAGGTGCATTTGAAGCAGACCTGATGAAGACAGAAGGTGATCCTTGGTATCATTTCTTAAAACAACTGTCTCTTTACGCCGATTATTCTTCTTCAAATTTCCCAAGTCTAAACAAAGATCTTGATTCAGAAGAAGCTAGGCATGTTTCAGGGCTACTTAATCTATGCGGGACTTATTTATTTAATTGGAAACCGGAAGAACTCGCGAAAAGGCGCGGAGCAATGAAAGAAATCATTCAGGTTATCTCTTCTAGCGGTTCCTTTGAAGATTTAAGGAGAGGGCTTGAAGAAACGATGCAGAGGAGATTCGGAGATGATTTCTTTGAGTGGTCCAGAGGTATCATGAACGAGGTTGATGGCTCTATAAAAGAATTCCTTGCTTCTAACAGGAAGGTTTATTTTTATAAAATTCCGGCAGAAAAAGGTAACGTTACCCTTCTCGTGCACAAGATAGTATTCGGCCTTCTTAATGATAATGGTCAGTTTGGCAACAGAGTATTGGTACATTATTATATAGCAGAAGATAATAGCATGGCTGTACTTTTGGCGCGGAGATCTGATTTTGATGAAATCGATGTCAGCTTCTTATGTATAAATGGACCTAAAGGAAGATGGGGCGGAGGGCATGCGTACAGGGCTGGCTTTGGTCTAAACTTATTTGAATTTTCACCAGCAGACTTTGCAGGTTTTGATTTAGACCTATCTGAATTACCGCAAGAGGTTCTTAACGATATCGGTCTTAGTCCATCTGAATTGCCTTTAATGCAAGAACTTGTAGCGAAAGAAGAAGTCACGCCAATGCTTATTGCTGCCATGGTTCTTGCTTTTGTTCAAAAGGATATTGAGCTGCAATATGATAAACACGCTTCTTCTTTAATAGAAGCAACTCCTGTCTTATTTAATGGAGCAAGCTTATTTGAAGGTAACATATTAGCGGATGAAGCTGGATTAGAAAAAATTAGACATGGAATTAGTAATATTTCTCCGCACGAAGTTCCGGTCATTATTGTATATTTCAAGACTCAAGAAGATGAAATAAGAAAACGCATTGAAATCCCTGAAAGAACGGTTTTTATAATAGCTGATAATGTCCAAGGAGATACAAGGGAGGAGTATATAGCTATTATAGAAAGATATGGCGCTGCAATGCCGCATGATGCATTAGATGATTTTGACCTGGTTAGAAAACATTTATATGCCAAATAAATTCTATCTACACAGTTAACCTAACCTTTACTCACTGTCTTCCGCTATCCACATTTAGTACATAACACGCCTCACCTTGACTCAATAAGCCTAACGTAGTATCATATATACAATAACCACAATGGGGTGGGAGTGGGAAAGAAGTCAATATTTCTATAATATAAAGCAATCTTGGCATAATGTCGGGGTTGCTTTTTGTTGTTATATCATAATGAAGATAAAAAGAAAGGAACACTATATGCAGAAAATCTTCATCTGTGCAGTCTTGATGGTTTTTATTCTCACCATGTCTGGTTGTGCTACAATTACTTGTGGTCCAAACCAAAGAGTCCCGGTTTCTACTAATCCTCCAGGTGCTACAGTTAGCGTAGATGGAACAGGTTCCCATAAGACACCCACGACTTTAAAACTGCGAAGAAAAACAGATCATAACCTTATATTTACCAAAGAAGGTTATGAAACAGAACATGTGTTATTGATGCATGTTATAAGCGGTGCTGTTGCTGGAAACATTCTTCTTGGTGGTTTGATAGGATGGGGAGTAGATGCTATGACAGGCGCTCAATGGAAACTTGTCCCGGAAAGCGTCCATGTAGAGATGAAGAGATTAACTAATGCTACAGCGACTTCCGCTTCAAGAGCAGTAAAAAAAGATGCGACGCTTGAAGATAAATTAGTTCAATTACAGTCTTTATATGATAAGAAATTGATCACGGAAACAGAGTATGAAGCAACCAAGAAAATTATTTTACATGAAATCTCTGGGGGAACGAGACCTGCAGCAAAAAGCATACCCGAGCCAGCAGAAGTCGCAACCGAAGCTGCAGAGACAGTCCATGAAGAAATAGAAACTTTGACTGAACCAAAAGAGTAAAGTGACATATGAAAATATTTCTATTAGTAATTTCCGTCTTCTGGCTCCTCGCAGGCCTAGTATTTCTCATATTCCCCTTAAAATCAAAAACCTTTTATACCAAGCTAATAAAGCCAACAAAACCCCTATTCATACTGCCTTTACTAGCAGGCATATTATTCCTCTGGGCTCACCCTGCATCACGCCTCCAGCTCTTCATAAAGCTCTTAGGCATAATATCCCTAATAAAAGCCCTATTCATACTCATATCCCCCAGGAACACCCTAATATCCACATTCAACTACTTCACCAGCCGCCCTCTCATCGCCTGGCGGGTATATGGGGTTTTTACAGTGGTTTTAGGGGTAGTGGTTATGTTTAGTATATTGTAGTAGGAGGGGAAGAGATAGGGGGGGGTAGTAGAGAAAGGTAATATTCTTCGAGCGAGCGAAGCGAGTCGAGAAGAACGTCATTGCGAGGAGCCGTAGGCGACGAAGCGATCTCATTTAGGTGTTTTGGGTTTGGGAGCCCTGTAGTGTTTCGGAGGCGTGAGAGACCTCCGAAACACTACAGGGCGAGGAAAAGCTTTAAGGCTTCGATGATGCAGTGTCTTAGATAGAGAGAAAAGGGTAGGCGAGGGCAGACGGGGTTAAAAAGTGATTTGCAAATGAGTTAACGAGAGTGCAAATCCTTGACAAACCCACCCCTGGCATGTAAAATATAAGTATAATCAAATAAAGTCCCGAGTTAAGAAGGGGTAAATCCCGGACGTTAAAAAAGTAAAACCTTCATGGCGAAAGCTGTGAGGGTTTTTCTGTTTTTTGAGAAAGGAGGTGGATTGCAATGAGCAAGAAAAGTAAAACAAGGCTGGCTGGAAGAAGCGCTATAACAGGTAGATTTATTCCTGTAGCAAGAGCGAGAAGGCAGAAAAGAACCGCTGTTGTTGAAAGAATCAAAAAAGCATAAGCAATAGAACGCGGAATAGCAGGCGTCCTATTTTGGTGCAACTTATAGTAGTGCGTACCCTTGCAGGATGCCTGTGGCTTTAGTCTTCAATATATGCCTGAGAAGAAAATCCTCAAGTCGTACGTTAAGGAAGGGGGAACTGCGACTATAAAATAATTAAAACCTTCTTTACATAACCGTAAAGGAGGTTTTTGTGTTTCTAACCAAGTTTATTAAAAGCATCCTAATAACAGCTATCTTTATAATCACCTACCTGCCTATAACAATAAATCCAAAAACATTTGAAAGAAACCCAAGAGATAGTATGTCCTATTATATAGAATTAGATAATATAGTCAGCGCTATTGACTATTAACCTAAGGAGGTGTAAAATGACATTAATTAATGATCTTTTTGGGCAAGCTTCAGCAGGAGAATCCAAGAAAATGGCGAGCTCTAATTTAACTAAAATAAACAATATGTATAAAAATACAGAGACCAAGCTTATACTAGGAGACACTCTCAGAAATTTAGAGAAACTAGATAAAGGAAAATTCGATCTAATAATTACTTCTCCCCCTTATAACCTAGGGAAGGAATACGAAAATAAAGAATCAATAGAGCGGTATTTAGATAAACAAGGTAGAGTCATCGAGCAGCTTGTTAAGTTAACGTCTAAAAGAGGCAGTATTTGTTGGCAAATAGGCAATTACGTTAATAAAGGAGAGATATTCCCACTTGATATTTTTTATTATAATATATTTAAAAAACACGGCTTAAAACTTAGAAATAGATTAATTTGGCATTTTGGGCACGGACTACATGCATCCAAGAGATTCTCAGGCAGGTACGAAACAATCCTATGGTTTTCTAAATCAAATGACTATATTTTCAATTTAGATAATGTACGTATACCTGCAAAATATCCTGGAAAAAAACATTTCAAGGGCCCCAAGAGAGGAAAGCTTTCTGGAAATCCTAATGGAAAAAATCCTTCTGATGTATGGGAGATTTTAAGCAAAGATTGGGAAAAAGGCTTTTGGAACATACCAAATGTTAAAGCAAACCATCCTGAAAAAACTACTCATCCTTGTCAATTTCCTGTCGAACTTGTAGAACGGTGCATCCTCGCTTTAACAAAAGAAGGCAGCTGGGTATTAGATCCATATGCAGGTGTTGGCTCGACATTAATCGCAGCTATGAAAAACAACAGAAATGCTATAGGAATAGACAGCAACAAAAAATATATAGAAACCGCCAAAAAACGCTTATTAATGTTAAAAAACAATAAACTAAAGCTTCGGCCTATCAATAAACCCATACACAATCCTTCTCCTAATGACAAAATGGCCAGAATTCCTAAAGAGTGGATGAAAGGAGCCTATGTATGCGTATAGCACAGAAACATTCCCACCTAAACGGAGAAGAGTATTTAATAGTCCATCACAAGAGTTTGTATAATGAGATTATCAAAACCATAAACAGCATAGACGCTAAAAAGCTAATGACAAAGATCAGCAAAGAGAAAACCATGAAAGGCAAGCCTCTATATAGCCCTATAGCGCTTAATGAAAAATTCAGGAATAAATTTAGAACTCATGGGTGGAAAGAAAGTCGCTATCAGTACTATGTAACAACCGATTATAAAATAATGCAAGAATTAGTTCCTTTATCTTACAAAAAACAGAAAGAATTTCTGATTAAAAACGGTACTAAGCACCCAATTGCATCATATAAGCAAACTGATTTTGTAAAAAAACAAGTTGCCGTAGAAGTACAGTTTGGCAAATATGCCTTTGTTGCTTTTGACTTATTTGTTAAGCACTTGCTTTTTTATTCTGGCGGGGTCATAAATCTTGGTGTTGAAATCCTACCAACAAAGAAAATGCAGTCTCAGATGTCAAGTGGCGTAGCTTATTATGAAGGAGAAGTATACAATATTCTACGTCATGGCCGTAATAACCCACCAGTACCTTTGTTAATTTTAGGAGTAGAGCCTTAACAGACGGAACCATAGCTCTATTTATTTTAAAAATAGACTAAAAAAACAAAAATGAGTAAAAAAGTTACTACTAGGCCTTTTTTGAAATGGGCAGGTGGCAAAAAAGCTCTATTACCTGAACTACTAAAAATTATTCCAAAAAATTACAACCGCTATTTTGAGCCCTTTTTGGGTAGTGGTGCTTTGTTTTTTGCATTAGAACCTAAAGAAGCATATTTATCAGACTTAAATTCAGAATTAATAAATAGCTATCAACAAATAAAAAGAAATGTTGGCGGAGTTATAAAATTTTTAAAAAATATGCCCTACCAGAAGAAATACTATTACAACATTCGTTCACAGAGATTGTCAAATAATTTAAGAAGGGCTGCCCGATTTATCTACCTTAATAAAACATGCTGGAACGGTTTGTATAGAGTTAATCCCAAAGGTAGATTTAATGTTCCTATAGGCCGATATGATAATCCGACGATTTGCGACGAAGAGAAATTAAAAAATGTTAGTAAGATATTAAAAAATGTAACTATAAGAGGTCTTGATTTTGAAAAAGCAGTAAAAGATACTACGGAAGGTGATTTAATTTATTTAGACCCTCCCTATACTACTTCACATAAAAATAATGGTTTTATAGAATATAATTCGAGAATATTTTCATTAAAAGATCAAAATCGCTTAAAAGATGCTGTTGTTGAGCTTGATAAAAAAGGATGCAAGATTATCATGAGCAATGCAGAGCACGATTATATAAGAAGGTTGTATAAGAATTTCAATTTAACTCTTGTTAAAAGAAGAAGCTTGATAGCAGGGAATGTAAAGAAGAGAAAAAAAGTCCCAGAATTAGTAATAACAAATTTTTAAATTAAATAAGGAGACAGGTTATGTCAGGAACCAGATTAGCCAATATTAATCCAGACAAAATCAAGAGAAATCCAGATAATCCACGTATAATTTTTAGAGAAGAAGAGCTCCAAGTCCTATTAAATTCTATACAAAAAGTAGGCATTAGAGTTCCTTTAGCTATTTATGAAGATGTTAAAAGTAATAGGTATATATTACTTGATGGGGAAAGGCGCTGGTTGTGTGCTAAGAAGTTAAATTTATCTCGCGTTCCTACCATAATTGAACCAAGGCCAACTAGGCTAGAGAATATTTTAAGAATGTTCAATATACATAATGTTCGTGTTCAATGGGACTTGTTTGCAACAGCACTGAAACTTAAAGAAATAGAGAATTTATTAAAAAAAGAAAATAAGCCTTATTCTTTGAAAGACATAACAGCGGTAACAGGCATTACTCCCGCAACTGCAAAAAGAGCTTTTGATATACTAAGTTTGCCCACGAAATATTTAAATCTATTAAGAAAAGAGCTTTCAAAACCCAAGGCAGAACAAAAATTTTCGGAGGATTTCTTTTTGGAGGCCATGAAAGCAAGCAGGGCAATAGAAAGATATATGCCCGAAGTTTTAGAAAGTAACTCTAAAGAAAAAATAATGCAAAGATTTTTTAAAAAGTATAAAGATGGTGTAATATCTAACATTGTTAAATTAAGAGATGTTAGCAAAATAGCTCGTTCTGAGAAAGCAGGCGTTCCAAGTAAAAAAGCAATCCCTATAATTAAAAAGTTAATAAACAATCCAAAATATAGGATAGAAGATGCTTACAATGAATCTGTCGCCGATGCTTACCAAGAAAGGAATTTAAAAAAAGAAATAGAGTCTCTAGTTAATAAATTAAAAAGGATGGACAGCAAGATCAAAGAAGACAAAGAAGTTGCAAATAAGCTGAAAGAATTATATAAGATTATAACTAAAATTATTTAATTATGAAATTTCAATTTTTAAGCGAGAATCTTTGGTCTATTGCTAAGACGCTCATTAAATATTATGAAAAGAAAACCTATAGAAGAATTTCATTCGAAAAACCACTTGCTCCCCAATATCAATTCAAACCAGCGTTAGTGTGTCATAAACGCGGCTCAGCAGTATTAGTTATAGAAATACAAGAAAAACCACAATTACAAGAATATTTTGAGACTTTTGTTAAGGAATGCTTGATCAACCAAGAAAGAATTGAAATATTTTTGGCCTTTCCTCATTCTACAGATGATAAGGAAACTTCTTTTTCTCATAGCTTTTTAACGTTAGCCAAGAAATATGGCTTAGGCATCTTATTGGTGTGTGATAATAACGTTATCGTGCATCGCAATGCCGTGCAATGCAATATGAGAATCGGAGAAGCAGAGATGCATCGTCCGGGCAGATACAGGAAAGACATTGTTAAGATTTGCGAAAAATTCAACGAAGGTAACTTTATCGATGCGATTAGAGATATAACTGAGCTAATAGAAGGATTAGTGGATACATTAGCGGAAGCAGCGGCAAGGGCAAAAAAAATAGTGCCGACAATTGGAGAGGTGCAAAATTACAATTTTGAAACAAAAATTAAGCTGTTATCGGCTCCTAATTGGAGGAATAAAGGCGGTGCTCGAAAGAAGCAAAAGAAGTATTTTGATGTTACGCTATGCAATGATTTAATATCTTACAAAGGAGTACGTAATCTTTCCCATCATCCAAGGAATAGGTATGAGAAAATGAAACTAGAAAGACAATTCTTAGATAGAATGTATACTGGGATTAGACTTGTTCGGGAGGTCAGTAATATTAAAGCGTGATCGATAGCAGTGTCTTATTTTAGCACAGCTTACAGCAAGGAAGAGGTTGATAGGGGCGGGGTTGTTAGGTAGTATTACAAACACTATAAGTATTTAAAAAAGGATTGGTAGGGATATTATGTTTTCCGATGCAATTATTAAAACAATAGTATTCGGCCTTATATCGCCTATTATTGTTGCTTACACTACTATACAAATTGCCAAATTTCACTTTGAAAGAGACATAAAGACTAAATACCTTATTGCTAAGGATAACACAGCTACAAACATTTTGAATAGTCTGTGTCTCATGTTGATTTCGATGTGGGAACTTGCCAATATTAATCTACAGATACAACAGGGTAGCATAACTAACAATAATCCTGAAATTATCCAAAGAAGACAAGTCTCTTTGGATAATTTTAATAGAGCTACGAGAGAAAGCTATTTACAGCTTGGTCTGATGGGATTGTATTATGGTACAGAGATAGTAGATTTAATCGCCCAATTGCAATCTGAATTAAACAATATGGTTTTTAATAATGATTATCGAACATTTGACGATTGGGATAACTTTAGAAGAATTAGACTATTGCCAATTTTGCAAAGAGTTCATAGGGAGCTAAGGAATACTGTTTTTGAGAGAACAAAATCATTTCGTCTGATATTAGATTAATATAGGTTTATATCGACTACTGGTTTTTAGGGGTCGATGGGTTTATAAGGGGTAAAAATATAGCTTCTAATGGATCCCCGCTTTCGCGAGGATGACAAGCGGGGGAGAAGCAGTAATTAGGCTATACCTAGTAATAATCTGGTCTATAAAGGGCTATAATAAGCCAAAACACGCGTAATAATAACCTACCTATTAAGATTCCCGTGTAAGCGGGAATGACAAGCAATATACCAACCAAAGAAGAAAAAGAGTTATTCACAGACAATTAACAAAAATACGCAACTCATTGAGCCATATAGACTTATGGCTTTTCTTCTCATATAACCAAGTTAACATAAGATACATTATAGGCGGTTAGGCTTAATCATAAAGAAACCAAGTTTATATGGCTAAAACCCTCTACGCAAACCTTAATCTCCCCCTATATACTAATCTTTTGCTTTATTAGTTACTCTGGCAGGATCAATGCAATTGATCTCGCAATGACGATCTGTCTATCTCAAAACCTTGCTGATATAATGCGCGAAGGCCCCGGCTATGGGCGGAAGTATTAAAACGCTCAAAAATCTCACCAAAGTAAATCTCCACCCGAGTATACCTATCTCCATAGGCAATCTGCTGATATTCAAAAGACTCCAGCCGGCAATATACGCCACCATCACGCCTATGCTCGCGCCGGACTTCAAAAGCCCCGCGACTATCGGTAAACTCAAATACGGCCCGCCAGGTGTCATTGCCCCGGCCACTGTCCCGATCAATACGCCCTTCATACCTGACTCCTCACCTATCCATCTGGATATGGTCTCGTGAGGCAAAAGCGCCTGCGCCATGCCTGCCACTATAAAGGCAAAGATAAGCAAAGGCAATATCTGCATGGTCATGCGCATGGCCTGATTCAGCCCTGTCATATGCACGCCTTTATAATAAGCTACTAATAACAACACCACAGCCAATATTCCCATGATAACCGTAGATATAAACATAATAGAGCTATTTCCTTTCTTATTCATGATACCCCTAGCTGATCTTCGTTTGTTATTTTTGTTCAAGTTCTTCCATCAGGCCATCCAGGCCCTTGTAATTCTCCATCAACTTATTTATCTCTTCAGCGATTTCCTTATCTTCTATTTTATCTGTCAATACTCCCACGTCTTTTATTATCTCTCCAATGCTTTCCTGCTCCCTGTCGGTCAATTTAATATCTCCGGATGCTTTGACGCCCTTTAAAAAAACTCTCCCCATGACTCTATCAGGAATATCTTTCAGGTAATCCAAAAACGTCTCCCAATCAAAGAACACCTTGCGCGACGTATGAACATCCCCTTCTCTGACTTCAGTTACCCTGTAGATCAGAAGCGCCTTGCTATTAAATAATAAAAATCCAAATATAGATAATAATATTATCATTAATACTATCAGTCTTTTCATTAGATACCTAAGTTCTTTTCCTTTATCATTACAAGAAGCATCTTGAACCGCTTTGCTGCTTTTACAGAATGCGGTTTATTAGCCGGCATGATTATCATATTGCCTGACCCTACTAAGTTAGGCCTGCCATCTATAGTGATCTCTGCCTCACCGTCAAAAATATAAACCAGGGCGTCAAACGGCACCGTATGTTCACTCAACCCCTGTCCCTTATCAAAGGCAAACAAAGTCACTGTTCCTGTGTCTTTCTTTATTATCTGCTTGCTCACCACAGACCCAGCTTGATAATCCACCATATCAACCAATTTAAGCGCTTCTCCTGCAAGCTTATCCATTTAAAACTCCTCCCTTATAACCGCGGATGTTGGCACAAATGGCTAACTTATGACCTGTTCTGGCATTCCTGACTTTTGATATAACCTCTATATTCCTAAATCCAACCTTTTCCATAAGTGCTAAAAAATCTCTTTCAGGCAATGCGCCACCTATACACCGAAACCAGTCATCAATATTCTTTTTTATGCTTTCCGGGAGGCTGTCTTTTAGAACAACTTCACTAAAAACAGTTCTACCTCCGGGCTTCAATACCCTGAATACTTCTTTCATAACTTTTTCTTTGTTAGGTGATAGATTATAGATTCCATTTGAGGCTACAATATCAAAAAAATTATCTTCAAAAGGAAGGCTATCGGAGTGGCCGCATTTAATTTCTGCATTCTTAACTCCTGCTGCTTCCATATTATCTCTTGCCTTACTGATCATATCTTGCGAAATATCTAAGCCATAGACCTTACCATTAGTTCCTACTGCTTTTGCATAAAAATAAAGGTCTAATCCTGCCCCACACCCTAAATCTAAGACTGTTTCTCCCTCTTTTAACTCCACAAAAGGTTGAGGATTATTGGCGCCTGTAAAGGATTCATACATGGATCGAGGAAGTCTGCCAAGTATATCTTTAGGATAACCTACTTTTAAAGCAAAAGCCTTTCCTACCGGGAAGTTAAACGAAACGCAGGGTTCTTTTGCCACTTTGCTGTATTTTTCTTTAACTGCCTCTTTTATTTCATCTTGAGTCATCTTGCTTAATGGTTTCTTATTCATATATGCGCTGCCCATTTAATTTCATTCTACCCTCATCCTCTAAAATAGTCAATAAGTCACAGGGATCACCAATCGGCCAATATCTCAGGATTTATAGTGATCGGAAGGTAAGCTATTATGAAGATTATGGTTATCAGGATAAGTCGGAAAACCTTGGCTATAAGCATTAAAACCTCCTTTTGTTTGGTGGTACGGTTGACAAAAGAAGGTTTTAATTGTTTAGAGTCGCAGTGAACCCCTTCGAACGTACGACTGAGATGAGATTAGAAAATATGAAGCGCTTTCTCTCCCTCCAATCCTTTGATAATCTTTTTCTTCCACTTCTGAGGAACAGATCCCAGTGTCTTTTTGATTATATGGCCTTCGCCTTTATCGAGCAATGCCCTTAGAACTCCAATAGCTGTATTTTTATCTTTTAAAACCTTATACTCCTTTGTTCTCCTCTGAAAAATAATAAGTTTATGCAATGCGAAATTCGCGGGATGCGGTACATTGATATAAAAATCTTCTACCTTGATTCGGATAACGTTATCCATTAAAAAACTTAGAAACCTTAATGACGTAGCGTTCATACCTAATTGTGGCAACCTGTAAGGCCTGTCATCCCCTCTGCCTTTTTCCGGTACTAAAAATTCCAATATAAGGTCAGGGTGATCGAGCTTTATGTAGCCTCTGCTTCCTTTAAAATCCGTCACAAATCCAAGATCCTTGAGTAGCTCTGGCACATCAACGCTTTTCCTAATCTTTGGCGGAATAGGTATTAAAAAATCTATATCCCTGGTTCTAAGCGTAGAAACATCTATATATGGGGTTTTCTTGAAATAGGCCTTGTAAAAATACAGGCACCAGCTGCCTATCAAAATGAATCCGTCCAGAATACCTGCTTTATTAAACCGCTTGAGGACCTCGAGGCATAGTTTATATTGATTCTTTTCCACGTAGACTACTCCTTAAAAACCTTATCTGCTTTTTAACCTGCGACAGCAATTTTCTGTATTTAGCCCTTAGGATCTTAGCGTCGTTGTATTTAGCGACCTCTTCCTTTAAAAGCTTACCTTTATAGATATATTTGACCTTCTTATGGAACCTTTTGACTAAATAATAATATTTATGGCCGCGTATCTTCTTTTCGGCCAAGCATCCATCCGGAAGCTCCTTTAAGGCCTTTTCATATTCCTTCTTCATGCGCAGAGAATTTTCAAGCTCTTCTTTCAAGGCTCCTTTTATAACGCCCATATTGCACCCCCTTGTTACCTAACACTCTATTAAATAGTATACATTGTTAGGTAACAAATGTCAATAAGGAAAGTTACCTAACAAACAGTACTTCTAATATATTTGTTAGGTAATAGCACGGAGTTATATAAAACAAAAAACCCTCACAGCTTTCGCCGTGAAGGTTTTACTTTATTATTGTCCGGGATTTCATCCTTCAAACACGGGACATTATTTAATTGTAGTCATAGTTTACATCGGGATCACAGGTTTGTCAAGGTTTCATATTTTCCCGAAAAACATCAAAATTCCGATTATTACAAATAGCGATGCGCCAGTATATCTTACGATCTCGGGTTTTATGTACTTTCCTAGAGTAGCTCCGATCAAAACCGTGATAGCAGTAACAATGATATACGCGGATATAGAGCCAAGCCAAACCGATAAAGGTTTCCCTGACTTCGCTGACATGCCAATACCAACAAACTGTGTCTTATCTGCAAGTTCTGCAAGAAATATAGCGCTAAACGTTGCCAAAAATATCTTCCAGTCCATATGCACCTCCCACTTAATTTCATTCTACACCCTGTCTTCAAAATAGTCAATAAGTCGCAGGGATCACCAATCGGCCAATATCTCAGGATTTATGGCGACGGGGTCAAAAATAAAAAACCCTCACAGCTTTCGCCGTGAAGGTTTTACTTTCCGCATTTAATTGTAATCATAGTTTACATTTTTTTGGATTTTTTGCCCATCTCCTTAAGATATTGCTTAAAAAGCTCTGTAACAGTTCTATCGGACATGCTATTTATTATTTTATATACCGCCTTCTTATCTACTGATCTTACATTTTCAACCATCTGCTCCATGGTCATGCCAGGGGTGATCCTGTAAGTAGTCTTTATATCCGAAGGCAAATCCTTTACCAGCTCATAAAGCTTGGCATATCGTTCCCTGAATTCTTTTTTATCTGTTTTTTGTATCTTATCAACGATCTTCTTCTTTGTCTTTTCAATGTTTGTTATTGCTACATATACCTTAACCGTGCTTTTAATGGTCACGCCGGCCAGCTTTTCTCCCACGCCAGCTTCAGCCAAGGCCGGGTTTTTCAAAAACAAAACCATAGCCAATAACAAAAATACCCTGATTCTCATATATCTTATAGCTGTCTTCGGAATCCTTACATCTGCGGCAGGGCTTCTTGGATCAAAGGAACAATACTCTCCGCCTCTTCCTTTGTCATTCTCCCTAATTTGGCAAATTTATATTCGCCTTCCGCGTCGCGTCTCTCCCTGGATATCTGCAATTTCTTGACGCCTTCATTGTAAGCCATAACCTTTACTGACAATCTCCCCATGTCATTCTCAACAGCCTTACCAAAGATTTCCTTGTCTAAAGAAGCATCATATGGCATTGGTATTCCTCCTTTTGTTTGCTTACTGCATTTTATTTACAATAATATCATAACACTAACTTTACATTTCAACAACGTTAAAGTGTAAACTTAGGCCAGCGCGGGCGGCCTGCGCAGCTCCTTTTTTTGAGATCGGATTTTTTTATACCTGAGCATCTTTTCTTTTGCGCGGCGGGAGCGCCTCCTCTTCTGGCGCCTTATCTTTTCTATTCTCTTTTGCTCCGCTGCCTTTTTGCCCAGGACGAGCGACTCGATCTTATCAGCGAGTATCCTTCTGGCCAGAAACCTGTTTAATGCCTGGGAGCGCTCTCTCTGGCACTTGACCTCTATTCCCGTAGGCCTGTGCTTAAGATAAACGCACGAGGAAGTCTTATTGACCTTTTGTCCGCCCTTCTTGCTCGCGCGGATAAACCTTTCCTCTATGTCTCTTTCTTTTATGTTGAGAGACTCCATCTTAGCTTTTAAAACGTCTTCTTTTTCGCTGGTTACATTGAATATAGTCATGATCTAAGTTTCTTACGCCAGAGAAATACTTTGTCGTTCTGCCTTACAAAAAAAGGGAGTTTTACGCCGACTTCCTCGCCCTTTAAGGCCTTTTTTCTGGGCTTATGCCTGTGTTCGATCTGGCTTACCGAGGCAGCCCGGGCAGGCGTGTTTTTCCCGATAAACATTATATCGTCTCCCACCTTAAAAGCATGATCAAATATCTTTATCCGGGCAACGCTTATCTTCTTGAAAAACTTTGTCACCTCGCCTATAAAGACTTTCTCGTGAGTATGTTCTCCGCCTTTACTTATCTCTCCCACGGGAACGCCAAATAAAAACCCCTTTGAAAATCCGCGGTTATAAACTGCCTCTAATTCTTTTTTAAGATCCTTTTTTAGCTTTTCTGAAAGCGCACCTTTTAAAGCAAGATCTATCGCTTTTCTATAAACAAACGTCACTACTCTCGTGTATTCCGCAGACTTCATCCTTCCTTCTATCTTAAGCGCGTGCATGCCCGCCGCGAGCAGTTCATCAATAAAATCGATCACGCACAAATCCTTTGGGCTTAAAATATAATCTTTGCCTAAGCGATAAGAAACCTCCCCCTCTACATCGGAAATATAATATTCCCTGCGGCACGGCTGGAGGCACTGGCCTCGATTCGCTGACCTCCCAAACGAATGTTCGGATAAAAAACATCTACCTGAGACGCTCACGCACATGGCGCCGTGAATAAACGTTTCTATTTCGCAGTTCAAGCGCTTTTTCGCGATATAATTCGAGATCTCCTTTATATCCCCCAAGGAACATTCTCTCGCCAGCACTACCCTTCTGGCGCCTAGCTTGGAAAAAAACAAAAGCGCCTCTTTATTGGAGACACTGGCCTGCGTTGAAAGATGGATCTTTAAGCCTAGTCTCTTCGCTATAGAAAAAACAGCCATATCCCATAATATAACCGCGTCTACGTCTGCTTTTTTCGCAGCGCGCAATATCCTCTCTACCTTGGCAAGCTCCTTATCCATGACTATCACGTTAAGAGCCAGATAGCCTTTTTTATCATTATCGCGTAGGAATTTCATTATCTTCGGAAGCTCTGTTACGTCAAAGTTAGCCGCCAGGTTCCTCATATTGAGGATCTTTACGCCAAAATATACACTATCCGCCCCGCCCTCCACTGCAGCGACCAATGAAGGCCAATCCCCTGCAGGCGAAACAAGCTCAGGTTTTAAAATATTTCTCTTCATATTTACTCACTTAAGTTTACACCTTATCACCTACCGATAGATTCCCATAGTTTAAAGAAATGGTTTTTTATAAGAATGAGTAGCTTGGTTGTATCGTCATTGCTAAAACCAAACTCTTTGAGTAATTTCTGGACCCTGTCAATATAAGTATTTATATAAGGATCTGGCTTGTTTCCATCCATGATCTCTGCAAGAAAAGTCTCATATAGAGGCAGTGACCTATCAATTACCTCTTCTGCTTCTTTAACCTCCAATCCTCCGTTTATCAATATCACGGCCATACTAAGAAAATACGCCTCGATATCTTTTTCAAGGACCCCTGTTTTGTCGCTAATCCTATCCAGCACTGCCTTGGAAAAAGACTCTGCGATCTTTTTAGCTCCAACGGGCATATCTTCCTTAATGTTCTCGACACCGGGCAGTTGAATAGCCATTGCTGTCGCAGCAACAATTAAAACCAAACCAAAAGCTAAAAGCACGATTCTTTTCATGCGCCACTCCTTTCTATAATATTAATAATAAAAAAGCCAGGAGCGTCAGCGCAATAATAATCAGCAGCATCACTCTTGGCGTCGGATATTTAAACTTCCCCATAAAGCCTACGCTGCGCTTAAGGCTGTCTCCGCAATAAAGGCACAGCAAGGCCTCGTCATCATAAATAGGCTTTTTACAATTCGGACAGATATATCCTGGCATTTTATAAACTCGCTGCCATGCTTCTTGCCAGCTTTTTAGCTTCTTCTATTTTTTGCTTCTGAACATCCAGCCCCATCGCGTCCATGGGCTGCGCGTTTATAAAATCAATATCCTCGATGCCAGCCAATGCAAAAATAGTACGAAGATAGGGCTCCTCGAGATCCATCTTCGACATCTCTTTAGAGCTATAATCCCCTCCCCGGCTTGTCACGACTACCATCTTCTTATTTTTTGCCAGCCCTTCAGGCCCGCTGGCAGTATAACTAAAGAGATATCTTGGCTGCATGATCACGTCTATATAATGTTTCAAGCGATAGGGGATCCCGAAGTTCCACATCGGAGAGCTTATCAGATAAGCATCTGCTGATAAAAATCTCTCGATAACCGCGACGATCTCCTGCCATGACGCTTTCAGTTCTCCTGACAAATCTTTGCCGCCAAGAAGCGCGTATTTCCCGTCGACCCTCTTGACTGTAAGCTCTGGAAGTTCTTCCTCGAACAGATTCAGCGTGTCTACGTCCCAGTCATGCCCTTTTGACTGCAATGTCTCCAAAAACGCCCAGCTCACCTTAAGCGTCCTCGACTCCCCGCCTCTCGGTGTCGCAATAATATGCAATATTTTCCTCATCTTATCTCTCCTCCTTGCCTCACGTAAGCGCACTGGGTGCGACCCCACCATGTCCTGTGGAGCATGTCACGTATCGGGACACACAGCACTGGTTCGCCTTTTACAGTCTTTCGCAGCCCGAAACGATTCTCGTAAATATCGCAGAAATACCCTTTGTCAGGCGTTTTTTGCAGATGTTCGCAAAGGTCACCCTCTAAAACACCACAGCAGCTACCGCAACGTTTGCATAAGGCCTCGTGCTCATGAAGCTTCCTATCCTGGATCTGATTATAGAGATTTTCGTCCATATTCCTCGCCTAACTTTACACTTTAACGTTGTTGAAATGTAAAGTTAGGGGCAAACGCCTTTTTATCATGTTATCATAAGAAGGAATTAAAGACAAGGGAGGGATAAAAACTATTCCTTTTCTCCTAAGATATTCAAAAACTCATATGCGATTTCAGGATCAAATTGTGTACCAGAATTATCTCTGATTATACTAAGCGCCTTTTTTTCTGAAAACGCCTTGCGGTATGGCCGGTCTGAAGTCAATGCCTGATAGACATCCGCTATAGCGATTATGCGCGCGCCGACCGGGATCTCTCTGCCTTTTAGACCGCTGGGGTAACCATTACCATCCCACCTCTCGTGATGATAAAGGATCAACGGTATCAAACCATGCAGGGATTTTATAGGCCTTATTATATCGATTGCTATTTTTGGGTGGTCTTTTATCTTTCTGAATTCCTTAGTTGTAAGATTTTTTTTCTTGAGCAGGATCTTTTCACTTATCCCTATCTTGCCCAGATCGTGCAATATAGCTGCCTGCTCGATAATCCTGATATCCTCCTCGGGCAACGCTAACTTCTTCGCTATCTCTGTGGCATAAAAAACAGTCTTCTCTACATGCTGCCCGGCATACCTATCTTTACATTTAATGGTTTTTGCAAAAGCAAATATGGATTCTGTAAGGCTCTGATTTACCTGCATAGTGATGTCTGAAAGCTTTCGTTTCATGAATGATACGCTCAATCCTTCCGGCACCTTGTTTGGAAAATATCCGTTATCCTTTATATCCTTGACATCGCATATCCTGTCCCCTCCCAGTTCCTTCGCCTTCGACAATATACGCTCTGCCACCTCGATAAAATCAGAACTCTTAAAAATGCTGTTATCGTCAGGATAGGAACAAACACCAAGGCTCAATTTTAATTTGATGCTGTTTTTCTTGTTCCCGAAACTATGCCCTTTCATAAAACCAGCTATCCTTTTTGCCAGGGTCAGGGCATCAGTCCTGTTGGCCATTGGCAGCACTATCGCAAATTCCTCTCCGCCAAATCTTATGACATGGTCATGCAGCCGCACGGACTTCCTGAGTTTCCTTGAAAATTGTTTTAAGATGAAGTCTCCGAACGAATGCCCGTATGCGTCATTCAGTGATTTGAAATAATCTATATCTATCATTATCATGGAAAGCGGCTGGACGTTTCTCTTGGCGCGATAAAATTCTGATTCTATGATCTCTCCGAAATAATTATGATTATATAGACCTGTATGAGGATCCTTAAGGGATAATTTATGCAGCCTGCGGTTAAACGCTAACAGTTTCCTGTTCATACGTTTTAAGGTCATCTCGTTGCGCTTGATTTCTGTAATATCCCGGAAGATGCCCTGTATAACATCTCGCCCGGCTACAATAGTAGTAGAGGATGTTATGTGGACGGGTTTGATCTTGCCTGACTTGGTTATTACTTCTGCATAGGCATCAATCGCGCTTTTCATTTTTATGTGGTCCTTGAATTGAGAAGCGTGATACTTTTTCATCGACGCAGGATGAAGGTCTGTTTGATGGATGCCTATTATTTCATCTCTTGTTTTTTCCAAAAGGAGTTCTGCCGCCTTATTGCATCTTATTATAATGCCTGTCTTTGGATCTGCCCAAAATATGGCATCCTTGGCGCTCTCAAAAGCCAGCCTGAACTCCTCTTCGCTCCTCCGAATATAGCTTTCTTCTTTCCTGCGCTGTTCCTCTGTTGCAATTGCCGAGGCAATAGCTCCCATCAGCTGTCTTTCTTCATTATGAGGAACAAAGTCTTTCTGGTAAACAACGCATAGCGCGCCAAAACGAATATCTCCTAATTTAACCACATGCCCTATATATGTCCGGAGCCCGTATTCTTTTACATACGGATCTGTCTTCGCATATTTCGTCTTTAAGAGATTGCGGAGTACAAACATCTGGACATCTTCTTTTTTGATTAAATCGTAACATATGTATCCCTCAGGGGGCTTCATGCAGGGGTTGAATCCATCAGGCACATTCCATACGCCTATTGAATAAAGCGCGTCTTCCTCCAGACGATTATAGAGCGCGCAGTCAGCGCCCATTAATTCCCCGCATACCTTTACCAGATGATTTATATTTTCCTCAGGGTTTACGCCGAAATTAGCAAAGCATTCACTTAGTTTTTTTAGCTGGTCCCTAGGGCGCTCTGTCATGTTATAAGCAGCAACAATACGTTTGTGCATGCGTACTGCTTCGTTCACAGAGCGCTTAGTAACGCTGCGCTTGGTTTTCATAGAGAAAAAACCTCCCTTAAGAAAAAGCGACCTTTTGTATTATTTTTTCTCTAAAAATATTAAATAAAACTTAACTCTGTCTTAGATATGTCAGAAACAAAAACAACTATTTCCGAAAGAATGTGGATGATCTTTTATATTATTAGTATACCATAGAAAGCGCTTACTTTCAAGGAGGGGGATTATGTGCTAACTTTACATTTCAACATTGCATGGAATTAAAATTCCATGCAACTGGGGAGCTCGAGGGGCTGCAGGCAGTCCCTCGAGGGGTAACAGTGGAGCAATGTGACGAAAAGAAACATTGCGTAGCGTCATAGGGGTAAAACCCCTTTGAAACAAGTTACGAGCGAAGCGAGTAACTTGTGTTATATTGTAAACTTAGGCGAGCAAAATTACCTGGGAAGAGAGCCGGCTAATTGGCCGCACGCAGCACCTATGTCACTGCCCTTGGATTTACGCAATGTAACCTTTATCTTTTTCCTTTTAAGCGTGTTCGTGAATAAATCCACCCTGTCTTCAGAAGGCGGTTCGTAGCCGCATCCCTCGACCACGCTGCATCTTATGAGATTTACCTTGGCGTGCAGCCTCCACGCTATATCGCCAAGCCTCAAGGCATCCTTTGTAGAATCATTTATACCCTTTATCAAAACATACTCGAGCGTTATAAGCCTCCCTACGCCTTCTATATACCTCTCGCACGCCCTAAAAAGCTTCTCGAGCGGATAACGCCTGTTCACAGGCACAAGGATGTTCCTGAGAGGGTCATTTGTCGCGTGAAGGGATATCGAGAGATTTACCTGCAGACCCAGACCCTTTAGCTCGTCGATGCCGGGTGCGATCCCGCAGGTCGACACAGTGAATCTTCTCGAGCCTATACCGAGCCCTTCTTCTGAATTCATGATGATTATAGACCTTGCCAGGTTTTCATAGTTGTCCAGCGGCTCGCCCATGCCCATAAAGACATAATTGGTAAGATCATAGCGCAAATTGCTCTTTAAAAAAAGTACCTGCCCTGTTATCTCAGAAGGCCTGAGGTTTCTCGTAAAGCCCTGCTTCCCGCTCGCGCAAAAAGGACAGGCAAATTTGCAGCCCACCTGCGTGGAAATACAGACTGTCTTTCTCTTCCCGGCATATAGCACAACCGTCTCTATAAGCTTATCGTCTTCCAACCTAAACACAAATTTCTCAGCGCCCTCTCTTGACCTGCGCCGCTCCTCCAGCCCCATATCGCCCGCGGAATAATTCTTATTTAATGTGTCTATAAAACCTGATGGCAGGTTTTTCATTCTTCCAAAATCAGACACACCCTTTTTATAAAGCCACTCGAAGACCTGCTTCGCTCTATAACGTGGCTCGCCAAGATCCAAAAAATCTTTTTCCAGTTCTCTTAAGGTGAAATCTTTTATATCGGGAAAGGAAGGCATGATCCGTAGTAATATTGGTAAGGTTAAATTCTCTTTTTCTTTCTCTTTAACGCCTTTTGCATCCTGTCCTTTGCCTGCTCGCGCGTCCGGCCTTCTGTCAAATGTCCACAGCAGATCGCTGCAAACCCCCTGCGGTTCTTCATCTTAAATACCCGTATCGTAGATCCAGCCATGCGCGACCCCTTTCTATAAATTTTCCTTTAACGCCTTTAATGCCTTTTCGTAATCCGGCGGCGAGGATACCTCAGGCACAAGCTCTATATACCGTATCACGTCCTTTTTATCGATGATAAAAATAGCCCTGGCCAAAAGCCTGAGCTCCTTTATAAGGATCCCGTATTTCTCTCCAAAGTCAGCATCTCTATGGTCAGAGAGGGTCTCCACCTTGCTTATGTCAAAATCCTGACAGAACCTTTTCTGCGCAAAAGGAAGATCCATGGAAATAAAAATTATAGCAATGTCTTTGCTCAATGCCGCTGCCTCGTCATTGAATCTCTTTATTTCCGAGTCGCAGACAGGCGTATCCAAAGACGGAACCGACGCGATCAGCTTGATCTTATTCTTAAACTTATCGAGGGTCACCTCTTCAAGGCTGTTATTTAACGCCTTGAATTCAGGCGCTTTTTCTCCGATCCGCCCTCCGTCGCCTACCAGCGTGAGGGAATTACCTTTAAGAGTTACCTTGCCTATGCTTTTCACGCTACCCTCCCTGGGGAAAAGACCCTTCTTCATACATGTACCAGTTGGCTGAGTCCGTTATAAACGAATGCAATGTCATAATAGCCTCACAGTGCTTCTTTTCCTCTCCCAGCAAAAATTCCAAAAGCCTCTTCAGATTGTCATCCTTCGCCTCTTTTAGCATTTTCTCGTAGTAAGCGTAGCCTGCATTTTCAAAATCTATCGCAAACTCACACGCTTCCTTGTCACTGTCGCTTGGCTTTATTTTCTCCTTTAACTCATTGATATTCTTTGAAAATATACTCAGCTCCTCTATTCTCTTGTCTCTTAACTTATCAATAGCTAGCTTTGGGAATTCTCCGCTTTTCACCAGGGTCTCGTAAAAATCCTTGATGCTCTTTATATGCAAGAGCTCATTATTAGCTAGAAACTTAAAGGTCTTTTTCGTTATCTCATTTTCTATCTTATTCGAAGAATCTCTGTAGAAACGGTAACCCTTTTCCTCCATCTCCAGCGCCTTTTTAAGTGTTTCTTTTAATCCCTGGTCCTGCATAACGCCTCCCCAGCGTCGATCTTCGCTTTGTAAGCAGAAAGCTCTCTAACTTTACATTTCAACAACGTTAAAGTGTAAACTTAGGCTGCGCTCCCTTTCTGTTTTCTGCCTCAGCCTTCCTGGTTATTTCTTGCAGACCTTGCAAAGAGTATCGTGCATGCACCTTACAAAGCACTTCGCAAATGAATGGATCACTATCAATAACACTATCTGTCCAAATAATCCCCAACTCATAATAATCCCTCCTTCTGGTTTTTAACCCGTGTTTTTATTTCTATTTCGAATTCAGAAGCCCGAACGCCACGTCATTATTCGAAGCAGCGAATACTATCTTGGCCGCACAGCCGCCTGAACAGGTCGTACAATACATATATTCTATATTCACGCCGTTAGAGGCAAGGAGCTCGGAAAGATTCTTCAGTGTCCCTGGTTTATTCTCAAGCTCTGCGACGATTACGTCTCTTTCCTCGATATCATCATACCCGTTATTTATCAATTCAGCGATAGTTTTTCGATTGTTATTGGTTATAAATATAAGGCTGCCTTGCGTGCCGGTCCTGTCAGAATACCCTGCTATCGCCTCTACGTTTATCCCGTGATTGACTAAAAATGACATCATGCGCGCCAATACGCCGACTTCATTTCTAAGCCCTACACTGATTTCTTTTGTCCTCACCAAATTCTTCACCACGAGTACCTCCTTATTCGCCTATAATCTTTACAAGGATCCTTTTGTCGCGCTGGCCGTCGAATTCGCCATAGAATATCTGCTCCCATGGCCCAAAATCAAGCTCGCCGCCAGTGACGGCAACCACGACCTCTCTTCCCATCAGAGTCCTTTTTAAGTGCGCGTCAGCATTATCTTCGCCAGTCAGATTGTGTTTGTATTTTTTTACATTGTAAGGTGCGAGCTTTTCGACCCACTCCATAAAATCCTGGTGCAGCCCGCTTTCGTTATCATTGATAAAAATACTGGATGTAATATGCATACTGTTTACAAGGCAAAGGCCCTCTTTTACCTTGCTCTTTCTGAGGGCCTGCTCAACATGAGGAGTGATATTTATAATCTCGTATCGATTTTTTGTATTAAACGTCAGGTACTCTGTGCACGTCTTCATATTTCATTATATTAGCACACGGGGAGAGCAAAGACAACGCCTAACTTTACATTTCAACAACGTTAAATTGTAAAGTTAGCGGGGTAAAATCAAAAGAGATTTATTTCTTAGAGAGGTCTTTTCTTTTGGTAGAATAAAAACCAGGGTAAAATTCCTTGTAAAGCAGCCTGCTAAATCTAGGCCTGTCTTTCTCGGCGAGCTCGGTTATTTTAATGCCTGCCTCTAATCCGCTATCTTCGTCTCGTTTTTTTATCCAGCAGATATGACCAAATAGCGTAATAGGGCTGTATGGCTCGTCAGGGTCATTTATCGCAAATTCAAGAAGTTCTCCGATTTTTCTCTCTTCTTTTAACTCTATCCTAAATCCGCCTTCACATATATCAGATGCAAGGCCTTCTTCATGCTTCTCGTCCGATGACGCCTTGCGCCATGAAACCGTCACTTCTTTTTTAAATCTAGGATATATCCTCTGTTCTTCCTTTATTCTTAATTTCACAAGTATCCTATTTTTCAGCTCCTTGGCATTATACAAACCATCACCCTTTATCTTTATCTCTCTCATAACACTGATAAAGGCACAGATAATCTTATTATTGGTCAGGCGTTTCCCTGTAGTAAACAAGGCATCCCTGCCTATATTGTCTATGAATTCGAGCTCTTCGCGGGTGAGATTTACTACCACGCGGCCTGCCTTTAACCCGCCATTACCATTATTATTAGTCTTGCCTACCATGACTCATCACTCCCTTTTATTTATTTCAAAAAAAACGCCTTATTCTTTCAAGCTAGATAGCCGTCTGAAAGGATAAGGCTCAATATCTTCTCTACGGCAGCTGGTCGACCTTGTCCGCTTCATGCGGCTTTAGGCACCTGGCTTTGCGCCTTACCCTTTCAGATAAGTTGCCCTTTTACGGAGCACTTATTTAATTGTCTACTATAAGTATACCATATTTTGCGAAATAGTCAAATTGCACAATTTCACATTTTCAGCCTACAACCGCACCTCATAAGTATACATTTTAACATTGTTGAAATGTATACTTAACAGGGAAGCGCTATCTTAAAATCCTCACGATCTGGCCTGCCTCTTTAGGCATGCTACCTTTGCCCCGAATCAAGATCTCGTCTGCTGACAAGGCCTGGCCGTAAAGAGTAGCATTGCCGTCCTTGTGCTCTTTAATAACAGCTCCTTCTAGTTTGACTCCGGCAAACAACCCCCTGCTCCTGGAGTAAGAAAGAATCCCGCCTCTTAACTGCGCATCTGTCGATGCCTCGGCATTCCTGCCAACAGGCCCTGCTGACACGCCAGCATCTGCGCCAAGTTTGAATTTACCCTGCAATATCCCGTCTACGCTACGTCTGTTCATTATAAGGAGGACTATATCTGTTGCCTGACCTCCTATCTGCCAACCAAGGCTCCCTCCTGCCAGAGTGAAGATAGCTGGGCTCGACCAACCAGAACCGCTTTTATTGCGCACCATGATTACGCCCTGGCCATATTTACCGCCAATGCCCAAGCCAGCAGATATTGTATTCGGGAAAATAGCAATAGCCTCACATTTAAAAATAAGATCTTCCGGGATGCTCTGGTCAGGCATCTTCTGTATCTCGCCCAGAACCTTGCCGCATTCCTCTACTAGATCAACCCATTTGTTCTCGCCAGCCGTCGCGCGACCGCTAAGCGCGAAGCTTATTAAAAATATCGCAAAAATAAAAACCTTGCATAGCTTCATGTCTGACTCCTTATTTTTTAACCGCTGTTACAAACATCCTGGATGTCAGAAAACCATAGTCTCTCTTCTGCCTATGTAAAGACACTCCTTTTTTTACGGAAACCGCGCTAAAACCGGCGGTTTTTAAAAGACGCGCGATTGTATCCTTATTATAAATCCTTTCGCAATAAAAACCGTCTCTCAAAAGCCCCCTTTTTTTCGATAGCACTATTTCTCTGGCTTTTACAATATCACCTTCGAGCTGCCTCTGCCGACACACCAACACGTCACTATTAGCCTCGTGCCAGGAAATAGACTTAAGGTTATTTTTTACATGGCTGGGATCGACTATGTCCAATAATAACCTGCCTCCTTTTTTTAATAATCTATGAACCTCTTTTAAAATACGGCTATTTTCTTTCTCGTCCGGAAAATAACCGAATGAATTGGCCATTATGAATATCGCGGAGTAATCGTCTGATTTTAGCCCGCTGAAGCGCGCGTCGCGACGCACAAATTTTACTTTGCAGCGCGCCTCTTTTGCCATTTTCTTGCCTAACCTTATGAGATAATCTGAAAAATCCAGTACCGTCAGATCGCTATAACCTCGCTTCACTAATTCCAAAGAATGCCTTCCGTGCCCCCCGCAGAGATCTAGAATTCTATCGTTCTTGTTCAGCTTCAGGATGTTTTCCAGTAATTCCGTTTCCCTGCGCGTCAAATCATTATCGCAGACACTCCTGGAATCTGTGATCAGATATATCTCATTAAAAAACTTCTTCCACCAGTCCTTCATACCCCTCCCTAACTTTACACTTTAACATTGTTGAAATGTAAAGTTAGATAAAGCCGAATAAGCCATCCGAGGCTAGCAAAGCCGGCTTGCCCCTCCACGAGGCCAGCTTTGCTATGTCCTCCTCTGCTTTGCTGATCTGCGCATACTTAGTAAGTTTGCCTTCTATCCATAATTTCTCTAAAACCAATGCGTCCTTCCATAGATTTTGAGCGTATTCTTTTAATTGCCCAACATGCGCCTCATTAATAATACGCGGCCTTAATGTGTTCATCAAAGGCCCTAGCAAATAAACATTGCCTATCTCTACGGATCTCTTGTCCATCTCCTGCTGCAGCTCCAAGGCAAAATCAAACCCAAGATTCAAAATCGCCTCATTGACCCTTTTGACCGCATCTTTTATGGATATCTTAGAGCGCAGTATCGCGCTGCTCTGGACGCCTCCGCCACAGCCGACATTCGTAGGAATCCCGCCGAATCTTGTCACAAAACCGATGAGCCCGACATCTGTTATAAAGCAGCGAAAATCAGTCTGCCAGCGCTTTATAAAAAGTCTTTTCTTGTCTCTGTCTATCCACGGAAATTCCTCAGCCCACAGATCCATAGGCACAAGTGGCTGCACAATGTAATCGCCGGCTTTTAGCGCGCGCTCACAGGCTGCTTCTTTATCAGGTTCCTTGTGTCCTATAATAATGCCTTTTCCGGAATAGCCGTGGACTGGTTTTAATATAATTTCAGCCCAATTATCCTTGACCCATTTCACTAGATCAGGGATATCTTTGCCATCAGGCCCTATCGTAGCGCGCTTATAAAACTGCCTTGTCCACGGCGTCCTACTGACAGTCGTATCTGACAGCTTGTCTTTATACTCTGAAGTCACTATCTCAAAGACGCCTTTTGCACCTACAGGCTCCATGCCTCTTGGATTCGTGACCAAGTCCTGCTCTATAGCTGACAGAAGCCCATTGATATTATGCGTTTTTTTCAACCTCACAATGACATTGTTGTTAAAATCCAAAAAAACAGCTGTCAACCTATCCCCACCGACGCAAACCTTGCCATCTTTCAGTTCTAATCTGGTCGGGTCGACCAAAACCGCCTTGACGCCCGGAAGGCTGTTGAGATACCCGGTAAATCTTATATTTTCTCCTACTTTATCCAGTGTCTCTTTCTCCGCCACAATAGCAATAAAAGCGTCTTCTTTGGGAAAATTCCTCTGATGCGCCCTCATAAGAAGCTCTGCAAAATTTGGCACAGGGTTTAATATCGGGTCATCGAAATCCAGCTCGACATCCACGCCGCTGTTCTTTTTTATCCTCGCCCATGCGATCTTGCCGATCTCCTGGGCCATTTTCTGGTAATCCCAGCCACCGGGGCTGCCCAGATTCCATTCAGAGTGATACCCTAAAAACTCCTTTGTCATTCTTACACCTCGTTAACTTTACATTTCAACAACGTTAAAGTGTAAACTTAGGCTAACTTTGTCTTTCTAATCTCTTTTCGATCAACTCGAACGGAGCCTCGCCGCCCTGCAAAAGTAGATCGTGAAATCCTTTCAGGCCCAGCTTAGAAGAAAATTTCTGCCTTAACCTGTCGATCTCGAATTTACCAACAGTATAGCACAGCTGATATCCCGGCGAAAGCGCGTAATGCCTGAACATAAACCTGGCTATCTTTGGTTCATAGCCTAAATCTATAAGCAGGCCCTCAGCCTCTTTAAATTTTAATTTATCGATCCTGATGCCAACATCCAGCATTGCCCTTACAGCCCTCCACGCCTGGCGTTTTAATCCCAATAACTTATGCACAGGATCCTTTATATACCCTAATCTATCAATAAGCCTTTCGCTATAAGAAGCCCAGCCTTCGTAAAACAAAGGAGATTCGACCTGCTGCCTGACAGGGTTCTCCATGCCTCGTCTTATAGAATCCAATAAGTGATGCCCTGGATATGTCTCATGCGCACTTACAAATATGTACTCATTGTGTACGTTGCTGAAATCAGCTGTTATGTAAAAATAAGCGGCTTCGCGCCTGTCCCCTGTGACCGGAGATCTATAGGACGCCGAAGCCCTTATAGGCCTCAGAAATTTAGGGGTAAACTCAACGGCTATGTCCTGCATCTCAGGGATAGTGATCACATCTTTTTCTTTAATAAATCCCTTTAATTTTTTTATTTCATCAGTATACATAGTCAACAGCGCTTCAGGCGTCTTTGCAGTCATATTGTGTTCGGAGAGTATATTTTTCCATCCCGCCCCAGCCTTCACGCTACCCGCAACATCCTTTAATTCTTCGAGCGTCCTGCGATATTCTTCGTATGCTATCTCAAAGATCTCATTAAGATCCTTATCGCAAGAAAAAGAATCCCTCAATATGCTTTCTATAAGACTCTTATCTTTAATAATAATGTCTCTCGAAGGCATTTTTATCAAAAATCTTTTAAACTCCTCCAATGCCTCTATTGCCTTTTTTATCGACCTGGTCTCTATGCCAGAAAAATCAACAAAACCTAGGTATGCTATTGAAGCATCTGTCATTTCTCTGGCAACTTCAAGGTAGGCCGCGGGAACATTTTTTAAATTCCTCTTTCCCTCTTGCAGTAAGCGCGGTATTTGAGAAATTCTTTTGATTGATAGACAACAACCCAAAAGGGAAATCTTCAAGTAAATACTAGGATCTGTCTGCCATATCTTGACCTGGCCGAATTCCCTTAAAAATGTCGACATGCTTTGTTTGAGGAGAGAAAAATCGATATGCGCTTCGATGTCTGTACCAGGAAGGTTTATTTTTTCGAGTCTACTTTTAAGACTTTTTATGCGCGAGACATCCTGCTTGATCTTGTCTTCATCAAGGCTATCCAGGATATCCGGATATTCAATTGCCTTCTTCGCCCTCGGGAAGAAATAAAATTCATCGCTCATGCACATCACAGGATAATTCCTCGCCATATAATCAAAATAATCCCGCGCTATGCCTGTAACTCCGGACTTCCCCATATCCCTCATCTAAGCCTAGAGCCTAATTTATTTTAAAACTTGTGGATTGATGATATTAAAAGGTAAGTATGCTCTCAATTCGCGTTTTTACTTTTTCTTGGTCTCTCGTTCCTGCTCTCTCTTGCCGTCACTCTTTTTTTTAACCGAGATCTTGCCGAGGTCCACGCCTTCAATGCCTTCTTTATAGGTCAACGCCCTGTTGTCATCGTATATCTTCAGGTCCCAATCCTGCATCGCCATCTTGAAACCATCTATCTCATCCTGCAGCTTTTCCATTCTCCTCCTGAGCCTGCTGACTTTTAAATCGCTGATCTCACCCTTGAGATCTGAAACAGTTTTATTGTATTCCGTTTCCCAATCTTTAAGGATCCCCTGCATCGAATCCAACTGTGACAACATCTTTCTTATCTCTATCTTGTTCTCGTCTGTCGCGTTCGACAAGACAACATCAATATCCCTCATGCCGTCTTCCATCTCCTTAAATCTATCCGTGGCAAGCTGGGCCTGGTCATTTAAATACGCGGTTTTTTCACTATAATCTTTATACATAAAATATCCTATGACATACGTGCCTATAAGCAAGGCAAACAAGACCATTATTGAAAGTTTCAATATACCTTTATTATCCATTATATTCATTTTACACCTTTTTGTGCGAATAGTCAATAAAAGCCTAACTTTACACTTCAACATTGCATGGAATTTTAATTCCATGCAACTGGGGAGCTCGAGGGAATGCCTGCATCCCCTCGAGGGGTAACAATGGAGCAATGCGACGCAGAGGAGCATTGCGTAGCGTCATAGGGGTGAAACCCCTTTGAAACAAGTTACGAGCGGAGAGAGTAACTTGTGTTAAAACGTAAAGTTAACGGTCAGGCGGAATATCAATAGCCACGCAGGTATAGTTATGACGGCGAGCAAGTGCGAATATACTATAATGCCGCTTAAAAATCTATTGTCAGCGTTGACATATTGCCCTATCACAACGAGACTTACGGCTGCAGGCATTGTAGCCTCTAAAAAAATAAAAAACTTCAAGGCGTACGGCAGCGGCAGATACCTGACCAGGCCAAGCGCTATAATAGGCAATGCTATAAGCTTAGCGGACAAACAGCTTGCCAATGCGCTCCAGTTCTCAGCCTTAAATCCACGATAAGCTGCGAGCTGCGCACCAAGCACTATCAACGCCAGAGGAAAACTCGAATTACCCAGCATAACCAACGGATCAAAAACTAGATCATGGACGCTGCCTTTACCCATTAAAAAAACCCATGAGATCGAAAAGATGGTAACTGTGACAGGCGGATTTAAAATAGCGCTGAGCTTAAAATCTCCCCTGAAATTTTTCGAAAGAAACGCGGGGCCGAACGACCATATAAGTATATTAAATCCCATAAGAAAGAGAAATATATAAACAAGGACCTTGTCGCAGAACGGGCCTGTGCAGACAAAGGCCACAAGGGCCATGGGCAGATACCCTGAGTTCTGGAATGCGCAGGACATCATAAATTCCCGACCCGACTTAAAACCCTTTAATGGCTTTTGGAATAAATACCCGATGCCCATGCCTGTAAAAGCCATGATCATCGAGCTTAGGGGTAAGATCCACCATTTCGGAAACGAAAAAGGATCAAACGCAGACGTTATTTTAGTAAAGATCAAGGCAGGAATACACGCCCAGATCAATATATTGCTAAGGCCCTCCAGAGAATCTTTTTTTACGATCTTTTTCGTATAAAGCGCAAATCCTATAGCGAGCAAAAAGAATATCTTTAATATCCCATACGCTATAGAATGAAAATTATAAAAACCTTCTGCCATTGAGTACTCCATTGCCTAACTTTACACTTTAACGTTGTTGAAATGTAAAGTTACTTGAGATTGAGAATGAGATTTTTTAGAGGCTTCCTGCAGGACTTGGTGATCTCTTCGTCGCCGTAACCCAATGTCACGACAGCCATTAATTCCAGATCTTCGTTAAGATCTAAATACTCTATTACCTCTTTTTTCCTATTTAATATCTCTCCCAGCCAGCACGCCCCTAAGCCCTTAGAATATGCCTCGAGCATCATATTCTGGATACAGGCGCCTATGGCCATTAAATCCTTTTCCCTGTTGTAAGAATCAGCGTTATCTATAAACACAACGATAGTCAGCGGGGCATCTTTTATTATCTCACCATATTTTGTAAACTTTGCCAGGCCGTCTTTCTTGACCTTATCCTTTATGATCAAAAATCTCCACGGTTGATTATTTAAACCCGATGGCGCCCACCTCGCAGCCTCAAGGATCGTTTTTATATCATTCTCCGACGGCAATTTCTTCTTGTATTGCCTTACAGAGCGTCTTTGTCTTATCGCGTCTAAAGTATCCATTGCCTATTGCTTTTTATAAAGACCTATTAATTCAGCCTTGCCCAATATACGGCCTTCCATGGCCTTTTCCAGGTCTTTTTTTCTAGAATTTTCTTTCAGGCTAAGCTCTGTATCTAATGCGTATACCTTAAAAAAATAACGGTGAGTGCCGGACGGCGGACAAGGACCTCCGTATTCAATCCGGCCAAAATTATTCATAACCTGTATTCCGGGAATACTGTCTTCCTTGATCCTGGACATCGCAGGGGAGATATTGTACACGACCCAATGCACCCATGTCCCCATTGGCGCGTCCGGATCATCTACTACTAAAGCTAGCGTCCTCGCGCCTTCAGGAATATCTTCAACGATCAGCGCAGGGCTTATATCATCTCCTTGACACGTAAATTTTTTAGGGATATGTCCATTGTGCTCGAATTCTGGACTTGAAAGTTTCATGGCCGGGCCTCCCTATCTATCCACTCTAAATATTGTTTATACCCGCCTATGATCGGCAAGGCTATTATTTCAGGCACCTCGTAAGGATGGATAGATTTTACCTTTTTAATGATCTTGCTGAGGCGAGACTTTTTTGTCTTGGCGATAACAAGGCACTCTCTGGTTTTTTCTTTCTTGCCTTTCCACCAAAAATAAGACTCTATATTATCTATTATGTTGGCGCATGCTATCATGCGCATATCAAGAAGCGCGCTGCTGATCTTTTTTGCCTCTCGCTTATCAGGCGCTGTAATAAAAATCGAGATGTAAGATCCCATTCTAATCATCCTTAATTGCTTGGAGGGCTGATTATGTCGAATATCGTCCTTATGATCGCTTCTTCCGGGCTAATCTCTTCGTCCTGCTCTTGTCTCTGGCTGTCCTCTTGCTCAGATCCAGGCTCTGTCTCTGTGCCAGGCACATCATCCGGCTTTCTTCGCCTTTTTACTTTAAAAATATCCTCCAGCAATTCCTGGCCCTTTGAGACAGCCAGTCTCTGTATTACATAGTCTAGATCCGGTTTTACTACAACATCGGGAAATTTACCATAGATATCCAGCGGCATCGTTATCATGCCCTGTCTATTCTGTAAATACTTAAACTCACGGACCGCGTCCACAAAGGCATCTGAAAGGTCAGCTGCTATAAACAGATCGGAATCCATTATAAAATCTCCGTTCGCTTTCAAATAGCCGTCGCATATAATGTAAAAACCATCCGACTCTATAACCGTCTCCTGCAGAAACAATGTATCGCCTTCGACATTAAAATTCAGGTCTATAGGTTCGAAGACCGTGAAATTTTGCCTCAAGAGCTCCCTGTAACGAGCAGACAGATTACTTTTTAATTTCCGCACCAGGCCCGGCAGCATATCAAGCTTATCAAGCGCGACAGTCAGAAGGTTCATGTTTTTCAACACAGCCTCGTTTATCCTGACAGCGCCTTTCGCCTTTAACGTATTAAAGATTTTCTCTTTTGACAATCCTCTGACAGAGGAAAGGATATCCGCGCTCAGGCGCCCTTCCAGGTATGGCCTGTCAGGTGATATAGCAAAAAATAACGAGGATATCTCAATATCACTCAATTCGATGTCCAGGCTAGAATATTGGCTGGACAAAATATCTTTAATGCTGCCTTTGGCTATAAAAGAACCTCTGGAAAGCGAACCACTGAGCTTTTGCATAATCAGGTCGCCGCGTTCTATCTCAGCTTTAAGCACTATGTCTCTAATGCCTCCTTTTACAGGGACAAGGTCTGTTTCAACATCGGACAGATTGACATATAGATTCGATTCGTAGATCCGCCTTGGATCAAGGTACATCTTTTCTGAGTTTATAACCAGATCTCCCTTGAATTCCTTCCCAATGATCTTATCTGCAATATCATCCTGCCCAAGCGCATCCAGGGCTCCCCTAAGGTCAAGCCTGGCCAGGTCTATCTTTAGGTCAAGATTTTTGATATAAGGTTTTTTAGTTTCTAATTCAGGATAGAACACGGCTTTTAAATCCACGTTCTCGGCCCCCCTCGCAAAGAGAGACAGCCTGGCATTGGCATTCACAGGTCCGAATAACGATATATTTTCAAGCACGGCTTTTGCGACATCCACCTTTATATTGTCATATTGAATACTCGAATCTATTATAGATACTGATTTTGCCAAAAAATTCAACGCACCTATCGCAGCTAACCCGATATCCTCATCCTCTCCTGTGACTGCCTTACTAACTGACGCTGGTTCAAAACCCCTTGCAATAGTTATATCCATGCCCCTGACCGCGATGTGCTCGATCTGAACATCCTTCTTCAGGAGCGGCAGAAGCTTGATATTAGCCTCTATAGAGGAAGTCCTCAGATCAGAATCCTCCCATGTCTCATTGCGGCCTTTTATAGAAACTCCGTCTAGCCGCAGCTTGATCGCAGGCAAAAAACCCAGCGATATATTTCCTATTTTAACGTCTTTATCTATAGCCTGCTCTATTTTTTCTGTTAACAAGGGTTTGTATTTATTCGCATCAAATGTCAAAAGGAATACGAGAAGGGTTACTGCGGCAATTATGAGGATAAAAAACAAAAAAATAAATAATTTCTTCATAGCCCTTCCTAACTTTACATTTTAACGTTGTTGAAATGTAAAGTTAGCTTAGTTCTTTTATGTTCATTATGAGTTCATTTCTTCTGTCTGCGTAAGCCAGGGCCGTCTCTTCCGATATCTTCTTTTCCTTGTACAGGCTAAGCAAGGCATGGTCAAAGGTCTGCATGCCATAAAGGCCCCCGTCTTTGATATAATATTCTATTTCGTCGATCTTTCCTTCCCTGATCAACTCCACTATAGTAGGCGTTGATATAAGGACCTCACAAGCCGGAACCCGACCGCTGCCATCCAGAAGAGGCATTAATCTCAGCGACAAAATGCCCTTTAACAATAGAGAGAGCTGCATCCTGATCTCTGCATGCTGGTGCGGCTGGAAAAAATTAACGATCCTCTCTATGGTGTGAGTAGTATTTATCGTGTGCAGGTTCGCTATTACCAGCTGCCCTGTCTCTGCAGCCGTTAGGGCCGTTGACATGACCTCTGAATTTCTTATGTCTCCTATAAATATCGTGTCAGGCGTCTGCAGCATTATGAATTCGAGCGCACTCTGGAAACTATTTGTATCTACCCTGATTTCTCTCTGGGTCACGATAGATTTCTTATCCTCAAACATAAATTCGATCGGATCCTCAAGCGTTATTATGTGGCGAGCCATGTTTTTATTTATGTATTCCAGCATACTGGCCACGCTGGTGGATTTTCCGCTTCCAGTCGTGCCGGTGATCAAGACCAGGCCGCGCTTTTCAGTACACAGCCTCTCTAGCACCTTTGCCGGAAGATTCAAATCCGCGAATGTGGGGATAGCGGTATTTACGGCCCGCACCACAATTACAAAACTACCCTTCTCTCTAAAAACAGTAGTCCTGAATCTTCCCATATCCTCCACGCCAAAAGATAGGACTGATTCGCTTTTCTCTTTTAAAGTATTAAGCCCGCTTCTTTTTTGTATCTCATCGACCAATCCGCTAACGCACTTATCTGTCAGTTCAGCCCCGTCCTTAAAAAGAGACCCATTGATCCTCATGCATGCCGGACTGCCCGCCTTAATAACCAGGTCAGACGCTTTTTTTTCAATCATGCCTTTTAATAACGTCTTTAATTCCATAATAGTGCACCCCTATGTAAACATAAAAAGCGTAGCGGGCCTTTTTAACCCGCTACGCTTTTTGTTAAAAACTATTCACGTGTATAATTCTCTGCTTAAAACCTATAATTTACTCCTACGCTAAAGGCTTCTTCATCAATAAACCTGCCTTCTACATTTATTGATATCTGCTCGCTCTTTGGAGATCCTTCTACTTTAGGTGTAATAGTCAAGCCAACAAAAGCGCCTACGTTCTCTGAAGAATTCTTTCCTGAGGCATCTTTTGCTTCGCCACCTTCTTCAAAATATCCATCTACTTCTATATCTGAATATCTTACGCCAACATATGGTATTAGATATTCTGTCTTCCAAGCCAGTTCACAAGCTAGATGCCAATCTGAGTATTCCCCGTCTTTTACATTGGTCAAGTCTACTCTATCATACTGCTGGGAGTCTACATCAGCTTTATTGAGTGTCATATCAGCTTGCCTGTAAGCTGCATTCACGCCTACCTCAAGGCCATTGTCCCAGCGATAGATCAATGCGTTTCCGCCTATTCCCCATAAAAAATCATCATCAAAATCATATTTTATGGTTTCACCTTTAATCATGGCACTTATTTCCATATCCTGAGCCTGGCCAAGATCAACATAGATATTGAATTTTTCTGTAATATTCAACCCGAGCCTAGCTGCGTATACTGATGCTTCAAAATTACCACTATCCATGTCAATGTTTCTTTCAAGTGAGTCACCGATAAATCCTATGCTCGCAGTAACATCATTATACGCCCATTCTGCGCTCGTTGCGTCTGCCTCTGAAGTAAGTCCTACCGGAGCAGCGTAAGCTGCGCCTGCGAAACCAATTACCATTAGTGCTGCTAATAATAATCTCATCTGTTCCCTCCTTGATATATTTTCTTAAAAGTATATTTTTATATTATTAAAATTATCTAGGTATTTAAAAAATCCTATCTAGTATAAACTGCTATTTCCTCCCCCCTTTCTTTTTTATACAAGATAGCAAAAGACAATAATTCTTAATGTAATAGTTTACACACTGTTCGGAGAATAGTCAAGGGTGATTGAAGATTTTATTTTTTAAGCCCGGACACCTCTTCCTTTGTAAGAAACCTCCATTTGCCCAAAGGCAAGGCCCCTAAGCTCAAAGCCCCTTCTCCTGATCTCTTTAGACCCACGACCTTATAGCCTGCTTTTTTAAACATCCTCTTTACCTGGCGCTTCCTGCCTTCGCGCAGCGTTATCTCTACCTTGTTTTTCTCTCTATATCCTATACTGCAAGGCGCCGTAGGTTTTCCGTCTATCAAAACGCCTTTTTCCAGCTTATTTTTATGCCCAAGATCCAATCTTTTATCAAGCTCTACTATATATAGCTTCTTTATATTGAATCTAGGATGAGTGAGCTTGTTGATTAGTTCGCCGTCATTTGTCAATAAAAGCAAACCTGTCGTATCTTTATCCAATCTGCCAACAGGATTTAAATATCTCAAGTCCTGAGGCAGACAATCCATTACTGTCTTTTCCGCAAAAGGGTCTTTTCTTGTGCTCGTAACCCCTTTGGGCTTGTTAAGCATTACGTACTTTTTTTCTTTTAAAAACACCCTCTTTTTATCATAGAGGACGGTATTTTTTTCAGGATCTATTTTAAACGATGGTTCAAAAATTTTTTTGCCGTCGACGCTTATCCTGCCGGATTTTATAATATCGACCGCGCCCCGCCGCGACGCTATCCCAGCCTTAGATAAAAAAGTCTGTAACCGCATCTTTGCCCGCCTAACTTTACATTTCAACAACGTTAAAGTGTAAACTTAGGCACCGTACCCGTCACTGAAAATACTCGAAATACTCGCTGTCTGAACTGAAGATCACAGTAGTTTCATCATCGATCGTATTTTTATATGTATCCAGTGTCTTTAAGAAAGAATAAAACTCGGGGTCTCTGTTGTAGGCGTCCGCGTATATACTAATAGCCTCTGCATCTGCCTTGCCTTTTATCTCCTCCGCTGTCTTATATGCCTCTGACCGTATCTTTTTTAATTCCTTTCCCATCTGACCTGATATCTCTGCCTTCTTTCCCTGCCCTTCCGAACGATATCTCTCTGCTGCCCTTTTTCTCTCAGATATCATCCTTTCGTACACCTTATCCCTGACCTCTTTTACGTAATTTATCCTCTTTATCCTGACGTCTACCAGTTCGATTCCATACTGAGGGGCCATCACCGAGGCCTGTTCCAATATACCTCTCGTGATCTCTTCTCTACCGACCACGACAGCATCAAGGGCATCATCAGAAGCCTTTATCTCATCTTGTTCGCTTATGACTTTTGATTCGATGATCCTGTTTGAATTCCTGACCACTTCCACTAAATTGTGATTTGTTATATAATCCCTTGTCGCAGAGTCTACTATATCGTCCAATCTAGCATGTGCGCCTGTCTCATTTGTGACAGATTGCATGAACCTGAGAGGATCGCTGATCTTCCATCTCGCTGTTGTATCGACCCATATATATCTTTTATCTTTGGTCGGGATCTGATTGGGATTCCCGTCCCACTGGAGAAGCCTTTTATCGAAATAATTCGCGTGCTGAATAAAAGGCAATTTGAAATACAGGCCTGCTTTTATTATCGGATCGCCCATAGGCCTGCCAAATTGGGTAATGACCACCTGCTGCGTCTCATCGACAATATAAAGCGCGCCACTCATAAAAAGCAACAATGATAGGACAAAAAAACCTATTGCAATATTTATAAATAACTTCATCTTGCACCCCCTTCTTTATTCAGTTTCAGAAGAGGCAATATACCCTGAGCAGAAGAATCTATTATGTATTTATGGCCTGCCTTTGGCAACACCTCGTTCATGGTCTCCAAGTACAATCTCTTGCGGGTCACGTCTTTTGCTCTGTCGTAAGACTCCCGCATGTCTATGAATCTTTGGGCGTCCCCTTTAGACCTGTTTACTCTATTTAAGCCATAACCCTCGGCTTCTCTTACAGTCTTCTCGGCTTCGCCTTTGGCAGCTGGAATGGCTTTATTATAGGCCTCCCACGCCTGATTTATCACTTTCTCTTTTTCCTGCTTTGCCTCGTTTACTTCGTTAAAAGACGGCTTTACCTCATCCGCTGGATTGACATCCTGCAGTTTAACCGTCACGACCTGGATGCCGCTTTCGTAAGAATCGAGTATTTTCTGAAGATCATCCTGGACCTCCTGATTTATTTCCACTCGTCTCGTGGTCAGGACTTCGCTTACAGAGCTGTTTCCCACGGTCTGTCTCATCACCGCCTCTGATATATTGCGGATCGTCTCACGCGGGTCTCTTATGTTAAACAATAATTTCACAGGGTCCTTTATCTTGAACTGCACTATCCACTCCACGACCAGCACATTTAAGTCTCCTGTAAGCATCAAAGACTCGTCAAAATACTCCCTTGGCGAATACCTGGTCTTTACCCCTGCCTTCAGCGTCCTAAACCCAAACTCTTCTTTGAAAATATAACGCACCTTGACCTTATTGACCTTTTCGACCCCCATCGGGACCTTAAAGTGCAAGCCCGGGTTTGTCGTGCGAATATATTTGCCGAAACGCCTTATGACCCCGACCTCGTCAGGCCCCACTGAATACAGGCCTGAAAAAACAAATATCAGCGCAAAAAAACCGCCCACTGCCGGAACTATATACTTCTTAATATCAGGAAAGTTAGCCCCTTCTTTTTTCTTCCCTCCGGGTCCCAAAAGATCTTCTGGTGTGTTAAATTGCATATCTCCTCCCGCGATTAACTTTACATTTCAACAACGTTAAAGTGTAAAGTTAGAATCTTGTTATAATACTTTTACTTTAGAATTTCCATGTCAACCCGGTCTGCAGACTAACATCCGGGCTTGAAGCAGCGCTTATATTCTCCGTTATCCCAAAATGACAGGATACGTCACTCTTCTCCTTCCATGTATAATTAAACGCTATGCCAAAGTCATGACTGTCATTATCTAATGGATTTGTGTCGCTATACGGGTAAGGGGTCGTGTTTCCTGTGACCTGAGTCAATATAGAAAATCTTTTTGTAAAACAATATTCCAATGCCAGGAGATACGAATAGATATGTTCGCCTATGCCCAGCTCATCAAAAACCTTGGGTTTTTCTATGGCTACGATATTAGCGCCTCCATATATAAAGAACCTGTTAAAAAGACGCTTGTCCAGCAAAATGCCAAAACCATAATCAAATTTCCCGCTGCCCAGCATGTCATCCTCTTCTGCTGTTGGAAATTTAACAGCTGACCTTAAGGAGAAATTTGGCCATAACCAACCTTCATCCCGCAGAAATTGATATTTCGCGTTAAGCACCACATCGCCAATGCCTTCTACGGATTTTTTAATGGAGATCACGCTTCTGGAGTTGTATATAAAAGAATAATCAAATTCGTTCGAGCCCTGTCTTTCCCTTGACCGAGGCGTCCTGGCCCCGATCCCATCCTCAAAGCTCTCTATAAAATCATCCAGATATCCGCTGGAAAAACTTGTATACGGCACCTCCAGCCCTATTTCAAGATTATCGTAAAGCCCGTACCTGAAATCCAAGGTCACGGTTGAAACCTCCATGTCTATATCTATATCGTAAAGCGATGAAATAGGCGTAAAAGCGCTTACTGTAATATTTGAAACTGTATAATTTGCATTCGCAGTAAATCTATTACGCTCTCTGACTGACGCCTTATCCGGGACCATCTGCAAATAAATCAGGTGCAAAGGCATCTGATTCCTTATTCTTAAGGGTCCGCCGTTCATGTAATCATTTTCCTCATCCCAGTCATCTGCAAACGCAAAACCTTTGTCAAAAATAAAAAATGATACCGCGAGAAACAATAAAAACACCAAGATGCTAAAACTTTTTCTCTCCATTCATCTCCTCCTCGTATGGCTTGAAAACACCTCTAATCTATGATAAACTTATAGTAGCCGATAAGGGCGAACCCTAGAGAAATCAGGGGGCGCAAAGCCAACAGACCTAAGTTACTAGTGATAAGCCGTAACCTATTATATTTCAAAGGGTTAGTTAGGCGATCAGAAGTAATAAGGTGGCTGGGTTACCGAGCGATGAAAAGCCGACGCTACTGGCCTTTATCGGCTTTTTTCATTACCCTCTTATATATCTCGTCAAATTCACCTTCAAGAACAAAAAACGGCGCAACATTGCATCCAGTAAAACTTCTTATTTCGTTTAAGGCCTCAATATCCTTGGGATTTAGCATGACAACGCTTATCACATCCTTTTCCTGGTCAATAGGAATAACTCTGCGCTCCTTGATAAGCCTTTCCGGTATGTTCTTTGCGCACTCCTCTAACTTATTATTTTTATCCAGAGATCTAATGTCATAATGCGGTATATTAAGCTGTGATTCCAATGCCCTCACAATGTCACCTGACGAAGCATAACCAAGATCTATGATGCTTTGGCCTATCTTCTGGCCCGTGCTCCAATGTTTATCCAAAGCCATCTCAAGTTGATTACGATCTAAAATCTGGGATTCCAGAAGAATCTGGCCTAAAGGTCTGTAGTTAAATTTCGGCTCCGCTCGATATTCTTTGCGAGGGGCCTTGCCAGACGACTCTTCTACGGGAGTAAACTCCTTTTTTATTTCCTTCCTGCGATTTATTAAAAAATTGCTACCCGGAAGCGTCTTTAAATGTCGCTTTATCTCTGTTATTATTTCCATGAGCTCCACGATGTTCTGTATCTTGCACTCGTTGTTGCTTGCTATGGCCACGGAGATACTCATGAGCGGCATCTCCACCACTTTCCCTTTGCGATCTTTAGCGACAATGCAACCCCTCTCCCTGTCATTCGCGTTATAATGAAAAGAGGTCAACCTGTTGAAATCCAGTATTGATTCTGACGCTATCAATCTTTCCCGCTTAGGCGTAGTAACAACGACAAAATCATCCCCGCCTATGTGCCCTACGAAATCATTTTTATTTCCATATTTCTTCACGGTATTTGATATGATATAGGCCGTATGCCTTATCACGCTATCCCCTTTTCTGTATCCATATTTGTCATTGAAGGATTTAAAATTATCAATATCATAATATGCCACTGAAAAAATCTTGCCCTCCTCAAGCTTCGTCTGGATTATCTTTTCTATCTGGCGATTCCCAGGCAGTCTCGTCAATGCGTTCGCGTGGAGCTGGTGCATTATCCTGCGCAACGCCATTTCCATCCTCACTTCCAGATCAATAGGATCAGGCGGATTTACGATATAATCATCTACGCCCTGTTCTATCTCGAGCATCTTCTTTCTGATCTGCTTTTTGTCTATGAGTATTATTACGGGGATATGGGCAGTAAGGAAATCTTCTTTTAGGAGTTTGGAAAGCTGCAGTCCGTCTATTTCCGGCAAGTTAAAATCAACAATGATTATGTCCGGCTGCTCGCGTCTTACTGTTCCAAGGACTGACAATCCACCCGTTGCAGTGACGACCTCGTAATCCCATGCCTTCAACAAATAAGTCAATATATCTACGATGTTTTTGTCGTGCTCGGCTAGCAATACCTTTCTCGTTGCCATATTATTATTATAGATTAAAAAAAATCCACGGTCAACCAGAATAACTTTACATTTCAACAACGTTAAAGTGTAAAGTTAGCCGAGAATGATTCATAGTGCCTTTATAAGTTTTACTAATCATATTGTTGCAAAGAAAATATACTCTGTTATAATAAAGGCTATGAAACTTTCGATTTTGATTCCCGCGTATAATGAAGAGCTTTTCATACAAGAGATACTGTCAGAAATAAAATCTCTCGACCTCTCGAACATGGGTATACGGGAAAAAGAGATCATTCTCATAAACGACGGTTCCACTGACAAAACAGTTGAAAAGGCTCTAAATGTCATTCCAGACATGAAAGTCATACACCATATAAAAAATCAAGGTAAAGGCGCCGCGCTTACCTCAGGCATACCGCACGCCACCGGAGACATAATAATAATCCAGGACGCAGATCTGGAATACAGGCCATCTCTCTATCCTGTGCTTTTAAAACCGATTGTCGAAGGAAATGCTGACATCGTATATGGGTCCAGGTTCTTATATAAAGCTCATCCGGAAAACATGAGTACGTTATATTTTTTCGCCAATCGCTTCGGGACGCTCCTGATGAACCTTCTAAACGGCATACATCTCACTGACCCCATGACATGCTTTAAAGTTTTTAGAAAAAAGACGCTGGAAGGCATGAAGCTTACCTGCAAAGGCTTTGGAACCGACGCCGAGCTTACTACGAAAGTTACCAAGAGAGGTTTTAAGATAAAAGAAACAGCTGTCCCTTATAAGGCGAGGACTTTCAAGGAAGGGAAAAAATTCCACCCTCTTTGTTCGCTCAATGTACTCTGGTCTGTAATAAAATATCCCATAACAGGCTAACCGAACAATCCCCTGGCTTTTAACTTACC
This sequence comes from uncultured Planctomycetia bacterium, assembly GCA_964415355.1. Lineage (GTDB taxonomy): Bacteria > Omnitrophota > Gorgyraeia > Gorgyraeales > Gorgyraeaceae > CAYPYS01. The sequence goes on along the minus strand of CAYPYS010000002.1, from coordinate 24,406 downwards.
TGTTGCCTTTTTGTAATCGTCGAAATCAATAAATACTAGATGAGGCCTTTTATTTTTTATTCTTGTTACTTCTCTGGTCCGGGAAGTGATATATTTAAAAGGCGTACCGCATTTCGGGCAGGTAGTTGCTTCTGAATAATTTATACCCAGTTCCCGACACTTAGCACAATCTCCCGTGGACTCACCGACTATAAGAAGATGGGCCATAACATCGCTTATATCAATCTTTGTCCATACTCGTATAAAATCAGACATATCAAAAAATACCCCGCACCTTATATAAAAAGATGCGGGGATAAAAAATTACTATATAGATTACGACAGCTTGACTACGTTAGCTGCTTGCTCTCCCTTTGGGCCCTGAACGATATCAAATTCCACTTCTTCTCCCTCTGCAAGGCTCCTGTAACCTTCTGCCTTTATAGCTGTGTGATGGACAAATACTTCCTTGCCGTTTTCAGGAACAATAAACCCATAACCTTTTTTGTTATCAAACCACTTGATCTTCCCTTTCATGATTCTACTCCTTTTCATTCACCTCGCGAAACCCCTTTTTTTCGCAAGGTATAAATTCGAAATAAGTATAGCACCCCCGTCGGAGTTTTGTCAAATTCCTCGATCTATTGACCTGGCAACTCCTCAGTGGCCTTCTCTTCGTAATCGTGAAAAATGCCCCTCGTCTTTATGTTATGATCTTTCTCTATAGTCTTTAATCTCTCTTCTAATTCGTGCTGCATCTTTAGCATGATGCGCACAACATCTGCTATAGGATCAGGTAAATTACCATGCTCGAAATCCAGGGTTAATTTTTCCATTGTCTTTTTCTCAACGACCTTGCCGGGCACGCCCACCACAGTCGCGCCTGCAGGAACGTCTTTTATAACAACAGAACCGGACCCTATCTTTGCATTGTCGCCTATCGTAACCGGTCCGAGGATACACGAGTTGGAACCTATGACAACGTTTTTCCCAACTGTCGGGTGACGTTTTCCTTTCTCAAGGCTTGTGCCGCCTAAAACCACCCCTTTATAAAGAAGCACATTGTCCCCTATCTCAGCGGTCTCACCGACGACAACGCCCATGCCATGGTCTATAAAGACACGGCGGCCTATTTTTGCTCCAGGATGTATCTCTATCCCCGTAAGAAATCTTGATGCATGAGAGATGATCCTTGCTATCACATAAAACCTTTTCAGATAGAAAAATTTGGCTATTCTATGAAACCATAGGGCATGAAGCCCTGGATAGCATAATATTATTTCCAGAGCGTTTTTTACTGCCGGATCTTTTTCTTTGGCAGATTTTATATCTTCTTTCATCATGTCTATAAACATGCAAGTCCTCCTCTGTCTCTCTATAATTAAGAATAAAATCCCTAACTTTACACTTTAACGTTGTTGAAATGTAAAGTTAGTTGTCTTTCTTGGGTTCGCCGTCAAAGACAACCCAATCGATGTCATTGGCAATGCGCTTCGTACGGGCACAACCCGTTGCTACAGCAGGGATCAAAATTAACAATAAAATCATAAGCAATGCTTTCTTCATCTGCTTCTCCTTTAAGCGCCTGACTTTGGAAGGGTAAAGTAAAACTGGCTTCCCTTGCCAGCTTCACTCTTCACCCACATCCTCCCTTTATGAAGCTCTACGATATCTTTTGCTATAGGAAGGCCCAAGCCTGTGCCTTCTTTTTTCTCGGCAGTCACGCGCGTGAACTTGTCGAATATCTTATCTATATCTTCCAGGCATATTCCTTCGCCGGCATCCGAGACTTCCACCATTATCTCTTTTTCTAAATCCAGGCTTTTTACTGTTATAGTCCCGCCTTCTGGACTGTATTTTATGGCATTACTGAGAAGATTTACAAAGACCTGTGTTGTTTTATCCAGGTCGGCATTTACGACCAAGGATTTCCTGGCAAGCTCTTTTTTAAGGGTCTGCTTTTTGTCTTTTAATATCTTATCAAAAATATTGATGTTCTGCTCGATTATCTCATTTATATTTACAGGTTTTTTCTTTAATTGTAGTTTTCCGGATTCTATCTTTGATATATCCAGCAGATCATTTACAAGCCTGGATAATCTATTGGCGATATTTACGGCGCCATCAAGCATGTCTTTCTGTTCAGGCGATACATTTCCGAGGCGGCCCTTGACGACCATGTCAACATTGCCCTTTATAATAGTCAAAGGGGTCCTGAACTCATGGGCCACATTTGAAACAAAACTGGACTTTAGGTTATCCAGCTCCTTTAATCTCTTGTTCGCCGACTCTAATTCTGATTTCTTCGCGGCTATTTCATTCTGTAATCTCTCTCTTTCTTTTGCTGCCCGAAAGGCTATAAGGGCATTATGTATGACCAGAGGCAGCCCTTTTTCGAAGCCTTCATTGCGTATTACAAAATCATATGCGCCCAACCGCATTGCCTGAGCAGAAAACTCCTCATCCTCCTTATTGGCCATCATAATAACCGGGCCCTTAAGCTCTTTGTATTGCAGATCAGAAAGCATTTCAATGCCATTAGACCCCGGGATGTCGCACGAAAGAAGAATTACGTCAAAGTCCCCTCTATCGACTTTATTAAGGACTTTTTCCTCCTTCTGCAATAACAAGATCTCGTAGGAAACGTCTATTTGTCCCGCAAAGACATTTTCTATCTTCGTTATATTCTGCGGGCCAAATTCTATTAATAGTGTCTTTATTGTCTTTTTTTCCATCTGGATCCTTTTTATCTAGAGATCAGATCTTCTATCTCTTTGATATGCGACAACGCCTCTCCCTCTCCTGTCCTGATAAAATCCTTAACTAATTGAAAATCTATAGAGGTCGCTTCAGCTAATACAGGGCGCAGCGCCACGCTGGCCTTCTTGCAGCTATTCTCGGCAAGAACGTATTCTATCGACTGCATGCTGGTCATGATAATATCAAATATGTTCGGGTTAAAAACTTTTCTAAAAAATTTTCGAACATTGGCTGCCGATTTTATGTAAAACGGCGCCCGGCATAGCGCATCAGTTTCTTTCGCTGCCCTCTTTTTTAACAGCATATTCCTTTTGTGTATATCCTTAGGGCCCGGCAAAACATTTACTGCTATTATTTTTTTAACGCCTTGCTTTAATAATATGTCGACAGGCACAGGATCCGAAACTCCCCCGTCAACTATCAATCTGTCTCTGTCCGCCTTCGGCTTAAAGATGCCTGGTATCGCAATGCTGGCATAGACAGCATCTACCAGTCTGCCTTTTTCTATCGTAAGTGTTTCCCTGTTGGCCAGGTCGTATACCATTATCTTAACAGGTATTTTTAAATCTTCAAATCTTTTTTCTCCCAATATATTCATCAAAAACACCTTCAGTCTCTTGCCGGCCAGTATGCTAGATATAGGTATTGTAAAATCCATCAACCTCATTATATTAAGCTTGTTTTTAAGTTTTCTCGCGATAAGTTCCATCTCTGAAGGAGAAAATCCCAGCCCCCATAGACTCGCAATAAGCGCGCCTATGCTAGAACCGGAAACAATATCCACCGGGATATTTCTTTCTTCCAGGATATTCAAGACACCTATGTGCGCAAGGCCAAAAGCAGCCCCGCTTCCAAGAGCCAGACCCAAAAGCATCCCAGCCTCTCTCTTCGCCAGCCTTAGCACTGACTTAGAATAATCCGATACATGGGATCTTAAAACCAAAGGTCTCCCCTTTAAATCTACAGACGCGTCCAATGCGCCTGGTTCAGGCACTACGCCCCATATGTCCCTCCTGACCAGCCAAGACATCTCCTCGACAGAAAGCTTATCAAATATATTCAGCCTGTTTACAATGACCTTCAACGCCCTATTTATATCTCTTTCCCCTCTATTGAGCACTTCTTCAAAAAACTTATACCCGCCCTCGAGATCATCTTTGGTGGAATCCAAAAACAGATGAACTGAATCAGAAAAATGAAATACGCCAAAATCCAGCGCAGCAGGATCGCTATAAACATCCACAACTATGTATCTGTATTTGTTTTTAAATTGACCCAGCTGATTCCATCTGACCTGCTCTAAGCTTAAGATGTCCAGTCCTATGTCAGTAGGTAGTACTCTGTTTTTCAATATACCGTTACCTATCTTGAGCGATTCCCTTATGCTTGCAGAAGGCTGGCCTGCCTCTATAAGCATGACCTTTTCTTTGGTAACAATGGACAGGGCTGTTGCGAGATTGATAGCGTACTCTTTTTTGCTCTGCCTCTCCGTAATACTATAAATAGATATTACTTTGGAATGCATATCTCAATCCCTAACTTTACATTTCAACAACGTTAAAGTGTAAAGTTACCAGATCCTTTTGGAACCGGGAAATCCGACGCCAAGCAACAACGCCAGGTCTACGATCTCCTTGGTCTCCACGACCTTCTCTTCCAGGCAAAGCCTAGCTTCTCTCTGTACAGGGAAAAGCAATCTACTGACAATGTCTTGATATAATTTACTTTTAAGAAAAGGCGTCTTCCTCAGGTCATGGGTAATATTTTTTGCATTTAAGGACTTGCCTTGATCGAATAATTCCTCTAACATCTTCGACATTCTCAGCCTGGACCCGAATCCATCCTCCAGTATCCTGCTCGCCCTATAAACCACCCCTATCCCTATATCGTTTAAAAGCCGTAACGGTCCGACCGGCATGCCAAACCAAAGCATCGCAGCATCTATATCTTCTGCCGAATGTCCTTCCTGCAACATAAACAGGGCCTCGTTAAGGTAAGGCAAGAGCATTCTATTAACAAGAAATCCAGGGCTATCCTTTACGATCACAGGTATTTTCCTGAGTCTCTGCAAGAAAAGCATCGTCCTCTCTATCACCGACCTGTCTGTAAGCTCTGAAGGAACAACTTCTACCAGTTTCATCTTATAAGCTGGATTAAAAAAATGTACTCCAATAAAATTTTCAGGCCGTTCAAGAGATTTTGCTAATTCATTTATAGAGATACAGGATGTGTTTGAGGCTATGATACAGTTTTTCCGCAGCTCAGGTTCTGTTTTAGCAAAAAGACTCTTTTTTGTTGCAATGTCCTCTGTCACTGTTTCAATGACTATATCTGCTTCCTTGAGGCAACCGTTTCCAAAGGCTATACATTTGAATCTGCCCCTGGCTTCGGCCGGGCGCAACAAGCCCCTTTCTACCGCGTCATCATAAACCCTTTTTATATACAGCCTGGCTTTCTTCAGGGCAGCCTTGTCTATTTCCCTTAAATCAACTGATATGCCCATCTCAGAGCTTACTAGATAGGCAATACCTCTGCCCATAGCGCCAGCGCCTGCGATCGCGCATCTATTCACAGAACACTCTCTGTCAGTTCCATTGTCAGCCCACTTGTAATTTTTATATTTACTTGCGAGTAAATACGCGGAAAAAGAATTTTTGGCATGCTCCTGAAGTATCTTATCTGCTAAAATCTCTCTTTCATGCTTCTCGATCTCGTCTGTCAGTTTCCGATCAGGTTCTTCGCGGTGAACGGGCCGCCACATAGAAGAGTTGAGTTTTTTGTAACAAAATTGCTGCGGCTCAGGGATGATTCGACTTATAAGATCTAAATCCAGGGCTTCCTTTACGTTAATAAGCTTACCTGAAAAAATAAGAGAGTTGGCGCTACGCAGCCCTACCCTGTGTATCAGGCGATGGATCCCTCCAAAACCTGGAACAATCCCCAGTTTTATCTCTGGAAGCCCGAATCTTACTTTTTTGTTATTAGTGGAAAAAATATACCTGCAAGAAAGAGCCAGCTCTAATCCCCCTCCGATACATGCGCCGTTTACGACCGCAAAGGTAGGAAAATCCAGGCCTTCTATTTTATTGAACAGCTCCTGGCCTTTCCTGCACAGCTCAAGCGCCTGTTCTCTCGTGCGGATTTCTGCTAATTCCTTTATGTCAGCGCCGGCTATGAATATATCCTCTTTTTTGCTGACGAAAAACAAAGATTTTAAGGGATTTTCCTGCTCAATGATTCGATCTATGATATGCGTTAATGCATCCAGATTTGCACGCGAAAGGAGATTGACCTTGGAATCCGTATCGTTAAACTCGATTACTCCTATATCTTCTCTTTTAGAGTAATTTACCATTTCCTCGCTAGATAAAAAAAGAAGCCGATAAAGATTGATCGCATAGCGCGATCTGGCTTTGCCTTATATCAGGCGTATTTTTATAACTTTATCGGCTTCGCTATAATTATATCACACGACTACGAGAAATTCAAGATACAGCATCTCTAACTTTACATTTCAACAACGTTAAAGCATGCCCCGCGAGTCCTTAAGGAAGTAAAGCGGGGTGTAAAGTTAGACTATAAGTTTATAGACGGTGTCGTGCTCTCTGACCTTTGCCTTGACCTTTAGGCCTATCTCCTGACCCGCGACTGCATTTGATATTGGCGCGTGATCCAGCTGCATAGAGTTTATCTTTTCCTTAAAATCAGTCGTGTGCCCCTTAATAACGATTGTGTCTCCCTGAGAAAGCGAACCTCTGGTCATTTTAATAACAGCGGCCTCGACATGAGAAAAATAATGAGTCACGACCCCTATCTCTTCCAGCGATGCGCCCGGAGGCAAAACAGTCTTTCTGGCTACTTTTTTCTTGGCCTTGGTCGATTTCTTTCTTTTAATGGACTTTTTCTTTGCCTTCTTAACTACCCTGCGCTTCTTTGTCTTTTTAGCCGGCTTCTTTTTTCTCTTAACGGGTCTCCTGGCCTTCTTCTTTTTTTTCTTCTTCATAGCCACCCCCTCTCTCTTAAAGAACCTCTTTAATAATGATAACATTGTATAACAAATCAGTCTGAGTTTGAATAGAAAACTTTTATTATTTTTAGGGCCTCTTCGGGACTATCTACTACCTGAAAAATACACAGATCTTTCTTGACTATGCGATCCTTTTTTAACATGTCGCCTTTGATCCAATCAACAAGGCCTTTCCAGTATTCCCTGCCTATTAATATAACCGGAAACGCCTCTACCCTCTTTGTCTGTACAAGGGTGATCGCTTCAAAAAACTCATCCATAGTACCGAAGCCTCCGGGAAAAACAAGGAACGCCTTAGCGTATTTTAAAAACATGACCTTGCGAGAGAAAAAATATCTGAAATTTATAAGCTTCGTGATAAACTTATTTGGCTTCTGGACTATAGGTACCTCTATATTAAGCCCTACAGAAAGGCCGCCTGCAGCCTTAGCCCCCTTATTGGCTGCCTCCATTATGCCAGGGCCCGCGCCTGTAATGATCGCGAAACCATTTTTACATAAAAGATCGGCTGTTTTTTCAGCGAGCTTATAATATTTATCCTTTGGCTTTGTCCTGGCAGAACCAAAGATGGAAACCGCTGGCCCGATCTGAGATAGCTCGTTAAAACCTTCTACGAATTCCGACATGATCCTGAATATGCGCCACGGGTCTTCTGATCTAAAATCAGACGCTTTTATTATCCTCGGCATCAACTTCCTCCTCCTCTTAACTTTACATTTCAACAACGTTAAAGTGTAAAGTTAGTCTATTGGCTTGTTCATGTAGTCGCTAAACTCTACTTCTCCGGTAAGCTCCTGCTTTACCATTCGTATGCGATTAGCAATAAGCGGGTGCGAACGATACGCGCTGTATGTCCTGATAGGAGACTTTCTTCGCACCTCCTGTAGTTTTTCCAGAAAATATATCATTGCCATAGGGTCGTATCCTGATTCTCTTAAATATTTAACCGCTATCTTATCAGCAAGCGCCTCGTCTTCTCTTGAATAAGCCATTACAAGCTGGCCGATAGCGGCGTTGATCTTATTTGTATTTTGCGCCCGCGTGGTTGCCATTAATATCTGTAAAATATTAAACCCGATCCCCCCTTGCAAGCGCTTGACAGAATGCCTTGCTACTACATGCGCTATCTCATGAGCGATTACCGAAGCGAGTTCGTCGTCAGACTCGGTCTCCTCTATGAGGCCCCTGAAGATAAATATATACCCGCCTGGCAGAGCAAATGCGTTAACGTCATCATCGTCTATCACCCTAAAAGTATAAGACACCTCTTTTCTGTCTGAAACAGACGCTATCTTTTCGCCGATCTGCTTGACGCGTTCTGTCATTATAGGGTCCGGATCCAGCGTAATATCAGGGTTTTTCTCAATACCGTCTGCTATGTTACGCCCCATATCGATTTCTTTCTCGGTAGACACAAAGATAATATCTTCTGTGCCTGTAGCAGTATTGTACTCCTGGCTCACACAGGAAGACAGCCCGCACATAAGTAAAATAAGAAGCAATATACGACTCATATAGGATAAGTGTATGTCAAAACAATTCTCGCGTCAAATATAATTTTTAAATAGTGGTAAATTGAAGAGGCTTAACTTTACACTTTAACGTTGTTGAAATGTAAAGTTAACGGAAGAGTATTAGGGCGGAGGCGAGCAGGAAAAACAGTGCGGCCGTGCAAAGCTTAACAGCGCCAAGACGTCTTTCCATGAATTTTGAAAAGGCCTTTGAAGTGGCGCCAAAAAACCCTAAAAAGAAAACCACTATAAGAGGCACGATAAAAGCGAGATTGTAAAGAATCAGATATATAAAGGCTGGGGTCTTTTTATCCGGCATTTTGAGCACAAAGGCTATTGTGGGTAAATATACCTGCCCAGTACAAAAGGATTCCAACACAGAAACCATAAAACCTGCTGTAAACGCGATCCATACTATACCCAACAGCGTTCTCTTGCCTGATTTCCGACCTGGCCTGAAATCAGAGCCTATGACCGAATGTATCTTGTTCTTGATAGACTGCGGTAGCTTCAATATGATACTTTTGGGATCCTTGGTTTTTTTGAATTTGAAATAATCCACCAGACTCAATATGCCGAGAATAAAAGCCGAACCGCCTATGAATATATTTATAGCATAAATCACGTGGCCAAAACCTTGCAATGACCTTAAAAATCTAAAGATGCCCAGGCCGATCAACAAGTACGCTATAAATACAGCGACGGTAAAAGAAGAGCCTGCGGCAAACATCTCGCGCCTCTTATATCCTACGAGAGAAAGAAATGAGATAAAAAATACTATGGTGGTAAAGGCGCATGGATTTACGCCGTCCAACAAACCAGCCATCATGACGGCGAACAAGCTAAACGATTGAAATCTGGATAAAACAAGAGAACCGGTGGGCAACTGATACTCGACTGCTTCTACCTTTGAATCCTTATTGTTTTTTTTTAACTCACTAGCCTCTATCAAGGCCTTCTGTATTGTCTCATCTAAATTAGCCACTATATCTTCTTTACCCATTAAAACATATTCTGAAACTATGACCTCCGGGACATACCCGCCTTCCTCTACCCCGTACAGTTCCTCAAGCCTTAACATCTGTTCGTAATTTTTTAACACGCTCACGTCATACTGCTCCAGAGCTATCCGGGGTCCATATTTTTCCTCGATCCCGGGCAAAAAGTCTTTTTCTATCTCAATGCATGCCCTGCAGCCAGGAGAATAAAAAACAAAGACCCTTAAAGGCGTCCCATTAAACGTCTCGCTTCCGCCTAAAACATTTTTCTCTTCTATGCCTCCTAAGTCTGGCATTGTAGCGATAAGCTCTTCAAAAATAGTATTTCCGTCATAATCTTCGTCGAGCGGCGTAGACTCCCATCTATAAGAGTAAACGCCTTTTCTCCCGACCTCAAGATTAAGCCTGCCTATCTTCCTCGAATGATAAGTCGTGGGCATAACCAACGAGTTGTTTACCTTCATGGGTTCCTGGCTATTTGCGTCCCAGTGCCCGCTAAGTATAACATCGATGTCTTTGGTGTAATTTGCAAGCTCTATAGAATACGGCAATCCCAGATGAGCCAGGGCAATAACTATGTCTGACCTGGCCTTTAGCTCCGGCAAGAACCTGTCAATTGCATCTTTATGCGGAATTATGGACAGCTTATCCGAATTAACTACATACCGCTCATTCACAAGACCGATCACTCCCACCTTAAGGCCATTTTCCATTTCTTTTACAAAATATGGCTCAAAAAAGAGCTCTTTTGTATTTTTGTCTACTATGTTGGCTGAGATAAACGGAAAAGAAACAACTGATTCTCTCTCGCTTAAAAAATCTTCTCCCAAGACAAAGTCGCTTTCGCCTACATTCATGACAGAATAGTTCATCATATCCATTGCCTTAAAAGATATAACTGCCTTATGCAGGGTATCCTTCTTTTCGAGATCCGACGCGTAAAGCTGCAAGACATCCCCTGTATCAAGGAGCAATAGATCTCCCACCTCTTCCTTGACCTCGTCTATATACTTGGCCCTTCTGGGCAGTCCGCCATAATCTTCTTTAGGGCAATGGCAATTCTCTATTTCCCCGCGCGTATCGCCTGTAAAGACAATGGTGAGATTACGGGCAAAAGACGGCCGCGCTATCAAGAGAAGCATTATTGAAAGGAAAGTTGTTAAAATTGCTTTTTTCTTTGTCATGATTTTATAACCAGTGCCCGACATGCGAACATTATATCACAAAAAAAGCCCCGCACAAAATTATTCCTAAATTTTGCATCTGGGGCCTCTCTTGGTTGAGCATTTATGTCTTACTACTTTTAAATAACTTCTATGACAGGTACTGGCTCTGCGTTGACAGTCGCCACCAGAGTATCTTGCGACACGTTACACTCTGTGCCTGAATCATCAGTAACCGTCAGAACTACTTTATAAATACCTATACCCCTGTAGGTATGACTTGCTTTCGGACCTCTTGCCGTTGTCCCGTCCCCGAAATCCCAGGAGTAAGTAAGGTTGTCATTGTCCGGATCGTAGGACGCTGTGGCATCGAAGTCAACCTTATCTTTCACGCAAATAAGAAGATCCGGGCCTGCTTCTGCCGTAGGAGGCGTATTTACATTCACGTAATGCATTTTTGTCGAACCCGAGCAATCCGAGTTCTTGCCATCATCAACAAAAAGCGTCGCCTTGTACAGACCTCCTTTTAAATAGGAATGCTTTACATTGTTGCCGCTCGCAGTATTGCCATCGCCGAAATCCCAAGTGTAGATCAATTTGTCGCCATCCGGATCTGCCGACTTGGTCCCGTTAAATTTCACTAATTCGTCGACACATGCGATATCATCTGCGGAAATATTTGCCGCAGGAGAAGAGTTAACGTCCACCACTATCGTCTCCTTAACAGCAGAACAATCTGTCCTGGTATTGTCATTGACAGTAAGGGTTGCTTTGTAAACTCCCCCTCTTCCGTATTTATGCGAGACCTTTTTGCCTGTCGCTGTCTGTCCGTCGCCGAAATCCCAGCTATAAGTAAGGGCGTCTCCGTCGCTATCAAATGAATTAGAAGCGTCGAAATCAGCCTTTTCCGTCAAACATATATTTAAATTTCCGCCCGCATCAGCAAGAGGCGCTCTGTTTAATTTGACAAGTTTTGTCTGGGTCGACCTGTTGCACTCTGTATCTGTTTCATCTATAACCAATAGCTTTGCTACGTAGTCGCCTCCCTTTTCGTATTTATGTATCACTGTCTTGCCTTCCTGTGTTTCTCCGTCTCCGAAATCCCATATATAGGTAAGCTTATGTCCGTCTGCGTCTTTGGATTTCGATGCGTCAAAAGTAACCTCCAGCGAATCATAGGGGCTGTCCTTACAAATCATTATATTGTCGCCAGCGTCTGCTACAGGAGGAGTGTTTACAGCCACATTCAACTTGTCTACGCCTGTATCGCACATACTGCCTGAATCATCTATTACAGTAAGCGTGACTACGTAATCGCCTCCCTTTTTATACTTATGAGATACCTTTGCTCCTTTAGCTGTTTCTCCGTCGCCAAAGTCCCATCTGTATGTCAACTTGTCATCCGGGCTATCCGTTGATTGACTGCCATCAAAAGATATCTCTGTGTTTATACAGGAAATACCGGGTCCGGTGGCAATAGCGCACGGAGGCTGGTTAACCTTGACTACCTGCTGGGTAGTCGCGGTGTTACAGTCTGCTTCGGATACATCGGTAACAGTTAAACGAACAAGATATTTACCGGCTTCCTTATAGGTATGCATTGACCTGATCTGATTGCTCGTAGAGCCGTCACCGAAATCCCAAAAATATGTCAGTTGCTGATCATCCGGGTCATATGACTTAGAACCATCGAACTTAAAAGTGCTGCATGATATCTTGGATTCTTCCCACGGCGCTGCCTCTTTGACCTTCCCAGCTTTTCTTTCGACAAAAACCATCTTTGGTCCGCCTTCTCCCGGCCTGAAAAATACCGGAACAGCGGAACCATCGGCCGCAGTTATGTACATAGCCATGTTTGCGTTGGGCTGCGTATCTTTTGTTATTTCATAAACCCATCTCCTGCCTGCCTCAGATGGAGAAACATTTATCTTGGTGTCAGTCCACGCGCCTGTTCCTGAAGCATTTATTTTATACGCCTTGGAAGCGCTTATAAGATCTATGGAGCCTCCTGTAGGATCCACATCGAAATTGTGTTCAGTAATCTGCGCTACATTCTTAGGTATATCAGGATACAGCATCATCTTTGTGCCGCGACGCTCTGAAAGCCTGAGTGATAAAGAATAGCTGAACGCCTCAGCCACATCAGGAGAAACGTCTAATGAAAAGACGTTGTTGTCGTCGCCTGACAATCCTTCGGCAACGATCTTGAAATATCTAAAAGCGCCTATCTTTTCTCCCTGCGTTGCGTTGACCGGGGTAAAATGATAAAATTTCTTGTCGTATTTTTTATCTTCTCCGAAAGTCTTTGCGTCTAAAAGAGTACCCTGAAGAAGATCTCTCGCGTCTGCCTCGACTATACCCTCTAAAGACGAAAACGCTTTCTTTCCTCCAAAAATAGAAAAGCGGGTTTCAGTATTCCATCTCCCGCTCTTTTCGTCAACATATCCACCGACATCAGGGTCGTAAACAGATATCTCTACTGTCCCTGTATAATTTGCCGGGACCTTTAGAAATACGATCTGAGGCTCGTCCTTTGCTCCGTAACTCTTTTTACCATCCTCGCCAAATACGTATAGATACCGAACATTGCTCTCTTCAGGTGGCACTCTATAGCATAAAGCGTCTCTTACACCGATTAGACTTACAAAGATGATTAAACCAAGCGCACAAATCAGAATCTTCTTACTCATAAACCCCTCCTTGTGAATAAAGTTATTTCATATATTTATTAAGTATTATAAATTAATTAAACATCTATGTCAACATAAAAATAAAAAAAATTTCCACCTTTCCTCTTCTTAAGTATACATTTTAACATTGTTGAAATGTATACTTAAGCCGGCATATATAAAAAATCCGAGACCAAAGAGTCCCGGAATAATAACTTTACCGTTTATTTAATTTTATATTATCTCAATCTCGACCTCAATAAGGCCAGTTTCTAAACTATTTATATAAGAAAATGCCTTTTTTGTAAGATCAATTACCCTCCCCTCTTGAACCAATCTCTTTGCCGGACCTCTGTCGTTTACTCTTACATAGACAAATTTACCGTTTTCTACATTAGTTACCTTTAATAGGGCATTAAAGGGCATGTCCCACATAGCGCATGTAAGCTTGGAATCATCAAATGTTTCCATGTTGGCAGTTGTCTTTAAAACGCCTGGGTCCTGTTCAGAATACCAAGACGCCATGCCATTGAACACTACAGGGGTATTATATAGGTATGTCAGGGGCATGCTCAAGCTCAAGAGCATAGCTACTAAAGCAACCGCTAGGATCTTCATGGGAGACACCTAAAATAAAAAAACCTATCCCCCACTTAAGAGAATAGGCTTTTTGGTTTCGGCGATCCAGCCACCTTAGTCTGTCCTGACTTTAGGCCTGTGATTTTGCGCCCCACCCTTTCAAGTGGTTTGCCTTTTCGTTCCTAAATATTCAGTTGTCTCTATTAGAATTATGCCACAAAAATCCGACAATTCAAGTCTAACTTTACATTTTAACGTTGTTGAAATGTAAAGTTAGGCAAAAAAATTCCCCGGAGGATTACTCCTCCGGGGAATCTCAAAACTAAAACAACTAAACCTAGCAGATGTTAAAAAGCAACGTCTAATGTTGCTAACACCTGAACAGCGTCTTCATCATTCCTGTTACCTGAAGATTCGCCTTCAAATGCCTTGCCAGGTTCGAAGAAACCAGCAGAAAGACCCATCTGAACGTCCTCAGTATAGTCATAGTTAAGAGCTATGTCTATTTCATAACCGAGTTCGTCATCTGCAGTCATGTTATAGCTGGATTCCGTAAGATTGGTCCAATTAAGCGCCGAGTTGTTATTGGCTGAAGTATTAGATGTAACAATGTTCTCATCTGACAAGAAATTGTAATAATCAATACTTACAGTCAGGTCTTCCATCGGCGTAGCAGTCGCGCCTATGTTAAGAATATCAGCGTTACTGTTCTGTCCGCCATTGATACCGCTCAATACGTAGTTTGCAACTATACCATGACTCTGGTCTTCGTAAAGAGGTATCCAGGATCCATTATCACCATCATCAGCATAACCTTCTCCTGAATAATGCGTCCAGCCAGCTCTGATAGTCGGCTCCCAATTCCAGCCAGAAAGTGCATAGTCTCCAGCTATCTGGAATGCGTTTGCATCCTGATCTCTCTTGGTAGTCGTGCCATCATCTGAAGCAGTTTCAAAATCACCACGCTGCCATGCGAATTCACCAATTAAGGTCAAATTTTCAATTGGCTCCAGGCTGCCTCTTACGCCAAATACGTGAATATCGTGGCCCGGTGACGTGCTGTCATTAGCAACGTTAACTGTATCCTGATCCTGATCCCTGTTATAGAACCAGTATCCTTCTACTTCTGAGTTGTAGCTACCGACATCCCATGCTGCGTTGACACCAAACAGATCTTCGTCAGAAGCCTCTGTGTTGTTTGTTTCGTCTATCTTGGCAAAGATAACATCTATCGTATAAGGGTTGTAATCCAAAACACCTCTTATAGCGTCAAAAGACTTACGTTTGCTCATATCTGTTGATGTTATATTGCCATCTTTTGAGGTACCATTGGTATCTGGATCGCCAACGATAAACGCGTTTCCATACCTTAGTTCCTGCCTACCAACAGTCACTGTCAAAGGAGCGTAGAAAGCTTCCTTTAAAGTAACATTAGCGAGATCAAGATCCAGGTCATCGCCAGCATCATATGTGCTATCTTCTGTGTTCCAATCATACTCTGTGAGCAAACGAATGGTTGCCATTACGTTGTCTGTAAGATCTGCGTCTACTCTTATTCTTGCTATAGTGTAAAGGAAATTGTCGTTATCGCTAACCTGACCATCTTCATTGGTATCACCGGTAACGGAATTTCTGGTTGCCGGGAAAAGGTCATAGCTATTGCGATAAACGCCAGCGGAAGAAATATCTCCGCTTACCTTTACATTCTGCACTTCTGCTAATGCCGGTGCTGCTATAACAGCAATCGCAGTAAGAGCTATGCAAAGTGTCATTAATTTCTTCATTTAGTTTTCCTCCTTGGTTATTGCTTTATTAAATCTTTAGGCTATTACCTAAATTATTTTTTCATTTATAAATATATCGCCAATTTTTTTGACTACTTCAGGCTTTCTAGTTTTTATTTTCCCTCCCTTCTTCGCCCTGATTAAAGCAGCCTACGGCGGTATATCCAAACATACCCTATTATTAAAAAAGAAGTATACCTTATATATACAACGTTGTCAAGACTTAATTGGCTTCAGTTTATCTTTGTTTCGACCTTCATTGGCCTTGATTTTGGTGAAATAGCTATAGTTACGATGCTCCTCATGCCTCTGGATTCAATGGTCACTATGCAGCTTTCCGAGCCTTTTTCGTAATTCAATATCCTGCGCTCGTACTCTATTATATTGATCGGGCTCCAGTTATAAAGGGGCATCTGTTCTTTGAAAAACAGTACCATCTGGTCTGCGTTTTTTGAGCCTGAATACTTGATCAAAGCCACCCTTGTAACGTCATTTTGAAACGCAAAGGATTCATTATTAAGCGTCTTGAATCCCGCTGGAACCGGGATATCATCAAAACGCAATATAGAGGCTACGCCCAGAGATCTCCCTCTGGTTGAATCATCGCTGTACGAACGACCCTGGTAATCTGTAGCGCAACCAGCTAAAACAAAGGCTGAAAATAAAAAGATGATAAATGCAGAACTTATCTTAATCATATTCCCCTCCATTTATATTTATACTTTCCATAAAGCATACTATAATAAATACACTGTGTCAAGACCAGCCCTAAGTTTACATTTTAACATTGTTAAAATGTAAACTTAGGGCTGGAGACGGCGCACCAACTTTTCAGAATTCTTAAAGACCTCTTCTATCTCTTTTCTGTCCAGGCCTGCGCCCGTTAAAACCTCTCTCGCGAAATCTTTTGTGATCAACCCTCCTGGTTGATGCGAATCAGTATTAATAACGAGTTTCGCGCCTGCCTGTCGAGCCATCTTTACGACATGCCCGTTGGAAAGCGAATGACCTTGCCGCGATGTGATCTCAAGATAAATATCTTTGCTCGCAGCTAATTTCGCGTCTTCAAGAGATATCAGTCCAGGGTGTGTTAAAATATCGGGCTGCGCGAGCAACCCCTGCCTGTTAGTCCCCGGGATCACACATTCAACGATTGTCTCACCATGGACCAGAACCAATTTCGCGCCTTTAGAGCGCGCGAGCTTTACTGCGCCCTTTATGCTTTCAAGCGGCATATGAGTTAGCTCGATGCCCGGAATCGCTTTTATTTTCCAATTCTTATTAATTTCTTTACACGCCTTGATGACGCAGCTCGTGACAAACTCTAGATTTGAAATATCCGCGTGATCTGTTATGCCTATAACCTTATAACCTTTTTCTTCTGCTCTCCTTGCCAGCTCGCATGGCAACAGTGCCCCATCGCTCAACAAGCTATGTGTATGCAAGTCTATCATAACATTCTCCGTATAATGGCGTCCCAAGGAGGGCTCGAACCTCCGACCTTAGGTTTAGGAAACCTACGCTCTATCCAACTGAGCTACTGGGACACAAAGTTCAACGCCACTAACTTTACATTTCAACAACGTTAAAGTGTAAAGTTAAGGCAAAGCCATTTTCTAATATTTTACCATTGAGTAAACCGGAAGACCCTGCAATTTGGTCCGGCCCTTCAGGTCTGATAATTCTATCACAAAAGCGATCTCGACGATCTCACCTTTTATTTTTTTTACAAGATCTATTACAGCGCCCATTGTGCCGCCTGTCGCAAGAAGATCATCTACCAACAAGACCTTATCGCCTGGCTTAAAAGCGTCCTCGTGAATCTCAAGCGTGTCTTCTCCGTACTCAAGGGAATACGTAGCGCTTATGGTCTTGTAAGGTAACTTGCCTTTTTTTCTAACAGGCACTACTGCAGCGCCCAGCTTGTATGCAAGCGTGGCGCCAAAAATAAAACCGCGCGATTCTACAGCGACTATCACATCTATATTTTTATCCTTGTATCGATCATACAGGACATCAATAACTTCTTTGAACCTATCCTTCTGATTTAAAAGCGTGGTGATGTCCCTGAACAAAATCCCTTTTTTCGGAAAATCAGGTATATTGCGAATACTTTGTTTTAACGCTTTCATGCCATTGCCCTCCGCAACAAAAAACTTAACTTTACATTTCAACAACGTTAAAGTGTAAAGTTAGTATTCTCCCAGCTCGCCGCTCTGCTGGATTATGTATCCCTTTAGTTTGTCGAGCGCGGCACTCTCTATTTGCCTGACTCTCTCTCTTGTTATCCCAAAGACCTTGGCTGTCTCTCCTAATGTATGCGTAGTGCCATCAAGCAATCCGAATCTCATGTCCAGGATCTTTTTTTCCCTCTCGTTCATCCGATTGAGCAGTTTATCGACTCTCTCGCGTCGCAATGCCTCGGTTATGTTTTCCATCGGAGAACCGCTGGATTCGTCTTCAATAAGATCCATAAACTGACCTGACCCGTCATCGCCTATCGGAGCATCCAGCGATGAGATTTTAGTCGCTATCTCGCTTATCTCTCCGACTTTTTTCATTGATAACTTCATCCTCTTGGCGACTTCTTTTGTCTTGGGCTTTCTGCCGTATTTCTGAGTCAAGTGCTCTGTCACCCGCTTCCACCTGTTTATGATCTCTGTCATATAAACAGGGATCCTTATGGTCTTGCCTTGATTAGCTATCGCGCGCGTTATATACTGCTTGATCCACCACGCCGCGTAAGTACTAAATCTGTAGCCCTTGTTCGGATTATACTTCTTTACTGCTTTTATAAGCCCGAGATTTCCCTCCTCTATAAGGTCCATCATTGGAACGCCGAGCTTTGAGTATCGCTTGGCAATGTTTATCACAAGGCGCAGATTCGACTGGATCATTTTCTTTCGCGCCTTAGCGTCGCTCCTTTTGATCTTTCGAGCAAGCGACTTTTCCTGCTCAGCTGTCAGAAGAGGTATGTCTTTAATGGCTCTGAGGTATAATTTAATCGCATCCATATTTTAATAGCCTTATCTTAACTTTACACTTCAACATTGTTGAAATGTAAAGTTATTTTTTCTTGTCATTCAGGGTGGCCTGCGCTGCTGCGAGTCTCGCGATCGGCACCCTAAAAGGCGAACAGCTCACATAATCCATGCCGACCTTGTGACAGAACTCAACGGATTTTGGTTCACCGCCGTGCTCACCGCAAATGCCGACCTTCAACCCTTTGCGAGCCTTTCTCCCGCGCTCGATCCCGAATTTTATTAACTCGCCCACACCGTCCTGATCGATCGTCTGAAAAGGATCAGCAGGCAATATGTTTTCTTTTATATACTCGGGCAAAAACCCGCCTATATCATCCCTTGAGAAACCAAAGCTCATCTGCGTAAGGTCGTTTGTGCCGAATGAGAAAAACTCAGCGGTTTCCGCGATCTTCCCTGCGACAAGCGCTGCCCTTGGGATCTCGATCATCGTGCCAAAAAGATAAGGCACTTCCTTGAGCTTGTATTTCTTAAGGACACCTTTATATACCTTTTCAGCTATCTCCTTCTGTTTTATCAATTCGTTTTTATCACACAGAACGGGTATCATTATCTCGGGCAAAACCTTTTTGCCTGACTTCAGAAGTTCTGCGCTCGCCTCGAGGATAGCCTGGATCTGCATCTCTGTCACTTCAGGATAAGTAATGCCAAGTCGCACGCCCCTGTGGCCCATCATTGGATTTGTCTCGCGTAAAAGAGACGCCCTCTTGTCAAGCTCGCCCCTCGACACGCCAAGGCTCTCCGCCAGTGTGTCCAGCTGCGATTCATTATGAGGAACGAACTCGTGCAGCGGCGGATCCAGGAGCCTCACAGTGACAGGCAGCCCTTGCATCGCCTCGAGCGTGCCTTTTATATCGCTCTTCACATGCTCAAATAATTCCTTCAGCGCCTTCTTTCTTTCATCCAGCGTTTTTGACATTATCATCTTGCGCAATTTAAAAAGCGGTTTATCCGAATTCTTGCCGTAAAACATATGCTCTGTCCTGAAAAGCCCTATGCCTTCAGCGCCAAACTGTCTCGCGCGGCGCGCGTCTTCAGGCGTGTCTGCATTGGTCCTGACTTTCATCCTACGCAAGGAATCGCATGTCTTGAGAAACTCATTAAGGACCTTGTTCTCCTGTCCCGCATCTATCATAGGAAGCTGCCCTTCATAGACATTGCCCTTGGTGCCATTAAGCGAAAGCCAGTCTCCTTCTTTAAGCGCCTTGCCATTGACAGACATGTTTCTCTTGCCGAGCTCGATCGACACGCTGCTGCAACCCACGATGCAGCATTTGCCCCAGCCACGCGCAACCAATGCCGCGTGCGAAGTCATGCCCCCGCGCGCAGTCAAAATCGCCACTGCAGCGCGCATACCTTCGACATCTTCCGGATTGGTCTCTTCGCGCACCAAGATTACCTTCTTATTTTTCTTCTTCCACTCAACAGCATCTTCTGCTGTAAAGACAATCTGACCAGTAGCGCCGCCCGGACCTGCAGGCAGACCCTTTGCCAAAGGCTTGGTCTTTAATTCTACTTTTGGGTCAATGATCGGATGAAGAAGCTCGTCCAACTGTTCCGGCGTAACGCGCGTCACAGCAGTCTTAGTATCGATCAATTTTTCCTTCAGCATATCCACTGCCATTTTAATGGCAGCAGGCCCGTTTCTCTTT
The DNA here is from genome assembly GCA_964415355.1 of uncultured Planctomycetia bacterium. Classification (GTDB taxonomy): domain Bacteria; phylum Omnitrophota; class Gorgyraeia; order Gorgyraeales; family Gorgyraeaceae; genus CAYPYS01. The sequence continues at coordinate 4,243 of CAYPYS010000002.1, read as the reverse complement.
CCAACACGAGTCTGCAGCATAAAAAGCTTGCCTTTTTCAATTGTAAACTCCAGGTCCTGCATGTCATTATAATGTTTTTCTAATCGATCCCTGATATCGTAAAGCTCTTTGTAGAGCTTTGACGAAAATTTCTCAAGAGTCACAAAACCTTTTTTCCGTTCCCCTGCTGAATATTGATTTATAGGTGAGGGCGTTCTTATCCCAGCCACGACATCTTCACCTTGCGCGTTGACCAGGTATTCCCCGTAAAATTTATTTTCGCCATTAGCGGGATTCCTGGTAAAGGCGACACCTGTTGCAGAATCCTTTCCCATATTTCCAAAAACCATGGTCTGCACATTTACTGCCGTGCCCCATTCGTCAGGTATGTTTTCAATGCGCCTGTATGAAATCGCCCTCTTTCCGTTCCACGATGAAAACACAGCGCTTACACCGCCCCATAACTGCTCATGCGCATCATCAGGAAAATCCTTACCGAGCACCTCTTTTACCTTCTTCTTGTATGCCGCGCAGATCTTTTTCAGATCATCTGCCTTTAGATCAGTGTCACTCTTAGCGCCTTTTTTCTTCTTTGCGTTTTCCAAAATCCTTTCCAGCTGTTTGCGTATGCCTTCACCCTCTTCAGGCTCGATGCCAGCTGCCTTTTCCATTACGACATCAGAATACATTGTAATAAGACGCCTGTACGCGTCGTAGGCAAAGCGTTCGTTCTTTGTCTGCTTTATAAGTCCTTTCAAGGTCTTGCTTGTCAATCCTACATTCAGCACGGTCTCCATCATGCCAGGCATTGATTTTCTCGCGCCAGAACGCACAGACACAAGAAGCGGATTTTTTTCGTCTCCGAAACCCTTGTCCATGACCTTCTCGACTTTCTTCAGATTCTTTTCAAGCTCTTCTTTCAAGCTCTTCGGATACTTGTTTTTATTTTTATAAAAATAAGTGCACACGTCTGTCGTAATAGTAAATCCAGGCGGCACAGGTAATTTCAGGTCCTTATGTCCTGCCATCTCTGCCAGGTTAGCGCCTTTGCCTCCGAGCAGATTCTTCATGCTCCCTTTTCCGTCTGCCTTTCCTCCTCCAAAAAAATACACCATCTTCGCCATTCCAGTTCCCCCTTATTATGTCATTCCCGCGAAAGCGGGAATCCTTAAGTATACATTTTAACATTGTTGAAATGTATACTTAAGTTCTCGCGTTTACTTATGCTTTACTGCACAACTATCTGTGGCAACTTTGCCAAGTCTGCCACTCGCTCTACGTATAACTTGTTTATCTCTTTCATGATCGCAAGACGATTCTGCCTCAAAGCCGCATCTTCGACATTGACCATTACCTTGTCAAAAAAATCATGCAAGGCTTTATAGAAAGCACCGGCATATTCCCTGGTCGCTTCCTTATATTTTTCCTTTTCTATTAATGTCGCAATTTTATCTTTTGAGTTTAAATACGCCTTCCATACTGCCCGCTCAAGGTCTTCCTTGAAAATCTTCTCATTTACTTCGCCTATCTTTTCTTTTTTTGCACCTTTTAAAATATTGCTCGTCCTCTCCACCACCTTTGCTGCTTCTAGAAAATATACCTCTGTAACTATAGATGAAAGTTGCTCGAATCTATTAAAGACATTCACTGCATCTAAACATCCGGTGCTCAGAACCGCTGCCTTTAGCTCGATTGGCCTGACTTCTCCCATCAAGAAATCAACGCGTTCAATAATATAATCTATGATTTTTTCTTTCAGCTCTTCGCTGTTTAATTTTAATGTTGCGCCGTACGACTCGATCGACTTTTCAATAAGCTCATCGATTTTAACTCTCAACGACTTATTCTTTATGATCTGAATCAGGCCTTGCGCATTCCTTCTGATCCCAAACGGATCAAAGCTACCTGAGGCTTCGACTCCCATGCCTAAAAACCCTACTATATTATCTATGCGATCACTAATAGCGAGAATAGAACCTTGTAAAGTTTCAGGCAACCTGCCATCCATGCCCTGAGGCAGGTATTGTTCTCCTATTGCCAGGGCAACTTCATTTTTCTCCCCGCTTTCCAATGCATACTCTTTCCCCATAACGCCCTGGAGACTTGGAAATTCTCCCACCATATGCATAGTCAAATCGGTCTTCGAAAGCACAGCTGCTCTAGTTGTATCAGTTTTCAAAGAACCCTCGCCTAATCTGTCGCAGATAAATCCGCATAGCTCTTTCAGGCGTTCAATTTTTTCGAACATATTACCTAAATCCTTCTGAAAAATCAAGTCTTTTAATTGGGAAATGTTTTTCTCGAGAGGTTTCTTCGTGTCTTCCTTAAAGAAAAACAAACTATCCTTTAATTTTGCCTCGAGGATCCGCTCGTAATTCCGCCTAACTTTCTTTATGTCTCTTTTCCCGTCCAGGACAGCTATAAATTTATTTACAAGTCTTCCGTTTTTGGAAACAGGAAATACCCTCTGATGTTTTGCCATGCTGGCCTTTAGGACATCGGCTGGCAATTCCAGAAACTTCTCATTAAAACTTCCAAAAAAGACTACAGGCTGATTGACTAAAAAAGTTACTTCTTCCAAGAGATCTTCGTCAATTGCTTCGTCGGCCCGTAGTTTTTTTATGACCTGCGATATCAAGCGTTTGATCTCTTTTTTTCTTTCATCAGCATCAATAAGCTTTAATCGTTTTAAATATTGCGAGGCTGCGATCCTGCCCGCATCCTTTAGAGGAATACCATCTAGCTTTACCTCTATATTCTCGTTTCCAAAAAGCGCCAAGACAGATTCTATCGGCCTTGCAAAGCGCAGGCCTGAATCATCCCATCTCATCGTCTTTTGAAATCTTACGTCTCTTACGATATCTGGGATTATTTCCTTTAAGACATCTTTTGTCTCGCGCGCAGCCTCTTTTTTCTCGATAACCACGTACTCGCCTTTCGGCGTATTTTCAAATCTCAGATCCTCTACTTTTGCCTCATGTTTTTTAGCAAAACCTATAGCCTGCTTTGTCGCATTGCCTTCTGTATCAAACATTGCTCTTTTAGGCGGGCCGTAAATCTTTTTTGATTCTTTTTGTTGTCGCGCCGGGACATCCTGCACGTATAAAATCAATGAATTTTTCGTGGCTCCGGTTTTTACGGTGTCACTGAGAATCTTCCATCCGGATCTACCAAACCCTCTCAGTAATTCCTTCACAGCAGTCCTGACATACCCTGCCGGCAATTCCTCTACATTGATCTCTAACAAAAAATCCTTATGCTTCATGGGCAATCTATGCTAACTTTACATTTCAACAATGTTAAAGTGTAAAGTTACGGATTGGGTTTGAGGTACAGTTCTGCGCAGCGCTTGGCTAGAGTTCGTATCCTACCTATATAACGCGGCCTTTCGCTCTGGCTCACGGCGCCCCGCGCGTCAAGAAGATTAAATGCGTGCGATGTCCTTAAGACAAAACTATACGCAGGATAAACCAATTTTTTATCTAAAAGCGTTTTTGCTTCTTTCTCAAAAGACTCGAACATCTTAAGATGCATATCTATGTCAGCCTCGTCAAAATTATATTTTGAATATTCTGTCTCGTGCTGCTTATGGATATCTCCGTAAGTCAGGCCCTTCTGCCATTCTAAATCAAAGACATTAAACCTGTCCTGGATAAACATGCATATGCGTTCAAGTCCGTATGTCAATTCACACGATATCTTGTCAAGCTCCCTGCCGCCTATTTGTTGAAAATAAGTAAACTGCGTGATCTCGAGGCTGTCGAGCCATACCTCCCAGCCAAGACCTGAAGCGCCAAGAGTAGGTGACTCCCAATCATCCTCTACAAATCTAACTTCGTGCGCCTTTGTGTTTATGCCTAGCGCCTTAAGGCTCTCCAGATAAATCTTTTTTATATCGCGGGGGCTAGGCTTGACCAGCACCTGATATTGATAATAGAACTGCATCCTCAATGGATTATCAGCATATCTGCCGTCAGTAGGCCTCCTGCAAGGCTGCACATAAGCTGCGCGCCAGGCGTCAGTACCAAGCGATTTAAAAAAAGTGGCGGGATGAAAGGTGCCTGCGCCCACTTCTGTATCAAGAGGCTGCACAATAACGCAACCCCTTGCCTTCCAGAACTCATTCAATCTTTCCACGACATCTACAAACGATAATTTTCTCATAATAAATCACCTAACTTTACACTTCAACAACGTTAAAGTGTAAAGTTAAGCCCCTATTTAAACATCTTTATTGTCTTAAGCGGCCTGTCGATGTTATACT
>CAYPYS010000001.1:369732-371217 GCA_964415355.1 uncultured Planctomycetia bacterium | reverse complement strand
TCTTAAATGGACACGAGGTATTTGACCTGGGTGACTCTGTAGTGATAGTGCTTGAGGGTGAAGTTACTATGCATACCGATGGACTGAATATAAAACATGCTAGCATAGTTATAGTTCCGGACATAAAGCAAAGGATCCAGAAAGATATGGAATCTATGGCCAGAGAACTAGGTATGTCCATAGATGACCCTATTTTTAGAGATAGATTAGAGACTGCGGATAGATTGATGTCTCGCATAACCGAGCGCCTAGTCTCCCAGAACCCCGAAGAGACCATAAACCCGCAAGCAAAGATCCGTGTCTGTGAAGCTGACCCAGAATTAAGACCTACGGATGACACTTATAGAATAGGTATATACCCTCTCGCAGGTAACCCATTGCACTGGGATCACCTCCTGGTGGCTCTCTCAGCGATAGCAGAGTTAGGACTTGATAAAGTCTACTTTAATAGCGGAAAGGATCAGAATAAGCCTATACTCGCACATATAGAAGACTATCGCTATGAATTAAGTAAGGAAATCCTTAAAATATTCGCTCCGTTCTTCAGTTTTTCAGTAAACGTAAATTCCGACGGAGAGACAGATATCTTCAGGATATTAAAGCTAAATCCTCAGCAAAAGATAGATGCCTATTACATAGCAGGAGGAGACCACTATAATCGCTGGGCAGAAGAAGAGGCGCCTGATAACGTAGAAAGAGGAACTCCTGAATACGATGAATGGACTGAAAAATTAGGCCGTGAGCCAAAACCAGACACCATCCAGAAACTAGAAGACAACGTTGAAAATCTCAGGATGGACACTCTATTTCATTCCATATCAGCCGTATTCATAAATAGAGCAAAAGACAAGCTCAAGCAAAGCCCAAAGACCAGTTTAAAACAGCTAATGGTGCTTGAAGCAGTGGGAGATGCTTCAGCCACTGCGATAAGAGAAGCCCTGCAAGGTATAGGTCCGAGAGAGAAACTGGGCTACTTGCCTCACCTAGCATATGCTTATATTGCCGCTCATCCTGAATATTTTGATATGTTAGTAAGTCCAGAAAGCTATGAGGCTGATCAGTTAAGAATACAAAATTTACAATATTATATTTCTCGCATTACTAAATCCCAGCGATACCTTAAAAATCCTGATAAGCATATTGTCAAACTTGATGCAATGGAGGAGCTGAACGTTGAGCCAAAGGCATCATATTTTGCATATAGTGTAGCTACTTTAAAAAGAAGAGTTCATGCATTGTTTGATAAGGGAATTGACGCTGCGCAGATTACTCCTGCCTTAGTGCGCTATCAGGGTTACATAGACCGTATTGCAGAAGACAGGACTGATACGCCTTATCAGGAGAGACTACTTGAGTCTGCTCGCGCGAAGATAAGCCAGTTAAAGACTAGGACCCAACGCCTTATTACAAAGAGAGAAGAGAAGGGTTTAACGACAAGAGAAAAAACTCTGTTAGATGTTTACAATAGAGCAGTTTGTCTTAAGA
>CAYPYS010000001.1:95160-369632 GCA_964415355.1 uncultured Planctomycetia bacterium | reverse complement strand
TCCACGGAGACCCAGTACTCTTAAAAGACGCAGAGCTCGCAGGAAGAGTCACCATACATAACAACGCAGGCACTATAGTAGACTTAAATAGGATCATAACTGAAGATATCAAGCCAAAATCTCTCGCAGGCCACACAGTATATGACTTAGGAGACTCTCTAGTAATAGTCCTAGAAGGTGAAATTAAACTGGAAGATGAGAGGCTCATCCTCACAAGCTGTGAGCTTATAATCTTAAATAGCTCTAGCTATGACTTCTTCAGAGCCATGTACTCAAAGTACGAGGATAGAAGAAGAGGTGAAGCTACTGAGCCTCCTCTTATCATTAAACACGGTAAAACTAAAAAAGAAGGCAACTTCGAGCCATCAGCCTTACTTAGTCACCAAGATAGAGAATCTCTTTTAGGAGTCATAGATTATGAAGACATATTAAGAGAAAAAGAGTCCAATGGCCTAGATATAGGTAGCTACTTACTTAAGATGTGCTGTTTAGATGCAGGTTTAGGCACAAAGTTAAGAAGAGATAAGTATGTAAAGAAGGTATGGCACAAAGACCATATAGGAGCAAAAGGTACTGACATTGCCTTTATTCTGGATCTACAAGGCGTTCCTTATCCTGTGAGCGTGGCTGAGGTAAAGCTATTACGCCTTATACAAGAGACTACCAACCAATATTATCCAGACGGCATAATATATCAGCCTATTGTAAGCGATGATTCAAAGCCTTCATATGACGACTTACTTCAAAGAAAATACCTGCCGGATATAATCGAGGGCAGGGAACCCTCCACCTATTCAGAAGTATTAGAAGAACTAGGCATAGAGGTTGAGATGAGAATAGCCAAGTTCTATCCTGCTTATGATGATAGAGAAAACCTCTTAAGTTACAACCACCGTGCATCAGGTAGCCATGGCGAATGGGGATTCAAGTTCTTCAGAGAGGCCTTAGACTACGAGAGCGGAGATACGCCTACTATAATTGCCTTCTATAACGGAGACGGCACCAATAACTCCCCTGACCGCTATATAGTAGAGTGGATGATAAAGCACAATGTCCCACTCGTAATGATTACTACAACAAAGACTCCTATAGACTTAAAAGGAGGTCAGATCGGGATAGAATACTTAAACGGAGAAGTAAGGGTCAGGATGCTTGAGAGGGCATCTGCAGAGGAGAATGAGCAACTACCTCTTTTTGAATCAATAGGCATCATGGGAGGAGCAGGAGACGCAGGAGAACAATACTTTAACACAAACATTGCACTCGTATACCTGGATCTATTATCAAATATCTTAAACGACCTCTTAATAGAAGTATTCGAAGGAGATATAGAAGCTTTACTTGAGATCTTAATTCCTGACTTAATATCCGGATATAAGAAAGGTAAAGACGATGAGGATTACGTACAGCTCGAAGGTCCAATTGGTACATGCCTCATAAACCTACATAACTATTTTGAGGAAAATAGAAAGAAAGACCCAAGAATAGAGGCCATACTTAAAGAATACAATATCGACAAGCTCCTAAGAATAGTAAACGCAAAACCAGAATACCGCGCCCGCTTCTTCACCCCTATAAAATTCGCAGTGGACGGCTGGATACAGATTTATAGCGACTTCTATAGATTAAATACAGATACATGGATGCTTGAAGATAACATCCAAGGCATAATACCTCCTGGATTTGAATTAAAAGATAAGTATTATGGAGACATTACCAATGTTATAGAAGCTTTTGGCAATGCAAAAGTACAAAAACTCCTCTCCCTCTCAATCCACGGAGACCCAGTACTCTTAAAAGACGCAGAGCTCGCAGGAAGAGTCACCATGCACAACAACGCAGGCAGTATAGTAGACTTGAACAGGATAATAGGTAAAAACATCCAACCTTCGGAACTGAACGGTAACACCATATATGACCTGGGAGACAGTGTGGTGATAGTATTATCAGGTGAGCTTGGAGTGAAAAACAGCAGGCTCGTCCTTACAAACTGCGAGATTATAATTACAAACTATGACTATATTAAAAAGGCAGTTGCAGTTTGGCCATATCTGCTAGACGGAGATATAGAACTTATCTATTATAATACAGGATTTCATAAAAGAGATATAAGTAGAGTTGAAATAGACGCCTCTAGACTTAAAAACAATCCCAAATTTTATCCAGACGGACGAACTAAGCCATTCTATGGCTTGACCTGCATTGCCTGGATAAAGCAAGGGACGCAGCTCTACGAAAGATTGGTTGATTTGCAGAGCAGGATAATAGAAGCATTAAAAGCCGAGGGCCTCGAAGATGCCTTTTCTTTTCTAGAACCAGCCTCTTTCCATATGACTGTCTGTGATGTTGATCCTAGCGACAAGTATAATAAGGACAATAAACCATATGTTAGAGTTACCAGTGAACAATTGAAAGAAAGATTGCATCAGATAAAAGAAGGCTTTGAGGCAATTGGATCTCCAGGCACGGTTTCAACACAAATACAAGGGATTGGCCTAAAAGGAACAATAACAGCTCTAGTTAGATTCTCTGAAGTAGAAGAACTTAGGAAAGTCAGGGATATAGAAGCAACAATAAAGCAGAGTATCCAGGTCTCAGTGAGAGAATTTGCCGGCCATATCTCCCTGGCCTATATTGTCAAGCATCCTGGCGATGAACAATTTGAGAAAGTCCGCGAGATTCTAGAACAATTTGAACATGAAGATCTAGGCGATTTTACCTTTGATAGTTTTGACTTTACTTATTTCCCAGACATGAATTGTTTTACTCCGTTAGTTACTAAGAACTTAGTTAGCGGTAAAACTATTGAGCATAAAAGCAATATAGACATGGTATCCGCTGAGATTGACATCAAGGCCGCCCAGGATATAAAAGTGAGAGAATATAGAAAGGCAGCGTCAGAGATAGAAGTTGCCAAGGTGATATTTGATAACGGAGAAAGGTTTGTGCAGGGTAGGGCAGTTAAGATTGCCCTGAGTAAAGTAGATTTGGTTCTTTGGTTTGAACCGGAAGCAGCTACGTATGATTTTTCAGTATATGCTCAGACAGAAGATGTTGCTAGAGAATTTGGAAAAACTTATAAGGCATTTCCCGGAAAGACTATAAAGGAATTTGTAGAGGATATTGATACAGAAAATTTAGTATTTGCTGTAAATGGTCATCAGGGTAATTTCTGGGAGAGCAATGCAGCTCTGATAATAAATGGAGAGATTATCTCAAAGACCGCGCCAGCTATAAAACATACTGAATTTAGACCTCTCAATGGCACTTTCTACTTCTTTGTGATGGATAGAAGAAATACAGGTGTAAGAGCGATAGATATAATAGAAGGCCAGCCGCAGGTTGAAGTTTCTAAAATCAGAAATGCTATTGCTGGACCACCATTAATAATAGATGGCGAATTTCAATATGACTTAATCAAGAAGAATCCATCAGTGACTGATGGAGTTCATGTCAGTTGGGACCCAAAGACACAAGCTCAGTCATTTTCTGCAATGGGTGTTGATAACAAAGGCAATGTAATCCAGTTATCAATGGCAGGCAATCCTGAAACACAACCTGAAATGTATTTACCAGATATTGCCCAGGCGATGCAATTGCTAGGAGCAAAAGACGCTATTCTTCTCGGTGCAAGCGTAGATGTGCAACAATACGTGCAAGGCGAAGAAAAAGAAATATTAAAAGGAAAGGCAAGACAGGGGAGCACAACCGGCAAGCATTATGAAAAACAAGGAGGACGGCCGTTAGGATCTATAATTGCAGGGTTTCTTGAAGGGGGTGATGGGCAAAATGTTGCATCCTCGTCTGTTAATTTTGACGAAGCCATAGAAAGTGGCGCCGCAACTATTCTTTGTGTGTGTAACTCTAATTATAATCGCAGTCCGGCGATGGAGATGGTTTTTGCGCATCTTATAAGTGAGTCTGGTTTATCCGCTCGATTCAACGTCAGCTCAGGAGCGGTAATAGAAGAGAACGAATTTGGCTGGGGAGGGATTAATTCTTCTTTAAAAGAGGCTTTTCAAGATCAATTTAATGAAGAGCCGATACAAGTAGCTTCCAAAACTCTTACATTAGAACAGGTGCGAGCAGCGCATGTTATAGTTGTTCTCGCTGAAACTACAAAGAAAGATTTGATAAAGAGATTTAAGGAAGAAGTTGAGGGTAAAACTGTACTTGTTCTTGATGATTTGGCGCAAAATATAGAAGTCGCGGAATTAGAAGGTGAACCAAGTAAAGAAGCAGCTATTTTATTCAGAGTCAGGCAGATTATTGAACAGGCAGTTTGGTCATATCTGCAACAAGCTCATCATAGAGCAGAGATGATGGAAGCCTTGCATGATGAAAATCTGGCTGGTGTGATTAAGAATCTATCTTTAATCCAGAGGGCCATAGGGTTTGTTAGAGAAGAATTTTTCTCTATGATTAAGAAATATAAGATTGGAAGGTATTTTGTGCATTTGATCTCTTATAGAGATCCAAAGGTCTACACAGAGGGGGTAACATTCGACGAGCCAGCAAGTGAAAAAGAAGCGATAGAAAGATATGGCAGCGATTATGGAAAGATAATATGGAAGAGATTCTTAGAAAGAGAATCATTGCGCCACGAGACGAGCCAAAGAGGTATCGAGAAATGTAACCTTTGTGAAGGCTTCTTCCCGGCAATCGAAGAATTGGTTTCATGGAGGAATTGGAATATTTTAGTGCAGCCATTCCCGATTACTGATACAGATCATTTTGTATTGACGAGTAAAAAACACATACCGCAAGATGTTTTAAATAGGGATATATTAAAAGATGTTATAGAATTTACCTTTCAAACAGAAGGAGCAAGATTATATTATAATGGGCCTGGCGCATCCATTACCCACCATTTACATTTTCAAGGTATTTTCCAGAGGCTGCCTGTAGAGGATGCAGAGACTAGACTTATAACTCAGAAGCGAAATGTTAATATGAGCGAGTTGGTAGATTGGCCTATTGTCGGATTTGTCTTTGAATCAAGTAATCTGGCGCAGCTTGCAGAAGAGGTAAATAGATTTATTGAGGCGTTGGATGAAATGGATATGCTGTTTGTAAATGATAGCCGTTCACCCCAGATAAAGGTATTTATTCTTCCTCGCACAAGAAAATACCCACAAACAATATGGGACACTGTTCCTTTTGGCGCGCCTGATGTGACGGGTTTGATCAGCATTGTAAATGATGAGGAATTTTCTGAGATCGACCCGCAGAGAGTTTCTGAGAAAGAGGCCATAGGAGTCATAGAAAGAGCTATAAAAGAAGTTGGCCATAGTAATTTAATGATGGGTTTGGTGTTTCTGCCGTTCCTTGCGTTTGGTTCCAGCAAATTGCTATTTTTGGCGTTGAGTTTATTGCTTGTCTTGTTTCTGTCTGTGACCTATCTTCCTCTTGGAGGCAAGAGGACTTTTGAGGAGATGCACGATCCGGATTATTTCTTCACTGCAACATATCCTCTGAGATCTAAAGTGCTAGAAAGCACCGGAGTGGCAGTGAATACAAAAGGCAGTGTTATTTTATATAATGCTAACGACCCACGGTATTTACTGGCAATGGTAAAAGGAGACGGCGGGGTCGGGATGGTGAAGTTACAAGTTAAAGAGAACTGGGGAGAACAAGAGTGGAAGCGCTACTGTGCAATGGTCAGAGAGCTTTTTGACGAATTTAGAGAGAAGGACATAACTCCAGAAAAGTTTTCTGTAGGCCAGAACACGCCTCACAGTCTTCAGCCCTTATCCAATACAGATTATGAAGCTGCAGCCCAGGAAGTGATAGATGCCTCCCAGTGGGATAAAGCATTGATCGCCTGGATATGCGCCGCAGATGAATGGGATATTGAGCTTACAAAACGAGGCAAGGTTAAGGCAAGAAATTGGCGGACTCGTGAGTGTATGCGTTCGTCTAGCACTTTCCGTCTCCGACCAGGGAAAACTAGGCCCAGTGAAGAGAGCATACATGCTACTTTGAGAGAAATAGCTGATTTTATCAGACTGCATAAGATTAAGGACGGCGCAATAGACAAGGTTGAAGACATATTCATAGCCCTTGGGTACACTGAGATAGCTGAATATGCCAAAAGAAAGAAAAGAGAGAGAACAGTCCGCATAGTGAGAAATACTGTAATTTTTAAAGATGATGTGTATGGTTCTGTAGTAGATAGAGATAGTAAATATTGGATACTTATAGCGAGAGATGTTTCTCGCCAGGACCATCCTGAAAATCTGCTTACATTGATGCATGAATTCTCAGAGGCATATTATAGAGAGGTAAAGGGGATAGATGTTGCAGAAGCCCACAAAAAGGCCATGGCTATCGAGCTTCAGGCAATGGCCTTAAGGACGCAGGAAGAGGGCGGAAAGGTAGTCTTGTATATAGCCATGGAAGGATGGGGCAAAGACGGTGGCCAGGGCGATTATGTCCGCGAACTTTCAAGGGCTACGGTTGAAGACGGCCATATGATAATAGTTCTAAATCCTTATTTTTCAGGTCAGACAAAGAATGATCTCTCAAATCTTGAGGGCGAGCATTTATTTGACATAGAGATACCTGTAGGAAGAAAGAGCATGGCTTGCGGATTTTTCTATAATAATATCGATAAAGTCCATTATGTAAGATTTAAGGATAATAAAGGCGTTCTCTTCCGCGGGTTATATCCTGTCGATGAATTTGTTGACAGATTCGGATATAAAAAAGCTTATCCCGATACTCTGTATGGATACGTAGAGGCGATTCTTTTATCAAGGGCAGGCATGCACCTTGCTCGTGCCTTGCAGATAGAGCCGAATGCGTTTCATGTGAATGATTGGCAGGCAGGTTTTACGCCGGCATATATGAAAACTTTATATAAAGATACAGGAGATACCAGGTGTTTCACAGAAGAGATTACGGAAACAGGTATTGTGACTATTTCTCATAATCGGGCTTATCAGGGCCTTTTTGACGGTAGGCTTTCTATTCATAGAGACGAACCTATCATAGATCTTCTTATTAAAGAAGGGATCATCACAGAAGAAGATTTTGATGTATACGGAGATTTTATTGAAATCGATATCTTCAGGCTGACAAATTTGCCAAGACACTTGCAGCATGCCGTAGAGGACGGATTCGAATACTGGTCGCATGATTCGTCAGGCAATTTACTGGCATGGGGGCGGCATAGTCTCTTAAAAGCAAGCGATATGTTTGCAGATAAAATAATAGCTGTCAGCGAAGGTTATATGAAAGAGATGCAAGAACATCCTACAGGATTTGGTATGGATGGAGTGATAAGACGAAGAGTGCAGGAAGGGGCTGTGAGGGCTATTTATAATGGCACGCGCGAACAGAGTTTCTTGCCGCATCTCATGGAAGAATTAAAAGAGGTTGTAAGAGGAGCTATAAGATTTATAGGATTCAGCTCTATTGATATAGATCTTATCGAAAAACGTAGGATGAATAAAAAGGCATTACAGATAAGATTAAACAGATTAGAAAGATTATATAGAGAAGGACGTCTCAAGAAAAGAGAAGAAATATATGGCAGCTTAGATGAGGATGAAAAAGTATTTATGATAGTAGCAGTAGCCCGGCTGGTGCTCCAGAAAGGGTATGGAATATTATTTGAAGGGATTGAAGGCAGAGGCCTGCTTATTGACAAAATCCTTAATATGAGAGGTCCAGATGGTGAAAAGGTACAATTTGTTCTCATGGGGACTCCCGGAGATAAATCAGGAGAGGATGTTGCAAATAGGATGCCTGGGATCTGTGAACGCTACCCTGGACAGGTAATGTTTCTAAATATGTTCAATTCCAATCTTGCAAATCAGATACGAGCAGGCGGCGATATATTCTTTATGCCTTCACATGATGAACCAGGAGGTATATCCAATATCCAGGCGACAAAACTCGGATGTCTCTGTTCAGTTACTTTGACAGGAGGCCTTATAGACTTTGTTAAAAATGGCGGCACGCATCCTGATCTCACGGTTAGCAGATTTTATTATGATTATCCATGGACGCTTAAAGCAGCTGCGTCTGTTTTTATAGGCGTATTCAACAGGGCAATCGATACGTATTACAATAATCCTGGAGAATGGTCAAGGTGGGTGCGGAAGGCAATGGAATTCCGTTGTGACTGGTCATTGCGCGTATCGCAGTATATAGAGGCATACGAAGAGTCAGAGGGCGCTGCTAGGCGTACTACTAATTTTATGCAAACTTTCAATTCATTCTTCATGCTTCCTGTGGCCGGGCTTCTTGATCTATTTATGGGGACAGAGAGCGTGCTTGATGCGAGGCTGCGAGGTTTTATCTTTATAATGCTGGTAGCGTTGACCATAGTCAGCGTAATTCAGAATAAAAGGATTTCAATAGAGGCAAATAATATCCGTGACATCAAGAGGCAGCAAGGTAGAGGGTATTTAATTGACAAGAAGACATCCACAATCTTTTATTATCGTGAAGATGCCGATATATTCTTACGAAAAAATACTCTATTTATCAATGAAACGCAGATAATCGTTACGGACGGGGCAGCGGCAGCAGTTAGCGTTGACGAAGAATCTTATACTTTGTCCGAACCAGGCGCGATATTGATAAGTCCTGGCACAAAAGCCCGGGCTGAAGTAGTAACAGGCAATATTATTGTTATTACTACGCAGCATGCGCCTCGATGGTATGAGAAATGGATACCTGGAGAGAATTTTCATAACATCGGGATAGGGCACTATGACAAGAGCGGGTTGGTCTGGGATAGGGGTGGCGTAGTAGTCTATGTGCATAGAGAAAAAATAGAGCCGTGGCAAGGTATATCCGGTGAATGGCTCAGTAGCTCTGTTCAGTATGCCGGAGAAGGAACAAAGCCTTTTGTCACAGGGGTGTCACGCGTTTATTCGAATAAAAATGGACTGTTCGATTTTAGGGAGATCAGGGACAAGGAGCATCCTCATGTTCATCCTGTAAGGGGCGGATACAAGAAACTGACAGAGGTTTATATTGTGACTAAAGGAAGGGGGGTATTGGTATTTGTTAAGGATGGAAAATCTGAATTTATCGTAGTTAATCCAGGAGATGTAATTACAGTTAATGCTGAAACGATTCATACCTTAGTAGCTTTGGAAGCGCCTTATGAACATATTGTTTTACAAATACCATCTGCATTCCAATATGGATTCTGGTTTAAAGATAATGTTGGATATGGGATTTTTGATCTAAGTTCTTTGCCAGATTCATTTAGAGATAAGCCAATCGACCAGGCCCTTCTAGAGTTTGCAATATTTTTGTTAAAAGAGGACATAGAGCTTTCTGGCGCCGCTAGTCATGGATATCCTCTACCTGTGCCCGAAGAAGCTCAGAGAGAGGCTGATGAAAGATTTGGAAAGAATAGGATTTTGACTGATATAGAGGTAAAAGGTTTTGATTTGCAATATCCTGAGCAATTCCTGGAAAACCACTATGAGATCCTCGCGCAAAGATCGGAGCTATTAAGAGAACTTTCTCCTCGTTCTCCGCCAAGCTGGAGGCTGATAATTACCACTGACCTAAGTCTTACCGAGGGCAATGTCGCTGCCTGCGATATCGATTCAAAAACAGTATTTATCCATCCTTATTTCTTCACCCTTCCTGAAGCCAAACAACTCGAAATCCTCTATCACGAACTCATCAGCCATATATCTCATAGTGAGCCGAATGAACAAAACGCAATGGCGGATACTCAGCTGTTTTATATGCAGACATTAATCTCGAACGCAAATTCAAGAGACGCTGCGTTGTATATGAGCCAACTTATAGACGATGGTATTCCTGTAAGTGATACCTTGAGAACTTTGGTTTTGGATTTACATATGAAGGAAGCCGAAAGTTTTGCTATCGAAGATTGGCAATACCCTGATCCAGATAGCGAAGATGTAAAAAAATTTTTGAAAGGTGCGAGACGTAAATATACTAAGACAGGTAAAGCAAGGAGATTTGAAGGCGTAACAACTGTTGCTAATGTTGGCGATGGCGCATTGAGAGATTTAATATATCAGACTATTTCCACTATAAATAGATGGCAGGAGGAAAATATAGGCAGGAAGTTGTTGGCTACTGTGGCCTTTGGTTCTGAGCATGTGACTACATATGATGGGATTTGTGTAGAAGAGTTAATGGGTGACTGGAATAAGAGCTTTAAATATAGTCAATTAAATGATGAAACTAAGGAAGAAATAAAAGAGAGGATTCAGGAGTTATTACGATTGGGTAACGTTGTTTCTCGCATAGGGCGTTTGTTATTTTCATATCGACATACAAAAAGACGCGCTGTATATGAGGTAACGGAAAGAAGGATTATTAAGGCATTAACTGGATTTATAGCTACAAAAAGACCTGTATTTAAACCTTGGGGTATTGCAGCATTTCCGCCGCATAATATTAGCAAGGGCAAGGTTTGTATCATCATGAGAATGCTACCAGTTACTGCAGAGGATTTAGCAGCTTTGACCAAGATGCAGGATGCAATAAGAAGAGAAACAGGGATAAATAATTTTGGGGCATTTGTAGGACATATTACCTTAGGATATCAGGTTAATCGATTTACAAGTGAAAAAGAATTTAATAGATTTAAAGCCTATCTCGTAAGGTTAAGCGCTTATTTAAGGTCGATATCTAATAATCCAGAATATCACTTTGAGATGCCGTCAATAGAGGTATCTCGCTTTGTAGATATGGAAAGTTTCCCAACAGTAAGGTCAATAGAATTTATAAAGAGCAGGAGAAAAAGGATAATAGAGCTGGATTGCGATAATTTAGATGAGATAAGTCTTTTAGATCAGGAGTGGGTTGATATTGCTCATCTCAGAGAGACTATGGAAATACAAAGGTTTCTCGGGATATATTGTAAACATGCAGTAGTGATATCAGAGATAGGCATGGAAGAAAGGATAGAGGCTTATATTTCTTATGATATAGAAGAGCGCGGCACTGTTTTTATCTGGAATATAGAAGCTTCTCCGCGGGATGATCGCACTCATGGAGCCCGCAGGGCACTGCTCTTACATGCCGTAAAAGAGTCTTTTGCCAATGGCGGCAAGGGTGTGGTGATGACTGAGATAAGGAAGCCGGCAGAAAATGAATTTTATAGTAATTTAACATTTAACGATGGCACGCCTGTTTTTGTTGATTATGAAAATCAAAAATATATTACAGCTAAGTGTATGCTTCCTGTCCAGGTGCCTTCCGAATTTGCTCCTGATTTAGAGAAGATTCAATCAACGCGTTCTGTAGTAGTCTTGCTTCCTGAATCTGCCGAAAGACTGCTTTTAGAGAGAGATGAAAAGCTCTTTATACCGGATATTTTAGTAATCGGCGGGGGCACAGGCGGCAGTTTTCTGGCACAGGCAATAAAAGAATCACCCGGCAGAGGCGATCAAGATTTAGGATGCATTGTTACTTCTTTTGACGACGGTGGCAGCACCGGCCTAATTGTAAGAGAGATAAAGGCTGGATGGGGCATAGATATACTTGCAATGGGAGATCTGATGAATGTCTTGACTTATCTTACTATCGATGTCTATAAACAGGATATTTTAAAAACAAGGCTTTCTAATGAGATGGGGACAGAGTATTTTGAAGAGGTGATAAAGATATTGCTGCAGCAGGCCAAGGCAAAATATCAGATTTCAGATGAAGATGAGAGTTTTCTTGTTTTTTCTAGAGATATATTGAGGATAGCCTGCCTGATAGACGAGACATTTATTAAAAAAGGCATATTCGATTTAGCCAACGGCGCCATAAAACATAGCGCAAGAAATCTTATATTCTTAGGGGCGATGGTGGAGGCAGGCGCGTATAAAAGGGACGCTGTGGATTTGGATAGATTCAGATCAGGACTTACTAATCTCTTTCGAATCTTTGGCGTAGAGAGAGCTTATATTGCGCCTATTAGTTTTGACTATGCTTCTTTAGGTGTCTCGCTTTCCAACGGAGATATTATTAACGGACAGGACAAGGCAACGAATCATAAAGGGGATGACAAGATCGTAGATTTTGATTTTATAAGTAGCGTAGCGCCCAAGGCTAGTTTAGACAGCATCTCAATGCTCAGGGAAACCAAGAGGGCGATCGTGGTAAATCCTGGCAGTTTCTATACCAGTATATTACCCAATTTAATATTGTTAGCCAGAGAGTTATTAAAGAGAAAGGATATTCCGCGGATATTTATATTTAATCTGGCAAAGGATAATGAGACCAAGTCTCATACGGTAATGGATATCGTAAGACAGGTGGAAAGGTTGACTGGTTACGCTTTTGAGGAGCTGTTTAGCCACGTAATAGTGAATACAACCAGGGGCATGCCGGAAGAACTGAAGTCAGCTTTCTATAGAGAGGACGATGGGAGTAAAAGTCCAAAGGGGGCTTTAGAAGCTTCTCCTGATGAAACAGAAGAGCTTCAAGGCAGAGGAATAAAGCTAATCGTAGAGGCTGTAGCCACTCTTGGAGAATCAATAAGGACTGCTACAAAAACCTATAACCGTCCGTTAAGACACGATTTCGATAAATTAAGCAGGATAATAGAGGCAATCTTAAAAGAAAATGAGGCTTCCAGAGAGGTTATTGATATATTCGCAAAGAGAGGCATTGTCAGGACAAAAGGCAAAAGTCTTGCTGAATTAGAGAAAGAAGTGATGGGTATTTTAGTTCCTTCTCCGCGGCAGATAGCAGATGAAAGAATAATCAATCAGCTTATATCAGATGATTATATACCTGGTTCAGTAAGGCATGGCGACATGAAGGACCAGTCTTTCTGGGGAAGCTATCGCGACTATGTGGTTAATAGAATCGTAAAGTTTGAATTGGAGCAGATGGCTAGAGGCGAGGCATTAGAAGAAGTGACACTGGCAGTTGCCAGGGCTGTTGACTGGAGACCGGGCATCCTTGGCTATCAATTAAGAGAGGACCTTACTAATACCGAACTTATTAATCTGGTAAGGATTGTAATGAGTACAGTTCTTTTAGGAGATCCTTATGCAAAAACTTTTAATCCTCACGAGCTTACAAATGAATTGGCCAATACCATAGCCGTAGAAGTAATTAGTCGTGAAGGCGAGATGAATTTGAAAGAGCGCCTGAAGATGGCCATAGCCTCAGGAGTAATAGACCTTAATAATCCTGATCTCCAGAGAGAATTTAAAAAGAATGGAGAGGCTTTTATAAGAAAGTATTTCACGGCAGGGAGAACTCAGGATTTAACCGTGGATTTCTGGCGTTCATTTGAAGACGAAGTTTTAGGAACTCTCAGGCCGCTGATATTAGGATACCTTTTTGATAATAATGGAGAGATGGTATTTGACCTAGCTTTTATTCAGGCCTTACTGGCTGAGAACCCCAATATTACAGTCATAGGCGTTCCCAAAGAAGGCCAGGTAAGTAACGATGCCTCTTATGACGATGTAGAAAATATCATTAGCAATGAGGTATTTTCCGAGTTAAGAGAATATAGAGAATCTGGCAGATTTGTTTTGATACAGCATGGCCCTCAGATCCAGGGTATTGATTTAAGAAAGATTTCACCGGAATTAGGTGAGGCCTTATTGAGTTGTGATGTAGTACTTAGCAAAGGCCAGGCAAATTATGATATGACAAATGGCTTTAAAAAGACACTTTATGCAGCGTTTATTGTAAAAGGAGAAACCTCCCAGACAGTCACTGGCATAAGCCGCAAGAGAAAGGCCTTTGTATTTGCCAGGATAGAGGCAGAAGAGAAGTCTTTCTTTAATTATGCGGCAAAGAGCAAAAGGATAGTTAGTGACCCTGTTGATGGCAAGGTATTTGGTGTAGCTGAGAAGACATTATTGGATTATGTTGAAGACAGTGGATTTAGATCGATGATCGAGTATTTTATGGGCGTAAGAGATATAGTGGACGACCAAAGAGTACCTGAGGCATACAGGGAAGATGCAGAGCTAAGAGCGCAAAAAGCCTTGGAAGAGATTTCCGGAAAGACCCTGGCATATTTAAAAGATTCCGGGCGGCACTGGAGTACATTGACTCAAGAAGAATTCAACCGCTTGTTTGGCGTGAGCCAGATAATAGCAGCAGCAGGTCTTGGTTCAAGATATACAGGAGTAATACATAAGACCATTGCCTCTGCAGGTCAAGGAGAGACTAATGTGCGCCTTGCTATAAATGGCTCTTATAAGTCCAGACAGGCGCGTCCGACAATAGTAATTGGCGAGTATATCCTTTTAATGGTACTTAAAGATGAAATTCTTTCTGATGCTGAAGCCTTAGAAGGATTAAGGAGAGGGTTAGAAGATAATCCTGTTCTGGACGATGGGTATATTGATCCTGAGAAGAAAGAGCATTTCCTGACACAAAATGCAACATTGATATATCAGGAACCTATAGGTCATGGCAATGTATTAATGGAGGCAATGGAGAGACTTAGAGACTTAGGAAAGCTTAGAGACACTGCCTACAAGCAGATAGTATTTGGCGAGATGGCTGCCGCTACGCTCGAACGCCTTTCGAATGCCAGTTTTATTACATACTTAGAAGCATTGTGCGGCGATTATATTATTACTGCCAGCGCAAAGGAATTTGTAGAAGACGATCCGGATCTATTGCTTAAAAAAGGTACATACAAACTGGAAGGCGGACGACTGGTTGCCCTGGAAGAACACTGGTGCAGGTCGCAGGCAGCCAGAGAAAGATTAGTCGAGATTTTTCATAAGTTGCAGGATCGGGATGTCATTTCTTCCGAGGAAAGAGCATCTTTACAGAAAGAACTGGCTATATCTAAGAATGGCTATATTTTGAATTGCGCCAATACAGCTGTTTTTAGAAATGATGTAATTGAGCATTTTGATGACTTTAGACAGGATGAAAGATTTAGCGGTGATGACAGGCGTGACCCGAAGACCAGAGTAGTGGTTCGCCTGATGTGGGATCTTATAGAATTGATAAGCGACAGCTGGGAAGCAAGGTATCCTGGCAGGCCTTGGCCTTTAGGTTTTGTCAATGTGGGGGTAGCTCCATCAAGTATCAAAAATATGAAAAAACACATAGAGTTTAAGGCGGAATATTTAACTCAACTAGTGTCTAAGCTTGAAGACATCGGAGTAGATGTCAGTGTCTTGGAGCAAATTACAATTAATCTTGGCAAAAATGCTGATTTTGCTCTCCGTGATTTAAGGAGATTATTCGGACAGAACGTAGAAACTATTAGATTGTCCGGAAAGGCTCATCTTAGCAGTGCGGTTTATATCGGAGATGGCGTAAGCATAGAAAACTCCTTGATAGGATCTGGTGTCACTATATCGGAAAATGTGACAGTTAAGGATAGTATCATTCCAGCCGGCCGTAATGTAAGCAGTCCTGTAACCGGATTGATGCAAGAGGAGAGAGATTTAGCGCATAGATTGATAGATTCGCCACAAAATGCTATCGAGATAATAAGAGAAATTCTTAGTGATGACCAGGATGAGGCAAGATTTACTTCAGTCGGACTGGCATTGTCAGAGCTACTTAGACGCGGAAAAGAGGATTTGGTTATAGATTTACTAATTAATATTGGCATGGATTTTACTAATTATAGAAGAATACTTTATAAGATGGTTATAGCTTCACCAATCCTTGGGACTCAGGAAGGAATTCTTGAGGTTATCGCAAAGCTGGATGAATCAGGCCGTCCTTTTATAGAGGCAATAAACCGAGAGATATTACTAATTGCAGCTGATGCAGAGATTATTTCTTATGACCCCTCCCGTACCCTCCCAGGCATACCTTTATCTGAAGGGGGAAAGGAACAGAATAGAATAGCTGGCATATGGGATTCACTGGAGACTGTAGACTTTGACAGGGTAACAGAGAGAATTAATCCTGTGAGTTTAAAGCTCGCAAGGCTTTTATTAGGAAGAAGATTCCAGGAATATATAGATTATATAAAGGAAAAGGGCCTGATAAGGGCAGGGCCTTCAGATAAAATCTATGGCTCTTTCCTTCCTGAAAAAGGCTTATTCTTAAATATAGATTACCTCAATGACCCTCGCGAACTTACAAAGACTTTCCTGCATGAATTCGGCGCATATCTTGGCTTACCACACTGGTTTAATAAATATATATTGGAGAGCATGGCCCTGATGCTTACCGTAGCAGGTATCCTGGGGTATAGAGGCCCGGTCATTGTAATTGGCGCATCAAGAAAGGGCTATCAGGGCCTGCAGAAAATTCTCGAAAATCTAACACTGGATCATCCTCCGATTATAGTCTCTCACCATATCGTACCGCCTTCTGAAGACGACAGCGAATTTTTACATTTTCTGGATGAGAATCCTCGCATAATTATTGCTCCTAAAACACATCAGAGCAGGCCATGTAATTATATAATTAAAAGAGGCATGGTTCTAATTGCACAAGAAGTTCTGATCACTAAGGATTTCCTTGGAAGATATATTGCCAGGGTTAATAAGAAATCCCATGTCGGGAGAACCTTGGGAGTTTGCCATGGTCCTATAGATAGACTATTCAGTTCTGCTGCCAGGAACTTTGGCTCTAGAACAATAGGAATCGTTCTTTCCGGCATCGGGATAGACAGTACTGAAGGGGCTAAAGATATAAGTGCGCATGGTGGACGCGTAATAGCTCAAAAGATCTCTTTGAATAAGCCAGAAGCTGAAATGCCCATATCTGCAATTGTTGCAGGTGTAGTAGATGATATTTTACCAGCAGAACAGATTACAAATATTGTAATTGGCGTGGGAAAGAGAAGCAAGTTCGCCGTGGCACATACCGATCCTTGTGAGTTCGTATTCTGGGCATCAGATGGAGTCCGTTATCATTTTCGTGCACAGTTGGATCAGGGACATCCACGGTATCATATGTGTACTCAATGGGTGCCACAGCTCGAACAAGTGCCATTGCACAAATATCGTTATGGCACACTACATGACGGAAATAGACGGCGAAAACTTGAGGATTATCACGTGTATTGTGTTTTTTCTGATGGCGTGAGGAGGTCGTATGTTTCATGGGAGGCAAGTGATGTAGAACATATCCAGGGATTATTCCGCGATAATCCAGATTTATTAGACGAGTTGGCACGCCTTGAAAGAGAGCGTCCTGAAGTCTGGGGCCTCTTCCGCAAAGAATGGGGCATTGGACAGAGCGAGGAAAACATAAGAATATTATTCAGGGAAATAGCTCGGCGCACATGGGAATATTATGCGATTTCTACAGGCGGTGAGCATCCTTTGCTTCCTCCAAACAGCGTAACCTATGATTTAACCAAGACCGCAGTCGTAAACGAACATATAGAGCGTTACGTAGAAAGAGTATGTCAAGACGGCACCTCTTATGATATAGACAGGAGAACATCTCCTACTAACATTGGTTTTTACTTAAACGCTATTGTAGATGCCTGGCGATTAGGATTTATTGGTGAGAGAGAAGCCAATAGAAGGATAAAGGCTACTTTATCAGTGATCGAAGGTTTAGAAAAATATAAAGGACTTCTTTATAACTGGTATGACACGCGAAACAAAGAGGTCTTAGAGCATCACAAGGTATTCGAGGAGCACGATAATAGACGATTCCCTTATGTCTCGACAGTTGACAATGCTAATCTAGTAGCAGCATTATTTGGCGTAGGGTTATTTTTCCCAAGGTATTGGAAGCGAATCAGAGATTTGGTCGAACCAATGCGGTTTTACTGTTTTCTCAATAACGAGAGGAAGCTATTTCATCATGGAGCATGGGTTAGGGAAGATGAGGACTGTGAGATACTTATTTTAGATAAAGGCTGTTATGATTTTATTGGCAGCGAGGCGCTCCTCGTCTATACAGTAGCTATGCTTTTAGGGCAGGTAGACTTAAGCTATTGGCAAAGCCTCTCGCGCTGGACTCTAGAAAAGCCTTTGCCTGAAGGCGCAGTGTTTGGCTCGTTTGGCGGCGAGGCATTTACGATGTTGATGCCATGGTTATATTTAGATATAGATAAGTTACCCGAAGATATGAGGGGGTCTATTGAAAGGCATGTTGAATTACAGATCGAGCATGGAGAAGAGAGAGGTATACCGTGGGGCATATCAGAAGCAGGAAGGATGATAGCAGGGGGATTATTCTTCGAATATGGCGCATTTGGAGCCCCAGCTGCAGCTGCTGATCCTGCTGCTGAAGGTGGAGAATATGACCCGTCAACTCCGTATGCATGCTTTTTGGCGCTCGTTGTAAAAGAGATGGCCCCAGAGGTGTACGATAATGCAGTTTGGATGATGAGAGAAGGGGTATATAGCGAGCTTGGTTTTGATGAAGCATTTAATATAAAAAGAGATGGACGTGTTATCAATGTCCCTGCGCACTATGCCCATCATCAGGGCATGATTCTGGCAAGCTTAACAGAGTATCTTCTCGACAGGGAAATGCAACGCCGTTTTCATAATATTCACTACAATAGAAAAAATATCCTTGAGCGAGCGCTACAAACCGATTCCCAAAAATACCCTCTTTTAGAGCTAAGGGTAGCAGCAGAGGAATCTACGCGTTCTCTTGGCCATGGGGTGGAAGAATCCAAAGAGACAACAGAGGATAGAAAGGCGAAACTGGCTGAAATCGAAATCGCGAGTGTAGGAATGACAGAGAATTTAGGGCGCCTGGGACTTTTGAGTCTCTTAGGGGACAACGGCCTTGCCCCCGTTGTTGCCCCAGGCGCCTTTAGAATGTCAGGGGTGGGTTACTTTGCTGGAGCTGGTGTTGAGAGTGGTTTCTTGGGTATTGTTATAAATCTAATAGCACCTTTCCTAATAGGACTGATTCTTGCAAATCTAATACTTTCTTTAGTGAACAAGGAAAAAAGCAAAGGTCCAGGGATTTCTTTCTTTATATTAGCAGGTGCTATTACAGCGATAATTGTTAATATGGCTCTCAGCGGTTTTGACTTTTCAATCTTGCGCCCTGTCGCTGAAGCAGCTGGTATGGCGCTATTAGTTGCCGGATCTTTTGTTGGCTTTGCTGCAGTGTTGGGTATTATTTTACGGCATAGAATATCGCAGTTAAATCCGATTGAAAAATTATTTTTAGTACTATTATATATTGTCGCTTTTACAGGTTTATTAGTAACTATAGCGTTTTATCTAACAGGTATTCTTGAAGTATCTTTCAGTATGCCTGATATGCCTGTGATGGGACGCCATGGGCTCATGAGCCTTGCAAGTACTGATGCAATGTCAGGGGTGGGTTTCTTTGCTGGGGCTGATGGCAATCCATTTATGATTATTATTGGAGCTATTATCCTGGGATTTATCTTGCTGGCGGCATGGGTTAGGAATATGACGAAGAAGGCTGAAAAAGAAGAAAAAGCTGCAAAGCTAAAAAAGGATGGCGCTAAACACCAGCTAAAAACTACAAGAGCATTAAGCAAGAGGCTGCAAATCGGCCCAATTGATGATAAAGTGCCACAGACATGGAGAGCTCAGACAAGAGAGCGTAGAGCTGCTAACGAACATGTTGCAAGAGATGTTGATTTATCAAAAGCTAAGACTAGAGAATTCAGCATATGGGCTATTGCAATTGGACTTATTGTTATCATAGCACTTGCCTTAGGCATTACCTGGTTCTTTATGACGCTCAAGGAAAACATAGATTGGCTGCCTTTGGTGTTCAGCGGAAATGATGTTACTTCGCCCCTCACCCTTGCCCTCTCCCCAATGGGGAGAGGGTTGGGCGAGGGGACTCTTGGCTTTCTATTCATGGGTTCGATTTTTGCTAAGTCAGGAGATAGAGATTCTTGGTATTCGCGAGCTCCTCCATTTATTCTTTTAGCAGCATTTGCTTTTCTTGTCTCTTCCTGCGCTCCTTCTCAGGATTCTACAGGTATCGATCCTTTCATAGCAGCCATTATAGTAGCCCTTGTAGCGTGGGGAGTCATATTCGTTATTTTTAAAGAAAAAGAAGGAATTGGTTTTTGGGCTACGGCAGTAAGCTTACTGTCATTTTTTGCTGCTCTTACAATAATTGCAAATATTATAGGGCCTCAAGACGTAACAGCTTTGACAGCTACTGTAGAGCAGTTAAGCCAGCTTAATTCCACGGCTACGCCTACTTTTGCACCTACATATACGCCGGAACCAACTTATACACCTGCGCCTACTTCTACGCTTACACCTGTATCCCTGGAGAGCGTACTAAGGAGCTCAGTAGAAATAGAGAGCAAAACAGCAGGCATTCCTAGCCATATAACAATACTTTTGTCTTCCATAGTCTTATGGGTCGTAACCTCTCTTTCTGGCTTGTTAGGAAATGACGTAGCTAGATTTGCTGCAAATACACCAAAAATGATAGCAACCCTTCCGCAAGGCTTGACAAAGACAACATTTAGCGCAGCAGGAGGAGGCCTGGGAAAATTTATCTTTAATGCTATTGAAACATTTTTAGGCGCTGCAGGCGTTACTTATGTGGTTATGTTTCATTCTGAGTCTGTAGACATAGCTTTGCTTTCCGGTATTATAGGCTTGGTTGTATTCTGGATAGGAGTATGGGCAAAGTCACAAGATGGGGGTTTCAGTGTATTTAATATAATTTTTAGTCCTTTGCCATGGGCGGCTATCGGAGTGCTTTGCACAGGCGTACTTGGTTTTATATGGTTCAATGGGTTTTTTATATTGCTAGGTATTGCTGGAATCAGCATTGTTATGTTGATTGTTAGGTGGTTTGTTGGGAACTTTGACGCCAATATTAATTCTATCTTTGTAATGCTGGGACTTTTTACATTTGGCTTAATTGTTTATGCGTTATTTATTGTAGTGACTGAAATGATCTCAGGAAGCTCGGGCAATAGCTTTGGTGTTTTTCCTGCCGTAGCAATGGTGATGGGATTAGGAAGGCCTGGCAAGGATTTTTCATCAAAACTTATTTCTGCTTTTAAAAAGGCAAGTGGAAGACGCACAGGTTCTCGACTCGCTTCACTCGCTCGAACAGTATTATTTGCTATTCTCACCATAGGTTTATTTGCGATTCCTGCCCCTGTCCATGCTGGCGCAAAGATTGCCGCGTCACTCACTTCGTTCGTTCCTCGCAATGACGTTGGTTTAGCAATGACATTTCTTTTAGCATTTGCGGTAGTTGCGAATATAGATCCGCAAAAGCTCAAGAAAGAAGCAAAAACTTTGGCAAATCGCTTTGGTCGTAAAATAAGAGATATAGAGCAGTTTATAATCGATTCATTGAACGGTGGCGGGACTGAAGAAGAGCGCATAAAACTTGCTACTAAGATAGTTACAGAGAAATTACTGTCAGAATGTTTTCAGAGAGAAGCAGAGAGGCTGGTCGATGGATATAGTGAATTTATAGCTGACTTAGATATTGAATCTGCAAGAAATCTTATTTCTACACATGTTCCTTCTGAGTATGTTGCAAGCGCTAAGAGGATCAGAAGGGCAGCTGATGAAGCTGGAAAAGAACTTCAGGAGCAGGCATTGCTGCTAAAGGCGCAGGGACTTATGGAAAAATTACCTGCTGTTACGCGCAATAAGACAAAAAGAAATCCTCATGCTTTTCCTAGCGAAGAGCCGCCAAAGTTTTTTATTAGAGGCGTTGAGAGCTGGAAAGCTTTTATCAAAAAAAGCATTCATGCCAGAGACATGACGGCCAAGAGGTTTGCAGGAGCACTAAATAGGAAGGTAAAAGCAATATATGAAGCCTTTTTATTGGAAGAGAACATTTGGATAGAAGCTGAAAGGCTTCATGCTGGACTTGAAGGCTTTGGACACTGGAATGGGCCTGTAAAAGTAGAGAGAATTGCGGACAAAATAATAGAAGTATTAGTAGAAGAAGGCATTGCTACTAATCCTGCATATAACAAGAAAACTCAGAAGGCCCTTAAGGCTGCAGTTGGTTTAGTTAGAGACGGCTTGAACAAACGTTATCTCATTCCTTCTCTTCCTGGTGGGATTTGCGATGATTACAGAAAGACTATTACATCGCTAAGAATTCACGCAATTGAAGCTCGTCTTCGTGCAGAACTATCTAATGACAAGACTCTTGGAGAGGCAAGAGATATCGTTACAGGAGAATTAGATAGAGTAGCTGCGGTAATCGAAAAAGGAGTCGTGGAAATGCTCAGTATAGGCAAGGCCTTATGCATCCATGGCGAGCTCGATAGAGAAAAGGCGATTAATATTATAAATCGTAAATTACAAGCAGGTGACTGGCCTTCCCTCGAATATGTGCAACGCGTTCTCAGGCCTATAATGCAGGATATCCTCGCAAGAGAAGCTTGCTGGATACAAGCTGAGAGATTGCATGGCATCTTTTTTAATGATCGAAGGACTGTTTTAAGGACAAAATACGGGAATCTTTCTTCTATAGGTGATATTAGCGGCATTATACGAGATGATGTAGAGGGCGGGATAGATGCAATCGAACAAGAACTTTTTACCAGGGCTGTTTCTGCTTTTCAGGGAGAGCTTGTAGAGATGTATCCGATGTTTGATCTTAATAAGGAGGCAGTAAAAGTATTGCTAGTTCGCCTTATTGGTCAATTTCCTCCAGAGCAAAGGAGAGGAGAAGTTTTTATAGAGTTTACGTCGATAGTTACAGGGTCACTTAGCGGTTTAGAAGCATCGGTCAATAAAGCCTTGCAAAGCATTTTAAAGATTTATCCTGTCCTTGTTAAGCATGGCGAAATTGATCGTGAAAGCCTCTTGAAACTTATACACAAAAGAGAGTTCTGGCAGGTCATAAATGATACAGGAGAGCCGAGTTTGACGCAAACCGTAAAGGGGGTTTCTGATTATAGTGGGAATAGTACTCTTGCGCGACACCTTGCTGAAATAAGCACGATGTTTAAAGCGCAGGAAGAGTTATGGCAAGCCGCAGAAGAATTATACGAAAGATTCCCGGGATTTCATTTTCATAAGTTCTCGAGTCTGGGGGGAGTCTTTGAATTAGGAAATATCGTAACTGCTATTTCAGACAGGTTAGCGGCTGGCGCAGGGTCGCTTGGTAAAGCCTTGTCAGGACTCAAGCAGGCCTTTATTCCTGACGCGATCAAGGCAACAATTACGAACGCGCGCAATGATGCAAAACGCCTGAAACTTAGCAATAAAGAAGTGAAACGACGTATTCAAGCTCGACTTTCACAGGAAAAAGATATAGATGGCAAATTGGCTGTATTTAGTGATATAGAAGCAGAGATTGCCGGGTTTGTCCAGCGCATCGAAGATGCGGCAAGAGGCATTGCCAGCAGGAGACCTCTTTTAGTTGCTGAAAAAGGAGAGCAGGCTATTAAGGGAGAAGTCATTGGTATTATAGAAGAAGCCTTAGCTGAAGATTCTGCCAGCGAAGAGACTATTGGGCAGGCTATAGCAAAGGCAGGACATGATACTCTCTTAGAGGAGACAGTTGAGAAAACTCTCAGTAAATATTTTCCCAGGCCGCTAAGCCGTAAGACAGCGCTTGATTTTATTAATAGGCTTGGTAACCCAGCTGATATCTTTAGCTCGATTAAATTACTTAGAGGGTATCTGGACAGACTTGAACCAGCTGTCAGGAAAAACGCCGAAAATATTATAGGATCCAGGCCTCTTCTCAGGGATTCTGGCGTAATTGTGGTTTCACACATTATAGAAGAGCTATACGCAGCATTATCTAAGTGGGCACTCGAAGATCAAGAAGCGCATATTGTAGAAGCTGCAGCAGAAGTAGCTTTAAGTTTAGACTCTAATCATAGATTACTACTTAAAGCAATGAAGTCACTGTTTATGCGAGGCCGAAGAATAGAACCCGCTGATATATTAGAGTTATGGCAAAAGATAACAGGAAGAAATCACCCGCTATCAAAAATAGTGAGCGATTTTCTTGGGTTTATTATTCATATCTGTTATCACGATAAAGAGTACACAAAAGACAAGACTATTAAAAATATTTTGGAAAAATTAATCGAGGACCCTGATATGATCACCGCATTTGGGCTTGCCTTGTTGGGTGACCGCAGTACTATCAGTTCAGATAGATGCGTCCATCTTGCAAATATTTTTGCAGAAATAGGAGAGTCCCTGGTCCCTCTTTTAGTGAGATT
This sequence comes from uncultured Planctomycetia bacterium, assembly GCA_964415355.1. Taxonomy (GTDB): domain Bacteria; phylum Omnitrophota; class Gorgyraeia; order Gorgyraeales; family Gorgyraeaceae; genus CAYPYS01. The sequence continues at coordinate 345,586 of CAYPYS010000001.1, read as the reverse complement.
AGAAGAACGAAATATAGGCGGTGACAATACTGTATTCAAAGATCTTGTAGAGTTAAGCTTACTTCTTATGGGTGGAGATAATGCTATAGCGCATAAGACAAAATCTAGCGGAAGGCCGATATCCAAAGAGACATTAAAAATATTACGCGCTATCTCATGGCCTGAAGAGACATTAAGAGGCTTTTCTCTAGAAGGCAATCGTGCAACAGGCAAGCGTGTAGATTTATCCATCGCAGCCAGATCAGCACTGATGGCTGTCAGAATAATAGGATTTTTTAAAGGGGTAGATCTTAGTTCTCCTTTTGAACTAGGCAGGTTGTCCAGACTGGCTAAACTTTTTACTTTTATTAAGGGATATTATGATCCAAGGACAGATTGCAACCAGGGGCTTGAGACAGCAGAGTCTGCTGATAATATAGGCACAAAAGATAGATTAGCTATTACTAATCTTTTGCTTAAGGTGCCATCAAAACGTGGCATAAGAAACACAGGAATTAATAAGTCGGGATATACTAGCAGTAAGAAATCTGCTGAACACAGGTTCTCGCCAGGTGATCGTCTTGCAATGAGGATTTACATGGAAGCCCTTGAGCAGCTAGGCGTTATACATTATCCAATACAAAGACCGGCAGTTCCTTTTGTCCCATACTTTTACATCCTTACTCAGACAGGAGATTTTGAAATAGAGGCTCTTAATATTATGCTGGCTCATTTCTTTAGAGGGATGAAGACCTGGAGTTTTATGGCAGCCCTGCCATTGACAGAAAAGACCTCTATCCATAGGTATGTTTTAGGAAATTCCAATACCGGCACAGGATATTCAGTGGATCCTGAAGGAAGCGGCGGCGGCGCTGGACAATCGCAAACTAGTTTCTTTGACGGCGTGATGGGGCATGTGCCTGTATTACCAGAGCTGGAAGGTTTTCACTATGTAAGGGTTTCCACATTGCGTAAAAATGCGCAGTTTTTAGGGCTTATAACCATTGCCCGTGATAATTTCCCTGATATATTTTCAAGATTCCAAGATAGATATTTTAGTTACCTGCAGAAAACACTTGGCTATAGTGATGCAGAAATCGCTGATTTAAGGGTTGATTTTAAATTTCGTAATAAAGGCACAGGTTATCAGCCAGAATCTAGGCGGAATAAAAGGATGGCGCAGAGTTTAGTTGAATTGCGTGAGCGCTATATGAAATCTTATATTATTGAGACAAGGGGGCTTCTTGAAAATCTTCCTCTTTTAGCACGAAGAATGGTCAGTGCTTTATTGGATCTTGCCGAGGAACATCTGACAGGATCCGATGATAATTCCAGAATTATATTATGCACAGCGCTTGACAGGATAAGATTGATATTGCTATTGGTCCATATGGGAAAGATCCCACAGCAAATCGAAGAAAGCCCATCTTACTTGACATTGCAGACAGAAATAAATCAGCAACCAAAAGCAGCAACCAGTGAGATTGTCAGGTCTATTCTCGAAAAATTTTCCGAAGATGAAATGAAAGAATTGATGGATTTATTAGATGTAGGATATTTGAGTTTTGCTTTTAGGGACCTTGAGACTGAAGTATTGGAACCCACTATGCAGGAGATAATAGAGGAGTTTTACCGCGATAATCCTGCAATGCGGACAGTGGATGAGGTTATTTGTGGTTTATCAGGAACAGAAGATTTATTAGGTCTACCTGATATGATTGAAAAGGCACTCTTGGATGAGTTGCAGGAACTGGCTTCCGATGAAGAAAGAGTAGGAGAAGAATTTACAAAAGCCTGGGCTGGCAGGGTTGATATGCTCAGACAAATAGGCGGTGAAGTATCTACTGAACTTATTAATGATCTTGACGCAGCAACCAGATATGCAGAGACTTTTGAGGCAGCAATCCCTGCAATAAGAAAAGTTCTGGCATCGCTTTCAGATTCACTTAGAATAGCAAAAGCCTTAGAAGATATCAGGAGAAGGATAGACAAAGAAATCAATAGATTAAAAAGAGATGACTCTGAAAAGGCTGTAAAAAGCTCAAGGCAGGCATTAGAGGAGATAGATTTAGAGTTAGACGATGCAGAAGCTGTAATGGATGGGGTTCTAGCAACAGGAGGACTTTTTGAGTGGGGGCAATTAAAGGAAACATTTGAAGCCGTTAGAGTTGTCAAACGTAGATTATTCGAAATTTGGGCAGAGAGATATAGTAGGCTTGGTAAATCAATCCCAGAAGCAGACATACCAGTTCTTACAGGAGAAAAAGAAGAGGATTCTAAATCACCAGCTGAGGCGCTGTATACAGAATACGAGCAAGAGGACTTACTTTCTACATTAAGATCCACAAGTGTTAAAGAAAGATCTAAGTTAAAAAAAGAAATAGGTAGGTTAAATATAATAGATGGGGATGTCGGGATGCCGGAACAGCCTCAATTAAAAGAGCTATATGAGCGCATAGATTCTGCCCTATCACTTATCCAGAGGGATATCGATAGCTTAACTGTTCCTCCCGAAGATTCGGATACGTGGGATTTTCTGGGACCTATTAAAGCAGTGCATTTTTTATTTCATAATATAAATATGTTGAGAGATGTCTTGAGTACTCTTAGGACAGTAGATCGTTTGTTGGATGATATAGAGGCGCTCGTTTTTAATTCTGAGTTAACAATAAATCTTGAACCATCTCAGCTGGAAAAGATAGCTTCTATAATTTCAGAACAAGAGCGCTTATTTGCACTCTATAAAGATAAGATGGACGAAACGGATAGGATAGAAAGAGTGACCTTGTCTGCAGGGCAGCCGGGCGAAGAAAAAACTATGCCTACGACGAGCGTAAAAGATGTGCAACAGCTTTTTAAAGAGCTGATCGATTTGGACGTTCTTTTTAGCATAATACAGCAGACCTGCGGGGTAACGTTTAGAGAAGACCCTGATTTGGTCTATAAGAAACATGAACTTGCCGAAGAAACAGGAGATGCTGCTGACGGGATGCCGAAGCTTGCGAGCGCGACTGTATCGTATGATCTTGAAGCCAGAGAGGTGGTCAGCGCAGAGGTAGTTTTAAATCCAGCTCATCCTGAGCTTAACAGTGAGGCAGACCAGAAATTTGGGCTTATTCATGAACTGTTAGAGATATTCCAGGTATATATATTAATTAGGGATTGTATTCATCTTTCCGAGTCTGATATAGGCGAGTTAAGAAGGTTAGGTTATACGGATAGCCTGACTTTAACCCAGCAGCTCGAGTATGCCGAGAGAGTGGGGATTTCTGAGGAATATTTGGCCGAATGGATAAAGCTGGCAGAATTTTACGCTGCTCAAGTAGAAAAAAATCAAGAACATATAGACGCGATCTTAGGAGAGACACCAGACCAGGGGATCGTTGCTCCATCAGAAGCACCAGCTAAATTAGCTGAAGACACAGAGCAAACTGAGCCAGAGCCAGAAGCTGCTGAAGCTCCAGCTGAAGGAGCTTCGCTGTCTGAGATAAAGAAAGCCGATACGCCACCTGAAGAAACATCGGCCTATACTGATAAATCAAATGAATTCTGGAACGTAGAGAAGGATGAGATTAACCTATCGCTATTAGAGAGTTTTGTCGCTGAAACAAGTCGCTCGCTTAGTAAGAAATTGGGCAGGCCTATTGAAGCGATTATAGTAGGAGGCACCCGGTATCTAAAGTCAGGTTCCAGACGAGATATTGATATGGTTTTACTGGCTCCAGAGGCTAAAGATACGAAAGAACAGACAGCCCTCATAGATAAATTTCTACATGAGTTATCAAGGTTACTTGAGCAGGTGTCAGGGGTTTCTGTAACGCCGTCAGGGCCAGGAGTCTATGATCTGATTTTAACGCGACAGACCGGCCCACAAAAAAAGAGGGAATTGCAGATTGGATATGTATTTAGGAGCATAGAAGAATTAGCGGAGAACACATTACGCATTATTTCTCGTGAATCTGATAGATGGCCTTCTGAGAAGATGTTAAAAGCACGCGAGTACTATCTAGGTAAAGATTGGAAGGAGCAGAATGCCGATGAATTATTGAGAAGAATATGTGTTCGCTTAAGGGAAAGTCTTGGTAGGCCAGTCACTGCCCCAGTTGCGAGTATGCCAGCACCAGTAGAAACAGATAAGGCTATTCCCGCAGAGGTTGCTGGATATGTTGAGATGATTGAAGCGGCCGCGCCTGTTCTAAGAGAAGAAGCTCTTAGGGCAAAAGAAGCTCAGATAGATGTACGCAATGCTTCATATGTATTTGATTTTACATGGACAGATAGGCCTTTAAATAATTTAATATGCATATCCCCGGGGGAATCCAAGATTCAACAAACAACATATAGAAGTAGGGCTAGCTTAAAATCTGCCAGGCCTTTAAGGCTGACTGTGAATGGTAAGCCCTTATCCGAAGCCCTAGAGTCAGGGGAGAAAGTGACGCTTTCAGATATTAGGGTAGCTATAGAAGGCGATCCTGATGTTATAGATTTTATGCTTAATGTGCTGGATATAGAAGATCTTGAAACTCGCGAGCGCCTGGAACGCAATTTACGAGATGAGCTTTTCTTTGAAACAGGCGGTATCATTGGTATGACACCAACAGGCAGGGTAGTTTCTGTAAAACGCAGAAATAGGGTTACAGTAGCATTTCGAAATGGCTTTTCTGATTATATGTCAGTATCAGGCGATACTTCTGGTCAAGGGTTGTTATCTCCTGTCAGATATCATTATCATGATGAGACTTCGCTGCCTTTATCAGCAGGAGATATAGAATATGCTTTATCTAATATAAAAATACCTGATTTGATCATAGGTGGAGACAATATAGCAAGGCTGCATGTACCCAGGGAGGACGCTGTATTGCAGGCTGCGCTAATAGAGATGAGAGCGCATGGGACAAAGATAGGTTCGCCAGAACTGACTTTTAAAGAATATATAGCAGAAGCAGAGGAAATTCTAGAAAAATATTTCCATGTAGTTGATATTTCGTTGGCGGAAGAGGAAACAGCTGAAGAGACTTTAGAGGCTGTTAGTTCTGAGGTAGCCCCGGAAGAAGTTGCTCCAGAAGAACCCCCGGCGCCAGCAGCAGTAGAGGCGGAGCCTGTTATAGCTAAACCAGAACTTACAGTTGAAGCAAAAAAGAAGGTTGCTGTAATCTCGCAAATCAGGGAGCTCATGGAGTTTCTAATAGCGTTTGTGTATGGAAAAAAGACTGAATTAGTCGAGGAATTTGACCGTCTGGCCGAGAATATGAAAGCAGAAGATCTGACCAGGATGCATGAAAACCTTAGCCGGATACAGGCTTTTTACAGGGATGCAGAAGGGTTGCCGGATAAATTAACCACAGAAGTCATGTTGTCAATGGAATCCGGCAGCCAGGCAAGTTTTGTTTTAGATCGCGATGAACTTAAGAGATTAGAGAAACTTGCAGGCGAACTTGAAAAGCGCAAGAGAAAAATAGATCAAGATTTTAGGGCGCAGATAGAAAGAGCGATAAGGAACGCTAAGGGCGATAAAGGCTCAGCAGCTTTTTACAGCGATACAGCCATCTGTTATCCATTTTTCTTATGGCAGGGCGCCATTAAAAGATCGGGGGCTGATATAGGAGCTATTCAAGGAATTATTGATGAGATCAAACTTATGCTGGTAGAAGAGGCCAGCTCTGAAGATAGACAGGCCCTTGAGGAAGCTAGAAGAGCCCATAGAGAGAAGGTTAGAGTTGTTTCTCCTGAGGAAACAGAACTAAGCAGGCGCATTGGTATAAATGCGATACTTGCATGGCTGCGCCAGCAGGCTATTGAAACTAAGAAAAAAGAAATAAAAGAAAAAGCAGCCAGTAGGATACGCCAGCAGCAACAAGCCGAGAAAGCTAAAAGAGCAGCTTTAGTATCTAGCCTTCCGTTTCTAGGCATAGGCTGGGCAATAAAATCACTTATAGAAAGAGCTGCATTTGGAGGAAGGTTGTACACTAAAGGGAGTTCTAGTGTACAGAATGCAGATGGCTCAATGATGGTAGTGAAAGATGATGCAAGGCATGCAGGAGTCATCGATGTAAGAGATGCTTTGGCTAGAAGATCCAGGTCTGGATTACTAGCATCGGCATTAGTGATAGTGGCGCCTTCAATAGCAGTGGGCATAGCCTTTGCTTTAAAAGGCCTGGCAATAGGTACAGGGCTTGCAGTAGGGGCTGGAGTCGGTACATTATTTGAGACGCTTAGGATCTTAAGGAATATCAGCCAGGCAAAACTTACTCGCGGGGTTTCAAGGTTTATAGGCCGTAGGGTAAGTAGGTCTATTTTTAGGAGACAGATCAAGAATATGACAAAGGGCCAGAAGGCAGCCTATGATGAAGAATTCAACCTGGCAGTGATCGATCTACAGACTGAGGCATGGCAGGATATGCTTGGCCTACTTGCCAGTCTGAGGGAGAAGCAGTTAAAAGGAAGCGAGCTCTTAGTAGCATCAGCCGAGAAATGGGAAGCTGCCACTAGAGAAGCAGAAAGGTTTTCTACTGCCTTGCGTGAAAAGGTATCTCTGGAAATGTCAGAAGGCCTGGCGACTGTCAAGGAGAACGCAAGAGTCGTAAAGGCTCAAAATACTAAGATGCAAGAGCTTTTTGATAGAGCGCTCGCTCAGGCAACTAAGATAATAGAGAATATGCGCGAAGATCGCACTACAGTCGAGCAGGGGCTTAGCGAACTCAAAGATCATTTAGCTGAATTAGAGAAGTATCTCAAGGAAGACATGCCTGCCCAATCACAGGCTTTTCTTGCGCGGCGCAATGCGATCTATCTTGAGGTAATAAAAACTATTAATGAAGCTGTCCAGACTAGCGAGGCTTATTATCTGTCTTGCTCAGAAGCTGCCAGAGCAGAAAGCCTGGGAGTATTAATGGAATTTTTGGCAAAATCTGATTCTGTAAAACAAGAAGTCGAAAACAAGATAAGGCAAGCAGAAGATAAATTGGGAGATTTTAATGTATTGATCAGAGATATCAATCGGGCAATAGAGGATTTTAGGTTAAGACAGGCTCAGCCAACAAGGGAATTCATGGCAAAGATAGTGCCTATATTAGAAGGGGCTGGACAGAGGATCGCTGATAATTTTAATAGTCTTTCCAGCGTAGTTTCTGGAACCAAAGCCAAGACGCCTGGAATAGAAGAGCCAGCACTGGCTGCGTATGAAAAGATCGTTAAAGTCAGCGAGACTAGTGTGCCTGGCTGGAGGGAAATGGTCAAGCAGATAGAAGCAAAACTTTCTATCTATGAACAAGCTGCAGCACAGAAAGAAAAAGCCTATAAGGAATACGAGGCCTTGAAGGCTGAATTTGCGAAGACATTGTCTGCTTATAGGAAGCTTTCTGATGAATTAGGCGCTTCGCTGAGAAAACATGGTTGTAATATTAGAGGCAGGATTACCATAGAGAAAATAACAAGTGCCAATAAAGAGGTCAAAGCGATTTATGAAAAGATGTTAGAGCAAGAACAGATAGCAGCTGATATATATAGAAGGATTTCAGAAAGAGAAACCGCGGAAAGACAGGCTACTCAAGATATCAGGCAAGAGCTAGAGCAGGTCGAGGCTGAGATCATAAGGCTTAAGAACGAAGCAAAGGCTGATCTGAACCAACTACTTAGCCGTAAAGAAGAAGGGTTTGAAGAATTAGATGCGCTTTTACAAGAAGGACAAGCTATTTTAGGGCTAGTTGAGAATTATCCATGGAAGGAAACAGTCAGCCAGATAAATGCTATGTTGGCCCAGGCTGATGCAGAATGGAAAACTTTGCTCAGAGAAGTTAAAGCTAAACAAGCTAAAGCGAGACAGGAAGTAAAGACGATAGCCGCAAGGGAACGTAGGCGGCTGAAAAGAGCTCATAAAGTCCTGGTAGAGGCTATACGATATCGCGAAGCTGAGCGCAGGGCTGCAATAGAGAGGGCAGAGGCAGTCAGGAAAAAAATAGCTGCCACGCCAGGCCGCCGGGTTACTGTTGCAATGCGCTCTAGGGAACTCAATGAGTATCTTATAAAGACAATACAGAGGAAACTTGGTAAGCAAGTTGACATAGCTCAGGCTGGGGATAACGTGGTTGTTGACATCGATGGTTATAGAGTTGCAGAGTCAGTAATGCATAGTCGGCCAGAAGAGATGACAAAAGGAGTAGAAGACCTGGGTGATCTATCAAAGTCTGTCAAGGCTTTAACGAGATATGTCGAGGTATTAGAAAGAGATAAGCAGGCCGTAGAAGATGAGATAGACGGGATGCCAGGGCAATTGGCACGGGCAGTAGAATTTGCCTGGGATGCTTTTGCGGAAGCCAGAGGATTTGTTGCTAGCGGCCAAGAGGCGCATTCTAAGACAAGATTATCTACAGGAGCAAGAGAGCTTGTAAATAGGTATGAACCTTGGTTAGGAAGCGATGAAGCAGCAGGAATGCAGAGAGAAGAAATCATACAGAGGGCCCAGAACCTGGCAAGTTCTGGCTTTGACCGCAGTGACATAGCTGTTAGAGATGATAGGATTCCTGACCAGGTAGTGGAGACGATGGCAGTAGAGGCCTTTAATAAGATGAATAACGGGAAAACCGACGAAGGCACTGAATTATTGGCCAGCACTAAAGTCACGCCGCTCCTTCCACCAGGTGATCCTATGAGCTCTCCAAGTGTGCAGAATGCGATCTGGAAGACAGTCATGCGTCACTTGACCTGGGAAGATTATTTACTTGGCAGCAAAGAAGGAGCTGTTTATGACCATCAGGAAGATAAGCACTATGTTGCTGTTGACGGGAAACCAGTCTGGGTGATCAAACCTTTTAAAACTCCGGAAGATCCGACAACGCCACACGTTGACCCTAATTCTGGAGGGCAAAAACCAGGTGAGCATGGGGTCAGGGCCTCTGGCATGTTTAGGGTCGGCTTGCCGGTTAGTATAAAGGGCGTTGAACTTAATGGTGAATTACCAAAAGAATTTTATGTTATTTTAAGAAAAGTCATGAGGGATTCTAATCTCAATAAGCTTAGCGGGTTGAGCTTATTGAGCCGCAGAAAACCCAAGACAGACAAAGAGCGCACAGCATTGACATGGCTTAACTATTTAAAAGACGAGAAAAGACCAGGGGAGCATAGAGGGAGGCTGCAGTGTATCATTGACTATGAATTGGTTGGCAGGCCATGGCGCGTGCAAGTTGATTTTGAAAGATACATTGCAACAGTGCATATAAGTCCGGATTTATTTTATTTGCTTATCTATCTTTCTAAGGAAAAGAAGAATAGAGAAATACGCGCTTGCCGACACGCAGTCTTAGCTCTGATAGAAGCTCAGTTAATGCACGAGATCAGTCATATTGTCAGCGGCGACCATAGGGACGAAGCAGGGGCTATGGTCATAGAGGCGAATTTTTTCAGCGATCGAGACTTAGAAGATATTGCTGTATTGATAACATATTTGAAGAAATTTACCGAAGCTGAATCTACCGCAGGCGAGGAGATAAATACCTATCTAACGATGATCGGAGATATACGAAGCGGCGAAGACTCTGATAGCCAGAGAAGGATCGCCCGTGTATGGATAGATTTTAACGGCGAAGAAGATAAGGAAAAGATAGTACAGAAATTCTCGAAGAGGCTTAATCTCCTTAAATATGGATTTTCAGCTTACCTTGTATTGCTTGTCTGGACATTGCAGCATGAAGGGCTTTTTGCTGAAGAGAGAAAGGCGCAGAATGCCGAAGAGCTTGAGCGCCAGAGAAGAGAGCTTGAAGAATGGGGACAAGGCCTTGAAAATAAAAGAGAGTTTTTAAGACAAAGGAGAGAAACTCTTGATAATAGAAGAGAGAGTTATAGTAAGAATTTAGAAAGGGTAGAGGAAGGAAGACGGCAATTAGAAACTGATATAAGGGCGCTAAAGACAAGAAATGAAGAATTAAAGGCACTGGAAGCTGCTCTTCGAAAAAGACAAGATGAATTAAGCAAAAGAATAGAAGCATTAAAGGCTAGAGAGCTAGCATTGCAAGCCAGAGAAAGAGAATTGGACCAGCAGAAGACTGAACACAAAGTAGCCGGAGATATATTAGCCATACAGAGAAAGGAATCAGAAGATGAGAAAGCGCGGTTAGAAGAAAGAGAAAGATTGACTTCTATTAGGAATAGCGGGGGAGAGAGTTTTGATGAAGTCTGGGTCCGGGTGCGAGGATCATTACCAGATGATGTAGTTGACCCAAGAACCTTGTCCATTGAAACCGAACAAGGCTTTGATAGCTTGGCTTTAAAAGGCCTGGAAAAAGTTTTTAGAGAATTAACTGAAGGGCAGGAACCAGTCATAAAAGATTCAGCAGAGTACCCGTTACTCATAGGTTTTATCGATCAGTTAAGTAAGCCTAATTTTTTGATCAAGTGCTTACAAGCCGTGAATAGCAAAGAAGATATAGAAGACCTATACAAAGAATTAGTGAGAGAAGTTATAAGGAGATGGAGCAGGGATGAAGAGTTGGAAGCCGCTAAGCAGGAACTAGCGCAAAAACTGCAGGTGTTGGCACAACAGGAAGCTCAACACAAAGCAATGGGGCAGGCGCTAGATCAAGGAAAAAGACAATTAGCAACTGACAAGGTAGAGCTGCAGGCGCAAAACAACAGATTTGAAACAGACCTGGCTCTGGCAGCAGAGGAAGGCGTTAGATTGTCTTCTCAAAGACAGGAGATCATCGATGAAGACGGAAAGCTGAATGATAGAAAAGTAGACTTAGGCCAGAAAAATGAAAGCTTAAAAACAGAGGACCAGGGCATACAAGACGAGCAGGCTGAGTTAGAAACTGATGTTGCAGATATAGCAGCAGAGGAAAATGACCTTAGGCAGGGAGAAGAAATGCTGCGTAACCATGAGGAAATGCTGGGAAAGACGACTCCAGAACAGATGGATAGGGTGTTTATAGATAGAGAAGATGGCGTAAATCAGTATATAAACTGGTTAGAAGCGCGCGCCAAAGAATTATCAGAAGATCTAGATAGATTAAACGAGCAATTGGCGATTTCGGGTGACGATCAAGATATTTTAGCAAATAATGATTCTACGGATGAGAGAGAAGAGCTTATAAAGCAGAACATTGCAGTAAATAGAGAGATCGCTCGCTGGGCAGGTTTTCAGTTAGTCGGCAGAGATTGTTATGAAGGCATTGTTATGCTGGTACAGGTTTTTAGAAAATCAAATTCCCTGGAAGTAGAAGGAGCAGAAGATGCGCTTGATCATTTAGTGAATGCCCTTAAACGAGCTTCTTCTGATAGCCTGGAGAGCTATAAAAAACGCATTGCCTATATCATGGAACATCTGGATGTCTATAAATATAGTAAAGACAAGACTAAGTTACAAAATGCCCTAAACCGTCTCTTTAAGACAAAGCTAGAGGTAGAAGATATCATAGACAATCTTATAGAAAATGCGAGGAAAGGCAATAAAGATTCCGTTACATTGGACAAGTTCCGCAAGACCCTTGATAATTATGCGCTGGAATTATTTGCGAATATAAATATTGCCCTCAGCCACACTGTTTATTTTAGTGAGATAGGCAGGAAAGGTATATCGCAGCAAGACATGAATTCAGAGGAAGCAGCATTAGTGGCTCTTGGGATGCCAAAAGATTGGCCGATAGCTAAACTATTTAACGATAATTTCGGAGCCGTATTGCATGATTCAATCTCACTGGTGCGGGATTGCGTCGGCTTTGTCCTTAATTTCTTAAAAGCTGATGATGAAGAAGAATCCAGCGCCATTATCCAGGCAATCAGTGATCTGGGGCCGAGGCTGACGCCTAAGGCGATCGCCGCTATGATGAGAGCTGGCGCAATAGGCGCAGCAGGTGGGATTATTTCTGTGCTGAAGAGATTGCTTGAACGAAAACCTGACCGTGAAAAAAGACCAACTCCTAAGAGAGAACCTAGGGTAAAACGCGAGAGGCCTAAAAGAGAACCAAGGGAATGGGATCCTCCTAAGCTAGGTGACTTGTTTCCAAAACTACCAAAGTTTGAGATAAAGCCAAAGGATAGGCCTGTTGAGAAGGATAGACCAGAAAGAGAATGGCCGAGAAGAAGAGATAGAGATGATGAAGATGGAGATGGCGAGGTCTCGCTTTTGGCAAAGATACTCATTGTCGCAGGCCTTGTTATAGGCCTTGTAACAGTAGTAGTTGTCGGCATAATGTTTGTTACAGGTAAAGAGCCAGGCGAAGCCGCTGTTTTAATGGGTGTTGGCGGAGGCATTTCCCTTGCGAGTTTAACTGGTGCAATAACTGCTGTTTCTCGTATCATGAAAGCGCGAAGGATGGCTGCGGCTGCAGAATTGGCTGCAGGAGTTGCAGAGGCAGCAGAGATAGCTGCAGGAGGAGCTGCAGCTGCTGGCACTGCAACAGCAGTAATGGCTTCATTCGGAGCAGGAGAAGAAGTTTCTTCCCGTAGCCAAGACATGCTCAGCGATAGCTTTAGAGAATCATTGTCTCGCGGTGGTCGTGAGCGCCATGCGTTATTGTCTCCTCTTACTGGAGGCGATCTCGATCTGTCATCAATACCTATATCTAAGAAAGTACCAGAGCCTGTTTTATTTGATTTTCCAAAAGTCGAACTGACAGATATCAATACTAAAATAGGTATTATTCGCGCGCGCATAAAGAATAACCTAAGAGATATCGTGAAAGAAATAGAGAAAATAGGCCAGGGCATTGCAGGAGCAGTAAAAACTGCAATAGAAGGGATCCCTGTTGTGGCAAAAGAACCAGATCTCAGTGCTTTAAGAACTTTAATTGAAGAATCAGAGACCAAAGATACCATGATCAGTGTCGCTACTGATCTTCCGCCAGTGGCATATGAGACTAACGAAACTCCTAGAGATGCCATAGTAGTAACTGAAGGTGGCGCTGAAGAAGAATTGCCAGTCTTAGAAGGCAAGGATTTCAAATGGCTTACAGAGGGAGAAAAAGTCTTGTTTTGCGAGACAAAACATATTTCTCACCTATTAATACGCATAGCTCTGCCTGTTACTCTTTTAGCCTTAACGATATTTGTTTTACCATTCTTTGTTTTTAAGCTAGGTATTTTAAAGATCATGTCTTTAAGTACATTCATATTTACAAGCGGAATAGTCTTAGGCATATATGGCGCATTTTTGGCTTATGTTTGGCATGATTCTGTAAATGATTTTATTGTAGTTACTGACAGGCGTGTCGCAGCGACTGAAAACATATTATTTTCTTTAAGAGCAGATGTGTCTATAGACTTGGAAAAATATCAGCATAATAGCATAAAGTCGACTTTTTTACAGGGTATTTTTGGGACATGCTTTGTTGAAATAGATTCAGCTGGTCACAAGAAAGAGATAGTATTTGGGCCCATTTCTGCGGCTAAAGCAAAAGAGGTAGTAACTATAGTAGAGAAAGCCAAGGAGATCGAGGAGAAGAGAAGAGCAGCGCATGATACAGATCTTATGGATATAGAGATTGCCAGGCGAAGAGGCTTGGAGCCGGATGAGGCAGTTTTAAAGAGAGTAGAGGCTGAAAAAGCTCGTCAGAAGGCCATGAGAGAAATAGAGCAGAAAAACATAGGAAGTGAGCAAAGGCTTTTGCCGTTTTTCCCTGCGCATCGCTGGTCAGAAGATAAAGAGATTTACTATCGTAAACACCCGTTTATTTTAATAGGGCAGGCTTTCTTGCCAGCCCTAAGTTTATTAGCACATGGAGCAATTACGGTCATGCTCTATTTAACTGTTGCCAAAGTATTTTCTCTCGGCATTCTTGTTTGGCTCGGCATAAGCGTAATATTGATATTTTTAATGCATCTAGCAGCTTTTAATTTTAATAAAAAAGAGGATGATGAAGAGGATAAGAGAAATGATTATTCAGGGCTTATTTCCGAAGGTATTGTTTTAATATCATTGATAGTTTTCTTGCTGGATTTAACGGGAGTGATAGGCGGAGGAGCTATTATTTCTGCTGCTGTACCTTTATTGGCTGCATTATACAAGTTCTGGTATGCAGTTGAGGATTGGAAAGATGATGAATTTATCTTAAGAGAAGACAGGATAGGGTTTGTTTTTAAGATACCGACATTTCCTGGCTTCCCGCCAGAAGATAGCGACAAAAAGGAGATACCATTTGATAAGATCCAGAGCGAAGAGGCATTGCTGGAGGGATTTTGGGCAAATGTATTTCGGTATGGCACTGTTAAGATAGAGGTTGCCGGTGACGATAGCGTTATTTTTGAAAAGATGTTTAATCCAGTTATGGTGGTAAAGGCGCTTAGAAATAAAAGAATAGAATGGGCAGAACGGGAAGAACAAGAAGCATTGGCTACGCAAAGGAAAGATTTCGTAGAGTTTATAAGAATTACTACTGAACAGACAGGTGAACCACAAAGGATTAAAGCAGATACGATAAGGATAAGGACAGCGCGTATAGAAAAATGGCTTGGAGCATCTATGGAAAAGATAAAAGCAATAGAACAAGCCTTATCAGAAGACGGAAAGCCTAACTTGATCGAGGCCCTTAACCTGGCTGAATCCTTAAAGGATCCAGAGGCATTACTGCGTGAAATGAGGCTGCCTACTTCATTTATCAGGCATGATGATATCGATGCTTTATTAAAAGAAATATCTACTGAAGCAGACGAGATCTACACCAGCCTTATAGCAATACAAAACGCTCAAATTTTCAGGAATATAAAGAGCCGACTGGCAGATTATGCCGATGAGGCGTGGCATTTATTTGCCGCACGTGACTATGAGGGGGCTTTGGAAAATTATTCTAGAGCACTAGAGATCATCAAACCAGGAGAGGACGATAGAGGCAATCTATGGCAGTCATTAGAGGAAATACAAGCAGTCCGTATTGCATTGCTTCTGGCAATAGAGATAACAGAATTTGTGATTAGTCTGGTGCCTTATGTGCAGGATATCTATGTAGCGCATAAAGAGACTAGGGATAGAGTGCTTGGACATGAGAAATGCAATGAATTAATAGATGTATTAAAAGCAGCACCTGAGAATATAAAAAATAGTGAATATATTAGCAATATAAGAACTTTCTCAGGCATAATACATGATATCAGTAGACAGTTTATTGAAGAGGAATTAGCAAGGTTTGAGAATCGTCTTGCAATAATTATTTTACAAGCAGAAGAATTACTCAAAGGAGTAAAACCAGGCAAAGATCCTAAGGCAGAGCCTGGTAGAGAACCTAATCCTGGGGCAGCTTACAGAAAGATACAAGAAGGACGTGAGTTACTAAACTCACTCGATGATAATTATGACTATAGCTTGTTAAAAGACGAAAAAGATAGAGTCTACTCATCCCAGACAGTTGTGGAATTATTTAGTGCGGAGATAGAGACTATAACGGCTCAGAAGCGTTTGTTTAGATACGAAATCGAAGAGGCTCTTAAAGAAGTAGATGAGGTATTTGACAAGGCGGAAACATTAAGCAGGATAGCTAAAGAGGATTCCCATGAGGAACTCAAGGAACGCATTATAGAGCTTTATCTTGAAGCAAAAGCTTTGGCTTCAAAGGTCTTTGAAAAGATGCGTGATTTATTGAATGACAAACAGAGATTCCCAGCTCTTGATATAGAGTGGTTCAAAGAAGACGAAAATTTTATCAAAGACCGTAAGTATTTAAAAAAAGTGATAGTTATAGCTAATGAAAAGACTAACGGCGATTCAGCTAAGCCAACTGCTCCAGCAGCCCCCACAGCAGCAACCGCAATATTATTATTCATAGGTATAACCTATTTCCTCTCTACAACCAATGTCATTCCCGTGAAAGCGGGAATCTATTCCATCATTGCGAGCGAAGCGAAGCAATCTCTTGCCGGTCTTCCATTTATGTTCTTGGGTCTTGTTGGATCACAGGGCTCGCGAGACAGCAATTCTACCCGCGGCCCGCCTAAGTATAAACTTGCTAAGATCCTCGCAATACCCACTCTTACTTTAATCCTTCTTGCCAGGGCTTTTGACATTAGAACAGGAGCTCTTATAGCCAATTTTATTATAATGACTCTTGAGTTTTATTTGATATGGCGTTTAGTGAAAAAGATCTTAACTGCAAAGTATCCAGAAGAAAATGATTTAGATATTATTGGTTCATGGCGTTCTGGAGTTATATTCTTTGTTTTTTCAGTAGTTTTATCTTCATGTTTGATATGGGATATTTTTGATTTAATCCAAATTCAAGATTTTAGATTTTCTTTGCTAATATGGCATATTCTTACTCTGCTTGCTGTGCAAGCATCAATACTTATACAAGCCCCTCTAATAAACGGATTGCTTCCGGAAAAGAGCATAGTAACAAGTTTCTTCAAGGTGTCTATATTTCCTTTGTTTGAGGAATTTTTATACATTGGTTGTTATGTCATTGTCTTTGACTCAATGCTCAATAATTTGATATTAGGGGCGGTTGTCCTTTGTGGTATTTTTTCATTTGCTCATAGTGCTGATTCTACAAAAACTAGAATCGTGTATTTTCTTTATAGGGGGTTCTTTCTTATTCTCTATACCATAGGCAATATCTTATATGGGAGGCTTGCCGGAATGTTAGCCGCTATAATGGCTCATAGTATTATAAATTTAATTGGTGTTGTTACAGACAAAATCCTTAATTTTTATTGGGATTCTTTAAAGTTAGATAATGAGGCTATAGTTATCATAAGACCCGATGCAGAAGGAATAGAAAATCTTAGGAGAAGAGAGGCAGCAGGTCAAAAATATAAAGAAATAAAGAAAAAGGTGGCGCGGCGAGTGCCTGTAATAGTTTCAGTTATTATCTTAGTTTTTGTTATAGGATGTTTGTCGGTGTTGGATTTGTTTGATTGGAGAAATCTGATCTGGATGTTAAAAACTCCTTTTAGACATGTTTTTGGGCTTTCTATATCGTTTACGAATTTATTCGACAATATGTCTCTGATTGCTATGGCAGGCAAGGATGTTGTTGCGAGTTCCTCGACTGCGCTCGGGATAAACTTCGCAAAGCAATCTCTTATTGGTTCTGCGCTTATAGTCGCAACTCTTTTTGGATCGAAAGGTTGGAGGAATAACAAGTCTCCACGCAGCCCTCCATGGTATAAACTTCTTAAGATCCTCGCAATACCTGTTTTTGCTTTAATCCTTTCAGCAATTCCTATTTCTCAAGTACTAGCCGCAGGACATCCAGGACATCATGGTGAAGATGCAAATACGTTTTCATATGCTTTTTTAGCAGGGGAGGTTGTTTTACTTATCATTATGTCCTTAGTCATAAGAAAAATAATAAAAGCTACAGAGGATCTAAGAAGACGCAGGCAACAGTTAGGGAAAGTCTCTGCTACACAAACACAATATGATTATATTGAATCATCAGAAAAACTGAAATTTTCGACTGCGTTCTGTATTATTGCAATTATTGTTATTTTCGCTTTAGTTTTAGGTCTAATATCAGCGTTGCCTGATAATAACCCAAATTCCGCTATATCGCCTGCGATAGAGCTCTTAACTTCACATCTCCCTGCTTCTCCTGATATATTATTGCCAGTATTATTTTGTACTACAGGAAGAGGCGGATCTGACGATGAGCGTTTAAATATTTTTGAAGATTTTCTTGAAAAAGAACTTCCGCGGAGACAAACGGAAGAAGAATTAGCACGACAAGATTTTGCTGCGCCAAGTGAAAGAGAGATTTTATATCGCGCTCGAACAAAACTTACTAATCAAGCCATGTTTTGGATGATTGTGATAGGCGCTGCACTTTTTGTTGTTTTTGCTATTTTGTTTGCATTGTATGCGAAGCTGACATTCGATCTTAAAGTAGTCATGCCTTTTAACCGTTGGAAGATCTATCATGGCGCAGAAGGCGTTCAGGATCTTTTAATACAGCCTATCTTATGGTCCATAGGTGGTTCTGCTGCTATAATTGGGGCTACGTGGTTCGCTATCGCATCCTTTTTAAATAAACGACCTAAATTAGGATTGGTTCTTCTTGGTGTTGCAGCTATTGCAGCATGGTTAGCTACGAAGAATTTTAGTATTGTATTGTCTACCTGGGGTGAAATATTTGGTTCTGGCTTATTCGCGCCTGAAACGGAAAGTTATGTTTCTATGTTCATTATCTTAGGTATTGGCCAGCGTAAGCATAATACAGGGGAAAGTGCACAATGCAGTGGAGGCAGCTACGTTGTCTTTGACACCAATGTATCTAAGGAATATATAAGAGTAAGAAAGTTTTTATGGTCTATCTTTAATTTGCTTATGTTAGGAGTTGGGTGGCTTCTGATATATAAAGATCTTTCTCTAAGAGCAGCTGCGTGGATAGGAGGCATTCTATTTATTCTTGTGCACATTATTTTAGGAATAGTAGGCAAAAAATTGAACCCATCCGTTGAGATCCCTAGTAAGGTTGTACAATGCGGAGGATGTATTGAAACTGGCCCTCCTCTTACAATGCGCCAAAAAATTATCAAAGCCATGTTCCAGCTTCTGTTTTTAGTTATTATAGGTTTAATAATCTATCATTTTTTTATAGCGTCAGAAATTTCAAGCTCTATGATGCCTGTTGCTGCTAATTTTAATGGCGCACTGAGTCCTGTCATTGCGAGCACCGCAGGTGTGAAGCAATCTCTTGGTTTTCTATTCATGGGTTCTATCTTTGCTAAGTCAGAAGATAGAGATTCTTGGTATTCACGAGCCCCGCTTATATTATTAATATTATCTGTTCTTTTATTCCTATCTGGCTGCGTAAACTCAGAGACAAGTTCTTCCACTGAAATTACTCCTTTAGTAACTGCTGTTGTTTTGGGAATTGTAGGGATGGTATTCGGATTAGGCCTTTCAGAATTAGGAAAAGAGCCAGGAGATAGAACTTCTTTTGGCCCTGCGGTTATCTGTTTCTTGATAGGTTTTTTCGGAGGACTTATAGCTGATACATATATACCGCAGCCTCAGGACGCAACAGCTTTGACTGCTGCCGTGGAGCAGTCAAAGCAACTTGAACTTACTCTCAGTCCTGCTACATCTCAAATGATTTTTAAAGCAATATTAATTGCAGCATCAGCACTTTTAATCATAATGATTATTGCAAGAAACACCAAAGCATACAGCAGATTGGGTGATAGTGATCCAGAAGATAATGATCCAGAAGAAGAAAGTGCTCCATTAATTTTAACAGTGGCTATCATTTCCATTTTCGTAATTTCCGTCTATATCGTTTTACTTGGCATCCCTGGTTATGGGATTATATCTGATCTCTTAAATGGTTCCGTAAGTTTGGCTTCTTTAAAAAATGTGTGGAAGGAAACAGATGCTGCTCGATTAGTGATACCAGCTATTTTTGGTCTGACGTTACTTCATGAAATGATTCATGTATGGGTAGCTAGATTGTTTGGGGCAGAGGGAGCAAGTGTAAGGAGATTTGCTATGGGTTTTGAAGCTGACATTAAAGTTTTCCCTGATTCTGTTTTGGGTTGGATTTTTACGTTAATAATGCCTGCAGCTATACACAGTATCGCAGGTTTTATATTAGTTCGTATTGGTTTGAACAGTGGATCACATGTTCTGATTTTTCTTGGTGAGATAAATATTTTATTTCTTGCAGGGTGTATCTCGGATATTATTCGGTTGATACCTTTCTTAGTTTTGCCTAAAACAGAGGCAGAAAAGGCGATCAAGGCAAAAGCATATGTTATTATTCCCGTTGTTTTAACGGCATTTTTAATGTCAGACGTGGGTTATTCTGCCGGGGCTGGTGGAAATCCGTTTATAGCTATTATAGGAGTTATTGTTGCGGTATTTTTCTTGTTAGCTATGTGGGCTAGGAGCGTGACAAAGAAGGCTCAGACAGGAGAGCGTAGAGCTGCTAACGAACATGTTGCAAGAGATGTTGATCTATCTAAAGCAAAAAATAGAGAATTTAGCCTATGGGCTATTGCAATCGGATTGATTGTTATCATAGTAGCTGCCTTTGGCATTGGCTGGTTTTTTATGACGCTCCAGGAAAATGTAGACTGGCTGCCTTTGGTATTTGATGGCACAAAGATTGGCCTCGCCGGGACATCTCGGCACTTCCTCGACTTTGCTCGAAGCATATTTGCCGGCCGTGCCCCGCCAGGAATAGTCTCTGACATGTCTTCCTTTTCTGTACTCTCCAGTTCTTTCCTTATCTTTATAGGCACGGTTTCCGATGATGACTCTATAAACAGGCGAATGCTGAATTTCTATAGGCTGTTATGGTATCTATTCATAGGGGCATGGGTTTCATGGGTCTTGTACTCTATAAATCAAAATGCACTATTGAACATAGGACATGCAGGGCTTAAGGCTTTTTTTATAGCTTATTGTATTGGCATTGGTATTGGGACTGCGTGGTGGCTTGATTTCTTCAGGCCTATGCCAGAAATTATAGAACAACCTGACTCAGATGATCCTTTTTCCAATATGGGACCTGAGGTTGCAGAACGCGGTTATCAGAATACAGCTATTAGAGCTCAAAGAGAATATCGCAGATGGATGCAATGGACAACAGGTATATTTGTTATATTAGGTGTTGCTGCGTGGATTTTTGTCACTTCCTTTGATGTCCTTGATCTTACATTTCTTACAGCCAGTTATTGGATATTTTCTATTGTCGCGTTAATTCATTTCCTAACAGTGATCAGGATATGCCATTTAGACATACGAGAAGGCTCTGTAGAGGGAGAAATAACAGCGACTTCTCCTATGGGACGTCCTATTACAGAAGGCAGGATTACCTGGAGATATCCAAGGTTCCGGGATGGTTTTATGATGTGGATCGTTAATCCATTTTCTATTTCGTTAATGTTAATATACCTTATTCAGATGTTGGGGAGATCAGGTATATTTGCCTCTACTGCCTCCATCGCGACCGCCACAGAGGTTAAGCAATCTCTTATAGGCCCTGTTCTTATGCTCTTAGGCCTTTTCGGATCACAAGACTCGCGAAACAGTGATTCTCCGCGCAGTCCACCGTGGAAGAATCTATTAACTAAAGCTTTAGGTGCAGTCGCTATTAAAGAAAATCAATTTCCATTAGCTTGGAATCCTCTTATAGCCTTAGAGGATTTGGAAGTAAGAGAAGTAATATTAGGGCTACTAACACTTAGATATTCGCGATACAAACTTCCCTCTGACCTAGCCGAGAGGATCATAGATACTTTGGGAGAACATGCAAATGATCCTGTAAAAGCGCAAGAGGTTCTTTATGATAAAGTCATTCGCTTTAAGACAGATGTTAAATTTCAAGAAGCCTACAGACTCTATCGCCAGGGCGGGAATAAGTTCGAACCTACTTTAGAGTTAGTCATGCCATATATCGATGCGCTTTACGACCATACAGGCGAGGATGTAGTTGTTGCTGATATAGGGGCGGGCAAGAATCTTCTTGGAAGGGAGATGGTCAGAGGCAGGCCGTGGCTTAGGGTTATAGGCTGTGACATGGGAGTTAATGAACCATACCAAGGCGAGAGAGTAAGTTTTTGTCATCAGACTGATCCTACTAGCTTGCCTTTTAGAGATGGAGAAGTCCATGTAGTAATACAACATACTGTTATGCATCATGTAGAAGAAAGATTTTTCAGTTCCTTTGTAGAGGAAAATAAGCGCATTTTAAAACAAGGGGGACTATTAATGCTATTCGAAGACAGCTACTCCATGCTTATTACTGTGGGTAGCGACCCTGAATTTCCAGAGTTGCGTGACTTATTCCTAGCTTTAAATCGTGAGCAGAAAAACCTCTTTTTGGCTTTCAGTGATTGGTATGTCAATATTATTGTCAATGAATGCCCTATGCCGTTTCCGTTTGAATTCAAGGCAATCGAGCAATGGGTGGATTCTTTGCAACGGGAAGGATTTCTCTTTTTTGACGCTTCTTATCGCTGGTCTGATAGACGATGGTTCCATCAGCCAGGGGCTGGCGTGATTGTAATGGAAAAGCCCTATGTCAGCATCGAGGAGCTGATAGGAGAAAAGATCTCCTTAGAAGATCTTTTGATTGCCCGTAAAAAGGCACAGATCAAGAGCGAAGAAAGAATGGCCAGACTAATTGAATGGTCGCTCTGGGAGCTTGGTGAGCATGACGCCGAAACTAAAAAGTGGCTTAATACAGGGCTGCCTGTAGGAAGCAGATTGGACTATTGGCGTGCAAGTGGGAGGTTTACGTGGTATCGCAGTCATGGCATCTTGGAAGCCGATTTGGATATCCAGAGATGGCTGCGGCATCATAAAAATACATCCTTAGAGTTATTATTGCCTATCGCTAAACGGGCTTATAAGGATTTTAAAGACAGGGGAATGTCCGCGGAAGAATTGACCCGTTTTCTTAGCTGGTTATTAGATGATGTAAAGAACCGTCTCGGTTTTTCAGAGCCTGTTCCAGGAGAGTGGGACGCTTGGATATTATCAGAGCTTTTAACGTTTGAAGAGATGCCATCAAGGGCAGAAAAATTGGCCTTGAGCATTTCAAGGAGAGATGCGCTTCGTACAGAGACATTGCCTGCTAATTTACAGAGTACTATGTCTCCTAAGGTTGCCTTACAGGGAGCATGGATAGCCCTTACTAACCTTAAGTTTGCAAAGGCCGTGAAATTTCTCATGTTATTTTTTGCAATATATCTTGCCTTTATAATAGATACAATAAAGAAAAGAGGCCCTCCGAGATTCATAGCATATTATAGTACTGCAATAGCCTCATATGATAAAACTACTGATACTATCCAATATCATCCCGCCTATGGTTATCTCCCTAAATGGGCACAGAATATAGTGTTTGAACATGAACTCCTGCATCAGAAGAATCCTGAGTTATCAGAAAAAGAGATACTAAAAATACAGATAGGAAGCGACAAAGAGGGCTCTCTGATCTTTGTAGGTTTTATCTTTGCATGGATAGGCGCTGTCCTCACCCTAATTTTACATTTCAACAACATTAAAGTGTTAAGTTACGAGATTATGTTAGCTATAATAGGCATAGGTCTTTTCTTATTACATCAAATCTACAAAAAATATAATGATATAGGTCAAGAAGTGACAAGGCAGACTGTTATTGCTGTGGCAGGTTCTTCTGGCGCAGGCAAAAGTACTCTTATGAATTTTTTAGAGGGACAATATCCAGATGAAGTGGTATGTCCTACGCGCTGGACAACGCGACCTTATCGTGGCCCAGGAGACGATAAAAAATGTGTAACTAGAGCAGAGTTTGAGGCGAAAAAAGATCGAGGGGAGTTTGATGTACAATGGGAAATCTACGGAGACGACTATGCATCTGAGAAGAAAGAGCTCGATAAGCTTACTAGAGAAGGCAAGATCTTGCTATTTCATATGGCTTCTATAGAACATGTTAAAATTTTAAAGAAGAGTTTTCCTCATGCAAGAGTAGCTTTTATTATGCCTGTATCACCAGAAGGAGTTCAAGATTTAGATAAGGCTTCTATTGTAGGTGCTCTCGAAGAAACCCTTGGAGAGAGATTGAGCAACAGAACAAAGATTGCTAAGCGACTACTAAAAGGAGCTGATTTTATAGTAGACTACTTGACAAGTATATCTGATTTAAGTGATGTGATAACTATAGTTAATGATAGATCTGAAGTCTTAGAAGAGAATTTGGAGTTGTTTGATTGGGTGGTGCGCCATGATAGGAGCACTGCAGAAAGAGATCTTAATGTCACAGCTTTAATAAAAAAAGAAGCTCGTTCTATGCTTACTGGGATACCCAAGCATTTTGATTCAGCATCTTCTGCTACAATGAATCTTCTAACGGGTCTTATGCATGGCAAGCAGGAGAGATTTTTGGAAGCCTATGCTCGCCTAATCGATGTTTTATATAATAGAGAACTATATGATATTAATTTTAATATAGTTATAAAAATATTAGATGCATTAATTGTTTATTATCAGGAAAATGGAAAGATAGTAGGAGAACTTGAAATAATTTTAGATATAGTAAGTAGACATAAAGAAGAATCTGACTTTACTCAGATGCTATTAGAGTTAAGACAAAGAATCGAGATCCTAGATTATTTTGAAAAGGATGGTAATGGGAGAATAATATACATGGGTAGTCTTCCCAGAAAAATAATCCATGAGTTGGGTCTATTAAACAAGCATATGAAATGTTTTGTATCAAATTCAAAAGGACAGGTACTTCTTCAGCAACGCGCTTCAACTAAGGATAATCCTAGTCTTTGGGATATATCTTTTGCAGGTCATTCTATAAGCGGAGAATCTCTTGAAGTAACAGTACCCAGGGAATTTATAGAAGAATTACGAAATGAGAGAAAGGTTAGGGATAGCGATGTAGATTTTAGAATTTTTGGTACACCAATGAGTTTTATCTCGCAACGTTTAAAGAAAGACGGTTCTGGTTTTAAGAGTGAATATGTGCCAATGCATATTGCCTTTGCTAGATTTGACGGGAAGATCTATCCAAACGAAGAAGTGCATGCTGTGAAGTGGGTAACATTGGATAAATTAGATAAGTGGATAGCTGCTAGGCCAGGAGATTTTACTGAAGATTTATTAATGCTATACCCAGCTTGCAGAGAGATGATAGAAGATCCTATGGCACTTACCAAAGATTTTTTAATGTTATTTAGAAGTTACTCAGTGAATCTTTCTACTTTGAAAGAAACTCCAGTTCTATTCACAGATAAAGACGTTATTGAATATCCTTCTCGTTTTAGTGAAGCCTTGCTAAAACTAGGCAAAGACAGAGGCAATATTCCCGTTGTTCTTCTTGCAGGAGAGGCAGAGTGCGCAGAGGATACTCTAGTTAATATAAGAACTATGTTAGGAGACACCGCTTTAAAAGGTGTAGAGTTCAGGGCTTTAGGGAAGGAGCTAGATATAGAAGATCTTAGAAGATTGGAGACCGTGACGAGATATATCTTTGATATGGATGCGCCACCTCGGTGTATAATTCTTACAGAGTCTATGTGCGATTCAATTGAGATACTAAGAAAAGTTAAAGACAGCTTAGAAAATAGATCTGCCGATAAGAAACAGCCTATTATCGACACGATTTTCAATAGGATATCCCTTAGATTAATTGCTAATCCGATTAGTTTTATTATTATATTTGCGATCTTGTATGGATTATTAATTTGCAGCATTATTTTACGCCAAGGCTTTGCTGGACAAACGTCGATCTTTGGCCTCATCGCAATGTCAGTTCAGTCTGCGTGGACCATGTGGGGAGCCACTTCTTATGCATTACCGATCGCGATAGATATATATCCAGAGCTTCTTGAGTTTCTTGTACCGTTTGCTAATTTGTTCGATAGCGTGTCCCTGATCGCGATGTATAAACACGACGTCATTGCGAATACCGCAGGTGTGAAGCAATCTCTCGCATACGCATTTATGTTCCTCGGTCTTTTTGGATCAAAGGGTTGGAGAAACAATAAATCTCCGCGAGGTTCGCCACGTTGGACAGTCCTTATTCTGCTCTGCATAGCAATTCTTGTCACTGCTCTTTTATCCACATTCAATGATGCATTCATATCTATTCCCTTAGAACTCTTAACTTCACAATCTAACAATGTTGAAATGTATACTTACGGAATAGGGGTGGCTCTATTTGCCGGCACAGTCTCACCAACAAAAAGGATCGGTATCCTCACAGGAGGCGGACCTGCCTCAGGCCACAATGAGGTCATATATTCAGCTGTAAAAAGAGCACATGATGAAGGCAACATAGAAATAATCGGAATAAGGAACGGCTGGAAAGGCCTGGCAGATGAGGAACTTTTAGGAAAAGCAGCTCCTATTACGCTGGAAGAAGCAGAACTGCACCGCACAAAAGGAGCTACTATCATTGGCACATCCAGGTTTAATCCATTTAGCGAGAAGAACATCGAAGGCGGTATACCCGAACTTATCGGAAAAAATATTACTGAGGTCTTAAAGCTAGACGGCCTTATAACCTGCGGAGGAGACGACACTAATGGAGCATCCTACAGGTTACAAGAGATACTTCCTGAATTTTTAATCATAGGCCTTCCCAAGACCATGGATAATGACATTGCCCTTCCTCATGGGGCTTCTACCTATGGCTATGACAGCTTTGTCAAAGCAGGCACGCTAGGCGTAGAGAACGCAATAATAGATGCCTCCTCTACTGGCTATATCCTGGTAATAGAGGTATTTGGGAGAAACGCTGGTTTTGCACCCATGGCTATAGGCGCAAGAGCCAATGTAGCCTTTGCCCTTATACCTGAAAAAGAAGACCTTGACCTTGAAATGCTAGGAAAAGACCTCTTGGCTTACTATAAGGATTACGGCTACGCAATAGTGATCGTTTCGGAAGGCGTAAAGATAGACAAGGGCTTTGCCAATAATGAAGAAGTATTGAGAAACGCCTTTAGTAAAGACGAAGTTGCAGGAATGGCTTTTCAGCAGGCTGAAGGAAAAGTCGACGGCTTTGGACATCCAAAACTAAAGGATGCAGGACGTATCACTACAGCCATCATAAGCCATCTATGCGAGTCTGCAGGTATAAAAGTCAGAGAGGCTGGAAAGATAGATTATCTCTATAGGTCAGCTGATACTTCTGAAGTTGACATGGCCATGTGCAGTCTCTTAGGAAAAGCAGCCGTAGAGCATATAATCCAGGGTAAAAATAAACGCATCCTATATGTCTTTGAAGAAAGAGTAGAGTTCATGGAGCTTATAGAAAAGCTCGGTGGAAGAGAAGTCGACTATAAAGGTAAGGACAGAGAAGAATACCTGAAGGCAAACCAGGCATTTGGGTACCATATTAACAATTTACTGCTAGAGAATTGCCTTGTTAGCGTGCTTGTTGAGATCATGGATGAGGCAAGGATCGATGTAATAACTCTATTGATAGAGAATGGACTTGTTTTGGATGATATATCTGAAGGCGCAATAAATTTACAGAAGGCACAGGCTATCTTGGCGTCAGATGTTAGGCTTGAAACGGCTGCTAAGGAGATATTTGTATTTATTCCTGATGGTAAAAAGCCGGTTTCTTACCACGCAACAAGAGTTTCAGGTGATGGCAGAAAACTTATATTAAAGGTAGATACAACAGACAAGGACTTTGTGGCAGGGTCTAACCGTACAAACTTCGCTGTTGATCTTAGTGAGAGTGAAGTGCGTAAGGCAGCAGGAGGTATATATTGGTTGTTTAGAAAAAAGAATATTAGGAACTTAGCCAATCGATTAGGCGTTGGCAAAGATGATGTTCAGAGTGCTATTATGAGGTCCAAGCCCGGCTTAGTAGAATTTTTAGGAGAAAAGAATTTTGTAACAGGTTCGGCAGTTGGGAATAAAAAACATTATGGACATAGAAATGTCGCGGCTGCTATAAAATATTTAAGAGGAACGAGAAGCTCAGGTGCTACACGGAAATCAAATATTACACAGAAAGATGTAGCTTCTGTACTCGGAGTTAATAGTTCGACTTTATGGGTAAAGACGAAAAAAGATCACAGAATCCGAGAATTGCTTGATGGTTTATTAAATGGAAATAAAGGGGAAGAAAAGAAACCAAGCTTAGCTTTCTCCAGAGCAAAGCTTATCCTCCTATTGTTAGCTATAATCGCCCTTATTGCATTGTATTCTGTCATTGCGAGTGCCATAGGTGCGAAGCAATCTTTAAGTATACACTTTAACATTGTTATCCCTATGATGGTTGTAAGTTGTTCGCGTAAAGCAGCTGTTGATCTTAGTGAGAGTGAAGTGCGCGAAGCAGCAACAGGAGCCTATTGGAAAATTCATAGAAAGACCAGCAGGAATTTAGCTAACAGATTAGGCGTTGGCACAAATGATGTTATGAGAGCTATACGACTATCAGAGGGTCGCTTGTCAGAATTTTTAGACAAAGAAGGATTTAAAAAAGGACAAGGAAGGAATGCAGACGGACATTTTGGACATAGGAATGTAGAAGTTATAGCATCGAAACTAAGAAATAATGGGCGAAAGAGGATTAGTACGACAGATGTGGCTAAAGCGCTCGAAGTAGGTATTACTAATGTTAGGCGCAGGAAAAAACAAGATTCCAGAATCAGGCAAGCTGTCGATGAATTATTAATGTCATGTATCTCCGCGCCTCTTTCTATTATAAGCGGCCTGGGTGAAGGGATTTTTGGAGGGCCGGTTGTAACACCGTCACCAATTATTCCTACGGTAACACCAGAGGGCGTCGACAGGATTATAACCGGAAGCAAGCTAGCGACGGATCGTTTTCTAAATTTACCCAAAGAAGTTTTATTGTTAATAAGCGTACTTCTTTTGTTGGCGCTTGTTGTATCATCTTTATTCGACAGATCAAGGATGCGCTGTATCATACCTCTGCCACTTTTTTATTTTGCCAACCAAGTAAACCTTTTCTTTGACAATGTCAACATTGTTGAAATGTTAAGTTTGCCACAGTTTATCCAGGCAGGGCCTTCTCCTGATATTGTCTGGGATGTGTTATTTATCTTGTTAGTCACAGCAGTTTTAATTGGGGTAACTAGTAAATTTCTGTCTGTAGGAGATGAGTTTAAAGATAAAAAGGAACAGGGAGACATTGCAGAAGCAGGCAGGCTCAGAGCTCAAGGAGCTGGGCTAGCTTTAGCAATTACAGTATTAACTTTTATTCTCCACCATGTCTTCCTGGAACGTTATATATTTCCTCTTATAGAACAAGGGATCATGTTTTTAATAGACATAATAGAAGAACTTCTTGCCGTCGGCGCGTTTGTGATGATGGTGAAGACACCAAAGCCTGACAAGGAGAAAGTTTCTCCCGAGATATATCAGAAAAGTTTTGAGAAGATAGGGGAGCACTTTGGACGGGCATGGTTTACAGTTCAAGAGGCTATAGATCATTTTGGGATAAGTAAAGGCAAGGAAGCAGAAAATTTCCTAGAAGCCCTCTTTGTATTATCTGAAGGAAAAAAGATATATTTACTGAGATGTACTGATACAGGCAATGTGATAATATTTCCTGTGATGAAAAATGATCTTTACTATACTGCAAAAATGGATATGGAGATAGCCAGAATAACTACGAGATGGGATTCAGATTTTGAATTTAGCCTAGAAGAGAGGCCTGGTGGGTATGAAGAGACTTTGGAGATTTATCGGAGAGTCGGGATGCAGCAATTTTCTAGGGAGCAGCTTCTTAATGCCTTTACCTTATGGCTTTTAGCGGTAGACTCTTGGGTGAAAAGGAGAGAATACAGAAGCGCTATTGGAATTATTGCTAGAGGCTGGGCTGAGCTGATAGATCAAGAAGCATTTGACGAGGCAGGTATTAAAGATATAAAACTGGCTAATATAGAGTTTGGAAGATCTATACGAGCTGGAGCTCCAGATCCCGCTGGTCACATTAAGTCTAAACCTTATAAATTAACAGATGATGATTTTGATAAGGTTATCAAAAAGATTGTTGCAATGGCTGAGGAGAACAAGGGGATAGAGGAGATTGCTATAGCAGCAGGTATTATTCAGCCTGGAGAATTAGAATGTACAGATAAGAAAAGAGGCATTATAAACAAAATAACGGGATCTCAAAGACATTTTCAAATTAAAGATCCTGATGTTGGGGAGTGTTATATTGCGTTAAGAGCAGTAGTTAGAATTATTATAGGGCCAGGTCTGGGCTTATCGCGTTCCGAGCTTGAAGAGGGAAAGCAAATGGATATTACGTTTAGATCGTGGGTTAATGATTGGCTTAGCAATACGGCATCTATTCTTGAAAATGTTCCAGATTCTTATCGTCAGCGTATTTATAATATCTGGCTTGTCTGTCTTCGTGACAGGCCTTTAGAGGTGCTGGATTATTTTATAGAAGAAGCGCAAAGGCCTGAGATAAGACTAGACAGATGGGGGCATAGGAGTTTCAGGACAACTGCTGGATTGATTAATAGATTGCAAATTAAACCTAGCCATCCTGACGTTGTAAAGCGTTTTTATGAGTTACACAGAATAGTTAACAAGGTTTGTGAAAACGGTGAGCCTCCTCATACGCCTAGCGAAACACCTGAGCCACCTATAGAGATGCCCAAAGATTCAGCTGATGCGGCGCCTGACTACCCTCAAGAAAAGAAATTATATTATTTACCCAAAGAAAGTCTTAATGCAGTAGTCGCTCAGGTTATAGAGATGGCAGAGCAAGATCTTGGTACGGCGCGTATTGTAGTCAAGCTGGGTATTTTTGAACAAGGTGAAACCCCTCCTATGAATATCATTAGCCGTCGTCTGACTGAATCCTGCAATGAGTATGCAAAAAATAATGACGATGAGCACGCATATGAGGTATTAAAGATTCTGTTTAAGATAATAGCTGAAGGTAAAGCGCCAACAGTTGTAGATCTTAAACGAGGCAAGAGGTCATTTTTTGAATGGACTGAATGGTATATATCAGTAAGAGGAGAACTAAAAAGAGCCAAAGAACTTTATGAGCTCTGGCCGAGACGACTACGCCTAGAGCCAATAGAGGTATTAAAGTGGGCTACGTTAGAAATAGAAAAAATAAAGGGGACAAATATAAAGCTAGAATATCTGACAATAAAGATATGGGGATTTCGTAGCCTCAGGTCGCTTATTAGTCGTTTTGAAGCTAAGGGAACTCATGATCAAAAAATCATCTCAGCCAGAGAGACGCTTCACGAAGCTTTAATAAAAGTACAGACTTATGAGCGTGCACAAGAATTTTCTGGTGAAGCAGATGTGACATTGAAAGGTGTAATGGAAAAACCTGAACTTTTTGAGACATGGCTGGGGATATACTTCATAAGCCAAGAAGTTATTGATTGGCCTGGTTTTGAAAAATGGGCCCTAGCTTTTGTAAGAGGATTTAGCGATAGAAAGAAATTAGCCAATACTTTGGGTTATGCCTCAGAGAAACGTCCGCACGGGGGTCTATTAAAGGCTTTAGAGAACCACGTAGGCAACAAGAAGACTCCCAGAGAAAAGGCTTTTTGGGCACTCTATCGTGCTATTTCAGAAGAAGTGCCTACTCCTGATCAGGCGAAAGGAGGAAAATTGCTTCCATTATTAGAAGTAACGCGTGAAGAATTAAATAAAGATCCTACTAGGTTTAGACGTTTTCTGATTGGTATAAGAACAGCCAGAATATACTATACAAGGTCTACGTCTCAGATCGAGATGGTTTTTGAATGGGCAGGTACATTTGTCTTGCTGAAGCGTTTTGGTGAGACTCAAGAGGATTTAGTGAAAGCATGGAATTTTCCTTCATGGAATAGTCTGATGGCTGCTATTACTTTTAGTGATGCTCATGCAGATCACAAAGTCTTAGGACTTTGTGAGAAGCTTCGAAACCAAATAGAAATAGTTCCAGCTGCTGGATTTGGAGGAGGAGTACAAGAGGATGAGACAATTGAGGTGACGATTTTTGGGAGAAGACATGTTTTCTCAAAGGCAATGTGGGAGCGTATTGAGCCAGCGACCAATGAAGATGTTGATGTGATTAATGAACTCAATCTCCTGATTTATCTGGCTGCTTCAACCTGCCCTAAAATAATTATAAACCCTTCTGCTACACCTTATTGGGTTTATAAGGATGATAACGGAGATGTAATAGCTTTCGTCTATATATCTAAGGAAGATACAACTGTTCTTCTTGCGAGTTTGGCTGTTGCTTCTGGGTCTAGGAATCAGGGAATTGGCACTATTCTGATGGCTTATGCACTGCATTATGCAGATACGGTTTGGAAAGCTGACAGCTTTGATTATGCGCAATTAACGGCAACTGGTTCAGCAGCTTATGTAACTAAGATCTTTCGTAGATTCGGCATTACAAAAAGACCTAAAATTAAACTGCAGAGTACACTAGGGGCCGTTGCCACTATAGGCTTTCCAGGAGGAGCTGAGGTAGAGAGCCGATTAGGAGAAGATCAGATAGAAGAATTAAATTCGGATATTACTGGCGCAGATGAAGAAGGTTCTCAGAGTTATAGCGTGCGTGCTAGCGAGGACAAAGAGTTGGAACTGGTAAGGAATTCGGAATACGTTGATTTCAATGCTTCTTTGGCTGTTGTCAATAAAAGGCTTAATTGCAACCTGGTTAAAGAGATCATTGAGTTATATAAAGAGCTCGGCCGTCCGATTACTGTCATGGATTGGGGGTGCGGAGATGGAACAGCGCTTTTAAATATTAGAGAAGCATTACATAGAGAACTGCAAAAGCTCGGCATAGAAAATGGCATAGGAAAAGAGATAAAACTTATAGGGCTTTCTGAAACAGCATTTAGAAAATGGTTAGAGCTTCCTGAAGGGATTACTATTATCTTTGATCGCGCAGCAAGCCTATCTTTATATTATTTAGATCCAGATTCAGTAGATCTGATCTTCAGCACTGAATCCATGAAGATCTTATACGAGGATGAAGCAAAAACAAAGCGTCACTTAGGAGAGCTCAGGCAAATATTAGGCGATGAAGGCAAGTTATTTGTAGACGTGCTGCCTTTTTCCATGCCTAATATTGCAGAGGTATGGAAAAAACCTATACCTAACACTGTAGAAGCGTGGATGGACTACGGCTTTAGCGTTGCGAGACTTGGAGGCGCCAAGGGTTTTATGTTAACGCCAATAGCCAGGCCTATAGGAAGGATCATAGCTCATGCCAATGCAATCCGCGACGGTCCGGAGTATAAGGTCATAAAAGAGCTAGGCAGTGGCAATGATTCAAGGGTATATTTATGCTGGGATCCGAAAAGAAAGAAGAAAGTAGCTTTAAAGGTGTGCTTATTGACAGAACCGTCCATAGAGGAATTTTTTAAAGCAGAATATTCAATGTTAGAAACCTGTAACCATCCTAATATTGTCAAGGTCTATGAAAAAGGCAGAGGCGATGTTTTTGTTGATGGTAAGCGTATCGGTGGCGATCTATTATTTTTGGTAATGGAATATATCGAAGGCGATGAGTTGGAAGATCTTAAGAATAGACAGACAGAAGGCGAGCATTGTTATACTGTGCTGGATGCTGTGAGATGGATAGGAGAGATCACAGGAGTAATAGCATATTTACACAGGCGCGACCTTATATACCGCGATGTAAAGCCTGTAAATATTATAATAAAGAAAGGCACAAGAAGTGCAGTACTCACTGATTTTGGCACAGTGCGCACCTATCCTTTTGATGACAAGGTAATAATTGGCACTGAAGGATATGCGCCTCCTGAGCAATACAAAGGCTGGGAGGGGCCTAGATGCGATACATATGCGTTAGGCATAACCCTAAAGGATCTTTTGGATAATGAACATGCACAAGATGTGACACCTTTTACTTTTACTACTGATGAATACCCGCTGACAGGAAAAGTCATAGACAAGCGTTTTGGTAAAGGTGCAGCTGAAGGCCTTGGTAATGCGCTTGATGAGATCGTGAATGTTATAGCAATAGCCACTACTTCTAAGCCTCAAAATAGATACAGGACCGCAGAAGAGATGCTCTGGGCACTTGAAGGCGTGTTGGCACAGCTCGAGGAAAGAGAACCAAAAAAGATGCCTGCTAAACTTAGGGATAAATTAGCCCTTCATGAATATATTTCCCTGGACTTTTTGTTATCAAGCTTTACCTTAGTGACTGAAAAAGGCGAGTTTGATGTCATGCATATCTTTGCGCAGCTAGGCGACAGGTATTTGATAGCGACTCCCAGCGCATGGGAGGCTATGCGCAAGCTGAATGCGGATTCACCGAGAAAACTTAACCTGGCTTGCACAGGTACTTATATATACGACGATATATTCTTGTTAGAAGAAGTAAAGGTGATCAGAAGTCAGGCTAAAGCGCATGAAGAAGGCATGGAATGGACTGCCATTGTCAATAAGCCAGGCCAATTGGTATTTTATAATAAAGGCGCAAAAGCAGAAATAGCAGTGATAGACATAGAGAAAAGGCTTCGTGACTTAACAGCAAAAAGACGAAAGGTCCAAATTATTACTGATGATGGAAAGAGATACGTGGCGCAACGCGAATTTAAAATAGGTAATCGCGTGATACTCTATTTATGCAGCGATATTGAGACGCAAGAAATAGTAGCTCTAGAGGTGCTTGGAGAAATCCCGCCTGAAGACATAAGGGCAATCTTTGATGAACTTTTCGAAAGAAAATATAATATATTAAGGGCCTTGCATGAAAAGCATCCTGACGGACATCATCCCAATATCATAAGGGTACATGGGAAAAGCACATGCACTGTTACGCTTAGCTCAGGAAAGGAAGCAAACAATGCGCCATTCTTTTTTGTAGAATATCCTAAGGGCGTAGATCTGGCAGATTTGATTAACAGGCAGGAAAAAGCGATAGATTCTTATACTTTGCAAGACGCAGTAAGATACGTAATGACAGTCTGCGAGGCCTTGGAATACATGCATAATTTTACAGAAGGAGCGCTTATACACAGAGATATAACGCCCGAGAATATTAAAATAGAAGACAATACAGGCCGGGTACTAGTTGGTGGTTTTGGATTAGCGTGCCCTCATCCATACGAGGGAGAATATGGTAAAGAAGGCACTATAGGATATGCAGCTCCTGAGCAGTTCGAAGGCTACGCTGAGCAAAGGTCTGATATCTATGCGCTGGGCAGGATTTTAGAGGAGCTTTTAGCTGCAGGAGAGGCAGATTGGCAAACTGAAGACCTAGCAGCGCTTAGAGAAATGGCAAAAAAAGCCACTCAGTCAAAGCCAGATAATAGATACCAGACTGCTACAGAAATGCGTAGGGCTCTCGAAACTGTTCTAGCGCGGTTAGAGGGCGCAGCTAACCCTGGTGATGATGAGGTTGGGATGTTACTGATGCAAGAGGGGCCGAGGTCAGATGTATCAGACGCTATTGTTGCAGCAGTGCAGGAATCTTGCGGCGGCATGCGGGCAGTTGTTGGGGTAGAGGCAGCAGAAAAAGAGGCAATTATAGAACCGGAAGAAAGACAAAATACAGGTATCAAGAAAAAGAAAAAAGCTCCATTATCAGCAGAGGAAAGGAGAGAAAAGCTAGACTTATTAATGGAGATTTTCGTGGAACATTTCAGAGACATAGTTTTAGATGAAGACGATATAAATATAGCCCATGCCTTGTCAGAAGAAATTCATAGAGAAGATACTATCGCGAGGCTTAATAAGGATGCAGAATTTCGAAGAGAAGTCTTGTCTAATATTTCAGTGGTTTTACCAGAGAGTATTATAGAGATATGGGATATGGCTGATGAATTAACATTAAGCGCTGAGGAATTAGGCCTTATTATTAGCGAAGTATCTCAAATGAATCCTTATCTTTCAGATGAAATGATCAGGCGTAATATTTTGTCATATAATATTCATCTGCTGCTAGACGAAGACCTCAAACTTCTTTTAAGAAAAAAGTTGCCAGATACATTAGGCCATTATGTCGAACGTAATTTTAGGAGAATGAAGCTTAATGAAAAAGGCGTCGTATTTTTGATCTCTTTTATTGAGAAGAAAGATTGCGCGGCAGAGATTTTCAAAGATGCCATAAGTTTTCTTATCGATGTAAGCATTAAAACAAAGAGTCCTGATTTTCGCAATATTTTAGAAGATGCCATGCAAAGAGAAGAAAGAATCATCGCTGCCAATCGAAGATTCGACAACGATTCTCTTCTAGCTTTATCAGGCCATAGCAAAAGAAGTCGTAGATCAAAAAAGAAGCAAATCCCCGTTATGCATACTGCTGAAGGTGAGATCCCGTTAATAAATACTAAAACATCTTTGGCTCTTAGAAGTATTACATTGATAGAATATATATTAGGTTTGGATGAAGAAACCATTCCTGAGATTTTTAACGAAGAGATCTTTAGTATCGGCAGGGTTCTTGCGCCCAGGTCCCGCAGGATACGCCGCGTTAACGATTATTTTGACATGTTTCGTGCGATATATCCTAAAGATAAAAAGACAAAAGAAGTAATTGAAATGACTTTAGTAGTTATAAACAAATTATATATGCTGCTCAATGAATACATGAGACTGCTTAAAAAGATCGCTGGTTCCCTTGGGGAGGAAAGTGGAATCTTTGAAGAAGAAGTCATTGGCCAGCGCTTGCTTCTTATCAGGCCTCTTAAGATTGAATTGCTCGATGCGTTTAAAGAAGGTCAAATTTTATATACACAATCAAAATACGAAAAGGCAATAGATTGCTTTTTAGAATTATTCGAAGATCTGTCCAAATACATAATATTTTCTAATTATCCTACGGTTATAGACATGAATTTTATAGATATCTTAGAGGAAAAAGCCACCAGTAAAAAAATACAACGCAGCTTACATAGGTTAGACGAGATCAATTTTGACAGTTGCAGGTTGGTAGAGATCATGTTTTCTGTCTTATTTGGATATTTTTCAAGTATTAGGTATCCATATATTCACGATTTTAAAGATATATATTATTTTAGAGAGGCAGATGATCCCTGGGCTACGCTTAAATCGTATTTTCAAGAGGTAGAGGGCATAGATATTTCTGGGATAGAAAGGGTAATCCCATCAAAAGAGGTTGAAGTGGAATTAGTTGTTTTTGCTAATACTATTGAATTGATGGTTTACGAATTACTCAAAAATGCTGTTACAAACGCTCATTTTGATCCTATAGACAGGTCTATGACAGGTACGATCTATGAGGATTTTTATCAGACTGACGAAGGCTATGTTTATACTATAGAGGATAGCAACAAGGGCATACCGAAGAAGAGATTGAGGTCTATGTTTTATATTTGCTCGTCGTTCCATCGTTTTGATCCAGAGACACCCGAGTATCTAGAATTTGCAGGGGCAGGGCTTGGGCTTGGAAAGGTCAGGAATGTCGTAGATATGCATGATGGGAGCATTCGGGTAGCGAGTCGTGTCAAAGGCAAAAAGGCTCATGAGATTTTTTATAAAGGCGGGAAATTCTCAAAACCCAAAGTTTGTAATTCTGATTCTTTGCAATGCGAAACTGGCACGAAGGTGATGATCACTTTGCCATATACTCCTATTGATATGGGACAGGTACTTCCGCCTCAGAGCGAAAGAGGAGAATATAATTATTTACCTTTAGTTGTTACGGATTCTAATATACCCGTGGAAGATCATCAAGATTCTAATGATATAGATGTCACAATGATCGATTCTGATAGCTTGCCTTTTATTGCCGGAGCTGTGAAAATAGTATATCTTATCCGCGGCAAGGTCACTGCAGGTGTTGCGGCGATTCGAGAGGCGCTCAGGGTGCTGGGCGAAAAGGCGTCAGGCGAAAAGAAACTATACATTGACCTACGTTATTCTGCAAAGAAAGCCAGGGAGCAGGTAGAGAATATCCTGGACGCAGCAGGGGTAGATAAGCCAAATATAGCGCTTGGCGTGCGTTTCCCTAGGATTGAAGAGCTAGAAGCAGCGGCTCGTCATTGCGAGGCGCAAAACGGTTCCCGCGAAACCAAGAAGACGATCTTGAGATTGCTTCGCTTCGCTCGCAATGACGAAGAAAGGATTTACAATGACGTACAGGAGCTAGCAAAACTTGCTGATAGCTTGACTATTGACCCGCTTAGGCCTGTGACTGATGAAGATATTGCAAAGATTAATCTTGCTCTTGAAGCCTTTGGCGAATCCATTCACGCAAGGGCTCCAGATAACGATCCATACGAAGTCTTTGAGCAGATTATCAACGCATGGTACCGCATTGTAATTCCTATAGCACAAGAAATCTACCAAATAGTATTAAGAGAAACACAGGACCAAGAGCTTGCCCACACCATCGCAAACCTCCTCTTAACCACAAATACAGAAGATTGGATAGAGCTTAAGAATGAATCCGATGATTCTTTTCCAGTTACTTTAAATAATCCTGGATTGACTTCAGAACTACAAAGGCTCCTTCCGGAAACAGAGTTTATCTTATTATCCCATGCTCAAGTTCGCGGACAAGCATCAGTAGAGATAGTTTCTATTCTTCATACAGCGAGTGGATTAGAAGTTAATGCCGGGTATAGCGTATTGGTCCCCCATGATTCAGGCACATTGAGTTTAGTATCTACAGATGAAGTGAAGAATTGCCTAGGACTTTGCATCCCAAAAATAGAGATACAAGGACGACAGTATGTTTACATGGGGCATTTTTTTCAGTCGAATGAATGGGCAATTGCGGTAGGTTTTTCAAGGCAGGCAGACGATATAAGGCTTTCTTTAATAGAAATTCTTAGTGCGCTTAAAGAAATAGGGGCTGAATTTGAAGGGTGCCAGGCAGAGCTTTTCGGCGCTGGTTTAAGAATAGAATCACAAGCTGCAATACACGAAGCGCAGCAGGTTCTAGAGCATTATGGTTTTACTATTGATAAAACGCGGACAGGAGGCTGGTATGAGTACATGGCTGAATTAGACCTTAAAGCTAAACCTGGGAAGATAACTTACACGCGCACTCGCATCGAAGAGTTTAGTCGCTTATTCGACATAGTCGGCGAAGAAGCCCTGCCAGATTCGTTTAAAGATGCATTGACGGAAATATTGTTTCCTTTGTGTATTATGTTATGGCGCAAAGAAAAAGAAAAAATATCCTTATTTCCAGGCAAACCAGAGGACTATGGAAACACCAGAGGCGAACAGCTGCAGCAATTTAAAAAGGCTATGCTTGAAGAAGTCGTTAATAGATATATTGACTTGCCGTTAGAGTCGATAGAGCCTTTGTTTGCTTATATAGAGGACTCAAGAGATGCGTATAGGCAGTTTGGGATAGATGCGTTAATTCCGTTTGTCGGACTTATTGCCAGAAAAGGGATCGGTGATCTACCCGAGGCAAAAAAATACTGGCTGCATGTTTTTGAAAATGGATTGCAGGATACAAAAGGTATCCGGGTGGATAAGGCAGAAGGCGAAATAGAAGATATTTTACCTCTGCTTCTGGAAGAAGTTTTCGATACTGGTATTCCCTGTGCGCAAATCCAGGTGACGTGGCCAGGTGTCATTGCAGGAGAGGATGTGTTATTGCGAGGAGCCGCAGGCGACAAAGCAATCTCCGAAGACGATACTGCGCATGGACCTAAGATGCTCGTTGATTTAGATGATTTATCTCAAGAAACACAGCTCGCTTTTGCGAAAACAGATGGAAAAGATATAGCTATCTTTGATGCAAAAAAAGGCGCACTTCCAGGATTAGTAAAGAGAGTAGGCGAAAACATACTTAGCAAGATACGTTTTCTACTCACAAACGGCGTGCCTGAGTCAGAGAAGCGACAGCAACATGTCCTTTATACTCTTGCAGCTGGCCTGCAGCTTGTGAAGTCAAGAGCTGAAGTAAAAGAAGGCCAGCAGATAGATTTGAAGTCGTTATTCCTGCCAGATGACAACCTTCATTCTATTGCTATCGATAGTTTATCAAGTTCCTGGCCGATTATTGAAAGCAGGTATTTAAATAAGGTATTAGGTATTACAGACCTTAACGGTAAGACCATAATGTTTGTAGGGCCGGATACAGCTAATATCCCTATAACTGTAGCTGAAAGATTTCCTGATTCACAGGTCATAGTAGTAAATCCCAGATGGGAAACCAACAGAGGCTCTAATATTACTGTTATCGGAGATGTGGTGCAGGAATTGGCTCGTTATGAAGATCTGGTCAAGCCAGGAAGCGTGGATCTGATAATCTCCTCAGGGCTATTTGACAGTACATATGCCAATAAGCTCATCAATAAAGGAGGTCTCATGGAAACCGAGACGGTATATCGTTCTATGTTAAATGCCATGGCAGAGACGCTTCAGGGACAGGGGAGTATTCTAATCAGCAACTTTGGGTCTTCACAAGATCGTGATTTAAAAATAGCTCTTAGAGAACCTGTCTTTAAATATGAATTCAAGGATGGTATGTATTTGATTCGGTTGCAAAGAGATGTGGCAGCATTGGGAGAAGAGACTCTTTATCACTGGGATGATCTGGAGATAGCTGTTGCTATAATGGGGCATGGCGGGCCTTTGGCTTTTGCAAATCTGGCGCAGCTTGTAATTAGTAAGTTTGAAGAATGGCAACAGGACTATACAACTTTAGATTTAACAGGAAGCATTGAAAATTTACAACGTATTTACTGGGAAAAACTAGAAGGAGAATTCAAAGATCATCTGTCGGATAGAGATGGAATAACTATTGCTGAGCTTAACGGGCTTGCAGAAGATTTTATACAAATTCTAGATGATATAGAAGAAGAACTAAGGAGAGCATTGCAGATTATTATTGTATCAGATGTCTCACAGAAAGAAGCAAGCGAGAAATGTCGCAATATAATTTCTCGATGGATAGTAAATATCCAAGTTATAAGAGCTTCTATGAAAGAGAGCTTTTTACATGACATTGAAATTATAGATTTAATAGATTACTTAGGCAAGATCGAGAGAGGAGAGATAGCCCTAGAGACAAAGTGGGAAGACGCTCCTGTTGAGATTATCATAGGAGAAGATATTTCTTTGATCTCAGGACATCTGCAGCTACTCCATCTAATTATCGAACGTCTTGTTTCGAACGGTTTTAATGCAATCATTAGCAATAAATCTACAATACCAGAGACATCAAGAAAAGTAACTCTAAGGCTTTCTAGAGTGGAACCAGGAGATGGTAAAGTTTATAGTCGTCTTACTATCTTAAATCCTGGAAAGATAGAAGGAGACCTGGAACAGTTGTTTGTCTTGGACCACAAAAGGCCTGAATTTAATCATGGCATTGCATTGCCATTTGTAAAGAGATCACTGCATAAAATGAATGGCGAGATCAGGGCGAGCAATGAAATTATAGACGGCCAGGACATGGTCCAGTTCGAAATAGACTTTCCTGGTGTTACGCGCGATGAGGCTCAGGCAGAGTTAGCTTTGGCCGTAGCCGATGATGGCGCGGTGAGCTTACTTGTGCCTGCAGATGATGTATTGTCGAAATCGAATACAACGAAGACGACTGCAAATAGAGGTTATGCGCATGCGTTTCTGGAGTTTCTTACCACATTGCCTGAGGAAAAGGTGAAGGGCAATATTTCCGAAGATCTGCGAAAGGCTATAGAGCAAGGTGAAGATGTCAAGTTAGCTCTTTGTATAGGCGTTGGCTCAGGTCAGGAATTGTTAAATTTAAAAGAATTAAAGAAAAACAATCAGGATGCCCAGAAATGGTTTATTATTGGCCTTGAGCCAGACCAAGCTATTTTTAAGAGGAGTTTTACTTTTATCAGCGGGGATATGCCTGAAGATATAGTATCATGTCAATTAAACCTTGAAGTATTTGCAGACTTAGTTACGAATAGAATTAAATTTGACGAAGTTTATATGATTGGTCCTTGGCCGCCAGACGAAGCTACCACGCAAAAGCATATGTTTAAACCTGAAATTGCAGAAGCAATTGCACGATTGCTATCTGAAACAGGTCAATTTACACTGTTGACAGAAAAATGGTGGGATGAAGCTCTGGATAGATTTGTAGAAGTATTACAGGATCAAGGACTTAGAGTACATGATCCAGAATGGTGTGAAAAAGAGGATGTTATAGATCTTATCAGAAAAACAGATCTTAGTATATCTCTGATTTTTATGCAGGACACCGAGGATGCTGTTGCGCGACTTCTGCGATTGCGAGCTGAGAAGATGCAACAAGATACAATGGGTGCTCTTGAGCTCATACAGCAGGCTGCAGATGTACAGATAGAGACTGAGATTAATGTACCTTCTGGTGTTCCGATTGAAGCAGGTGCTAGTGAGGCGAAGATCGCTACTAGCGAAGACCCCCTCATTAAGGATGCGCAGGGTTTGCTAAAATCTATGCCAGAAGATAACGAATTTAAAGGCAGGCCTGTTTATTTATTCAGTGATTCTACAGCTGAAGGATTTAGTAAGGGTGTTGATATACTTGCAGAAAAATTCTTACTGAGCGGATTCTTTATTTTGTTAAAAACCTCTAGTTGGGAGAAGGTAACAATTAATACAGTTATGCTAGAGGACGCTTTGTCAGATGTTGGAGATTTAAGAGCTATTGCAGAATCTATATTTTATGGTGATCAGGTAAAATCAGGGCGCAGAATTGTTTATCGAATCACAGATAACAGTGTGACTAAGTATGAAGGTGAGCACGAGTTCGAGGCTCTCGTGGCAGCCATAGAGGCAGATTACGGTGACAGCAGTCGAGGCAAAACTGCACAGGAAGTTGTAAAACTTTTGGGATCCTTATCTTCAAATGATGTGAATGGGTTTATATCTGAAGATTTGCGTAGAAAAATTGAGGAAGGACAATATATTAAATGCGCGCTTTGTATCGGAGCAGGCCAAGGGAAAGAATTATTGAATATAAGGGACATAAAAAGAAAAGATAGTTCCAGCTGGCTTATTATTGGGGTTGAACCAGAACAAGGAAAGTTTGTATTTGCTCCTTCTGTAGGTGTTTTGGAAGATGTCATATCAATAAGAATGAAGGTTGAGGAGCTTGCTGGTTTGGTTGGAGATAAGATTAGATTTGACGAGATATATATGATCGGGCCTATGCCGCCAAATGATAGCATGCCAAAAGAGCCTCATATGTTCACAGCTGATATTGCACGTTCAACGAGCCTGTTACTTGGCGTTGCGGGCAAGTTTGTTGTACTTACAGAGCATATTTATGACGAGCTCAATGATTTTGTAGAGGTATTGAAGCATTCTGGGCTTGAAATCACTTTGGATCCGTCTTGGCGTCCGGTTGCAACACCTCTTGTTAGCGATCTTATCAAAGGCACATTTTTTGAGATGTCTCTTGGTGGAAACGCTGAGTTGATTATGATGGAGGCTGAAAAGGCAGATTCTGGTGAAGATTACCAAAGTAGCGTCATCGAACTAATAAATGATGCAATAGTGAACAGAAAGCAGATTACAGCAGCTGCTCTGGCAGGGTTATATGAAATGGTGATAGGGGAGCTAGTGGTTGGGGATAGCGAAGGTTTGAGAGAATTTTTAGATGTGCTGGAGAAATTACCAGATCGTAAACCAAGCACTGCAAGTGAAGAATCTCTTAGAATTTTAGACAGAACGCTTCAAATAGGAGATAAGTCGCTGCATATAGGATATGGCGCTTCCTTGTTGCCAATATTCGATGCAATAAGAGGACTTGAAGTGCATGCTGTGGATCCCGACAAAGACGTAATAGATAATACAAAAGACTTAAAAGAACACATAGAGAGTTATTTAGACAGACATTTGGATGTGAAGATTTACGGTAAAGGCAAAGGCATATTTGAGGTTGCGGAATCAGAGCAGTGGTCAGAGAGTTCATTTTGCCATATCTCAATGTTAAATGTATTCACCGACATCCACTATCATTTTACAAGAGAGGAAAAAACATCGATAATCAATTTAATACTTGATTTCATAACTCTTGGCGGGACTATTTTTATAACGAGCGATACAAGGACAGGATATTATGGAAAATCCGCAGAATGGATTTTGAGTCAGGAGGCAGATGCGAGAGGAATTAAACTTGAGCTAGTTGCAAATATAGACACTGATTTTAGGAATCAGGATGTTTTTGGTAAAAATGGATTTCTCTATAGGGTTGTCGAGAAGAATGGAGAAGCATGGGATAGAATTAGCATAGAAGCGGTTCCGCAGCCGATTAGGCAATTTGCAAAGTGGCTGCAGGGTGAGATAGAAGAGATTCAGAATAGGTTCTCGACTCGTCGACTCCAAATCCTCTTCGAGCAAGGTCGAGAAGCAGATTTGGAGTCGCCTCGCTCGAACAGTATTCCTCGTGAGATTCTCGAACAGTTCAATACCGAGCGGCAAGAGGCGCTGGAGGAGCTAGCTGGGGAGATTAAAAGGAGATTGGTCGAGCCCGTAAGGCTCGGCACTTCCTCGGCTTCTGAAAACTTAAAATTATCACCTGTCATTAGAGAGAGTTTTATTTTCGGTTTATTTAAGAAGTTAGGTATTGTGCCAGGAGATAAAATAGTAGAGTTTGGTCCTGGAGTCGTGAGTCTTCCTGGTATAGTAGCTCATTCAATGGGAGCTCAATATTTAGGTATTGAAATAGACCCAGAAAGTGTAAAAAGTCTAAAAAGTGATATTGCTAAGAGATCGGGTCTTGGTATTACATATGAATGCGCTGATGTGACCAAGTACAGCTTTAGACATAAATATAATATGGTGGTTATGTCGAGGATCATAAGTCCGATTCGGCCTCATGGAGTCGTG
This sequence comes from uncultured Planctomycetia bacterium, assembly GCA_964415355.1. Classification (GTDB taxonomy): domain Bacteria; phylum Omnitrophota; class Gorgyraeia; order Gorgyraeales; family Gorgyraeaceae; genus CAYPYS01. The sequence goes on along the minus strand of CAYPYS010000001.1, from coordinate 301,470 downwards.
CCTTTGGATGTACAGAAAAAGATGGTCCGAAAGGCGTTTGAAATCCTAGAGCACGGTGGCCAGCTTGTTATAATGGTTTCAAATACGCCGGATGAAGATTTCAAAAGAGTGGATATTGTCGAAGAAATAGCAAAAGAAATGGCTTCACAAGGTATTATTATTAAACGAGAAGATGATATTATAGATGATAATGCTTCACATAATGTAGGAGTTTTTACTGTTATAGATACTGTTTCATCTTCTGAGGTTTCTCGCAATGGCTTTATTGGACTCATCACCCGTTGGGCAATGGGTATGCTCGGGGCGTGGGTGGATCCTGTTACTGGAGCTATTACGCCTTTCCTCGATATCGTGGCGAGGAAAGTGGATTCCCGCTTTTGCGAGAATGACAATGAAGAACACAGGAATGACAGTAATCGCGAGGATGACACAAGAGAAGGCGTTGCGCTGGTAGTAGGTAATGTCGCAGAAGAGATTGCGCGGCTTTATCGCGGCGCAGTAGATCTTCCAACAGCCCTTATTCAGAAAATGAAGGCAGTATTCGGAAAGGAAATCGCGGATGATATTCTTATGCCAATAGATGCTGGATTAGAGACAGCAATGGTTGTAGACAGCACACGTTTGCATGATCTAATGCTCAAAAAAGATATTGATATTGCCTTGCCGGCAGCTGTGGCATTGGCGAGGCAGTGTGACGAGAGAAGTATTAATTGGTTTATCAGTCAGCTGAAGGTCCCTCAAGATGAAGGGCGCATAGAAGAACTTATTAAAATCTTAACTGGTATGGAGAATATTAACCGTGCTGCTTTTGCTGAATCCTTTATGAATATGGATATTAACCATGCTGCTTTTGTTGAACCCTTGATCAAGTTTTACTGGCAGTTATCTGGGCAAACCGAAGAAAAAAGAGAAAAGACCAGGGTGCTACAGGAAAACATCGCTCTTCTGTCATGCTGTTTTAATGATCCTAGGATAGAGGAAGTATTGCGTCATATGCTTGGAATAAACATGCCTGAAAGCCCTGAAAACGAAAGCGTAACTCTTCCTATTGAAAATAGCCTAGAGATACTTAATACGCATGCTCAAATCTTAGAAGATCTATTAAAAGGCAAAATAGACAAAAGATCCGATGCTGCGCATGTTCTTGGGAGCATTGGGTCGAGGGAGATCATAGATGCCTTGATCGAGATTTTAAAGAAACCAAAAGAAGCTACAGTTGATCAGTTATACGTCGCTATTTCTGTGCTTAGGTCTCTTAAGATAAAAGAGGCAACTCCGTTAGTGGCCGATTTGCTGGGGCATGATGATAAATATATTCGCTCTATGGCTTTGCGTTATATATCGTTTTTTGGAGAACCGACTGATTTAAATAGAGTGCTGCCTTTCCTAGAAACTTCAGACTGTCGCATACAGTGTTCTGCAATCAGGGCTATTGGTTATTCGAACAATCCAGACGGGATTCATAGTCTGGTTAAAGTTCTCGAAAGTTCTACAGATAGGTTAATTATTCAAGAGACAATTGATGCGCTTAAGAGGTTTTTAAAGTCTGAGGCTCGGGATAACATTCTTGAATTGGCAAACAATATTTTATCGGCAATAGATAATCTGCTGAGTAGCGATGACAGATATTCTTACAAAGAACTTTACCTTAACGAATACAAGTATTTTTTAGAACATATCCTGGCTCAGGAAAGAGAAGAGGTGGAAAGGATCGTACGGCACCTAGCAAGAGGTAATCATGGAATTTTCAGAGGCGGATCTGAGCGTGGTATTGTTATAAGCGGCATAGATGTCGAAGATATTGTTGAGGCACTTGTGCTTAATCCGTATTCTGATATAGCTGGGATATTGGAAAAAGAGGCACTGGGAATAGGTCCAGGCGCATCACTAGAAGAATACCAGAGGCGCCTTCAGAGGGATTTTGCGATCTTTGAGATATTGGCAAGAAAAGGACACTTAGAAAAGGCGCGTAAGGTATTGAGTGGTTATGCTAGAAGTATTAATGATATAAGAGGACATATTCTTAATGAAAATATTTTAGCAGGAACTTCTTTTGTCTTGGATTGGCAACTGAATATGTCTGCGTCAGAAATGACAGAACAGATTCACGCTATAGATAAATTGTTATCTGATATCAGTGATATTGATGCGCCATTTGAAATAGGATTGCGTAACTATTGCGGGGTATGGATTATTACAAAAGGCGAACCTGATAAAGCTCCTAGCATTATGATAAAGAGTAATAGCCATTATTTAATATGGTTTTTTGCGCATTCTCACCCTAATGGGTTTTTACTTCCTTCTGATAAAGATAAATATATTAAGTCTGCAGGAACGTTGGAGTATGGGTTTCTTATGATGGTAGATCACTTTGGCCATTATGACGAACACGGGCTTTTTGACATAATCACAGGAGACGAGGAGCGGGCAAAGGTGATCCTGGAGCAGCTAAATAGAGCGCGCAGGAAAAGCGAGGGTGCTAAGATAGGAGAGGATAAAATCGTTGCCGCGCTTGAGACTTTGAAGGTAAGCGGAGATGACAATATTACTGTTCAAGCTTTTCCCATATCTCTTTTAGGCCTACAAAGTGCAAAAATCGAGAGAGGAGCTTTATTGAGCGCGAGAGAAGCTGAACTTAGCGCGCCTATGGTTTTTCAGGAGATCATGGTCAGGCTTATGGAAGTCTATGACTTCTTGCAGCTGGATGAAAATAGCCAGGAGGAAGTGCTTGAGTCGCTTTCTTCTGTTAATGCTACTCGCATGCTATCTTATGATGTCATGGCAAGGGCGCATACTCATGGTTTTGTCCCGAGCCTTCCGGCTTTATTTCTACATGTGACTACTTCTATGATGTCTGAAGATCAGGATATATTTTTAGAGTTAAGCGAGCCACTTGTGCAAGATGTAAAGAATTATTTCACTGAGCTGATCAATATTTTTGACGCTGAATCGATATTACCGAAAGATATTGTGGGTAAACTAACTCGCCTTGTTGCCCAATTTTCTGATATAGTCCCTGATTATCTTAGCGCTATTGATAAGTTAGATGTAAAGCCTGGGATGGATATTGTAGAAGTCGGAGCGGGTTATGACATGATATTTATTTTCCTTGCGGATCTAAAAGGCGCGAATGTCACGGTTTATGAACCAGGAGTTAGTGAGACCGAACTCTTAAAAAATTATGTGCCGGAATTTTGCCCCAATGTGGCCATAAAAGGCGATTTTCTTGATTCAGATCTTACTGATGTCGATGCTGTTCTTATGCGAAAAGTGCTGTCTTCCGGTCTTGTAGATCATAATAAGAAAATAAAGATTATTGAGAAAGCAGCCGAGATATTAAAGCCTGGCGGTACGCTAGTTGTTGGTTACGGAAAAGGAGGAGATGTTAGTTATAATGCAGACGAAAGAGAGCAGACGGTTCGAACAATGAGTAGCGCCATAGGAGACGAAGATATTTTACAATATAAAGATAAAATATCAGGCGACAGGACAGTGTGGCTGGTCTATCAAAAAGCGCAGGATGTCGATCATGTACCTGTATTAGAAAAGACTGTGCCTGAGACAAGAATAGTTGAAGATTTGACTATTCGTCCATTGCGGCTTGTTGTACCTGCGGCGCAGCGCGAAAAAATCCTCGCAATGGCTGAGCAGGCAGCTGCTGAATACGAAACCAGGAATCAGGGTGAAGAGGTGATGATAGAGGTCGCGGAGGAACCGATAGTTGATATGGATTCTAGCTTCAACCTAGCACTGCCCACAGGTGTAGCTGCTAAAAAGATTACGGTAATAGAAGAAGAGCAAAAAGACGAGTTAAGGTATGGCCGGGTTGCATTAACAAAATTATTACAAGACGGGATAGATAACGAGCAGGACATTATTTTTGTTGATGTTGACGTGGATAGGATGATGGGGCGTTTTAACAAGTTGCTCAATGATGACAGGATAATATTAAGTGTTATCCGCGATATTTTTTCAGAGACAATTGCTAGGATAGGGGTTAACGAAGAGCAAGTTGTCTTGTGGCTGCTTGCATATCCGTGCGACAATGTCACCATTGCTATTGCAGTGGATCCGGAAGATTCTCGCATGCGCGCTGAGATACGCGGCGCGCTGGAGCTGGCAAGAAGGACGCTCCCGTTAGTTTTCAGCAGGCTTTTGGAAGAGGACATTAATGCGCCTGACAATGCAGATGAATTTGATAGAGAAGCTGTAAAACTGGCAAATGAGATGCGTGATCGCATCAGACAAACTCACGTTAAGAAGCCAAGTGTGGCAGATTTCAGTAATTTTGTATGCGAAGAAGACCCGGTTACAATGAGCATAGCTTGTTTTCATCTGAGATATGATGAGTTTGCCATGCGCAGCAAGTTACTCACAAGTTGGAATGATCCCGGCAATCTAAACAAGGTTCTTGATATAGCAGTTGATATTGTACTTGTTGTTTCAAAGTTTAAACGCAATATAGTCCTGTGGTCAGAGGATTCCCGTTTTCTACGCGGAACACCAGAATCTATTTTTAGCAACACGACAGAGAAGCTTCTTGAGATATCAAAATTATCTAAGCGAAAAGAAAAAGTCAATATTATACAGACATTGTTAGATGATATAGATTCCAGATATATCGATATGAAAGCCATGCTCGCCCTATATTACCACCAAGTAGCAGATGAATCTGAGAGAGAAGCTTTACTAGAAAAGCTAAGAAAGCTAGATGAGCCTCAAGCAAAAGAACTCTTAGAAGAGCTCAGAGGCTTCATCGAGATCCGCATGTGGAAGGTAAGGAGAAAAACCAGCCCCTCACCCATCCATCTCCCCAAAAGAGAGAGTGCAGAGCCTCAAGCACTTCCTCTTGAAGCTCAGAATGACATAGCCGAAGAAAGAGAAGCTGCTCAGCCTGTAAAAAATACCCAATCCCAGCCAGATACTACCCAGGCCTCAGACAAAACCACCTCTGAAGCAGAAAAGTATATCTCTGAGGCAAAAAAGCTCCTTAGCCTCATAAAAGAAGGCCTTTCGTCTCCTAAAGGTATAGACCTAACACGCAGTATAGGTGCATTAAATAATCTCTTAGAAAAAGCATCTGAGACTGCAAATAAAGAGGAGGGAGAGAGGATATCTCTAATAGATAGTAAGCTCAAAGCCTTACTAGAGCTATATAAGCACAAAAGACGAGGTGAATTAGCACCTGAGATATTAGAAGAGGCAAAAAAGTTACAAAATCACCTAAAAGAGTTATTTAATACACAAGAAGCCTTTAGTGAAGACTCAAGTAGAGACTATAGCATTAATTGGCACCTCCTGCGTAGAAGGATACCCACTATAGCAAAGGTATTAGGAGCTATAACCACATTCCTTGGCTCAGTATCTGGTTCTGCATACCTAGGCTACATAACATTCGGAGGATTAGAAGGAGCTATCGCAGGCTTATTCGCGCTTTCACTCATAACAGCCTGGATACTTCTTTCAAGGATACCTTTTATATATAGCTTCTTCTTAAACCCTGATATAGAGAACAAGCGAGATAAAGCCTATCACATGACTGTAAATCTAGTCATCTTTTTTACTCTAACAGCAGTGTTAGTAAATACAAAGGGCATAACTCCAGCTATGCTAAAAGTCTGGTACTTATTCATGACTCTTTCTTCTCTTCTCACTGAACTACCTGTTTTATTTAGTAAGAGTGTAATAAAAAGCGAAAGAACTTTCACCAGGACTCTAGCTAGTATGCTAAAAGCTCTTTCAAGCTTCTTATCAAGACACCTTGCCAACCTATTTAGATTCATCATAACTTTAATGCAAGTCTCTGAATATAGAAAAAAACTAAAAGAAAAAAAAGAAGCCATAGAAGAGTCTCACCAAAACATGATAGAGATAATGAGTAAAGGGATAGATGCTGAAAAACTGCGTACCCTCACCCGCTCCTTAAATAAAGACTCCCAGAAAATAGAAGAGTCATCATTAGAACTGGAGAGTTATATAACAAGCGTAACCAAAGAATTAGATGAAATAGAAATAGAGATCCTATCGATCATAAGAGAGGTCGAGACGCTCCTTGAAAAAGCTCAACTAGAGACAGAGAACATGAATCAAGAGACAGAAGAGACTTTAGGGAAGATACAAAACTGGGTATCAAGCCTAAAAGAAAAACAAGAGGCCTTGACTGATATAATAAGAGAAATAAATGAATTAAGCATAAAGATAAGAAGCCTTAGGCTACAAAGAGAGGGAGAATTAGAAGCTAGGGAGATAGAGCTAGAGAACCTATCAAATGAACTGACAAGACTGATCCATAAAGTAGATGAAAGGCTCTCCAGGATAGAGAAAAGCCTTAACTTCTCTATATCCTTAGATTCATTAAAGATCAATGACGCATTACTCGAGAGGGCATCAACTATTGTAGTAGGCGCAGAAGAGAACCTGGTTACCATACTCTCTTCTCTAAGGGAGATCATACAAACTGAACCCATAGACCACTCAAGTTACCAGAAAGATATCGAGAAAATAGCCTCAAGGCTCAGCGAACTCTTAAAAACTGCACTGGATATAGGAAGAGAGAGTGAAAAAGCCTTAAGCAATGTAGGACCTACTTATAAAGAAGCCATAGAAAAACTCTCCTTAAGGTTAGCCAATGTCTTTAGCCTGACAGATGAGGTAGTAACAAGCTACAGCGATATAGATACCTTATTACTAGAGATGAATGACATATTAACTGAAGCAGATTCCCACGTAAAAGATGAATTAGCTTCTCTCACTAGAGGCGTAGAGACATTAGTAGAAAGGACCAATAATGAATCTCTAGAGTTAGCTACTCTCTCACAAAAAGAGCATAAAACTGCCACTTTAGCCCTCGAAGAGATCGATCTAGATAACCCAAGTGAAGAAGTCATGCAAAAAGCCTTAGAAGCAAGGGAGAACCTCAATGAGATAGGAAGAAGAGCTACCGCGCTCTTACACAAGACCCAAAAAAGCTCACAAGGAGCTTTAAAAGAACTGGTAAAGAGAATAACGCTCTTGGAAGAGCTAGTGGAGGAAAAGAAGAAAGGACACCTGCTCCAGGTAGAAGAGTTAAGGCTAGAAGCACAAACTCAACATGACCATAATAAAGAACGATTAGATCAGGCCAAGGCCTCTTTAGAAGAAGAATATAAGGCTACTCAAGGTATGGTTAAAGACATAGAAAGAATGGTGGAGGTAATAATAGCGAGCCTCAATAAAAACGATGACTTACTCTTAGAAAGGTCCCAAAGGATCATCATAGAAGCACGCAGCCTTGAACAAAAAGCCTTAAGGGTCCAAAAAGATATAAGAGCACGCTTAAAGAGCCTTAAAGAGGCAGCAAGGCTTCATGAAGAAAGAGTGATAGATGAACTCTGGAAAGACCTTGAGGAGCTAAACCAGCTGGAAAGAGAAAAGGCATTAGGAGGCACAGTAACTGTAAAAGTAGAGCCTACTAATGGAGGAAAACCTAAAAAAATAGATATCGATATCTCATCCCCTGAGTTACCAGAGATATCAGAGACCAAAGACCCTGATGAGTTAGGTGAAAGCATAAGGAAAAGGACCAGGGCTGTAGAAAACCTAGATTCTCCCAAGAAGAGGATCCAGGATGCTGTAAGTGATATCCAGGGCGCTATAGAGGTAACCCGCTCTGACTTAAGGCTAGATGAAGGCCTAGTTACAAGTGAGTCTATAATGGATGATGTTATAACTAGAGATAATACAGATACTAATACTACTATAAGCGGCTGGATCACTGACTTAGAAGGTGGCTTTCAGATAATAGATAACCTGGAAGCCCAGCTGACCCTAAGCCTTGCAGAACAATTATTCCTGCCAGCCATAGAGAAAAGCTTTAAGAAAAGAAGAAGAAAAAGAGGAAATGATAATCCTGACCCACGCCTTAGGGATTCATGGAAAGATACTTCTTTTGGCAGTGATCAAGGTAATAATGGTGGATCTAGGCAAGGAGACTCAGTAACTATCGCAGTTGCAAACGAAAAGGATGCAGATACATTGAGAGAATTTCATGGACAAACACCCCTAAGAACTAAAGAACGAAAGTTTCATGCTGGCAGAAGCCCTCCAAGAAAAAGAAATAAAAATGACTTCGTCTCAATCCTATTATATTTCTTTCCCCTCACCCTTACCCTCTCCCCATACTGTAGGTCAGGTTTAAACCTGACCTACAGTATGGGGAGAGGGTTAAGTTTATATAACTTGCTTATAATAACTATTGCAGGCCTTGTCTTATATATAATTTATAGAGGCATACATCATATTGTAAAGAACTGGTTAGAGAGACGAGGTTATGATAAAAAAGAAATAGCATTGATCGATGAAAAGCATTTAGATCCTCGCAAAGTAGGAGAGGCACGGGGCGCAGCAAGTAATATCACTAGAATGGGCATAAGAGCAGGCATTGTTCTAATTATAATAGGATTATGCGTAGGCCTTTTCTTTTTCTTGCTACTTTGGTTTTTCCCTCCGTCTAATGCTCTTGTGGTCGCTGCCAAGACTGCAAAACTTGTCTCTCCTTATACTTTAGCAAATAATACTATTTTCATAGGCTCTGTATTTATGAGTAATTATAAAAAGCGTTTAGATTTTAGATATAGAGTTCTAATTCCGGCAGCTATTCGGAATAAATTAGATCGATCTTCAGATGGAAAAGTTAAGCTGTTGATAGGAGAAGATAAGAGCTTGTCTTATATCAGAGTTATTCCTGATAAAGGAGGGAAAGGGTTTAATAGTAATGGATGTTTACCATTAGGTAGTAGATTATGCAAAGAGGCCGGCATAAAGAGATTAAGCAAAGTCGTTATAGCAGGGGTGGGTGGGGTTATTGAGATCTGGTCTGCATCTAATTGGGAAACTTATAAGAGCCAGGGAGTATCGGAGGCTGTGCAGAAAAAGTATATCACTCTATATTCACTAGCACTACCTTTTATCATCTTCGCCCTGCTTAAGTATACTTTCAACAATGTTGAAAGTATACTTAGAGCTGATTTTGTGATGGTGATTTTTACAGCTTTCATGTTTGCGATGGCGTGGAGGGGACGCGGAAAAACCAGGGTTTCTCCTGGGCAGATGAGTATGTTTGCTGAATTCGGGATGACTGAGGATGATGAACTTCAAAAACAAATAAGGAAGAAGCAGAAAGAAATAGCAAAGGCTAGAAGAAAAGTAAGAAGCACCAGGGGAAAATTATCGAAAGAAATAAGCCAGTTCAGAAAAGAGGCTGTTCAAGATAAAAAAAGAGCTCGCAATGAATTAGCGGACTTAGTAGAAGCTTCTGATTCAGACCCAGCAAAAAGACGTCTTTTTGGTGATCTTAGTAATGCCAAGGCGCGTATAACAAGAGCTGATGAAGCTAAGGCTGAGCTATCTAGCGGAGGGGCATCCTTGTCTTCATTTTTAGATAACAAACATGACAAAACGCAGGCTTTTAGCGACCTGTTGGCTGCTATATCATTGGACCTGGTCGATGACCTTATTGAATATGAAGAAGAATTAGAATCTCTACAAGGAGATCTGGAGGTTCTTGGTGGGCGTTTTCCATGGCTGCAGTGGTTATATGATAAGATCGGGCATGGCTTTATAGGCCAGGCGCTTGCGCCAGCCCTTGTTGAAGAAGCAATATTTGTCTGCGGCCTGGCTCTCTTGCTAAGCCGAGCATTTGGTATACCCTTTGCGCATGGCCCGCCAGTAATTCTAGCATATTTATGTGCGCGTATTTTCTGGCACCTCTTGCATATTCCTCGCTCAAAAGAAAATTCTTTCAAAGAAAAACTCACCTTTGCATTTTCTGACGGAAGACTATTTATTACTATTGTCAGCACGGCATTATTGGGGTTATTGCAACCTTCTGTAGACTTATTTATTCCAATGTTCTTTGCCCTATCTATTATTTTGCATGTTATAGCGAATAGTTACCCTATGCTCAGGATAGGCAGGATAATATATTGGATTTCAGCGCCCTTACTTATAATCCTTGTAGGGTCTATTTTTGTTCTTCGCTTTGGCAAGTTTTCTTTTATTTTTTCATATGGTCTGGGTTTATTATTATTAATTTTATTTTTCACTGCCATAGCTGCCAGCTTTATCAGGAATGTATATCCTGTTCGTGAAAAAGAAGAAACAATGCAGTGGTCATTTTTAACTGGACTTCGAGAAAGAGATCTTATTTTTGTCGCTTTATTTTTAATGTTTCTGCTTGTGATCACATCGCTGATCGCAGAACGGGTCCCGGTTACTATGTCTGCATATCTAATAATGGCATTATTCTTTATCCTTACAGTATTTGATCCAGTTATTTTGGTTATCTTGGGTTTCTTGCTACATAAACCGCGAGCCATTGCTACAGAAAAATACGAAGAGCATATCAATATAGCTAGGTTTGAAGATTATTGTTCGGAACATATCTTTTATCGTATTTGCCCGGAAAAAATGAAGCCGTTCCTCGAGAAGAGATATTTATACGACAGTTTTATACAAAAGAGGGTCATATATTTATTAGTAAAGAATACTATCGAGACCAGGGGATGGGATCCTCTATTTATTCCGAGTTTTACAAGTCTTATCGTTACAGGGTTTCAGTTATTGACGCTAAAAATAATCGCCATGGAGGCCCTCGCGTTACTTTTATATAGATTTTTAAATGACCCAAACCTGATAGTAAATCTTGTTGTATTTTCGATGATGATTTTGATTATGTTCTTTTCTGGGATCTTGTTAACACGTTATATTAGAACCAAGAGCGTTGAACTGGGTTATTTTAAGAGAATCGAAGAACTTCTTGATGAAAAAGTGGACAAAAGAGACATGCGGCTAATAAAAAAGGCATATGATTTTTTAGCTATAAGGCTTGCGCAGGTAAAAAAGGTCAGTTTTAGGAAAAGAGGGACTCCTGAGATAGGCCATCCTGCGGCTGTAGCAGAGATAGTTATGGTGCTTGGTCAACTGGATATCGATATTATAATGGCTGCTCTGTTACATGATCTGCCCGAAGATGGTTTAGCTACAGTCAGAGAGATAAAGCATAACTTTGGAGACAGGGTGGCTAGGTATGTTGAGTTGCTTACAATCGAAAGAGACGAACATGGTAATCAAAAAAAGCATTTATTCTACAGTTCATTATATAGAGCGGCAAGGCATAAGGATGAAAACAAAGCCGTAATGCTAAAACTAGTTGATAGGCTCCATAGTCTTAGGACGTTGGATGTTTTGAGCGTAGAGAGCCAGCTTGAGAATCTAGACGGGGCAGTGACGCTTTTATGGATAGGGTATTTTGCTATGGCATATGCCTTAAGATTCAATGATAGAGAACTGGCTTCGGCATATGGAGATTTGATTAAAGAGGTAAGGCATGAAGTAAGAAAGGGGATCAGGAAGCTTGCAGGCTTTGGAAACAGTAAATCTGTAAGGACAGAAGAACGATTCCAGATTCAAGAGAAGATAGTAAATGAATATGAGGAATATATATTAAGTTCTGAAAAAGATGCATACGTATTTAATATTCCCGAAAGCCTGACAGAGGTGTTGTTATTCGAAAAGGCTTTTCTCTATTTACAGGATATAAGGAATAAGGACAAAAAGTTCGTCAATAACATTGAGATAAGATGCAAAAGAATTATGAGACTTTTTGGTTTTGGATACAAAGACATTCCTTTAACGAATCCGCGGGTTGCAGAGCTTAGAGAGCGCTGGGTTTCTGTCTTGATCGCATCTGTCCTTTCTCAAATAGACGCTAAGGCAAGGGTTGAGATATTTGATAAGGTTGGATTATTCGGAGACAAGAGGCCTTTACACTATGTCATGGGCTTGATAGAGGGACTTATGGATCCCAAAAGCCTCGAGACTCTTTTTATAAACTATGGATTTGTCTCTGGAAAAGATAACCTAAGAAGTCATAGGGGAGAAATTAGTCGTATCTTATCCAGTCCTTTGTCCGTTAGAAAGCCATATATAAAAAAGGCTATGACGGAAGAGCTAGAAAGGGCATTTTCTGTTTTAGGTATAACACCTGATATCTTGGATATAAAGAGTGTTACAGAGACTATGGTTGATGTAGCGATAGATAGGCGCCTTGATAGACTGAAAGAGTTCAGGGCCTTGGTTAAAGTCAGGACAGAAACATTAGAAGCATGTCTTACAGTGGCCGTGCTTCTAGGTAGAGAGAGGGTCTTTTTTAGTTTGGCAGAATTCCCGGAAATATCCAGTCTGGCAAGATATAACCCAGAAGAAGCAACAGAGCATAGTGCATTATTAGAGCATATTTTCAATGCTGAGCTGGAAAAAGACATAGCCGATGCTATAAAAGATAATGATGATTTAAAAGTAGCTTTCAGTAGATTAAGAGATGCTCTAAGAATGTTGTCTGTCAGGCAATATATGATGAGAGCTGGCTATTTTGATCCGCAGCTGCTCGTTCAAAGCATCTGTAACCCCAGCCCTAGATTTGGCGAAGAACATTCAGTAGCAATGCAATATTTATCTGTGTATGCGCGATATCTTGATTTGAACAAAGAAGATTATCTAGTAGGCGTTTTTGCAAGTTTATTGGAAGATTTTCCTGAAGTCAAAAAATCAGAAAAGTTTAATGGCAGAGAAAAAGCTGTTTTAGATTTTATCCTGTCAAACTCTATAGACACCTCGTTGATAGAAAAGATCTATGATTTCGCAGAGGAAAAATATAAAGACCTGATCCATCCTTCCGGAGAGCTTTATTTAGAACACGTATTAGAAGTAACCCGTAACTTTATCAGATTTTATAAATATGCTTTTGGGTCAGAAAAAGTTCCTGATCTATTTATAGCCACATGTCTATTGCACCCGTTGGATAGCGCTGTTCTTAGATCTTCTTTGAAAGAAGAAAATATTCTGGATCCTGCTCAGATCAAGGAATTGATCCTCATGACTAAGAGGCATGCTATGATACGAGCCCTTCCTTATAAGCTGCTTGATTCTAGCGTATGGGACGCCTATAACCAGATGAATATGATATTGAAATTAGCAGGGCGCTTTGAGGTCCTTCTTATTACGTTTGCGGATAGATTAAGTACTATAAGGCACGCTAATGCTAGAGAAGAAATAGAATATTTAAAGGCTGAATTGCATGAGTTGTATATTCCGCTTGCGGAACGCCGCGGCCTTGATATAGTTTCAGAGGCGCTAGAGGATGAATGGTTTAAGCTTTATGATGCCGATGCTTATAGGCGGACAATAGCAGAGATAGAAGAAATTCTTGGCATGACTTATGAGGAGGCTAAGGAAGAGGTCGAGAAGTTGCGCAAGCATGTCGAGTCTATATTGAAAAAATCAGTAATAAAATCAGTCGAAGTTTTAGGAAGATGCAAGGGCGTGTATCGGACTTATAGAAAGGTCATAGAAAAGGAAAAATATCCTGATGTAGCTTCATTAAAAGACTTGGGCGGCATAATGATTGTTACAAAAAACGGAGAAGATTACAGGAGAGCAATAGAGGCTATTTATGATATATGGCAAAAGGATATTAAGGGCCAAACTGAAGAAAAAAGAGAGGCAGATGTAGGATACAGGGCTTTCAACGCAGGTAAGTGGGTTGAATTTGGATCCAGAGAGATCGCCGTTGAATTTCAGATATTTCCTTCCAAGAGACAGTATTTTAACTATAGATATCATGGGCCGCTTGCGCATTGGGTTTATAAGGTTGAGAGGACAGTGAAAAATACTGAAAAGAATCTTAAATATACTCCTGATGATATTGAGTTTACAGGCGATCCAGTTAAGGACTTTGACGCAGTTTTAGGAGGCATAGAGGATTTGGTCTATATTTTTGTAAGCAAGGAATACAGAGGCAAGCGATATTTTAGGGTTATACGCGTGCCGCAAGGCGCTGTTATTGCTGATGTAGCTGCTATGTATGGCGAAAACTGGTTGACGCGAGATCTTTTAAATGCCAGGGTCCACGAAAGCATAAGGTATGACAGCCGAAGGCAAAAATTTTATTATTTAGATACCAGGCATGCTTCTTTAACAGATAGCCTGAAGACAGGTCAGATAATAGAAGAATGTGAGACAGGGGTGGTTATGCCTCCGCAGCGAATTGAAGAGATTAGGTCTGAAGCGAAATTGCCCAGGACAAAATTGGTTTTAATGACTTTCAGAGAGGCTGAGACCAAGAATAGATTAGAAGAGGCTGCTAAAAAAGGAAAGGCGATACTAGAAAAAATACTAAATACCAAACTAGAGCCTCATATAGAAGAAGGTTTCCTGTTAGACGTTGCAAGAAGTAGATTGGATTTGGCTGACGCAGGAGAAGTATATATTGCTATAGCATGGAATCTGATGGAGCCGCTTGATGTTAGAGGCTGGGCTATCGAGGAAGGCCGTGCCATGCTTAAAGAGGCTAAGATAGCCTTGCCCGATCTAAGCGACGATGTACTCGTGGGCTTGGGTTGTACTAGGGTAAATACAGAAAGAATAATAGACAAAATAAGAAATCCTTCTGGGAGGGTTTCTTCGCATTTCATCGTAGGATTAACTGCCCTGCTCTACGCCATCTGGCGCCACGCCCCACCCCTTAATGCTGATAATTTGATATGGGCCGTGCCTCTTATTATCTTAGTTTCAATGATGATAGTGCAGGGTATTAAGATGTGTGTTGAAAGGAATAAAGTAAGGCATAGATTTCTTGATACGCTATTAGGGGATGTTATAGGAATTCCAATAGTAACAGCTTTACTTGTCGTATTAGTTATCGGCTTTATAGAAGCAAGAATAGAAAACCTTACACCAGGACAGAATATTATGATGGTTATGGCTATTGGTGCATTGGCCATTGTTAGTCTGTTTTTCAATTTTATACTTCCTGTTTTTTCAGGGATTAAATGGATATATGGAAATATTATCTTGCCAGTATGGGATTTTATGCAGAGGGTCTTTGAGGTTTTAGGGGAAATATTTGTTTTTATATTTAAAGCCTTAAAGATATTAACCTGGCCAATATGGCGTCCTATAAAGTTTTTGATTGATATTCGAAAAAAAGAGGAAGAAGCAATAGGCGAAACAGGCAGGAGTGAACCAGAACCTTATGTAGTGGTATCAGATGTAATCAAGGATCCGCCTCCAGAGTCTAATAAACGAAACAGAGGAAATAGGCCAGTTAGAGAGAAATATATTAATTCATCTCTACGACAGCAAGGCTCAAAAAGGCAAAAGCTAACATTTAAAGTATATTCTGTTACTGATAAGTGTGACTATTCAGCCAGGCAATATCAAAGAAAGCTAGAGACTTTACTGGCTAATCCTTCTAACAGTAAATTTCCAAAGAAATATGGCAGGCAGCACGGTCTCTATGAAATACAAAGAGGTAGCAGAAGAGTCTATGCAAGAGTTTTTCCTGAAGAAAGAGCCGTAGTCATTGTATTAGCTATGTTAAAGAGTGCTACTATAAGTGCTCCTGTTAAACAACATTTAGATCATTGCGGTAGCGCTAGTTCTCTTAGCGACATAAAAGGCAGAAGTCATAAATACGATATACAAGTATCTCCAACTAGCCGTAATACAGGCTTTTTCAATAACGCAGCATTATATTTAGCCTTTAACGAAATGATTGGCTGGTCTGATGGCAGGATTGTTATGCTAGTTGTTATGTGTGTAATCGTAATGGTCCTAGCAGTTGCAATCGTCGTTTTTCTCCTTGAGTTTACACTTCAACAACGTAAGAGTGTAAACTTAAGGTATACGTATGGGCAGTTTGCGGATAGGGAGCCTAATATTAATATCAGTAATTATCGAGAGCTTAGAGGGTCTGAAGCAGAGCTTGAGCGAAGTTTGGTTTCTGAAGATGGGTTGACTTCGAATGACAATGTGCTTGCCGTGCTCCTGCTCGCAGATGGCTCAAAATTATATAAAGCCAAGAAGGCTGTTTTGAAACTATTAAGCTGGAGGCCGCGAAGAGATGAGGCAGGAAAAATCCTGGAAGACGATGAGATATTGTTGGAGTTGATGAGATATGCTGGCGATGAAGTTATGTGCAGCGATGGCACAGAATGGACAGAAGAAGTTTCTATTTCTAGAAGTCGAAGCAAGAGTATGCCTAGAGGCCCGCTAGAGAAGATACTGTGCATTCAACCAAGGTTTGAGGCTGAATCCCAGAGAGTGGCTGAAAATCTCAAGGCAAGGGATGGCATGATACAGATCATCGATCATGGCAATGCTCATTATGATATTGCGCTTCCTTTGGATATACAAAAGGGCGATGATGTGGCTATTATACATTCTACGGAGAACAGCCAGAATGTCATTTATCTGCTGCTGGCGCTTGTCAAATTACGCAGGGCTGGGGTAAATCATATTTCGCTTATAGATACCTATGAAGGCCTTGCGCGCAAGGACAGGGCTGATAAAAAAGGTGATGTGATCTCAGCCGGGGCAATGCTTTTACTTTTAGATTGGCTGACAGACCTTCATTTTGCGAACAATGTGCATTATGGCCGTGAGAGCGGTTGGGTTTGGCTAGGCCAGGGCAAAAAGCGCGGCCTTGTGTCCTTGAGTAGATATAAAAATATACGCCTGATAAATATCAATGGTTTTGTGCAGCTGGCTGAATATTTATTCTTTGAGGTGTTTGCTGAAGAGATCGGGGCATCATTGCCTAAGAAGGGCGAGGTCATGGATATGCCGGAAATGCTCAGGCGCAGCAATAAGATCATAGATACGCTGAGAGAAAATCCTTTGGTCCTGCTCGCGCCTGATAAAGGGGCGCTTCACTATGTCAAGGAAGCAGCTAATATTCTAAGAATCATGATCTCCAGGAGATATATCATATCTCCTGAAAGCATTCCTATATATACAGGATATTTGCCCAAGGTCAGGACAACTGATAAGGATGTTTATATCGAGAAAGATGAGATTTTTATCAGCAAGAACAAGCCTTTAAGGATAGGCAATCTAAAAAATGCCTGGCTCTTTGTGCTGGATGACGAGACCTCTACAGGAGGCAGCATATTAGTTGCTGTGGGTTCTCTTGTTAAAGGACAGGGATTTAAATGGGCCAGGGCCTTGAACAAGATAGTAGCAAACACGCAGGTAAGCCCTTATCTTGTAAGAATTACCACAGTCCTTGTCTCTATTTACTCTGCCTTGATTGGCTGGCGCACAGTTGGGTTTTTCTTAAGCGTGCCTCTAAAGAGCGCAATCTCTTTAATAGCCCGCACGATATACCGTATACCTCAGGATTCAGGACAAGATTTAAAACAGCATGATGTTTTAACTGAAGACCTGGCTCTTGGTGCTGATGAAAATGCATGGGGTACTTTTATTTTATGGGGGGAAGAACAGTCAGCAGAGGATTTATGGGGAGACAGAAGTAATCAGTTTAACTTTCAATTCGGTAATATGATAACACGTTACCTTAAAAAGCAGTATGATGCACTCAGCTTTGAAGAAAAGGTGATGGTGGAGTTCGTAAAGGATTTTTATTTAACTGCCGCAGGCCCTATTTTTGGAGAAAAAGAAAAGGACTGGCAGCCAAAGCGTGACAGGCTCGATTTAAATATAAGACTTTTTAGTTTCTTGAGCGGCAAGACAGAGCTTTTCCATTGGCTTGAAGAGGTATACACCTCGATATTTAGAGGAGATTTTGAAATAGATGGTTTAAAAATTTTGAGTTTAAAAATATTAGATTCTTTTGACGTAATTCCTAATTCTCCAGCCGCAAATAATTTCGTTAGTTATGTAAGCGGGGAACTAGGACCTACCTATCTCGACTATAGAAAAAGGATTAACGAGAAAAAGAGTCGGGAACCTGAAGAGCTGCTTTCGATTTATGAAAACATGGCTTTTATTTATGAGAACCTGCAGGATATGATGAAGATATTAAACCTGCCATTATTTGATCTAGATTCGCAGGCTTCTTTATTCTATGACCATTTCCATCGGTTTTTTATGCAATTCAGGAGCGCGAAAGATAGGTTTAAGGAGCTAGACTTATCTTACTATGATATTGCTATGGGTTTAAAAACCGTGTTTTACGGGGTAGTTCAAAAGGTTTTGCTCCCTTTTTATCGCGATAAAATATATAGAGGAGATTTCTGGGTACCAGTAATTAGTTTCATGGTAGACCATTATTTGCCTGCTTGTGATCCTTATTATATTGGCAAGCCGATTCAAAATTTATATCTGGCTTTACAGAAGACTGTTGCTGAGAATTTTCCAGAAGATATGTACAGGGAAGATAAAGATAGCGCTAGAGAAAATGCTCTGATTATCATATGTAAAATCAGGGATATCATAGAAGAAATTTATAGAGCCAGGATGTCGCAAGAAGAAGAGGGTAAGTTTATAGAGCTTAAAGGTTTAATAGTAGAAAAGAAAAGACTGGCAGAAGATGCAGCTGAATTTTATTCCATATATGTGACTTTATCTGAGGAAGAAATAGAAAAGATCAAGGAAGAAAGCGAGGCAATGAAGAAAGTCATCGCATTATTAGAAAGAATGGCCCCGATCGTTACTAAATTAATAGATGAACAAAATGGAAGGAAGTTCGCTTTTTTTCGGATTTTAAGAAGAGAGAAAAAAAAGATAGAAGACCTTGTCAGGGATTTATTTATATTGCATTCAGAGTTAGAGACGCTGTGTTTGTTGGCCATTGCAGGCAACATGATGGACTTTGGGGACAGTCAGTATCAGGAGGCTATGGTTAATAACCCTGATTCCGGAGCGGAGCTATTAATAGAAGGCATAATCTCTGTGTTTAAAAAGGGCTTAAGTTTTCCAGATGAGATAAAAGAACCAAATAGCCCTACAGGTATGGAATATATGCTGGCTGATGTAGTCAGGGCTAAGTGGCTTTTAGATGACATAAGGATTAGAAAGGGGCGTAGATTTTCGCACCAAGACCGTCCAAGGTTTACGCTTTTTCATGATAATGCAGGCGAAGATATATTGGAGTTGCTTCTGATCGAGTTTTTCTTAAGGCAGGGTTTTAATGTGACTATGGTTGGTAGAGACAACCATGTTATAAACGATTCTACCAGAGATGAATTGGATGACCTTTTGTCCTGTCTATCGTCCGGAGAGACAGATGTAGAGGCGCTACGGCTACTTACAAGGACATTGGATTCATTAACGATAGAAAAACAAGAAGCCCTGGAGGGACTTATGAAATTGGCGCAGGAATACTCCAGGCTTTACGGTAATATCCGAGAGAGATGCAGTGCTATCTCCAGCGGCTCGCATTTATATGGGACAGCCCTTATGCAGTTAACCGAAGAATGCAAGAGAGCAATAAGAGACTCAATAATGGTCATTCCTTTGGGCCAGGGAAACCTGGAAAGCTTATGGTCGGTCAGATGGAAAAAACCTTTTTATCACGTGCTCATGCTTAAGAATCCCCGAAGGCTCGGGACGACCTTTTCCTGCTATTCAGACTATTCTCGGCTAGTGCTATATAAACCAGAGGCAAGCATCAGTGAGCATAAAAAAGGAGAGATTGAACTGCTGGAATTATCTAGGAATTTAAAGCCGCTGCACTCTAATGATTCAAGGGTTATTGCTATACGGGATGCGATGTTCAGGCGCGGCTTAAGTATAATAGTCTCTGCAAATATATTAATTGACCCATACTCATTCATTCCTGAAGAAATAGAAGACAGATATCAAATGCGTGAACTGGCTAAGGAGGCTGTAGAAAGCATGTTTGGCAAGAGAGTTGTTATAGGACCCAATGATAAACAGTTAGATCATATGAAACCGCTTGGCGCTGAAGATAAGTGGTTTGTTATTCTTGGCGGCAAGGATTTACGAATTGGAAATGATGTTCATATCGGGCCCAATTCCATAGTATATAACAGCCAGGTAGGAGATAAAAGCATTATAACAAATTCTATGTTAATAAACATTGCCTTGGGCAGGGGTGAAGTCGTGGATAAATTAATAAACAGGAAAGGTGTCTTATCGCGCGGCTTAAGATTTGAAGAATATGCTGAAATGCCGGTTAAGGAGAGTATTGCACCTTTATCAACAAACATGGCGTATTTAAGTGAATTAAGAGAAAGAAAAGAGGCGATAGTTATAGCGCCCTGGTTGACCTATATAGATACCTCTATAGATATTGATGATTTTGGAAAAGGGGTTGTTTTTCTTCCCGGAGCCATGATAGAAAAAGGGAGTCGTATAGGCGACAGGTGCGTAGTGGGATTAGGGGCGCGTTTGAGATCCACCATACTGGAACCTGATGTAACAATGCTGCATTCTGATTTAAATGCATGCCATGTAGGGAAGGAGGTCAGCATCATAGAGCCGGATTCCTTTGATGCGGAGAAATTGATATCAGCCGATCTATATAAACGTAAAAGGCTAGATAGATTTCCTGTTCGTCTAATATTTAATCGCGAAGGATACGTCGTAGTCGTAAGTCTTTCGCTTAACCACATGCGATCTCTTTTAACCATAGAACTTTCGGAAAAAGAATATTATGATGATTACGCAGAATTCGGAGATGATTATTCTTCTGAGTTAAAGAAGCAGCTACACTTGACTAGGGCTATGGCAGAAGAAGTTGTCGTATCACATGAATATAGAACTGCAGAAGGCGTTGAAGAAATAGATGTTGAAAGGAGCATTGATGAGATTTGCTCGGGGTCACTGCCATTATTAATAAAGGAGAGTTTTGGTTATGATGCCATAGAAAAGGCCACATCTGCAACATCTCCTCTTAATGATAGTAAGCGACTGTATAATAGGGCAGTTTTTTGCGATCCGTTTAAGGGTAACGCAGACATGGCTTACTATTCTTTCTTCAGGGACCAACTCTTTGCTATAGAAGACAGGACAAGACGTCTGATATGTGCTGTCAGACTGGCTGCGCTGGGCAACCTGTTTGAGCGTGAAGAAATACTTGACTCAAAAAGCAGATTTGCCAGTTTTGTCCGGATCGTCGAAAGTGAAGGTCTGGATAGGGCATTAGAGTCCAAATTCATTAAGAGATTTTTCAGTAAAACCTTAGAACATTCGGAGGAATTTATTTATGCGATCCTGAGCAATCTGAAGAAAACAGACAAGAAAAAACGCATATTAATAAGTGTTAACGACTGCGGTTGGGAGGCGGCAACACATATGCTTCTTATTGAAGCGTTAGTTGGCTGCGATTTTCTTATTACTATTGTAGCAAATCCTAGATCAATTGGTCACGATTTGGATATCGGAGACATAAGAGATTTTTTCAGTATCCATGAACAAAAGACCTATCTGATATATGGAAAGAGGACATTGCTTAGTAAGGAGATCCTGGATTTTTATAATAAGGATGAAAAGATATCTATAATTTCAAATGGCTCGTCAACCCGCGGAGTAAATCCTGTTAACGTCAGCCAAGATCTTTACGAACTTATTACTTTAGAGAATTACGAAGAGGAGGCTGTAGTCTGGATATTGACAGGCGGGACAAATCTTTCCAATGTCATACCTGTTAGACATCTTATTCCTAAATCTACATTATACTTGGCTAGCAATAATAGCAGGAGCCAGATTTGCTTAGCAAAAAATGGTTTCCATGTTGAAAAGGAAAAGGGTCTTATTCTTTATTATCAATATGACACCAACGCCTATCCGCTCCCTGTGCCTGAAAAAGCCAAAAAAGAGACAGAACAAAGATTCAGCAAAAAGAGAATTCTGACGGATATAGAAGTAAAAGGTTTTGATTTAGAGCAGCCTGAAGAATTTCTGAAAGACCATTATAGAATCCTGAAACAGAACTTAGAATTGCTAAGACAATTCTCTCCTCGCTCTCCGCCGGTATGGAGACTGATGATCACCACTGATTTAACTCTCACCCAGGGCAATGTAGCCGCCTGCAATATTGACTCGAAAACCGTTTATATCCATCCTTATTTCTTCACACTTACAGAATCAAAACAATTAGAAATCCTCTACCACGAGCTTGTAAGTCATATTAGTAAAGGCATAAAAGACGAAAATTTAGCGCTGGATGATTTTTATGCTGAAAAAACGCAGGAACTTATTAGAAATAGCGAAATAATAATATTTGCTGAGAATGGCGAAGAGTTTAGGTTTACGCTTGAAATTCAAGATCCTGATTGTGAGTATTCTGGAAAGAGGTATATAATTGAAGTATTTTTTGATGATAAGTTATGTGGATATTTTCATCTCACAGTGTGTGAGGGAGATTCTGCGCATGCATCTGAAAAATTTGGCAGTAGCATCGATAGGTTTGGACGCCTTATTTTAGGAGGCAAGGCTATAAAGGTTGATCTAGAATTCAGGATTAAATATAAAGGCATAGGAAGCACCTTAATGAGTTTAGGTATGAGGATAGCGCAGATCAGAGGAGCTAAATATATTTGGTTACAAGATGTAATAGCACAGCATTTCTTTGAGAAACTAGGTTTCAGGGTAACAGTTGAAGGTCATGCAGTCTGCATGCAAACTTTTTTGATTTCAGAAGAAATGAGCAAAATAAAACCTCAATTCCCCTCTTTAAAGATAATCCCCAGACATAGTTCCACTTATCCTCTTCCTATGCCTAATGAACAAGATGGAGGATATTATGGCATATCGAAAAAAGAAGCCCGCGGTCAACTTGCGCGCTATAGAGCTGAAGGAATAGAGATTCAAAAGTTAGAGGATGAGAAGTGGATTGCTGCATGTGAAGAAGCATTTAGGTATTTGCAGTTAGAAAAAAGAATGGATGCGGCATGCGAACCGCCACAACTGTGGATGATTGAAAATGATCACATTACGTTTGGTGCGACCTATGTCGAGGAAAAGAATAGTATTTATTTTCAAAGACCTTTCCTTCAATATATTGAACAAGCTCATAAGTATTTCAAACACCCTCTTGAACCTCACGTATTCTTCGTGAGCGTATGCGTCCACGAACTAAATAACCAATCCCATCTAGAGAATGCTATTGCCGAAATACGGTTTAGTATGAGAGGCTCAAAAGAGATTGGGAATATCGCAAGTCAGATAGGATGGTTTTCTGTTGTAAAATACGAAGATGATCCGCGAGTTACTTATAGATTATTTGAAGATCGAATCGATATAACAGGAGCTTCTTTCTGGAATATACCTATATGGCCGCTTAATGAAGAAGGTAGGGTTGATTTTGGGTTAATGTCCTGGATGGACAAAGAAGGCGAAGAAGTGCCACCAGAGTATCTTTATGCCAGAAAGATTACGTTAGAAGACCTACGCACCCAGCCAGACAAAAATACCCCAGCAAAACGCAGCAAGCCTTTATTAAGACTTTTTGGATCTTTAGGAATAGGAATGAATACCTCTGTTATTGCGAGGGCGCAGTCCGAAGCAATCTCAACTGGATTGCATTACTTCGCTCGCAATGACGTGTTTGGTCAGCTCAGCATTCTCGACTTCCTGGCTGTTTTGTATAGTTTAGTATATGGGTTTTCTGAGTTTTCGAATATATCTTTGATGGGTGGGGTATTTTTGATTGGGGCGGTCGTGGATACAAAGATAGATTTAGCGCAGTCGATCAGATGGGCCAATGATCGTATTAGTACACATAATATATTAAGTACTCCTGTTACTAAGCTGCGTCGTTCCTCTTCTCTGGAAGAAGCTGAGGCGCGCGTGAAAGAAGTCCGAGATGTATTAGAGCAATTTGTTGCAGATATCCTACTATTTAGAAAACAAGCTATGGCCATGCAATTTCAGGAAGGCAATGGACATTCAAGCGTCGAAGAGGCCTTAAGTATTTCAGAAAAGCTTCAAGTCCGAACAGAAGATTATCTGGCAACGCTCGAAGCACAGTTGGCAGAATTTGAACAGGATGATGATTCTAGAGAAGATGAACCAATCGATTCAGGCATTTCAAATATCGAGGAGATTCTTAAAAGCCGTGTTCTATATGTAGAAGCTATTAGAAGGTTGAAAATATTATTTACAGCCGCAGAGTTATCACTGCCTTTACCGGAGTTTCTTGCTATAGTGATTCTAATTGAGATAGTGAAGTTATTAAAGAGCACAAAAGAGAACTCTAAAAGATATGAATCAAGAGGAGAGCTTGCTAAGAAATTAGATTTATTTATAGCGGATGAGTATTTCAGCATGAGAGATATCCTAAGTGTGCATAGAAGTGGACGATATAACAGAAGAGGCGCCATGAAGATATTAGTAGATGAAGTAGACAAATGGCTTAATGGGACAACAAGAACGATGGGTATTTTAGAATTTATCCAGAGGTTTAAAAATATTTCTTCCGGTTACAATGATTTCTTAGTTATTGAGCTAGAATTTGCTGTGGGGATGCTTCAAAGAGTCATACCTTATTGTACGGCAAAAAGTCCTGATATCGGAGACGGAAAAGGTTTTATATCCCGTATTTTTAGAGAGCAGCTTGAAGAGTCGCAGGATGAAGTTGCACTATTGAAAAAGCAGGCACCTCAACTTAGTCCACGAGAGACACAGGTATTAACTGTCATGGCTCAAGGGGCGATTACGCAGGAAGAGATTGCCGAGAGGCTCGATATTCGCAAAGGGAGCGTTAGAAATGTCGGTAAATATTACAACAATGCTAGGAAGAAGTTATGGTTACCTCGCGCAAAACTGGAGTGGAGTTTTATAAAGACGCTTAAAGAACGTCTTAGGGCCGTTAACAGAGCCGGGAGGTGCGGATCTATTAAAGAAATCGACCCTACCCCGCTCATGAATCTTATAGAAGTATTAGAAAAGCCCAGCCTAACTGATAGACAGATAGATATATTAGTCCTAATGGCTAAAGGGCTGTCGCGCAAACAAATTGCAGATAGATTTGGTATTTCTGAAAAAACTGTCAGTGAATTCTACAACGATGCCAGAGAGCGATTAGGTCTGTCTCGTATAACAGAACGCCCAGATTACATTACCGATCTAGAAGAACGCCTTAAGGCCGTGAATATAGCTATAAAGCTAAAACGTATTCCAAAAGTTGACACTACGCCGCTTGTAGAACTTATAGAGACTCCGCGTATTACTTGTGCACAAGATAAGATATTGACTTTTATAATTCTAGGATTGACGAATAACGAAATAGCTGAGGGGCTTTCTTATTCTTCTCATAAATTTGTTAGCCAAGCATACAACGATATTAGAGAAGCTTTAGGTCTATCTCGTATAACCAAGCGCTTGGATCGCATTAAAGCTCTCGTAGAACGCCTCAGGACTGTGAATCGAGCCGTAGAATGGGGACTCATAGAAGTTGATACAAGAACGCGTCTTATATTGCGGGTTTTATTTAGAGTGGTTGACCAAATGGAAGATCCCTATAAAGTTCAAATGCTTTCTGAAATCAAAGAAGACACAGTATTATTTTGTGAATGGCTGGACTGGTATGAACTTATAAGAGAAGAATTCATAAAAGAAAGAGAAGCGCTTGAGGATTCTGACGAACTTCCTGAAGGAGTCTGCGGCCTTTTGGATGAGTGGATGCATGCTGTGCCACTGGCAATATTAGACTGGGCAATAGAAGAAGCGCATGCCGCGCAGAAAAGAGATAGAACCCTAGAAGAGTTAGCACGAGATTGGGGTTTTATAAGAGAGACCGGAGTAAGAGCATGCTTAAAGAGGCGTCTGAATCATATCAAAGCAGGTGACCATATAGTTGTTGCTATAGGTGATAAGTTTAGTGAACTCAGGCAGGCTTTGGAATTTCCAAAGAGCACTGTGATGAGAGCTGGTATTGCTTCTGCTTTTGGTTTCGCAATGACAAAGGATGCGCTTGTTCGCAATGACATCTTTGCTCAGCTTAATATCCAGGACTTCCTCCATCACTCTATCTGGCAGAATGGCCCGCCGGATATAGTAGTCTTGCTCGGATTCTTCCTGCTTATATCTATAGCTTCTGCAATATTTCTAATTTTAGCTGTGCGTCTTATAGTCAAAAGCATATCTGGCTTAATAGAGATGAAGCAGATAAAAGATAGAGCGGCAGATAAACTTAAAAAAGCAGGTTACGAAGCAGAAGATATACTGATAGCCCACGCAAATACCACCAGAGATCTCGTCATTCGTATAATATTAGGTATTATTTTTGTGATTATTTTACTGAAAGTTTATAACTATGTATCATTGCGTTTTTTGAGCCAGTTTGCCTTGCAGGCAGCCTGGTTCGCATGCATCGTGATGGATGGGACCGGAGAATCAGTTGCTGAGGCAAGGCCGCGGTTTAGTAGCAGCCGAAAGGATATAGCAGAATTATCATATTTTGTTGAAACAGGAGAAGATAGGCCTATTGGAAAACAGGAAGTAACCAAATTTTATAGAGACGGTGAAGAGTATTTATATACTTTAAGCGGAACTCGCGTGCAGTGTCCTATCCACCCGTCTTTACCAGATACATATCGTCAGGCAGCAGACTTTGGAAACGGCGAGCGAGGGGTAATATACTGGGTCAGAGAAGAAGGCACAGAGACTGAATTTCCTTTTGTCAGCTATGTCCTTTATTCTAATGATAGGTTTTTAACTGCTGGAGAAGCGAGAGCGAGCCGCAGGCGATTTAATATGAGGAATGAAAAGATTCCATTTGTGGCTGATGGGCTCAAAGGGCCATTGGCAATGAGAGATTATCAATTGATATATTGGTTCTTAACAGGAAAGGCCATGCCGAAAAGTCAGCCTGTAGATTTAATTGCAGGTGAAAGAGAGTTGCCTGGTTTTAAAGGCAGACGTCTTAATCTCCACGTACATAATGGGCTTGAAAGGGCATATGAAGAGCCATTTGTCCTGCGAGTCGGAGGTAAAATGCAGCATTTCTTGCGTTACTGGGTAGTAGATGAGCATGATGAGCCAGTTTTTCCTCTCAAGGATTTTTGCTTTTATGATAAAGATACTCTGATGAATGAGGAAATAGATGCAAATAAGATAAGACAAAGCGTTCGTATTTATGAAAGAGAAGAGCATAGAAATACACCTTTCGTAACTTATATTGAACATAAAGGCCTTAATATCCAGGTAAAAAGCAAATGGCAGTCTGAATTTGTGCTGTTTCAGATCAATGGCGATAAAGCCCCTACCAGAAAAACCAAAAGGGTTGGCGCGGATGGAACGATATACCTATATAAGATAAACGGCAGAGCTATAAAAGTTCATGTGAGTACTGAATTGGCTGGTAACGAAGTAATAATAGAACCTATAGAATTTTCCGGGGGGATAAGAGGCGTGCAGATATTGGCAGGGAGAGAAGGCGGCTTATTGCCGATCGTGGGTTATGTTTTGTTCCGAGAAGGTATGTTTATCGAGCCTCAACGTTGCCCTTTCAGGGAAAGAGGCAGACATGTATTAGGTATATTAAGAGACGCTATTTTTAGATTAGGCCCTGATGCTGCTTATGAAGAAATACTACAAGAACTGGAAAGCCTTACGTTGCAGGCAGAAGATTGGAAACAGGCCCTAGCTGTGATAAGTCTGGGGCAGTATTTTTCTCTTGATGCGCCTTCTGTATACGAGAGCGATGGAGATTCGCATGAATGGCTTGGCGCGCCTCGTCATCGACCCACAGAAGAAATTCTTATTGCTAAACAAGATGGCGAACTATTCGTACAATGTCTCGAAGAGCTTTTGACTCCACATGAAATGAGAATATTTATTTATATGTTAGGTGAGGATCATAGAAGAAGCGATGTAGAAGCAATAGATAGAAGAATACACGCTAGAAATAGAGACAAAATATCTTTAGAAGAGATAAAAGCAGTGCGCGATAAATTCCAGCTGGTGCTTGCATTCTGGAACGGCGATGGCAGGGATTTGATAGAAGATGATCGGTTGCATATGGCTGTTTCAAGATGCCTACCTAATGCGCTTCGAGGGCTTGTAGTAAGTGAGGATCGATTAAAAGAAATAGTATATGCTTTGGCCAGACGCATGAAACTTTTGATGATGGCTGGCTGGACGGATCATATCGCTATGGATATGACAGCTACATATGCGAGCGAGGAAATCATAGAGCGTTTATTAGAAGCAAGCCTTGCTTATTCTCAGTATATCCCGTTTGCTATAGATTTTAGTCGCGCCATTGAAGAGACGCCTGAGCTCCTGATGGCCTCGAATGCATGTCTAGCAACTAGTGTGGAGGCGGAATATCCCATATTAGCCCATCAGCTTTTAGGTGAAGAGATTATCTGGGAGCAACCTGACAGAAAAATATGCTTAGAGGGCCGTAATCTTCAGATTCTTAGAGGAAGGCAGAATAACAAAGAACTTATAATCATCCTTGATAGAGACACGGGCGGGATTGCCTCTCTGATAATCGAAGATGGTTGTTTCGATGAAGATGTAATGAGCCAATCGATTTTAAATGAACTGGAGGTTACGGATAAAAACTTGAGAGGAAACAAAGGTCCTTATATCTTAAGGTTAGAAAGAGGGAAAGATATTAACTTGGATACCTCTTTGGGCGGTAGATCTGTAAGCCTAAGGACACCTAGTGACATAACAAATGTAAATATAGCAGTTACGCCTAATATGCTGGATATTATTATAATTAACAGTGGCAGGAAGAATGTTGATATATTAATGATAAACCGCTGGTCAATAGAGGCAGGCGTTTTTTCGGTTGGCTATAATTTGTCAGGATATGAATCAGAGGACAGGTTAAAGCCGGTTTCTTGGGCGGTAGATACTCCTTTGGCTGATTGGTGGATCGAGCAAAGTTACCATTCTTCAGGGGAAATTACCTTAAAAGATGCAGATATTTATTTAGGCAGTTACCATAGGTATCATATACGCATATTCAAAAGCTGGACAGGCAGGGATTTAATCTTTTACCGTACAGATACGCAGCAGTCTTATGAATTGACTTTTACAGAGCAAGGTTTTGCCCACATGACAGATGGGATATTGCATCCTAACGCCGGGACCAGATGCATTCCTTTGTTCAAAATGGCCTGCTCAGGTGATTTCCCTGTTCTTAGTGAATTCTTTGCTGATAAAGAGGTACATTTATATGAGACTCCTAAGAGCTTATCTTTTGGTAATGGATGGAGATTGGCGCGCAATGGGCTTCCTTTTGCGATAGGCGAGCGAGTGCGTATAGGCCGCGGCATTATTAACGTTACGCTTTATTCCAACGGACAAAGCCTGGTTATTGAGGGCAAGCCAGATGGTTATTATATAGGCGACGAGTGGCATCCAGCAAATGAGCCAGGAGAAATCTCAGCAGTGGAGCTATTGTTAGACAGCCCGGCTCTTCAAGATCTAATAGCGTATACTTTTGATAGCAATGTTTCATTTAAATTAATAGGCGCGCTTGACCGGGATATCCTTTATGCAGCAAGCAAATGGCTAGGTAATGACCGGGAGGCAATTGATGAAGTAAGGAATAGGCTTAAAGCTGCACTTACGAGAGAGGAAACTTTTCAGGCCGCTTTAGAGGCGCGGAGGATCTTAAAGCTTATTATGCCTGGATGGAAACCCAGGTTACCGAATAATTCAGGGAATATTCCGTTAGGTTATTGCGTTTTACCGGAGGGATTCGGTACAGTAGTTTTTGAGTCAGAAAAACAAGAGTTTTTGATCGTGCGACTCGATCGTTATAGCAGAATGAAAAATCATGCTGAAGCAGAGGAATTACAAATGACAGCTCAATACAGGATGAAATATGATAATAGAGCAAGGTTTGAGACTTGCGAAGCCCCGATCTATATACCCGAAGGCAAGAATAGCCGCATAAAGATCTTTGATATCGCTACTGAGCGCTCAAGAGAAGGATTTTTATTAAGGCCGCGTTTTTACGATTTATTTATAGAAATTCTCCCGAAAGAAGAAATTGTTAGCATGGAAAAGGATCTATTCATAGGCGCAAACCAGACAATAAATGCCGAAGGCCTGGAAGTAGCAGAAAAGAGAGTAATAGGCAGCATAGTCGATGGAGTTACTTTAGTAACTGCGAGAGGAAATAGAATCGACGTGCGTGGCGAGCCAGGATGTTTAGTGATAGAGAGACGCGATGGAAATGACAGGTTGATCTATCATCAGAAATACGAATGGCCTGTGCCCGGGACCAGGCGCCTTGATCCTTCAATCCTTGCTGAAGCTGAAAGTGCATTTAGTAGATCCACATCTTGGGAAAAAATAAAGGATTATATAACCAATAGATCATCTATGCTGACCCTTGCAAAGATCGTTATTATGACGCTTGTTCTTATAGGCATAGACCGGTATTTTATGAGTGGATCTATTCCGTTTCCGTTAAATATAAAAGGCCTGCATTTAGTTCATTTCTATAACAAAAATGATTTTATGCCATTAAAATTTTGCATCGCATTATATATTATAGTAAAAGTCACTAAAATGCATATATATAAAGATACAATCGAAAGAGATCGAAGGATAAATAGACTATTCATGCTCTATAAAATAGCACTGCCGTTCGCAATAGGCATTATCTATAGTCAGGTTATGGTATTTTTGCCCTCCGGCCAGATATTTGCACAATTTGTTTATTTTGTATACATGAACAACGGCGGCACGCCGTATTTTTTCTTTAACATATTCGACATATTGTTTTTGTTCATACCTGTAATCATCGGTTACAGAATATTTTTAGAAATATCTCTGCGTCGAGATAGAAGGAGATTTAAAAAAGAAAGAAATAAGAATATGTTTTCCAATGTCGCGCCTCTCTTTCTTGCTCCAGCTACAGGTTTCTTATCCCAGCCTGTCATTGCTCGCAATGACATATCCAGCATCCAGAAGATATTGCGTTATTCTCTATGGCAGCATGGCCCGCCGGATATAGTCATATTACTCGGATTCTTCTTCTTAATAGCCGCAGTAGTAGGCCTTGGCCTTCTTTTGTTACACCTCTCAAAGAAATCCCGCCTTGTAACGATCATAGTCGGCATAGTCGATGCGCTTCTTATAGCTGGTTTTGCTGGCCTTGCTTTTTGGCAGGTACAACTCGGCAACCCAGGATTAGAACAGATTGCATGGATATTGGCAGGCACAGCATCAGGTGCTGGATTTACTACTTATATATACGCAAAGACAGCTAGATACACAGTGAATAAATTCAGCAACAATATGTCTGTTTTATATTATTCGTTTATATGCCTTTTTCTAGGATTTGC
This sequence comes from uncultured Planctomycetia bacterium, assembly GCA_964415355.1. Taxonomy (GTDB): domain Bacteria; phylum Omnitrophota; class Gorgyraeia; order Gorgyraeales; family Gorgyraeaceae; genus CAYPYS01. Next base: position 270,403 of record CAYPYS010000001.1, on the reverse strand, counting down.
AATCGGCCATCTTGGTGATTTTATACAAGTTTTGGGTAAAGAAAGGTCGATCATCCATTATTATCCAATATATGGTTGGCTGAATCACTATGGACTTGCTATTGCCAGGACTGGTCCTTCTTTTTTGATAGGATATTTAGTTTTACGTAGCCTTTCGCTACGCTGGCGTTTGCCATGGTTAGCTTCCTTAGGATTCATCACTTTATTCTTTGGGTTTATGGCGTTTTTCTACTGGGTAGAATTTCTTAGGCCAGAGGATTTTCTGACACAGTTTTTCGGAACAATCAGGGATCCGTTAGATTTTATTGGCATGGTGTGTGGACAGATGATAGCTCTCTTTGATATTCTGGCATATTTGCCACGTCTGAAAAAAGAAGGCTTTTCGGCTCTTTCAGAAAAAGAGAAGAGCAGAAGCTCAAGACGAAGCAATAATGGAAGAGGTTATATAAATGGTTTAGTCCTTACGCCGGTTGCAGCATTATCAGGCAGTTTTAAATTCGCACTTTTTGACAACGCGGAAGTTTGGTTTACTATGGGTTTGCTTGCAATTTTAATTTTTTCTATTATATTATTTGGAATTCGCGTTTTTAAATCAGGTTTTGGTTTTTTCTTTAAGTATACTAGAAGCAAAGAAACTCATTGGCTGACTCCTAGGGAAAAAGAAGTATTAGAGCTTTTGGCTAAAGCATTGTCGCCTAAGGAGATTGCCCATAAATTGGGCACAAGTGAAAATAATGTACGTGTTTGCTATAATTCTGCAAGGCGTAAGATGGAAGTGCCTCCTCCGCGGTCGTTAGAGGCATCAGAAGTTCGTAGAGTGCACAAAGAAACTGTTCTAGCAGCTATAGAAGCCGGAAAGATAGAAGGCGTAGACTCTGCTATGCTGCTAGAGCGCGAAAGCATTCCTTTTTCAGATAGCCTGATATTTCTAATTAGAGAATTTGCAGAACAAAAGAATTTAGCAGAAATTGCAATTTCATATATTCGATGGCAGCAGAGGTCAGATGGCATAAGAGTACAAAAACCAGAAGAAATCGATCGCCTCTTAATTATTAGCACAATAAGTGCCATTAGAAATTCTATTAGCCAATTAAAAGGATCTTTGCTAGAACAACTAAAGGAATCAGGACAGATGGAAGGCGAGATCTTCAGACTTAGAGATAGCCGCCGCGGCCTTGATATGCGCCTTGCTATATTGGAGATCGTCAGAATGCTTTATATGCCATATCTGGAGATATCGCCTCAGTTAAGAATAATGATGGAACATAATATAGATTTTAAACAATTGGATGTTTTAAAAGTCATGGCGAGTGGGATCCTTGAATTTCATCAGATTATAAATGCACTGGACGGCTCTAACAGCACTTGCATTGGAAAAATCTCGAATAGAAAAATAGAACTGATAATCGAGCGTTTGCTTAGAAATCCTCATTTTTCAAAAGCAAAAGAATATCCCAGGCCCAGAGAGCAATATCAACAACTGGTCATTATAGCGCGAGGTTTAGTTACAATAAAAAATGGGCAAAAAATTCCTTTATCATTGGATCCTGCAAGCTTCATAGCATATTCTGAGATTAGAGAGCCTGAGGAGCCGGAAGTATTACCGGAAGTATTGCCGGAAGTATTTAGTGAGAAGCTGATATTCTTGTTACGGCAATTAGGAAAGTTTATAGACAGAAAAGAAGTTGCGCAAGTTTTTATCGACTGGAGAAAATCACGAGGGGAAGATGTAACCGAAGATGTGGATAAAATGTTGGCGGGGTTAAGAACTTATTATATTCCTGAGATCGTGAATATCCTTAAAAATCTGGGACATGAGATACCTGCTTATCAAGGCGGCGGGAAGAGAGAGGAGATAAAAAGACGTTTTATAATATTAAAGGCTGCTAGTACATACATTTCGGATCCGGATTTAGAGATATCACTTTACCCTCATGAGCTGTTAGAGGGATTGCTGCCGATAGAGATAGAAACATTGAAGATCATAGCATCATCTTATTTTGACCAGGAGTTTAGTTGGGCTTATATACGTTGTAAGTTAAACAATATTACGGAGAGCAAGCTCTATCGTACTCTTAAAGCAATAATAGAAGTATGTAATATTAGTTGGGAGTACGGTCAGGGCGAAGAAATGGTCGATGCTATTTTTAATTGGATGAAAGAAAGAGATTTACTCGTAGTATTGGAATCAGAGACATTTTATTCCCGTGAAAACACTCTACGAAAGGTATTTTCCTCTTTGAAGCTTTTTGCCCAGAAACTTAAAAAGGCAGGGTGGCAGTATATACTCATCATGGTTTTAAGCATCGCTTTCATGAGCTTTTGTTTCTATAGGAATCATTTTTCCACTCTCTTCAGAAAAGAAGTTTTTTCCCTTATGGAACAATACGAATCTATGCCTTATGAGGGTATCCTGAAAATGACCACGACCCCTTATTATGGAGCGCCTTTACCCGGCCTGAAGGTATCTCCATCTGTCATTGCATTTGTCGAGCCTAACGCACCGCCTCTAGACTTACATATAACGACAGTCACTATTCTTTTTGTTATTTCCTTGATAGTTCTTGCACTCCTCCTTGTCCGTCTATTGCCGCGACTGAAAAAACCAAACCATAAGCTAATAATGTTTATTTCAGTATGCCTTGCCTTTGCAATAGATATAGGCACTAAGCTGTGGGTGAAGCTGAATATTCCTGTTGCATTGACGTCTATTCAGGTAGATGAATTAGTAAGTAGCGGACTTTCAAGGGTAGATATTATACAAAACCTTCCAAAGACATCACTGCTTGAAGGCGCTATTCAAGTTACGCATTATCTGCATGTTGCAACTAATTCAGAAATCTCTACTGCATTCGGAGGTTTGTTGATCGGCATCTTAGCTATATGGATAAGTTTAAAAATAACAAATAAGGCGTTTTGGCATATCATAGGTGGATTAGCTATAGGTGGTGCTCTTGGCAATATAACGGAAATTGTCGTTCAGGGCTCAGTCACAGACTGGTGGCTGTGGTCTATCATTAATGATCCTTATCCTACAAATATGGCAGATATATTTCTTTTGAGCGTTATTTTATTAAGCATTCCTTTGATCAGGCTTTTGATTCAATATCACAAATCCGGCCAGAATAATTCAGGCTTCATGTTAGGCGTTTCCTTGCTCGCTTCGGTTGGGGGCTTGGGACAGGTTGCGCACGGATTCCAAAACGGTACAAGGCTGCCAAATTTAAATCTATGGCCCGTTATTTTCTTTATTGTGGGCCTTGCTATGTTTCGTAATATATTTTCTCCTGATATAAGAGAGGCTGTTAAATATATATCAGAACTACGAAGAAAAGAGCTTCATGGGGAACTTCGCGACTTAGAAGATTGGAGCAGGGGACGGACTGTATGGGGATTAGATCTAGATGTCACAATAAAATTTACCCCAAAACAGATGCGCAGCGCATTTGCGTACCTGAAAAAATTAGAGACAAGCGGAGGACATAATAGCCGGAATCCAGATGATGATGTCTGGGACGATGTGCTTATGCTTATACCAATTACGAGTCTATTTGGCAAAGTGTCTCCATCCGTTGAAAATTTGCGGAACTTTGTCCAGCCTCAGGCGCCGCCAGAGGCGAACACAAAACTGATCGCTGTACTTTTAGTTCTTTCTATTTACGCACTGATGCGGCTATGGCGGCATCTGAAGTGCGAACAGAGGCAGTTGATTATCTCCATAGCCTTTGCCTTTGCAGTAGGTTTTATTGACCCTATTTTACTTTTGCCAGCAGCCGTTTTGATTACTAGCTATATATTACTCAACTGGGCATGCCTGCATATAGATAAACATTTTGTCTTTACTGATTATAAAATTTACTCTAATAAACTTGCCACCAAAGGTCCTTATAGATGGACTAGAAATCCTAAATATATTAGTTACATTATAATCTTTTCTGTCTATATAGTATCTATTTCCGCAGGGGCATTCTATCTGATAGATGCTAACAAGATTCTTGCCTGGACAATAGCATTAATATCAGGGTTATGCGGAATGCTTGAAGCAAGCTCGTTATTTAAAAAAGAAGGAGCGAAAGAAGAAAACTATTTAAAAGGTGAATTTGGAAGTGATTATGACCAGTATAACTCTAAAGTCCCAGCCTGGATATCTTTGCACTGGCGGTCTTTTGCATTGATCTCTATCTTTATTGGCTTGACTATTCTGACTGGTACGCTTTTGTATGGTTCGATATATGGATTTTCAGAAATCTTTAAGATGTTTGCAATGGCGACGCAGCCAGGATGGATCACCGGAAGCTTGTTTTATTTGGATACAGATAATGTGGCTTTGGTTTCTAGCTGTGCGGAGAGGGACACAGCTACTTTTATATATTTTGGCCTGATGCTTTTATTTTTTATGACGGCATTATGGATTTCTAATGAAGTGCTATCAAGAGACAAAGAAAAATTACCCGTTATTATGAAGACCTTTAGCCCTTTGGCCAAGATAGTCGGGATAACAAACGTAGCTCTTTTAGTTATTGGGTTCGCGTTTATATTTGTACAAGGCATAAAAGTTGATGCAGGACTTTTTCTTGTTGGAACGATGGGCGTAATTTGTGTGGCCTTATCGTTTAAATTTATAGTCTACGTCGACGAGTTTATCAAGGATTCGTATAAAAATAAAAAATATATTATGGCCAATGCTATTACGCTTAGTCTTTTTGGTATTATGCTAGGATTAATAATTACCTTAGCAGGCGACGTGATTCAAGGCTTAGGTTGTATCGGTATTATCGATCATTATAAACCCATATACGGTTGGTTTCCTAATTTTGGTTCAGCGATTTTTATCGCCATATTATTTTTTATAATTATTGAAGTATTGTGTAGATTTTTGTTGAAGTTGAAACTATATAATTGGGCTGTGTGGTTAGTGCGTTGCTTAGGTGTTGTGGGAGTAATTTATTTATTCACCCTTAATGAGCTATATGATGTAGGTCCTTTTCTAAAAGGTGTATTTAGTAATGATGTATTGGATGTAGTAGCAATGCTCGGAGGTGTATTTGTTGCCTTTGCGTGCTGGATTATGTCGGTATATTCCTTGGATGCAGGCAAACCTAGTGGCTTTTCTGGCAAAGGCTTGCTTATTATCTCTGCACCTATTGTTGATACAAGCATGTCATTGCAAGGAGCTATGGGCGACGAAGCAATCTCAACGGGATTGCGTCACTTTACTCGCAATGACATATTCAGCATCCACAAAATCTTCTATCACTCTATCTGGCAACATGGCCCGCCTGATTGGGCGCTTTTACTTGGATTCTTCTTCTTAATAGTCGCAGTAGTAGGCATTGGTTTCCTCTTATTGCACCTCTCAAAAAAATCCCGCATTGTAACGATCATAGTCGGCATAGTCGATGCGCTTCTTATAGCTGGTTTTGCATGTCTTGCCTTCTGGCAGTCTAGATTCGGTGATCCTGGGTTGATTCCGGTTGGTTGGATGTTGTTAGGATTAGCAATGTTCATAGGATTCGTTATCTATATCCGCGGAAAGCTTTATCAAAAGAGTAACTATGCAGAAGAAAAGCGTGTCATATTTTATTTATCCATAGCCCTCTGTATATCGTTGGCAATTGGCTTTATAGGTAATTTTATCCGACACCAGGGTTCAGAAGAGCTAAAATTGATCGTTAATTATTACCCAATATATGGCTGGCTGAGTCATTATGGGATTTCTATTGGCCTGACTGGAATTGTTTTTATAATGGGTTATTTGTTTTTTGACAGGCCTTCACAAAATAACAGGCCGCTATTACAGCTTGTTATAAAATTAGCAGGTTTGTTTGTTGTGTTTATTTTTATTTTCTTATGGTTAGAATTCTATAGGTCAAAAGACTTTCTAGGAGGGATAGCTGGCAGGGTAAAAGATCCTTTGGATTTCATCGGCATGATATCCGGGGAAATAGTAGGGTTTTTTGTTTTTCTGGTGTATTTATTATACTTTGACAGACCAATTTTTTCGTGTGCTTCAGCAAGAAAACAAGAGAAAGCTCCATTATATGGCCTATTTCTTGCACCAGTTGCGCTTTTATCTGATAACATTAAGCTTGCGCTTCAACAATGTCAAAGTGGGAGCTTAGAAAAATGTTTGTCGGTTGCGCATGAATTCAGACTTTTTGACAACATAGAAGTTTGGTTTACTATGGGTTTACTTGCAACTTTAATTACTTATATTGTATTCTCTGGGATTCGCGGGGCAAAGCAAGGCTGGTCACTCCGGCGATTCTTGATCGTGACTTTATTAGAAAGCGCTTTGAGTTATTTAGCGGTATATTTTGTATCGAGCCTTATATTGCCGCAAAATTTAGCTATTCAGGCAGCGCAGGGTATCTACATAATTGTATTGGGCTGGTTTGGTATGGCTGCGTCATATTCAGAGTGCTCTAGAATGCTGGCACAGTTTACAGATGCACTGGACAGACAGGCATATTCTTTGGATATATCAGGAATGGAAAATACTGGGCTTCAATGGAAGTTTATTTTTTGGTGCGGGATTTTGAGTCTCATGTTTTCCTTATTCTTTAAAGGATGTTTTATATTATATCAATCTGTGGGAGGAGAAATAGTTTTCTTGCATAGTTCACGTATAAATTTTAACCCTATCGCGATGTTCAGGTCCAGCGTAAGGTTTGCTTCTCAAGCTCCTATTATTATCTTTCCATTTCTATGGTCATGGCTTAAACAGCATAGACGCAGGTTGATGGCGTTTATTGCAGCATGCCTTGCCTTTGCGATAGATATTGGCACTAAGCTGTGGGTTAAGTTGAATATTCCCGTTGCACTTACGGCTGCACAGCTTGATGTGCTATCAGAGCAGGGGCTTTCTTATGTAGATATCATTAAAAGCCTTCTTAAGACACCATTATTTGGACAAGTTATTCAGCTTACGCATATACAAGTTATAAAAGATAATGAGAATGTATTTTTTACTATTATTCTAACTACTCTAATGTTCTCTCTTATCCTATGGTTTCTCTTGCACTGGAAAAATACAAAAGCCTGGCCTTTTATGCTAGCTATGCTCGGTATCTTAGCAGGAGGCACTTTGGGTAACATTACAGAAAAATTAACTACAGGCTATGTTGTAAATTGGATAGTTATTCTAGGTTTTGATGTGGCGAACCTGGCAGATGTATTTCTGCTAATAGCCTCTGTCGCCATAGTAATCATGGCGTTATTTAATAAACCTCCTGAATTCGACCAAAATAATCTCACCTTGCTCTTGGGCATTATTTTTACGGCACTCACAATGACGCAAGGATTGTTGCCTAGTCAGGAATTTTGTTTAATGTTTATATCGATGGTAATGCTAGAAGGAGACGAAGGAGATATCCGCAGTTATCGCAGAGGTGAAGGAATAAATGCTATATATGATGGAGGCACTATAGTAGACGGTCAGTTAGTCGGAGGTACTTTTGTAGGGACGTTTCCTCCTCGTGTGCCAGGAGATTTATTTGAACGTTACCCTGATTGTGTGGTGCTCGATGCAAAGTTGAATAATAGAGGAGGCCTTTATTTAGTAAAGCCATGGTGGGATAAGTGGAAAGGACATGAGAATGAGGAAGGACTAATGCTGCGAGTAGAAAAGGTAAACTCAGATGATAAAGAAGGGCGTGTAACAAAGGTCTATAATGCAACAGGAGAATTGATCCGCGATATTGGCCCAGAAGGAAAAAATGCGCTATTTGTGGATGCGGTAATAGAGGATGGGAAGCTGGTAGAGGGTACTTTTATAAATGCCTTTCCAGGCATGGTACCAGGAGATTTTCTCGATAGGTATGGCAAAAAAGGCTATTGCGTGATAACAGGGATCTCTTCAGATTCGAATAATGAGGTTAAAACTGGAAGAGGGGGCGTAGGCGCCCTGGCGTGGGCCCATAATATAAAAGTAAATAATGGCATTATAGTATTCGAGGATTATAGGTGTACCGATATATATGGCGCAGTTGGCACTCATCTTTATCATAATGGTCCTGATTCTAGGAATGCTTTATGGTCAGGCGCGAAGATAGAGATAGTGGATGGGTTGGCAAGGCGCGTAGAAGGCAGGTTTGTGAAAGCGTATCCATTTGTAATGCCCGGGCGAGTATTAGAGGAACATCCTGACGGCGTCATTGAGAATGCTGCAACAGGTCCAAATGGTGGCTTTTTCTTAGCCGGTCAAATACTATGGCAGGGTAGAAAAGAAATAAGGATCGAAAGAGGCTTTGCTGAAGTCAAGAATGGCATATTGACGCGTGTATTTGATGAGATAGGTTTACAAATTTATCCTTTTGATATTTTTGAGGAAACTTTAGAATCAGAGTTCATGGCGCATGTAGCAAAACTTTTCTTTTACTCATATGAACCCATAGTTGCAAGAGGTCTGATGCGCGCACTAAAGGAAAAGCTTGGTATTGTTGGCGATTCCGATGTAGCTTTAAAGCAAATCGAAAACTATCTTAGTAGAGAAGCAGAAAAAGATATGGCATGTGGGTTAGAGTTTAGAAATAGGAAGGATGAGCCAATACGAGTGTATCTGTCAGTCGAAGCGCAGGAAGACGGGGCTGATTGGCTTCTTGAGCAATGGGTTAGGGGTGGGAGCAGAAGTCACAGCACAATAAGCAGTTTTTGTTCTTTAGATTATTTTAGATTGAAATCACATTTTAACGGTATATGGATACCTATATTTTCAGACTATGAACCCAGTGTTGCTATCCAGCCGATTTTTGTCATTATATACTTCTGGGTATTCTTAAGATATTGGTCATGGGGAGTAGAGCATTGGGAGTTTGATGGAGAGAGAGTAGCTACAGATGAACAGGTAGATACGGCAAATCGCATTATAAGCGATTTTGAGAAAATAATACCATCTTTAACCAAACTTATGCTTAAAGATGAATGTTTGGAAATACTGACTACGTCAGTTGACGACCGCATTGGCAAGCAAGACTCATCAGGTTCGAATTTAAATTTTTCTCTGGCGGCATTGTGGGTTTCATTCTCCAGCATCCAGGAAATCCTGCGTTATTCTCTATGGGAAAACGGCCCGCCGGATCCGGATATAGATAAATTGATCGCGCTTTTTGACAAACCGGGAATTTGGTTTACTATGATTTTGCTTGCAATTTTAATTTTTTATATTATATCGTTTGGAATTCGTATGTTTAGGCATGGGAGATTGGAACATTTTGCATTTGCTGTTTTATATTGGGGGGTTGGAAGCTATTTCCTTACGTTTTTAATATCAATATTTATTTTACCATATACCCTGGCGCTTCAGGCAGCATGGGGGGTAGCTGGAATAGCTGTGGCCTGGTTTAGCATGCTTGGTTTATTGTCGTTATTGGGCAGGCTATACCCGGAATTTATAGCTATTTTATTTTTAGGAGCGCATAAAACACCAGAAGGCAAGGCCTATAAGGCCTATATTAGCAAGCTTAAGTATAGAGGCTGGCTATTTCTTGTGCTTTTCTTACTCATGACGTCTTTGTTAGTCTATGGGTGTATTGTATTCTGGGAGGCTATAAGAGGAAATGTAGTTCCATTTTTGGCTTCAATGGCATTTGCTCCGGCTATCGCAAGCGTGCCATCGCTTTTGGAAGAGGGGTTAATCGGCTATCAGGAAGCTGACCTTGATGCAAGAGGACGTGCGGGCTTAGAGGGCTTGTGTTTAAGGGTCGCGCCTTCCAATATGCTTTCTCTTCCGGGAATGGAAAGGTTTAAGGTAATTTGGAAACTTGTATATAAAAAGGCAGGAGCAAAGCAGCTAGTATCGGCTGAGATTGTTGCGTATAAGGAAGATGTTTGCGAGCTGGTTTGTAGTCTAGAGTTCCCTTTTAAAAATGGGAAAAGGCATGTTATCGTAGATGGCCGCGATATGGGCATTATTGGTATTAAGGAAGAGGTGCCTGTGTATAAATATAGCATGAAACTGCAAGATTATCTTGTTGGCCTGATTCTTGATATGGATTTAGATAGGGCATATCCTGCAGTTTTGGAAGAGACTTTTATCGGCGAAACACATAGAAGCATATGGATTAATGGGGCTAAAATTCGTTTCTTGAGCACAAAGGCTACGGTGAAAGATTCAGAAGCCAGATCTGCCCAGGTTATTTTAAGGGAAGGTTTGGCTCTGCGTCGTTTATTTATAGGCGGGGTGACAAAATATGCTGTCTTAGTCTGGCTGCCTACTTCGGAGAAGGTGGTTGATTTATATTGGGGCGAAGATGCGATCCGCATAAGATACTTTAAAAGAGGCAATGTATTGACAGAAAAAGATTTTCCTCTATCGTCACGCTCTATAGACCTGGTGAAGGATGCTGCTTTTGATTACTATAGAAAATGGATCGACGCAACAGAGGAGTTTTTAAGGTCTCCTGCGCCTGGTTGGGTAAAAGCATATGATATTTCGGGAATTCCTGGGAGCGCGGGGCCTCATTTTACCAAGATCATTACTGCTTTTTCAATCGCAAGAATAAAAATCAATGCCTTATTTGAATTCGTGGATGAGAATGGATCCGGGCGCGGAAGGAGGACATTAAAAAAGAAAACCCTATGGGAAACAAAGGAACTTTTAAATAGTTTATTAGATTGTTTATTATTTATAGAAACAGAGATAAAAGAGTCGCCGCTGCAATTAGCGTGCATAAGCTCATTATTGCAAAAAGTTCTGGATAACATAAAACGGTTTAAAAATGCCGCTACAAAGGCCTATGGGCTCAGTTCGATTTCGGTTGAGGAGCTTTATTTAAATCCATGTCAAGAGGCTATAGATGAACTAACGCAACTTCTTTCTTATATATGGAAATACATCAGGACTCCTTTGGGCATTGGTTTCTTATGCCGCATTTCTTGCAGCGTAGCCGAGGTTTTATTTCTCCCTGATGTTAGCAGGCATGTGGATTCAGATGGGAGAGCTAGTAGTCAAGCTGAGACGATATCTGTCGGGAACCTTTCGATTGCGACCGAAGAGATTTTTAAAACAAGGTTGACAGTGTTTCAAGGAATAATTCTTTTGCTTCTTGCGCAAGGCCTTTCTGATAAGGAAATGGCGCTTGCTCTAGGATATAAGTCATTTGGGTTAAAACACAGAAAGCCTATTCTTAAAAAACTACAAGCAGCAAATAAAATAGAAGCAGTGGTAATAGCCATTAGAAAAGGGCTGATAAGGTTAGATGATGCTTTTTATCGCGAGAAAGGTTTTGATGAACTCAGCGGCAGAGAAAAAGAAGTCTTGCAATTAGTAATGAAAGGCCTAAGCAATAGGGAGATAACAGAAGTATTAGGCATTGGAGAAGGAAGAGCGCCTGCCATGAATAATGTGTCATCTATTTTAAGGAAACTTGAGGTGGGAAATAGAGTTGTAGCGGCGGCTGCCGCTGCTTTCTCTTATAAAGATATTAAAGGTGGCCTCATTGCGGATAAGAAAACTTCTACAAGAGTCACTGCGCTCTTTGGCCTCGCAATGACAAAGGTATTTGTGCCCGGGTGGGCTACTTTGGGGATCGCTTCAACCGTGCCCCGTACGCAAATCGGAGATTTCGTACGGGGCGTGGCTGGTGGGGATTTCTTTGGGCTTGCCCGGGCCGTTTTTATTCAGGATATATATAGAAGATTTCTATTTATATCGATAGCTTTTTCAATATTTCTAATTTTGAGCGCGGCTCTTATCATCAAAAGCGCATTGGGTTTAAGAGAAATGAAGAGGATAAAAGGTCGAGCGGTTGAAAATCTTAAGAAAGCAGGTTACCAGGAAGACGATATAGTGGTTGCTCAAGGAAATACTATTAGGAATCTTATCTTTCGTATAATATTGGGGATTATTTTTGTATTTATTTTGCTGAAATTCTATGACTTTATATCATTGCGTTTTTTAAAGCAGTTCGTCTTACACTCGCAGGCAGTTTCTTCATTTGCAATCATAGCGGTAGTAATAGCTATTAAAAAAGGAAAGAAACTTAATATTCACGAGCAAAAAGAGCAGCTGAGGGCGATGGCGAAGAAGCGCTTAAGAAAGCTCGATAAAAGAGCAGCAATTCAAAGAAACGAATCTCTTTTTAAAGCCTTGGAAGAACACCAGTTGTTTCAGCAGCGCTGGGAGAAAACAAAAGTGGTATTTCTGTATTATCCTATGCCTCTTGAACCACAAATTGTCCCCTTAATTGAAGAAGCTCTCGAACAGGGTAAAACCGTAGCCCTTCCCTGCGTAGATAAAGAAGATGAAACGCATGCTCTCCTATTTCGTATAATACAGAATCTTGGAGAAAATCTGGAGACCGGTCCGTATGACATTTTGCAGCCCAAAGAATCGTGCGAGTTGTTTTGTGGGGCCCCTGACCTGATCCTTGTCCCAGGGCTTCTGTTCACAAGGGAGGGGAAGCGCCTTGGAAGAGGAGGCGGATATTATGACAGGCTTCTTGAAGAGATGCCGGAGGCCTTTAAGGTGGCCGTAGCCTTTCCGGAACAGATAGTTAAAGATCTGCCAATGGACGGACACGACCAATATGCGGATCTTGTTGTTAGTTCAAGTTCTGTGCCTGAGGGAATTCTTTCCGCCGATACTGAAACAGAATCGCTTCTCAGGCTATTTTGTAGGGCATTTGTTAGGTTTGACGGCTGGGATGAGATTCTTGATTGTTCGGATGATTTCTGGCACATGAAGCGCCAGCGCTGGAAAGCATTGAGTGATCAGTTAATTAATAAGCTGAGGAATGCGATTATATTTTCAATAAAAACAGAGGAGATGGAAGAAGATGTAGTTAACTTGATGAAGGCGTGGAAGGGCAGACTTATAGGACAAAGCTATGGGGATGTTACGGATGCATTTGAAGAACTAAAAGGCGGAGAGTTTTTGTACGCATTTCTCATATGGGTAAAGGCCTTACAGCGATCAGGCCTTGAACATACCCAGGATATAGATATCGCGTTTAGGCAGGCCCTGGACAGAGCCTATTCAACTGATTATGGATTAAACCAAGCCATAGAGCGCGGATTGATTGATGCTGATGTCAGGCTATTGAGGCAAATTATAAATCCACCTTACTTGTCTCCAAGAAGAAAAGAGATCTTGACCCTTATGGCTCAAGGGCTGAGGGATGAAGAGATCGCTAAAGAGCTTTCTATTACCAAGGGTAATGTTGGTCAAATCTTCCGGAATACCCACAAACATCTTTTAGGGCGGACTCATTTTGGACGCGGGAACTTGCTTGTACAACTTAAAAAACGTCTTGAGACTGTAGAGCGGGCTATAAAGCTGGGACTTATTGAAGCTGACCCTGAACCACTTAGAAAGCTTGTAAAGATGTCTCAGCTTACTGATAGAGAGAAAGAGGTATTGATCCTTATGGCTCAAGGGTTAACAGATAAAGAGATTGCTAAGACTTTCTCTCTTGTTTCCTCTTCCAATATTCATGTAATCTATGGAAACGCCAGAAAACATCTGGGGCTAGATCATTTGGGACCAGCTGTTAGACCTGCTACCAGGCTTAAAAAACGTCTTGAGACTGTAGAACTAGCTATAAAGCTGGGACTTATTAAAGCTGACCCTGAACCACTTAGAAAGCTTGTAAAGATGTCTCAGCTTACTGACAGGGAAAAAGAGGTATTAGCCCTTATGGCTCAAGGGCTGAGGAATAAAGAAATTGCTGAGAAACTTTCTATTTCTCAGTCCAATGTTAGCATAACCTTTAGTAATGCCAGAAAACATTTAGGATTGCCTCCTTTGGGACGTGGCAAGACCTTGGTTATGCAGCTTAGAAAATATCTTGAGACTGTAGAGCGGGCTATAAAACTGGGACTTATTGAAGCTGATCCTAAATCACTTAGAGAGCTTATCAATACACCTCGTCTAAGTAAGAGGGAAAAAGAGGTATTAACTTTTATGGCTCAAGGACTGACGAATAAAAGGATCGCTGAAGAAATCGCTATTAATATAGACACTATTCATGAACACTATCAACGCGCCAGAGAACATCTAGGGCTATCTCATTTAGGAAAAAGCGTGAGCCATGTTATCAGGCTTAAAAAACGTCTTGAGACTGTGGAGCGGGCTATAAAGCTGGGACTTATTAAAGCTGATCCTGAGCCACTTAGAAAGCTTGCAAAGATGTCTCAGCTTACTGATAGAGAAAAAGAGATATTGATTCTTATGGCTCAAGGACTGATAATCGAAGAGATCGCTGAGAAATTTTCTATTTCTCAGTCCAATGTTAGCATAACCTTTAGTAATGCCAGAAAACATTTAGGATTGCCTCCTTTGGGACGTGGCAAGACCTTGGTTATGCAGCTTAGAAAATATCTTGAGACTGTAGAGCGGGCTATAAAACTGGGACTTATTGAAGCTGATCCTAAATCACTTAGAGAGCTTATCAATACACCTCGTCTAAGTGAGAGGCAAAAAGAGGTATTGATCCTTATGGCTCAAGGATTGACAATCGAAGATATCGCTGAGAAACTTTCTACTACAGTGCCAAATATTAATGCACGCTATCGAGGCGCCAGAGGACATCTAGGACTACCTCTTTTGGGACATGGTAAGAGTTTGGCTACGCGACTTAAAAAACGTCTTGAGACTGTTAATCGGGCTATAAAGCTGGGACTTATTAAAGCTGACCCAGAGCCACTTAAAAAGCTTGTAAAGATGTCTCAGCTTACTGATAGAGAAAAAGAGATATTGATTCTTATGGCTCAAGGATTGACAATTGAAGAGATCGCTGAGAAGCTTTCTACTACAGTGCCAAATATTAATGCACTCTATCGAAGTGCTAGGGAACATCTAGGGCTATCTCCTTTGGGATGGGGAAACTTGCTTGCACGACTTAAAAAACGTCTTGAGACTGTTGAAGAAGCTATAAAGCTGGGACTTATTAAAGCTGATCCTGAGCCACTTAAAAAGCTTGTAAAGATGTCTCAGCTTACTGATAGGGAAAAAGAAATATTAACCCTTATGGCTCAAGGGCTGACAAATAAAGAGATTTCCAAGAGGATATCTATCCCGCAGTCCAATGTTAGCATAACCTTTAGTAATGCAAGAGAACATCTAGGACTATCTCATTTGGGACGGGCTGTGAAACCTACTATCAGACTTCAAAAACGTCTTGAGACTGTAGAACTAGCTATAAAGCTGGGACTTATTAAAGCTGATCCTGAACCATTGCGCATACAGCATAGCCTTATTGCCTCTCACCCTCTGGCAAATCTTGCGGCAATCACCCTCATATCCGATCAGGATAATTCAAGCTTCATGTTAGGCGTTTCCTTGTTTGCTAAGGTGTCTCCATCTGTCATTGCTCGCAATGACAGATTTAGTCAGCTCAATATCCTTGAAAATTTACGGCACTTTGTCGAGAATCAGCCACCGCCAGAGGTGAACATAAAACTGATTGCTGTCATTTTAGGTATTTCTGCTTATGCCCTTATACGTCTATGGCGGTATCTTAAGTGCGAACAAAGACAGTTGCTTGTTTCTGTAATTTTTGCCTTTATTCTAGGTCTTATCGATCCTATCTTGCTTTGGCCGGCAAGCATTTTAGTTGCCAGCTGTATTTTCCTCAATTACGCACACCTATATATAGATCCACATCTTATCATTACTCGTTGTGAAATTTACCCCGATGCCCTTGTTGCCAAAGGCCCTTACAGATGGACCAGAAATCCCATATACATTAGTTATGTTATAATTTTCTCTAGCTTTATAACCTCTATTATTGCAACGCTATTCTATCCAATGGATGCTAAGACCCTTACCTGGATAATCGCGTTAATATCAGGATTATTCGTGGCGCTTCAAACTAGCTCGTCTGTTAAAAAAGAGTCGATAAAAGAAGAGAGTTATTTAAAAGATAAGTTTGGAAGTGATTACGAACAATACGCATCAAAGGTCCCGCGCTGGATATCTTTAGGCTGGAGATCTTTTGTATTGATCTTTATCCTGGTTATCTTGATGCTCGGGACCGGTACGATTTTGTATGGCGCGGTATATGGCTTGTCAGAATTTGACCTACTAGTTATCCTTGTCTTGCCAATAATTGTCCTTATGTTGACAATTTCATGGAGATGGTTACAAATTTCGGGACAAAAAATTCAAGCTTATAGCGGATGGTGCGAACATGATGAAGCGTGGTTTAATAATACGCAGCGTAAGAAACATACCTTGGTCGTGTTTAGTTTGACGGCTTTTACCTTAGCAATTTATAGAGGTTTATTGTCTCTTCCCATGGCTGGTTGGCTCATCATAGCAGTTTTTATACCTACGGCCATAGCAGCGAAGTCGCTTAGACGAGCTTTTTGGTCTGAGAATTCTTTCTTCCCTGATCGAGGCAAAACTATGGCGCGAGCACTAATACTTACAGTCGGGCCTATGCTAGTGACGTATTGGTTATATTATCGATGGGCTGTTACATGGGTAGCCATACAATCTGATTCTACGTTGCTGATATGGGGTTTAATCTTGGCCACCAGTATGTTAGTCTCGCTTTTTTATTATATCTTTTTTAGTTTAAAACAGAAAAACAACGCCTTGTTGCTTGTACCATTTGCTATTTCAGCTGGCAACCTGTCCTTGATTTCAAGATTAAACCTGTCTTCAAGGACAGGATTTGATATGCTTGAAAAGTTACACTACTTTTTATGGGAGACTGCACCACCGCTTATTGTTATTGGCATGTCTGTTTTGGTCGGGTTTCTGATAGCGAGGGTAGCTGGCTACATAGCAGATAAGAAAGACTGGGGAATTAAAACCCCACGTTTAGAAAATCCTTTAAGGACTTTTTTAAGCGCAGCACTAGTATTTATAACCTTAGGCGTATTTATATGGAAAATTGCTATCCAGAGTCAAATCTTTGGATTATTTTCAAATTTTTATCTAGCTTTATTTGGTTTAATGTTAGGCAGTTGGTTTTCAAATTTCTGGGAAGAAATTGTATATAAATATAATCGTGACTATATCCCCTTTGGTTTTGGAGGTTGGACGAATATAGCGGACTTATTTATAATCATAGGAAAATTTGTTTTTCTAAGGCTGTTAGGGCGAGAAGCAGGAGGGTTTTTTGGTCTTTCATCCGAATTAGGACAAGGGTTGGGGTTGTGTTTCTTTGTATTTAGCATTGCAAGAATCAGGTTCGGGGCTTATGTGTATAAGGAATTTTGGAATGAAGTGCAGTCCAGATTGATTGAAATGCCAGACGGAGGAGCTATAGTTCTACCGAGGTCTCAAAGGATAATTCGTCTTCAGAAGATTAACAGTGCTTTAAAGATCATTGAGCATATTCTTTGGATAGCTTTTGTAATTTTTGCACTTATGCAGGTTTTAAGAATAGCAATATGGCCCGGGTGGGCTTCGCTGGGAATCACCTCATCCGTGGCTGGTGGGGATTTCTTTGGGCTCGGCCAAGGCTTTATTACTGGGGTTATGCTTAGTAGCAATGAGTTGTTCGGTTATTTTACTGAGCAGAAACAGCAGGCCGGAAATAGTAGCACCGGGACTATTATAGGTGTTTACCCAATCGGTGCTCTGAACATAGCTATGTTTTATCATGCTAAGGCAGATGTAATCATTGTTCAGGAGGGAAGCAGGAGCGCTGAGCAACTAAACGGGCCAGTACGCGGATTATATCTTGAAGTTGATGGCGAAATTCAGAAAATTACTGTGGATAGAGCATCAATTTCTCTCACTGAGGCCTCTAGCAGCAGACATCTCCCTGATGTTGTCTTTGTTGCGCCGCATACAGATAAGATACTAACGAGCTTCATGGACGAACTAGTAGAGCTCTTAGAAGTGATGGCAGGGCAGGGATATTTTGCGATCGAAGGTGACGTTCAACTATTGGTACCAAAGTTTATTCTTTTGAGCAATGGGATTTATTATAAGGAGTTTATTGATACTTTATTTAAAAGAATCTGTGCTTCAAAGCAGTTAAAGACATTGTCTGATGAGACCAAAACATCCATTGCTGGATGCGTGATTCGGGGAATTGTAGGACAATCTGGCAGGAGAGAAGAGCGAGAAATAGACGGTGTTCCGACAATGGTCTATATACCAGGCAAGAAGGGTAAGGTTATTCTGGCAGCAGCAGGACTGGGCATTAATAACATTGCTCAGCGAAGGCGCGTTAAAGAAATCCTTGAAGAAAGAGATTATCCTGCAATCATTCCAGAGGATGCAGGCAAGAATGCTGATTCAATTTGGCATGAGTGGGTGAAGGCCATGGTTACTATGGCAGTCAATGTCGTGCCGCTTGCCAATCTTTTTAAAGAAGATGGTTTGTTGCGTAGGATTGAAGAACTTTGGGTAGGGATGGTACTTGATCCCGAGAGTCCATTATACCCCAAAGCCCTTGAAGCGGTTCAGCTGACTTTTGAGACTGGAAAAGCTATAGGAGTATTTAAGGAACAGGACTGCGAACAAATCTGGCAGTCTCTAGAAGAAGACCTGCGGAAACGTAATAAAACCTATCCCTCCTCAAGTGTTCAGAGACTCTTTGCGTTTATCCATGCAGGGAGGATTCCTGCTGAGCTCCCTGCTTTAGAGAAAACGCTACTTGATACTCTAGGGGCAATGGCGAGGAACATAGAGGATGAATCTCTTGTCTTGAAAGTCAGGAGTCTTAGAGATGACATTAATGCAAATCTAAATTGTCTTCGGTATACTGAGTCAAACTGGTCTCCTCTATCCGGCAATGTGATTCTTAGCGATAAACCTGACTTACCAGAGGCTATAAATAAATGTCCATTGCCTGCACGAAAGAAAGTAGCAGTGTTTGAAGTCGTAGAAAATGATTATATGGTATTTGCCGGTAATGTTGTTGAGGCATTAAGGCTTAATGGAAACGAAATAAGGGTGTATAGATTAAACAGTGCAAAGGCCTTGGGAGATATTTTAGGCGACTATAGGCCAGATTTTATTATGATGCCATATTCGCCAGAAAACAGAGAGCTTGTCACAGAGTATAGAGCCGAGGTTTATCCGGATGTATATACCTTTTATTATGAATCTTTTGAGTATCCTTCATATGTAAACCTAGTTTTCACTTTTGGCAAAAAAATCGCAGATAGAGTTAAAAAGGCTGTCGGTAAGCATAAAAGCCAGACGCGCCGAACCGAATATGTAAAAATTACTCACTGGGTCATGAAGCATGCTGCTACGCTAGGTAAAAGATACGGATTGATTCCTGAAAGAGATGCAGTGGATTATGAATATGCTCATTCATTTGTTGTGGGCAGGATAAAAAATGGGGAACGCGTGCTCGCAGATTCACAACAGCCTCATGCTATTGTATTTGAAGGAGAGAAGGCCCCCGAAGGATTTATCCCTATAAGAATAACCAGAAGAATACCGCTTATCTTTACTTCGCCTCACCCTGATGACATGGAAATTGCAGCTGGTGGCATGGCTATAGCAGGCGCAGAGAATGAGGTGATAATGATTAATATGGTATTCAGCGCTGGCGAAGCAGGGATAATCTTGAATGATGTAGACAGGGCAAGGCCTCATGTAGATGAAAAGAGCCTTAAAATAAAGATAAGAGGGGAGGAGGCGCGAAATGCCGGCGTGGTTTTATCTGGCGAGAGAGAAGGCGCTGTAATAGTCGAGAATCTTAATATTATTCCTGATATACCTAGCCCAGATGTAATGCCATCCCGTGAGGAACTTATAGAAGCAGCTGGAAAATTGAAGATTAGGTTTCAGGAATTTATAAAAGCCTATCAAGATGCTATTAGAGAAGAAGGGCAGTTTGTAGTAATAATGCCGCATAGAGAAGACGGTCATCCCACTCATAATGTAGTTACAGACATGATACTTAGTGTATTAACAGACTTGTCAAGTGAATCAGAGGGTCTTAAGGATGTGGAGATTATTGTTTTATATTATCTCGCTCCATGGGCTGGTGGATTCAATTTCTATTTCTATTCTAGAGATAATGTGACAATGAAAGGTCTGGTACCAGATGCAGATAAGATAGAAGCTGCATCATATCAAAAGAAGGCATTGGCGCATATAGGGCCAGAGTTGGCTGGGGGTTTTGGTAAGAAATCTCCTTCTACTGAAGAGATGGGCGGCGATTTTGTGGAAAGATTCATAGGAGAAGGCCCGGGGAGTGGTTTTGACATTGACTCGGTACGCAAAAATATTATCGAAAGGCTTAAGGTTTCTGAGAGAACAAAAAGAGACACTCATGGGCCAGGCAGCTCCATGTCCATGCCTATGTTTTTACTCTTTAACTTCACACTTCAACAACGTTGGAATGTAAAGTTAGAGATTGCTTCGCCGTTGTTGCTTCTCGCAATGACAGTCGTTGTTTTATTACTAATCGCATACCTTATCTACAAATCCGGCATATTAAAATACCTGGCCCGCATGTTCCATTCGCCTCCTCTTGCGGCAACAGTGAAATTCCTATTGAGAAAAATTGTTGCCAGAGGACCAAAATTAGTTACTCTTGACGGCGATGGCACATTATATAAACAGGGCGGCAGTGTTTTGAAAAAGGGCCTATTAGCGGCATTAATAGTTATACTATTGATGTTTCGCATAAATGTGGCTGTTGTGACTGCGCTGAGTCATCCTGACGAGCCACATAAATATAGACAAAAATTCCAGGGGATCATTGACATGATGATGAAAGTGTTCCCTGACTATCCTGAGAGAAAAGATATAGGTAAGTTTTACATCATGGGAGGCCAGTGCAATTATTTGTATAGGATAGATAGAGAAGGGCGCATAGAAGAGATTCCGAAAGAAGAATGGGACCCGAGCGGCAAGACGCGATGGGATAAAAGAAGTGTTCGCAGGATATTGGATATTGCTCAAGAGGCGCTGGAAGAAAGCGTAAAGAGATTAAGCGTAGGGGCAACAATAATTCGAAAAGAACTGGCGGTTGGCATGGTGCCGAAAGGACGCGTTGCTGGTTCATTGTTGGAATATATAGCTTTGGAAGTTACAGAACGGGTCAATAAACATTCTGCAAGAAAAAAACACGCCTTGCCTTTTGTTGCCTTTAGTAGCAGTCATGACGTATTCGTAGATATTGGCAATAAAGCAATTGGGATCAGGTTATTGGCGCAGTATTTAGATGTTAGGGTCGGAGAAGATGGATTTGTCGAGGAGGCTTGTCATTTTGGCGATGGTTTTGGCAAGGCTGGTAATGATGTAAAGGCAGAAGAAGCTTGCACGTGTCTACGCGTAAAAAATCCCGGCGAGACAAGACATCTTTTAACTCTATTGGTTTTATTGGTTATTTGGAAAACCTTTAGAGACTTTTTTACGCACAAAGCACACAAAGCCAGGGAGCCGTCTCGCATAGATGAATTAAAAGAGATTGTGTTGCGGGGAGATCTGGGATCAGAAGAGCGTATGGATGCTGTAAAGGCCCTTGGAGATATATACACAAAAGAATCTGCAGAAGCGCTGGAGGAGCTAAAGAAGAAACTCCAAAGAAGAAATAAAAAACTCCTTAGTTCTATTAAAGAAGAATTGGCGATATGGAAGATGCCGTTTCATGGCATAGAAGGCAGTGGTGAGCGAGTGAGGGGAGATAAGGTGTTTAGGCAAGAGATCATTCAGTTGGATGTCGGCTCTTTTGAGGTCCACATAGGAGGCCCGGTCGGACAAATGAACGGCGGGCATAGTAATAAAAAAGTCATCATACATATCCCGGGCTATGGTGCGCTTGAATTTTTTGCCTGGGGCAATGTCAAGGTAAAAGAAATCATGGACCCTTCTCTAAAAGGAGATTTTGTTTTATGGCATCCGCATTCAGGGGCGAGAGAACTTGCGGAAGAAACAATAGTCATAACAATAGGTTGCTACAAGGATAGATATATTGACGCAGGCAGGTATACGTATGGACAAAACCAAATTGAAAAAATCATACCACTTTTAGAAGAGATTTTAGATTTCCCGTTTTTGTTAAATAGAGATATAGTCCTTTTCGGCATAAGCATAGGGAGCCTTGTCGTAGGGTCGCTGTACAAGGATCTGCCTCAGTATCCTCATATAGCCGAGAGGATTTCAGAGGTTATGCTTGGCGCGCCTGCCTTAAATGGGCTTTCGACTTTAGGCACGACATGGATGAAGGGTTTGGGCCAGGCGCTTTTCTGGAGGCTTATGGGCCTATCAAAGAAATGGTTCTGGTTTGAAGGCGAGGCGCCTGAAGAAGATCTTACAATCTTACTGCAGTCGCTCGATGATAGCGAATTCTTAAAAGAGGTGCAGGAGGGGATGTATAAGGCAAAGAGAGATAATCCTGGCCTGCCTCATATCACACTTATATGTGCAGCTTCATCTAATTCAGCGATATTCAACTGGTTAAATAAGGACTTCCCGTTTCTGGATTTTGAAGATTTGCGTATCCTGGGCTGCGGGAGAAGCGGGGGGCTCGGAGACGGCATGGTAAATCCGGATGCTTTCGAAAGACTTCCGGAAAACGAAGAGGCCAGGGGATTTCTAGAAGGCATTCGGGTAGTTCGGATCAAAGGAGATATTACGCACGAGGATTTGAAGATGGATGCGATGAAGAGAGTTTTCATGAGGATTGTTATGGAAGAGCTGGGATTTTGCGATGCTGAAGATCTTGGCTATGCAGTGACTGCATATAATGCATTAGAGCATATGGAAGAGCTGAAGCAAGAGGGTGAGAGGTATAAAGAGGAATTAGGTATAGAGGATTTTGAAGAGGAGCAAAGAAGAGCTGGTCGTAGATTGATGTGGCGGGTAAAATTTAGCCCCTTGGCGATTATCATAGGAAGCGCAGCTTTAGTCAACGTAGCAAAGTGGCTGAGGCGCAAGACAAAGGATGCTACATATGTTTGCGCAACGACGCTTGGTTTGGGTTTTAGTAGCGCAGAGATCTTGCAGTTTGGCTCGCCTTCTGGTGGAGGGAGTTTATCAAATATTCGGTCTATTGTGTTTTGGATTATTGTTGTAGTTGTTTTATATTGGATAATATTTAAAAGAAAACGTGGCTATTTAATAAAAGAGAAATACTTAAAAGTTACTTATACGCATGATAAAGTATTGGATTTATTATGGGGCGGTGATTCAGTTATTGCATTTGATTATGACTCAGATGATCCGGATCATAATTTGGTTTCAAGGGTAGATGAATCCAACTGGGTGGTATGGGCTAGGCGCAAGGGTTGTAATATCTGGTGGGTTAGACCGTCTTGGAGCAGATTAGATATTATGGATTATGGCTTGCTCGGCCTTAGGGATTTCGAAGGCATTTTCTCTAGTGTCAATGAGTTGCCTAATATTAGAAGACAAGTAGTGTTAACATTTTGCCTTGATTATTTTACGAATAGAAAATGGCCTAAAGGAAGAAGGGACAAGAGGAAAAAGAGAGAAAAGAAGAAACCGTCTTCTAAGAATATCGCAAGAGAAATTGATCATATTTTTAGTGTTCTTGATAAAAAAGGCATCAGCGTTAGAATGGTGCACTTAGCTATATCCCCTAAATATGCTTATGAGAGATATAAAGAACATGTTATAGAGGCTTTAAGAGAAAACATTACTAAGTATATTCCTCTAGTTATACCCTTTGCCCCGTTTGTAGATTTCTCCAGCTATGAAGTTTCGGATATAATTCAGTGGCTTTCGATATTGCAGATGGTCTCTGCCATTGTTGCAGTTATAATTTTTGTTTGGCTTATAGTTTTTAGTTTGCGTAGCTGGTGGTTGTCTCGTAGAATGCCTACTGAAGATGCAATAAGAGAGTTAGGTGCGGCGTATCGCATGAGAAATTCTATAAAAGTAGAAAAGTTTTTAGCTAAGGCCGCAGAATTAGAGGAAAGGGCAAAAGAACAAGATGAGGAAGTTGAGAGATTAGAGAGACAAGCTTTTGAATATGATAGGAAAAATGATTATTCAATGGCAGATCTGAGACGCAGACAAGCAGAATCTTTACGTAATCACGCCGAAGAGAACAGAGAACAAGCAGAAAGAAATAGAGAGATAGCCGGTATGATCGTTAAAAGCTGGCATACGGGACCAAATGTTCCTGAGGGAGTCAAAGCAGATATTAAAGAGATACTAGACTTTCTTTCTAAGGAATCAGCCAAAGAAACCCGCCAACGACGATACCTTCTCATTGCCCTGGGAGTTGCTGTACTTATATATTTAGGCTTAGGAGCTATTATCAATTTATTACAAGTAGACGAAGCGATCTCTAAGATGTTCGTGATGTCAGGTGTGTATGGATTTGTATTTTTTGTCATGACAACGACATCCTTTGCAGGGACGCCTAAGAGGGCGCATTCATCTGTGATGTCTCGAGAGATAGCACAGATAGAGGAAAATATAAATAATATTAGACTCCTGTTTGATTCAGAGAAAGAAAGAAACGAAATAAATCCTCAGATTCAGGTATTTATTAGTAGA
The DNA here is from genome assembly GCA_964415355.1 of uncultured Planctomycetia bacterium. Taxonomy (GTDB): domain Bacteria; phylum Omnitrophota; class Gorgyraeia; order Gorgyraeales; family Gorgyraeaceae; genus CAYPYS01. Next base: position 246,006 of record CAYPYS010000001.1, on the reverse strand, counting down.
ATTAAAAGAGACGGGAAGCTTCTGTTTGACAATGAGAGGGCTATGCGCATTTCACGGTTTCAAAGACTTGAAATAAAGCTCGACACTTTGCAAGCTTTAATTACTATGAGAAAAAGAGAAACGCAACATCATAGCTACCTATTTAATAGTTATCAAATTTTTACAATAATAAGTAACAAGCGCTCTAAAGAGGATGTTTTAAGCCTGGTTGATGTATTGCAAGAAAGAAAGGTTGCAAAAGGAGCGCATATTGCCATGATTGCGAGAAGCAGTCGTTCTGAAGAGAAGATTTTGGATGTAATAGAGATGCTTCGGAGAAAAGGAATTGTAAACAATGCTTATATTGCTCAGATCATAGCTAGTAGGCGTTCAAAAGATGAGATATCAAGACTAATTGACAAGCTAGAAGACAAAGGTATTATAGAAGGTACTCATATTGCTCAAATTATAAGAAGTGGTCGTTCTGAAAATGATATTTTAAGTCTAATTGTTGCACTGAGGGCAAAGGAAATCACAGGACTTACGCATATTGCTAAAATTATAAACACCGAACGTTCTCGAGATAAAATCTTAAACCTAATTGACAAGTTAAAAGTAGAAGAGATTACAGAGAGTGCGCATGTTGCTTTAATTATATGTAGTAGTCGTTCTGAAGATGAGATTTGGACTGTAATTAATGTACTAAAAGAGAATGGAATTACAGAGACTACCCATATTGCTCAAATCATGAGAAGCAGGCGTTCCGAAACTGAGATCTTAAGCCTAATTGACAAGTTAGAAGACAAAGGTATTATAGAAGGTGCGCATATTGCTAAAATTATAAGCACTAAGCGTTCCGAGGATGAGATTTTAAGATTGATTACCGCATTACGGGCAAAAGAAATCGCAGAGTGTGCGCATATTGCTTATATAATAGGTTCTAGTCGTGCCGAAGATAAGATTTTAAGGTTAATTGAACAGCTAAAAGGAAACAAAGGAGTTACAGGGTCTGTGCATATTGCTCAAATCATAAAAAGCAGCCGTTCCGAAGTCGAGATTCTAAGGCTAATTAACATGTTAAGAAATAGGGGAATTGAAGAAGATAGTTGTCTTGCCAAAATCATAAGAAGCGGTCGTCCTGAAAAAGAAATTGTACATTATGCAAAAGCTGTAGAAATATTTAAAAATAGTGATTTTGATTTTGAGATATCTGATTCTTGGATTGCTAAGGTTATAATAAATCCTGAAGAAGTGACGGTTGGTTTTCAAAATATGCTAGCCGGCAGTGCCGCGTTGCCAATATTAGATTTATCACAGCTACTCACAGAAGCTGACAAGTTGCATATTAAATTGCGACTTATTTTAAGAGGCCTTAATAAAAATTCTCTTTATGCATTGAGTGAGATCTTTCTTGATAGACCTGAAGCAAAAACTCTACAGAGGCATATTTCAGATAGGATTACAGAAGATGAAGAAAGATTGGAATCTTTCTTGGAGCAGATAGGCGACAGATCATATATAGAATGGACAGAAAAAAATTGCATGGAATCTGGCATTTTACTGTTGTCTCTAAGTCGTTCAATTAGAAGTAAGGTCAGCAAGGAATTGATCAAAGCTCATCTTCCATTCGTGCATAAATTTAGGTCTGATATGAGACGCTTAGTGGCTGAGGATAAATTGATATTTGCAAGTCGTCACTTTAATTTATTCTACTTTTTACTCAAAGATCAGGTGCGAGTAGCTTCTTTCAGGGCATATTTAAAGTCTTCTATTCGTTATTTTATTGTCGAGGCTATAGCTCTAAGGCAGGAGTATGGCCCGTTTCCGAAAGATGGAGATAGGCTTGTTTTGTTAAATAGTAAAAGAGATGGGGCTTTTGATCCAATGTTTGATACAGCTGATTTGTGCCTTGTAATTGAATACGAGATTGAAAGATTAGAGTTCGCGCTAGATAGAAAGCCTAGGATTGATGAGATAATAGATGCTGTAGGGAATAATGGTTATGAATATACTACTCATGATGTACAGGAGTTTTTAGAAATTTGCTCTCTGGGGCAGAGAGAAACGCTTGATTATCTATCCGGATTTAGCATGTTCTTTATGTCGTTTTTTGATATTCACCAAATCTTACACCGTTATGTCGAGAATCATTCACCGTCGCTAACGTCAGGCACAGAAGCAATTACTGCCCTTTTAATCATTTTTCTGATCGCTCTCTTAATATACGCTGGTATTCATACTATTAAATTCTTTAAATCTGAGCGAAATAATATCAATCCCCCAGAAGATCCTGAGGTAGCACCTGTAGCTGCTTCTTGGTGCCCTTAAGTATACACTTCAACAATGTTGAAGTGTATGCTTAAGCTTTCCCTCTCTTCGTAGGGGAGACTTAAGTCTCCCCTACGAAGAGAGGGAAACGACAAAATGTGAGGTTAAGGTGAAAAAAAATAAAAAAAAGCTTTTAAAATCTTAAGGGTTGTGGTATAGTCATAGCAAGAAAGCGTTTTCAAAAAGGAGGTGTTGATGAGGGCTGGAGATTTTATGGAGAAGAGGCAGTCTAAAAGGATAGATTTATCTCTTCCCGTAAACGTTAACCGTGGCGCAGCCGATAAGAAGCGAGAGGCACAAGAGGGGCTTACTCTGAACCTAAGTTATCATGGTGCATATGTAATAAATATAGATATTAAGAATATCAAGCCCCAGGATAAGCTCAATATATACTTATCAGTGCCTAAGGACGACAGAAGAGATTTTCCTTTTTCACGACTCACAGGAGAGGCTGAGGTTGTAAGGGTTGAGAAGGATGGCGTTGGCCTTAAGTTTGGCGAAGGCATGTCAAGGCTTTTTGCAGCCAATTGATCGAGTCGTGATTTAAAATATGGAAATCGGGGGAAAGATGAATTGTCTCTACAGGAAGATTTATCTTTTTTTTATATACTCTTCCTTTGTAGTTTTCTTAAGTATTTTTTTAGCTAGCTGCGCTTCACAAGGCCAAGGCGTCGAAACCATTACAGTATGGCATTGGATGAGCGACAAAGAAGAGGTCTTACTCGAGCTGGCTGAGAAATATAAAATCAAAACAGGCGTAAAGATAAATTTCGAACTTTATGCGCCTTCTGATGCCTACACTCAAAAGGTAAGAGCAGCTGCACAGACAAATACCCTGCCCGATATATTTGGAATCCTCGGAGAAAAAAGAGATTTTGCGAGTTTTATCAAAGCCGGCCATATCTATAATCTTACAGAAGCGATAAATGCGAATGATGGCGAGTGGAGGAAAAGGTTTTTTGAAAAAGCGCTCGCTGTGAATGAGTTTGGCAAAGGCAATGCCTTTAGCGTGGTGCCCGGGATTTACGGTGTGCCTCTCGATGTTACAAATATCCAGATGCTCTACAATAAAGATTTATTAGCGCAGGTTGGTTGGGATGCTTCTAATCCTCCTGCGACATGGGATGATTTTTTAGAAGTTAACAGGCTTTTAAAAGCAAATGGTATCCAAGGGCTTGTGAGCGGCTGGGGCGAGAAATGGATAATTGATTGCATCGCGTCTAATTATGCTTTTAATATTATGGGTGAGAATAAGGTTTTAGATACGATCCGCGGGAGGGTGCCTTATACAGATCCTGATTGGATAAAGGTGTTTGATCTGTTCCGCCAGATGCGCGACGAGGAACTTCTGGCGAGCGGGATTGTTACGATGGTAAATAAGACTGCGGAGCAGCTTTTCGCGAATGGTCGCGCAGCCTTTGCTTTTAATGGATCGTGGTGCGTGAATGTGTACGAGGGTATGAATCCTGATCTAAATTATGGGGTAATGTTACCGCCGGCCGCAGGCGATAGATTTCCAATGAAGATCTGGGGCGGGGCTGGTTCGAGTTTTATAGTCAACAATAATTCGTCTCATATCGAGAAGGCAGTTGAGTTTTTAGAATGGCTTACCGATACAGAGCAGCAGGTTTTCCTGGCGAGAGAAACGAGGAATTTACCTTCCAATGGATACAGTTTAAGCGATATACCAGAGATTCTGGCGCAGTTTGCGGACGATATGGATGTTGTTACGCATCCAAACGTGTGGGGCGTGGCAGAATTTCCAGTGGTCATAGAGAGGTTTGACAAGGGTATACAGTCTATTATCATCGGCGAGAAGACACCGGAAGAACTGGGAGCCGAGGTTCAGGCCATAAAAGAACGCGAGCTTCTGAAAACGTAGTGAGATTGCTTTGGCGCTTCGTGCCTTGCAATGACACGTAAGTTTACATTTCAACAACGTTAAAGTGTAAACTTAGGCGGATATAATTATGCGGATAAAATCTACAGTTGAAAATTACTTTTTTGTGTTGCCGGCAGTATTGATGTTCTCAGTATTTTATATTTATCCTTTCTACAAGGTCTTCATGCTTTCTCTTTGTGAGTGGGACGGGATAATGGGTTTTGATTTTGCGAAAAATTTCATAGGCTTCAGGAATTTTAAAGAGCTTTTCTTTTACGATAAAATCTGGTGGCAGGCCATGGGCCAGGCAGGGTATATTACCCTGATCGCGCTTACTTTTCAGAACGCCTTGGCGCTGACGCTGGCGTGGGCGTGCGACAGAGACATAAAAGGCGGGAATGTTTACAGAGTGATATTTTATCTGCCACCTGTTCTTTCTGCGGTGGTCGTCGGGCTTGTGTGGCGCTGGATTTACGACGGGAATTTCGGACTTTTGAATCATTGGCTGCATGCGATGGGATTGTCGCATTTGGTGCGGGACTGGCTTTCGGATCCAAAGACCGCGCTGACGTGCGTGGCAATGATCCATTGCTGGAAAGGATTTGGCTGGGGTTTTATTATATTTTTGGCAGGACTTCAGACTATACCGAGGCAGCTGTACGAGGCCGCGCGCGTGGACGGAGCAAACTCATGGCAGATATTTAAAAAGGTTACTGCGCCTCTTATGGTGCCTGTGTTTGTCCTGGTGTCGATCCTTACGGTGCTCGGCACGATGCAGGTTTTTGTATTGATACTTTCAATGACAGGAGGAGGGCCAGGGTACCATACAGAGGTCCCTGTGACCAGGATTTTGTCTTCGATGGTGGGTTCGTCGAGATTTGGATATGCGTGCAGCCAGGGCATTATCTTCGGCGCGATACTTTTGGCAGTGTCATTTATCCAGATCCGTATATCGAAGCATATGAACAAGGCCTAAGTTTACACTTTAACGTTGTTGAAATGTAAAGTTAGGATTCCCGCTTTCGCGGGAATGACAAAAACTTTATGACTGAGGCAATGGGATATAAAATGCAGAGAGGCGTTAAGACGCTGCTAATACACATATTTCTTATCAGCGTGGCAGTGACCTGCGTATTTCCGCTTTTGTGGATGGTAGGGTCTGCGCTCAAGACTCAGCAGTCGATATTTTCAGACATGAGTATAATTCCGCGCAATCCTGTGTGGAGTAATTTTTATTATGCATGGACCAAGGGCGGCTTTGGCATGTATTTTTTAAACAGCGTTATCTATACGGTGACAGTTGTTTTCGGCATAGTGATTATTTCTTCGCTGGCCGCGTTCGCGTTTTCGCGGCTGCAGTTTCCCGGGAAAAATGTTTTGTTTTACATGTTTCTTGGGGCAATGATGATACCGCTTCCAGGGAGTTTTGTGCCTTTGTATGTGTTGATGACAAAACTGCACCTGGTGAATACGCGCATAGGTTATATCCTGTGCATGATAAATGTAGGGCTTTCCTTTAGTATATATATTTTAAAGACGTTTTTCGATAGGATGCCTGCGGCGCTTGAAGATGCGGCGCGCATCGACGGATGCTCAAAGCTTGGCATATGGTGGAACGTGGCGCTGCCTCTCGCGCGGCCAGCGATCGCAGTCATAGTGATATTTAATTCCCTGAATGTGTGGAATGAATATATATTAGCGACATTGATTTTTTCTTCCAAGTCTTTAATGCCGCTACAGAGAGGTCTTATGATATTCCAGGGCACGCATATAACAGAGTATCCACTGCTTATGGCAGGCATAACAATAACAGTGTTGCCGATAATCCTGGTATATCTTTTTATGCAGAAGCATATTATTAAAGGTATAACTGCAAGGGCGATTGTAGGATAGGTGCTAAGTTTACACTTTAACGTTGTTGAAATGTAAAGTTATGAGAAAAATAAATTTAGTTGTGATATTTTTGGTGATGGTGATGGCGGTTCCAGTGCAGGCTGCTGAAGAAGTTGTAGAGACTGCACCGCTTTCTGCAAAAGAGCTGCTTATGCGCGCGTGGGAGGCCTGGGGCGCAAAGGATCTTGAAAAAACCTTTCACTACACGAGTAGATGTATCGAGCTCTACGCGGGTGAGGCAAGAGAAGAGCAGGCGAGCCTGACTGGCTTGCCGATGACAGGCGCTATAGAGAAATACGCAGTGCTCAACGCAGTGGGGACGAGTTATTTTATTCAAGGCGAGCTCTTTCTCTCGCAGGGGAAGACAGAGGAGGCGAAAGAGGCGTTTGTGGCAGCGATAGAAGAGTATGGATACGCGCAGAACTGGGATCCGCGCGGCTGGTTCTGGAGTGTAAAGGAAAAGAGCCAGGAGAGTCTCGAGAAGATAGAGACAGAGGCCGAGGCTGGCGACGAGAAAGAAGCAGAAAAGCCGCCTGCAATAATCAGGCCTGCGACAAAGATCACGCTTTATGATGCAGGCAAAGAGTTTCCCGTTAACTACAATAAATATGGATATTTTAAAGGAAGAGGCACTGATAAATATAGGTATGTGGCAAAGGACCCGGAAGGCTTGGCGCTGGCCGCAGGTGAAGGTATTTATCCGAATACATCCGGGGTGGTGTGGGACCCGCGCTATAGAGAGCTGAGCAAGGAAGGCAGGTTAGAAGGTAATCATTGGGATTTTGTGAATACTGATGATCTTGAGTCCAATTTTTACAAATGGACGCAGGCAGCAGAGCCAATGGGAGTCAGGCTTTTTTACGCAGCTATGGCGCTTGAACGTTCAGGTCTCACAGAGCACGCAATAAAGGCATATTACGCAATAGCTGTGCACTTCCCGAAATCAGTTGGCTGGACATATTTTCATACGCCCTGGTATATTGCGCAGGTAGCTATAGACAAGATCGACTTTTTATTGGAAAAACACCCGGAGTTAAAGATGGAGTTGCGCGACGCAGAGATATTTGTTGAAAATGGGTTTGACAATGACCTTTCCAATGATATATTTTTTGTAGACCCCGGCCGCCTTGTGAAGCTGGGTTTTTTCGATAATATAAAGAAGGCTTTGTTTAAGAATAGACCGGTCAGGACAGGCAGGGTCGTGAGGCAGCTTGGCGACGGCAGGGTGGATCTCGTGCAATACAATAACGGGCACTGGCACTTAAGGCTGGAAGGAAAACCATTTATCGTAAAAGGCATTGCTTATTCTCCAGGTAAAATCGGACAGAGCCCGGACGAAGGCACTTTAGAGGATTGGATGCAGGCAGATAGCAATGGCAACGGAAGGAGCGACGGGCCTTACGACAGCTGGGTGGATAAGAATTTTAATAATGTGCAGGACGCGGACGAGGAAGCAGTGGGGGATTTTCAATTGATGGCAGATATGGGCTGTAATGCGATGCGGCTATATCACCATGCTTCGGATAAGGAACTCCTGGAAGACTTGTATAACAGGTATGGCATGATGGTCATAATGGGAGATCTGTTGGGCGCATACACTGTCGGGTCTGGCGCGGATTGGTATGAAGGCACGGATTATGAAAACCCGGAACATAAAAAGAACATGATAGAGAGCGTGAGATCAATGGTAGAGCAATTTAAAGACGAGCCGTATGTGTTGTTCTGGATGCTTGGAAATGAAAATAATTATGGTGTCGCGAACAATGCGAAGAAAAAACCCGAGGCGTATTATAAATTTGCAAATGAAGTCGCAAGGATGATAAAGTCTATTGACAGGGATCATCCTGTTGCGATCTGTAGCGGCGATTTATTGTTTCTGGACAAGTTTAGCGAGCTTGCTCCGGACATCGATATCTATGGGGCTAATGCATATAGAGGAAGCTATGGTTTCGGGAGGAGTTTTTGGAACAACGCGAAAAAGGCGTGCGATAAGCCCGTTATTATTACTGAATATGGGTGCCCGAGTTACATGTCAGGTAAGTCAAAAGAGGTTGCAGAAGAGAGACAGGCTGAATATCTAAAGGAGAGCTGGAAGGATATAGTGTATAATTCAGGAGGGCATAGGGGCATAGGCAATTCTATAGGCGGTATTCACTTTGAATGGTTGGATGAGTGGTGGAAGGCGTACGAGCCTTTACTGCACGATGCAACCAAAAACTGGGCAGGTCCTTTTCCAGACGGATGGAATTATGAAGAGTGGCTTGGCATAGCTGGACAAGGGGACGGCAGTCACAGTCCGTTCTTGAGGCAGTTGAAAAAATCATATTTTATGTATCAAGAATTATGGACGGAGTAGAGGAAGGAGGTGCAGTAAAGAGGTTAACATTGCAAAATTAACATTTAAAAATGCAAAATTTAAAAATGCACAAGGAGGAGAAAATGAAAAAAAGTTTAACTTTAACATTGCTGGTGATCGCAGGGCTTATGCTCTTTAGCTTGGCGAGCTGTGGTTCCAGTGAAAGAGAGTATGCAGATACTGCAACAGAGGATTATGAGTCAGCAGTGGATAATCCTTATGAATACGAAGATGATTATTACGCTTATGAGGATGTTTATGAAGATGTTCAAGAGGTTGTGAGCGTATTTAAACCGTTCCCTATTTATACGGATGGCAGGTCTCCTGACAATCATTATGTGCCATCAGGATATATGGGGGATCATTCTGACATCGCTGTTGAGCGGTCTTCTTTTGAAGATCCGCATGGCGGCACGACTTGTATCAAGATAGTCTATAGCAACCTGGCAAGTCAGGGCGCAAGGTGGGTCGGCATGTATTGGCAGAATCCAGCCAACAATTGGGGAGATAGAGAAGGCGGCTATGACCTCACAGGCGCCACGAAGCTTGTATTCTGGGCAAGGGGCGAGAATGGGGGCGAGAGGATAGAGGAGTTTAAGGTCGGAGGCCTGACCGGACTCTACCCTGATTCTGATATTGCAGGCATTGGGCCTGTGATGCTCACGCAGGAATGGAAGCAGTATGAAATCGATTTAAGAGGCAAAGACCTGAGCTATATAAGCGGAGGATTTGCTTGGTCCACGAACTTGGATGTTAATCCGAACGGCGTTACCTTTTATCTGGATGATATAAGGTACGAGTAATATATTTTTTGGTCTGGGCCTTTGCCTGTCGGCAGAGACCCAGACCCTTAACTTTACATTTCAACAATGTTGAAGTGTAAAGTTAAGGGGTGAGAGAGATGAAAAAAATAATTATTATAGCTAGTTTTCTGATTCTAGTATCAGTTTTGGGATTTTTTATCTTTAGTAGGACTGGGCCAGAGAAGGTATATGTAAAAACTTTGGAAGGAAAGCGCTTTCAGTTGATGGTTGGCAACAGGCCCTACGTTATTAAAGGTATGGTGTATAATCCTGTGCCGATAGGAGAGAATCACTTGTATGATTTCTGGAGCGATACGACAAAGCCGTATATTCACGATGCGAGGATGATGAAATCCATTGGCGTGAACACTATCAGGGTGTATCAGCCTAGCAAGAATGTCGAGAACACAAAAATGGTCCTGAGAACCCTACATGATAAATTTGGCATACGCGTCGTAATGGGGCATTGGCTTGGTTTTTGGGATGACCCGAATTATGCGGATGCAGCCTTCCGGGAAAAGGTTAAAAAGGATGCGCTCGCGATGGTGGAGACGTACAAGAATGAGAGCGGTATCTTGGCGTGGATCCTCGGGAATGAAAACAATTTTTCTTTTTCCTATGGCCCGCAAACAATGAATCTTTGGACCACGGACGAGATAGAGGCCCTGGAAGATCCATATCTGAAGCGGCAGGCGCGGGCGCGCATCTATTATTCATTTGTAAATGAAGTGGCGGCTGAGATCCACAAGATCGATCCCCTGCATCCTGTGGTGCTGGCGAACGCGGAGCTGAACGATATAGATGTGGCGGGCGAGGTGACTCCTGACATTGACATCCTCGGTTGCTCTGTATATAGAGGTAAATCGTTTGGTAATTTTTTCCGAGAGGCGGCAATGAAATTTGGTCGTCCGGTGGTCATAACAGAATTTGGATGCGATAGATATAACGCATTTTTAAGGGAAGAAGACGAGGGGATCCAGGCAGAGTTTATAGAGGCGGAGTGGAACGAGATAGAGAAGAATGTGTATGGCGGGGGCGGGGCTGGAAATTGTCTCGGAGGTTTTGTGTTCGAATGGACAGATGAGTGGTGGAAGTTCAATGAAGAAGACGATGCCATGTGGGGCGTGCATAATACTTCTGCTAGCTGGTCCAATGGCGCGTATTATTTTGACATAAAAGCGCCTCAGAATCTTAATATAAATGAAGAGTGGTGGGGCGTGTGCGCGGTGAAACGGGGCGGTAAGAGAGGGTTTGACGAGCGCAGGCCCACGAAGGCGTTCTTTAAGCTTAAGGAATTATGGAGATAAAAGGTTTGGCGCGGCTGCGCAGGTAGCGCGGCGGGCGACGCTAAGTTTACATTTCAACAATGTTGAAATGTAAACTTACAAGGGTGATGATGAGGAAATTTGCGGCGATAGTGACAGTGTTGGTATTAGTGGCGGCAGCGCCCTGCTTTGCGCAAGAGCAGGATATTGCCGTGAGCTTCGGCTTGTCCAGCAGGGGCGTGGACTACTATCGCGCCGGCAAGCTGCACGAGGCCAAGGTGATCCTCGAGCGCGCGATCGAGCTCGACTCGCGGAACGCTGACGCGCAGACGTATCTGGATCTTGTGAACGCGGAGCTCAGGCTGCGCGCGCGCGGGATGCTGGATACTTACCAGAGAAGCGATGAGCTGCGCAGGGAGTCAGAGGCGTTGCCGCAACCTATATATAGAGGAGAGTATAGCGATAATCCAGAATTTGACAGACCGGTGCATATAGAGGAAAGATATGAGCCTGTAGAAGAATATGAATATTCCCACCAGCCACAGATAAAACCACAGACAGAGCCGCGATACCAGTATCCGCCAGGTTATTCTGAAGATAAAATAAAAGCCATAGCCGACGCGCTCAATGACAATATCGCGCCCGGCGAGATAAAGGGTGAATACAAGATGGCCTTTGGCGTTACAGGCGATGATTTGATCTGGAAGGATACAAATGCAGACCATGTCGAGCGCAACTTCAGAGTAATAGACCACCAATTTCCAAAGGCAAATACATTCGATAAAAGAGTGTATGACAGATTTAAGGTCGTGTTTGATACAAATAAAAGTGAGGAAGGTTTGAATTTCCATTCCGACATCACAGTGGACCCTTGGAGTTTCGTAGGAAAAACAGAAAAGACTACAATAACCGGCAGCGCTGGAGACACGACCGAGATAGAGTTAAAGTACTGGTCAGGCAACAGAAGCACAATAAACGAAACCATACCAACATTGAGTGATGGAGATGATATAGATATACCTGAATTAAAGGTTGTTGACGGAAGGGTGGTTTCTACTTCGGTCAATGATACATGGGGAGAGAGTTTTAGCATACCCGAGCTGGATATAGATACAAGTTTTCAGCCAATGAGGGAGCTATGGTTTGATTATAATACCGATAGTTATAAAGCCAGGGCGTTTCTGTTTGGCTTGGAAGACCAGGCTCTTTCTTCAGACGACCCATTGGGGCTTTCGAACCATCACATCTACTGGGAGCCGAGTCCGTGGCTTGATGAATGGAAGACCGGAAATTTAAATTCAAGCGCAGCTTCTTTTACTCGAGGACAATGGTCAAGCGACCTGTCAACTTTTACAAGAGAGAGCGAGGAACTAAAAAGGCTTACAGCCCTGAGAGGCTTTTCCTTTGCGTCTGAGTTTGCTGGGGGCAGCGAGCTGCAGACGACCTTTGCGACGCCTAAAGGATTGTGGCAGGAATATGACAGTGTCAACGCAGTGCCTGGCGCGATAAGGATAAAGACACCTATAAATGATAGGTTGACGTTAGGCTTTATAGACACGTTCAGGATAGGTTACGAAGACGATAAGGCTGATTCGTATAATAATGTATTTGGCGTAGATGCCAGTTATGATTTAAATCCAACCACTAATATAGTCGGTGAGATCGCAGTGAGTAAGAGCGAAGATGATAGATCAGACAGCACTTACGAGACAGAGAGAAACGGAACCGCGGCCCATCTCGCAGTTAAGAGAGGAACGACGTGGGGCGACGCGAGATTAGCCTTTACGCATATGGATAAAGGTTTTGATCCGGGGCTGGCAAGTTATAGGCAGACAAGGAACGATCAATACTGGGGCAGGCACATTCATTTTAAAGAACCGATAGAATATAGCAGGTGGGGTTCTGATCCTTTAAGATATGAAGATATTGAGCCATTTAGAATAGGCGATGGAGTGGATGTGGGCAGGGATGCAGTTAATTTCAGATTAGAGAAAGAAGATGCGCTGGATGGCAGGATGAAGAATTTAATCGACTATAGATACGTGAGGGATTCTGATCATAAATATGTCGAGGGCGTTTTTAGAGAGGAAAATACCCTTGAGATCAACCCTGAGTGGACTTCCAAGTTTTTATTTATATATCACGACCTCCCAAAGACCAAAGGAGGCATAGATCCTATCATCTACGACGCAGATACAGGGGAATTCAAGTCAAATGCCGCCATCGAGGACGGGAAAGACCCGTCTGTATCCACATATTCTTTAGGCGTAGAATATTCTCCGTCGGAATGGGACTGGATAAGCGTTTTTGGCATATACGAAAATACAAATGATTCCACATTCGCGACAAATAATTATCCCAGGTGGCTTTTGAATAATATCAGTTTTTCCACTGCGGCTGAAAATGGCCAGCAGATAAGAAGCGAAGTACCTTTTCTGTATTCGCAGGGATTTTTTGACCTTCCGCCATATGAGCGTTTTAATATTTACAGGCTCGGCGTTTCGCTTAAGCCATTAGAAAATCTTGGCATAGATCTTGATTATACCAAGAACGACTTTAAATTTGCGCAAAGCATGGATAACAACATGAACCAATTTAGCACGACCTTTAAATACAAATTTAATCCCAGGCTGAAAGGGTTTCTGAAATATACCTTTTCAAGGGCGTACAACTTATATAGATTAAATACAAGCGGAGACTTGAAATACGAGAAACATCACAATGTATTTATGGAGCTGGATTACAATGTTACCGAATATGGGGCGCTGGTAATACAGTTTGGAGAGGGCAGCATCGATTCTACTTCTATACCAGGTATAGTTATGAGTCCTTTTGGAGATTTTTACCCAACGCTGGATACGCAGCATATACTGCGTATCTATTATCACGGTGTCTTCTAACTTTACATTTCAACAACGTTAAAGTGTAAAGTTAGAAGGGCGCAATTAAAAAAGGAGGGAGCCATGCCAACTGCTAATAAGAACAGGCTTTTTGAAACGTATTTATTGTCGGACCATGAGAAGAAAAATTTTTCCATACTGGATCTGATCCGTCGCAATGGGCCTATTACCAGGGCAGAGGTGTCTAAGATAACAGACCTGAATATAGTGACAGTATCGAATTACATAAATACTCATATTAAGGATGGGCTTGTTATAGAGAGCGGCATGGAGGCTTCTTCTGGCGGCAGGAAGCCGACTCTGGTAAAGTTAAATAGCGGAAACGGTTATGCGATAGGCATTGACCTCGGCCATATGGGTGCAAGCGGCGCGAGCATGGCGGGCATTGTCACGGATCTTTCTGGTAAGGTAATAGCCAGGGTCGAGACTAACAGGGAAAAAGAAAGCATGGACAGGATTATAGAGAAGTCCATGGATCTGATAGAGACATTGATTAACAAAAAGGATGTTAAGAAAGACAAGATCAAGGGAGTCGGCATAGGAATAGGCGGTGTTATAGACGATGCCCTGGGCACTGTAAGAGACTCGACCAAGCATGGCATACGCACAAGTTATATTACAATAAAAGACCTTATTTCACAAAGGTATGGCGTGCCGTGTTTTCTTGGCAATGATGCTACTTACGCTGCTTTTGGAGAAAAGATGTACGCGCTTCCGATAGATATAGAGGATGTTATCTATATGTATTCTGATGTTGGGAGTGGGATTATTATTAAAGGAGGCGTATACTCTGGAGCAAGCGGCAGCGCGGGTGAGCTGCGCATAAATTATCCTAGAAACGGTGATTACCTGAAACTATCTAAGAATCTGTCGTTTTTGCTCCCGTTGGGATTGGACCTGGGTCTTGTGAGCCAAGCCAGGAAGCTAATAGAAGAAAAGGGTGTAAAGTCCACTATTTCTGACAAGTCAGCCAGCAGTTTGAACAAGTTGAGCATTGATAATATAATAGAGGCAGCAAAGTCAGGTGACACGCTTGCGATCGACCTCTTGGAAGACGCGGCTGTTAATCTAGGCGTTAGAGTAGCCTATCTAGTGAACCTATTTAACCCAGAGATAGTGATCATAGGAGGCGGCGTAGAGAAGTCTGGCAGCCTCTTTCTCGAGCCCTTGAGAAGGACAGTCAGGAAGTGGGCTTTTGAGGAACCAGCCAATATCGTAAAGATAATACCTGCCCAGCTCGGCACGAACTCAGTTGCCCTTGGTGCAGCCAGTATTGTAATAAGGCATGTCTTCGTAAACGCCTAAGACATGCTTAGGCCAGTCTTCGTAGGACGCTCAGCCGCTCCCAGCGAAGCGGCTTTCTCTCCTTTTTATTTTTTGCTCGCTTAACTTTACATTTCAACAACGTTAAAGTGTAAAGTTAAGCACCATGTCCGCAAAAAATAAAGAGGCCTCCGAAGACTGACCTAAGCATGCCTTAGCATATCTTCATTATGCTAAGGGACTCACCAACAAACCAACCGTATCATAACTGTATCAAAATTTTTGTAACCCCAATATTGACAATTATATAATCATATGGTATACTTCTTTTTCACGAGGGTAAGACATGATTACAAGGCATAGAAAATTATTGTATCTTATTGTATTTATTATAGTTATAGCGCAATGCAGCACTGTATCTTTTGCCTACCAAGTATCTTCGTCTAATATTGAAGCAATAACACAGTATATAATTGGGCTTTCAAAGGATATAAATGAGGCCATAGGAAAGCCTGAGAGGTATATTGTGTCTAATTCCAGGGGCGAAATGAAACTTAAGATGCTTCTTTCTCCTAAGGGTGAGCTAAGGGATATCTATGTTTCTGAGTCCTCAGGCAATAAAAATCTAGACAAGATCTGTCTCAGGGCAACTTTTAAATTAGATAGATTCAAGCCTTTTCCAGCCCAGTTGGGCGCCGAAGAACTATGGCTGGATGTGCCTGTGATATTCTTTGCGACCAGTCCTAAAAAAGAGCCTGGCGAGGACTATACTGAAAGCAGGGAACCAGAGCCGGAGTTTGCTGCCTCGCTGCCCGAGGAACTGCACATTGGTCAGGCCATAGATATCGCGCTTGAGAATAATTTATCCACTGACATAGCCAAGGAAGAAATAGAGCTCTCAGAGCTGAAGATCAGAGAGGCGCGCCGCGCGCTGTACCCGTCCGCGAGCTTGAATTACATGGAGACCACAGGTAAGACTACTGGCACGACCCAGGATTTCACAGACAAGGAGTACAAAATAAAGTTCGAGCACCCGCTGTATTATGGCTGGCGGCTTAAATATGCGGTAGATCAGGCAATGTCTAATATGAAGGCCTCAAAGGAAAATTATGACAGGGTATTGCAGGATTTGAGGATGGACGTAGAGACAGCATTTTATTCATATATTGTAAAGAGCATAAACCTCAAGGAACAGCGTGAGCTATTAAAAGACGCAGAGGCTATATTTGAGATGGCAAAGAAAAGGTTTGACCTGGGCTTGAGCACAAAGACAGAATTCTTGCAGGTCCATTCACAGATGAAGCAGATCGCCTACCAGGTCTCATCGAGCGAGAATGAGCTGGACATGGCAAAATTGACTCTCGCGCAGGCAATGAACATCGAAGACTCTGACGATATGGGTGAAGTTTTGATCTTAGGAGAGCTTACTTATCTTGAGGCGATAGAGGTCGATGTTACATTGAACCAGTGCATGGATCTGGCGTTTGGTTACAGGCCTGATTTCAAGGCAAAGAAGCACATAGTGGATTTTAACGATTATGGGCAGAAGATCGCGAAGAGCAAAGATCAGTTTAAGGTGGATCTCTCTGGTTCTTACGGAAAATCCGGCGGCGCGTTTGAAACAGAGACGCTGGAATTGGATCAAGATTGGTATCTTGGGTTAAAAGTGACAAAGCCTCTTGGCGGCAACACAATATCCGCTGGTTATACAGAGGACAAGACGAGCGAGAAACACGGCGAAAGCACCAGGACAGAGTCAGCGAGCCAGTCTGTTGAAATAGGGATCCTCGATAACCTCCAGAGTTTTTCTGAGAAAAAGTCTGCCAGCATAGGATTTAAGAAGGCAAAGGAAGAGCTGAAGAAACTAAAGGCCTCGATTATAAGAGAGATAAAAGATGCTTATTATGGATACGAGAAAGGCTTGATACAGGCAAGGGCAAACCTGGACAAGGTGAATTATCGGGAAGAAGAACTCAAGGTCGCGAAAGCGCGAACAGGGCTCAATGAAATACCGTATTCAGCGCTTATGCAGGCGCGCATCAGTCTTACAGACGAGAAGTCATTTTATATAGAAGCGGTCGGCAGCTTGTACCAGGCATTGGCAAAGTTGAACAGGGCTACGGGCTATACTTTGTTTCTGGATGACGGAAGTTTCCGATTGGCCTCACACCCAAAGCCCTAAGTATACATTTTAACATTGTTGAAATGTATACTTAGGGTTCCCGCTTGCGCGGGAATGACATAAGGAAAGGTTATGAAGAAGTCGAAAACGATAATCATAGGATTTATACTTTTATGGGTAGTGGGTTTTTTGGCAGTGTGGGGATTCTCATTGTTAAGGCATAGAACAAAAGATAGCATCCAGAAAACAAAAGACATAGGGCAGGAAATGGAGATCGTTGACAGCAGCCAGCAGGCTCAGGCTGTTGAAGCTGCTCATGTCAGATGTTACAGGGCTGCGCCTACGGATTTCAAGGATGAACTGCCAGTACTGGGCACAGTAAAAGGCGCGCTGGAGATCGGGCTTAAATTCGAGATCAATGGCGTGGTAGAGACTATAGGCTTCAGGGAAGGCGATATTATTTACAAAGGAGACTTGATAGCTAGCCTGGATAAAAAAGACTCACAGCTAAAAGTGGATTATGCCAAGAGCAAATTAGAGTCTATAAAGCTTCAGGCATTGGCAGCAAAAAAGAAACTGGATATACACAAAAATCTTTACGATATAGGCGGCATTATAAAGGCAAAGCTGGAAGAGGTAGAACTCGAGACAAAGAGCGCGGCGCTTCAGGTCGAGTCAGCCAAGGTCGAACTAAAGTCTGCAGAGTCAGAACTTGTAAAGACAGATCTCTACGCGTGGCGCGACGGCGTGCTAGGTTCTCGCGATGTCGAGGTAGGGGAGTTTGTGACGCCGCATGACAAGATTGCTACGCTCTATGGCATAAAAGAGGTGTTTATAGAGCTTGGGATAGTTGAAAAAGATATTGATAAGATTGCGCTTGGACAGGGCGTTTCCGTCACGGTCGACGCGTATCCGGGCGAAACGTTTACGGGCGTTATAGACAATGTATTTCCTGTCATCGAGGGCAAGTCCAGGACGCTCACTGTTAGAGTGAGGGTAGAGAATCCGGGCGCCATGCTTTTGCCAGGAATGTTTTGCAGGGCTATGATCACCGTCGCTGAATTTAATAATGCAATAGTCGTGCCGAGTCTAAGTCTCGAGAGGACTGACGAGGGTTATAGTGTATTTACGGTTGACGAAGATAATGTTGTCTCTTCCCGCTCTGTAGACGTGGACTATATCACAAGCGACTATACGGTTATTTCCTTCGGAATATACGAGGACGATTTGGTGGTCGTTGATTATTCCCAGGAACTAAAAGATGGTATGGTCGTTAATATAATAGAGGTTCAGGAAAATATACTAGAAGAATAAGTGTCCCTAAGTTTACATTTTAACGTTGTTGAAATGTAAAGTTAGGAGATTAATTTAAAGTGAATAATGCGACTTCCAGAATTTTCAGTAAATCGGCCTGTTACGATCTCCATGTTCTTTTTGGGGGCGCTGATATTAGGGTTGATCTCGCTTACGCGCCTTCCTAGGGAACTCTTCCCCTCTATCACCTATCCGCAACTCACAGTAGTTACCACATACGAAAACGCAGCGCCAGAAGAAGTCGAGACACTGATTACGAAGATTATCGAAGAAGCGGTCGGCACAGTCAGTAATCTGAAACGCATAAGCTCTATCTCGAAGGAAGGCGTTTCGATCGTCACCGGTGAATTCGGCTGGGGCACGAGCATGGATTTTGCCTCTCTCGGCGTGAGCGAAAAAATAGACCTCATAAAAGAACGACTTCCTATAGGTTCTTCAGACCCGATAGTAATGAAATTCAACCCGTTTGAGCTGCCTGTCCTTACGTTGAGCGTCAGAGGCGACAAGTCTCCTTCAGAACTCCTGCGGCTCTCGAGAAAATTTATCAAAGACGAACTTGAAAAGGTCGACGGCGTGGCGTCGTGTAACCTTGCCGGCGGACTGGAGCGCGAAATACTTGTCTCCATAGACGAAGGAAGGCTGCGCGCTTCCAATATTTCCATCACAAAGGTCGTTGAGGCTCTGCGGTCGTCTAATATAAATTATCCAGCAGGCACAATAGAGGAGCATTTTTACGAATACCTCATAAGGACAATGGGGGAATTCCAGGTGCTTTCGGATATAGAGGAGACCGTTGTAGACAGGGAGATCGAGGACTCAGGGCTACGCGCGATCCTTCCCCGACAAGCTCAGGATATAAAGGAAAGAGAAAGACTGATATACCTTAAGGATATAGCGGAACTCAAGGACACATTTAAAGACCGCACGAGCATCTCGCGTTACAATGGCAGGGAAAACGTTTCAGTGGCTGTGCAGAAACAAGCGGGCGTTAACATCCTGCTTGTAGCCCAAAAAGTAAGAGCGAGGCTGAAGGAAATAGAAGCAGATCTGCCGGAAGGAATGGAAATAGACATAATATATGACCAGTCGCTCCTGATTAAAAAATCAATACGCGGGGTCATGCAGGCTGCGATTATCGGAGGCGCTCTCGCATTTTTAGTGCTTTTTATTTTTATAAGAAGGGTCAGGGCTTCTTTAATAGTCGCGTTTTCAATGCCGATATCCATCATGGTCGCGTTCTGCCTCATGTATTTCAACGGTATTTCGCTGAACATGCTTTCTCTTGGCGGGCTGGCCCTCGGTATAGGCATGCTCGTGGACAACGCAATAGTTGTAATTGAAAATATCTACGCCCATCTCCAAAAAGGCAAAGACGTAAATATAAAAGACGCGAGTAAGTCCGGGGCCAGCGAGATGTCGGGAGCTATTTTCTCGTCGACGCTCACTACTGTCGCAGTATTTTTGCCGATGATATTTGTCGTTGGCGTCGCGGGACAGCTGTTTAGAGAGCTCGCCTTTACTGTCACGTTTTCGCTGATCGCGTCTTTAGTTGTGGCACTTTCTTTGATCCCGCGGCTGACCGGCGTTGGCGGTCTTCGCGCCCAGAGATCTATTTCGAATTCGAACGCTGCATCCAGAGAAGAAAAGAGCGAATTTACATTCGGCCTCAAGCCTGTTTATTCAAGACTCATACCTACGATTTTAAGATTCAGAGTGGCTTTTCTGATCCTTATTTTTATAATTTTTGCCGTGAGCGTGTGGCTTTTTGCCTTGCTGGACAAGGAATTTATGCCAAAGATAGACCAGCGCGAATTTATCATGAAAGTCAACATGCCTAGCGGCACAAAGCTGGAGGCCACGGACAGTGCTGTGGCAAAGATAGAAAAAGTACTTTTTGGAACAGGGGGCGTTGAAGGCGTGGCTGTTAATATTGGCTCGAGCGCGAGAAAAGACTATTCTCAAGGCGTTGAAACATTGGGGTCCAACCAATCTCAGATAATAGTGACGCTGGAGAAAGGAAAAGGCCAGCCTCCGACATCTAAGACAATAGAAAAATTGAAACGCGAATTAGACAGACTGGATCTGCAGGGAGCGCAGGTAGAATATATTCTACAGGAGAGTATTTTTAAGACAGCCCTGCAGGGCAGCGCGCCTATTGTCATTGAAATAAAAGGAAAAAACCTTGATAAGATAGAAGAACTTTCCAGGTATGTCAAAGCAAAACTCGCTAGCGTTAAAGGTATATACGGTATCCGCACGAGTCTCATCAGTCCTTCGCCAGAGACAAAGGTCAATGTGCTTAAGGACAAGGCATCGCTTTACAATCTGTCGACGGGAACCATAGCTCAGGCCGCGCACACTGCTATAAAAGGAGTGGTCGCGACGAAGTTTAAGGAAGAAGGAGACGAGATAGATGTGAGGGTCAGACTGAGGAAGGAAAGCCGGTCGCGCCTCTCGCAAATCAGAAACGTGCTTGTGCATTCTCCGCTCGGGATCGAGGTGCCGCTGTCAGAGGTCGCCTATATCAGTCAAGGCGTAGGGCCTAGCGAGATAAAGAGGCTGGATCAACAGAGGGTTATTCTTCTGACTGCCAACATCGCTGACAGGGCGCTGGATAAAGTGATCATGGATATAGAGGCCATGATAGAGGATATTGAGCGGGAAAAGATCGTGGTGTCGCACAAGATGGGAGACTCAGAGAAGCTTTTTACCATTGATCTCTCGGGGGAAAGTCAGCAGATGAGCGAATCTTTTAAGTCGCTGAGGTTTGCGCTGCTTCTCTCGATGCTCTTGGTCTACATGATAATGGCTTCGCAATTCGAGTCATTGTGGCAGCCGTTTATTATTATGTTTACGCTGCCGCTTTCTGCGATCGGAGCGTTGTTCGCGTTATTTATTACAGGTACCCCTGTCAGCGTCGTTGTGATTCTCGGCGTGATAATCCTTGGAGGTATCGTTGTCAATAACGGTATTATTTTGATTGATTCAATAAACAGGCTGCGCGCTAAAGGCGTCGAGCTCGTGGAAGCGGTTATAGAGTCAGGCAAGATGCGACTCAGGCCGATTCTCATGACGACAATGACCACGGTGCTGGGGCTTTTGCCGCTGGCAGCAGGCATTGCAGAAGGGGCGGAGATACAGAGTCCAATGGCGATAACGGTCATGGGCGGACTTTTGGTTTCAACGATATTGACACTTTTTGTTATACCTTGCATATATTTGGTCGTGGCCGGTATTTTTGGGCCAAAGCCGGTTTTTAAACTTATGCCGGTTAAAAAGGCTGAGCCGCCAAGGACTGCAGCAAAAAAAATTGCAAAGCCAGTAGTTAAAAGGGATCGGGATATTAAATTATCGGCGGATGAGGCGAGGGAGTTCAAGGTCAAAGTAAAACCTTTTAGTATTAAGAAGAAAGAGAAACCAAAAGAAGAGCCAAAGGAGCCGGAATCACTGAAAGAGGCAGAAGAATACAAACCTCAGATAAGAGCGCAAGAGCAAGAAAAGAAAGAGTTGCCAAAGGAACCAGAGACGCCAAAGCCGCCAAAAGAGCCAAAAATAGAATTGCCTCCACCGCCGCCACCTGCACCACCTGAACCTGCTCTGTCAGAACCTGCTCCGCCAGAACCCGCGCCTCCCGAGCCAGAACCTGAGCCCACTCCTCAAGCGCCAGAAGAACTGCCGCTTCTCAAAAAGAGACAAGAAGAGCTTTTAGAGCTTTTAAAAGAAGTAAAGAAAATCACGCGCAAAGAATACGCTGAGCGTTTCAATATATCTGTGCCTACTGCAGCCAGGGACCTGAAGGAGCTTGTGGATCGCGGTATGCTCGAAGCCCACGGCCCTCTCGGCCCAGGCAGGTGGTACGCATTAAAATAACTTTACACTTTAACATTGTTAAAATGTAAAGTTACGTAAGTATACATTTCAACAACGTTAAAATGTATACTTACGCGAGATATGGATTCCCGCTCCCCGTTTTCACGGGGACAAGCTTCGCGGGAATGACAAAGAGTTACTATGAGCCTATCAGGTTTTTCAGTCAGGAGGCCGGTTACCATAGCTATGCTTTTTATTGGCATATTGCTGGTGGGATTCGTGTCTCTATTAAACCTTCCAGTTGATCTAAAGCCGAACATAGCCTACGGCGACATAAGTATTATCGTCGGGATAAGAGGCGGCATGCCTCCGCAGGAAGTAGAGGTCATGGTAACTAAGCCCATTGAGGAGGCGGTCAGCTCTGTAAGTCATCTGGAAAATATCTATTCCACTTCAAAATCAGGAGAGTCCAGGATCTGGCTTGAATTTGAGCCAGGCACTAATATGGATTTTGCCGCGCTCGAAGTTAGAGAAAAATTTTCAAAGATAAGAGAAAAACTCCCGCAGGAGATAGAGAAACCGATAATAGCACAGTATAAAGAATCCGACATGCCTATTCTGGTCCTGGCAGTCACCGGAAAGAATTATTCGCCGGAGATGTTGCGAAAAGTCGTAGACGAACAGGTGAAAGAACGAGTGCTGCGCGTGGAAGGCGTTGCGAATGTGGATATATACGGGGGCAGGGAGCGAAAGATTCTCGTCGAGATAGATAAGAACAAACTGCATCAGTACAATGTCCCTATTGAGCAGGTTGTCAATCTTCTTGGCGTAAACAATCTGAATTTGCTCGCAGGAGATATTAAGCACGGCAAGAATAAATTTCTGGTAAGGATAATAGGAGAATTCCAGTCTGTCGAGGATATAAAAAATCTGGGCATCGCCACCACTGCTCATGGCTCCATAGTCAGGCTTAAAGAAATCGCAAAGGTGAGGGATTCTTTTTTGGAACCCACGAGTTACGCGAGGACAGACATAGAGCCCGTCGTCTCTATATATATTCAAAAAGAGTCGACCGCTAATACAATCCAGGTCATATCGAGCATACAGAAAGAGCTTAACCGCTTAAAAAGGACGCTGGACAAGGATATATTTATAAAGTCGACTTTGAATAAATCTGAGGCGATAAAAGAGGCGATAGTCGCTGTTAGGACGTCTCTTCTGTACGGCGCGATCCTGGCCATTGTGATACTGTTTCTCTTCTTGAGAGATCCCTATGTGACTTCGATCATAGCCGTTTCTATACCCATATCAGTCATGCTCACGTTTGCGCTGATGTATTTTTACAAGATAACTATAAACGTTATGACACTCAGCGGCCTTGCGCTCGGTATAGGCATGCTAGTCGACAATTCTATAGTCGTGCTCGATAATATTCAAAAGAAAAAAAGCGCTATCGATTATTCTAAAAAAGACTGGAAGGCTAAATACACCAGCGCAGTTGTTGGCGGGACATCCGAGGTGGGCCTCGCGATATTCGCATCTACTGTTACAACTATAATCGTATTCCTGCCCTTTGTCTTTGTAAACAAGGCCACGCGAATGCTGTGGAGCGGGCTGTCATTGACAGTGACATATTCGCTCCTAAGCTCGCTGTTCGTAGCATTGACGCTCGTGCCCATGCTGTCGGACCGCATGAAGATAATGCCTCGACTGAAAGAATCCGAAAAACTAATGTTTAAAAAATACACGCTCACGAGATTGAAGATTTATTATCGGAGATTTCTTGGTTACGGGCTGAGGTTTAGATATATAGCTACAGGGATAGCATTCTTCTTGTTCGCGCTGGTCTTGTTACGCGGATTTTTCTTGGACAGGGAATTTATGATAGGTACAGAGGAGGGAAGATTTACTATTTTTGTCGAGCTGGAGCCTGGCGCAAAGCTCGATGTGACTGACCAGATGGTGAAGGAGATAGAGGTGTTGCTGGATGAGCTCCCGGAAATAAAGACTTTTACCTCACGCGTGGAGCCGTGGTCAGGGAAGATATATATAAAACTTCTGCCTCTTATGCAGAGGCAGCGTTCTACAAAGGTCATCATAGAGGATATCCGGAATGTCGCCCACTCAGTCGAAGAAAAATACAGAGGGGGTTTTATCTATTTTTCTGAAATAGAGGAAAAGGGTTTGAAAGAGATGGTAGTAGATCTTTATGGGTATGATTATGACGTATTGAGGGAGCTTTCAGTCTCGATTGCGACGCGGCTAGGCGCAATGCAGGGCTTTGAAGATATCAGGATGTCCAGGATCAGCGGCAGGCCGGAATGGGGCGTCGTAGTCGACAAAGAAAGGGCAGCCATGCTCGGTTTGACGACCAGAGACATAGCGACGACGCTTCATACTGAGATAAGGGGCTTGAGAGCGACATTATATCATACGGAAGCGAGAGAGATAGAGACTATTTCGCGTCTAAGAAAAGAAGACAGGGAGCGCCTCGATGATCTAAGAAAATTAATACTTTTTTCGAAAGACAGAGATCCTCTGATACTTGAGCAGGTGGCAGAGTTTAATCCTCAGATAGGCTCGAGTGAGATAGTAAGAAAAAATAAGATGAGGGTCGTGCACATTACGGCTCTTGTTACAAAGGGCACGCTTGTGGATGCGGAGAAGAGGATAAAGTCGAATCTATCCGACATGACATTCCCAAGGGATTATTATTATAGGATAGGCGGAGATTATGAAAGATTGAAGGAGAGCGAGAAGGAATTATGGGCCTTTCCCACAGGTGTTTTATGGATAACGATATTTTTGGTATACCTTGTGCTGGCGTCCCTCTTCGAGTCATATGTGCAGCCTTTTGTTATAATGATCGCGGTTCCGCTGGCAGTGATCGGGGTGGTTTTGGCGCTTGAGATCACGAAAAAACCCATCAGCCGCGGAGTTATAATAGGTGCGATTATGCTGGCCGGTATCGTCGTGAATAATTCCATTGTCCTGGTGGACAGGATTAATTTTTTAAGAGGGAGAAAGAAAAGGGGCCCGCTTTTCCATCTTCCTAGAATGGAAAGGCTTAAGACGAGAGAAAAAAGGAAACGAGGGACTATTTTAAAGTCAGTGCTGGAGGCAGGAGAAGACCGCTTCAGGCCTATAGTAATGACTACCTCTACGACTATCCTGGGGCTTTTGCCAATGGCATTTGACAGGAGCGAGTCAGCTAATCTATGGTCTCCTTTGGCGATAACTGTCATAGGGGGGCTTATCTCTTCCACCGTCCTCACATTATTTTTAATTCCCAGCCTTTATTTGATCTTCGATGATCTCAGAAGAAGCTTTAATCCAATGCAATTAATATTATTTGTTCAAAACAGGATTTATGGTATAATAAAAGTGAAATCCCGGAACCATCCCGCCTAACTTTACATTTCAACAATGTTAAAATGTAAAGTTAGTGCTTATTATACCGAAAGGGCTGTATGGATAGAACTTTGCGTTCGATACTTTGGATATTAGTGGCGCTTGTTATACTAAGTAGTTTCAGCGCCGGATGGTTTTTCGTGTCCAAAGAAAAGCTTTACGGTGATTTTGTGGATTTAGAGACTCTTTTCAAGACTACTCTAGAGAGGCAGAATCGGGAGATTACTGTTTCCAGGAGAAAGAATGCTGAATTAGAGGCAAAACTTGATGCAGTAAAGAAGGAACTCGGTATTTTAGAGTCTCGAAACGAGGATCTTAAGTCAGAATACAAGGAGCTTCTGAAGGAAAAGGATGATCTGGACAAGGAACTCGTGAGGGTCAAGAAGGGTAAGTTTTTTGTTGAGAAGAGGCTAAAGGAAATGGAATCGGATAGATTTGTCGCTAAGCTTTTGAAAGAGAAGGTTTCGCTGGAAGTGGAACTGAAAAGGCTGATGGGTTTACTCGAGCCAAAGAATTCCGAGATGGAGAAGCTAAAGGCAGAAAATATGGATTTTAGCATAAAACTTTCAAAGCTTGAAAAAGAAAATTTTATATTAGAACAGAAGATTGCTGACTCGGGTCAGGTCGCAGAGGCATTGAGCATGGATTTATTAGAAGAGAAAAGCAGGGGCGAAGAAGGAATACAGGAGTTTGAGGAAGTGAAGGCTGAGAATCGCCTTTTAAGAGCAAAGCTGGAAGAATTCGAAGGAGCAATTGGCAAATTTGATAAACTCCTCGCAGAAAAAGAGGATCAGATAGAGAGGCTTAAGGTAGCTTTCGCTAGTCATAAAACTAAAATGGGCGTAGACGATATCCGGGCTGAGACTTATCAGGCGCCTGCTGAAGTCGAGCTGCCGCCTATTTTTGTAGAAGGGAAATATTCTTCGCGGCCTACGACCAGAACGCGCACGTCGCCTCTCGAGAAGATAACCAATTCTTCCTCTTATTTAAAGGGGAGGATAATTACGATAAACAGGGAGCATGATTTTGTTGTTATAGACCTGGGCAGGCGGGATGGCATTGACGTAGGCACATACTTCGATGTCCATAAAGGTGGTCTTGCGGTTGGCTCTATAGAAGTGATTCAGGTCCGAGATAGGATCTCTGCCTGCGATATAAAACATATGAAGGATGGCTATAAAATAGAAGTTGACGATTTAATAGCTCGGTAGCACAGGTAATGGATCTCACCAAATACCTCTCATTCTTAAATCCTAAGAAACGCGTCAGCACAAAATCTCTCGTTGTATTCACGAAACAGCTTTCCACTCTCATAGCAGCAGGCCTGCCTCTCGTAAAAGCGCTTAGGACACTTCATGATCAATTGGAAACCGGCACCTTGAAGGATATAATCAGTGATTTAGCCGGAGAAGTAGAAAGCGGAACAAATTTTTCAGAGGCGCTTTCTCATTTTCCAGGTGTATTTCCAGAATTTTATGTAAATATGATAAAAGCAGGAGAGGTCGGCGGCATGTTAGAGGGCATCCTCAGGAGGCTCTCTGAATTTCTGGATAAGAATCAGAAGCTAAAGGACAAGATAAAGTCAGCTCTTATGTATCCCGCCTTTGTGCTCACGGTAGCTGTCCTTATACTTATAATGCTCATGGTGTTTGTGATCCCGACGTTCACCAATATGTTTTCAGAGTTGGGTGGCGCGTTGCCGCTCCCGACAAAGATACTTATAACTACAAGCAATATTATCAGGAAATTCTGGTATCTGCTTCCGCTTGTCCCGGTTGCATTCATTTTGCTGTATAAACTTTTACTGAGAAGTCCCGACAGGAAAGCAGTTGTTGACAAATTTAAACTAAAGCTTCCTGTAATAGGAAATCTTATACATCAGGTTGCAGTCGCCAGGTTTTCGAGGACGCTCGGGACATTGCTTTCGAGCGGCGTGCCGATATTAAACGCGCTGCAGACTGTACGCGATATCGTGGGTAATGAATTTATGGGGCGCGCAGTGATGCAGTTGCGTGACAGCATAAAAGAGGGGGAGAGCGTGTCAGGGCCGATGGAGGCTAGCAAGGCCTTTCCTCAGCTTGTCACAAAGATGATAAATATAGGCGAAGAGACTGGACAGCTGGATAAGATGCTTGTTCAGATCGCTGATAATTTTGAGGAAGAAGTGGACGTTGCGATAACCGGGCTCACCGCCCTATTGGAACCAATACTTATAGTGTTTATGGGCCTTGTGGTAGGTTTTATTGTCATATCGATGTTCATGCCGTTGTTCTCGCTGGCTAAGCTCATCGGTTGACTTGATACTTATACACACTGTAGGGGAGCCTTAAGGCTCCCCTACAGTGTGTATAAGTAGTAAAAACATATGCATAAAAGAGGATTTTCGCTTTTAGAACTGATTATAGCTATAGGGGTGCTGGCTATTGGGCTCGTGGGCGTTCTGCAGATATTTCCTGTTGGTCTCCGTGCTTCATACCGCGCAGGCATGATGACAAAAGCTGCATTTTTGGGGCAGAATAAATTAGAAGAAGTGAAGATGGCAGGATTTGATGTAATAACAGAGCTTCCACCCAAGATAGAGCTTTCAGGGACAGAGGGAGATTTTGAGTGGGAGATATTTATTGACGAAGCTGAGCTGGAAGGCGTAGAATCTACAGACGATATCAGAAAGATCACGGCGACGGTGTCTTGGGTCGAGCGTAACAGGACAAGGTCAAAGGATTTTGTGACGCATGTCATTCGCTAAGTTTACATTTCAACAATGTTAAAATGTAAAGTTAAGGTTTGGAGTATGAGAGAAAAAGGCTTTACACTTGTTGAGATCTTGATCGCGATGGCTATCCTTGCTGTTATCGTTACTTCTACCTTTGTGATTTTCAGAAGTTCTTCCAAATCGTGGCAAAAAGGCGAAAAGCGAAGCGAGCGTTATCATAATGCGAGGGTTGCTGTTGGCAAGATGAGCGCGGAGATCTCTCAGGCAGTTGTGAGTGAAAATAAACTTAGTAAATTTATCGGAAATAAAGAAGAGGTGGGTTTTGTTTCTTTTGTCTCGACCGCCGGAGGGGTGTTTGAGCTTGTCGAGATAGAATATTGGCTAGATAAAGAGGGAAGATTTATAATGCGCAACGAGGACATCGATCCTGACTTTGACTTTTCAACGCAGGACAATAGTGACATCTTAGCGGAAAATATAGCTCTATTGGAATTTTCATATTATAATGGCTCAACGTGGAGCGAGGCGTGGAATATGATTGAAATCGAAGAAGATGCAGAAGAGGAGATCGAAGAAGAGCAAGGAATAGACGAAAGTATTTTGCCAAAGGCTGTCAGAATAAAGATAAAAATAGAAGATAAAGCAGGCAAAGAAAGCGAGATGTTTGAGGTTGTAACCCACCTTAAGACTGCGTAGAATGAAGATAGGAATAATCGGCTCTCCTCAGAGCGGAAAGACTACTTTATTTAAAATCTTATTAAATAAAGACGCCTCGGGTAACATCGGCGTTTTTAGGGCATTGGATCCGCGCATAGATAAGATTCGTGAAGTTTTTTCGTCGAAAAAAGCAACATATCCTGAATTTACCTTTGTGGATATTGGATCCACTTCGACTTTTAGCAAAAAGGATCTGTCTGACCTGCACGATGTGGATCTTTTTATATGTGTTATAGGCGCTTTTTTTAGCCAGGACCCTAAAAAGGAATTCGAAAATTGCCTTACGGATATCATAATATCAGACCTTGACCTTATACAAAATAGGATCAAGAGGATAGAAAAAGAGGGGAAGAAATCTGACTCAGAACGTGAACTAGAGATATTGGAGAAATGTCAGGCGATCGCTTCGGACGGAAAGTTTTTATCAAAGGCCGGGCTAGGCAACGAAGATATAAAGCTGCTTTCCGGCCTGGTATTTTTGAGTTTAAAACCCTTGATTTTGGCAATCAATGTTTCAGACGAGGATAAAGAGGCTGAAACCAAAATAAAGGCGCTGGAGGAACACGCTAGCTTAAAAGACATCAGGTCTATTCGGTTTTTTGGAAAGACAGAATCAGAACTTCTTGAGCTGGCTCCGGGAGAAAGAGAGAAATTTTTAAAAGAACTAGGCGCTGGCTATAATTTTAGAGAACGGCTTTCGCAATTGATTTTAAAGAAATTAAATCTTGTCACCTTTTTCACGACCGGAGAAAAGGAAACGCGTGGCTGGTATTTAAAAGCTGGATTATCGGCAATAGAGGCAGCAGGTAAAGTACACTCTGATATGAGGCGAGGTTTTATAAGGGCAGAGGTGCTCAATTTCGAAGATTTTATTAAATGCGGCTCTGTTCCCAAGGCCCGCGAAGCAGGCTTGCTGAAAGTAGAAGGAAAGGAATATATAGTAAAAGACGGAGACATAATAAACATCAGGTTCAACATCTAACTTTACACTTTAACGTTGTTGAAATGTAAAGTTAAAGAGAAGGGGGGAGTAATGAGGAAGGTAAGAAGGGCGCTTGTGAGCGTATCAGACAAGAGTGGGCTGGAGGAATTCGCAAAAGGTTTGAGCGAGCTTGGCGTTGAGATATTGTCGACGGGTGGAACGGCAAAACTTATAAAAGGTCTCAACATACCTGTCAGGTCTGTCTCTGACTACACTGGTTTTCCAGAGATGCTGGATGGGAGGGTCAAGACATTGCACCCAAAAATACACGGTGCTCTTTTGTCTCTTCGTGAAAACAAGAGTCATATGGAGCAGGTTGATAAACATGACATTGAGCTGATTGACATGGTGGTCGTCAATCTTTATCCCTTCGAGAAGACAGTGGCTAAAAAGGATGTTAAATTCGAGGAGGCCATTGAAAATATAGATATAGGCGGGCCGAGCATGTTGCGTTCAGCAGCAAAGAATTTCAAAGATATTGTCATCGTGTGTAACCCTGATAGCTACAAAGAGGTACTGGAAGAGCTTAAGAAAAATAATGGGTCAATATCGAATAAACTGCATTTTAAGCTTGCCGTTGAGGTCTTTGAGAAGACCTCAAAATATGACGCTGCGATACATGCGTATCTAGAAAGTCAAAATTCAAACGGCAAAGGCCAAAAGGCTAAAGATGCGGAGTTTCCGGAAACATTAGGTTTAAACTTTGGCAAGGTCCAGAGCTTGCGCTACGGCGAGAATCCGCACCAGAAGGCGAGTTTTTACAGGGACAAGAATGCGAATATGGTCGGCATCAGCAACGCAAGGCAATTGCACGGCAAAGAACTTTCTTTTAATAACATCATTGACCTTGATGCAGCGCTTGAGATAGTAAAGCAATTTAAAGAACCGGCAGCGAGCGTAATAAAGCATACGAATCCATGCGGCGCAGCTCAGGCCAATGATTTAAAAAAGGCTTACGTTGACGCGCTTGACTGCGACAGGGTATCGGCTTTTGGCAGTATTGTGGGCTTAAACAGAAAAGTGGACGCAGAAACAGCCGAGGCGATTACTTCAGCAGGTTTTACAGAATGCGTTATTGCGCCTGAATACGACAAAGCAGCGCTCGATGTATTTACGAAGAAAAAGAATCTAAGGATAATAGAGGTCGGAGCGCTAAAGGGCGTCGAGAGAGATTATGACTTAAAGAAGGTCGTAGGAGGCGTTCTTATCCAGGACAGGGATGTTTTGGATATACAAGAAAAAGATTTAAAGGTCGTTACCAAAAAGAAGCCGACAAAAGAAGAGATCGCTTCTCTTCTTTTTGGCTGGAAGATAGTAAAGCACGTACGTTCGAATGCGATTGTTTTATGCAGTGGCACCAGGACAGTAGGAGTTGGCGCAGGCCAGATGTCGCGAGTTGATTCGATGATTATCGCTATCAGGAAGTCTGCCGGCCTCTGCAAGGGCGCTACATGTGCAAGCGACGCGTTTTTTCCAAAAGAAGACGCTATAGACGAGGCTAAAAAAGCAGGCATAACCAGCATAATACAGCCTGGCGGCTCTATACGTGACGAACATGTCATAAAGGCATGCGATGATGCTGGTATAAGCATGGTCTTCACTGGCGCCCGCCATTTCAAGCACTAATTTGAACAGGAATATGCGCTTAAGTATACATTTTAACGTTGTTGAAATGTATACTTAAGTATTGTCATTGTGAGGAGCGAAGCGACGAAGCAATCTAACTATAACAATATACTCGAATACGTCAATTCCTTTATAGATTTCGAGAAGATACCAGAGTATAGCTATGCCTCGAGCTTTAGGCTCGAAAGAATGCACGCCTTCCTGAAAGAATTGGGCAATCCGCACAACGCCCTAAAGGTAATACATATAGCTGGCTCTAAAGGCAAGGGCTCTACATGCGCTATCATAGCGTCTATATTGAAAGAAGCTGGATATGCGGTCGGGCTATACACTTCGCCACACCTTTTAGATACAAGAGAAAGGATCAGGGTGTTAAATAACGCGTCAGGCGTCGCGTGTCAGGTGTCAGGAGATTTCGAAGGTTGCATCCAAAAGCAGGAATTTATTGGTTTGATTGAAAGGATGAAGCCGGTTGCGGAAAAATTCAGAGATCATAAGGAATTAGGCAAATTGTCATTTTTTGAAATACTCACGGCGTGCGCTTTTTTGTATTTCAAAGAAAAAGAAGTTGATTTTGCGGTTTTAGAGACAGGTCTGGGCGGGCGGCTCGACGCGACAAACGTCACAGAGCCCGTGGTCTGCGGCATAACAAATATTAGCCTGGAGCATACAGATAAGCTGGGCAACTTTTTAGAAGAGATTGCCCGTGAAAAGGCAGGGATTATCAAATCTCAGGCCACAGTGTTTTGTGCGCCGCAGGATGAAAGGGTAATCAGAGTCATAAAGGATGTGTGTCGCGAAAGAAATGCCAAATTATATAAAAGCAAGAGGGACATTGGTGATCTGGAGATAAATCTTCTGGGCGCTCACCAGCGCGAGAATGCGGCGCTTGCCGCAGCAATATCGAAGCATTTGAATATAAAGGAAGAGATCATAAGAAGAGGTTTAAAAAATGTCTCATGGCCTGGCAGACTCCAGGTCATACAGAAAGACCCCTATTTAGTCCTGGACGGCGCGCAGAATACAGCCAGTATAAAGGCTGCTTTGTCTGCGATAAAACAGGTTTTTTCTTACAAAAGACTAATATGTATATTTGGCGTTTCAAGCGATAAGGATATAAGGGGTATGAGCGCAGAATTAGATAAGGCTTGCGATATAATAATTCTAACCAAGTCCAGCAGCGAGCGGGCAAAAGATCCGATTGATTTAGAAGAAAATTTTAGCAACTCTGATATTAGATTAACAGATAATGTAGAAAAGGCATTGGGAATGGGCATGGAGATAGCAAATAAACAAGACCTGGTCTTAGTTACCGGCTCGTTATACGTGGTTGCCAGTGCCCTTAAGTTGACTTTCAACAATGTTAAAAGTCTTGGGTGCTTATCCACATTGTAGGGGAGCCTTAAGGCTCCCCTACAATGTGGATAAGGAAGGGGTGTATGAGTAGCATTAGGCTGGATGATACGATTGTTGCGATTTCGACGCCCATAGGTGAAGGCGGGATAGGTATTGTGCGCTTGAGCGGCGGCGATGCGCTTAAGATCGCGGATGAGATATTCCTGCCTAAAAATGGCAAAAGACCGTCAAGATTCAAGACGTACACGGTGCACTATGGACATGTTGTCGATGGGCGACAGAGGATTATTGATGAAGCGATTCTTACGCTAATGCGGGCGCCGAAGAGCTACACAAAGCAGGATGTGGTTGAGATAAATTGCCATAGCGGGATCGTGCCGCTTAAAAAGATTTTTGATCTCGCTTTGATAAACGGAGCGAGACTTGCGGAGCCAGGAGAATTTACAAAAAGGGCGTTTTTGAACGGCAGGATCGATATTCTGCAGGCAGAGTCAGTGCTGGATATTATAAGATCAAAGACCGAGCTTAGCTTGAGGGCTGCTCTAAATAATCTGGGAGGCCTATTTTCAAAAAAGATCAATGATATAAGAAATAGACTGATATGCATCCTGGCGCACATAGAGGCAAATATAGATTTTTCAGAGGAAGAGGATGTAAAAGAGAGGAAAGACGCTTTTAAAAGACTCAAAGAAGTTAAAAAAGACATAGAAAAACTCATATCTGGTGCTAATGAAGGTAAGATTTTGCGTCAGGGTATAAAGACAGTTATCTGCGGTAGCCCAAATGTCGGCAAGTCCAGCATTATGAATGCATTGCTAAAGGAGTCCAGATCGATTGTCACGCATCTCCCAGGCACTACAAGGGATACTATAGAGGAGATCGTTAATATTAAAGGTATGCCCCTTGTTCTGGTAGATACAGCAGGCATAAGCAGCAGCGAGCATCCCGTAGAGAAGGAAGGGATAAAGAGAAGTCATTTTTCTGTTAAAAGCGCAGATATGATCCTGTTTGTGCTGGATTATAGCAGAAAGCTGAATAGAAACGACCTGAAGATAATCAATAATATAAAAGACAAGAGCAATGTGCTCGTAGTTATTAATAAAAATGACTTAAAGAAACACATAAATCTCAGTATTGCGAAAAAGCTCCTTGCAAAAAAGCCAACAGTATATGTTTCTGCAATAAACATGACAGGCATTGGCGTATTAGAGAATAAGATCAAGGACATAATATTCAAAGGTAAGGTGCCTGCAGCAGATTTTGTGAGCGTTTCTAATGATAGACAATTGAGCATATTACGCAGAACCATTGAAGATGTAAATAACGGCATAGAGGCTTTTAAGAATAAGATCTCAGCGGATTGTATTGCCATATATGTGCGTTCATCTATAGAGGGTCTAGGCGAAATAACAGGCCATACTATAACAGAACAGGCTTTAGACAGGATATTTTCCGAGTTTTGCATCGGCAAATAAAACTTAAGTATACATTTTAACATTGTTGAAGTGTATACTTAAGCAAAGAAATGTCTTTTTTTAAAGGAATGGAGGAGGGAATGGATAAGAGTAAGGTGAAGAAGGCAGTGAAGATGATTTTGGAGGCGGTTGGGGATGATCCGAGCAGGGCAGACCTAAAAAAGACGCCTGAAAGGGTCGCGGATATGTATGAGGAGATATTCAGCGGCATCTCAAAAGACCCTGCTAAGGAGCTAGAGGTCCTTTTGTCTGAGAAGCACGATGAAATAGTGCTTTTAAAGGGTATTCCTCTATACAGCATATGCGAGCACCATCTCCTGCCATTTGTCGGAAAGGCCCATATTTCGTATGTGCCTAGAAATAATAGGGTTACAGGGCTCAGTAAGATTGCAAGGGTGGTTGAAATACTTTCCAAGCGCCTTCAGGTCCAGGAGAGATTGACAACTGAAATAGCAGATGTGCTTATGAAAAAACTGAAACCAAGAGGCGTAATGGTGATAATTGAGGCAGAGCATCTGTGCATGAGCATGCGCGGGGTTAAAAAACCAGGTGTTTCAACTGTCACGAGCGCTGTTAGAGGCATATTTAAAGAAAATTCGAAAACCAGAGCTGAAACATTAGCCCTTATTAAAGGCTGAAACAGTGTAATATTGTTTAAAAAAACATAAAAAAAGTATTGACAAGACTTTTATAATCTGGTATACTTCTAGCTAAAATCACTTAAAATCAAGTAGTATAAACGAGAGGTGAATAATGCGAAAAGTATATCAGATTTTTGTTTTTCTATCCTTCCTTGCTGTAATTTCTCTAATTTCTTCCAATTCATTTGCTGCTTTGACGCTTGATCTAGACAGGACAGAGATAGTCCCGTGGGGCGGAGACGCAGATATAGACGAGTACTATTATTACGAGGGCTATTATTACGAAGGCCATCCTTATTATGAAGCGCACCGCAAATTAAACGAACCAGGCCTTCATCCCTGGGGCGAGATCAGAGTGCAATATGATGACAATGTCTTTCTTGATTCTGATGATGAGAAGGATGACATCATATTGACATTGAGCCCCGGCATCGCACTAAGACAACCCTTCCAGGGAGATAACCTTCTCAGCATCGATTATCACGCAGAAATAAACCAGTATATGGACAACACGTCACAGGACGCTACAAACCATTTTTTGTCAGGCGCAGTGGATTTTAACTGGCGCGACCTGACTTTTAAGGTATATGATGATTTTAAGCGCGTTTTTGAGCATCCGAGCGTTGAAGACACTACCAGGGTTAAAAGGGATGATAATTCTATAGGAATAGCCGGCAGGTGGCAGAAAGAGAGACTTGGCATACAGCTAGGCTATGAGAATTTCACGCGCAATTATAGAGATAATGACGCTTATGACATATACGATAGAAATGAGGATATATATTCTTTAATACTCACCCACAGGACCTTCGCGAATGCAGAAACCCTGTTCGAATATGATTATGCACAGATAACCTATGACGATAGCACCCGTTCGGATTCGGATTATCATCAGATTCTTGTTGGGGCCATGGGAGAACTGACACCCAAGACAGCAGCTGTTTTTAAGGCAGGTTATCAGTTTCGCGATTATGATGACGAGGCAGAGTCAGATTTTAGCAGCGGTGTATTGTACGCGGATATATCACATAAGTTTTCTGATAAAAACGCCTTAAAGCTCTCATTGACAAAGACAGCCTACGAGTCGACTTACGGCACTAATAATTTTTACAAAATTGTAAACGTTTCCGCGGTGTTTGATCACTTTTTCTCCCATAAATTAATGGGTTTTCTTACAGGAGCATACCAGATCAATTCTTATCCCGAAGAGACTACAGAAGGGACTCAGACCGCAAAGAGAAAAGACAAACATTACACAATCGGCGCGGGCTTGAGATATTATCTCAAGAGATGGCTGACATTGACGTTGCGCGCTGACCATATAATCAGGGATTCAAACTTTGATACTTTTGAATATGATAAGAACCTGGTCACGTTCAGCGCAACCGCAGTATTCTAAGATGTCATTCCCGCCTCCACTTTCGTGGGGATAAACTCCAGCGGGAATCCACAAGAAATCATTATGCTTATTAGAAAAATATTATTAATAATATTTATTATTCTAGCCTTCAGCCCCTCCAATAGCTATTCTTCCGAGGAATATAAGGTAGAAGCAGGGGATGTCCTTACTATAACCGTATACGAGCATCCTGACCTCACGACTGAATTAAGGGTCAGCCCGAACGGCGAGATCATGTTCCCGCTTTTAGGGACAGTGGATATAAAAGACCTTTCGGTAAATGAAGTTGAGGAGAAGATAAGATTTTTGCTGGAAAAGGACTATTTGGTAGATCCGCAGGTGAATGTCTTTATAAAGGAGTATCACCCTGAGAAGGTGTTTGTGATGGGATTTGTCAATAGGCCGGGCGAGTACGAACTTTTTAAGGACAGGCCTACTACAGCGCTGGAGGCCATTACTATGGCAGGCGGGTTCAGAAGAGGCGCAGCTGAAAATTCTACAAAGATAATACGCGTAGAAGAAGGCGAAGAGATCACCATACCTATAAAGGTGAGCGACATAACAAAGAAGGGTAATAAGGACAAGGATATTGCTGTTAAACCAGGTGACATCATCGTAGTGCCGGAGAGTTTCTTTTAAGGAGAAGACCATGGAATTAAGTACTATAAATGAAAATATAAATATGCACCTGAGAGACTATCTTAATATATTGCGTCGCCGAAAGTGGGTAGCCGCAAGCTTCTTTTTTATTACTGTCACCACTGTCGCGCTGGCTTCTTTTATACAAAAGCCGGTATATAGGGCTGCGGCTACGGTTATAATCGATATAGAGAGCCCTTCTGTTTTGTCCGTGAAGGATGTCGTTAAGCTAGGAGAGACAGAATATTACTTATACAGGGATTACATAGAAACACAGAAGGAGATAATAAGAAGCAGGCGCGTCGCTCATGCTGTAATGAAAAATCTGAGGCTCGCGGATGAAGAAGAATACAGGAAAAAGAAAGATCCTATAGAGATTTTGCTCAAGAAATTAAAGGTAGATCTTGTAGGAGATGCCAGGATTATAAAAATACATGCTGAAAGCAGGGATCCTAAGCTTGCAAGCAGGATCGCGAATGAATTTGCAAAGATCTATGTCAATTCCAATATAGATTTAAAAATAGACGTGTCCAACGAGGCGCAGGATTGGCTAAGGAAAGAAGTCGAAAGACAGAAAAAGAAAGTAAGTGAAGCGGAAGCAGGGCTGCAGAAATATAAAGAGGAAAATAACATCTTTTCCATAGAAAATCAGCAGGAAATAATCAATGACGCATTGATCAGATTAAACGCCAGTTATCTGGATGCCCAAAAGAGAAGAATCCAGTCCGAGGCCACCTATAGAAATCTGCTTGGGCAGGAAGGCGATATGACTACGGAGAATCTGCCAGCGCCCCTGGTTTCCAATGAGAACCTTGAGAGGTTAAAAGAAGAATATCTAAAGCAGACATCATTGCTGGTAGAGTATAAAAAAATATATAAACACAAACATCCTAAGATGATAAGGCTTCTGGAAAACATCTCTCATCTTGAGTCACTTGTAAACAGGGAGATAAAGACAGAATACAACAATGCGTTAACGGGGATAAGGACAGAATACGAAAATTCCCTGGAAGAAGAGAACGAATTAAAAACGGCATTAGATGACAGGAAGAGGCAGGCGCTCGAATTCGAGAGGAAGATCATTGATTACAATGCATTAGAAAGAGAGATAGAGACCAACAGCAGGATCCTGCAAATTGCCTTGAATAGATTGAAAGAAACATCCGTGGCAAGCAATATACAGACGAATAACGTGCGCATACAGGATATCGCGGAGGTACCCAGAAAACCTGTCAGGCCTAAAAAAGGACTTAATATAGCTTTATCTATTATATTGGGCCTGGGGGGAGGCATAGGCCTGGCTTTTTTTAAGGAACATATGGATGTTACGTTAAAGGACCCGAGAGAGATAGCCGCGTTGCTTCAATCCCCTATTTTAGGCTCTGTCCCTAAGATCAAGCCTGACGGGAAAAACGTAAGAAACGCAGAGGAAATAGATCGCATTGTTGAAAGAGATTCGCATTCGTTGGCTTCCGAGGCCTATCGCACCATCAGGACAAATTTACTATTTTCTATAAATCATTCAGGAGGGGCAAAGAGCATAGTTATTACAAGCTCTGTCCCCAAGGAAGGCAAGACCCTTACTGCCGTAAATCTCGCGACTATGATTGCGAATAGCGGCGAAAAGGTCCTTTTGGTGGATGCCGATATGAGGAAACCTAGAATGCATACGGTATTCAATGTCGAGAACAAGACAGGGCTTTCTCAATTCCTTCTGGGAAGAAATGATTTCGATAGCATTTGCAGAACTTCGAAGGTCAACAACCTTTATTTTGTTACAGCAGGAAAGATCACCGATAAGCCGGCAGAATTGATTTCATCGGAGAACATGAAGCTTTTCCTGAAGATCGCCTCTTCCAAATTTTCCAAGGTTATTTTTGATACGCCTCCGGTCGCTCTTGTGACAGATGCCCAGATATTATCAAGTATCTGCACGGGGGCCGTGCTGGTAGCGGACGGCAGCAGGATAACAAAACCGCTTTTAAATAACGCAAAAGAATTATTGCAGAAAGTGAACACTAATATTGTAGGGGTTATAGTTAATAATATATCGCTTACGAAGGATTGTTACTCTTACCCGCAATATTATTACGGAAAGTATTACAGCCATGAAAAATAAATTTGACCAAGAGATTTATTTTACGCCTAAACAAGCAGCAGGGCATGTGAATCTAAGTCTCTCGACCATAAAGAACTATATCTATACAGGCAAGCTGAGAACGCTCAAAACGCCGGGAGGCCATCATAGGATCCGCAAGAGTGAACTTCTGTCTATACTTGGCGATATGCCCATAGATAATGGTAATATATATAATGTTTCATTAATAGATGCTTTATGCACAAGTATACTAGGCGTATTCAAGACATTTGGCCCTGCCGGTGAATCTTCTATCCTTCATGCCCAGGAAGTATCAAGGTTGGCTTCAGAAATAGCGCGTGATATGAATATGAGTGATTCCGATATAAAAAAGATAGAGATAGCAGGCCTTCTTCACGATATAGGAAATATAGGTATAGATAAGTATATAATTTTTAAACAAGATACGCTTACGCCCCATGAATATGAATTAGTAAAAAAACATCCAGCGTTGGGGGCAAAGATGTTGAGCTCCATAAAAGAGTTAAAAGACGTCGCGGCAATAGTTGCGCAGCATCATGAGAAAGTGAATGGCAAGGGTTATCCCAAAGGCCTGGATAGAAGGAACATTCAGAAAGGCGCGCGTATTATTTCAATAGCAGAAGCATACGATTCAATGATATCACCGCATTCTTATAAAACACCCGTGTCTAAAGAAATAGCCGTAAATGAGATCATTCAAAAGAGAGGCGCTCAATTTGACAGCGATATAGTAGAGCATTTCGTAAGGATCGTTAATAACGGATTTCATCTATAATGCTCCCTGGGCAAGCTGGAAGCCCCACCAGCCACGGCATCTGTCTAAAAGACAGATGAGAAGGAGGGGAAAATCGCTGTCCAGGGAGTTTTTGTCTATATGATACATTATATTCTCTACGCAATCCTTATATTAGCTCCCATAGCAAGGGGGGCAGTCAGGATATGGGCTTATGGCCCTATATATATCCTTACTTTATCGATGCTTATTTTCTGGACTTTTATGATAGCCAGGGAAAAAGAGATCCGCATAAAAAAGACCCCTATAGATATATCTATATTATTATTTGCCCTTATATCTATTATATCTATCATTAATTCTAAATATATATATGGGTCTATTATGGAGATCATAAAACTTGCTATCCTGGCCTCAATTTTTTATATCGTAGTAAATTTCATAAGGAGCGAAAAGGAGATAAAGAGAACGCTAAATATAATTTTAGCCATTGGCACAGGCATAGCTTTATTCGGTATATTGCAGTATCTGGGCGTCCTTGATAAGTCGTGGTGGGATAATCCCAGATTTCTATCATCTACCTATGTAAATCATAACCATTTCGCAGGGTTGACAGAACTTATTATCCCGCTTTCAATAGGCATGATTTTATACGAAAAAGACAAGAGCAGGAAATCCCTGTATATCTACTCATTTTTGCTTTTATGCACTGCCTTTCTCCTTTCTATGTCAAGAGGCGGCTGGTTTTCTTTATCGTTGTCTTTACTTGTCATGGCAGCTGTTATAATCAAGAGAGGTAAGGCCAGGTTCGTATTTTTTATGTCAGCCCTGCTTTTTATAATCCTTGGAATTTTCATATACAATGCAATAGATCCAAAATTGCTGTTGGCAAGGATCTCGAGTTATAAAGAATTGGATTTTGCAGGAAGAGTGGAGATATGGAAAGGTACTCTTGGCATGATAAAAGATAACTGGTTTTTAGGCACCGGGCCAGGGACCTTTATTTACAATTTTCCAAAATACAGGCCTCTGGGCTTGAATATGCTTGTAAACTATGCGCACAATGATTATCTGCAGATAGCTTCTGAAATAGGCATATTTGCTTCATGCCTGGCGGTTATTATCATCTGTAATATAGTCAAAAAGGGATTTACGACTTATGCGATAGCCATGAGTTCTTTTAAAAAATGGAGCTCCCTTTCGCTGACAGTGGCGGTTTTAAGCATGTCTCTTCACGGATTAGGGGATTTCAATTTTTATATACCCGCCAATGCTATTATATTTACTGTTTTTTCCGCCCTTATTTTCAACATATCCTCTAAAAAGGAAAAAAGATATCCTGATCTTGTCTTGAAACTTAGCCCTGCCTTAACCAGATTTTTTAAGCCATTTGCGTTGATAACCATGACAGCATCTATTATTTTTATAAGCACTGTGCTTGCTGCGGAGATCTGCTCAACGGCATCTGACAGGGCTTTTGTCAGGAATAATCTGGAAAAAGCAGAAGGTTTGTCACTTACTGCGATAAATCTGTGCCGTTTTAATTATTTATACCCGTATAAACTGGCAAATATCTATAGCAAGAAGGCTCAGGGCAAAACTGACGGCAGGCAATATATTAATAAGTCAGTGAAGAAATACAAAGAGGCGCTGTATTTAAACCCTATAGATGCATGGTCGTGGATGGGCTTAGCCGATAGTTATTATCGCCTCTCCAGATACTCTGTTACAGAAGACAACCTTCTAAGATTAGCGGACAGCGCTTACAGGAAAGCCGTAGATTTAGACCCGGCAAACTGGTATTACTTAAAAAAGCATGCCGGTTTTCTCCTGAATTCAGGTAATACGGATATATCCAGCAGGTTATACAAAAACGCCTCGCGCGCAATGTCAGAGTCGAAATGGCATTCGTCAATGGCGGGATCTTTTACAGACGGGGAACCTTATGAAAGCATTGCGGATCTGGCCTTTGCCTCTCAGGACATAAATAAGGCAATGGTTTATTATGAGATGGCAGAGTCGTTCGGGAGAGACAATGAAAATGTAAAATTGGGACGGCTCAAGTGCTATCTGAAGATGTCTCTTATAGAAGACGCGTTAGCTGGATACAGGAAGACGAAATTCTCCCCAGAAAGCAAGTCTGTATTCTTTGCATCCCTGGGCGAATATTATTTAAACGAAGGCCATATAGATACAGCAAGAAGATTTTTGGAAAAATCGCTGGCAATAGACTCCAGAAACGCGGAAGCCTATCAACTGGAATATAAGATATCAAGAAAAACAGGCTCTATTTATTATCGCCCCGCAGAAATAAAAAAGATACTTGATTTTAATCATATTCCCGTGTCAGTGGATTTCAGATCAGGAGGTTTTGATTTGGATTTTGACATAAAAAAAGATATCTATTCCGAAGAAGGGTTGACTTTGGATGTATTTCTGCCAGCCGGTATATATGAATTTAAGCTCAATGCGAAAGGCCGGGAAGCGCTTGGCATATGGCCTCGCATGATAATAAAGTTCAATGATAAGCATGTGATGGACTTAGATGTCATTGGCGACTGGAAAGAGTATTCAGGCATTATAATCGTAGATTGCCCCGCTAACAGGCTGGGGATAGTTTTTGAGAACGATTATTACGATGAAGAATCCGCGGAAGACAGAAATCTTCATATAGACGGGATCAGATTGAGGACTTTATAAAAAACGGACGACTAAGAGGTAGAGATGTTATTCGGCAAGAATTTTTTTAAAAGGGCCATTGCTACTCCGGAAAAAAAGACATTGTTTGAGAATTTTTTCTCCCTGTCTTCTTTAAAGGCAGCGGATTCCTTTTTCGCTCTCATTACCCTGCCTTATCTGGTCAGGGTCCTGGGTCCCGGAAGATTCGGGCTTATTGCCTTTGCACGTGCGTTTATTCAGTATTTTTCTCTTTTAATAGATTACGGATTAGATATACCTGCGACAAGGCAGATATCCATAAACAGGGAAGACAAAAAGAAGACGGATGAGATCTTCAGTTCCGTGCTGTTCATTAAATTTTGTTTTTTAATCATCAGCCTGTCGCTTTTAATGGGACTGGTATTTTTTGTCCCCAGGCTCAGGAAGGATTACCTTGTTTATCTTTTTACCTTTGGCGTGGTCATAGGCCATGCATTTCTGCCGGTCTGGTTTTTTCAGGGGATGGAAAAAATGAAACATATCCTGTTTTTGAACATTGTCGGCAAGTTTGTCTTTGCAGCTTCAATATTTATATTTATAAGGCATACGCACGATTATATTTACGTCCCCCTGATAGAATCCCTGGGGTTTTTAATAGCCGGTATTTTAGGCTTATGGATCGCGCGTAAGAATTTTAAAATAAGATTTTCCCGCCCTAATTTTAAGACGATAAGCCACCAGTTAAAAGAGGGTTGGCACGTATTTATCTCCGGGGCATCGATCAGTTTATACACGACAAGCACCACGTTTATTCTGGGGTTGTTTGCAAGCAATGCAATCGTAGGGTATTATTCGGCGGCAGAGAGATTCATCAGATCTATACAGAGGCTATTATCCCCTATGTCAAACGTAGTGTTCCCATATATAAGCAAACTTGCGAACGAATCCAGGGAAAGGGCTTTAAGGTTTATAAGAAAGCTGACCATTC
This sequence comes from uncultured Planctomycetia bacterium, assembly GCA_964415355.1. Taxonomy (GTDB): domain Bacteria; phylum Omnitrophota; class Gorgyraeia; order Gorgyraeales; family Gorgyraeaceae; genus CAYPYS01. Next base: position 202,634 of record CAYPYS010000001.1, on the reverse strand, counting down.
TTTTGGGTGGGGGGACTTTCATTATTTCTCTGACGATTTTTATATTCGCCGCCCCTATAGTCAATATAGTCCTGGGTGGGCAGTATTACCAGTCCGTAATCGTATTAAGGATACTGGCATTTTTACCGTTTATAATCAGCCTGAGCAATATATTAGGCATTCAGACCATGCTCACGTTTAATCACAAGAAGGCTTTTTCAGGGATCCTCGTATCCGTGGGGGTTATCAATATAATCTTATCGTTGTTATTGACCCCGCCTTTCAAGCATATAGGGATATCCGTTTCTCTGTTAATCACGGAAATCTTAGTCACAATAGCCATGTTTATTTATTTAAAACAAAAGAAACTGATCTCTTTTAACTATATATTGACCGGGGCGATAGATAAACTTAATTGAAGCACGGCAGATTTAAGAGGGCGCTGCCATGGAACAAAGCATGGATAATATGAATACATTAGGAATAATATCAATTTTAGTTATAATTTCTATTTTAACGGGAGGGACGGTTCTCTTTTCGGAAGTATTTTTAATAGCGGCGATCGCCTTGCTCGGATGCCTGGTTTTATACCATTTTTTATTGAAGAATTTTCAGTTCTGGCAGTGCAATATCATTATCCTGATAGCAGGGTATTTTATGTTAAGCAGAGGATTTTCTTATGTGGGCATTCGCCTGGGCAGCATTTATCTGTTTATCGGGGAGATCGTTATATTTTTATCCTTAATATCCTTCAGGCGCGGATCGGCCATCGCTAAATTAGCCTCTAACGCCGTTTCAAAATGGATCTTCGCCTGGATATTATTAGGGTGCATTCTCGCCATGACAAACCTTAGCCAGCACAGGCCGGTCAGTATCGCGAGAGATTTCGCCATGGTCTATTATTCAATATTCCTGCTGTTCGGATATGCATTTTATAAGGACTATAAAAATATAGAAATTTTTTACAAAATAATAGGATGGATTTTTGTCTTTCACGCAATATGGGGCTTGTTCTATATAGCCAGAGAAACTGTCGCAGCAAACTCTCCTTTGTTGATGGGGTTTATGCCGCTTTTTAGTTTCCGGGAAGACGCCGATAGCCTGATTTTCCTGGGAGGCGCTCTTTATTTTCTGTTAATGGTAAAGCATCATAACTGGAATAAATTACTGGTGGTTTTGTCGGTGATCATACAATTTTTCTTGATCCTGCTTTTTCAGTCAAGGGCTGTTTACGTTTCCTGTTTTCTTGTTTTTATGTTTTTATCCATGACGAGCACAAAGAAAGTACTTTTTAAAATCATGATAGTTTTAATGCTGATCTTTGCCGCGGGTGTTGTCTCGAATTTTACGATAAAAGGGGAAGAAGACCATTATGACATGTCTGCAGAAGGCACTGTGCAGGAATTTTTGAGTATTTTTACGCCTGATGAGTCCCAGACAGCGTCTTATAGGCTGGTCTGGTGGAGGTTCGTGATCGAAGATGCGCTAGAGAATCCAAGATCGTTACTCCTGGGAAAAGGCTTCGGGCCATCTCTCGCGATCAACAGATATTCTTTGATGGTGGGCGAGTGGACGCGGGAATATGAAGAAGTGGGCGGCATAGCTAAAAGCCCGCATAATTTTTTCATAACAGTATTCGGCAGAATGGGAATAGTGGGATTATTTTTATGGCTGGCCATTAACTGCGCTTTCTTTCTGCATATGCTCAAGGGAATCAGGCTATCGAGGATCCTGGGCGAACATAAAATACATAATATCCTTATATGGATAGGATGTTTTATCCTGGCTATTATAGCGGCTTCTTTTTTCGCAGTCTTGCTGGAATCCCCGTTTATGGCGATCCCGTATTTCTTTTTTATGGGGCTGGGCCTGGCTATAGTCGACAGATTAACGGTTGATTACAACCGTATTGAAACCCGGAAAGGGACGGTTTAGGTAAGATGCACATACTGCAAATACATAATTTCTATCAGATTCCCGGAGGCGAAGACAGGGTTGTGGACTCTGAGCGCAGGCTGCTCGAGGCGAACGGGCACAGCGTCGTTCGATACACGATGCATAATAACGATATAAAAGGATACAACCTTATAAAAAAGATCGGATTTCTCGCGGAAACTGTTTATTCGCGCAGGACGCTTAAAGAGATGAATAAGTTGATCGATGGCGAGAGGCCCGATGTCGCTCATATACATAATGTCTTTCCCGTGATATCGCCTTCCGTATATTATTGCCTGAAGCGGCGAAGGATACCAATCGTGCAATCAGTGCATAATTACCGTTTTCTATGCCCGAACGGACTTTTTTATAGGAATAATGCTGTTTGCGAGAAGTGTAAAGGAGGCAATACGTTTAACTGTTTTTTTCATAAATGTTACAAAGATAGTTTTCTCTTATCTGGATTGTACGCATTGACTTTCTGGCTCCATAGGAAGATAAGGACTTTTGAGAAAAAGATAGACAGGTTTATAGTATTATCCTGTTTCGCAAAGGATAAGTTCGTTAAAGCCGGGTTTCCCGAGGAAAAGATAGAAGTAGAGGAAAATTTCCTGCCTCAGGAAGAGATGTCCCCCGACTATAATAAAAAAGAAGATTACGCTGTTTTTATGGGGCGCGTTTCAAAAGAAAAAGGGCTGGTGACATTGTTAAGGGTTTTTCGGAAAATACGCAAACTAAAATTGAAGATCGTAGGAAAAGGTCCCTTGGAAGATGAACTGCAGGGCTACGTCGCTAAAAATAATATATCAGGCATAGAATTTTTGGGATATATACCGGGGGATAAAAGATTTGGAATCCTGCAGAAGGCAAGATTCAACATCGTCCCTTCGGAGTGTTATGATAATTTCCCGATGTCGATCCTGGAAAGTTTTTCTGTGGGGACGCCGGTTATAGCCTCCAAGGCTGGCGGATTGCCTGAAGTGGTTGAAGACGGGAAAAACGGATTTTTGTTTGAACCGGGCAATGCGTATGATCTGACTGAAAAAATGGAATACGCAAGCAGCAATCCCGACATGGCATTGCAAATGGGCAAGTATGCTTATAAATGCGCAAAAGAGAAGTATGGCCCGGAGAAACACTACGATAGGCTGATGGTTATATATAAAAAGGCGATAGGCTAGGGAGAGATATCCGAGATCATGAAAAAGATCGTTGAGATTTTAGGGTTAAAGGTAAATATAGAAGATTATAGATCCGCTGTCAGTGAGGTAGAGAAGCAGATCCAGAAAAAAGACCCTGCTGTCTACGTGACTCTTATGAGCGCCAATAATCTTGTCAACGCTCAAAGGGACAGTTATTTTAAAAAGGTATCGAATTCAGCCTTTTTAGCCCTGCCGGACGGAATGCCTCTTGTATGGATCAGCAGGCTTAAAGGGGCAAAGGCCATTAAGAAAAGAACCTGCGGCAGGACTTTTATGCATACATTTTTTGAGAATACCTTTAAGAAAGGATATAGACATTTTTTCTACGGGGGCAAAGAAGGCGTGGCCGAACAGCTTAAAGCTGTATTTGAAAATAAATTTCCGGGAGTAAAAATAACAGAGACTTATTGCCCTCCGTTTAGAAAATTGAGCGAGGAAGAAGATAAGAAGGCATGCAGGGCCATTAATTCGTCGGGAGCAGATATTGTATGGGTAGGGCTGAGTACGCCTAAGCAGGAGATCTGGATGTATGAACACAGAGATAAGTTAAATGCGTCTATCTTGATAGGCGTTGGCGCTGCATTTGATTTTCACGCAGGGAACCTTAAGGAAGCGCCAGAGTTTATGCAGAATGCCGGATTGGAATGGCTTTTCAGACTGCTTGTCGAGCCGCGAAGGCTCTGGAAACGCTATTTGATAGGCAATTCCATGCTGATATACTGGCTGATAAAAGAACTGTTTAGCAGAAAAAATCAAGAGATAAGGAGCGAGTCATGAAAAAAAGAACAAGGATCGTAGTTACGGGCGCGGGAGGGTTTATTGGAAGCCACCTGGTAAAATTTCTGATTAAAAAAGGATATTGGGTGCGCGGGGTCGATATTAAAAAGCCACAATACAGCGAGAGCGCGGCAGACGAATTCCTGCTCCTCGACCTGAGAAAATGGGAAAACTGCCTGCGTGTCACAGAAGGCGTGGATGAGGTGTATAATCTTGCCGCCAATATGGGTGGGATAGGATTTATTACACAGGCAAAGGCAGAGATAATGAGGGATAACGTGCTTATAAATACCCATATGCTTGAGGCGTCACGCACCAATAAGATAAAAAAATTCTTTTTTTCTTCGTCCGCCTGCATATATCCAGTATTTAAACAGCAAAAACCGGATATCGCGGGACTTAAAGAATCCGATGCATATCCTGCCGAGCCTGACAACGAATATGGCTGGGAGAAACTTTTTAGTGAAAGGCTGTGCATTGATTATTACCTGGATTACGGACTGGATACAAGGATCGCAAGATTTCATAATATCTTTGGCCCAGAGGGCGATTACAAAGGAGGGAGAGAAAAATCACCCGCTGCAATCTGCAGGAAGGTCGCTTCTGCCGGAGACGGCGAAGCAATTGAAATATGGGGCGACGGCAAGCAGACCAGATCATATTGTTATATCGATGATTGCCTGGAGGGTTTTTACAGGTTGATGCGTTCGGATTACAGACAGCCGATTAATATTGGTTCTGACCGCATGGTTACGATAGATGAACTTGCGGATATGATAATAAAAATATCAGGCAAGAAGCTAAGCAAGATCTATGATCTAAGCAAACCCCAGGGGGTACGAGGCCGAAATTCCGATAATTCTATCCAGCATAGAATTTTAGATTGGGGGCCGAAGGTAAGCCTGGAGGAAGGGCTTGCTGAAACATATAGTTGGATAGAGAGCCGGATAGAGGCCAAAGAAATTATTTACAAAGGATAGACATGTTAGAGATAAAAGAGATTTCCAGTTATAAAAAGTTCAGGGATATGAGAGAGGCATGGGACGATCTCATATCAAGGAGCAAAGTGGATAATATATTCCTTACACATGACTGGATGGATTCTTATATAAGGAACTGCTGTAACGGCAACAGGCTTGTTGTATTGACTGTATTTGACGGCGAGATATTGGTCGGCATTGCCCCCCTTATGATCAGAAGATATGATTTTATGGGGGCTCATGCAAGGTCTGTTTGTTTCATAGGGACCACTGTATCAGACAGAATGGATTTTATCCTGGATGCGCCCAGAGAAAGATGTGTACCACCTATAATGGATTATCTTATGGAGATGAGCGCAGATTGGGATTTTCTGGATTTTCAGGAGATGGCGACGTCCTTCGGAACCGTAGAGCTGATACAAAATTGGGTTAAGTCACGCAGGCTCAAATATATATCAAGTAATAGCACCAGATCTTTTTTTATTAAATTAGACTCTGATTCAGAGCTGTTTCTAAAGAGGAATTCTAAAAAATTGCATAGAAAGATTAAAAAATCCAATAGTAATGCCTGGGCCAACCTGAAATTCAGGCGTTACGCGCATGATGAAGTAAAAGAGAACCTGTTCCGTGATATAGAGTTTATATCAAAGCGCAGCTGGAAGGGGAGAAGACAGAAAAGCGTGTTCCTGAAAGACTATGACAGGGATTTCCACAGGGAGATGTTTTTTAAAACCCCAGGGTCCGGATGTCTGGATATATCGATTCTCAGGATGAATAATATACCCATAGCATATATATATAATTTTTTGCACAACAACAGGATATATAACTATAGCGTGGAGTTTGATTCTAGATATTCGTACCTTTCTCCGGGGACTATGCTCATGTTGTGGAACATAGAAGATTCTATTCCAAGAGGCATAAGAGAGATAGATTTCGGCAGAGGAGAGGAGAAGTGGAAAACCAGGTTTACGCAGGATTTCAGGACTCACGGGAGAGTAAGAATTTTTAAAAAGGGTTTTTATGGCAGGGTTCTTTATCTTTTATGCATGGGGTTTAAATGCGTAAAAGAGAATATAAAAAAGAACACAATTGTCTATAGAATATTGAAAGAGGCGAAGCAGAGGTTTCTATGAGGGCAATAAAGGATATAGCTGGATACATACATCATTATTCCGGGATGGAGAGGTACATGCTCTGGTTGTTACGCAATCACAGGCACCCTCTTTTATTAAATATAGTTTACCACAGGATTGCCCCGTCGATAGATTCGTATGAATATATGGGTGTACCTGTCGATGTTTTCGAAGAACACCTGAAATTCATAAAAGATAATTTTAAGGTCGTAAACATGACAGACGGACTGGATTTGGTTTCTGAAGAAAGAAGCAAGGGTATTTATGTATCCATTAATCTGGACGATGGCTATATGGATAACTATGAGCACGCATTTCCTGTTATCAAGAAGCATGGTTTGACCGCGACCATATTTCTTACGACGGATTTTATAGGCCAGAACCATCTTTTTTGGTGGGATGAGGTTTTTCAGATAATGAAGTGTTCCGGACGGAAATGTCACGGTTTTAAGTCTAACAACATACTCAAAGATGCGCATAGAGCCGCCAGGATAAACAATTTTCTTATGAATAAGAAGGAACCCGAGATAAGAGATTTTATAGACGGCCTGAAAAAACAGTATCGGATAGATAAAAAAATAACTCCTAACCAGATGCTCGGCTGGCAACAGATTAAAGAAATGGCAGCGTCAGGGATAGATTTTGGTTCGCACACAAAGACCCATAGGAACTTATGCCTTATGGAAGACAGTGAGATACGCAGGGAGCTCGCGGATTCTAAACTGGAACTGGAGAAAAAGTTAGGGTTAAAAAAAATAGGGTTCTGCTATCCATTCGGCATATACGATGAAAGGGTTAAGGATATCGTCAAGGATGCGGGTTTTGATTACGCCAGGGCATGTATTAAAGGATCTAATTGCAGGAACACCGATAGATTTTCATTGAGATGCATAGACGTGAGCTTTCTTTTAAACAGGACCCTTTTTGCGAGTTCAGTTTCTTTATATTCATTGAAGCATTGAGAGAGGATTAAATGAGACATAAGGTCGGTATCTACAAACAGAATAGGGCAAAATATTCAAAAAAGCCGCCCTATAACCCTCCGTTCATATTCGAGGAATACCCTTTTAAGGAGGGCAGTGTAGTGGATAAGAGGAACGAGGTCTATGTGTCCTGTAGAGAGTTATTTAAACTTATGGGGCTGGATCTGGATAATTTTGGCACAGGGGATTGGAATCCATTTGGCTCCTTTATATTGCCGGGACAAAATGTGCTCATAAAGCCGAATTTTATGAGACATTTTAGCGGGAGGGCTGGCGGCACAAAGGCCTTGATCACGCATGGGTCTTTGATCAGGGCAGTAGCGGATTATGCGTACATCGCATTAAAAGGGAAAGGCAGGATTATAATAGCAGACGGGCCTATGGATGAGGCTGATTTTGAAAAGATAACCAAGATTTCAGGTTTATACGAGATCAAAGAATTTTACAGGAAAAATTCTGATTTTAACATCGAGATATATGACCTAAGACAGGAAAGGGTCGTAAGAAAGAACGGAGTTGCGGTTGAGACGATCAAGCTTAAGGGGGATCCTGCTGGTTACGCAAGAGTAGATCTGGGCTTGAATAGCGAATTCAAGAAAAACGGCATGGACTGCAGATCTTTGGACGGGCCTAATTTTAGACCGGAAATATTACATCTCCATCACAATAAAGATAAGAGTGAATATCTAATATCGAATACATTATTGGAGGCAGATGTTATATTGAATCTTCCAAAGATGAAAACTCACAAAAGAGCCGGCGTCACTCTTGGCCTTAAAAACATGGTAGGTATAACCGGGGACAGGGATTGGCTGCCGCACGCGAATAGGTCATGTTCCAACGGGGCCTGCAGCGACATTAAAGGCGCATCCCGCGGATTCAAAAAAAGAATGGTCATGTTATTGAAGAGGTATCTGGGAGATTTTCTTGTGCCGGTCATGGATGATCTAAGATATTTTATTGGAGTCACAGATTCATGTATTAAAAAAGGATACTGGCATGGCAATGATATAATCTGGAGGACTATTATAGACCTTGCCCGTATAGTTTCTTACGCTGATAAAAAAGGGAATTTAAAAAAAGAACCTCAGCGCAATATATTTGTAGTCGTGGATGGCATCGTAGCAGGGGAGGGAGTCGGTCCTGCCAATCCTATAGTTAAACCATGCGGGGTGTTGGTGGCTGGCTTAAACAGTTTTTTAGTAGACGCGGTCACAAGCAGGCTTATGGGTTTTGATCCCATGAAGATACCTAAGTTCAAGAAGATATCAAAAGAAAACCTGGATAAGCTTTGCAATTTTGATCTTAGAGAAACTAGCTGCGTGTCTAACGTAGAGGATTGGGATAAGCCTCTGAAAGATATCAAAGGCAGGTGTCTGGCCTTTAAGCCGCACTATGGATGGAAGAATAACATAGAATTTGTCAAGGAGATCGGTTTATGAGGGTATTTCTGAAATATTCTTTGTTGTTTTTTACGATAGCTTTGTTTTGTGGATTTTCGCTGGCCGATCACAGGGGTGGCGTATTGATAAAGGTCGGCGATGATTTCCAGCAGATACAAGATGCGTATCCTGGCGGTACGGTTTTTCGCGTTGCCTCAGGCATTCATGTAAAGCAGCGCGTGATAAATCCTAAGAAGGGAAATAAATGGGTCGGCGATAAAGGCGCGATCCTGGATGGCAAGAATGAAATCAGTGACGCCTTTCACGGCAGAGCCGAGTCAATAACTATTAAAGGCCTGGAACTGCGCAACTACGCGGATAATGGTATCTACTTTAATTCCGGTTCGAAGGTTGTTATTGACGGGGTAACAGTAAGGGACTCCGGCTCTGGAAGCGGAGAGGAAAATGGTTCAGTGCGCTTTGACGGCATGCGCGACATCAAGGTCATTAATTGCTATTTCAATCGTGTCTCTTCGGGCGTGCTGCCCACCAGATGCAGAGGTCCGATTATCATCGAATATAATACAGGCGTCAATACCGGGCGTAACTTTGTTCAATTGGCAAAGTGCAAAGGCGGAGGTATTCGGGTGCGTTATAATTCTATGGAGCGCATAGGAGATTATCTCAGGCCTGGCGCTGAGGATGTTGAGGATTGGATATCAGTGTTTAAGGTCAATGGGCTTACTGATGATCCTGTGAAGATAGACTATAACAGGGCCCGCGGCCATGGTCCGTCAAGCTCAGGGTCGTTCATCATGCTTGGTGATAGCGGCGGCAGCTATCAACAGGCTGTGGGGAATATCGGCGTTAATCCAGGGCAGGTAGGTATAGGTCTTAGCGGCGGGGGCCATATTGAGGTGCGCGAAAATCTGATGTTCAGCGAGCCTTGGGAGCAAAGCAATGTCGCATTTTACTCTTGCGACAACAGCAAACGTGGTTACTGCGGGAATCATGTGGTCAAAGGCAACAGGGCAAACTGGTTGAATCGCGAAGGCATACAGAATGCATTCTGGACAGACGGCACCACGAAGCCCATTACGATAGACGGGAACAGTTTTCCTGACAGAAGATTAACTAAAAAGATATGGGATCAATGGGAAAAAGAAATAAGAAAACTGCAGAATGAAACAAAGAAGGCTGCCAGATAAAAGGGAAAGTCATGATAAAAGAGAAAGAAAAGATTTTTAGAAAATTATTGATGATATTGGACATATTTATAGTAATCGTGTCCTTTTACGCTGCCTTTAAGTTCAGGCAGAATATACAGATACTATACAGGCTTGATTTGTTCCCGGGGCAACAGGTCTTCGATCGGGTAGCTCCTCTGTCGAGTTATTTGAATATATTGCCGGTTGTTCTTTTTGTGTGGTGGGCAGCCCTTAGCTCTTCGGGATTGTATGAATCCTTTAGAAAAAAGCATTTTTTTGAGATCGTTTGGGAGATCGTAAAAAGCAGCTTCTTCGTAACGGTTATTTTTGCATCGATAGCGTTTATTTTTAAATTTCGTTTTGTAAGCAGGAGTTTAATGCTGACTTCGTTTTTGATAACAGCTTTATTATTGATAATTGAACGCTGGGTCATTGTTTCGTTTCTGAGGTCATTAAGAAAGAAGGGATACAATTATAAGAACGTTTTATTGGTAGGCACGGGATGCAGGGCAAAGAAATTTATAAAACTCATTGATAAACATAATGAATGGGGGCTGAAGGTCATCGGGTTGATAGACGCCGATAAGAATATGCTGGGAAGGACTATTTGCGGAAAGAGGGTTATAGGTACCCTTGATGACATACCCGAGCTGCTTAGCGAGAAGGTAATCGATGAAGTGGTATTTATAGTTCCGAGAAAATGGCTTTCTATGATAGAGAAAAGCTTGTTGGCGTGTGAGATCCGGGGGATAAAAGCCAGCCTGGCAACAGATTTTTTTAATACCAAGATAGCGCATTGGACATCCGGCGATATAGAAGGCATTCCGCTCTTAGGGTTCAAGACAACCATAGGCGAAGAATGGCAATTGTTATTAAAGAGGTTGTTTGATATAATGTTATCAGTAGTAGGCATAATTGCCGCGTTCCCTATTTTTGCAGCTTTGGCTATTGCGATAAAATGGTTTTACGGGAATCCCGTTATATTTAAGCAGTCAAGAAGCGGGCTTAACGGCAGGCAGTTTATAATGTATAAATTCAGGACTATGGTAAACGGGGCTGAAAAGAAAAAAGACGCCCTTCACTCTTTTAATGAAATGGACGGTCCCGTATTTAAGATGCGCAATGATCCGCGCGTCACTGGATTCGGCAAGTTTTTACGTCGGAGCAGCCTCGATGAATTGCCGCAGCTTTTCAACGTGCTAAAAGGCGACATGTCCATTGTCGGACCCAGGCCTCCTATACCTGCAGAGGTTTCTAAATATGAAGTATGGCAGAGGAGGCGCCTTAGCATGAAACCGGGATTGACATGTTTCTGGCAGGCGAACGGAAGGAATAGCGTAGATTTTGAAAAATGGATGAGGATGGACCTGGAATATATAGATAATTGGTCTTTGGGGTTGGATTTTAAAATTTTATTAAAGACAGTGCCTGCTGTTCTTTTTTCAGCAGGCGTAAAGTAACGGAGGCTCTTATGAAGAGAGTATTTTTTAGTATTTTAGTCAGCGTTCTTATTCTTTCAGGATGTTCTTGTGCTACGGAAGAAGGCGACAAGCGGATAGTGGCAAAGATAAATAATTATAATATGACAGTGGATGATTTCAGGCATGAGCTGAAAAACCTGCCCTACGACGAAGCGGAACTTTTAGAAGAAGGCAGGAGCAAGGAGTATCTGGACAGATTAATAGAAAAGGAGATCCTGCTGCAGGAGGCGCAGCGTCTGGGCCTTGACAGAGAAAAGGATTTTATGAAGAGCATCGAGAGTTATTGGGAACAGGCCCTATTGAAATTGCTGCTCGAAAGGAAAAGCAGGGAGATATCGGGCCTTTCGCACGTATATGACAATGAAATAGAAGAATATTATAGGGATTCCGGAGAAAGAGCGCCTTTTTCAAGGACAAAGAGAGATATAAGAAGGGCTATCAGGCAAAAGAAGGAAACAGAGGCAATGAATGCGTGGATAGAAAAATTAAAAGAAAAAGCAAATGTAAAGATTAACGAAGAACTTTTTAAAAAGGCGTTGTCAGAAAGTAAATAAGGAGGATATCATGAAATACAGACGAAGGAACTATTTTATCAACAAGGCATTCCAATCGGAATTTATATTGAAATTTTGCGCACTAGTCGCGCTCGGGTGCATTATTTTCGGCTTGATCCTTTATGCGCTTTCAAGTAAGACGCTCACCACGTCTTTTGAGAATTCAAGGCTGGTAGTGAAGAGCACGGCAGATTACCTGATCCCAGGTTTATTATTCGGAGGCATTATAGTGGGTGTGTTGACCGCGGTAGCTACTTCTATCATAGTGATTCTCATGACGCATAGAGTCGCGGGCCCTATGTATAGGTTTCAGAAGCAGGTCGAAAAGGTCGGCTCCGGAGAGCTAGCCTCGGACCTAAGCATAAGAAAGAAGGATCAGTTTCAAGATTTTGTAACCGCTTTTAATAAAATGACAGATGACCTTAATAGCGGGGTTTTAAAGGTAGTCGATGTTTCGGACAAATTGGGCGATCTGATAGAAAAACTTTCCGGTTCCTCAAGCAATGAATTGCTTTTAAAGGAGGACATAAAGAAGGTCATTTCTGAGCTTAAGAAAGACAAGAAAGACCTGAAAAAGGCACTGGGGCATTTCAAGATAAAACGCTAGTCATGTTTGAAATTTTTCACCCCATACTCTGTAGGGGAGCCTTAAGGCTCCCCTACAGAGTATGGGGTGAGTAAAACAGTAATTTTATGAGAATTAAATTTTTACAAATTTTATTGATAGCCGGCTGCTTGATGATGCTTCTGATAGATGTTGCATATTGCTATGATACGGAATGGCAGGTATTTTCAAGCAGATTTTGCACTGTTTTTTACGAAGAAGGAGTCAACTTGAAGACGGTTAACAGGCGCATTAATCTTAGATTTTCTGATTTCTATAATCCCAGAAGATTCAGAACAAAAGAGGTTTTATCGATAGAGGAAACTGTGGCAGAGAAGTTAGACGCGATATTCGCCAGGACGGAAGATATATTAGATATGTTTCCATCTAAGATAAATGTTACAGTGAGGATCTATAAGAATAGAAATGGCCTGAACGCTGTGTACGAAGAGATTTTTAATGAGCCAAATAAAGCGGCCTCTTTTTACATCTACAAGACAAATACAATTTATACTACAGAAAGGGACGTAAAAGAAGGAATACTGGCGCACGAGATGGCTCATTGCATTATAGACCACTATTTTGTTATCTTGCCACCTAGAAAAATACAGGAAATGTTAGCAATATACGCAGATGTGCATCTGAAGGATTGAGGCAAAAATCAATTGTTTTATAGGCTTATTTTTGATATAATAATATAATAGTTATAAAAGGATTTTAATTAACTTAAAAATTAGGAGGGTGTCATGAAAAAAATTATTTATCTTATTATGATTGTTGGAGTTATGTTTTTTGCTACGCAGGCGTCAGCTGCAGATGTGTGCAGGATAAGATGTAGAACTAATGAGGGAGCTATCTGCCTTGAAAGAGGGCCCTGCGAACCTGTAAATGAATTTCTGTTGAGGGCCGCGAGGCATTGCAGGGAAGGCGGCTCTGCAAAATACGCACCTGTGACAAAATTATTGTTTGTGGATATTTTGTTTCAGGTCTTAAGGCTGGACAATGAACTCCCGCAGGGTATAGCTGATATAGAAGATGACAAGCGCTATATCATAGAGACTACCTTATTAAAAGACAAAGGCATAGATGTGTTTGCGGGCACTGATCCTTCGGATTTTCTTACAAGAGACGAACTGGCCAGGCTCTTGCAGATCGTGACTATTGAAGAGGGTCTTGGTTACTCGACCGGGCTGGCTGAGCAGGATTTTGAACTTTCAAACAGCGAGCTTGTTATTTATAGCGCGGAGGTCTATGTTGACGAAGGTGATGGCTTTGAGTTATGGGAGAGAAGGAGAAATCTCGAAGGAAGCTCTTCGACTGATAAGCACTACGCCATGAAATTAGACTCTTGCAATAATGCCAGGGTTGTGTTTGGCGATAATAATAAAGGCAGGGTTCCAGTTGCCGGCTCTAAATTGAAGGCGTCTTATAAGATATACGGCAAAGAAAAAGAGGTTATTACTGAATGTGAGACCGCCTCGCTTCTTTCAAATCCCATGATAACCAGTCAATTAAAGCTTGCTTACAATCCATCAAAGCCTCTCACGAAGGAAAATTTCGCGGATTTATTGATAAGGAGCATGAATTTAGAAGATCAGTTGCCGTCAAATTTCGCTCTGCTTGAGCCGGAAGAGAGATATTTATTGGAAGCAGAGATCCTTTCGGGGCAAGGTATAGATGTATTCGTAGGTTCGGATCGCAAGGATATGTTGACCCGGGAAGAACTTGCTATGGTGTTGTATGAGAATCCGGTCAATGAAATGGTAGGCAGCAGCAATGGAAGGGAGAATCAGCGTTTTGAACTCAATAACGCCGGTTTTGTAATATACGATTTACATGTGTACGTGCAGGAAGATGATACCTTCGAAGAATGGAACAGAAAAAATAATTTTACAAAAAGTTCTTCATTGGACGAAGATTATACGGTCAGGCTGGATTCGGGAAATTACGCGAGTATCTATTTTGGCGACGGAGACACGGGCAGGATCCCCAGTATAGATTCTCCTGTAAAAGTAACATACAGGTTGTACGCGCCTCTTGAGATGTATACAGAAGACGACATTATGTGCGTGCTGGCGAAACAGAAACCAGTGGCGGAGACATACATACCGCCGGTCGCAGAGACTTATATTCCGCCTACGCGTCCGCCGGATTTCCCGCCGCCAACAGACGGATTTGATGATCCAGCTTCGCATATTTAATTTATCTGGGCTGAGGTTATGATAATTTGTTCCATTAATAAAGGTAAGACTAAAAACAATACCGCATATTTTTTGTACATTTTTATACAAGACTTTAAAAAAGTTTAAACAGACAGGCAGCTTCAATGAATGTGACGAATGAATCAAATAACAGACAGAATATCTTAAGAGACGCGTCGGTCTTCTCGGGTTCCAGCTATGTTGCGAGGATAATGTTTTTCGTAAGGGGCTTTCTGGGGGCGAAGATCCTGGGTCCGGGTTTATATGGATTATGGTCGGCGTTAAATATAATCTTGAATTTTAGCTATTATCTCAATCTCGGCTCTATTGAGGCCATGGGCAGAGAAATATCTTATCAGAAAGGCATGCGCTCGGAGAAAGGCATGCAGGACGCGAGGAATTCGGCTTTTAGTTTTTGTTTGGTTGTTAATTTCATTTTTTCATTCGCATTGATTATTTTTACGCTTATCCTGTGGAACAGGCTTTCCCTGGTTGAAAGAACAGGGCTTGTCACCGTCGCTTTTCTTTCCTTTACCTTTTTTATCTATGAATTTTATCAGACAGCGGTCCTAGCGTTGAAAAAGTTTCTTTTCATAGGCAAGGCTAATATGATATTTTCTATTCTAGCCGTGATTATGACGATACTTGTTGTCCCGGCTTTCAAGATATACGGCGTGTATATAGTTACCTTATTGGTTTCGTTAGTATCTATCACTTACCTTATGTTTCGTTCACCCCATAGATTGGGATGGAGTTTTAATACCAGGGAAATATCCAGATTGATAAAGATAGGTTTTCCGCTTATGTCCATAGATTTTTTAGAAACAGCAATAGCAGGCGTCACGGGGATCATTGTATTACTGGTGTTGGGAAAAGCGAGTCTGGGATATTATTCCGTTGCTATACTTGCGGCGCGTTTTTTAATGTATTTCCAGGAGTCCGTAGACAGGGTTTTTGAACCTTATATGTATCAGAGATACGGAGAGACGCACAAGATTTCAGAATTAAAGGAATACTTATTTAAGCCTAGCCTGGTAATGGCCTTGCTGTTTCCCATCGTATTGGCGGTTTATTATACAGTATCGGCATTCTTTATAAGACATTTTTTGCCGGACTATACCGCATCTATCCCCGCATTTTTTATTATATTAGTCGCTAATTTTTTAGCTTATTTTTCTCCGACAGCCTTTTCTTTTATAACCGCCGTAAATAAACAAAGATTTTTGGTGCCGGCGTACTTTATCGGTATTATCACGGCATTTGCGAGCAGCCTGATTTTTATAAACATGGGCTTTGGTATCATAGGAGCTGCCGCTGGTTTTCTATTAGCTTCTTTTTTTACAGGATCGGTTATCTTTATATATGCGGCAAGCCATTATATGAAAGATGCTTTTAAGTGCCTGGGCTATCTAACCGGTCTATATCTGCCTCTTTTGTATATAAGCTCAGTGCTTGTTTTTAATGAGATAGTGATATCGAGTTCATTTGACATGTCTTCCGATATTAAAAAATTAATAGTAAAGTTGATAATATTGCTGATTGCCTCTGTTCCCTTGATATATATTGCCAATAAGAAAACAGGGATAATATTTGAATTTATATCTTTTTTAAAATTAGATAGATTTATACCTAAGGAATATAGATATAATCTTGGCTATGTTAGAAAATAATATTTATAAAAGAAGTCCGGTAATACTGCAGAATCTTTTTATAACAGGAAGAGGTTTACTATATAGCTCACTGCGGCAGGGCAGGGCCTTTAGGAAGATATCTTCCGAGCTCGAGAAGACCCAGCATTTTAATGATTTAGAGCTCAGAGAATGGCAGGATAAAAAGCTTAATCTGTTAATTCAGCACGCTTATAAAAACGTCCCTTATTACGGCAGTCTTTTTAAAAAATTAAAAATAACCCCGGATGATATAAGGAATATAGACGATTTTAGAAAACTGCCTCTTTTGTCAAAGGAAGATGTGCGCAACTATTCCAACGACCTGTTGGACAGGAATGCCAATAAGGCATTTCTGAACTGGGATTTTACCAGCGGGACTTCAGGGAAGCCGCTTAGATTTTATCGCGATCTGTATTCAATAAATTTTGAAAACGCTGTTTTATGGAGACAAAAAAAATGGGGAGGTATAAGTCCTTATGACAGGATAGCTGTGCTTAGGGACGAGCAGGTGGTGCCGTTCAATGTAAAAAAAGCGCCTTTCTGGAGATACAGCGCTCCGGAAAGAAAAATTTTTCTTTCAGCGTATCATATATCTAAAGAAAATACGCTGGATTATGTTAGGGCGATAGAGGATTTTAAGCCAAAGGCCATAGAGGCGGTTGCGTCCTCGCTTTATATCCTGTCAAAATTTATAAAAGAGAAAGGCATATCTTTGCGGGCCGCTTCAATCAAGGCAATATTTACCTCTTCGGAAATACTTCTGCCGGAACACAGGGATCTAATAGAGGAGGTCTTTAATGCCAGGATATACGATTATTATGGGAGCACGGAAAGGGCGGCTGCTATACATATGTGCGAACAGGGCGCCTATCACGTGGTTCCGGAATACGGAATCGCAGAGTTTTTGCCTTTAGATGATGAATCAGGAAAGCTGGAGCTCGTTGGAACGGGTTTACATAATTACGCGATGCCTCTTTTGCGATATCGCACAGGAGACATAGTGCAACTTTCTGGCAGGGATTGCGAGTGTGGCAGGAGGTTCGAGGTAGCAGAAAGGATAGAAGGCAGGTTATCCGATTTTTTTACGCTTCGTGACGGCAGGATCATATCAGAGGTCTATTTCATCCTGCAGGGTTTACAAGATACTATCAAAGAATCCCAGATTATACAGGAGGATTTTGATAGAATAAGGCTGAAATTCGTTCCAATCAATGGTTTTTGCAAAAAGGATGAAAATAGGATAATGGCCAATGTCAGGAAGTATTTCGGAGCCGGGACAGAATTGATCCTGGACAGAAGAGATGCGCTTATAGATAATAGCGCGGTTAAATTCAGGCCCTTTATTTCATATGTAAATAAAGGCAATATTTAACGAAGGAACGCCATGGCAGTCGATAAGGTGTTGATATTAGTGCAAAATCTTTCAGTTCCCTTTGACAGGCGCGTATGGCTTGAAGCCAAGGCGCTGAAAAACAACGGGAAACGTGTGACTGTTATATGCCCTCGTTTCAAAGAAGAGAAGGGCTTTGAGTCATTGGAAGGCGTAAATATCTATAGATATAGCATGCTGCCTTTTCGTGTTAAAGGGATATTTGGCCATATATTCGAGTACCTATACAGTTTTATTATTACCTTTATATTGAGCCTGTGGGTTTTTGTCAGGCATAATTTTGACGCTATTCATGCGTGCAATCCACCGGATATATTTTTTGTCGCAGGTTTGTTTTATAAGATTTTTGGCAGGAAATTTTATTTTGACCAGCACGACATATGCCCCGAGTTATATCTGGCTAAATATGAAGGCCGAGGCAAAGACTTTCTTTATTCGCTGCTCTTGATTTTAGAGTATCTTACATACAAGACAGCTGATAAGGTCATTGTCACGAATAATTCTTACAGGAATATTGCTATCGCAAGGGGGAGACTGGCTCCGGATAAGGTGTCTATCGTGAGAAGCGGTATCGATCTGGATAGATTTAAAAAGGTTTCCCCGGATAAGAGCCTGAAAAAAGGAAAAAAATTTCTTGTCACTTATCTTGGGATTACGGCTCCTCAGGACGGAGTCGATTATTTATTGCTCGCGATAGATATAATAATAAACAGATATAAGCGTGATGACATTTTATTCAACATAATAGGAAGCGGCGATTCGTTCGAAGACCTGCGTAGGTTGAAGAGAGAATTAAAGCTCAACGGTTCAGTCTTTTTTACTGGCAGGATGTCCGGGGAGAGGTTGTTAAAAAATCTTTCCACGTCTGATTTGTGCGTTGCGGCCGACCCTAAAAATCCGTTCAATGACAATTCCACGATGAACAAGATATTGGAATATATGGCGCTGGCCCGGCCGATAGTGTGTTTTGATTTAAAGGAATCAAAGTATTTAGCAGGCAGCGCTGCTTTGTACGCGACCCCTAACAATATCCAGGAATTTGCCGACAAGATCATCGAATTACTGGAAGACGAAAAACGCAGGGATAAAATGGGGATGGCTGGTTACAAGAGAGTAAAAGGAGAACTTTCCTGGGATTTTAACAAAGATAGATTGCTGGAGGCCTACGGCTAACGCCCTAACTTTACATTTCAACAACGTTAAATTGTAAAGTTAGAGTGATGGTCGCTCTTGAAGTAAACAAGCCTCTATGATACAATCTTCCTATGCGAATCAGCAGGAAGATCGGGTTGAGTTTTTTTGTAACATTCCTCCTGGTGATATTTCTGGGAGGGCTTTCTATTTATAGCCTCAGGCATATATATAGGGGCCTGGGCAAGGTATTTGCAAGTGACCTGCCCGCGTCCAGATATACCTATCAGATCGCCATTTCGCTGGAAGGCGTCCTTTCCGAATTAAATAATTTCCTAATAACGGGTAATGAGAATTTTAAGGCGAGCTACAAACGTTCTTATAAAACGATGCAAGGTGATATTTCAGGACTTAAAAGATTTATTTCTGAAGAAGAGGAAAAAAGGCTTTTCGGGCAGGTGGAAAACATGGCCGGGGATATCAATGTGATTGCCGTAGATATATTCAAAAAGAAGACAGAGATAAAGGATTTATTTAAAGACATAAGGGAGATAGAGACTCAATATAATAAAAATATGAAAGGGCTTTTTGAGTCTGAGGAATCTAAGATGCTGAAAGAGAAGGACATTCTGCTGATCCAGACTCAATATATCAGCGCCTCGACCCTTATTCTCGAGGCAAAGACAAGGTTTTCAAGTTTGCTCAATGAACTTGCGGATTATTCGGCTAAAGGCAAAGGCGACCCCGCTTCTATTTCAGAAGATCTTTTGGTCATGGAAAAATCCCTGCGGGATTACAAGAATTACCACGGCTATTCTCTTTCTGATAAAGAGCGCTCTTTGGCGACCGGCCTGATAGATTTAGCAGGCGAGATTAAGCCAGTCGTTGACTCTATAGTGGATCTGAAGGGAGAAGTAAATTCTAGCATGGTCTCTCTCTTGGCCAAAGAGAAGGATTTTAAAGAGACCCTGGACAAGATCATAGCCATAAAGAAGAGCGGGATCTCGTCTAAATTAGGAGTCGGAGCCGCTCTCACAGAAGACATACCAGCCATACATAATATTTCTAAACTTGAAAAGGATGTCGCGGAATCCTTGAGGCTCAGCGGCAGATATGTCCTGACTGGCGACGAGATGTATAAAAATATGTATCTTCAGTTGAGGCAGAATATAGATAAGGAACTAAAGGATTACGAAAGGCACGCGCGTCTAAGAGGCGCAACTCGCTTTTTGGGCGATATTACAGAGGCGGATAGGAATATCATGGAGACAGTGGATTCCAACATAGAAAAGTTCGATGAAAAGGAAACCAGCCTTTCCGATCTCCTGTCTATAAAATCAGATCTTGAGAAGAAAATCGATAAATTAATAACGCAGAAAGATTCTGTTATAAAAGAGGCGGGCGAGCCGCGGAAGGTCTTAAAGGAAATCGTGCCTGCGAGATGGATGCTTTTGAGATTAAAGGATGAATTTTCTAATAGCTACAGCCTGGTTATGAATTATCTGAATGAGCAGGAAGCGCAGTACAAGGACAGATATTCAGAGGTTTATTTTGACATAAAAAAATATTTGAATAGATATAGAAACATTTCCGATAAAGATGCTGCATTGATAAAAGAGATGGAGTTGGAGCTGGATAGATTTAATACATCGGCCCTGAGCGTGATAGATGAACATGATAGCATTATGAGGGAACGCGGATGGGAGCTTGTGAAACTAGAGGGAGATTTAAAGGATAGCCTGGGCAGGGCGGTGGAAAACGAGATATCGCAGATAGAAAGAAATAAAAATGATCTTAGAAACAGGATAGCTGTGATAAATACCCTGATATTTCTTATAATAGCAGGGGTCGCTGTCATAGCGGTGTTTATAATTTTATATGCCACGAAATCCATAACAAATCCTATTCAAAAGCTCTATGAGGGGGCCGGGGTTATAGGAAAGGGGAATCTGGACCACAGACTGGATATAAAGACAGGGGACGAGATAGAGGAGCTGGCTACCGGGTTTAACAGGATGGCAGGGGAGCTCAAGGAGCTCTACACTAACCTGGAAAACAAGGTCAAGGAAAGGACTGCTCAACTTGCAGAGGCGAATGACTTGCTGGCTTTGAAGAACAAAGAGCTGGATGATTTCACGTATATTGTATCGCATGATTTAAAAGAGCCTTTGCGGGGCGTTAAGGCGTTTACAAAACTTTTAATAGAGGAATATTCTGGCAAGGTAGACAAAGAGGGCAAGGAATACTTAAAGACTATTTCAGAATCCAGCTCGAGGATGACGAACTTGATCGAGGATCTCTTGAACCTGTCGCGTATAGGAAGGATCAGGAATATAGAGCCGGGTATCGATCTCAATACGCTTTTGTCTGACGTGAAAAAGAACCTGGCCTATTCTTTGGAGGAGAAAAAAGTGGATCTGAAGGTCAGTAAAAATTTTCCAAAGGTCACTTGCGACAGGATCAGGATATCAGAGATCTTCTCTAACCTTATTTCAAACGCGATCAAGTATTCGAAGAAGGACGTAAAACCTGTTATTGAAATAGGGTATTTTGATAGAGGCGATACGTATGAATTTTACGTAAAGGACAATGGTATTGGTATAGAGAAGCAGTATCATGATAAGGTGTTCCAGATATTTCAACGGCTTCACGCCAAGGGCTCGGAATACGAAGGCACGGGCGCGGGCTTGACTATCGTTAAAAAGATCGTGGAGAATCACGGCGGGAAGATATGGGTGGAGTCAGAGGCAGGAAAAGGCAGCACCTTTAATTTCACATTATCCAAGAAATAATTTTATAGATTCCCGCTTTCGCGGGAATGAAATTTAAGTATACATTTCAACAACGTTAAAGTGTAAAGTTAGCGAGAGAGAATATTATGACAAAAGAGAAACTAAGAGTGTTATTGATAGAAGACAACCCTACGGATGCCCTTATTGTAAAAAAGAAACTTCAGCGCGATGGTAACTTTGACTACGAGATAGACCACGTTGTTTCCGGGGAAGATGCTATAGTGACTTTAGAAAATGGGACTTATCACATAGCTCTGCTGGATTATAACCTACCTAAGAAGAGTGGCTTGGAAACATTGCGAGAGGTCAAGTCGAAGAATATGGAGATACCGATTGTTATGATAACAGGACAGGGCGATGAAGCTGTCGCGGCGCAACTCATCAAGGAAGGGGCATTTGATTATGTACCGAAAAGAGACGGTTATGAAGATTCAGTGCCTTTGATGATAAGAAAAACGATAGCAGAGTTTAGGGCAAGACAGGAGCGCCAGAAGCTACAGAGAGAGATCGCGTTAAAGAAGGATGAGCTTGAGAAGACAAACGCGCAACTTAAAGAGCTGGATAGGATGAAATCAGACTTTGTTGCGAACGTGGTGCATGAGTTAAGGACTCCGCTTACTTTAATAAAAGGGAATTTAGACAATATAGAAAAGGGCTTTGCGGGCGAGGTTCAACCGAAACAGAAAGAGATAATAAACGATGTCTTTAGAGTGGTGAACAGGCTGGCGCGGCTGGTGAACGATCTTTTGGATCTTTCGAAGATAGAATCAGGAAAGATGGAGCTTAAGAAAGATACGCTGGATATAATAAGGTTGGCAGGAGAGGTTGTGAAGGATTTCGAAAAGACAGCAAACGAGAAAAAAATAGGGATCAAAAAGGAATTTCCCGGGGGCGAGCTCAGGATAGATGCAGACAAGGATAAATTAACACAGGTCTTTGTGAATCTAATAGGCAACGCGATAAAATTTACAGATAAGGGAGATGTTATTATTAAAATAATAGAACTTCAAGATGAAATCCAGGTCGAGATACAGGATACCGGACCTGGGATGGACAAGGATCAAGTTGGCAAGATTTTTGATAAATTTGTAAGAGTTGTCGCTGAAAAAAAAGAAGGCACTGGCCTTGGTCTTCCGATAGCAAAGGATATAATAGAGCTTCACAAAGGCCGCATACGCGTAGAAACCTCACGTGACAGAGGAAGTATTTTTATTTTAAATCTCCCAAAATCTTAAGTTCGTGTTTAATTATTAATAATAACTTATCCACATAGTAGGGGAGCCTTAAGGCTCCCCTACTATGTGGATAAGTTTACAATCATGGCAGATTATATGATAATAAGTTATGTAAGATAATTTGTTATTCAGATAGTTTATAAATTTGGAATATCTATTTCAATAATAGTATTTGGTGGATAATCAGTTTGTATATAATGATTGTAACTAGAATAAGGATATTCTTCGGGTGAGGTCGCTAAGCGCCCTTCTACCGGATTGTTATGGATATATTCTAATTTATTAATTAGCTGGCGAGAGTCCGTTATGCATTCATCGTAGAAAGTTTTTTGCCAGATATCGCCCTTATTCCCATTCATCTTATTTATTTTTCTTGCAAAAGACCCTTTTAATAGCATCATAATATATGAAACATTATACTTTCCAAATGGGTGTATGATCAGATGTACATGTTCAGGCATGATGCAGAAGCCATAAAGTCTATAGTCTAGTATAAGTTTTAGATATTCAATAGTAACTAGTAATATTTTGCAGTATTTTATATCTTCGAATATTTTAATTCTATCTTTCGTAACAGTAGTTAAAAAATAGGCCGCATTTTCAATATAGTATCTTTTTATATTTGTCATAAGTTTTAGAGTAGGGGAGCCTTAAGGCTCCCCTACGATTGTGGATAAGTTTTTAGATCCATAGATTTCTGTCGAGGCTGCGGTATTGGATGGCTTCGGACACGTGGTCGGATTCGATGTTGGGTTTTTCTTCTAGGTCCGCGATGGTGCGGGAGACTTTTAAGATCTTGTCGTAGCACCTGGCGCTAAAGCCCATCTCTGTTATGGCTGATTTCAGGAGATCGCGCGATACGTCATCAAGCTTACAATGTTTTCTTATTAGTTTGTAGTTCATCTGTGAATTTGAGAAGATCCCTTCTTCTTTTAAACGGGCGAGCTGGAGTTTTCTTGCCTGCTCAACCCTTTCTTTTATTTTCTCTGATTTCTCACCGGAAGAAGTTTCGTCCGAGAGCTCTTTGTAGCGGACAGGAGGGACTTCTATGTGGATATCGATTCTGTCGAGCAGAGGCCCGGAGATCTTCGAGAGATATTTTTGTATACGCGTAGGTGTGCAATGGCATTCTTTTTTCGGGTCAGTTAAGAATCCGCACGGGCAAGGGTTCATGCTGCACGCAAGCGTCAGATTCGACGGGAATTTTATAGAGCCGCTTGCCCTTGAGACAGTTACGTGACTGTCTTCCAAAGGTTGACGTAGTGCTTCCAACACATTTCTGTGAAATTCAGGGAGTTCGTCCATGAATAGGACGCCGTTGTGCGCAAGGCTGACCTCGCCTGGTTTTAAAAGGGTTCCTCCGCCTACGAGCGAGACATCAGAGGCAGTGTGGTGAGGTGTCCTGAAAGGCCTTGTGTTTACAATAGAATGCTTTGCCGGGATAAGGCCTGCGACGCTGTAGATCTTTGTGGTTTCGATTGCTTCTTCAAAAGTCATGTCAGGCATTATTGTCGGAAGTCTTTTTGCTAGCATTGTCTTGCCGCTGCCAGGCGGGCCTATCATTATTATATTGTGCCCGCCCGCCGCTGCTATTTCCATCGCTCTTTTGGCGTAGACCTGACCTTTTACGTCTGAAAAATCCAGCTCGCATCCGGTATCTTTACTAAAAAAATCCATTCTATTGACGCTTATGGGTTTGAGCGCATTGATTCCTTTGAGAAAATCACATACATTATTCAGGGTTTTTGCAGGATATATTTCAATGTCTTCGACAATGCTCGCCTCGTATGCATTTTTTTCCGGTATAATAAGTTTCTTGTCCAGATTTTTTAGTGACATCGCAATGGGCAGGGCGCCTTTTATCGGCCTGATTTTTCCGTTTAGCGCAAGTTCACCAAGGAACACAAAATCTTTTATATTGTCGAATTCCAACTGCTCTGAGGCAACAAGTATGCCTACGGCCATAGGAAGATCAAAACATGGACCTGCTTTTTTAATATTGCATGGCGCTAGATTTATTGTGATTTTTTGCGAGGGGTAGTTGAAGCCACTATTTTTTATGGCTGTTTTTACCCTGTCCCTTGACTCGCGTATCGTAATATCAGGAAGACCTACAATCACTATGCCAGGGAGCCCGCTTGCTATGTCCACTTCTATTTCGATCTGCCTAGCTTCGATACCGATTGTAGCTGCCGAGAATATCTTTGCCAACATATAGCACCTCCTATTATTAATATGACATGCCCGGGCGCCCTATTCTTTCACTTAACTTTAAGATTCAACGTTGTTGAAGTGTAAAGTTAAGGGGTGGACTTGACATTCTATATAGCGTAATGTATACTTCTTAATAAATTATAATAAAACATCATATTTTATTATAAAATACCGAGGTTTTTAATGAAAAAGATAGTAGGGCTGTCTTCTTTATCTTTCCTTATCTTATTTGGCTACTGTAGCTTGGCTCTGGCAGCTACTGTGGGTAATCCGCTTGATCTGGATTTACCCAATAGATCAGCAGCTTTGCGACAAGAGATTATAGAAGGGGCATTGGATGAGGCTGAGCAGGTAATCAAGATCAAGGCCGGCTTGGATCTTGAGTTTGTTTTCGATAAAGATCTTGATAGTTCTTCTGAAATTAGCAAAGCTGAAATTAGCGGGACTTATTATATGGCAAAATTAGGGATTACTGTCTTCAATAGAATAGAACCTTTTATTAAAGTAGGTGTCTCTAATCTAGAATCAGAATGGATGCAGAGCGGCATATCCAAAATAAAAGTGGAAGCCGACGATGGTTTGGCGTGGGGATTCGGCGTCAAGGGAACAATATGGGAATGGAGCAGTCTTGGGATTCGCCTGACAGGCGATTGGCAATTTATAAATACAGAGCCAGATGCCGAAGAGATCGATAGAGACGGAACGTCAATAACCGACTCAGGAGCTGATTTTAACATAGAAGAATGGCAGGCATCACTTGTATTAAGCAAAAAATATATACTTCCTTTGCAATGGCAGGATATCTATATAGTCCCTTATACTGGATTTACTTTTTCTGATTCCAAGGTGGATATAAAATTTACAGACCCGAATAATCCTGGCACGGATTATTCTCTTTATGACGCGAACAATAAAAATAGATATGGTTTTCTTATAGGATGCGATATATCGCCAAGTTCGAGCAGTTCTTTTATTTACAGCATGGAGATCAGGCTTATTAACGAGCTTGCTTTGACTCTGGGCGGCACTTTGAAGTTTTAAATACAGAAGGGAATTATAATGAAAAAATTAATAGTAGTCATTTTATTTATATTGAGTCTTGCTACGCCGTGCCTGGCAATGAGTGTCGGGGGGCCTGACATGACCGTACCCGAGGAATCCAAGTTTTTAAAAGACCAGGCTATAAAAAAGGCGCTCGACAGGCTGGAATACAACATGAATATAAAGGCCAGCGTGGATGCAGACATTATTTTTAAGAGGGAGCTTACGTCAGCGCCCGCAGATACTACAGAAGCAGAGATAGAAGGCCATAATTTTATGGTCAAGTTCTCCAGCAGCTTCCATGATGTTATTGAGCCTTATATTAAAGTGGGAACGTCTAATCTTAGAGTAAATTGGACCCAGCATGGCGAGTCTATTGAAGTAGAGACTGATCCTGGTTTTGTATGGGGAGCAGGTGTAAAGGCAAAGGTGTGGGGTAATGATTATGGCACCAAATTAACCCTTGATTTCCAATACAGAAATATTACTTTGGATTTTGAGAAGGCAACTATTGGCGGTTCTACGGCTGGTACTAATAGCGATAATTTTGATATAAAAGATTGGCAGACAAGTTTATTGCTGAGCAAAAAATATATCAAACCAATAGGGGCAAGCGATTTTTATGTTGTGCCATATACCGGATTGACATATTCTTCTCTTGAAGCGGATGTGAACTTTACAGATGCAACCAACGGCTTGCTTTATTCCACATATGACGCGAGCGATGAAAATGTATTCGGTTTTGTCTTGGGCTGCGATGTCATGCCTTTCTATTTAAGCCATTATCTTCTTAATCTGGAACTGCGTCTTATAAACGAGACTGCCCTTACCCTCGGCGGCACCCTAAAATTCTAAATAACTTCATTTTTGCTTTATAACTTATCCGCACTGCAGGGGAACCTTAAGGCTCCCCTGCATTTCTTTTTGAGATTTAAACTTTTCCTTGCCATAGGAGCTATATATTATATATAATATATAGCTATTATGGGCTTTTCTTTCAGTATCGCGAGAAATCAGATGTTTATAACTGTATTTATGGCCTGGCTTTTGGCTCAGACCATAAAGGTGGCTATTGGCGTTATACGCGAGAAGAGGTTTAACTTCAGATGGTTTGTCGGAACAGGCGGCATGCCCTCTTCGCACGCTGCCACTGTCTCGGCCCTCGCTACAGCTGTCGGCCTTACGTATGGATTTGCCTCGCCGTTTTTTGCAATTACCTTTTTCTTCGCGTTTATAATAATGTTAGACGCTCAAGGAGTGAGAAGACAGAGCGGCCAGCAGGCAGAGATATTGAACAAGATGATAGAGGATATTTATTTAAACAGAGGCATAAACCAGGAGCGCCTGATACAGTTGCTAGGCCATACGCCTATACAGGTGATAATAGGCTCTGCCCTGGGGATCATCGTTGCCCTTATTTGTTATAGATAGGAGGATTCATGAATAATAGGTTTATAGCTATAGGCGTTGTTTTGGCATTGATAACGGTCCTGATATTTGTCGTATACGGCACAAGGAAGGATGGCGGCGCCGGGGGTTATTTAGAGTTGAATTCTGTCAAAGATTTTATCTCAGATGGCAAGCTGGATGAGGCAAAGGAGAAGATCGATACAATATCAGCAGAGGCGAATGCTGATTCGAAAGCGCTTGGCAAGGTTTATTTTAAATTGGCAAAGGCATACGAGAAGAAGGATCTGGTCAAGGCGAGAGACGTGTACAGTTTGATATTGAATAATTATCAAAATGTAGACAATATACTAGAGGTGCAGGAAAGACTTTCCGAGCTAAATATGGAAATATTATTCTCTCGAATTATTACGGACACCGATGTGCTCTATGAAATAGAACCGGGTGATTCGCTTTTGAAGATCGCCAAAAAATTTGGGACTACTGTTGAGCTGATAAAGGCCTCTAATGGTCTTGAGGGCGATATGATAATGGCGAATTCAAAGCTTAAGGTGTCAAAAGAGAGATATAAGATATTGGTTGATAAATCTCAGAATCGCTTGACGCTTCTTGCGGCCGACAATGAGATCGTAAAGGTCTATCCGGTTTCAACGGGCGAGAATAATTCAACGCCTCTCGGCACGTTTAAAATAATCAACAGGATCGCGGACCCTGTTTGGTATACGCAGGGCGCAGTCGTGCCGGCAGAAAGCCCTGATAATATACTTGGTTCACGCTGGCTTGGATTGTCTGAGCCAGGGTATGGTATTCACGGCACAACAAAGCCGGACAGCGTTGGCACGCAGGCGACAAGAGGCTGCGTTAGGATGCTCAATCATGACGTAGAAGAGCTTTACGCGATCGTAGCGGTTGGCACTGAGGTTACGATAATAGATTAGAGGATTAGGTTATGGCGACGCTTGGTTTGGATTTTGAAAAACCAATATTGGAATTAGAGCTTAAGATTGCTGAGCTGAAGTCTCTTGCGTACGACGGCAGCATCGATCTCTCGGAAGAGATAAAGACTTTAGAGGCGAGGCTTGAGAAGCTAAAGCGCGAAATATTCGAATCCCTTACGCCGTGGCAAAAGGTGCAGATCGCGCGACATCCCAAGAGGCCGTATACCGGCGATTATGTAAACATGATAATGGCTGATTTTATCGAGTTACACGGAGACAGGTTATACCAGGACGATAAGGCGCTTGCCGGAGGGCTTGCGAAAATAGACGGGGAAAAGGTCATGGTGATGGGGCATCAGAAAGGCCGGGACACGAAAGAGAATCTGATGAGAAATTTTGGGAGCGCTCATCCCGAGGGTTATCGCAAGGCAATGAGATTGATGAAGCTTGCCGAGAAATTCGAAATCCCCATAATCACGTTTGTCGATACGCCCGGCGCATACCCCGGCATAGGGGCTGAGGAGCGGGGACAGGCGCATTCCATAGCTTATAATCTGAGAGAGATGATTTCTCTGACTGTGCCGATCATCGTCATAGTCATCGGAGAGGGCGGGAGCGGCGGCGCCCTTGGTATAGGCATTGGCGACAGGGTGTATGTCATGGAAAATGCCTACTACTCAGTAATATCGCCCGAAGGTTGCGCTGCGATTTTGTGGAAGGACAGGCTTAAAGCGCCTGAGGCTTCAGAGGTGTTGAAGCTTACCGCGAAAGATCTTATCGGCCTGGGGATCATCGACGGTGAAATACCTGAACCGCTGGGAGGCGCGCACCGGGACCCCGAGAAGGCAGCAAGCTCTGTTAAAAAATACATAAAGCGGGCATTGAAAGAATTAAAAACAGTTTCTCCGGAGAAATTAACGGAGAAGCGTTACGAAAAATTCAGAAGGATGGGAAGTTCTCTCTAACTTTACATTTCAACAACGTTAAAGTGTAAACTTAGAGTTGCCGGAGTGGCGGAATTGGCTGACGCGCACGACTCAAAATCGTGTGAGGTTACCCCTCGTGTGGGTTCGACTCCCACCTCCGGCACCAACGGGGCTGTAGTGAAGCGGGATCACACGACAATGGCATTGTCGAGTCACGGGTTCGATTCCCGTCAGCTCCACCAATTTACAAGAACCCGTGAAGGGGAGTTAACTTTACACTTTAACGTTGTTGAAATGTAAAGTTAGGGGTATGGAATTTACATTAAAGTACAGGGCGAGGATAGTTATAAAGGCGATCTCGCCGCATCTTTCGAAAGGCAAGAAGGTTTTGGATATTGGCTGCGGCAATGGCGTGATCTCGCATGAGATAGAGAAGTTTTTCAATTGCGACCTCACAGGCACGGATATCTTTAGTTATTTGAAAAGGGATATCAAATTTAAACCGATGCAGAAATGCGATGAGCTCGATTTTGATGACAATGAATTTGACACAGGCCTTTTTATCGAAGTATTGCACCATATCCCTTTTGGCGATCAGATAAAGATAATAAAAGAGGCGATGCGGGTCTGCCGCGAGGTCTTAGTATTCGAACTCAGGCCGACCTTGATCGCAAAGGCAAGAGATTTTCTGATGAATAAGATTCATTGCAGAAATATGCCGGTCCCGTTGACCCATAGGGAAAAAGAGGGGTGGATGCAGCTGTTCGGGGATAACGGCATTGCCTTCAAGTTTTACGATATAAAAAAATTTGATATTCTTTGCCCCGCAACCAATTATTTATTTCACTTAAAGAGACCTTGAGCCGAAAAGCCTATTTCTTAAAATCCCTATTACTTTCAAATATCAAAAGAATAAATTTCCCGTTCAAATTGTCTTATGCAGTGACCTACAGGTGTAACCTGCGATGCAAGATGTGCAACATATGGAAAAAAGAACCTGAAGGAAACGAGCTCACAGTTGAAGAGCTGGATAATTTTTTCAAAAAGGCAAATAAATTTTCCTGGGTCGGGATCACGGGCGGCGAGCCGTTTTTAAGGCCTGACCTTTCGGATATAATAGACATTGTAAATAAATATTGCCGTAACTTAAGCGCGATTCACTTTGCCACAAACGGTCAATTAAAGGAAAAAATACTCGGAGTCACCGATCACATCAGGAGGAAGAACAAAAAATTAAAGGTAGTGTATACAGTCAGCATAGACGGCCCGCCTTTATTACATGATGAGATAAGGGGGGTGCGCGGCACTTGGAATAAAGCCGTGGATACTTTTAAGACGCTGAAGAATGATGGTTTTGCAAAGGCGCAGATAGGCTTTACGCTTTCTCCTCATAATATAGGCAGATTCAAAGATACTTTTAATGCACTAAAAGAGGCATATCCGGAGTTTAGATTCGACGATATGACAGTAAATATATTCCAGAAATCCTCATTTTATTATGAAAATGTCGATATGCAGGAGCTTGATAATGTTCGACTGAAAAGCGAGATTAAAAAGATCTTGGAGATGGACAAAGGCAGGCTTTCTATAAATAATTTTTTAAGGCGTAAATATTTAAAACTATACCTTAAGTATATGGACACGCATAAATGCCCGCTGAAATGCCAGGCGCTTTCCTCGACATGTTTTCTCGACCCATACGGAAATCTGTTTCCATGCGCCGTGTACAATAAAAAGCTCCTGAATATAAAAGATATGAGAAATGAATTAAGCGAGATCTGGAATGCAGATTATACCAGGAAGCTGAGCTATGAGTGTTCTCATTACGCGTGCCCGTCCTGCTGGAGTCCATGCGACGCGTATAGCGCGATCGGAAGCTCGTTAAAGAAAACGCTCTGTGTGTAAATATGCCACCTGCAATATTTAAAAATCTGGCTAATTTGATAGTGATTTTCAGGAGCTTTTTAGTATTTGTAATAATAATTTTACTGAGCAATATGTCTCCTGTCTCGAGGATCACAGGGCTTGCGCTATTGATATTTATTGCGATTCTGGATTGGTTCGATGGCTATGTGGCGCGCAGGTTTAGGATCTCGTCGAAGCTCGGTGGGCTCATGGATACGCTTGGGGACAGGATCACAGAGAACCTCTTCTTGATATTTTTCGCCTATAAGCGGCTTATACCTATAGCGGTACCAATTATATTTGTAGCGCGTTCTCTTGTAGCAGATTTTATAAGGCATCATTCGTCGCGAAACGGCATAAGCACTTTTGCGATAAATAAATCCAAGCTCGGTATGTTTTTTGTAGCTTCCAAGACCTCTCGCGTCCTGTACCTCGTTTTTAAAATCGTGATATTTTGCCTGGCCGCGCTCGCATTGGTCGTAAATTCCCTTATTGTCGTGAATGGCATTCTTGAGATGCGCATGTTTTTGGTGAGCCTAAGGCAAATTGTTTTTTACGGCTCGATCGCGCTGGTGGCGTTCAACTTACTGAGATTCGTTTTACTGGCCTATGACAGCAGGTTTGTGTTAAAAGATGCATTTACGAATGGGGATTAAAAGGATATAAGGACTTAAGTATACACTTTAACATTGTTGAAATGTAAAGTTAGGGGTAGAATGAGGATATGAGCAATATTTATTCTTTTAAAAATATCGAAAAGAAATGGCAGAAAAAGTGGGAAAAGCAGGGTCTGTTCAAGATGGATCCCAAGTCTCCCAAGGCAAAGTATTACTGCCTGATGATGTTTCCGTATCCGTCGTCGTCGCTCCATGTTGGGCACGGCCGGAACTACATCATAGGCGACGTGGTCGCCCGTTATAAGATCATGCGCAATCTAAATGTGCTGGCACCAATGGGCTGGGACGCGTTTGGCCTGCCGGCTGAGAACGCTGCGATAAAAAGCAGGGTGCACCCCAAAACATCTACCTTAAATAATATAAAGACAATGAAGAAACAGCTGGATTCATGGGGCGTAGGCTATGACTGGGGCAGAGAGATTGCGTCGTGCATGCCGGACTATTACAAATGGACCCAGTGGATATTTTTGAAACTCTACGAAAAGGGGCTCGCCTACAAGAAAAAGGCGCCTGTAAACTGGTGCCCTTCTTGCAAGACTGTGCTCGCCAATGAGCAGGTCGTGAGCGGCGGCTGCGAGAGATGTTCGGCAGAGGTCGAGCTGCGCAGTCTCGAGCAGTGGTTTTTTAAGATCACTGACTACGCGCAACGGCTGCTGGATGATCTGGCGCTCTTAAAGGATTGGCCTGAGAGAGTGAAGACCATGCAGAAGAACTGGATAGGTAAAAGCAAAGGGGTCGAGATAGATTTTAAAATTTTCGGCACTGACGAGGCGCTTGGTTGTTTCACAACGCGGGTCGATACAATTTTTGGTGCTACCTATATGGTGCTCGCCGCAGAGCATCCGCTCGTCGAAGATATTATCAGGGATTCCGAGAATAAAGACGAGATAAAAAAATTCATCAACGAGGTGAAAAAGGAAAGCGTCACAGAGAGGGTCGCGGCAGACGTTGAGAAAAAAGGTGTATTCACGGGAAGGTATGTTATAAATCCGGTTAACAATAAAAAGATCCCGCTCTGGATCGCGAATTATGTATTGATGGAATACGGCACTGGCGCGGTCATGGCTGTCCCTGCGCACGACCAGCGCGATTTTGAATTTGCAAAAAAGTGCAAACTGCCGATAGTGGTGGTGATCGACGATATAAAAGAACCGCTTAAAGCCGAGAGCATGAAACAAGCCTATGCTGGAGAAGGTGTGATGGTGAATTCCGGGCGATTCAATGGCCTGGGGAGTCTTGAGGCAATTGAAAAGATCTCGGATTACATGGAGGTCGAGGGTATAGGCAGGCGCAAGGTCCATTATAAATTAAGGGATTGGTTGATCTCAAGACAGAGGTACTGGGGTGCGCCTATCCCGATTGTATATTGCGATAAATGCGGCATGCAGGCAGTTAGTGAAAAAAACCTCCCCGTACTTTTGCCTGAAAAAGTAGAATTCAGGCCGCATGGCGAGTCGCCGCTTAAAGAGGTCAGGGGTTTCGTAAATACAAAATGCCCCAAATGCGGTTCAAGGGCAATGCGCGAAATAGATACCATGGATACGTTTGTAGATTCGAGTTGGTATTTCCTGAGATATCTCTCGCCAAAAGATAAAAATCAGGCATTTGACAGGGGCGTGGTCGATAAATGGCTGCCTGTCGACCAATATATCGGCGGGGTGGAGCATGCGATATTGCATCTTATGTACTCGAGGTTCATCGTAAAGGTGCTTTACGATGCAGGATACATCGGTTTTAATGAGCCGTTCGCGAAACTTTTTACTCAGGGCATGATCGTGAAAGACGGGGCCAAGATGTCGAAGTCAAAAGGCAATGTGGTGAGCCCTGACAAGCTTATCGACAAATACGGCGCAGATACAGTGCGGCTTTATACATTATTCATTGGCCCGCCTGAGAAGGATGCTGAGTGGAATGACCGCGGGGTAGAAGGCGCGTGGAGATTTTTGAACAGGGTGTGGAGATTAGTCGATAGTAGTTCGTCATCAGCCGCGGGTCGTCAGCCGTCAGAGAATCAAATCTCAGAACTTAAGCGCAGGACACACCTTACAATTAAAAAAGTCACTGAGGACATGGAAACAACTTTTCATTTTAATACTGCGCTTAGCGCGATAATGGAGCTCGTTAACGAGATTTATAAGTCTGCGGAATGCGGGATGCAGAATGCGGATGACGTGAAGAAGGCCATTGAGACAACAGTGATTCTTATGGCGCCGTTTGTCCCGCACATTGCCGAAGAGATGTGGGAGAAACTCGGCAACAAAAAGAGCGTCTTTGGAGCAGATTGGCCTGGTTATGAAGAGAGCGCGCTCAGCCAGGAAAAGCTAACATTGGTCATTCAGATAAACGGCAGGGTCAGGGCCAAGCTCGAGATTTCCTCTTCCGCGAGCGAGGACGAGATCAAAACTCTTGTGCTGGAAAATCCCGTTGTCAACAAGTGGACAGGGGGCAAGCAGCCCAAGAAATTTATACTGGTTAAAGGCAAGCTCGTGAATCTCGCGGTGTAGACCTTGGGTCTGAGTTCATACGTTTAAGTATACACTTTAACATTGTTAAAATGTATACTTAAGTGAGAATTAAGCATATGAAAAAAAGTATTTTTGGTATGATTTGCATGTTATTGATATTGTCGCTGTGCGGTTCAGTGATTTTTGCAGACGACATTTATCTAAAAAATGGCAACAAGGTCTCGGGCATTATTACCAAAGAGAGCGAGGACTCTGTTGAGATCAAGATCAATATAGGCGCAACAGTTACATTTTCCAAAAAGGACATTGATAGAGTCGAGAAAGAATCCGATGATGAACGATTAAAGATGGAGGAAGACTGGGAAACAGATAAGGCGCAGAGGAAAGGGTCTCCGGAGTCAGAGACGGAACCAAAAATAGACGAAACCTTTAAAGAGGAACAGAGAAAAAAAGGATTGGTTGAGCATGAAGGAGATTGGGTCACGCCTGAAGAGAAAGAACGACTGCAGGCATCGAGCATAGCCAGTGAAAAACATAGCGAGACGAGATTTTCTAAGAAGGCAGATAGGAAGAAGAGGTCTGAATTTTCAAAAAAATTACTCGCTAAAGGAAATTGGTTTGTAAGAGAGACGGAACATTTTTCAATATATTATCGCGATAAAGCGCAGTCGAAGATAGTGAGCGACAAGGCAGAGTATTATTTCGAAAAGATTTCCTACGACCTTGGTTATGAGGGTGAGATAGAATGGGACAAAAAATGTCAGGTGTATATCGTGGAGAACATTGATAAATGGAAGAGTTTTTTGAAAAATATAGGATTTAACGCGGAGCTGGTGGGCGGATTCGTGCCTAATTACGGCGAGAAAGAGATGTTTTTATGCGCCTTGTCCGACGGATATCTTGCGGTTACGTTTCCGCACGAGTTGACCCACCTTATTTTTTCGG
Source organism: uncultured Planctomycetia bacterium (assembly GCA_964415355.1). Classification (GTDB taxonomy): domain Bacteria; phylum Omnitrophota; class Gorgyraeia; order Gorgyraeales; family Gorgyraeaceae; genus CAYPYS01. The sequence continues at coordinate 167,476 of CAYPYS010000001.1, read as the reverse complement.
ATATAGCCAATGATAGCACTATCCCATTGTGGCTGAACGAGGGCCTGGCGAATTATGAGGCGAGCGTAACGAGTCTATCAAATAAGATTCTTGTGAAATATATAAAGGAAGGAAGGCACATTCTCCTGGGGGATCTTTTGCGTATGGCGCGATATCCCGATGGCAAGGCTATGCGAGAACTTTTTTACGCGCAGTCAGAAAAGATGGTCGAATTTCTAATTACGCAATACGGCAGAAAGAAATTCAGGAGGTTTTGCGAATTCATATTAAAAGACATGGCTTTTAAGGAGTCGCTTCTCGGCGCGTATAAGGGAGATTTTGAGGATTTAGAAAATTTTAATATAAAACTCGTCGAGTATATAGTAAAGTAACTACTGAACTGCACGGGAATTCTTAAGTATACACTTCAACAATGTTAAAGTGTATACTTAAGCCGAGGATGTTAAACGCAGGGACGGGAGGAGCCATGAAGAAGAAATTGTTTTTGACGTTAGTTTTGTTTGTCGCTGTAGCTATTGTTGGTTGCGCGGATGTAAAGACTCCGACGGCAGGGTACGCGTTGACGCACCCTCTCAGCACAAAGACAATGGTGGTCTCTGGCACGGCCGAAGATGAGGTGCTTGAGAAATGGGGCGAACCGGACCAAATAATAGAAACGGGTTATGACGAGCAGGGACTTAAGAAAGAGACCTGGGTATACGATGCGTGGATGCCTTATACACCGGTTGATTTCAGGCATTTATCAAAGAGTAAAAAGATCTTTTTTGTGGGAGGCTACGTGACAGGTTACGAAGACATAGAAGTCAAAGAAGAATTACAGAAATAAGGCGAGGAGAGGTTGTTATGAGGAATATTCTTTTGATCGGCGTGTTGTTTTTCTATATTGGTTTGACTGTGCAATGTTTAGCTGAGGAAAGAAAAAAGACACAGGCGTATCCGTCAGCACCGAGCCTCCCTAAGCAACCTCAAAGCGCGCAGCCGTCCAGGCCGATATTGCCCCCGACTCTCCCGTCCAGTCCTTCAGCTTCTGTTTCGCCGACACCTTCGCCTAATATCTCAGCTCCTGGAGTGATGTCGCAACCGATTACCTCGGCTACCCACGCCTCGCCTGTTGCGGGGCCACAGACGCGTCTGCCGCAATTGCCGAGTACGCCGGCGCAGGCCGCAATGCCGACAGCGCCCGCGCAGATTAAACTGCCAGATATACCCGCATTCATCAGCATCATAGGCAGGGTTGTCAATACCGGCATAGACGAAAACCAGATTTTATGGATAGAAGTAAGAGATCAATTGCTCGATAACACATTAAGGATTAAAATAAAAAATTTGGAAGCCACGCCTATACTAAGACAGGCAGCAGTGATTAATTTTGAAGACATTAATAGCGGTGACCTGGTGAATGCGATCTTCACAAAAGACAGAGACGATAATATAGCGAATCTGATAAGGATCATGACAGAAGAGCCTGCCTTGACAACGGAAGACCTTAAATAAGTGTTAGCCATCTCAAAATCCGAAAGACATACTATACTTGCCCTCCTTGTTTTTGGCGTAGTCTGCCTGACATTTTCTTATTTTCAAAAAACCCTGTCTGATATCGAAACGATAGATATAGAAAAAAAGCAACCCCTTTTGAACATAAACACTGCTACCGCCGGAGAATTCGAAGGTTTGCCCGGCATAGGTCCTGTTTTTGCAACGAAGATAGTCAGCTACAGGGAGAAGATAGGCGGGTACGGTTCGATAGAAGAGCTAAAAGACATAAAAGGCATAGGCGGTAAAAAATTCGAAGCAATAAGAAATCTTGTGACAATAAATGAATAGACGGCCACTCGCCATAATCTCTATTTTATTCATAGCAGGAATCGCACTGGCTGAATTTTTGCCGGCATGGGTCAGATTTACCCATATAGTTACGATGAATCTGATCTTTATTTTGGCCTCGCTTCTGCTTTTAAAATATCGGAAGGCCGCGAATATTTTTTTATTACTGACAATAGTTTTATTTGGATCCCTCGCGCATTTTAATTCTAACCGTTTTTCGAACGATCATATCTCGTATTTTTTAGAAGAGGAGCCTGTAAAGACAGGCATCGTAGGTATTATAAAAACCCCTGCGTTAAAGCGAGGGCCGTATTATGGCAAGATCAATTCGACTTATATATTCGCGGTCGAGGCGATAGAGACGTCAGGCATAAAGCGTCGGGTGTCAGGGTTGACGCATATCAATATACAGACAGAGAAGGATTATAGATACGGAGACAGGTTGCTTGTGAGAGGGACGATAAGGCGTCCTCGCTATGACGATTATTACCGAACATACCTCGAACGCCAGAATATATTTGCTATCATAAATACGAAAGAGCATGGCGTCTTTGTTTTATCGCGCGATTACAAATCAAATCCTGTCATGAAGTGCCTCTATTCGATCCGCGAGAGGCTCAAAAATCAGGTCCTTGAAAAAATGCCTTTGGATAGCGGCGCGTTTTTAAGGGCTATTCTTTTGGGGGATCGTTCAGAATTAGCTAAAGATATTCAGGGATCCTTCAAGAATTCAGGCACCATGCACATACTGGCGATAAGCGGGCTTCACATTGCTCTCATCGCTTTTTTTATTGTAAATTTTTTGAAGCTTGTGAGGTTTCGCAGGGGGTTTTATTATATATTTACAATTGTGTTTTTGATTTTATTTGCCCTGCTCACGCTTTCCAGGCCCTCGGTAGTCAGGGCAGTGGCTATGGCGTGCATATTTCTTTTAGGTATGCTTATGGGGAGAAAGGTGGACGTTTACAATTCTATGGGTGCAGCAGCTATTTTTATATTGCTTAAAAATCCAAAAGATCTCTTTAGTGTAGGATTTCAGCTTTCATTCCTGGCAGTGCTGTCGATATTATATCTTGTTCCGAAGTTTATGAAATTGACAAAAGAAAACACGAATTTTTACATTAGGAAATATATCTTTATGCCTATGGCGGTCTCAGTGTCAGCCTGGCTTGGAACCGCCCCATTGATATTTTATTATTTCAAAATAATAACCCCGATCGCAGTCGTTGCCAATATTTTCATTATCCCTGCCTTATCCCTATCTCTGCTAGCGGGCATGGCCTTTCTTTTATTTGGGCGCGTGCCGTTTCTAGGCGATGCCCTGGCCAGCTTTAACAATATCTGCGGCCATATAATATTCACCCTGGCAGACTTCTTCGCTAACTTTACACTTTAACGTTGTTGAAATGTAAAGTTAGCTTATTAAGTATACACTTCAACAACGTTAAATTGTATACTTAAGCTTAGGTTGACATAAAGAAGGGGTTGTGATAAGATTTTGTATACTATGGCTCATATATATCGTATATCTATATTAATAATATTTATATTCTGCTTCGCGATCCAGCCTGTTTTTGCTTATTGGGTGTGGACGCCAGATAGCGGGAAGTGGGAAAATCCTAAGTACGCCGCCAAAGACACGCCTCAGGAGCAGCTAGAGTATGCGATGATCTTCTATGAAGAAAAGAATTTTAAGGCAGCGCTGAGGGAATTCAAGAAGCTGATAAAACATTACCCGCTCTCAAAAGAAGCGCCCAAGGCCCAATATCATATAGGCCGTATCATGGAAGAGCTGGGCAATTACTATGAGGCGTACAAGGCCTACCAGAAGGTAATAGACCTATACCCTTATACAGAATTTGTGGAAGAGGTCATAGAGAGGGAATACAAAATAGGTGAGATGTTTTTTTTAGGGAAGAAGATCGAGATCTTGGGTGTATTGAAGATGCCGGCCAAGGACAAGGCAATAGAGATATTTAAGACCGTCATTGACAACGCACCTTATGGGAAGTACGCAGAGCCGGCAATGTTAAAAGCAGGCCTTGCTTACAAGAGCATAGCTGATTACGATAGCGCCATAATGATGTTTAAGGATTTGATCGACAAGTATCCAGGTTCAGAGTTCATAAATAAGGCGAGGTATGAATTGGCGGAGTGTTCGAAGCTCCTGTCTCTAAGACCTGATTATGATCAGACCCCCACTGTGTCTGCGCGAGAGGAGTTTGAGGAGTTTATTGAAAAACATCCTGACAGCGATATGTCAGTCGAGGCGAAAGAGATCGTTGTTAAACTGAAATCCAGAGAGGCTGAGAACGCGTACAAAATAGCTCAGTATTATGAATCCAGGCGGAAGATCGATAGCGCGGCGATATATTACAGAGACATAACGGAGAATTATCCTGACACAGAATGGGCGGTAAAGGCACAGGAGAGGCTTAATGAGATCGAGAAAAACTAATGCTATGCTATTTTTAATGGGAAGAGGACTGGTGCTTTTGTTTTTATGCATCATTGCCGGCTGTGGCTATACAACAAGGGCCATGCTCCCTGAGGGAGTAAAGACTATCCACGTAGACATATTTAGAAATAGAATCGATATAACCAAAGAGGTTAGCGCGAAAGATAAATACGAAGTATACAGGCCTGATCTCGAAGTGGATCTGCGTGACGCTATTTTAGACAGGATATTTTTAGACGGCTATCTAAAGGTAGCGAAAAAAAAGAATGCCGATGCTATTTTAGAGGGTGAGATAACAGAGTTCAGGAAAGATCCTGTCAGATATCAGGATGAGGACGTAGAGGAATACAGGATAAGCCTGATCTGTGATGTAAGATTAAAGAGGTCCAGCGATTCAACTGTATTGATAGAGGAGAAGCAGATAGTCGGAGACACGACTTATTTTACCACAGGGTCTTTACAGAAAAGCGAGACAGACGCGCTGAATGAGGCTGCATCGGATCTGGCCAGAAGAATAATAAATAAGATCGTAGAAGGCTGGTAATTCTTTATAAACAATGCCCACCAAAAACATTTCTTCCTATCTTTTCCTTGGCGAAGAAGATTTTTTAAAAGAAGAGGCGATCGAGACATTAAAGATAAAATTCCTCGATGCGGCAACCAGGGACCTGAACTACAGTATTTTTTACGCAAAGGATAAAAATTTTAGCGTCAAGCGATTGACAGATGCACTTGAGACAATGCCTTTTATTTCAAAGAAGAGGCTGGTTATATTAAAGGGCGCTGATTCGTTGCTTCAGGCTGATAAAAAATCTATCTTATCTTATTTGAGCAACCCAAAGGAGAGCTCTGTATTTGTCATTGAAAGCTCGTCAGTTTTTATCAAAGGCGAATTCCTTTTGGGGGCCTCGAAGGCCGCACAGCTGGTCTACTTTAGGAGATTGACAGATAGCAGCCTTAATTCGTGGTTGGTTAAAAAAGCGGGCGCGTTCAATAAAAAAATATCGCGTGAGGCGATCGAAGCGATAAAGGAAAGCCTCCCTAATGACCTGAGAATATTATCGTCTCATGTGGAGAATATAATTTTATATGTCGGAAAAAGGCCGGGCATAACAAAAGAGGATGTGGAGAAGGTGGTTGGCAGGAGCCCTTCGCATACTGCGTTTGACATAATCGGTAGCATTGAAAGAAAAGACGCCAAGAAGGCGCTGCAGGTATTTGGTACTTTAAAGAAGGAGAGAAAAAGCGAGATAGAGCTCCTGGGGCTTATTGCTTGGAGCACCAGGATGATTTTAAGAGTTAAGGAGCTTTTGAGTATCAAGAATAAGACGGAGATGCGCAGGGATCTTGCGTTGAATCCAAGGATGTTTGATCAGATCGCGCGGCATGCTTCGAGGTTTAAGAAGAGCGAGATCCTGGGTTTATTGGACGAGATACTCAGGGCAGATCTGGATATCAAGACAGGTATGCCGTCCAGGACTGTCATAGAGAAATTAATAGTGCGGATGTGCTCCTAACTTTACATTTCAACAACGTTAAAGTGTAAAGTTAGACGGCGCGGAGTTTTTTCATTAAGCGGGATTTTTTGCGAGAGGCCGTAGTATTTTTTATTACACCTTTAGAGCAGGCCTTATCTAGCAGTGACATTAGAATATTGAACTGCTTTTTTGCTTCATCAGGTTTTTTTGAAGAAAGCAAATCAATAAATTTCGCAGTCTCTGTTTTGAGCTGAGACTTTACGGAGAGGTTTCGAGCCGTCCTTCTTTTTATCACTTTTATGCTCTTGTAAGCTGCGTGCAGTATTGGCATCTTGTTTCTCCTTATTTTGTAGCATTAAGATAACATATAGAGGAAGTCCTGTCAATTGAAATAAGAGGCTAACTTTACACTTTAACGTTGTTGAAATGTAAAGTTAGGGGGGTTATGTCAAGGAGACATATTCTTAAATCTGCGGGGGTGATCGGGTTCGCGACTGTCGTGAGCAGGGTCCTGGGGTTTGCGCGCGACATCCTGATTGCGAGATTCTTCGGGACTGCGCGATACGCGCAGGCCTTTGTGGTGGCGTTCCGGCTGCCTAACATGCTTCGCGATCTTATAGGCGAGGGCGCTACGAACGCGGCGTTCGTGCCTGTCTTAAGCGAGTACTCTGCGACCAAAAAGAAAGAAGAATTCTGGCATCTAGCGAATGTGCTTCTAAACGCTGTGCTTATCGTGCTCGCGGTCGTGACGTTTTTGGGAGTGGTATTCGCGCCTGTCATAGTACGCATGATAGCACCTGGATTTATAGGCGATGCTGAAAAGCTTAGAGTCACGATACAGCTGACGCGCTTCATGTTTCCCTACATTCTGCTGGTGGGGCTGCTGGCTTATTGCATGGGAGTGCTTAATTCACTGAAACATTTTTCAGCGCCTGCGTTCGCGCCGGCGATTTTGAATTTTTCAATAATAATGTGCATTTTGCTGCGGCAGGGTGATGTCTCGGCGCTAGCGGCAGGAGTCTTAATCGGCGGCGTGGTCCAGTTGGCAGTGCAGATCCCCGTTCTTTTCTCCAAAGGGTTTCGTTTTAATTTTGCGAGCGGAGTGCACCATGTAGCAGTGAAAAAAATAGGCGTTTTGATGCTCCCGAGGATATTGGGTTCGTGCGTGTACCAGATAAATATTTTTGTCAATACAATGCTCGCCTCGCTTGCGCATATAGTAGGCGAAGGGGGCGTCGCAGCACTTTACTACGCAAACAGGATCTTTCAATTTCCATTGGCGATATTTGGAATAGCTATCGCGCAGGCCGCGCTTCCGACCATGTCCAGGCAGGCGCTTGAATCAGGCCTGGGCAAGTTAAAAGAGACGCTTTCGTTTTCTCTCAGGGCAGTTAATTTTATAATGCTACCGGCCTCTCTCGGGCTTATAGTGTTGGCGCGGCCTATAACCAGCACATTGTTCGAACGCGGCGTATTCGATCAGTATTCAACGTTTATAACCTCGCGCGCGCTCGCGTTTTATTCCATAGGCCTTTTTAGTTATGCGGGCATCAAGATATTGGTTTCCTGTTATTATTCTTTAAAGGACACGCTTACGCCGGTGAAAATCGCGAGCGCATCTCTGGTGCTGAACGTAGTCTTAAATATTATTTTTATGTTTCCTCTTAAGATCAGCGGTCTAGCGCTTGCCACGTCGTGCTCGGGCGCCTTTAATTTCTTTTTGCTGTTTTTTGTGTTGAGGAGAAAGATCGGGGGCTTTGGCGAGCTTAAAATATTGGTTTCGTTCGGAAGGGTGTTATTGGCGAGCCTTGTGATGACTGCGATTATTTACTTTTTTGCATATAAGCTGGGGCTTTGTCTTTTTGCCGTGATTTTTATAGGCATTGCGAGTTATGCATTGGCCACACTCGCCTTTGACGTAAAAGAGGCGAAGGAATTTTTAAAGTGGATGCTGAGAAGGGCTTAAGTTTACACTTTAACAATGTTAAAATGTAAACTTACGTAACTTTACATTTCAACAACGTTAAAGTGTAAAGTTAGGAGATGTATGAGATCAAAGGGATTGAAGAAAAAGTTGAAAGAAGTACCGCATGCGCCCGGCGTGTATATGATGAAAGACGGCCAGGGCCAGATGTTATATATAGGTAAGGCAAAGGATTTATCGAAGCGCGTGTCGAGTTATTTTTACGAGAGCAGGCCAAAGACAGGCCGGCACATGCATTTATTGGAGCAAATGAGGGAGTTGGATTATATTGTCACGACTTCCGAGGAAGAGGCGCTCATATACGAGGCGAACCTGATAAAGGAGAAAAAGCCAAAGTATAACGTTGACCTAAAAGACGACAAGAGTTTTCCGTTTCTAAAATTGACTGATGAAAAATTCCCGCGCCTTATTATCACCAGGAAAAAGTCAGATGACGGGTCGAGGTATTTTGGGCCGTACACGCAGGTCAAGCTTTTGCGCAAGGCATTGTCTATAATGAAAAGCATTTTTCCTCTAAGGACATGCAAGAAAATACCGAAGCAGGTGTGTTTGAATTATCACATTGGCCAATGCATTGGGCCGTGCGTTAAAAAAGTGGGGGTAAAGGAATACCGCGAGGTCGTGGCGCAGCTCGTGTTGTTTTTAGAGGGAAAAAAGACACGGCTCCTGCGGGAGTTAGAGCAGAAGATGAAGGAGCTGGCTCGAGAGCAGAATTTCGAAGATGCAGTTATTATAAGGAACAGGATCGCTGCGCTTTCAGAAGTGCCTGGGAAAAAGATGAGGGATTATAGCGGGTGGGGCGATGTCGCGGTGAAGCTGAAGAGGCTTTTGCGGCTTCCTAGGTTGCCTTTGATAATAGAGGCGTTTGATGTTTCCAATATCCAGGGTAAGGAAGCGACTGGTTCTATGGTTTGTTTTCACAATGGCAGCCCGGACAAGTCGAATTATAGAAAATTTAAGATAAAGAGCGTGGATGATATCGATGATTACGCGATGATCCGCGAGATCGTTAGGCGCAGATATAAGAGGCTCAAAGAAGAAGGCGGTGCGCTCCCTGATCTTGTTATAATAGACGGGGGCAAGGGGCATCTGGGCGTGGCGTACGATGAGCTCGTGAGGCTGAATCTCAGCCGCATCCCGATAATCTCGATTGCCAAGCAAGAGGAGAGGATATATACGCGGAGTTCAAGAAGGCCTTTGACGATAAATAAGGACGCGCAGATATTGCATTTTATACAGAGGATCAGGGACGAGGCGCACAGGTTCGCGCTCAAGTATCACCATAAGCTGAGGGAGAAGAAGGCCGGGATATAGCAGGCAGACAGACGGCAGGCAGGAGCGTTGACATATTGCTAAGTTTACACTTTAACAATGTTAAAATGTAAACTTAGGCGGTGAGGGTGCGTGCGGGGCGATGAAAACATTGACTTCATTTCAGAAAAAGGTATATACTGTGGTGAAGCGCATACCTCAAGGCCAGGCAAGGACTTATGCGTGGGTGGCGGAGAAAGTCGGTGAGCCTGGAGCGAGCCGTGCGGTCGGGCAGGCATTGAGCAAGAATCCGTTCCCCTTGATCGTGCCGTGCCATAGAATCGTGCATACTGGCGGTGCGCTCGGCAAATATGCGTTTGGTGAGGATTTAAAGAAGCGACTTTTGGGGCTGGAAAGAGAAGGTTATGCTGGAAGAGATAAAAGCGAGACTTAAGGTACTAGATAAGAAACTCGGCGAGCTTCGGTCTTATTTGGAAATCGAGAAAAATGAGGCTGCATTGAAGGAGCTTGAGGCAAAGCTCGCGAGCCCTGGATTTTGGGATAACCAGGAAAAGGCGCGCTCCGTGATCCAGGAGCTAAAAAAGGCGCGCGCTGTGGTCGATCCTTATTTTGAGTGCAGGAAGGAGTTTGACGAGCTGAACGAACTTTTGGTGCTGGTGGAGGACGAGGGCTCTGCGAAAGAAGTAAAAGAGTCATTGCAGAAGCTCGAGCGCGATATTGATTCACTTGAGTTCAAGAGTCTAATGAGCGGTCAGCGCGACATGAATAACGCGATTCTAAGTTTGCACGCAGGGGCTGGCGGCACTGAGTCCTGCGATTGGGCGAGCATGCTTTTGAGGATGTATTCGATGTGGGCCGAGAGCAATGGCTACAAGACAAAGATAATAGATGTTCTTCCTGGCGAAGAAGCTGGAGTTAAAAGCGCGGTCATGATCGTAACGGGCGACTACGCGTTTGGCTATCTAAAGTCAGAAATAGGGGTGCATCGTCTCGTGAGGATCTCGCCGTTCGACGCTAACAAGCGGAGGCACACGTCTTTTGCGTCAGTTGACGTCATACCCGAGGTCGAGGATGACATTGATGTAGATATCAATGAATCTGAGCTACGCATCGACACGTATCGCTCTAGCGGCGCAGGAGGCCAGCACGTGAATGTAACTGATTCTGCGGTGAGGATCACGCATTTGCCGACAGGCATTGTCACGCAATGTCAGAACGAACGCTCGCAGCATAAGAATAAGGCCACTGCGATGAAGGTCTTGAAGGCAAAGCTTTACGAGCTAAAAGCGGAAGAGAGAAGGAAGGAAATAGAAGCTGAGTATTCGAAGAAGCGAAAAATAGAATGGGGTAGCCAGATACGTTCGTATGTCATGCACCCATATTCGATGGTAAAGGATCACAGGACCAGCTGCGAGACGTCTAATGTAAACGCTGTGATGAATGGCGCGCTCGTGGATTTTATCGAGGCGTTTTTAAAGTGGCGCGCGCGGAAATAGGCTATAAAGCTGCGCGTAAGTTTACATTTCAACAACGTTAAAATGTAAACTTAGGTGGGATGGGGATTATGTTTGCGTGGGTGTTGAATAAAATGATAGGGACGCAGAATCAGAGAGAGCTTAAGAAGCTGCAGCCGGAAGTGGAAAAGATAAATTCCCTTGAGCCGGAGTTTCAAAAGCTCTCGGACGACAAGCTGCGCCAGAAGACCAGTGAGTTCAGGGAACGCCTGTCTCGCGGAGAGACAGTAGACGACATATTGCCGGAGGCATTCGCTACTGTGCGCGAGACTGCGCGCCGCACAATCGGTATGCGGCACTTTGACGTGCAGCTCATAGGCGGCATCGTGCTTCACCAGGGCAAGATAGCAGAGATGGCGACTGGCGAGGGAAAAACGCTTGTCGCGACGCTGGCTGCTTATCTAAACGCGCTTCCAGGCAAAGGCACGCACATCATTACTGTCAATGACTACCTAGCTCGCAGAGACAGGGAGTGGATGGGGCCTGTCTATGAATTTTTAGGGCTTACCGTTGGAGTAATTCAACATGACATGGAGCCTGTGCTCAGGCAGAAGGCTTACGCTAGCGACATAACGTACGGCACCAATAACGAATTCGGATTCGATTACCTGCGCGACAACATGGTTGCGAGGAAAGAACATATGGTGCAGCGCGAGCTAAGCTATACGATTGTCGACGAGGTCGACAGCATTCTAATTGACGAAGCGCGTACACCTCTTATTATCTCAGGGCCCTCAGAAGAGTCCACTGATAAATATTATACATGCAACAAGATAGTGCCGCGCCTCAAAGGCAGAATAATCCTGGAAAAAGACGAGATCGATGCGAAGTTTAAAGGCATTGACCTTTCGCAGGGCTATGATTACATTGTCGACGAAAAGGCGCACACCGCGCACCTGACAGAGCAGGGCGAGGTAAAGGTGGCAGAAGCGCTTGGCATTGAAAACATGCACGATATCAGCACGATGGAATACCGGCACCATATCATACAGGCCCTGAAGGCGCATAACCTCTTCGAGAAAGATGTGGACTACGTGGTGAAGGACGGACAGGTGATCATCGTCGACGAATTCACCGGCCGCCTCATGCCTGGCAGGCGCTGGTCAGATGGCCTGCATCAGGCGGTCGAGGCGAAAGAGGGGATGAAGATAGAAAGAGAAAACCAGACACTCGCCACTATTACATTTCAAAATTATTTCAGGATGTATAAAAAACTCGCCGGCATGACCGGCACCGCGATGACAGAAGCATCGGAATTCAGCCACATCTATAAATTGGACACAGTGGCAGTGCCCACGAATAAAGTTCTGATAAGGACGAACCACGCTGACGTGATCTACAAGACAGAAGAAGAAAAGTTTGATGCTGTGTGCAACGAGATCGAGGAGCTCAACAAAAAAGGCAGGCCTGTTCTCGTAGGCACTATTTCTATTGAGCGGTCTGAGCGCTTGAGCTCGCTTTTGAAACGTCGCAGCATTCCGCACAATGTCCTTAACGCGAAGTATCACGAGATGGAGGCGACGATCGTCGCGCAGGCAGGCAGGCTCGGCGGCGTGACTATTGCGACGAACATGGCTGGCCGCGGCACAGATATTTTGCTTGGCGGCAACGCGGAATTCTTAATGAATGACTGGCTAAAGGCGAAAGGACTTGGGCCGGATGACACGGCCGAAGAAGAGATAAAAAAATTGCTTCCCGAGGCAAAAGAAAAGGTCGGCAATGACCACGAAAAAGTCGTTGGGCTTGGCGGCCTGCACGTGATAGGCACGGAGCGCCATGAGTCGAGGCGCGTTGACAATCAGTTACGCGGCCGCGCAGGCAGACAGGGCGACCCAGGTTCATCGCGCTTTTACATCTCGCTCGCAGACGATCTCATGAGACTCTTTGGCTCGGACAGGATCTCCGGCATATACGACAGGCTTGGGATAGAAAAAGGCCAGGACATCCAGCATCCACTTGTGAGCCGTGCGATCGAGGTGGCGCAGAAAAGAGTGGAGCAGCATAATTTTGACATACGAAAACACATATTGGAATACGATAATGTAATGAACAAGCAGCGTGAGGTCATATACGCGGAGAGACGAAAGGTTTTGCTCGAGGATAATCTGGAGTCTCATTTATACGAGATCGTAGAGGAGATTATCGACGCCGCGATCGAGACGTATCTTAATCCTGACATCAGCAAGGCTGACTGGAAATACAGCGAGTTCAACGAATGGTTCTGGTCAAAATTTAATATACGCGTTCAAAATCTCGAGGACATGACAGAAGGAAAAGATAGAGATGGAATTTTAAGCGCGCTTTTAGGCTTAGTCAAGAGTCTGTATGAAGAAAAAAAGAAAAACATGAACCCGGATGCCATGAGGCATGTCGAGAAGATGATAATGCTTCAGATCATTGATACGAAATGGAAAGACCATCTGCACGCGATGGATAATCTGAGAGAGGGTATAGGACTCAGGGCATATGGCCAGCGCGATCCATTGGTGGAATATCAACACGAAGGTTATAACATGTTCATGTCGATGATAGATTCCATAAAAGACGAGACCGTAGAGTTCTTATTTAAGGTCCAGGCCGTGCGAGAAGACATAAAGGTGAAAAGTGTATTCCAGTCGCTGCCTCAGAAATTTGTGCATAACGATGTTTCGCCAATGTCGAAAAAGCCGATCCGTCCGGCAGCGGGGCTGGCTGGGCCGCAAGAACCAATCGTGCCGCTCGAGCAGCATACTCAACAAGATAAAGTCGGCAGAAATGACCCCTGCCCCTGCGGCAGCGGAAAGAAATACAAGAAGTGCCATGGCAAGTGATTTTAAGTTAATGCTTCTCACCTTGGGCAGACCTTAAAAAAGACGCTTGTCCGCCCCAGCGAGGCGGACTTCGCTCCGTTTTATTTTTTGCTCGCCTAAGTTTACATTTCAACAACGTTAAAGTGTAAACTTAGGCGCCATGCCCGCAAAAAATAAAGAGGCTTTTTTAGACCTGCCCAAGGTGAGAAGTGATTCCAAAACGAGCATATCATGCTATTACTACTTTTTTCGTCTTTACTATTAGTCATTTCATTCCCGAATTTTAATCTCAGCTACATCGCTTTTATCGGTTTTGTGCCGTTGTTTTTTGCGATTAAAAACCAGCCGCCTAAAAGGGCATTTTTAATTTCCTATCTCTGTGGATTTTTATTTTATTTAGGAACCTTGTATTGGCTCTATCATGTGACGATTTTTGGATTAATAGTACTTTGCCTTTATCTGGCGTTGTATTTTGGAGTATTTGGTTTTGTTTTTAGTCGAGCGGCAGGCGGTAGGCGGCAAACAGCGATTTTATTCACGCCTTTTATATGGATATTGCTCGAATATGTCCAGGCGCATTTATTTACCGGATTCGGCTGGGCGCTTTTAGGTTATTCGCAATACAAAAATTTACCGTTGATACAGATTGCGGATTTTGCAGGGGTATACGGCGTGTCTTTCATGATAATGCTTGTAAACGTTGCGATCTACAGGTTATTTAAGAGATCGTTTCGCGAAATAATAATTGCCGCCATGGTTTTGGTGGCAGCGGTTGCATACGGGATAATTAATGAGGTTAAATACGAAGAAGGGAGCGCTGTTAAAATCTCAGTCGTGCAGGGTAATATCCCGCAGGAGATGAAGTGGGATCCCGACTTTACAGAATATATCCTGGATAGATACACAGACCTGACCAGGCTTTCGGCCTTTGACGCCTCTGATCTAATAATCTGGCCAGAGACGTCGTTTCCCGGATTTTTTGAAGAGGACAGAGGGCACACGCAGCTAGTTTTGGATCTGGCAAAGGATATAAACATGCCGATTTTATTGGGAGCCAATACATATGAAGGTGTGCGAAATTTTAACAGCGCGGTTCTTGTCTCGGGCAAAGGCGAGACCACCGGGAGATACGACAAGATCCACCTTGTCCCTTTCGGAGAATATGTGCCATTTTCTGAAAAATTTCCAGTCCTGCGCAATTTAGTATTAGGGGAATTGGGAGAATTTACTGCAGGAAAAGAATTTAGAATATTTAGGCTCCGGACTCAAGGCTCCGGACTCCAAGCTAAATTTGCCGTCCTGATCTGCTACGAAGACATTTTTCCTGAGATTTCTCGCGAGTTCGTAAAGAGCGGAGCGCAATTTCTCGTTGTCATCACCAACGACGCTTGGTACGGCAGGACGGGCGCGCCATATCAACACGCTGCATGCTCTGTTTTTCGCGCAATAGAAAATCGCGTACCTGTAGTAAGATGCGCTAACACAGGCCTTTCCTGTTTTATTGATGCAAGGGGCAGGATATATGATTCTGTGGAAGACAGCGGAACCCACCTTTTTATCACTGGCCACAAAACCTCCAAAATTAAACTCCCTTTACCCTAAGTTTACACTTTAACGTTGTTGAAATGTAAAGTTAGCCAATTAATGTTGACACTATATGGCATATAGGATATAATTGCCGCAAAGGAGTGTATACTCATGCAGGATATGAACGAATTTGTAAAACAGAGAATCGATAAGTTAAATGCACTCAACGAGATAGGAGTTAATGCGTACGGCAGGCGTTTCAATAAAACAAAGCGTATCCATGACCTGACAAAAGACTTTGCTGAAGGCGCGAATGTCAAAACTGCCGGCAGGATCACCGCGTTTCGCGAGCACGGTAAAAGCACTTTTCTTGATCTTCGAGATGCAGGCGGCAGGATACAGGTCTATATAAAGAGTAATAATATTGGCGTAGATATATATGATAATATATTAAAAAGATTAGATATAGGTGATATATTGGGGGTAGAGGGGAGCTTGTTCAAGACGCGCACCGGAGAGATCACGATAAACGCGACTGAAATAACATTGCTTTCCAAGGGTCTGCGGCCGCTTCCTGAAAAGTGGCATGGCCTAAAGGACGTTGAGATAAGATATCGCCAGAGATATGTTGATTTGATCGTAAACGAAGACGTGCGAAGCGTCTTTAAATTGCGCAGTAAAATAATTTCAAAAATAAGAAGCTTTTTGGATGAAAAGGGATTTTTGGAGGTAGAGACCCCGATGATGCATTCGCTGGCAGGTGGCGCGGCTGGTGAGCCGTTTAAGACGCATCACAAGGCGCTCGACATGGATCTGTTTTTGAGGCTTGCGCCGGAATTGCATTTGAAGAGGCTGCTTGTTGGCGGGTTTGATAAGGTATATGAGCTTAATAGGAATTTTAGAAACGAGGGTATTTCCATCAGGCATAATCCTGAGTTTACGATGCTTGAGGTGTACGAGGCGTATTCTGATTGCGAAGGTATGATGCGGCTTACAGAAGAATTGTTCAGTCATGCGGCAAAAGAAGTCTTAGGCACGACCAGGGTCAGGTTTGGAAACCAGGATATCGATCTTGAAACGCCGTGGCCCAAATGGTCATTTGCAGACGAAATTAAAAAGCGGTTCGACATAAATCCTGATGATCCTGCGAAGGAATGGATCAAAAAACTCAAGAAGAAGGGCATGGATTTCAAGGGCAAGGATATTACGCGTTCTCAAATAGTTAACATTATTTCAGATATGCTGGAGCCTGAAACAAAAGATAAGCCTATATTTGTCATTGACTTATTTGCTGATATATGTCCTCTGGCAAAGAGAAAGAAGGGCAATCCCTTGCTTACAGATAGGTTTGAGCTTTTCATTGGCGGCATAGAAGTCGCGAACGCGTATTCAGAGCTCAATGATCCGATCGAGCAGCGAAAGCGATTTGAAGAGCAGCTGGTGGGACAGGAAGGCGCGAAGAAGATCGACGAAGATTTTGTGCGCGCGTTGGAATACGGCATGCCTCCGGCAGGCGGTCTGGGTATTGGCATAGATCGGCTGGTTATGATTCTCGCCAATCAGCCTGCGATACGCGACGTGATCCTGTTTCCGCAGCTAAAACCCGAAGCTTAAGTATGCAACAAGAGTGTCATTCCCACGAAAGTGGGAATGACAGAATGATAGCTAATCATGAAGTGTGAATTTTGGATAAGCTTAAGGTATTTGTTTTCGAGGCGCAAGGAAAGATTTATTTCTTTTATAAGCTTCATCTCTATTCTGGGCGTGGCTGTCGGAGTGATGGCGCTCATAGTCGTACTTTCGGTAATGAGCGGCTTTGATAATGACCTGCGCGACAAAATAGTGGGCACGAATTCACACATTGTCATAGAAAAAGACGGCGGCATCGAGAATTACAATGCACTGGTAGAGGAGATAAATAATATACCGCGCGTCGTAGCGAGCGCGCCTTTTGTGAACGGACAGGCCCTGATAAGGCAGGAGGACCAGGTAACAGGGGTATTGTTCAGGGGCATTGACCCGCAGAGAGAAAAGCAAGTCACGAATTTAAAGAAATATTTGATCTCTGGAAGTTTTGAGCTGGAAGGAGACACGGTGCTCATAGGGAGAGAACTCGCGTGGAGGCTTAATCTGCGGCTCGGCGATACTATCTCTTTGATTTCAGCTGCGAATACAAAGCCAAGGCTTTTTACTGTAATAGGAATATTTAAATCTGACATGTTCGACTATGATATGAATCTTGTGTTTACGAGCCTGGAGGCTGCGCAGGATTTTTACGCCGTGGGAAATATGGCGGGCGGCATAGGCGTGAAGGTCGATGATGCTTACGAGGCTAATAACATAAGGGATGAGATCCAGTCTTCTATTGGATATAGTTATTGGGCGAGGAGTTGGGCGGATTTAAACAAGAATTTATTCAACGCATTGAAATTAGAGAAGGTCACCATGTTTATCATACTCGCGCTCATTGTGCTCGTTGCCTGTTTCAACATTGTGGGTACGCTGATCATGATGGTTACGGAGAAGACAAGGGATATCGGTATTTTGAAATCCATTGGCATGAGAAATTCCAGCATAGGAAAGATTTTTATGTTAAATGGATTTTTTATAGGGTGCTTGGGCACAGCGTTGGGCGCATCAGGCGGATTTTTACTATGCTATCTTTTAAAGACGTATGAGTTCGTAAAATTGCCTAGAGATATTTATTATATTGACAGGCTTCCTGTCAACGTCAACGTGGCAGACTCAGCAGTCGTAATAGTCGCCGCAATAGCTATCAGCCTGGTTTCAACTATGTATCCTGCGTGGAAGGCGGCGAGCGTGGAACCTGTGCAGGCGCTTAGATACGAGTGATCTATGTTACGAGCTGAGGGCATACATAAGATTTACAGAGATGGCAAAAAAGATCTGCGCGTGCTAAAAGGCATTGACCTTGAAATTAAAAAAGGAGAATCAGTAGCGCTGGTCGGGCCGTCAGGCGCTGGCAAATCGACGCTTTTGCATATAATAGGAGGCATAGACAGGCCTAC
Organism: uncultured Planctomycetia bacterium; assembly: GCA_964415355.1. Lineage (GTDB taxonomy): Bacteria > Omnitrophota > Gorgyraeia > Gorgyraeales > Gorgyraeaceae > CAYPYS01. The sequence continues at coordinate 149,601 of CAYPYS010000001.1, read as the reverse complement.
GTCAGGCAATGTTTTTTTACACGATAAAGATTTTTACACCTTGCCTGACAGGACCAGGGCGCGACTCAGGAATCAGAAAATAGGATTTGTTTTCCAGTTCTACCATCTCATGCCTGAGTTCAGTGCTTTAGAGAACGCAATGATGCCAGCGCTGATAAAGACCCAAGGTTCCAGGCTAAGGACTCAAGGCAGAGCAGGGACATTATTGCGGCAATTTGGGCTTGGCGAAAGATTACATCATAAGCCGAGCGAGCTTTCAGGAGGCGAGCAGCAGAGGGTGGCTATTGGCCGTGCCCTGATAAATAATCCTGATATACTCTTGTGCGACGAGCCAACAGGGAATCTTGATTCAGACATGGGAGAAGAGATACTCAGGATTTTGTTCGAGTTGAATAAAAAAGGCACAGCGATCGTTGTTGCCACACATGATAGAGAGCTGGCTAAAAGAGCAGACAAGATTTTAGAAATAAAAGACGGTAACTTTACACTTTAACATTGTTGAAATGTAAAGTTAAGCGATGTTCGTAATAGTGAGGAGGGGGCAGATGAGTTTGAAAGTCTATATCAATGGTGAATATTTTAACAAGAAAGATGCCAAGGTTTCTGTTTTTGACCATGGATTTTTGTATGGGGACGGTGTGTTCGAAGGCATTCGTTCTTATAAAAGGCTGGTTTTTAAGTTAGAAGAGCACGTGAACAGGCTCTATGAGTCTGCCCAGGGCATTATGCTGAAGATAAGCATTTCTAAAAAGGAAATGATGAAGGCAGTTGTTGACACATTGAAGGTCAATAAACTGGACGACGCATATATCCGGCTTATTGCCACAAGGGGCATTGGCGATCTGGGGCTTGACCCCAGGAAATGCAAGGCGCCATCCATCATAATCATTACAGACAAAATAGCGCTTTACCCGGAGAAACTATACAAAGAAGGCCTGAAGCTTATTACCGTGCCTACTCCAAGGAATATCCCAGAGGCCTTGAACCCGCAGATCAAGTCATTGAATTATTTAAATAACATTCTGGCGAAGATAGAAGCGCTGAACAGCGGATATGAAGAGGCATTGATGTTTACATCCTCTGGTTACGTGGCAGAGTGCACGGGCGATAATATTTTTATTATAAAAGATGGATCGTTGTTGACCCCGCCTGCGTATTTAGGAATTTTAAAAGGTATTACGCGTGCAGCAGTGATGGACATTGGAAAGAAGATGGGTCTTGAGATCAAAGAAGAAGTGCTTACAAGGCACAATCTTTTTACATCGGACGAATGCTTTCTGACAGGCACGGCTGCTGAGATAATGCCTGTTATCAGTATCGAGGAAAGAACCATTGGCAATGGAAAGCCCGGCAAGGCGACATTAAAACTGATGCAGGAATTCAGAAAATTGACAACGGTCGACGGCGTAAAATATTAAGACATCACCTTAACTTTACATTTCAACAACGTTAAAGTGTAAAGTTAGGGCAGGAGGAATTATGCAATGTGACATTTGCGGCAAGATTCAGGCAACAGTGCATTTGACAGAGATCGTAGATGACAAAATGACAGAGTTGCATCTTTGCGAATCGTGCGCTCAGAAGAAAGGTGCCCAGATGGAAAGCCATTTTGGGCTCGCTGACTTATTGGCCGGGCTCGCAGATTTAGGGACACAGTTTACTACGAGTAAGACAAAGAAAGAAGCCAAGGCCAAAGCCAAGTGTTCGAGATGCGGCCTTACTTACGAAGATTTTAAGAAAGTAGGCAGGCTTGGTTGCGGAGAATGTTATGCCGCTTTTAAAGAGGCGCTCCTGCCGCTTTTAAAAAGAATACATGGTTCTACGCAGCACTACGGCAAATCTCCGACAAAGAAGGTGGCTAAAGCACTTAAGACAAAAAGCGCTTTGCAGGAACTAAAAGAGCAATTGCAGAAGGCTATACAGCTGGAGGAATTCGAAAGGGCAGCTGAAATACGGGATAAGATCAGAGGGCTTGAGAGAAAAAAGAAGTAATTGCAAAGGCCTAAGTTTACACTTTAACGTTGTTGAAATGTAAAGTTAGGGCAGGAGGAGTCGTTAGATGAATTTAGATGATTTACTTAATAATCAGGGCGAGTGGCTCAGGTGCACTGGTCCGAATTCTGATATAGTTATATCATCGCGCATCAGATTAGCCAGAAACCTGGCAAGATATCCGTTTTCTCATTGGGCGAGCAAAAAAGAACAGCAAGAGATACTACAGGTTTCGAAGCAGGCAATAGCGGCGTCGAAAAAAATAAAAAATTCTCTCTGTTTGGATATAGGGAAACTTAAAGAGATAGACAAGCAGTTTTTAGTTGAAAGACATTTGATGAGCAAGGAGCATACAGTAGATGCGGAAAACAAAGGTCTTTGCGTGGCGGATAGAGAAGTTGTAAGCATAATGATAAACGAAGAAGATCACTTGCGCATACAGGTCATGAAGTCAGGTTTTGACCTGAAGGACGCATGGCATATAATCAATGATATTGACAATGCCCTCGGTAATTTATTGCACTATGCGTATTCGGTGGATTTTGGATATTTGACAGCGTGCCCTACGAATACAGGTACCGGGATGCGGGCGTCTGTAATGGTGCATTTGCCGTCCCTTGTAATGACAAAACAGATCGGAAAGGTGCTGCAGGCCATTACAAAACTCAGCCTTACTGCGCGCGGCTTTTATGGAGAAGGGACAGAGGCCAGCGGCAATTTTTTCCAAATTTCCAATCAGGTTTCTCTGGGGCATAAGGAAGAAGACATCATTGACAATATCGAAAGGATAATCAAACAGATAATAGACCATGAGCAGAGCGCAAGAGAGGCATTGTATTCTCAAAACAGATCAGCGTTGCAGGATAGGATATGGCGCGCCTATGGCACTTTAAAGAGTGCGCATATTATTACCAGCAGCGAGACGATAGATCTGTTGTCGCTTATCAGGCTGGGCGTTGATTTGAAATTGATAAAAGAAGTCGATCAAGCGCTTATAAATGAATTATTTACAATTACACAGCCAGCCCATCTTCAGAAACTTGAGAAGAAAAGGCTGGATCCCAATGAGAGGGATGTGAAAAGGGCGCAGATAATCAGAGAAAAAATAGGAAGGTAACTTTACACTTTAACGTTGTTGAAATGTAAAGTTAGAGTGCGTTGTGCACAAAATAGGACAGGAGGGGTAAGATGTTTAACCGTTTCACAGAGCGGGCAAGAAAGGTGATTTTACTTGCCAAGGAAGAAGCAAAGAGGTTTAACCACGATTACATAGGCACAGAGCATGTTTTGCTCGGACTTATAAGGGAAGGCGAAGGGGTTGCCGCAGTAGTGCTTCAGAAAATGGGATTAAGCCTGCAGCAAATACGATTAGAGATCGAGAAGATCGTTAAGCCAGGGACGAGCACGGCTGTTTCAGGTGATATCCCTTTTACGCCAAAGGCCAAAAAGTCAATAGAGCTTTCAGGCGAAGAGGCCAGGACATTGGGCCATAATTATATCGGCACAGAGCATATTTTGTTAGGACTTATAAAAGAAGGAGAAGGCGTGGCTTCTAAGGTGCTTTTGAATCTGGGCCTGGATCTGGATAAAGTGAGGCAGGAAATAGCAGATCTCCTGGGCTCTGCAACGCCTGGTTTTACCGGAGGAGGAGGGACAAAGCATGGGACAGGTCGATCTGCAGGGGTAAAGGCAGGCTCTAAGACTCCTGCGCTTGACGCATTCGGGAGAAACCTTAATCAGCTTGTGCGCGAAAATAAACTTGACCCGGTAATCGGCAGACAAAATGAAATCGAAAGAGTCATCCAGATACTCTCTCGACGGACTAAAAATAATCCTGTGCTTTTAGGCGAGGCCGGAGTCGGAAAGACTGCTATTGTCGAAGGGCTCGCGCAGAAGATCGTAAAAGGAGACATACCTGAGGTGCTGAAGGGCAAGCGCGTTATCATTTTAGACCTCGCTCTTATGATCGCAGGCACAAAATACAGAGGGCAGTTTGAAGAGAGAATAAAAGCGGTCATGGACGAGATGAAACGCTCAGAAAACGTCATAATGTTTATTGACGAGCTGCATACCTTGGTCGGAGCAGGCGGAGCCGAGGGCGCCATAGACGCTTCCAATATTTTAAAGCCGGCGCTTTCCAGGGGGGAGATCCAGTGCATTGGCGCTACGACTCTGGACGAATACAGAAAACACATAGAAAAAGATGCGGCTCTCGAGAGGCGCTTCCAGACAATAATGGTGGATCCGCCGACAGTCGAAGAGACGATAGCGATATTGAAGGGCTTGAGAGACAGGTACGAGGCCCATCACAAGGTGGAGATCACTGACGAAGCGGTCGAGGCAGCCAGCAAGTTATCAGATAGATACATCGCGGGAAGATTTTTGCCGGATAAGGCGATCGATCTGATAGACGAGGCTGGCGCAAAAGCAAGACTTTCTATAATGACGGCTCCGCCAGATATGAAAAAGATGGAAGAAGACATAGACGGTATACGGAAAGAAAAAGATGCCGCAATAAAGGACCAGGATTTTGAAAAGGCAGCTAATTTGCGCGACCAGGAAAAAGAGTCACGCAAAAAACTCGACAAGTTCAAGCAAGACTGGAAAAAGTCGAAGATGGAGGCGCGGCCAAAGGTTGACGAGGAGCTCATAGCGGGTATTGTTTCGAAGTGGACAGGCATACCTATTGTCAGGTTGGAGCAGAAGGAGTCGGCGCGCCTATTGAAGATGGAGGATGAGCTTCACAAGAGGATAATAGGCCAGGATGAGGCTATAAGCGCTATTGCCCACGCGGTAAGGCGTTCGCGCGCCGGCATAAAAAATCCAAAAAGGCCAATTGGTTCTTTTGTTTTTCTCGGGCCGACTGGCGTTGGTAAAACTCACCTGGGCAGGATGCTCGCAGACTTTATGTTTGGTGACGAGAATGCGCTTATACAGGTAGATATGTCAGAGTATATGGAGAAATTCAATGTTTCGCGCCTGGTAGGCGCGCCTCCTGGTTACGTAGGATATGAAGAAGGAGGGCAACTTACAGAAAAGGTCAGGAGAAGGCCTTATTCAGTAGTGCTTTTGGACGAGATAGAAAAGGCGCATCCAGATGTATTCAATATCTTGCTTCAGGTTTTGGAAGACGGGCGCCTTACCGATAGCTTTGGGAGAAAAGTGGATTTTAGAAATACGATCCTTATTATGACATCGAATGTCGGGGCAGATATCTTCAAAAAAGAGGGTGCCATTGGTTTTAAATCAGAAAATGAAGACGTTAGCTATAAGAACATGAAACAGAAGCTTCTTGATCAGGTAAAAAAGACATTTAAACCTGAATTCTTGAACAGGATCGATGACATCATTGTGTTTCATCATCTCACGAAAGAGCATCTACGCAGTATCGTGGAGATAGAATTACAAGAAGTAATGGAAAGACTAAAGGAACAGGATATAAAAATTGAATTAGATAATAAGGCAAAAGATATATTGGTGGAAAACGGCTTTGATTCTATCTTTGGCGCAAGGCCGCTAAAGCGCACCATACAGAGGCTTTTGGAAGACCCATTGGCAGAAGAGATTATTGCGAAAAGATTTGAAAACAAGGATAAGACAATAAAAATCTCTGCCAAGAACGCAAAGTTGGTATTTAAATGAGGCCGAATTTATCCGCTGGATAAATAACGCTAACTTTACACTTTAACGTTGTTGAAATGTAAAGTTAAGGCATATGCATTATCTGGTTATCAGGCGCAATATAAGGGTGACATTGCTGTTTATTTTGCTGGCAGCCGTATTTTTAGGCATAGCACCGCGAGTTTACGAAAATATTTTTGTCCAAAGAGAAGATTTTTATTTTTACGCAGGACAGGAGGATTTAGATTACGGACAGCTACAGCCTGACGCAGAGATCGATAGCTTTGCCTCATTGGACGTTAATCTATTAAACGATGATTTTTTGTTTTCCAAGATAAAAATAGATGGTCTGGTTTTTAAGGGCAATGAATTCTCGGGCGATATTATTGTAAAGGGCCGCATTTTGAGAAATGAAAAAGGACAGCCAACAGGCTTTAGCGGAAAACTTTTTTCCGGGAATATTACGCAGAATTCAGAGCCGCTTTTGCCTTTCAGGGCGTTGTTTAAAATTGCTGACGGAGAACTTGAGATAGAAAAACTACTTTTTGGCAGGGCGCATAAAGCGATGGGCAGGATTTCATTGACAGCGCCTTATGACATAAACCTTCGCCTTGAGATAGACAGGCTGGACATGAGACGTCTTTCTCGAGCTTCAAAAATAAAGGGTCGAGATATTGTGTTTGGTATTGTAAGCGGGGGTTTTGATATCACTGGAAATTTAGAAGGTGATATTTTTTCAGAAGGTAGAATAGAAAGCAAGAGGGGGCGCTTTGGTTCTATAGAGTATAATACTATAAGGCTTAAGCTGGAAGGCTTTGGACCTATAATAAATATAGTGGATTCTAGTTTCAAGCATGATAGCGGCACCTTGACGATGGAAGGTTATGTGGATTTGCGAGAGATCTCAAAAGGCGGTTTTTTCGACGGCGTGAGAATACGTTCGGACGTCAATACAATAGTGTGGAGAGATTGGGATATAACGAAAAAAGGCACGGATGAATTAAGCATGAAGAAGGATATCGGGGAAAATATGCGCGTGGGTTTTAAGACAATGACGAGAGAGCCGCTTACGACTTATGAAGACAGGGAGAACCCAGAAGAAATGAGCCTGGAATACAAAATAGGCTCAGAGCAGTTAAAGATGAAGCTCAGAGATAATGAAGAGTTTCTTGTTTTAGAGCGCAATATTAAGTTTTAACAAATAGGCCGAATTTGGCCTAACTTTACATTTCAACAACGTTAAAGTGTAAAGTTAGGAGAAACCATGGTGCTAGTATGAAAAAACTGATCAAGTCATTAGGCAATAAGTCGCTGAACTTCTTTACCTATATAGGCGGGATGTTTCATCTTTCTGTAAGCACCCTCTTTCATATATTCGTGCCGCCTTTCAGGAGAAAAGAATTTGCAATGCAGCTGTATAAGATCGGCGTGCTGAGTTTTCCTATTGTCTTTCTTGTCTCTTTCTTTACAGGCATGGTGCTCGCGCTTCAAAGTGCCTATCAGCTCACCAAGATGAACGCGCAGATCTATATATCGAGCCTTGTTGCACTGTCAATGGTCAGAGAGCTGGGCCCTGTGTTGACTGCTCTGGTAGTAGCTGGCAGGGTAGGGGCCAGTATTACAGCTGAGCTTGGCACGATGAAAGTGACAGAACAGATAGACGCCCTAGAGACCCTCTCTGCAAATCCAGTAAAGTATCTGGTGGTGCCTAGATTTTTAGCGCTTTGTCTCATGCTGCCAATACTAACCATATACGCTGATTTTCTGGGGATAATAGGAGGTTATATCATAGGTGTATATAAACTGCTGATAGGCTCTACTATATACATAAAGATGACATACGATCCATTGATGTTCAAGGATGTATTCACAGGACTTTTTAAGTCTTTTGTATTCGCGATGATAATATGCATTGTCTCGTGCTATGAAGGTTTCAGGACAGAAGGGGGCGCTGAAGGCGTGGGCAAGGCCACGACACTTTCAGTCGTGACCTCATTTATTTTAATCATTATGGCGGATTGCTTGTTCACCGCCCTGTTTTATTTCATGTTCCCATAAAACTATGATAGAGATAATAAATTTATCAAAATCGTTCGGCGGCAATAGAGTCCTGGAAAACCTGAACCTCACCATAAATTCCGGAGAGACCATGGTCATCATTGGGCGTTCGGGTTGCGGCAAGAGTGTTTTGTTAAAACATGCCATAGGACTTCTCAAGCCAGACTCTGGCCAGGTCATAATAGACGGGACAGATGTCGGCAGGATGGATGAGAAGCAGTTAGATAGATTGCGACTGACTTTCGGCATGCTTTTTCAGGGAGCCGCGCTTTTTGATTCATTGACAGTGTATGAAAATGTCAGTTTTGCTTTAAGGGAGCACACTGATACACCGGAGAGCGACATACGCAAAAAGGTTACAAGGTCTCTGGCAATGGTAGGACTAAAAGACATAGAAGAACTAATGCCTGCTGAATTGAGCGGAGGAATGAGAAAGCGCGTAGGCCTGGCAAGGGCAATATGTAATGACCCAAAGATTATTTTATACGATGAGCCTACAACAGGCGTGGATCCTATAGGCGCGGACGCGATAAACGAACTCATTATAGATCTGAACAAAAAATTAAAGGTGACCTCTATTGTTGTCACGCACGACATGGTGAGTGCTTATAAGGTGGCAGACAGAGTAGCTATGCTTTATAACGGAAAGATTGTTGAGGTAGGGCCGGTTAAGCAGATAAAGAATACAAAGGACCCGCTGGTAAAACAGTTTATAACAGGTGCCGCCAAGGGACCTATGACTGAAACGGTATAGAGAGAGGGAGGTAAACAATGTTTACCAAATCAAGCTTTGAACTTAAGGTCGGCATATTTATCTTTATAGGGATCGTGATATTATCCGTTATAGTATTTTCGATAGGCAACTTCTATAGCGTCAAACGGGGCTATGTTTTGAATATGCTTTTTAAGTTTGCAAATGGCATCAGTGTTGGTGCCCCTGTCAGGTACGCTGGAGTAGAAGTGGGAGAGGTGCAGGATATAGAGGTGTATTTTGACGAGCAGGAAAATAGCCCGATGATACGGCTGCGAGTATGGGTGGCACAGAATACGTGGGTCAATGATGATGCGAGCGCGACCATAAATACTTTGGGGCTTTTAGGCGAGAAATATCTAGAGATCGTGCCGGGTACCAGAGAGGCGCGTCTCTTACAAAAGGGTGACACCTTAAGAGGAAAGGATCCGATTTCCACTGAAGAGCTCACAAGGGGGACCAGGGAGACATTGGCAAAAGTGGATAAGATGATAGAATCGATCAATAAAGTCGTTGGTGACGAAGAATTCAGGACTTCTTTAAAGAATACGCTTGTGAATCTCGAGACATTAAGCTATGAATTGAGCGAGGTCATGACTGTTGTCAGAAAAGGCGAAGGCACTGTAGGCAAATTTTTAACAGACGACAAGCTATACAACGATATAGACGAAATGATCCTGGATATTAAGAAGCACCCATGGAAACTTCTCTACCGGCCAAAAGAAAGCAAGAGAAAAAAGAAGAGATAACTTTACAATAATGATATAAGGGGGACTTAGATGACGCTGATATTTATCCGTATTTTTTTCATTTTATTAAGCATCATAGTAGGTTTTCAGATAGGTTCATTCGTGCGGACGACTGGAGACGTGGATTTTAGCACACTTGGCGCGCTTATAGGATTTATCGCAGCTACGTTTATAATCATGTTTGAGTTTATCATGAGGAAGGTGTCTGTTAGAGGTCTTTCATCAGCTGTATTTGGTTTGATATTCGGTCTTATAATGGCAAAGTTAGTCTCTGATACATTATCGCTGATCCCCATAGACGAGACTGTGTTGTATTCGTTGCGCGTTGCGCTTACGCTTATATTTTGCTATTTAGGCATGATAGTCGCGATACGAGGCAGAGATGAATTTAACATCATCGTACCTTATGTTAAATTTTCACGACAGGACCAGAAAGAAGAATTCGTCATACTTGATACGAGTGTTATCATAGATGGTCGCATAGTAGATATATGCAACACTCGGTTCCTCGAAGGCAAATTCATTGCGCCGCGTTTCGTTTTGAAAGAGTTGCAGCAGATAGCAGATTCCAGTGATTCGCTGAAGCGGGCGCGCGGAAGACGGGGGCTGGATATCCTGGGAAAACTGCAAAAGAACCCTAATATAGACGTAAAGATACATAATGAGGATTTTCCGCAAATAAAAGAGGTGGATGCGAAGCTCGTGAATCTGGCAAAGGTCTTAAGCGCAAAGATTTTTACGAATGATTACAATCTCAATAAGATCGCAGAGATCCAGGGCGTAAAGGTGCTCAATGTCAATGAGCTTGCGAATGCGCTAAGGCCTGTTGTTCTGCCTGGCGAGGTTTTGGATATAAGGCTCATAAAGGAAGGCAAGGAGTATAATCAGGGCGTAGGTTACCTGGAAGACGGTACCATGGTAGTGGTCGATAACGGAAGAAGGCTTATAGGCCAGAATGTCCGCGTAGTAGTAGGCAGCGTACTTCAGACAGCAGCGGGCAGGATGATATTCGGAAAATTACCAGGCGACACAAATAGAAATCGACGCTAACTTTACATTTCAACAATGTTAAAGTGTAAACTTAGCGTTATGCCGATAAAATGAAAGTTGCAGCTATTGTTCCTGCCGCGGGTAGAGGGAAGAGAATAGGGTCAAAGATCCAAAAGCCTTACATCGAGCTTTGCGGTAAACCAATAATCGCCCACACATTACTCAAATTCTCAAAAAACAAGTCTATCTCAGAAATAATCGTCGCCGTCGATAGAAAAAACGTAAATAAAGTCAAACACGATATAGTCGCTAAATTCAAGATTAAAAAAACAAAAGTAGTCGCTGGAGGCAAAGAAAGAAAAGACTCTGTTTTTAATGCGTTAAGAGATGTCTCTAGAGACGTTGATTATGTTTTGATCCATGATTGTGCAAGGCCGCTTGTTACCGATAAAGTAATTCTCGCTTCTTTAAAGGCTGCACAGCGCTTCAAAGCAAGCGTTGTCGCGGTTCCTGTTAAGCCGACTTTGAAACGCATAGTTAAAAACGGACGCATTTCTTGCACTCCGGACAGGAGAAATTTCTGGGAGGCCCAGACCCCTCAGGTTTTTAAAAAAAGCTTGATAGAGAAGGCTTACAAGAAAAGCGGTAGAGCCAGCGCTAATTTAACAGATGATTCTATGCTGGTAGAGCGACTCGGCGTGAGACCAAAGGTTGTTTTAGGGTCTTATAGCAACATAAAGATAACGACGCAGGAAGATCTTGCATTGGCAAAGATATTATGCAGCGCTTAACTTTACACTTTAACGTTGTTGAAATGTAAAGTTAAGGCTTTCTTGCATGATACAGGGGGTGGTTATGCGTATCGGAATAGGTTATGACATACATAGGTTTGTCGAGGATAAACCTCTCATGTTGGGTGGGATCGAGATCCCGCATGTTAAAGGTCTGGAGGGGCATTCAGACGGCGATGCGCTCATACATGCAGTATGCGATGCGATCTTAGGTGCTGCCGGGTTGGATGACATAGGCCACCAATTTCCCGTATCCGATGACAGGTACGCAGGTATTGCCAGTATAGAGCTTTTAAAAAAAGTGAAGGAATTAATAGAGGGGAAGGGATTCAAGGTAGAATACGCAGACTCTGTGATTATATTGGAAGAACCTAAAATAGCGCCGTTCAAGGAAAGCATGAAAGCTGAAATATCAAAAGCGCTTGCTGTGGATAAGTGCAGCGTCAGCATAAAGGCGACCACACAGGAAGGTATCGGCGCAATAGGCAGAGGAGAAGCTATTGCTGCTTATGCTGTCGTGACTTTATACGCACCTAAGAAAAAATAATGAGCATTAAGATACACAATACGCTAACCGGAAAAAAAGAAGAATTCAAGCCTATAAAAAAGGACCGGGTTGGGATGTATGTGTGCGGCCCGACAGTCTATGACGATCCACATATCGGCCACGCAAGGAGCGCTTATATATTTGACGTCATTCGTAGATATTTTAAGTACAAGAAGATCAAGGTTAAATTTGTTAGAAACGTTACTGATGTCGACGATAAAATAATCAATAAGGCAAAGGAAGAGTTTAAAGGAGAAGATATAAGCAGCGCTGCGGAGAAGGTCTCTGATAAATATCTAAAGAGTTATCATAAATATATGGACTCGCTGGGTATTGGACGGCCGGATAAAGAGCCAAAGGCGACCAGGTATATAAAAAAGATGAAAGATTTTATAGCGTTATTGATCAAGTGCGGAGTAGCTTATGAATCAGACGGCGATGTGTATTTTGATGTGAGAAAAGCCAGGGATTACGGTAAATTATCCAACCAGGGTCTCGAGATGCTGGAGAGCGGGGCAAGGATTTCTCCCGGAGAAAACAAAAAAGACCCTCTTGACTTTGCATTGTGGAAAAAGGCCAAGGCAGGGGAGGTTTCGTGGCCCAGCCCTTGGGGTCCAGGTAGGCCTGGATGGCATATAGAATGTTCAGTGATGAGCTCTGATATATTAGGTGACGAATTTGATATACATGGTGGCGGCATGGATCTTATTTTTCCTCACCATGAAAATGAAATAGCTCAATCAGAGGGCGCAGGGAAAAAATTTGCACGTTACTGGATACATAACGGGCTGTTGACTATAAATAAAGAAAAGATGGCCAAGTCTTTAGGTAATTTTGTGACAATAGAAGAGGTTTTGGCCAAATATCCGGCTGATGCGCTTAAGATATTGTTTTTGCAAGCGCACTATTCAAGTCCAGTAGATTTTTCCTGGGACAAGATGGAGGAGGCGAAGAAGGCCTATGCGCGCATTGATATATTTAGGGGAAAGCTAAAGAAAATGAAATTGCCCAAGGGTGACACTGAAAATACATGTGAATTTGACAAAGAATTTGAAGAAGCCATGGATGACGATTTTAATACTCCAAAGGCTCTTGCGGTATTGTTTGATATGGTGAATAAGGTTAATAAAATGATAGATGCGAAAGACAAGGCAGGGAGGTCTGTTTTAAAGGTGGCGATGGACGCATTGGAGCGCATGTCTGATGTTTTTGGTTTCGCATTTGAACAAAAGAAATTTCTGATTTCAGAACAAGAGATCAAAAAAATGATTGAGATGAGGAATGAAGCCAGAAGAAATAAAGATTTTAAAAAGGCCGACAAGATACGCGAGGATTTAGATAGATCAGGTATTATACTTGAAGACCAGAAAGACAGTACGACCTGGCGCGCAAAGGATGTCTAACTTTACATTTCAACAACGTTAAAATGTAAAGTTAGAATAAATATACGGTGAAGAGAAAGTTATTTATAACTTTTGAAGGGCCGGAGGGGAGCGGCAAGAGCACTCACTCTCGACTCTTGTGTGAGTTTCTTAAAAAACAGGGCCTGAAGGTCTTGCACACGCGCGAGCCAGGAGGGACTGTAGTCAGCGAGAAGATAAGAAAGGTTTTGCTGGATCCCAGGAACAAGGGCATGGATGTAGTGTGCGAATTGCTTTTATATATGGCTGCGCGAGCGCAGATAGTAAGAGAAAAGATCCTACCAGCTTTAAGAAAAGGAAAGATAGTGATATGCGATAGATTTATGGACGCTACCATGGCCTATCAGGGATATGCCGGAGGACTTGATGTAAGATTAATAAAAGACATAGGCAGACTTACTACTAATGGAATAAAACCCGACATCACCTTTATATTAGACATAGACGCAAAAAAGGGGCTTTCGCGTTCTACCGGAAACAAAGACAGGATGGAAAAAAAATCGCTCTCGTATCATAAAAAGGTAAGAAAAGGATATCTTAGCATTGCAAAGAAAGAGCCGCGTCGCGTAAAAGTTGTCTCTGCTCTCGGAGAGATAGCTGAGACACAGGAAAAGATACGTAAAATAGTATTAGATTGCATTTGCTAACTTTACACTTTAACGTTGTTGAAATGTAAACTTAGGGACTGATAATGTCGTTTAATAAGATAATCGGACAAGATGTGGCTGTCAGGGCGCTTAAGAATATAATTGCAAGAAAACAGGTCAGGGGGACCTATTTATTTTTGGGTCCTGACGGAGTTGGGAAGCGAACTGCAGGTATTGAATTCGCCAAGGCAATAAATTGCGAGAGATATCTCAGTGGTGCCTCTTGTGATTGCGTCTCTTGTAATAAGATAGAATCCGGAAACCATCCGGATGTCTTTTGCGTTTTTCCCGAAGGCCCGTCAGGTTCGATAAAGATCGAGAAGATACGGGATATTATTTATCAGGCGAGCTTAAAACCATACGAGGCAAAAAAGAGGATTTTTATTATAAATGAAGCCGAGACCGCGACTATCGAGGCGCAGAATGCCTTTTTGAAACTTTTAGAGGAACCCCCCGAGAACCATGTTATGATATTGACTGCCTCTAGCCTGGCAGGCCTTCTGCCCACTGTTATTTCGCGATGCAAAATATTGAGGTTTAATCTGCTTCCGGGCGGTCAGATCAGAGAATTTTTGATGACTCGCGATATCGAGGAAGAAGAAGCGATTTTATTTTCGCATATGGCAATGGGCTCGATCGGCAGGGCATTGTCTTTCAAAGAGAATGATTTGATTTCCCGACGGAACCAGGTGGTCAATGACTTTTTTTTCAGAAAAAGCGCACTATTGAGAGAGGCTGTGTTGAAGGAGCAGGTCAGTGAAGACATAGAGGAGACTTTATATATACTTCTGTGCTGGTACAGGGATATCTTTATATCGAAATTCACGCAGGAATCAAACGAAATTTTAAACGTAGATAGATTTAGCGAGATCTCCTCATATTCAAACAGGTTTACAAAAGATAAGCTAGAGAGAGATCTTTTTAACATAATGAAGGCGATTGAATACACCAGAAGGAATGCAAACCCCAAGATAGCGCTTTTTAATCTGGCTGTCGAGTTGAAGAGGAGCTAGAGATGCGGGAAGCTGTGCAAGTAAGATTAAGGGAGTCGGGGAATATCCTCTATTACGAGAGCCATGGTCTGAAGCCCAGGATAGGAGATTACGTAATAGTTGAGGTCGAACGGGGCCAGGATTACGGCGAGGTAATAGGCGAGCCAGAGATGATATTGGAGAGGGATCTCGGCAAGCCTTTGAAAAAGATAGCGCGCATCGCTACAAAAGACGATATGCGCAAGATAAACGAGAACAAAAAGCGGATAAAAAACGCGTTTCAAACCTGCGCAAGAAAGATCCAGGAACGCAGGCTCGATATGAAGTTGATCGACGCTGAATATTCGTTTGACAGGACCAAGCTTATTTTTTATTTCACCTCCGAGGGCCGGGTTGATTTCAGGGACCTTGTAAAGGATTTAGCCTCTATTTTCAAGGTCAGGATAGAACTGAGGCAGATAGGTGTGAGGGACGAGGCGCGGATGCTGGGAGGTTTCGGGCATTGCGGGAGGTCATTATGCTGTGCGAGTTTTTTGAAAGGCTTTGAACCTGTGACGATAAAGATGGCAAAGGAGCAGAACCTGCCACTGAATCCTTCTAAGATATCAGGATGCTGCGGTAGATTGATGTGTTGCCTTGGATATGAATACGAGAATTATAGAAAATATTTAAAAGGCCTGCCAAAAGAGGGTGAGAAAATAAAGACAAAGCAAGGTAAGGGCAGGGTTATAAGCGTTAATGCGTTGAAGCGCAAGGTCATAGTGGCATTGGAAGAAGGAAGACATATTGAACTGGACTACAATAAGGAAGAATTCAAAAAGAAAAAATCCTAACTTTACATTTCAACAACGTTAAAGTGTAAAGTTAGCGAGGTTCCGCAGGATAAATTTATGAAATTTTATATTACGACACCTCTATACTATGTTAATGGTAATCCGCATATCGGGCATTCGTATACCAATATCGCGTGCGACGCGCTCGCTAGATTTAATCGGTTTTCGGGCGCAGAGGTATTGTTTTCTACAGGTACTGACGAGCATGGCCAGAAGATAAAAGAGGCAGCTAGCGAAAAGGGCATGGAGCCGGCTGCGTTCGTTGATGCAGTGGTTCCGAGATTTAAAAATCTATGGGAGAAGCTGAACATCTCATATGATGATTTTATCCGCACGACAGAGAAGAGGCATGAGGATGTCGTGAAAAAAATACTGGAGATCCTGTACAAGAAGGGTGATCTGTATGAGGGTGAATATAGCGGATGGTATTGCACGCCGTGTGAGAGTTTTTGGACCAAGGCCCAGCTTGTAGACGACAATTGTCCTGACTGCAAGAGGAAGGTCGAACACATAAAAGAAAAGAATTTCTTTTTCAGGCTTTCGAAATATCAAAATTGGCTCGTGGATTACATTAATTCGCACGAGGATTTTATATTACCGATTATAAGAAAGAACGAGATCCTGAGTTTTCTTAAGAATCCGTTGAACGACTTGTGTATCTCAAGGCCCCAGTCCAGGCTTTCGTGGGGCATTAAGATACCTTTTAGCGAAGATCATGTGACCTATGTCTGGTTTGACGCGCTCATAAATTATATCAGCCTGTGCGGCTACGGCGATGACTCTAAGAAATTCAAAAAATTCTGGCCGGCTGACGTGCACATGATAGGAAAGGATATATTGAGGCCGCACACTGTTTATTGGCCCATCATGCTTCACGCTATTGGGCTCGAGCAGCCCAAGACAGTGTTTGCTCATGGCTGGTGGAAGATCGGCGAAGACAAGATGTCCAAGTCCAGGGGCAATATAGTCAATCCGCTTGAGATGGTCGATAAGTTCGGCGTGGACGCATACAGGTTTTTCCTGTTGAGAGAAGTGCCGTTTGGCGCAGATGGTTCGTTTTCCGAATCTGCGCTTATATCCAGGATCAATAGTGATCTCGCTAATGACCTGGGAAATCTTTTGCACAGGACATTGTCCATGATAGAGAAATATTTTTCCGGGAAAGTTCCCAGGAGGCGAGATATTAAAAACGCGGACGAGCTCACAGCTTCGCTCATTGACAAAGCGAAGAATTTAAAATCCGAGATCTCAGCGGCAATGGACAATATAGATTTTAGCCAGGCGCTCGGCGCTATCTGGGTATTGATAAATATGGCCAATAAATTTATAGAGCAGAAAGCGCCATGGAGGCTTTCAAAAGAAAACAAAGAGGATGAGCTCAGGGATATGATGTATGACCTTTACGAAATTCTCAGGATTATATCAGCGGCCCTGTGGTCATTTTTACCGACGACTTCCGAAAAAATGACGCAGCAGCTTGGTTTAAAAGCAGAGAAGAAAACTTTAAAGGATTTGTCCTGGGGCATGGCAAAATCAGGGGTAAAAACCAGCAAAGGCAAACCTTTGTTCCCCAGAATAGAGCTCTAACTTTACACTTTAACGTTGTTGAAATGTAAAGTTAGGCAGGAGCGATGAAATGAGACAGATTTATTTGGATCATAACGCAACTACGCCGGTGCGCAAAGAAGTGCTGGAGGCCATGATGCCGTATTTTTCCGATGAATACGGGAATGCCTCGAGCGTGCATTCCAAAGGACAGACAGCTCGCAAGGCAGTAGAAGGGTCGAGAGAAGTAATCGCACAGGCGATCGGTACAGAGCCCGTGGATATTATTTTTACATCAGGCGGGACCGAATCAGATAATTTTGCGGTAAAAGGCATTGCGATTGCTAACCTGGCAAAAGGACGGCACATAATAACGAGCGAGATAGAACATCACGCGGTTTTGGAATCATGTAAATTTGCCGAAGAAGAACTGGGCCTTGAAGTCACCCGGTTACCCGTAGATAAACATGGCGTTATTGATCTGAATAAATTGGAGGACTCTATAAGAAAAGATACTGTTCTGATCTCGATTATGTTTGCTAACAACGAGACAGGAACTATCCAGCCGATAAAAGAAATCGGAAAAATAGCGAAGAAGAACGGTGTATATTTTCACACAGATGCGGTCCAGGCGCTTGGCAAGGAGTCTCTAGATGTCGAAGATCTGGGGGTCGATCTATGTTCTTTTTCAGCGCATAAGTTGAACGGGCCCAAAGGCGCAGGCGCGCTATATATAAAAAAAGGCGTAAAGATCTCACCCTATCAGACCGGAGGATATCATGAGAGAAGGCTGAGGGCGGGGACCTTAAACGTACCCGGTATCGTGGGTTTTGCAAAGGCTACAGAGATAGCAAAAAAAGATATGAAAAAAGTGAACAAGCACCTTAAAAAACTCACAGATAAATTTTTGACAGGTTTAAAAAAAGAGCTCAATGAAATATATCTGAACGGGCATCCTGAGCACCGTCTTTCCAATACGCTCAATATAAGTTTCAGGTATATCGAGGGTGAGTCCCTGATATTGAATTTTGACATGAAAGGCATTTTTGCTTCCACTGGCTCTGCGTGCACCTCTGGTTCGCTCGAACCTTCTCACGTATTGACTGCAATGGGCGTTCCTCCTGATATTTCGCAAGGCTCCATCAGGTTTTCTTTCGGCTATGAGAATACTGAAAAAGACATTGAGTATTGCCTGGCCGAGATCCCGCCAATAGTAAAAAGACTCAGAGAGATGTCGCCACTATGTTGACAGATACTCACTGTCATTTAGATTTCAAAGACTTTGAATCTGATAGGAATGAGGTCATAAAACGCTCGAGGGAAGAAGGCGTGGGCCTGATTGTAAATGTCGGTTCAAGTCTTAGGGGGACAAGGGCCTCGATAGAGATCGCTGAGAAGAATGATTTTATTTATGCGGCAGCCGGGATCCATCCTCACGAGGCTGACAGCGTGACGGAGAAGGATTTAGAGGAATTTAGAGGTTTTCTCGACAGAGATAAGGTCGTCGCGATCGGAGAGATAGGGTTGGATTATTTTAAAAATATTTCTTCGAGGGACAATCAGAAAAGGCTGGTCAAGATTTTATTGAAAGAGGCAAAGAAGAGGGATTTGCCGATAATCATACATAATCGCGACGCGCACGATGATATATTGGGCATATTAAGAGATATAATAGGGGATAAGCTGAGGGGCGTCATGCATTGTTTCTCCGGAGACGAGAGATTTTTGACAGATTGTTTGGATATGGGACTTTGCGTATCGTTTACCTGTAATCTTACTTTCAAGAATGCCAGCCGGCTGCGGGAGGTTGCGAAGAAGACGCCTATGGAAAGACTTCTTCTTGAGACTGACGCTCCATTTTTGGCACCGCAAATATACAGGGGAAAGCGAAACGAGCCGAGCTATGTGAGATATCTCGCAGAAGAGATAGCGAAGATAAAAGGCCTGAGCCTTGACGAGGTAGCTAGGATTACGACTGACAACGCGAAAAACCTCTTTAACTTTACATTTCAACAACGTTAAAGTGTAAAGTTACGAGAGGGCATTACCATGCTGGATTTTATAAGACGAGAAAAAATATACATATTCATGCTGCTCTTTATACTGGCTGTGAATTTTATGAGCGCAGGGCAGTCGGAAAAAAAGCAGGTAAAGTCAGAAAAATCCTTTTCAGAGATGACCCTTGAGGAGATCGGAGTTACCGAAGAGAGGGTCAAGGATTTTTTGTCCTCAGGCAAGCTAAGTGCAAGGTTTTTTAAATACGCGATAATCTTGGGATTTTTAGTATTTATGTTTTCCATTGTGATGAATTTAGCTTTTATTTTCAGGATAAGGCCTTTTGCTTTTTCTTTTTCATCCTTGTCGTCTTCTCGAGGGAGAGAGGATATTTCCTGGGGCGTTCCCGACCTTTTAAGGGCGAGCCTTGTTATTGTTTTCATGAGTTATGTCTTAGGCCTTGCAGAAAGCATTATATATGAATTATTGCAATTAGATATCGGGATCAATTTGCGCATGATGATCAGCACTTTTTTTATAGATATTGCCGTGGTTATAGTGGTGTTGTATTTTGTAGTGGTTAAATGCAAGGATACACTGGTTTCGCTAGGCTTGAAATTATCTTCTTTATTTAAAAATATTTCATCAGGCATAGCGGGGTATATTTTTATTCTGCCGCTTTTATTCACGGTCTTGATTTTTTCTTTATGGATTTTGAATATCTTGGGCTATAAGCCCGAGCCTCAGCCTGTATTTGAAATGTTCATGGAAGAAAAGAGAGGCGTATTTCTTGCGTTCTTTGCGATATTCGTTTCCATCCTGGGGCCTATTATTGAGGAGATATTTTTTCGAGGGTTTATGTACAATGCCGTTAAAAAACATATTGGTGTGATAGGGGCTGCGTTTATAAGCGCGTCAGTTTTTAGTCTCCTGCATACGAATATTGTCGGTTTTTTCCCGATCATGATACTGGGTTTGCTTTTGGTTTACCTTTATGAGAGGACAGGGTCGCTTGTCGCTTCGATGGCAGTGCACATCCTGCATAATGCGATTATCGTCGGCTTCGTGTTCTTTATAAAAGAACTAATGGCTTAACTTTACACTTTAACGTTGTTGAAATGTAAAGTTAGGAGGATTGATAAAGTGAGTGCAAGAGTTTCGATTGTAAAATGTAAGACATATAGCCAGGAGATCCTGGGGTCGTGCGTGCGTCAGGCCTTTGATCTTTTAGGCGGCATATCCGCGTTTGTAAATAAAGGCGAGAAGGTGCTTATTAAGCCTAATATGCTTTCAGGCAGCGGTCCGGAAAAAGGAGCCAATACTCACGTGGAGGTCGTTAGAGCTGTCGTGAAACTAGTAAGGGAATGCGGCGCATATCCTTTGATAGGGGATACTCCGGGAGGGTGCAGGGGGGTCCAGGTCCGGGAGATATATGAGTCTTCAGGCATGGCGCGGATCGCGAAAGAAGAAGGCGTCGAGCTTTTGGAGACGAAAAATGTAAAGATGATCAAGGGCTTGCCGATAGCTTCTTATTTTTTTGAGTGTGATAAGATCATATCTTTGCCGAAGATGAAAACTCATAACCTGATGATATTGACAGGAGCTGTAAAAAATATGTTTGGCGCGGTGTCAGGCTTAAATAAATCCGAATGCCACAAGAGATTTCCCAGGGAAGAGGAATTTTGCAATGTCCTGGTCGATGTCTTCGATGCCGTGAAGCCGCAACTTGCCCTGATGGATGGCGTGATTGCAATGGACGGAGACGGGCCAGCAGCAGGGACATTAAATCCGGCGGGGCTTTTGATGGCGAGCGCAGATAGCGTGGCGCTAGATGTTATATTTTCGCATCTGATCGGTATGGACCCTTTTAAGATCCTGTCTACAAAAGAAGCTGCGAAAAGGGGGCTTGGCGAGGCAGATATAAAAAAAATAGATATTTTAGGTGAGACGCTAAAGGATAATTTGATAAAGAATTTCAGGCTCCCTCATTCAAGGCTTATTTTTAAATTACCCGGTTTTCTTATAAGGGCGGTGGCGAGTCTTGTGAAGTTCGGGCCTTATATAGACGAAGGGCTTTGCAAAAAATGCAATATTTGCCGAGATACATGCCCGGTGTCCGCTATTACAATAAATAAAGAGACATCAGTTATCGATGCGGTTAAATGCATCAAGTGCATGTGCTGTAATGAGGTGTGTCCGTATGATGCAGTCAAGCTCAGGCGGAATATATTGGCAAGGGGTCTTGGGCTGTAACTTTACACTTTAACGTTGTTGAAATGTAAAGTTAACTTAAGGGAGAGGCTATGTTGCTGGAGCCGATAAGGTGGGAAAAAAATAGCATAGTTTTTATTGACCAGACAGAATTACCGTCGGCGCTTAAATTCGTAAGATGCAAGGACATTGCTGCGATGTGCGAGGCAATAGAGAAATTAAGGGTGCGCGGGGCGCCGCTTATAGGAGTCAGCGTTGCGCTAGGCTATGCATTGGCTGCGATAAATTCAAAGGCAAAGACATTGAGTGGGCTTAGGAGAGATTTGAATGTGGCGTCGGATAAGTTGAGAAAGACGAGGCCGACCGCAGTCAATCTTTTTTGGGCGCTCAAAAGGATGCAGGATAAATTTAACAGTTGTCGGCAGTTTTCAGTGATAAGAGCAAAAAAAGTTGTCTTAGATGAAGCGCTTTGTATTCTAAAAGAAGATAGAGAGATGTGCCGCGCAATAGGAAGAAACGGCGCAAAACTGATAAAGAATAAAGATGCCGTGCTTACGCATTGCAACGCAGGCATGCTCGCGACTGCAGGCTATGGCACAGCTCTTTCTGTTTTTTATGAGGCAAAAAAGCAGGGAAAGAGATTTAAGGTGTACGCGGATGAGACAAGACCGCTGATGCAGGGCTCACGCCTTACTATGTGGGAACTAATGAAGAACGGCATTGACGCGACGCTCATATGCGATGACATGGCGGCTGCGACGATAAGAGAGAAACGCGTGACTAAGATCATTGTGGGCGCTGACAGGATAGCGAGGAACGGAGACGCTGCGAACAAGATCGGGACTTATGGCCTGGCAGTGCTTGCGAGATACCACAAGATACCTTTTTATATAGCGGCGCCGAGTTCTACTATAGACAGAAATATAAAGACGGGAAAAGATATCCCCATAGAAGAGAGAAAACGCGAGGAGTTGATATATGTTGGAGTAAAACAGACTGCTCCAAAAAATGCCAGGGTATTTAACCCGGCGTTCGACGTCACGCCCCATGGACTTATAACCGCCATAATAACTGAATCAGGCGTATATGATATTAAAAGATTTAGGAGAATTTAATTTAATAAAGAGAATCTCGGCGCGCGTAAAGCTCTCCAAGAAAGTGGCAAAGGGCATAGGAGACGATGCAGCTGTCCTGAGATATACGAAAGATAAACATCTTTTGTTTACTTCTGATATGCTTTTGGAGGACGTGCATTTTTATAGACGAGCAGGTGCGAGCCTAGTCGGGAAAAAATGCATTTCTTCTAACATAAGCGATATCGCGGCTATGGGCGGGGTGCCTGAGTTTGCATTGGTGTCTCTGGGTGTGCCGTCTACCCTTGATGTAAAGTACGTTGATACATTATATAAAGGTATGAGAGATGTGGCTAAGAGGCATGGCGTTGATTTAGTAGGCGGGGACACTATTGCTTCAAAAAAGATAATTGTGAACATAGCGCTTTTGGGCAGCGTTGAAAAAGATAGTTTGGTATTGCGTAGCGGGGCCAAAACAGGAGATGTGATATTTATTACGGGTAGCATTGGCGGTGCTTCAAAAGGCAAACATTTGGATTTTACCCCGCGCCTTAAGGAATCGCGTTTTTTGGTAAGAAATTTCAAAATCAGTTCTATGATAGATGTTTCTGACGGGTTGTTAGCTGATCTTGGCCATATATTGGAGGCGAGTAAAGCAGGCGCAGTAATTTGTGAGAAGAGCGTGCCATTGTCAAAAAATGCAAAAAGCTTTAACACGGCCGCAAAAGAAGGCGAGGATTTTGAATTAGTCTTTACATTGCCGCAAAAATCAGCTCTTAGATTAGAAAAGATATGGCCGTTTAAAACGCGTCTTTCCAGGATAGGAAAAATTTGCGGCAAGCGCAAAGGATTTTGTATAATAAAAAAGAATGGGAGAGAGCGAAAAGTAAGACCTTCTGGCTATTCGCATTTCTAACTTTACGTTTCAACAACGTTAAAGTGTAAAGTTAGGCGGAATTATGATAAGTAAAAGCGCTAAGGATACGATAGAATTGGGGGCAAGGCTGGCTAAGAAACTTTCGGCTGGAGACGTTATCGCTCTTTGCGGAGACCTTGGAAGCGGCAAGACTACATTTACCAAAGGTATAGGCAGGGGGCTCGGAGTGAAGGACTCGCGCCATATAAATAGCCCTACTTTTGTTCTGATAAAAGAATATAACGGCAGGATGCCGATGTATCATCTGGATTTATATAGACTCGACAGGCTGCAGGACATAGAGAATATCGGAGTGAAAGAATATATTTATGGCGACGGTGTTACTGTGATAGAATGGGCAGAGAAGATAAAAGAGATATTGCCCGAAAATTGCATAATTGTAAAGATCAAGGTTAAAGGCGAATGTAAAAGAAAGATAACTATTTCCTAACTTTACACTTTAACGTTGTTGAAATGTAAAGTTAGCGTGAGATATGAAGATCCTGGCGATTGATACAAGTTCGAAATTTTTAAACATGGCGTTGGGTGAGGATAATTTTATCATCGCGGAAGAATCTCACCTGCTTGACAGGCAGCATTCGGCCTTGCTGGTGCCTAAGGTCAAGGAGCTTTTAGAGAAATGCAATTCGCGGATCAATGATATTGGCGCGTTCGTCGTAGGGTTAGGACCGGGTTCGTTTACAGGCTTGCGCATCGGCGTGAGTTCTGTGAAAGGATTTGGCATTGCCACAAAGAAGCCGTGTATTGGCGTGGCCAGTATTGACGCACTGGCAATGAATGCCGATGTCGAAAAGGCGACTGTAGTGCCGGTGATCGATGCAAAGAGAAACCAGGTGTATTCTGCGATATACAAGAGAAAAAATGGCACAATTTCCAAGACATCAGGTTACCTTTTGTTAACCGTAGAGGCACTTATGAAAAAGATAAAAGGCCCTGCGGTATTTTTAGGCGATGGCGTAACTCTTTATAAAGAAGAGATACGCCGGTTGGGTCGAAAAGCGATTTTTTTAGACGAGAAATATTGGTATCCAAAGGCAAGCTGTCTTATAAAATTAGCCCTTAAAAATATAAAAATGCGCAGAAAGCAAGACCTGGGCAAGCTTAAACCTTTATATATATATTCGAGATATTGCCAGGTGAAGACAAAGTCAAAACCTTAACTTTACATTTTAACGTTGTTGAAATGTAAAGTTAGGAGCGGGTGATGGGATGAGATTTTACAGGCCGACATTTGCAGAGATAGATTTAGATGCGCTACGACATAATCTGCGCAAGGTAAGGCGGATGATTGCCTCTGACGTCAAAATACTCGGCGTAATCAAGGCCGATGCGTATGGCCATGGCATGAAAGAGGTTTCGAGGGTCCTGGTCGAAGAAGGCGTGGAATATCTGGGCGTTGCATCGCTTGACGAAGCACGGGAACTGCGCGAAGCTGGAATTAAAAATAAAATCATTATACTAGGAGTGATCTTGCCCGAAGAAGTAGAAGGCG
Organism: uncultured Planctomycetia bacterium; assembly: GCA_964415355.1. GTDB lineage: Bacteria > Omnitrophota > Gorgyraeia > Gorgyraeales > Gorgyraeaceae > CAYPYS01. The sequence goes on along the minus strand of CAYPYS010000001.1, from coordinate 124,956 downwards.
TCTTGAAACTCAACGTAATTCAGACCGTGTCTGATCTGAAAATAGCGAAGCTGCTTTCAAAGCTCGGCCAGGCCAAAAAGAAAAATATAAAGGTGCACGTGAAGATCGATACAGGCATGGGCAGGATTGGTTTTTGGCACGAAGAGGCGATCGAGTTTGTAAAAAAAATAGCAGCGCTCAAAAGTATTGTTATCGACGGAATTTTTACGCATTTTCCAAGCGCTGAAGATGATAAAAAATTTACCCGGCGACAAATAAAAGATTTTAATTTCCTTGTGAAGGCGTTATCGTCTCACAATATTAATATCCCTTTTAAACACGCTTCGAACAGCATGGCACTGGTGGATTTCAAGGATTCGCATATGAATATAGTGAGGCCGGGACTTATAATTTATGGCTTGCATCCGAGAAAAGACCTTGTAAAAAGATTGGGTTTAAAGCCGGTGATGGCATTAAAGACAAAAATTACGCATGTGAAATCGGTACCGAAGGGCAGAACCATAAGTTATGGAAGGACCTATATTGCAGAAAAGGAAACGCGGATTGCCACTATACCTGTGGGCTACGGAGACGGTTATTCCAGACATTTGTCGAATAAAGCGTACGTCTTAATAAGAGGTCGCCTGGCGCCGATAGCGGGAAGGGTATGCATGGACATGTGCATGGTCGATGTGGGGCATTTGCAGGGCGTGAAATCAGGAGACGAAGTAGTTTTAATAGGTAAGCAGGGAAAAGAGGCTATAAAAGCGGAAGATCTTGCCGATATCATGGGCACGATCCCATATGAAGTGGTTTGTAATATCGGGCGACGCGTGCCGCGAGTGTATAAATAGAGGAGACGACTATGGATGGTGTTTTTTTGACTAAAAAAGGTTTTGAGAAGCTAAAGAAGGAGTTGGAATTTCTTAAGGGAGAGAAGCGCAGGGAGATAGCGGATGCGCTCGAGAAGGCAAGGCTTTTGGGGGACTTGAGCGAGAACGCAGAATACGATTCCGCAAAACAGTCACAGGCAATAAACGAGAAGAGAATCGCCGAGCTCGTAAATAAGCTTGGCCGCGCAAAGATCATCGAGAACACAACGATCTCTACTGACAAGGCTTATATAGGAGCCAATCTTAAGCTGGAAGACATGGATTCTAAGGAGAAAATAGATTATAAATTAGTAACTGAGGACGAGGCAGATTTTAGCCAGGGCAGGATTTCGATTTCATCGCCTGTGGGTAAGGCGCTTTTGGGCCGCAAGAAAGGTGATGCCATAAATATAAGGGTGCCGGCAGGCACATTGAGGTATAAAGTCATAAAGATATCGCGGGATTAGCGCCTAAGTTTACACTTTAACATTGTTGAAATGTATACTTAAGGGGTGTTTGTGGGTGAAGTTATTCTGTTGCAATTTTTTGCGGAAAATGCGATAATAACGAGATTAGGGATCTATATATTTATAAGAGCCTAGGAGCCGATTATGAAAAGTGATATTATTAAAAAAGGTGTTTCAAAGGCCGGGAACAGGGCGCTTTTGTATGCGACAGGGGTGTGTCCAAAGGATTTGGGCAGGCCTTTTATTGGTATTGCGTCGAGTTTTACCGATCTTGTGCCGGGCCATATACATATGAGGTCGCTGGAGCGCGCTGTCGAGAATGGCGTCTATGCAGGTGGTGGCCGACCGTTTGTCTTCGGCATTCCAGGTATCTGCGACGGCATTGCAATGGGCCACTTTGGCATGAAGTATTCTCTGGCGTCGAGGGAGCTCATCGCTGACATGGTCGAGACAATGGCTGGCGCGTATGCGCTGGATGGGCTTGTGCTCTTGACGAACTGCGACAAGATCACGCCGGGCATGCTCATGGCGTGCGCGAGGATTAACATTCCGACGATCGTTGTCACGGCAGGGCCGATGCTCACCGGACATTACAAAGGCAGGCGACTCGATCTCGTTCGCGATACGTTTGAAGCAGTGGGGCAATATAAGAAGGGCGACATCTCCAAGTATGACTTGGAACAGCTTGAGATCAATGCGTGTCCTGGCCCGGGTTCGTGCCAGGGACTTTTCACTGCAAATACAATGAGTTGTTTGACTGAGACAATGGGCATGTCGCTCGCTGGCTGCGCAACATCACTCGCAGTCTCTAGTAAAAAGGCGAGGATTGCTCATGAGAGTGGCAAGCGCGCAGTAGAATTAGTCAAAAAGAACATTAAGCCGCGCAGTATTTTAAATAAAAAAGCGTTTTTGAACGCGATCATGGTCGACATGGCATTGGGTGGCTCGACAAATACAGTGTTGCACCTGATTGCGATTGCAAAAGAAGCAGGCGTTGCGCTTCCGCTCGCTACATTCGATCAGATCAGCCGCAAGACGCCGAAGATCTGCGACTTGAGGCCGAGCGGCGAATATTTTCTCGAGGACCTTGAGGTCGCGGGAGGAATACCAGCGGTTTTGAAGAGACTGGAAGCGAGGCTAATCGACAATCCGACAGTCAGCGGCCCGTCGATAAAACAGATCGCGCGGTCGAGCAAGGTCTACGACGAGGAAGTGATACGTGATCTTGACGAGCCATATAAAGAGGAAGGCGGCATTGCTATTTTAAAGGGGAATATTGCGCCTGAAGGTGCGGTTGTGAAACAGGGCGCGATCGAAGAAGACACAATGGTGTTTACGGGCAAGGCAAAGGTCTTTAATTCTGAAGAAGAGTCAATGTCTGCTATATTAAAAGGCAAGGTCAAAAAGGGTGATGTGGTTGTTATTCGATACGAGGGCCCGAGTGGCGGGCCTGGTATGCGGGAGATGCTTTCACCGACATCAGCTATCGTGGGCATGGGTCTGTCCAATGACGTTGCGCTCATTACCGACGGCAGATTTTCAGGCGGCACGCGCGGACCCTGCATTGGTCATGTCGCGCCTGAAGCAGCAAAAGGCGGGTCGATTGCTATTATTAAAAACAACGATAAGATCAAAATAGATATAAAGAAGCGACGCATGAATCTGCAGGTTTCAGCCAGTGAGATCAAGAAGCGTCTTAAGAAGTGGCGACAGCCTAAGCCAAAGGTGATAAAGGGCTGGCTTTCCAGGTATAGCCGTTTTGTCAGCTCTGCGAGCAAAGGCGCAGTGTTGGATTAGGGATTTTTCGCGGCGCTAACTTTACACTTTAACGTTGTTGAAATGTAAAGTTAGGTACATACATATGAGGTAAGGTTATGAGATTGACAGGCGCAAAGATATTAATAGAGTCGCTTAAGAAAGAGGGCGTTGAGGTAATCTTTGGTTACCCTGGAGGCGTGGTGCTTCCGATTTTCGACGTTCTTTACGACAGCGACATAAATTTCATATTGACGAGACACGAGCAGGGTGCGGCCCACGCAGCAGACGGCTACGCTCGCGCAACCGGCAAGGTCGGCGTCTGCCTAGCTACGTCTGGTCCTGGAGCGACGAACCTTGTTACAGGGCTCGCGACAGCCAATATGGATTCTGTGCCAGTCGTTGCTATTACAGGCCAGGTCAAGACCTCGCTTATAGGGAACGACGCTTTTCAGGAAGTTGATGTCAGCGGCATAACACGGCCGATTTCAAAGCATAACTATCTCGTAAAAGATGTTAACAATATAGCGACTGTCATAAAGAATGCGTTTCACATAGCCTCTACAGGCAGGCCTGGCGTGGTTTCGGTTGACTTGCCAGTAGACATGCAAATACAGGAAGCGAATTTTGATTATCCTGAAAAAGCAGACATCAGAGGCTATAAGCCGACATGCAAAGGCCATATCGGCCAGATAAAAAGGGCAGCGCGGCTCATTGCGCACAGCAAACGGCCTGTGCTCTATGTTGGCGGTGGCGTGATTATTTCAGGTGCCAGTGCGAAGCTCGCTGAATTTGTCAAAAAGACAGAGATTCCGGTTACTATGACGCTCATGGGTCTGGGTGCATTTCCGACCACGCATAAACTTTCACTCGGTATGCTTGGCATGCACGGAACTGCGTACGCGAATCACGCTATACAGGAGTCAGACCTTATAATAGCAGTGGGCGCGCGCTTCGACGATAGAGTTACAGGCAAGATCGACGAGTTTGCTCCGCATGCAAAGGTCATACATATTGACATTGACCCATGCGCGATAAGTAAGAATGTTAAAGTCGACGTGCCGATAGTGGGCGATGCCAATTGCATTTTGCAAGACCTTGTTAAAGAAATAAAAAAACCTGATATCGCCAAATGGCATAAGCAGATAGAGGAGTGGAAGAAAAAGTTCCCACTTGCTTACAAAAACGATTCCAAGCTGCGACCGCAGTATGTCGTCGAGCAGATCTGCGAGCTTACAAAAGGCAAAGCCATCATTACGACCGAGGTCGGACAGAATCAGATGTGGGCCGCGCAGTTTTATAATTATACAAAGCCGCGCCAGTTCATTTCGAGCGGCGGGCTCGGCACAATGGGCTATGGTTTTCCTGCAGCGATCGGCGCGCAAGTCGGCTGTCCGAACAAAATTGTCTTTGACATTGCAGGTGACGGAAGCATTCAGATGAATATCCAGGAGCTTACGACTGCTGTTGCAAATAAGCTGCCGGTAAAAATAGCGATTTTGAACAATGGCTATCTCGGCATGGTCAGGCAGTGGCAGGAGCTCTTTTATAAGAGGAGATATGCGCACACTACGCTGGAGCATTCTCCTGATTTTGTGAAACTCGCAGAGGCGTACGGCGCCTGCGGGATAAGGGTTACGAAAAAAAGCGAAGTGAAAAAAGCAATAAAAAAGGCGCTGGACATAAAGAAGCCTGTGATTTTAGATTTTCAAGTCGAGCCAGAGGAAAATGTGTTTCCAATGGTGCCGGCAGGCCAGGCTATCAACAAAATGATCGGCGCCCTAGCCTAACTTTACATTTTAACATTGTTGAAATGTAAAGTTAGGCGCGTAAGTTTACACTTTAACAACGTTAAAATGTAAACTTAGATAGAGGCAAAGGCAATGAAAAAAATAATTTCAGTATTGGTTGAGAATCACTTTGGCGTGCTAACGCACGTATCAGGTCTATTTAGCGCAAGAGGTTTCAACATCGATTCCCTTGCTGTAGGCGAGACCGAAGATCCTAGTATCTCGAGAATGACAATCGTAGCTGACGGCGATGAAAAGACATTGGAGCAGGTCAAGAAGCAACTAAACAGGCTTATCGACGTTATAAAGGTGATCGATCTCACGGGCGAGGACTTTATTGACCGTGAACTCGTTATGGTCAAGGTCAAGCTCGACAGCAAGAACCGCTCAGAGATATTGCAGATAGCAGATACGTTCCAGGGAAAGATCGACGACGTCAAGAAAGAGACAGCAGTCATAGAGGTTACGGGCGATCAGAACAAGATAAAATCGTTTATAGAGATCATGAAGCCTTTTGGGATTTCAGAGGTCGTCAGGACCGGCCGCATTGCCATGGGCCGCAAATAAAAACCCCACCACCTTAACTTTACATTTCAACAACGTTAAAGTGTAAAGTTAGGCTTTCGACGAAATCGATAATAAGGAGGAAAACAGTAATGACAAAGATGTATTATGACAAAGACGCTGATTTGAATGTGTTAAAAGGAAAGAAGATAGCGATTATAGGTTATGGTATTCAGGGTCGCGGCCAGGCTTTGAATCTGCGGGACAGCGGGCTGGACGTGATTGCAAGCGAATTAGAAGGTACTGAGAATTACAAAACTGCACAGAAAGACGGTTTCGCGCCTGTTTCGGCGAGTGACGCTGCAAAGCAAGCGGATGTCATTCAGATATTGACGCAGGATCATGTGCAGGCAAAGGTTTATAAGCAGGCAATTGAGCCGAATCTAAAAAAAGGCAAGTCACTTGTGTTTTCACATGGCTTCAATATACATTTTAAACAGATCGTGCCTCCGAAAGATGTGGATGTCTTCATGGTAGCGCCAAAAGGACCAGGCGCTCTCGTAAGACAGATGTATGAAGAGAAAAAGGGTGTACCGTGTTTATTGGCAGTTTTTCAAGACGCCTCTGGTAATGCTGCTAAGATAGGACTTGCTTATGCAAAAGGCATAGGCGGCACAAGGGCAGGTGTCATAGAGACGACTTTTAAAGAAGAAACCGAGACAGATCTTTTTGGGGAACAGACAGTGCTTTGCGGCGGAGTCACCGAGCTCGTGAAGGCAGGATTCGAGACGCTTGTCAATGCTGGATATCAACCAGAGATAGCATATTTCGAGTGCCTGCATGAATTAAAACTCATTACGGATTTAATATACAAGACAGGTATCCAGGGAATGAGAAAACGCGTATCCGACACAGCAGAGTACGGCGATGTAACAAGAGGTAAAAGGGTCATAACTGATGCGACTCGCAAGGAGATGCAGAAGATCTTAAAAGAGGTGCAGTCAGGCGCGTTCGCAAAGGAATGGATAAAGGAAAATGAAAAAGGCCGCCCTGCATTCAATGAATTAAGAAAAAAAGACGACAGTCATCCAATAGAGGTAATCGGCAAAAAATTAAGAGGCATGATGGACTGGATAAAGTAACTTTACACTTTAACGTTGTTGAAATGTAAAGTTAAGGATGTTATGAAAAGAATTATTATTTTCGATACAACTCTGAGAGATGGCGAACAGTCACCTGGCGCGAGCCTCGACATAAAGGCAAAGATTGACATTGCGAAACAGCTGGCAAGGCTAGGCGTTGACGTGATCGAGGCGGGTTTTCCCATTGCCTCGAAGGGTGATTTCAACGCAGTCAGTAAAGTCGCTTCTGAGGTCAAGGGACCGAGCGTTTGTGGTCTTGCAAGGGCTACAAAGCAGGATATAGAGACGTGCGCCCGCGCTGTCAAAAAGGCAAAGAAGCCGCGCATCCATGTGTTTTTGGCAACATCTAAAATCCACATGCAGTATAAACTGAAAAAGGCAGAGAGTGAGATATTGCGGCAGGCTGTGTGGGCTGTGGAATATGCACGCAAGTTTTGTGATGATGTCGAGTTTTCGCCAGAGGATGCCTCGCGCTCTGAAAAGGATTTTCTGTGCCGCGTGGTCGAAGCAGTGATATCCGCAGGCGCGAAAACAGTGAACATCCCTGACACAGTAGGTTACGCGATCCCTATTGAATTTGGTTCACTAATAAATACAATAAAAAACAAAGTCCCTAATTCAAGCAAGGCTATACTTAGTGTGCATTGCCACAATGACCTTGGACTTGGCGTGAGTAATTCCCTCGCAGCCATTGAGAACGGCGCTGAGCAGGTCGAATGTACTGTCAACGGCATTGGCGAGAGGGCAGGTAATGCGTCCCTGGAAGAGATCGTGATGGCGCTGGATACGCGCAAGGATATCTTTGAGGCTTCCACGTCGATAAATACAGAGGAACTCTATAAGGCGAGCCGCCTGGTGAGCAAGCTCACAGGCATTGTGGTGCAGCCGAACAAGGCGATAGTGGGCCGCAACGCATTCAGCCACGAAGCAGGCGTGCATCAAGACGGCATATTGAAGAAGCGCACTACCTACGAGATTATGAAACCAGAGGACGTGGGCTTCGGAGAGACGCGGCTTGTGCTCGGAAAACATTCAGGTAAACACGCGTTTTCCGAGAGGCTTAAGAAGCTGGGATTCGAGCTTAACCAGAAGGATCTTTTGAAGGCATTTGAGCGCTTCAAGAGCCTCGCTGATAAAAAGAAGGAGATATTTGACGAGGATCTTTTGACTATAGTCGAGGACGAAATTATTTCTATACCGGAAACATATAGGTTGGAAGACCTTAATATAGTAAGCGGAAGCAAGGTCATCCCGCGCGCTGCAGTAGCGTTGAAAAAAGGCGCGAAGATGCTGAAAAAATCTTCCACCGGTGATGGGCCTGTGGATGCCTGCTACAAGGCTATTGACAAAATAACAGGCCTCAAGTGTACGCTCCTGGATTATTCTTTAAAGTCTATAACGAGGGGTAAGGACGCCTTGGGCGAGGTCACTGTCAGGATAAAACCTGGCAAGGGCAAAGAAGTTTCAGGGAGAGGGGCCTCCACTGATATAATCGAGGCCAGCGCAAAGGCATACGTGAATGCAACCAACAGGCTCTTTTTCGCGCGATCGCGAAAAACAAAGCCTAAGCAGAAAGAACTCGACCTCTAAGTTTACTTTCAACAATGTTAAAAGTAAACTTAAGATTTAGATACAGGGGAGCCTTGAGCTCCCCTGCGATTTATACGGAGCAGGGATGGATATATACGGAGTAATAGGCTGGCCAATAAAACACAGCTTGTCGCCTGCAATGCACAACGCCGCATTCAAAAAGCTGGGCATAAAGGCCGAATATAAAAAATTTGCAGTCAAACCAGAAGAGCTCGAGGATTTTATTCTTAATAGAAAAAATGTCAAAGGCTTTAATATTACAGTTCCGCATAAAGTAAGAGCAAAAGAGATTTTAAATAAGAGATCGAAGGAAGTTTTGCCTTATGTCCAGCTATCGGGAGCTATTAATACAGTAAAAAGAGAAGGAAGCGAATTCTTTTGTTTGAATACAGATGTCCTGGGTTTTCGCAGGTCATTAAAAGAGGATTTGGGTTTTGATCCTAAAGGTAAAAATGTTTTTCTTGTTGCTTGCGGTGGTGCTGGCAGGGCGATTGTCGCTGCGTTGATATGCGAAGACTTGCCGCACCCCAAAAAAATATACATCTACGAAGCCAGTGATAAAGCAGTAAAATCAGCAAAAGAGCATTTTGAAAAATTCGCTATTGCCAAAGAAAAATTACAATTTATCACTAAAAAAGAAATTTCGAGCATTGTAGCCGATTGTCAATTATTGATCAATGCCAGTCCTGTTGGCATGAAAGAAGGCGATGATTCTCCTGTGGATAAGGAGTTGCTCCACAAAGATTTGTTTGTCTACGATGTGGTATATAACAGAAAAACAGAATTGGTGAAAAAGGCAAAAGGCCGCGCAGTAGGCGGCCTGGGTATGTTTTTGTATCAGGGCGTCCATGCCTTTGAGTTCTGGACCGACCAGAAAGCCCCAATTGAAACAATGAGAGAAGCGCTAACTTTACACTTCAACAACGTTAAAGTGTAAAGTTAAGGCGGGATGATATGGTGAATTTATTTATATTTATCTTCGGAGCAGTGATAGGGAGTTTCTTGAACGTATGCATATACAGGATACCGCGCAGTGAATCCATTGGTTTTTCCCGTTCGAGATGCGTGCATTGCAAAAAGACAATAGCGTGGTACGATAATATACCTTTTTTGAGCTATTTGCTGCTTGGAGGCAAATGTAGATCCTGTAAAAAAAAGATTTCCCCGCGTTATTTTATCGTCGAACTCATAAGCGCGCTGGCTTTTTTGGTCCTGTTTGTGAATTTTGGATTTTCAGCCAGATTTTATATATACAGCTTGCTGGCGTCTATTTTAACAGCAATAACTTTTATCGACCTCGAATTTCAAATTATACCTGACAGATTCAGCCTCGGCGGTTTATTTTCTGGAATCCTTATCAGCGCTTTGGTGCCGTCACTTCATTCTGTACTTACATGGAAAGAGTCAATTATAAATTCATTATTAGGAGCGCTTGTAGGGGCGGCGCTGATGTGTCTGACTGGATTTTTGGGAAGCATGGCGTTTAAAAAGGAAAGCATGGGCGGAGGAGACGTGAAACTCATGGCCATGCTGGGCTCTTTTTTGGGTTGGAAGATGGCAGTGCTTATTTTCTTCCTCGCTCCTTTTTTCGGCTCCCCTGCTGGGATTTATTTGAAATTCAGGAAAAAACAGGATATTATTCCTTATGGGCCCTATATTGCAATGGCCAGCTTCGTTGCAATGATCTGGGGTCAGGATATATTGAGGTGGATAATAGGCAGGCAATAAAACAAAGATTTTTCTTAACTTTACACTTTAACGTTGTTGAAATGTAAAGTTAGCTTTGGAGGTAGATTATGTTGAGATATTTGACTGCAGGCGAATCTCACGGCAAGGCATTGGTTGGTATTCTTGATGGTGTGCCAGCTGCGCTAAAGGTTGACATTGGCTTTATAAATGAAGAACTTAAACGCCGTCAGCAAGGTTATGGCAGAGGCGACAGAATGAATATAGAAGATGACCGCGCCAGTATAATTTCAGGCCTGAGGGGCGGTGCGACCATAGGGAGCCCTATTTCCATTCTCATAGAGAACAAGGATTCCTCAATAGATAAATTGCCTGAGGTCAAGAATCCCAGGCCTGGGCATGCTGATCTCGCAGGGATTTTGAAATACGGCTTAGATGGAGCGCGCTCTGTCCTTGAAAGGGCTTCTGCGAGAGAGACAGCCATGAGGGTTGCGCTCGGCGCGATCTGTAAGATCTTTCTGAAAGAATTAAAAGTGCGCATGCTTAGCCATGTTGTCATGATCGGCGGCGTTGAGGCCCATACTTCTAGCCTGAGTTTCGACGAGATGCTTAAGAATCTGTCAAAATCTAAATTGAATTGTGCAGATAAGGCTTCTGAGAAACTTATTATAGAGGAGATAGATAGTGCAAAAGAGAAAAAGGACACCCTGGGTGGTATATTCGAGGTGATTGTAGAAGGCGTACCGCCAGGTCTTGGGAGTTACGCAGAGAGCGATAGGAGGCTTGATGCAATGCTCGCTTCAGCTATCGTATCCATACCAGCAGTGAAGGCAGTTGAGATCGGAGAGGGCATCGAAGCAGCGAAAAAAATAGGGTCAAAGGTACACGACGAGATATTTTATTCCAAGGCCAAGGGGATATACAGAAAGACCAATAACGCAGGCGGCATAGAAGGCGGCGTATCGAACGGCGAGAATATAATCATGCGCGGCTACATGAAGCCTATCAGCACATTGATGAAGGGATTGAACTCTATAGACATATCGACTAAAGAAGCCAAAAAGGCAGCTACAGAAAGGTCTGATGTGTGTGCTGTCCCGAGCGCTGGAGTCGTGGCTGAGGCAATATGTGCCTTTGTCATAGCTAACGCGGCGTTGGAAAAATTTGGCGGAGATAATATTTCAGAGACGAAGAGGAATTGCGAAGCGTATCTATCCGGATTAAAAGCGTAATTTGACGGATGAGGTTATGTAGTCAGAGTCGAAGCTGTGAATCCTGTCAGTATGGCGCCATCCCACCCCCAAAGAACAAAAATCCTTTAGGTTGTAAATAAATTCAGCGCCTATTTCGTTACACTCATCTTTTCCTTCCTCGAGATTTACAGAATATTCTTCGAATAGCTTCAGATCCAGATATTTCAACAGTGGATACTTGAAAATTATTTTCGTGGTCGTATCTATAGACCTGGAGTCAGGATTAAAGACCATATAGTCCAGTATCTGACCTGATATGAACTGAAAAGACTGACCTATGTAGATGTATTTAAATAGTTTTTTTTCGACTTCCACGCCTAACATCAGCTTTTCCCAGTCATTTAAGTCAAAATTCCACTGGGCTTCTCCAAAACCAGATATGTCTATATTATAAGCATCTAATTTTTCGTGTATCGAGAGGCGATTTCTGTAGATATCCCCGTCATCGCCCCGCACATCATAGAGGTATTCGTTTCTGTCTGTTATATCGAGGGCACATACAGGGCTTGCAGATATAATTTGGATAGCGATAAAAATTTGGATCAGCTTTATTGCAGTTTTCATTTTCACAAAGCATACCATACAGAGCTGCAATATGCAACCCCTAACTTTACATTTTAACGTTGTTGAAATGTAAAGTTAGGGAGGGTCAAAGTTGTTGACAAGAAAAGAATGGTATGTTAATCTTTTGTCGATATGGCTATTGTAGAGATGGAATTAAACAAAATCCGGATTGATGAGAACAGGGGAGAGCAGGTAATCCTTCTCAAGGAAAAGGCCGGGAAGCGCATTCTGCCTATTGTAATAGGCATAATGGAGGTCACCGCCATAAAGATGAAGGTCAGCGGCTTGACCCCGCCCAGGCCTATGACGCACGATTTGTTTTGCTCTACCGTGAATCAGCTAGGAGCAAAAATAGACAGAATAGTTATTACAAAATTAGAACAGAATACGTTTTTTGCAAAGCTCGTTCTGCAGATAGATAGCAAGTTGGAAGAAATAGATGCAAGGCCCAGCGATAGCATCGCCCTGGCTGTCCGCGCAAAGGCGCCCATCTTCGTAGAAGAAAACATCCTGAATACAATCTCTGAAAATCTGACTTAGATTCTTCGCCTAAGTTTACATTTTAACGTTGTTGAAATGTAAAGTTAGACTTTGACGGTGGAGTGTTTTGTTATTTTCATTGTGAGGTCGTCCACGATAGAATATATACACGGGATGACTACTAGCGTGAGCGCGGTCGCGAAGATCAATCCCCAGCAGATCGAAAGGGCCATAGGCACCAGGAAAGGGTCTTTCCCGCCTATGCCATAGGCGACAGTTGATAAGCCTCCTACAGTAGTTATAGTAGTCAGAACAACAGGCCTTATTCTCATCTGGCCGGCTTTTATTATTGATTCAGGTCTAGACATCCCTTCTCTGCGCAATTTATTTATAAAATCAACAAGCACGATCGAATCATTGACGACGATACCGTTTAAGCCGACTATGCCCAGAATGGCCATGAACGACAGGGGCATGCCGTGCGTGAGAAATGCAAACACCACGCCAATGAGGCCGAACGGTATCGCGAGCATTATTATCAAAGGCTGTACGATGGATTTGAAGGCAGAGGATAGGATCAGGTATATAATAAGAAACGCATAGAAGAAGGCCTTTAACAGGCTCATCAATGAATCAACGGTTTCTTCCTGTTCGCCTCCGTATTTTACCGAGTATCCCATATAGCGTTCAGATATGTCTTTGAATTTTTTCTCAAGCATTTTGTTGGCCTTAAGCGATGTTATCTTGTCTGTATCCACGTTGGCAGATGCAGTCACTACGCGTTTCCCGTCAAGATGGTGTATGGTCGTGGTGCCCGGCACCTTTTCTATGGATGCTACTTTTTCAAGAGGTATCAGATTCCCGTAAGAATTTCGTACAAGTATGTTTTTAAAGACAGTCATATCTTTTGATGCCTTTTCCGGGAACATTATCGTAACGTCGGTTTCTTCCTCTGCCTTTACAGGCTTTATCTTGGTCGCGATATTTCCTTCAAAGACCGCGCGCACAGTCTTTGCTATCTGCGCTACGCTAAGGCCTGCCAGCGTAGCTTTGTCATTATCTACTTTAATGCGTATTTCTTCTTTGCCTGGTTTATGGTCCCATGTTACATCTATCGTGCCCTCTACGGTATTCAGATAATCCATATATTCTTTTGCGATTACATCTAATGTCTCAAAATCCTCGCCTCTGATCCTGGCCTCTACAGCCTTTCCAACAGGCGGGCCTGTCTCAGGCTTGTCAAATCTGAGCTCTGCAAAACCATGCGCATCTTTTATTTTTTTTCTGACCTCCTCTATGATTTTTTCCACGCTTCTTTTCCTGTCCTGTTCCGGCGTGAGGTAGACGGTTGTTTGTACTAAGTGACTTGCCTGCCCTGCAAAAGGGTCATGGCGGTCTTCTTGAATGCTTCCTACGGAAGTTACGAATGAATCCATTTCTTGCGACGGAAGTTCAGCCACTATCTCTTCAATAGGCAGTATAAGCTCGTTAGTTTTCTGGAGAGGCGTTCCTATGGCTGCCTCGCCTCGTATGAAAAAGTAATTAATGCCAGCGCTTGGAAATAGTATGAATTTTATTACACCAAAGGCAAAAAATGCACACAGGATAAGGGCAAGGGTAAAGCCTGCCACTACTTTATATTTTCTTTTTATGGCAGACGAGACCATCTTTGTATAGAATCTGACAAGTTTTTTAAACCATGGTATGTCTTTCGAGATATTGACGGGCTTTCCGGCCGCATCGTATTTTATCTTTACAAAGTCAGCAAGGTGACTTGGTAATATTATGAGGGCTTCGCCCAGAGAGGCGAGAAGCGCCACGATCAGTACTGTCGGGATGTCTCTTATGAATTTTCCTATGATCCCGGTCATAAATAAAAGAGGGGAGAAGGCGGCAATGGTCGTAAACACAGCCGTTGTCACAGCTCTCATGACTTCTTCGGCGCCCTTTACAGCAGCTTCCCTTGGACGCATGCCTTGTTCCATATACCGGTACACGTTTTCAGCTACAATGATCCCGTCGTCCACAAGCATCCCCAGCACTATGATGAGGCCGAACATGCTGATAAGATTTATAGTGATGCCCATTGCACTCATTACCATAAATGTCGCAAAGAACGCGATGGGTATCCCCAGGATCGTCACGAATGCTACGCGGGAATGCAAAAAGAGGAGCATGGATATTGTTATTAATATTAAACTAGCCCAGCCATTGTTTTTTAATACATTAAGCCTGCGTCTCGCAAAGAATGAATAGTCATTCACGTACGATATCTCGAGTTTGTCGGAAGAGCGTTTCTGGAACGCGCCGCATACTTCTTTGATCTCATCCACAATGCTTATGGCATCGCCGGATTGTTTTTTCATCACTATGAGATTTATAGAACGGGTGCCGAGGGTTTTATAGATTATGTCTTCTTTTTTAAAGGAGTCTTTTACCTCTGCCACATTTTTGATCCTGAGCCAGTTGCCAGAGTCATTGGCCCTGATTATTATATTCTCGACCTCTTGGGCGGTTGAGAATTCACCCGTGGTCCTTATGTTATATTCTGTGGTCTCTGTATTTATTTCGCCCGCCGGGATGCTTATATTGCGCGAGGCAAGAGCCTGCTCGATCTCATCGAACGAAACATATCTATCATGCATCTTCTCAGGGTCAACGCGCACCTGTATTTCCCTGTCACGGTATCCGGATTTATCTACCTTTGCGACGCCGGCTATGTCTTCCAATGTATCTTCGAGCGCATCGGCGTAGCTTTGCAGTTTTTTCTCGGACATGTTACCAGAAAGAGATACCTCGATTATCGGATATTGTTTGCTGGTTACCTCTGTCACAACAGGGTCTTCTGTTATGTCCTTAGGGAGGTCTTTGACCCTGTCCACGGCGCTTTTGATATCGTTCACGACCTTTTTCTTGTCATGTTCGTCAGGGTCTATCTTTATTGTTAAAAGAGAAACACCAGCGGCAGAAGAGGATTTTATTTCCTTGAGGCCGTCGACTTCCTTGAGTTCCTTTTCAATAGGCACAGTGATGAGTTTTTCGATGTCAAGAGGAGTGGCTCCGGGGTAAGCGGTGGTGACGCTCACTATTTCGAAGTCAACATTGGGAAATATCTCCCTGTTCATGCCCAGGACCACTATCAGCCCTATTATAATAATGATGACCGAGCACAAATTCACGAACATGGATTGATTGACACTGAATCGCGGTAAACTCATAAGATATTACCCCTTGTTTGGCTTAAGATGTAATGTCATTCCCGTGTAAACGGGAATCCACTGCTTTAGATCCCCGCTTTCGCGGGGATGGCACTTAAATCCGCAGTTACTCCAGGCCGATGTGTTCCAGGAAACTGTCCTCGGCGGCCAGTACGTCCAAGATAGAAACCCTGTAATCAAAATACGCCTTTTTGGTCATGAGTATTGCATTTAAGAGGTCTCCTTGATAGCGTATCAAAGTGTCAGAATCAGACCTGCCATATTTAAATTTTTTCTCTTCCTGAAAAAGCTTTCCTTTTTGCAGATTCTCAGCGCGCTCCATTTTTGATATATTCGCTTTATTGACATATAGGTTTCTTATGCTATTGTCTATATCCAGGATGATCTGTCTTTCTGTTTTTTGCAGATTTATTATAGCCTTTGCTTTTTCCAGGGTCGCCTTTTCATATTCGCTGTTTGCCAGATTGTTTTCAAGGGGGTACTCGAACTCCACGGCAAGATAATATTTGGGATTCGAGTCTTCGAATACGTCGCTCAACGCCCTGTAATATTTCCCGCTGATGCCGTTCTGCGCAAAGGTCGCCTTCAGGTCTATTTCAGGCAGGCGAGAATTTGATTTCATCTTAAGATTTATATTTTTGGCTTCTATGGTGTTTTTATTCGACACATAATCGCGTCTATTTTTAAAGGCAGTCATTAGACTTTTTTTTAGGCTTGCGTCGAAGTAATTGACATAAAGCGTATCGCTCGGATATAACCTTACTCCATTTTTAATATTCAACTTTAGTCTCAGAAGCTCCTCGGCTGTTTTTAGATCATTTGACACCAGCAAGAGGTCGCTTTCTCTTATGTGCATATTTGCTTCGGCTGCCAGTGCATCGCCTGTTTCAACGAGGCCTATCTTTAGTTTTCTTCGGTATTGATTAAAGAGTCTAATGGATTTTTTAAATGTAGCTTTTTTTGCCTTGACCTGTTCACGAATAAGCACCAGATTCCAATATGCCTTTTCAGTGGATATTATGGCGTCCTCGATCTTTATATAGGAGTCGAGCTCAGCGTTTTTTATTTCGTGTTTTACTATCCCTATGTTCCCGCGGTCGATCAGGCCGAAGAAGTTCTTGGCTATTGGCTGGGTGATGCTTATCGCCATTTCTGATTCATGGTAAGGGTTCGTGGAAATAAAGGTCGAATCAGACCATTCTCTTTTATTAGTAAAATCTATCTCTACGTCTGTGCCTGTCCTGAGTTTTTTGTCCATGCCGACATTGTAATTATTGGTTATTGTTCTTGAGCCATATAAAGACGAGGCGGTTTTTCTCTGGTCGTCAGTGTAGTCTATGGTTCCGTTCAATATAGTGTCAAACACCGCTTCTTTATAACTAAGATCAGTGCCTTTTATCTTTGAATCCAATCTCGCAAGTTTTATGTCGAGATTATTATTTGCAGCGATCAGTCTCACGTCGTCTACTGAGATAAATAGAGCGCTGGTTTTTTCTGCTTCCTGGGAATATATAGGGGCAGGGGATGAGATCGCAATGCTTATTATTATAAATAGAACTGTAAGACGCTTCACTTGTATCAGCCTTCTTTCCCTGATAAAACAGATACGACTTTTTTGAGAATATTGAGATATTGCTCTTGTTCTTTGGATGTAAGGTGTGTAAGGATTTTTTTCCACCTGTTTCGCACGTTATCTAGAAAATCCTGCACGCTTTTTTCGCCTTTTTTTGTAAGCGATGCCATGATTACGCGCCTGTCTTCCGGGCTTGTCCCTCTTTTTACATAGCCAGCCCTGACGAGTCTATCTATCAGCACAGTTGCAGTAGGAGGGGAGATGCCGCGTTCCCTGGCCAGGGTTTTGAGTTTACATTGGCCATGATCATGGATCGATACGAGCATTATCATCTGGGCGCTTGTGATATTGCTTTTAGAGAGAAAGTCGCTTTTGGCACCCTTCATGAGCTTGGGTACCATGATGGATATTTCATGCGTAATTTTATCAATGGTTGCCATAAAGACCTCCTGGTATGTCAAGGTTTGCTAGCCTAAGTATACTTTTAACATTGTTGAAATGTAAAGTTAGCATTATTAGTTAGCCTAACTAAATATTAGCACATAAAACTAATGTTGTCAAGGGCCGAGATCAGTAAATTACAAACCCTTTTTTCTTGATCAGTTTCATGTCTTCAAGGCTGGGTTGTGTTTGAAGGGATGGGGTAGCAGGAGCTTCGATCTCTTCAGGCGATTTTTCTCTGCCTTGCTCTGTTTTGTCCGTGATTTCGTCCAACGGGAGGTCTTTTACCGATACTGCCGGGAGTTCTTCGTCTTCGACTTTCTCGGTAATCTCTTCTTTTGATGAAGTTTTTTTATCTTCAAAAAGGAAAGGCTCTTCGATCTTTTTAACCATTGGCTTGATTATCTGCTGCATTGTTATTGCTTCTTTTGTCTTTGGCGAATCGGATTTTTTACTGTTATCCTTTATGCTTATAACCAGTATAACCACGAATAATATCAGTCCGAGCCCGATAGCGATATTTAATTTAGAGATTTTTTTATTTTCTTTGGACATAGTTTATTCCTCTGACCAAGAGCTGATAACATAATCCCCTGTAGTAGGATAGAATGGAGGCGGACTTGCCATCAATCTTGGATCGTATTGATAATCTTTGCTGTAGCCGCTGGCTTTGCTGTTAGTGCTGGGGTTAAAGGTACCTACGGGACCGCGTTCGTCTTGAATGATCCCGCCATATACGCTGATAGTGCCTTTCGGCGGGCCCTGCCAATAGTTTTCAACTGTAAATGATTCGCCCAGCGCCATTACGCTGGCATCGATCTCTATATCGTGAGGGGCGCTCTGGCTTATCACTACATCTCTTTCAGCTATGAGGCCTAAGGTATCCGTGGAGGTCGGATTGACTCTAGGATCTGTGTTATAAGTCACATTGTCAGATACGACTATATTTTCGCTTGTCCCTATGCTGAGCTGGCCGTTCAGAGTGCCTGAGATAGTTACATCGCCATTATCTACAAACATTGCGCCATTGTCTGGCAATGACATGTTTTCATTCGACCACCCTCGGTCGTTGTTAGTAACATTCATTGTTCCGTCAGAGTTTAGGACTATTGTCGTTGCTCCAGTCAGAGCAAGTCCTTCTGGTTGAGAAGCAGCGTTTTCTAAGTCGAGTGCCCTGCTTGGAAAAGGGGCCCTGTCTGAGTCTAATTGAAGGCCCTCTTCGAATGTAGGATTGTCGTTTGGTGAATTAGAAGTGGCTGTGCTATTTATGGGCGATCCGCCATTCATATATGTAATGAAGTCATCTACGCTTTTAACAGGTCTATGATAGTCAGGGTCGCTGAAAGCAGGGTCTCCAGATATATGAAAATGCGAATTTGTCTGCAGTGGGCCGCCCAGATTATCGCCTGTTACGAACCATACCGGTACTCTCCACCACCACCAGCGGAAGTGTTCGTCGTCTGTAAAATACAGATATCTGGCAAATGTATCTGGCAGCGCTTCCACGGTGACCTTTCTTTGGGTATCGCCTACAAAGCCGTCAGATATAATTTCCCACGTGGAAGACGACCCTATCCTTTGCCAGTTTACATTATAATAACCTATGGGAGTGGCGTTGCTGTCGTTCAATGTGGCAGTATTCTGATCTGACGTATTGCCATTGCGCATTTCTTCAATAGCATAGTCTATGCCGGCCTCTGCAATATAGAAGGCCTGGGTAGAATTTTTTGCCCGTTCAGCAACCCTCATCTCGCTTATGCTGCGGGAGATAAACGCGGCTCCAAGCGCTGTCAGGACAGCGATGACTATATATGCAGTTATCAGGGCTATGCCTTTTTTGTTCTTTAACATGGTTTTAATTTCTCAGGTTGACTTGAGAGGTCAAATCAGCGCTCAAGCTTCTTCCGAGCACAGTATTTTTTTGCGTTGTTAATGTTATATACACCATATCTCCGCCTATCAGAGTAAACTGAACATTTCCAACATCGTTTGCCAAGACAGTGGTCGATCCTCCCTGAACAATTCTCTGTAGCTGTCCGCTATTGACTTCGTATTTTATGCGGTTTGCCTCGACTGCAAAAGGATAATCATCGCTGAGATTGACAGAGCTGGCTTCCCGTATTTCCCGGGTCATCTTATCCATTGCCTTGCGCGCTTCTTGCTGTACTGCTATCTGGATATCGCCAGTATAATAAGATGCCCGACCCATATTCAATACGCTATAGATAGCTCCGAGGATTATCGAGAATATGGCCAGCGCGATCATTAATTCGATTAAGGTAATGGCTTTAATGGTTTTCATCTCTTATCGCTCTGTCAGCAGCGTAGAGAACTGGACGCTGCGCGATCTATTTTTTTCAGACCAGTTGACTGTAACCAGGATTTCTAAAGGGTTCGTGCCTGTGCCCGAAGGATATGTTACATTAATCGATTCAGTATCGAGGGTATTGCAACCGCCGCCAGTCGGAAGATCTGCTGCCGCCCAAGCTGTCCAGTCTTCCTGCGTGATATTGGATGGGATATTGTAGTCCCGGATCTCTTCCATTACGCATTGGGCATGGTTTGTTGCAATAGTAAGGTTTCTCGCGCTTTCATTCAATGCAAAACATCCGATATAGGCAGATATGAGTGCCACTAATCCCACGATCAATATGCATACGCCTATCATAAGCTCGAGCAGTGTAAAACCAGAATTTTTCTTGCAATCAGCCCTCATGCTCTATATTTTACTTTACCCCTTGCCCCATTGCAAGCCTAACTTTACATTTTAACGTTGTTGAAATGTAAAGTTAAGGATTTTGCTTGCAATTGGGTTTGTGCGCTGTTAAGATTTTATTAGTATGAAAAATAAAAATATTGAACAGAGAAAATATATCAGGCTGCATGCTGTGTTCCCTGTCGAATTTCAATTTTTAGACCAGGCAACAGGAGAAGTAATTGGCGAGGTCAAGCAGGGTTTTACGAGGGACGTGGGCAAGGGCGGTATCTGCTTAGAGGTCAATAATCTGGAAGAGAAATTTGAAGACATCGTAGCCGAACAAAAGGCTAAACTAGAACTGAATCTTAATATCCCGCTAAGCCATAGAGGAACAAAGGCTATAGCCGGCATTGCCTGGTATAAAAAAATAAAAGGAAGCTATCCTAATAAATATCTCATCGGCCTTTCATTTTTAGAGATAGACCCAAGGGCCAGGAAAAAGATCTATTTTCACGCTCGAAGGATATCTTTGACCCCGAAGATCGTTTCGATCCTGGTTTTATTCCTAATAACAGGCCTTGCCTTTTTTTATAGCTCTGATTTTAAACTGAGAAGGGAAAATGTCCGGCTGGTCCGTGAGCTCGTGGAGCTCTCTCAGAAGAAGTCTGAGCTCGAACATAGTATTATCGAGTCCGGCAGCGAGCGTGAGGCCCTGGAAGAAGAGATTTTAGAGAACGAGAAGATGATCAAGGAATACTGGGGAAAAGTCAATGAACTGAAGGCGCTAAGTGCTGAACTCAAGAGAAAAGATAAGATACTCGAATACTTCGAACAGGATAGAGGGGTTACTAAGAAAAGACTCAAGGAAGCGCTTCTTGAAAAAGCAAGGCTTCTGAAAAAGGTAAATATCTTGTCGAACGAGACATCTGATTTGAAAGATAAAGTAACCAGGCTTTCGCAGAAAAGGATTTCAGCGAAGGACGCCTTAAAAGAGTTTCTGCCTTCTTTTACAGAAATAGAGGAAAGAGGCGTATTGAGCATGTATAGATGGATCAAGAATCACCAGAATTTTTTGACAGGGCTGGTGGTGAGTTTCGAGGGCGATAAGGATATCGAGGATTGGGCGTTTACTTATGACCAGTCTCTGGCAGCCCAGTGTTTCACCTTGATGGGTGACCAGGAGAACGCGCAAAAGATATTGGATTTTTATAAGGACAAGGCTGAAAAGGTAAAAGGCGGCTATGTCAATGGTTATGACGCGTATACCGGGAAGGTTGTGGAATATGCTGTTCACAGCGGGCCCAATATTTGGATCGGCCTGGCTGTCTTGCAATACACTGATAAGTTTAAGGATGAGCAATATCTTTCGGTCGCAAAAGACATAGCTGACTGGCTGATTTTATTGCAGGAAGAAGATGCGCAGTTTGGGATAAGAGGCGGGCCAAAGTTTTCATGGTTCAGCACCGAACATAATCTGGATGCCTATGCATTTTTTGGGATGCTGTACGAAGTGACAAAAGACAATAAATACAGGTCAGCTCAGGGCAGGACATTGAAATGGATCAAGGATCACGCCTATAATAATAAAGAAAATAGGCTTAATAGGGGGAAGGGCGATGCCACTATTGCGACAGATACGTTCGCGTGGGCCATTGCGGCTATCGGGCCGAAGACCCTCAAAGAGTCAGGCATGGATCCGGGACAGATTATGGATTTCGCAGAGGAGAATTGTCATGTCAATGTTACTTATAAAAGGCCTGACGGCGAGCATCTGAAGATAACAGGTTTTGATTTTGGAAAAAATACGAACTTGGCAAGAGGCGGGGTTGTTTCAACAGAGTGGACAGCGCAGATGGTGGTGTCGTTGAATATGATGGCAGGGTACAGCGAGTCGATAGGAGACACCATAAAAGCAGATTATTATAAGATAAAGGCGGATTTTTATCTTTCCGAACTTCAGAAAATGATGATCGTCAGTCCTTCTCGGGTAGGTCAGGGCGAGGGGTGCCTTCCTTATGCCTCGCAGGACAATGTCGATACTGGTCACGGCTGGAGGATAGCAAAGGGCTCGAGGACAGGGTCAGCCGCCGGCACTGCATACACGATTTTCGCCATGCATAATTACAATCCATTGATGTTCCCTATCGACTAAGTATACATTTCAACAATGTTAAAGTGTAAACTTAGGCACGGTGCCCGCAAAAAATAAAGAGGCTTTTTTCAAGCCTACTCAGAGTCAGAGGTTTATTTATTATGAAGAAAAAATGCATTCTGATAATAATAGTTTTTCTTGTTGCCGGCTTTGCAATAGTAAGGCTTTTGCAGCGCTTGCCGCTTCATTTCGCAGATTATAATAAAGACGTTTACGTGTCGCATGTAGTCGACGGCGATACTTTAGAGCTTTCCAGCGGCGAGAAGGTGCGTTATATAGGAATAGATACGCCTGAGCTGCGAAAGAGAAAAGGCGCTGGATGGATTTACGACCCGATGCCCTATGCAGAGGAGGCAAAGGATTTTAATCGCAAGCTTGTGGAAGGGAAGGATATCAGGTTGAAATTCGATGTCCAAAAGAGAGATAAATATGGCCGTATCCTCGCGTATGTGTATCAGGATGATGTTATGGCTAATATGGAAATGGTCAGGCAGGGTTATGCGATGATATATACTTATCCTCCGAACGTGAAACATGTGGATGATTTTTTGGTTGCCCAAAAAGAGGCCAGGGAAGACAACAGGGGGCTATGGGGCGAAATGGAAGAAAAAATTATATCGCCCTATGAGGCCCAGGATAATGTAGGCATGATTAGAATGGTGGAGGCCAGGGTGCTAAGCACTTATTTATCAGATCGCGTCTTGACATTGAACTGCCTGGGCAATTTTAAGGTCGTTATATTCAAAAATAATCTAGGGTATTTCCCCAAAATGGCTTCGCGCTCTCCGGATACCTATTTCAAGCATAAGACAATAAGGGTCTATGGCGTAATCAAAGAATATAAAGGCGATTGCGAGATAATCCTTAATGATCCTTCCCAGATCGAGTTCCTCTAAAAAGTCTTTATTAATTTTCGGGTAAAACCGAAAAGGCAAACTGATCGAAAGATTGGGACGCAAAGCCACAGGCCTAAGCCAGTTAGGGTAAGGCGGCTGGGTTGCCGAAAGACCGCGTACCCATTCCTTCGATTTTTTTATGCTCATTTTAGGGCATATTAGGAAGGATGAAAGTATGTGCTTGCCACGAGTGAAAATCGCGAAATTTTTAATAATTTTTGCAACGCTGATCTCTGTCCTGTCATTCCCCCTACAAAATTCATTTGCAGATTCAGTGGCCATAAAAGGCGCCATGAAGATCCATAGAATGGGCGGGTACGTTATTCTTATAAACTATCAGACGCGCGATAAATGGACTGATAATCTTCTTTTTAAGGTCCATTGTAAGTTTGACAGAGGAGAGTTTACATTTGCCAGCAGTTCCCTTAATAACGTTGAGAAGGGTTGGCACAAGACGCAGATAGCGATCTCAGACACCATGAAAAAAAGATACGGTTCCTTGCGTGAATACAAGATCGACCTCTATAAAAACGGCGTGCTTATTGACAGCAAGAAAAATTATTAAGCCTTCCAAAAAATCTTGACTATTATCTAGCCTGACAGTATAATTCAAATGTATATATGCGTAGGGCATTTTGTTGTTTAATAACAATAATTATTTTTCTCTCTTTAGCGTGCTCGACTCATGCAGCTACGTCTGTCATTGAAACCCTCTCAAAGATCCGCAGTTCCAAAGGGTATATTTTTAAGATAAATTATAAAACGAAAGACGAATGGACGGATGGTCTTGTATTTAAGCTTTTTTGTTCTTTTAGCAAGGGCGCGGAACTTTCATTTTCAAGTTCAGGCCTCAACAATATCAAGAGAGGTTGGCACAAGACACAGATAAACGTACCGAGGGTTTATAGAGACAGGTACGGATACATAAAAGATTATCGATTGGAGTTATACCACAAGGGCATACTTGTTTCAATGAAGAGCTTGTAGCAGAAAAGGAGAAAAATGACGCGACGTAACAGAAGGGCGAAGCTTAAGAAGAAGAGAAAAGGCAAGCGCCATGCAAGGAAGTAAGAAAAGAATAGGCGTTCTTACAGGCGGGGGCGATTGCCCTGGCCTTAATGCTGCTATAAGAGCGGTTGCGAAGGCAGCTATTGTTGATTATAAAATCGAGGTCTTAGGCATAAGAGACGGCTATATCGGCCTCATAGAAAATAAATACACGCCTTTGTCTTATGAGGATGTTTCTGGCATATTGACTGAAGGCGGGACATTTCTCGGTTCTTCCAATAAGACAAATCCTTTCAGATATCAAACTACAAGTGGTAAATTTAAAGACGTTTCCGATCGCGTTTTGATAAATGTAGACAAGATGCGGCTCAATGGCCTTGTGTGTATAGGTGGGGATGGCACACTCAGCATAGCTTATAGATTGCATAGAAAAGGACTTAAACTGGTTGGAATTCCGAAGACTATAGATAATGATTTAAAAGCAACCGATTTTACGATTGGTTTTGATTCTGCTGTGGTGACAGCGACTGAAGCTATTGACAAGCTGCACACGACAGCCCAGTCGCACCACAGGGTCATGGTGATAGAGGTGATGGGTAGGTATGCTGGTTGGCTCGCGCTCTATGCAGGCGTGGCAGGCGGCGGAGATGTAATTGTATTGCCGGAGATCCCGTATGATATTAAAAAAATATGCAAGAGGGTTATAGACAGAAATAAGTGCGGCAAGAGGTTTAGTATTATAGTAGTGAGTGAGGGCGCGAGGCCAAAAGGCGGCAAGATGGTTGTGAAGAAGATCGTCAAGGATTCGACTGATCCTGTGCGTCTGGGCGGCATAGGTAATAAGATCGCGAATGACATCGAGAGGTTGACCGGTCTTGAAGCAAGAGTGACTGCGCTCGGGCATCTTCAGCGCGGAGGAGGACCTTCGCCGTTCGATAGGATGCTGGCTACCCGTTTCGGCACATTTGCATGCGATCTTGTTATGCGCGGAGACTTTGGAAAGATGACAGCACTTAGAGGCCGCGATGTCAGGGCGGTCAGCCTGAAGGACGCAACAGACTCGATTAGAAAAGTAAGCCCTAAAGATCCTATAATAAAGTCGGCTTTGTCAGTCGGCACTTCCTTTGGCACGTAACTTTACACTTTAACGTTGTTGAAATGTAAAGTTAGGGTAGGAGGATACAAGGATAAAGGAGATATATGCGAAAGATATTCGTGCTTGATACAAATGTGCTGCTCCATGATTCATCAGCCTTAAAATCATTTGCCGACAATGAGGTCGTGCTGCCGATAGATGTCATCGAGGAGCTGGATATATTCAAAAAGGACAATGATGAGAAAGGCAGGAACGCGCGTGCAGTCATAAGGAAGCTGGACGAGCTGAGGATACGCGGTAGGCTGGGCGAAGGGGTCGCGCTTAAGACCGGTGGCGTGCTTCGCATTGTTATGGACGGAGATATCAAGCTGCCGTCAGGTTTTTTAAAAAAAGAAAAGGACAACAGGATATTGATGATCGCGTATGGGCTGCAGCGAAAAGGCAATAGAGTCATATTTGTCTCAAAGGATATCAATGCGAGGGTCAAGGCAGACGCGTTGGGCATAAAAGCCGTTGATTTCGAGAAACAAAAGGTCGATATAGATAAGTTATATAGCGGATGGAAAGAGATCGTGGTGGGGAGAAGAGATGTTACTAGCTTCTACGAAAAGAAATATCTTGATATAAAAGGCGAAGAGGTGCTGCCGAACCAGTTTGTTTTATTAAAGGATTCATTAGAAGGAAAGCATACTGCGCTCGCAAAATATTCAATTAAGAAAAAAGGCCTGGTGCCGATGAGATCTGATATAAACAATGTATGGGGTATAAAGCCCAGGAACAAGGAGCAGGCGATGGCGCTTGAGCTGTTGATGGACGATAGCGTGACGCTTGTGACGCTTGTGGGGCAGGCAGGCACAGGCAAGACACTTCTGGCCCTGGCAGCAGGTTTGAAAAAAACAATAAACGATCACGCTTACAAGAGGATGCTTGTCTCAAGACCTGTTATTCCAATGGGGAGAGACATAGGGTATCTCCCCGGCACAAAAGAAGAAAAGCTTATAAACTGGATGCACCCGATTTACGATAACCTGGAATATATATTAAGCGCCAGAAAGAGAAAAGAGAAGATAGAGGACCTGGTGGATACTGATCTGCTGCAGCTGGAGGCGCTCACATATATGAGAGGGAGGAGCATCCCCAACCAATTCATCATTATCGACGAGGCTCAAAATCTCACACCCCACGAGATAAAGACGGTTATAAGTCGCGCAGGAAACCATACCAAGATGGTATTGACCGGCGACCCATATCAAATAGATAGCCCCTACCTTGATTCTTCGTCTAACGGTCTGAGCTATACGGTTGAGAGACTGAAGGGCCGGGAGATATTTGGTCATGTGCTCTTAGATAAAAACGAACGTTCCAACCTAGCCAGCTTAGCCGCAGAACTCCTCTAACTTTACACTTCAACAACGTTAAAGTGTAAAGTTAGGCATGTAATATACGCAAAAATAAATAGGAGGAGAGATGAAGGAGTTTATAAAAAAGACATACGGTGGCATTGCAAAGAAGAAAAAGAAAAGCTGCTGCGGGCCGACTTGTTGCAGCGATAACAGTCCGGGTGTCTCAGAAAAAGTCGGTTATACAAAAGAAGAATTGGATTCTATCCCGGATAGCGCAAATATGGGCCTTGGCTGCGGTAATCCCGTGGCATTGCTTTCGTTAAAAAAGGGAGAGACAGTGGTTGACCTGGGATCAGGCGGAGGTATAGATGCGTTTTTGGCTGCGAAAAAAGTTGGTGAAAAAGGCAGGGTTATTGGCATAGACATGACAGAGGAGATGCTCGAGAAGGCCAGGAAGAATGCAAGAGAAGTGGGCGCCAAGAACGTTGAGTTCAAGCTAGGGGATATAGAAGAGATTCCTCTTGAAGGCGCCGTTGCGGACTGTGTGATCAGCAATTGTGTTATAAATTTAGCAGATGATAAACAAAAGGTCTTTGACGAAACATACAGGATTATGAAAAAAGGCGGGCGTCTTATGGTGTCGGATATGGTGCTTCTGGCGGATTTGCCGGACAAGATTCTAAAATCGCCGGAGATGCAGGCAGGATGCATTGCCAAGGCGCTAAAGAAGGAAGATTATGTAAATAAAATAAAAAGGGCAGGTTTTAAAGATGTAAATATTATAAAAGAAGATCCTGTGCGCGTTTCTGATTATATAGGTTCTGATAAAGTGATCAGTGATCTTGCTAATGATATGAGCGACCAAGAGATAGAGGTCATTGATAAGACAGTAGTAAGCATAAAAGTTTCAGCGACAAAGTAAGAGTCGCTTAACTTTACACTTTAACATTGTTGAAATGTAAAGTTAGGGTCGAATCTTAATGCTCACCATAATTATTCCTATTTATAACGAAGAAAAGGTTTTATCCGGGAATCCTTCTGTGTTCCTGGAATTGGCCAGGCATGCTGAGCTTATTTTTGTAGACGGAGCGAGCACTGACAGGAGCAGGTCAATAGCATCTCAATACGGACGCGTCCTATCTTCCCCAAAAGGCAGGGCTCTCCAGATGAATCTTGGCGGCCGTGCCTCGCATGGCGATACCCTGCTTTTTTTACACGCTGATACAGCTGTAACCCCGGATACGATATCTTCCATTAAAAATATTATTGCAACAGATAACGTTATAGGCGGATGCCTAACGCAGCGCATAGAAAAAGATGGGTTTGCCTATAGATTTATCGAGGGCTTTGGAAACGCGCGCGCGAAGATCACAAAGGTGTTTTACGGCGACCAGGGCATATTCGTCGCGAAAGAGGCCTTTATTAAAACAGGCGGTTTTCCAGAGGTCTTGATGATGGAAGATGTACTGTTTACAAAAAAATTACGCAAGACAGGCAAAGCAGTCGTCCTGCCGGATAAGATTTTTGTTTCTCCGAGGAGATGGGAGCAGAAAGGTGTATTTAAAACTGCGCTTTTATATTCTTTGTTGAATATTTTATTTTGGCTTAAAATATCTCCAAGGGTTATAAAAAAGCTGTACGGTGATTTGAGATGAAGACCTGCCTTATAATCTTTGCCAAGGAGCCTGAGAAAGGAAAGGTAAAGACCAGGCTTTTGCCTGGATTCTCCGAATCCGAATGCGTGGATTTATATAAAGCGTTTTTAAGGGATATCATAGATATTGCTCGGCGTATAAAATGCGACATAAGGATCATGGCATACGAATCCAGCAAGGCCCCGTCTTTTCTTAAAAAAATAGGCAAGGGCTTTAAATTCTACAGACAGAAAGGCCGTAATCTTGGCGAGAGAATGCACAATGCCTTTAAGTTTGCAAATAACAAGAAGTCTCATAAGGCGATTATCATTGGCAGTGATTCGCCTGATATGCTGCCTTCTTTTATCGAGGCAGGTTTTCGAAAACTCACCAAAAGCGACGTTGTCTTGGGCCCAAGTCAGGACGGCGGCTATTACGCTATAGGGCTTAAAAATGTTTGTAGAGATTTATTTAAAGGTGTAAAATGGAGTTCAAGCCGTGCGTTGAGTGCTACCATAGGAAATGCAAAGAAACTAGAGAAGAAAATAGCGTTGCTTAGAGGATGGTACGACATAGATGACGTAAAGGCGCTTGCGCAGCTGAAAAGAACTTTAAAGAAAAATAAAAATGCTGAGGTTGCGAAATGGACAAGGGAATTTTTAAAAATATAATAAGGGTTTTTATAGGCGCTGCAGTTATTTTATCGGTCTGGTGGATTGTGAAGTGTCAATGCATTAGCTTGGAGGACTTTACCCCAGCAGCCATAAGAGACTATATACAGGGTTTTGGCCGGTTTGCAGTTATAGTGCATATAATCGCTTATACTTTGAACACTATTTCGATTGTCCCGCCTATAGCCGGTCTTTCTCTTGCTGCGGGTTTAGTTTTTGGAAAGATCTGGGGCGCCGTTTATCTAATGATAGGGGCCATGCTTGGCACATCATGCACGTTTTTTATATCCAGATTTTTCGGAAGACAAATAGCAGAAAGATTTTTAAAAGGAAAGTTTAAGAATCTGGACAATTCGTTGGAAAGGCGTGGATTCGGGACGATTTTGTTTTTTAGATTGATCCCTATAGTGCCTTATGAGGTACTTAATTATGCGAGCGGTCTTTCTAAGATAAGATTTAAGGATTATTTTTTAGCTACCCTTGTAGGCTTGATACCGGGAGTCACGATATCTGCTTTTTTTGGCGGCACGCTTGGAGAAGTAGAAGGCGTAAAGGACATATTCTCGGGAAAATTTTTGATAGCAGTTGTTGCTTTATTAATGATTATCCTGGTCCCCGTTCTCTATAAGTATCTTAAGAAGAAAAACCGCCCCTAAGTTTACATTTTAACATTGTTGAAATGTAAAGTTAGAAAGCAGGAGGTTGTATTGGAGAGGAATTTTAAGGCCGATATACTTACGGTATCCGAGGCGTTTTCGCGAAGAACCAAGCTTGAGACCCTGCAGGTTAACCTGGGCAATGTATGTAACCAGCGTTGTGTGCATTGCCATGTAGACGCGGACCCTAAAGGCACAAAGATCATGTCCAGAAGAGTGATGGACTATGTGGTAGGGTTTCTTTCGAAAAAGAAGGGACTTGTGCTGGACGTAACAGGAGGTTGCCCTGAACTTAATCCTGATTTCAGATATCTGGTAGAAAAGGCAA
>CAYPYS010000001.1:0-95060 GCA_964415355.1 uncultured Planctomycetia bacterium | reverse complement strand
CATCTGATCACTATTACGAATGCCCCCATAAATAGATTCAGGCAATATCTTGAAGCAAATGGGGATTTTGACAAATACATGGGCTTATTGATAGAGAGTTTCAACAAGGATGTTGTGAAAAATATAATGTGCAGGAATTTATTGAGTGTTAGCTGGGATGGCATAGTCTATGATTGTGATTTTAACCAGGCGCTCGGGATTCCCTCGAGAGACAATGAAGGCAGGATAATAGAAATAGCAGATCTGGATTCCGAGGATTTAGAGAGCAGAGAGATTATATTCGAGAATCATTGCTACTGCTGCACGGCTGGCGCAGGTTCGAGCTGCGTAGGCGCATTAGATAAAAGAGGTTGATCGTGAAATACGATTATGATGTAGTTGTGCTGGGCGGAGGCGCGGCTGGGCTTGTCGCGGCGACGGGCGCTTCAGGACTTGGTCTGAAAACAGCGCTGATAGAAAAAAATAAGTTAGGCGGGGACTGCACATGGTATGGATGTGTTCCGTCTAAGGCGCTCTTGAAATCTGCGCAGGTTTTTTCTTTGCTCAAGCGCTTCGGAGAATTTGGCATTTCTAATTCATGCCCATGTGCATATGATCCGAGCGGGATCATGTCTCATGTCAGAGAGATTGCCGGTAAGATAGGATCGCATCATCCAGCGGAACTATTTGAAAAAAGAGGAATAAAGGTATTATTCGGAGACGCGAGGTTCAGGAATAGATTCTCGATAGAGTTGGACGGGAAGATAATATCGTCAAAAAGATTTATAATCTGCACTGGTTCACATCCCATGGTCCCTCCGATAGAAGGGTTAGGGGACCTGGATTATTTGACCAATGAGAACGTATTCGATCTTGAGTCATTGCCGAAATCTATCGCGGTTTTAGGCGGGGGACCTATAGGCATGGAGATGTCGCAGGCATTTCTTCGGCTGGGCGTCGAGGTCTCTATTATAGAGATGCTGGATAGATTGCTTTTCAGGGAAGACGGGGAAGTGGCACGGGTTTTGACAGATGCCCTTGAGAAAGAAGGGGCCAGGATTTACGCAGGCAGGAAAGCTGTAAAATTTTCAAAACAAGGCGACTCGGTCTCTATAACATTATTGGACAAAGCCAACAAAAAATATTTTGTAAATGCGGAAAAAGTGCTCGTGGCGGTTGGAAGGTCTCCGAACGTGCAAGGCCTTGGTCTTGAAAAGGCAGGCGTAAAATATAGCAATAAAGGTATAGCAGTGGACGCTACATTGAGGACAAGCGCAGGGAACATTTATGCGTGCGGGGATGTTGTCGGGCCGTATCAGTTCAGTCATATGGCAGAATATCAGGCGATTATAGTCGTCGGTAATCTATTCTTTCCTTTTAAGCGCAGGGTGGATTATTCGGCGGTCCCGTGGTGCACTTTTACTGATCCGGAACTCGCGCATCTGGGGCTTACCGAAGAAGAGGCAAGGGCCAGGTATAAGCGTATAAAGGTATATAGATCTGAATATAGAGGGAATGATCGCGCAGTTATCGATATAAAAGAGAAGGGAATGGTAAAGGTTATATGCGACAGAAAGGGAAAGATCTTTGGCGCGCATATAGTCGGAGAAAATGCGGGCGAACTTATTCACGAATATGTGCTTGCAAAATCAGCGAATTTAAATATTGGCAATGTAAGTTCCTGTATTCACGTATACCCCACGCTTTCGCAAGTATCCAAGAGGGCAGCTGATAATTATTATATGGACATGTTGTCCTCCCCTTTATTTAAAAAGATCAGCAGGTTTTTTATTTCTCTTATGAAATAGGAATAGAAAAAGAGAGGGGTTTTCGTGGAGAAAGATAATTCAGAGAAAAAAATACGCGTTCTTGTCGTAGCAGGAAGTTCGCGGCGCGAGACTAATTGTCCTGCGGCTGACAGCAAGGCGAGTTTTTTGGCGCACAGAGTAAAGGAAAGGTTGCCAAAGGACTGGATTGTAGATGTTTTTAATATAGCTAATGATTTCGTGCTTCCTAAGATCCAGTCCTGCAACGCGTGCGTGAGTACGTCGATGGCGCTTTGCGTGTGGCCATGCAACTGTTATGAGCGCCACAGTTTCTTCGAGCCGGATCTTATGTGGGACGAGGATATATACGGGAGGATTTACGCGGCTGACGCAATCTTAGTCTGCGCGCCTGTCAATTGGTATAGTTCTAGCAGTTCTTTGAAGATGATGTTTGACCGTCTCGTGTGTGCTAACGGCGGTAATCCAAGGCCAGATCTTATTAATCATAAAGATGGCGCTCTTGCCGCAAAGCTAGAGCATAGTCTGGAGTGGAAGGGGTTCTCCCTTAATCATCTGGAAGGCCGCACCGCAGGTTTTTTTGTCTATGCTGATCAAGGAGGAGACGAAATTGACGATAGAGGCCGTCCGCTTATATTGAAACATAAAGAATATTTCGATCCAGAGGAAGAGGCAAAGATGGGACGTCTTACGTATTTTTACGGGCCGATTATATGGCAATGCAGATACAGCGGTATTGAAGTCCCGGAGCATCTTATTAAAGAGGCAACGCTTGGCGGCGGCAATAAATACAGCGATGACCAGATCAGGCATCTAAAGGAAAACAAAGAAGTCTTGGACAATTTTGATAATTGGGTGAATAATGTTAAGACGTTTGTAGAGAAAAAAGGCAAGGTACCTTCTTCTAAATATCCTGTGCCTCTGAAAAAACCAGACTCAGCAATGCATCCGTGGCTACGCCAGCTCCAGCTGCTGGTGAGGACTGTCATTGGAAATCTCTGGGTGCATTCTATCGGATATTTTGTTTCGCGCGCATACGCCAAGAAATTGCGACTGTATAAGGATTGATCCAGCTAACTTTACACTTTAACGTTGTTGAAATGTAAAGTTAGGATTTTAATTGACAAAACCGCATCGATAGGGTAGAATATAGTAGAAATAGGACGAAGGAAGCATGCAGTTTGATGGTTAAATATCTTAAGGCGTAGGTTTCAAGATGTTTGAACTTACGTCTTTTTTTTATACCGAGGAGGAGTGAGTGGCACACGTGCTTAAGGTTTTATTATGTATTTTTGTTTTTTGCGCAGGGATGTATGCCGGAAACGTGAAAGGAGAAGATGTGACTATTGGGGAAGGCAGCCAGGTGAGCTTTGATTATACTCTTACAGTAGATGGAGAAGTAGTGGATAGCTCGGAGGGCCGTGATCCATTTACGTATACTCATGGAGAAGGGCAGATTGTCCCGGGACTCGAGAAAAACCTCAAAGGATTACATGTTGGGGATGAAAAGAAAGTTGCGGTATCGCCAGAAGAAGGCTATGGTGTCGTGGATCCAAATGCCTTTAAGGAAGTGCCTCGCTCGACTCTTCCGCCTGACGTCAAGATAGACCTTGGAATGATGCTGCAGGCCCAGAACCCTAATGGAAATCTTCTTACAGTAAAGGTAACAGAGGTAAAGGATGATACTGTTGTAATAGACTTTAATCATCCCCTTGCTGGCAAGACGCTTAATTTTGACGTTAAGATCGTATCTATAAATTAATATAGATAGCAGTAAAAGAAATTGAAGGAAAGGAGGTAGTTAGTAATGCCAAAAGGAACAGTAAAATGGTTCAGTAACCAAAAAGGTTATGGGTTTATTACTCCTGAGGATGGTAAAGATGTATTCGTACATCATACCGCCATTCAAGGTGATGGCTATAAGACTTTAGAAGAAGGTCAGAAGGTTGAATTTGAGATTCAACAGGGCCCTAAAGGCGACCAAGCTACAAACGTAGTAAAAATATAACCCGGAAAATATAAATAGGCCCGGTTTGAAAAAGCCGGGTCTATTTTTTTAACCCCTTCAATAGAGAGACAGAGATAGGACCGAACATGAACAAGGTAATGCATGAATTGAAACATCACATGCCGTTTACTGCATTGGGAGCAGTAGTGGGTATATTTTTTATGTTGGTTTTTCAAAATATACCCCGCGAGGCAGCACATGAGCTATTTTATGTGTTTCATCCATTGCACGTTTTGTTGAGCGCGCTTGTTACAGCGTCTCTTTTTCAGTTACATACCTGCCCAAAAGGAGAAGGCAAAAAGTGCAACCTGCCTCTTTTAGTTTTTATAGGATTCGTCGGCTCGATCGGCATAGCTACTTTGAGCGATTCTATAGTGCCTTTTTTGGGAGAGGTATTGTTGGGCATGCCGCATCGCCATTATCATATAGGTTTTTTGGAAAAGTGGTGGCTTATAACAGGAGTCGCTGCGGTAGGTATAATCATCGCGTATTTTAATCCTACCACGAAATTCTCTCATGCAGGGCACGTGCTGATAAGCACATGGGCTTCTCTATTTCATATCATGATGGCAAAAGGAGCAGATATGCAGTGGTTTATGTATATCCCTGTCTTTATATTTTTGTTCCTCGCTGTTTGGCTCCCCTGTTGCATAGCCGACATAATTTTCCCCATGCTGTTCGTAAAAAAGAAAACCTAACTTTACACTTTAACGTTGTTGAAATGTAAAGTTAGGTTTGGTGCGGGATTACACAAACTTTCAATAAATGATAGTTGATTTATCTACCAGCGCAGCAGCTAAGGCTTTTTCCTCTACATACTTTATATGCAAGACCTTTAACAGTAACCATTACTAATGCCGCTACAATGATCAGTAGAACGATTTGCAAAAATAGCTTGTTATTCATAAGCCCTCCTTTTTAGATAGTATACCACATATAAAAAGATCCTTGAATAGGATTTTATTTTCTACTAAAATATATGTGAAGAGATGGATGAGCTTGTTACTGTTTACAAAAATGGTGGAAGATTGAGAAAAAGAAAATTATCCCTATATATATTTTTTCTCTTTGCGCTCTATTTTTGCGATATAATTCATGCCGAAGACCTGCCTGAAAAAAAGATAAAACCAAACGTCATTTTGCTTATTTTTGATGCGATGCGCGCAGATCACCTTTCCTGTTACGGATATAGGCGCCAAACTAGTCCTTTTCTTGACAGGGTAAGTCAGGATGGGGCACTCTTTCTTAATCATTTTTCAAACGCTACAAGTACTCCGCCTTCCATGCCCTCTTATCTGTGCTCGCGCTACTTTTCCCTCCCCCTGATCGAAGAGTCTATCTCGAAATGGGGAATCAGAATGGAAGACCCGGATACGATCTTGTGGGACTTTGATAAAGGGCAGATATTTCTTCCCCGCGTACTTTCCGATCATGGATACCAGACCGTTTTTTTTCATGATCATGAGTGGTTTTCCTACAGTACCTTTTTGGCAAATTGTTTTGATGAATCCTACTACATGACCTATCACCGTAACGATGAGCTGTTGAGGCAAGCATCTCAATGGATCAAAAAGAACGCCGCAGTCCCGTTCTTTATGTATTGTCATATTATGTGTCCACATCAACCCTATCGGCAGGAGGTCGAAGAGCCTGAGTTTCTGAAGGGGATACCGCAACACATAAAGGATAGCACAAGGACTAAGATACAAAAAAGGCGTTCGGAAAGTACAAAAAATTGGACCGAGCAAGAGAAAGAGATTCTCGTAGGGCTTTATGATAGTAATATTAAGCACATCGATCGTCATCTCGCTATTTTTATGCACGAATTAGAAAAGCTCAATCTGGAAAAACATACTCTCATTATCATTACATCTGACCATGGAGAGGATCTTGGTCAGCATGGCATCGTCTCCCATGAGGACTTATCCTACGATTCTCTTGCGCATGTCCCCCTAATAATGATCTATCCGTCCTTGATTCCGTCCGGCACCCGAGTCGCAGGTCTTACCGAGGCAGTAGACATTCCTCCGACTATTTTTGATCTTTGTGAGATCCCGATGCCGACAGGGGCATACGTGGAGGGAGTAAACTTAATGCCATTTATCAAAGGAAAAGAAAACGGGAAGCCCGAAGTATACATCAACGGAGATTCAATACGCACCCAGCAATACAAATACGTATCTTCAGAAGATCTCCTCTTCGATGTTATAGCTGATCCCGGAGAAAAAAAAGATATTGCCAGAAAGAGGCCGGAGGTTGCCAAAAAGCTACATCGAAAGACTATGGATTTAATGGAAAGATCTCAAAGCCGGGTGAAGAGCACTTATCGCACAGAACCACCCGATTACCCATTTTATTTTAGCATCAAGGATTGCGCCGTCTCTTCACAAGGAGGAATTGTTCGTTACGATGACGGTGAAACCTATGAGTGTTTTGCTGTTTTCGAAAAACATGCATTACCCGATTCATGGGCACTCAATGAAGATGTCCAGGCCTATGGACTATTTTTCTCTTCGCTGGAGAAGAGTCTTCCGGAGCTCGAACTTTCGGTACCGGTTCCTGATGGCAAATATGCAGTTTCTGTTCTTTTAGAGTTTCCTTCTAATCCGCCGTCTGCTGCCAGACAATCCAGGCTAGAGACCCGTTTTAGAGAAGAAGATTCTTTCTCCCCAGCTGGCGAGATGCATTTTATAAAAGAGATGGAACATGGAAAAAAACCTCTTATTTTTACTATTGGCATCTCGGTGAGACGGATGTGCGCCACAGTATTTTTAATACGTGGCTGCGCTTTACCTTCACAGGCATACCGCAAGGAGTGATAAGACATATCAGGTTTGTTCCTTCGAAGATGAAAGGGGCAGAAGAGGTTGAGATACCGGATGCCGACGAGATTGAGCGAAGAAAGGAAAGATTGCGCTCTCTGGGCTATTTATGAAATCTCCGTTGTTATAATTATGTTAATTATGAAGAAAATTACAATAAGACAGAAGATAGCCTTGATACTATTCGGATTATTTTTATGCACTATCTTGCTTGAGGCAGGACTGAGGATAGGAGGGGTTATAATCTTATCTTCGCAGGAATACAGAAACAGGATCTCATTAAAAAAGGATGGATACCGCATATTATGCCTGGGAGAATCAATGACCCAAGGCGGCTATCCCGAGCAATTAGATCTAATCCTCAATGATATGGACCCGACAAAAGAGTTCAGCGTGATAAATAAAGGAATCGGAGGCACAAATACAGGCATTATATTAACGAGACTCGAAAGCTACTTAGAAAAATACATGCCCGATATTGTCATAACGATGATGGGAATAAATGATGATCATTTTCCAGGCACAGTCTCACCAGTAGAAGATATTTTTGAAGAGAGAAAAGATGAGAAGATCTATAATGTAAATGATTTACGAATATATAAATTATTCAAACTATTGAAACTGCATATAAATGAGAAATTGAAAGGAATAAGACATGAAACAACTGAAGAACTAGAAGATATATTCAAAAAGGAAATAAAGGTTAATCCTCTAGATGCATCAGGATACTTTAATTTAGGCGTGCATTATCTATATAAAAAAAGATTTAAAGAAGCAGAAGATATGTTTAAAAAGGCAATAGAAGTCGATCCTATGCATGAATCAGGATATCTTGAATTAGGAGGGTCTTATCAGCATCGAATGAAATTCGAAGAAGCAGAGAAGGCCTTTAAAAAAGCAATAGAAATCAACCCTATGAATGGAAGGGGATATATTGGTTTAGGAGTGTGCTATCGAGAACAATTTAGATTAAAAGAAGCAGAAGAGATGTTTAAAAAGGCAATAGCAATTAATCCTATGTATGAAGGGGGATATATTACCTTGGGGTGGTGTTATAAAAAACAAGACAGATACAAAGAAGCAGAAGAGATGTTTAAAAAGGCATTAGCAATTAATCCTAAAGATGAACATACGAGACATTTTTTATTAATTTGCTCTCAACAAAATAGAAAAAATGATTTTAATATTGAAGACAGAAGATCCAGTTATTATCTCCCTTCAACAATAATAAATTATCGTAAATTAAGAGATATTCTTATGAAAAGAGGCATAGCTTTGATATGCGTTGAATATCCAATGAGAGATATGGAAGAATTGAAGAGCATTATAGGCGAACATAAAAATGTATACTTAGTAGACAATGAGAAGAGCTTTAAAGAAGCAGTAGAACGAGAGGGATACGAGACTTATTTTATAGATAGGTTTGGAAAAGATTCTGGCCATATGACAGCTAAAGGGAAGGGGTTATTGGCTAGGAATATTACAGATCTCCTTTTCAAAGAATATTTTAATAAATAGATATGTGATTATTTGGTTCAATGGTGCGGAAGGAGGGAGTTGAACCCTCATAACCTTACGGTCATACGCTCCTGAAGCGTACGCGTCTGCCAGTTCCGCCACTTCCGCTTTTTCGTAACCCCAAGTATACCTTTATTTTCCAAATAAGTCAATCGCTTAACTTTACATTTCAACAACGTTAAAGTGTAAAGTTAGCAAATCTTCGCTATTCGCCCGCAAGCTAATCACCTTGATTTTAGGGCTGTTTTTTGGTATATTAGCTATACTGCATGAAGAGCAAAGGCGGCATTACCAATAGGGTTGCGAGGCGTGATTATTTCATACTTGAGACTGTTGAGGCAGGTCTTGAGCTCAGGGGAGCAGAGGTTAAGTCCTTGAGGTCTGGTAAGGCGAGTTTAGCTGAGAGTTTTGCTAAGGTAGAGGGCAATGAGATCTTCCTCTACAAGATGCATATAAATCCCTACGAATATAGCAATAAGGATCTGGACCCTATTAGGCCGAGAAAGCTACTTTTGCATAGAAAAGAAATAGATTACCTAATAAATAATGCTTCTCAAAAGGGCCTGGCGCTCGTGCCTCTCAGGGTCTATTTTAAGATGGGGTATGCGAAGGTAGAACTGGCTCTGGGAAAAGGGAAGAAGCAATACGACAAGCGAGAGGCAATAAAGCGCAGGGAAGCAGATAGGGCAATGGCTCGAGCAAAGAGATTCAAGAGATAAGTTTACTTTTAACATTGTTGAAAGTAAACTTAAGAAAAAAAAGGGGGGGCGAAAGGTTTCGACTTTGGTACGCTCGGAAAGAGCAGCATGTCGAGGTTGTCAGGAGGCCTCGTAAAACACCTGGCACAATGATAAATGTCAACGACAGTACAGCAACTGTTGGGGCTAATAGGATAGTAGGGCTAAACCCTGCTCCTTTTATCCCGGCAATGTCGCTTAACTAAAAGCGGCTCGTCTACAGGTTTTGCCTACGGGATCTGATAGACGTCGTTAGTAGGCTGGTCTGATCGATTTATGCTTTTTGAGGTCAGGCGAGGAGCTAAAAAGGCTTTACCTTGGGCGATCCCGCTTACCGGAGCGCCTGAAGGCGAGACTAAAAGGTAAGCTAAACATGTAGATACTGTTTTTGGGATATCAGAGGACGCGGATTCGATTTCCGCCGCCTCCACCACATTGCAGGAAATCCGCGAAAGGGGCTTAACTTTACACTTTAACGTTGTTGAAATGTAAAGTTAATGATTAATGAAAAATAGACCGATAGGAATATTTGATTCTGGCGTAGGGGGGCTCACTGTGGTTAAAGAGATCTTCAAAACCCTTCCCAATGAGCAAATCGTATATCTGGGAGATACAGCTAGGGTACCTTACGGCACAAAGTCTCCCGAGACAGTAAAGCGCTTTTCAGTAGAAAATGTGGAATTTTTGCTGCGGTTCAAGGTCAAACTGATCATCGTTGCTTGTAATACTGCTTCAAGCACCAGCCTCGCTTTTTTAAAAAAAAGATTTAAATTGCCGATAGTAGGTGTTATTAAGCCAGGGGCCCGGAGGGCAATAAACATAAGCAGAAAAGGCAAAATAGGAGTAGTTGGTACAGCCGCTACGATAAAGAGCGAGGCTTACAAGAAAGAAATAAAGTCTATTTCTAAAAATATAAGAACGGTATCCCGAGCTTGTCCATTGTTTGTGCCGCTTGCAGAAGAAGGCTGGGTTGATGGAAAGATAGCATTGGACATTGCAAAGAAATATCTGCAGCCACTCGCAAGAAAAAAAATCGATACGCTTATACTTGGCTGCACTCATTATCCGCTTTTGAAAAATATCATTTCCAGGGCAATCGGCAGCGATGTAAAGATAGTGGATTCTGCCAGTTCAGTGGCAGAAGAAGTAGCGTGTATTTTAGAAAGAAAGAATATGCTTAGGCAGGTTTCCGTAGCGCCGGCCCATAATTTTTACGCGACTGACGCAGTGAAACAGTTTGTGAGAGTCGGGGAGAAATTTCTTGGCAGAAAGATTCCTAAGGCGAGGAGAGCGGACCATGTATGAGATATTGATAAAGTCGGATTTTAGCGGAGCCCATAATCTCAGGGGATACAGGGGGAGATGCGAGAAGCTGCACGGCCACAATTGGAAGATAGAAGCAAGATTTGAGACCGACAAGCTGGACAAGATAGGAATGGCAGTGGATTTTAAAATATTAAAATCCAAGGTGAAGAATGTTCTTAAAAAAGTAGACCACGCGTATCTTAATAAATTAAATGCCTTTAAGAAGAAAAATCCTTCTGCGGAAAATATCGCAAAATATATATATGAAAGGCTTAAGGCTTCCATTAGAAAGAAAGGCCTGTCTGTAAAATCGATTTCTATCTGGGAATCCGAAACTTCTTGTGCTACGTATTACGAATAAACGCTAACTTTACACTTTAACGTTGTTGAAGTGTAAAGTTGTCATGATATGAGAGTTTTATATAATTTAGTTTTTATAATTTTTGGCATA
Organism: uncultured Planctomycetia bacterium; assembly: GCA_964415355.1. Classification (GTDB taxonomy): domain Bacteria; phylum Omnitrophota; class Gorgyraeia; order Gorgyraeales; family Gorgyraeaceae; genus CAYPYS01. The sequence goes on along the minus strand of CAYPYS010000001.1, from coordinate 84,456 downwards.
GTGTATATTCCCTATCTTATAATGACAAAGCGCTATAGGTATGGACTGGGGAATAAACTCGGTTTTTTGTCCGACCGGATTAAGTCTGTGTCTTCAAGAGGCAAGATAATATGGATACACGCGGTCAGTGTAGGGGAAATTAAGACCGCCAGTATTCTTGCGCCTCTTCTGAGAAAAGGGTTTCCTTCGCACACGCTTTTGTTTTCGACTGTCACGCACACCGGTAATAAGGTCGCGAGAACGATCGCTACGGGCGACGAAGAAGTCTTTTATCTTCCGTTTGACCTGAGCTTCATAGTAAACAGGGTCGTAGGGATCATTAAACCGGAATTATTTTTATGTCTCGAGACTGAGCTCTGGCCGAATCTTATACATTCTCTTTATAGAGCCAATGCGAAAATCGTCCTTACGAATGGCAGGATCTCAGGCAGATCTTATTCGGGATACAAGAAGATCAAATTCGCTATTTCCGGAGTCTTGGATAAATTTTCACTCATATTGATGCAGTCAGAGCGAGACGCGGAGAGGATATTGGGTCTTGGGGCACCAAAAGATAGAGTCTTCGTTGTCGGCAATTTAAAATTTGACCTGTCATTGCCCGAGACTCTATCTAAGGGACGGGAGATAAGAGAAAAGCTTAAGATCTATGACAAAGATATTTTGCTGATAGCAGGTTCAACGCACAGGGGAGAGGAAGAGCAGATCTTGGATTGTTATTCAGGGTTACAGCGAGAGCATAATAACCTCCGGCTTTTAATCGCGCCTCGTCATATAGAACGTACGCAGGAAGTAGAGCAACTTTTAATGAAACGCGGGCTAGGGCCACTTAGATATTCTGATATTGAAAAGACTGACGCTTCGCGCTTCACGAACGACGTTTCACGAGTATTCGTTCTCGACACAATCGGCGACTTAAAGACTATCTATTCTGCCTCTGACATTGTATTTGTGGGCGGAAGCCTTGTAAAAAAAGGCGGACAGAATCCTATTGAGCCGGCTAGTCTCGCAAAGCCCATAATATTCGGAAAGTTTACATCGAATTTTCAAGACGTAGTGAAATCCTTCCTTGAGGACAGCGCTGTCATCCAGGTAGAGGGCAGGGAAGAGCTTGAATCCGCTATAAGGTCACTTATTGTCAATCCAAAAGAGAGAAAAGAACTTGGCCTGAAGGCCAGAGAGACCATAAACAGAAATTCAGGCTCAAGCCAGCGCACCGTTTCTCTGATCCACAAGATAATATAACCGCTAACTTTACACTTTAACGTTGTTGAAGTGTAAAGTTAGGTGTTGTCAAAAATGCAGAGTTGCGATAATATATATAGTTATAGCATATATATGGAGGCTAGATGAAAGCCAAAGATGTAATGTCAAAGGATGTGGTCACTGTTTCGCCCTCTACGGGTATGCGTGAGATATATCTTATTTTTAAAAAGACGCGTTACGGCGGCATACCTGTGGTGGACAAGGATAATAAGATCCTTGGCATGATCACAAAGGCTGAGATACTGGCTGTATTTTTGCCGGATTATTTTGATATGCTGGGAGAAAATATAATGTTTATAGATGATTTTGGCGTATTGGATGAGGAGTTTGAGTCTTTGCCGATGTTTGAGCTTTTTATAGCAGAAGACATTATGAAAAAGGGCGCAGTGGCTATTGAGGAGGATGCCTCTCTTCTGAAAGTGGTGGCCATGATGAAAAGGTCTAATGTTCGCAGGGTACTCGTGGAAGACAAGGGTATTCTGAAAGGTATAATTACAAGAGGCGACATATGCAAGGCCTTTTTTGAGGATGAGGGTTAAGATATGTTAAGCGGTCTTATAGCTTCAGCAATACTTGCCGGAGCACTTTACTTTATTGTCACGGAGAAGATAGATAAGCTCATTGCTATTTCTTCAGGCGCGCTTCTGATGATCGTAGTTGGCCAGATCCTGGGTTTTTATTCGCAAAAAAAGGCTTTGATGGCAATAGACTTTAATACGCTCGGCCTTCTTTTTGGCATGATGGTCATTGCCTCTATTCTTAAAAGGACAGGTTTTTTTACATATATTGCCATAAGTTTGGCAAAGCTTTCCAAAGGCAAGCCATGGATGCTTATGGCTATATTGGGCGTTACTACGGCTTTTCTCTCGATGCTCGTGGACAACGTGACCACGATTGTTATAATCATACCGATATCGATTCTTGTGTGCGATATACTCGGGATCAATCCTCTGCCTATACTAATGGCAGAGATATTGCTTTCAATAATAGGTGGAGTTGCGACGCTGGTAGGAGATCCCCCTAATATATTTATTGGCTCTGCAGCAGGGTTTAGCTTCAATGATTTTCTAAGAAACCTTTTTCCGACAACAGTCGCGGTCATATTTATTTCAATATTTGCCCTCAAATATATTTACAGGAAACAGCTGTCTGATAAGAGCAGAAATTTACAGGCAGTATTAAACATTGACGCAAAGAAGGCCATACGAGATCCCAGGGGAATGATGAAATGTTTATTGGCTTTAGGTGTGACCTTTGCGCTTTTTTTCTTTCACGAGCAGCTTCATCTGTATCCGTCATTTATAGCGCTGATTGGCGCAGGACTCGCGTTTTTATTATTGAGGCCGAATCCTGAAGAGGTGCTTCATGATGTTGAATGGACGCTCCTGGCATTTTTTGCATGTTTTTTTGTTATAGTCGGAGGATTGCAGGAGACAGGCCTTTTAGCTATGTTCGCAAAAAAGACAGCTGTGCTTGCAGGCGTTAATTTAACGCTTTATAAAATATTGCTTTTGTGGGTAACGGGTATTTGTTCATCAATTATAGGGGCTGTACCTTTTACAATGCTAATGATTCCTATTATGAAGACATTAACAGGACTTGGTATAAACGGTGATAGTCTCTGGTGGATACTTGCTCTGGGTGTAGGGTTTGGTGCCAATGGGTTCCCATTGGGCCATGCGGCGAGCATACTAGGTATATCGATAAGTAAAAAATCCAGAAGCCCTATTGACATAAAGACATGGCTTTCTTCCGCGACGATATTGACTGCAATATCTCTTGTTTTTGTGACTCTTTTAATACTAGCCGGTGTTTTTTGAGCCGCGTTAACTTTACACTTTAACGTTGTTGAAATGTAAAGTTAGCAGGGGAGCATCATGAGGTTTTTGCTTATACCGTTTTCTTTTATTTATCTTTTGCTTATTTTTATACGAGATTTTTTATACAAATTCCATATTTTCAAAGAACATAAGCTCGGCGCCAAGGTCATAAGCGTAGGCAATATTACCTGGGGCGGGACCGGAAAGACGCCGGCAGTTTTGTTAATAAAAGATGCGCTTCTGAAGAGGGGATTGAAGCCGGCGATACTTATAAGGGGATATGGGAAAGACGAGCCGGCGCTGCTTTCAAGATTGGCCGGGGGAGTACCTGTTATAATCGGGAAGAACAGAATAAAAAGCGGCAAGGAAGCTCTGGCAAAATATTCCGCTGATACTATTTTGCTGGATGATGGCTTCCAGCACAGGCGCTTAAAGAGAGACCTGGATATAGTATGTATCGATGCGACGAATCCTTTTGGCAATGGTCTCCTGATACCTTCTGGGTCGAAGCGCGAGCGTTTATCAGCGCTCAAAAGAGCGGATGTATTTTTAATGACAAAAGTGGACTTGGTTAAGAATCCAAAGACCTTGAATAGATTAGAGCTAAAATTAAAGAATGTAAATCCGGACGCACTGATTGCAAAGTCTATCCACAAGGCCGAAGATTTTTATAAACTATCAAGCGAGCAGCTTGTGGATATGGAAGCTCTAAAAGGTAAAAAAATAGCTCTTCTCTCAGCAATCGGCAATCCTCAAGCATACGAGAAGACGATTTTAAGCATCGGTATTAGATTCAAGAAACACTTTAGATTCCGAGATCACCATTGGTACAAGGCGAGCGAGTTAAGACGTATAGAGGAATATTGCGCCAAGAACTCGATCGATATAATAATTACCACTGAGAAAGATGCAGTCAGGTTGCAGAATGCTGAATACGGGATACGCAATGCAGAGACCATAGTTCTTCGCATTAACTTAAAAATTATAGAAAATGAGCAAAGATTCTACGATAGACTTTTTGGGATTTATAATAGTTAAGGCGCTTAGTCTTATCTTGTCCTGCGTTCCTTTGGGACTTGCGCTGTGGATAGGCAGGCGGGCGGGTGATCTTGTCTGTTTTGCAAATTCAAAAAGGCGCGCGATCGCGTACGCAAATTTAAAATCAGCATTTCCCGAAAAAGGTGCAGTTGAGATAAAAAAGATTTTAAGGGCTCATTACGAGAATCTTGGCATGAGCGTGATGGAGCTGCTCAAGTTTTCTACGATGAGGAAACGGTATTTGGATAAATATGTGGAGATAAAAGGCGTTAAGAATATTGACGGGGCGATTAAAAGGGGAAAAGGGTTGATATTTTTGACCGCGCATTTTGGCAATTGGGAAATAGCCTCTCTTGCCGTAAGTTCCAGAGGCTATGCAATGAGCGTTTTTGCCAGAGAGCAAAAATATAGCAGGCTGAACGATATCTTAAACAAGAATCGAGAGATGACAGGATGCAGGGTCGTCATGAAAGGGTTTTCTATTCGGGGGATAATAAAGACTCTTAAAGATAATGGAATGATAGCTATGCTCGGAGATCAGGACGCTGGCGCCAATGGCGTGTTTGTGAATTTTCTGAACAGGCCTGCTTCTTTTGCTCCAGGTGCCGTGGTCTTCGCTCTTAAAACAGGCGCTAAGACTCTTCCTTCGTTTATAAGACGCATTGGGAACAGCAAGCATCTGGTCGAGATAAATGAGTCGTTAGAACTTATTGGTACGGGAGAAAAAGACAAAGATGTGAAGGAGAATTTAGAAGCTATTTCACGGATAATGGAAGATTACATAAAGAAATTCCCAGACCAGTGGCTGTGGTCGCATAAAAGATGGAAGAGCACGCCTCAGCGCACAGTGCTGGTTTTGAGCGACGGGAAACCCGGACACCTTAATCAGGCAATGGCAGTGTCTGAGATGGTCAAAGAGGCGCTGGGCTCCAGGCTTAAGGCCAGGGGTATAGAGGAAAAACCTATTGTTAAGATCGAGGTAGTGGAAATAAATTTTAAGAACAGGCTGATGAAGATCTTTCTGGACCTGGCGAGCGTTTTTGCGGGAAAGAGATGTCAGGGGTGTTTGAGATGCGTGAAGTTCTGTTTAAAGAAAGATACGTTTGACCGGATTAAAAATAAATATGCAGACATAGTTATTTCCTGCGGCGCTTCTACTGCAGGCGTGAATAGTTTTTTAAAATATGAAAACAACGCCAAGGCCATTGCTATTATGAAGCCTGGATTAGGGAGGAGTAAAAAGTTCGATCTTATTATTCTTCCGAGGCATGACGCACCTCAAAAGAGTCGACCAAGCATATTGATTACAGAGGCAGCCCCTAGCAGGCTGAAGGACGAAGGCTTAAAGTCAAAGGGGATAGGGCTTCTTATAGGCGGAGACGCTAAGAATTTTAAATTGCAGAAAGATACTGTTGAAAAGACAATAGACGCTGTTTTGAAGATATCAGGTGAAATAGATTGCGATATATTTGCTACAACTTCAAGAAGGACTTCGATCGAGATAGATAGATCAGTAAAAGATAGATTAAGCAATAACAAGAAGTGCAAGCTTATAGTGATAGCCAATGAGAAGAATAGAGCCGGCGCGATGCAGGAGATACTGAGCCGGAGCGAGGTCGTGATTGTTTCGCCCGAGTCCATCTCTATGATATCAGAGGCAGTGAGTTCAGGGAGATATGTGGTGGTTTTTGGAACCTGTCAGGGGAAGTACGCCAAGAATATTAAAAATCTGGAAACGCAGGGTTTTATAAAAACTGCCGCAGCCGGCGATATTTACAATGTCATAAAAACGCTTTTGACGCAACATCCGCCAATAAAAAAATTGGGCGATAGAGAGAAGATAATAAAAAGACTGGAAGGTATGATCTAACTTTACATTTTAACATTGTTAAAGTGTAAACTTACGTAACTTTACATTTCAACAACGTTGAAATGTAAAGTTAAGCGGGCATATGAATATATTACAGGTTATTCCAAGACTGGATGTGGGCGGCGTAGAGACAGGCACGGTTGACCTTGCCAGGGAATTAGTCAAAAGAGGGCATAAAACTATCGTTATATCTAACGGGGGCAGGTTAGTGAAAGAGCTGATGGGCGTTAACGCAAGACATATAAAGCTGCCCGTGCACAAGAAATCATTTTTTACTGCGCTTAAGATGGTCAAAAAATTAGAGCATATCATAAAAGAGGAGAAAATAGATATAGTGCACGCGCGTTCCCGAGTGCCGGCTCTCATTGCTTTTTTTGCCACCAGGCGCACAAAAGCCAATTTTATTACCACGGCGCACGGCTATTACTCGACCCACGCTTTAAGCAGGGTAATGGGGTGGGGCAGGTTTGTAATTGTCGCTTCCAGTGTAATTGGCAGGCATATGATAGAGGATTTTGGGGTTCCTCACGAGAGAATAAAGTTTATCCCGAGAGGGGTCGATCTCAGTAGATTTAGATTTAAGCAGATAGAGCCCTCGCGCCATAAAGCAGAATATAGAATAGGTATTGTCGGAAGGATCACGCCGATAAAGGGTCATGCGTTTTTTCTACAGGCGATCGCTAGGGTGGTTCGGATTTTTCCAAAAGCAAAGATCTGGGTGGTAGGCGATGCCCCTGAGGGCAAGCCAGAATACAGGGAAGAACTTAAGGCATTGATCAAGAAGCTCGACATAGAAAGATTTGTAGAGTTCTTGGGTTCGCGGGGTGATATTCCCAAGATAATGTCTGAACTTGATCTCTTAGTGCTCCCTTCTGTGGGGCAGGAGGCGTTTGGCCGTGTTATCATCGAGGCGGGCGCGAGCGGCGTACCTGTCATAGCGACTCGCATTGGCGGCGCAGTGGACATTGTTGAAAATGAAAAGACAGGCCTATTGGTAAAACCCGGCGATATCATGGAGCTGGTCAACTCCATAATAAGATTATTAAAGGACAGGGAGCTGGCGAAAAACTTTGCTATCGGGGCGAGGAAAAAGGTCGAGAAAGAATATGGCCTTGACCGGATGACAGAGAATACTGTAAAGGTTTACGAGGAGTCGTTAAGCAAAAAAAGGATCCTGGTTATAAAAATAGGCGCCATAGGCGATGTTATACTCGCTGTGCCCAGCCTCAGGGCTATCCGTAATAGTTTTCCAAAAGCGTACATAAGCGTTCTGGTGGGAACGGAATCGCGGCTTGTGTTGAAAAAATGTCCTTACATAGACGATATTATAATTTATGATAGAAAAAGAACAGACGTGGGTTTAAGAGGGTTATGGCGAAAAAGTTCCTACATAAGACAAAAGGCTTTTGATATGTCTATAGATCTGCAAAATAATCGAAAGAGTCATCTTATTGCATGGCTTGGGGCTGTCCAGGGGAGATTTGGTTACAGCAATGGCAAGATGGGGTTTTTGTTAAACAATAGGCTGAGATATCTGAATATTGGGGCAGGGCCTATCGAAGAACAGTTCAGGGTGCTGAAGAGGGCAGGCATTAATACAGTGGGGCTGTCCAGGCGTCTTGAGATCTGGCCGACTGCAAAGGATTATGCGTATGTCGAGGATTTATTGAGAAGCGAATGGGTGAGAGAGAATCAGATCCTGGCAGGCGTTAATATCGGAGGCAGCTGGAGGACCAAGAGGTGGCCGCTAAAGTGTTTTGCGAGACTTTTGGATATGCTGGCTTCAAAGCATATCAGGGTTGTGATCACTGCTTCTGAAAAAGAGATGGATCTGGCGACGAGCCTCGCGAAGATGACCAATAATAAAGTGATAAATGCAGCAGGTAGGACAACGGTCACGCAGCTGGCTGCATTGATAAAAAGATGCAAGGTTTATGTTACGAGTGACAGCGCTCCCATGCATATTGCCTCAAGCATGGGCGCGAATTTTATAGCGCTTTTCGGGCCGACTGATCCAAGAAGGCATTTTGAGCCTACAGACAAGGGTGCGGTCGTGAAAAAAGAACTTAGTTGTTCTCCGTGTTATAAGGCCAATTGCAAGGAAATCAGATGCATGGAGGGCATTGGCGTGAACGAGGTATTTAAACTGGTAATGGAAAGGATCAAACCCTAACTTTACATTTCAACAATGTTAAAATGTAAAGTTAGCAGAGGGATATGAAGGTTTTAATTATTACGACTCATCTCAATATCGGAGGCATCAGCACTTATACTGTTTCTCTGGCAAAGGCGCTTAAGGCAAAGGGAAAAGAGGTGTTTGTTGTCTCGAGCGGAGGGGTCTTGGCTCCAAAATTAACAGAAGCCGGTATATCGCATATACAGCTTGACCTGATGACAAAGTCTGAATTGAGCCCAAAAATGATCAGGGCTGTTTTTGAGATCAATAAGATAATAAGAAGATTGGGCATAGATATTATTCACGCGCAGACAAGGGTGACGCAGGTTATAGCGTTTTTTGCGTCAAAGCTGAGCAAGAAAAAGGTCGTAACAACTTGTCACGGTTTTTTCAGGCCGAATTTAGGCAGGTCACTTTTGCCGGCATGGGGCAGCCGCGTGATTGCGATAAGCGACGCAGTGCGCGAGCATCTTATAAAGGATTTTCGTGTTGGCGAGGACAAGGTTTCTTTGATATATAACGGCATAGATGTGAAAAAATTTATAAAGGATTATTCGGAAGAGGAAAGAGATAGCCTGAAAGATAGATTTGGCGTGAGGAAGGATCATAATATTATCGGGACAATGGCCCGGTTTACGCCTGACAAGGGACACGACGTGCTTTTATACGCGCTTTATGAAATTTTAAAACACAAGCCGAACGTGCAGCTTTTGTTTGTCGGAGACGGTAAAGAGCGGACCAAGATGGTGGATTTGACGCAGCGTCTCGATCTGGAAGACAATGTGATATTTGTCAAATCGCAGATAAACACAGCCGCTGTTTTGTCTATTATGGACGTCTTTATGTTTACTCCCAGAAGGAGGGAGGGCCTGGGCATTGCGCCGCTGGAGGCGTTTGCTTCTGGAAAGCCTGTTGTGGCTACGAACGTCGGAGGAGTGGCCAGTATTGTCAAAGACGGAGTGAATGGATTTCTTGTAGAGCCATCGAGGCCTAAACTTTTGGTCGAGCCGACATTGAAGTTATTAAAGGACAAGGAACTTTACAAGAAGATGTCTCAGACAGGGAGAGAGCTTGTTATACAAAAATTTTCTATCAATGGCATGGCAGACAGGGTAGAGGCAATTTATAAGGACCTTTTGGAAACAAAGCTCTAAGTTTACACTTTAACGTTGTTGAAATGTAAAGTTAGGCGGGGTGGTTGATGAAGCGGATATTGATTGTGAATGTAAATTGGCTGGGGGATACGCTTTTCGTTACTCCTTTTATAAGGGCGATAAGAGAGGGCAATCCAGGAGCTTATATCGCGGTCCTTACGCACCCGAGGTGTCAGGAGGTTTTAACGGGAAACCCTCATATAAACGACATCGTGCTGTACAATGAAAAGCATTTACTGGATAAGTTTTCTCTGGTCTCGCGGTTAAAGTCCGGGAAATTTGACACAGCTTTTATTCTGCGCAGGTCCCTTAGCAGAACGATGTTGCTTTTTCTGTCTAAAATACAGACGCGGATCGGATATGATAATAAAAGGTCGGGTTTCCTTCTTACCGTGAGAGTGCCTGCTCCTGAAAAAACCACGCACAAGGTGGAATATTTCTTAGGCCTGGCAAAGGCCGTGGGCATCGATGTGAAAAATAAGAATTACGAATTTTTTATTTCCGAAAAGGACAAGGAAAGGGCAAATGCGATTTTGAGAGATGAGGGGATAGAGGCCGGTGGAGATTTTACAGCGATAAATCCTGGAGGAAACTGGGATCTTAAGAGATGGCCTGCTGAAAATTTTGCGAAACTCGGGGATGAGATTTTTACAAGACTCAGGTCAAAGATTATTTTGACGGGCGCGAAAAAGGATATCGGCCTGTGCAAGAAAATCTCCGGGTCCATGAAGAACAAGCCAGCATTATTATGCGGCAAGACAGATCTTAAGACATTGGGCTCAGTTTTTGAAAAGGCCAAGCGGGTTGTCTCAAATGATTCCGGTCCAATGCATATCGCCGTGGCAGTAAAGACGCCCGTCGTTGCTTTATTTGGTCCGACTTCTCCGGAAGTAACAGGACCTTACGGAGATGGCCGCTATAAGATTTTGCGCAAGAGCGTTGATTGCGAAATACCTTGCTATAAACTGTCATGCAAAGACAACAGGTGCATGGTGTCCATAAGCGTAGGAGATGTTTTAGGGGCAATGTCGTGAGATTGAAAAATATCCATAAGATCCTTTTTGTAACACTCAGCAATATCGGCGATGTGATCTTAACGTTGCCGGTGCTTTCGGCGCTAAAGGATAATTTTCCGAATGCAGAGCTGGATGTCGCAGCGGGGCCGCGCCCAAAAGACATATTTACAAAAGATCCCGGAGTCAGAAATGTTTACGTATACGATAAACATAGTGCGCTTGGAGATAAATTAGATTTTATAAAGAAACTAAAAAGAGAAAAATATGATCTGGTAGTGGACATGAAGACGAGCATGGTCCCGCTTTTGATAGGAGCTAAATACAGGAGCAGTTTAATTTCCGCAAGAGGCAGCGCGAAACACAAAAAATTAATCCACCTGAACAGGCTGAAAGGTCTGGATATAAAATATAATGTGCGCAGGAATATTTACGTTGACGCGAAAGACAGGGAAGCTGTAGGAGAGTTGCTCGAGAAAGCGGGATTTAAAGAAGGCGATGTTTTTATAGGCGTTAGCCCTGCCTGCCTTAGCCAGTTAAAGGAGTGGCCGGTGGAGAGATTTATAGAAGTCATAAAAGAGATCTTGAAGCATAAAAATCATAAGGTGGTATTGATAGGAGAGGTTTCTCAGCAGGGCAGAGTCTCAAAAAAAATAGTCGATGCAATAGGTGATAATAATCTTATTGACCTTACGGGAAAGACTAACTTAGGCGAGCTGTTCGCATTGGTGGAGCGAATGAGGGTTCTTTTGACTTGCGACAATGCCAGCATGCATATAGCATCTGATTTAGGAGTAAAGGTTGTCGCGCTCTTTGGCCCTACGGATTCAGAAGAATACGGGCCTGCGGGCAAAGGTCATATTGTTATTAAAAAAAATCTTAAATGCGCCCCATGTAAAAAAGCTACGTGTAGACTTGATCGTGAATGCATGAGTGGGATCAGCGCAGAAGAAGTAGCGAGTGCTGTGCACAGGTTGACCAAGGGTTAACTTTACACTTTAACATTGTTAAAATGTATACTTAACTTTACATTTCAACAATGTTAAAGTGTATACTTAGAGAAAAAATATGGCTGGTAAAGTACTTATTGTGAGGACAGATAGGATCGGGGATGTGGTGCTCTCCACTCCTGCGATTACAGCTGCAAGAAAGGCGTTTCCGCAGGCCTACATCGCAATGATGGTTTCGCCAGAGACCCAGGAGATAGTAAAAGGTAATCCTCATCTCAACGAAATAATTTTGTACGACAAGAAGGCCAGGCATAAAAGTTTTCTTGGCACGCTTGATTTCGCCATGCGCCTGAGAAAGAAAAAATTTGATATTGCGTTTATTCTGCATGGCACAGTCAGGGTTAATCTGGTGTGTTTTCTGGCCGGGATAGCGAGGAGAGTTGGATACGCAAGAGGTAAAATGGATTTTCTTTTGACGGATAAGCTGGAATACAAAAAGCGGCTAGGAGAGAAACACGAGATCGAGTATTCTCTCGATGTATTGAGGCGCGCCGGGATCAAGGCAGAGGCCTCGCCGCTGGCGATGACTGTAAGGAAGAAAGATGAGGAAAGCGTGGATAAGCTGCTGCGCGAGTCTGGGTTGGGGGCGAAGAAGTTTGCAGTGCTTCACCCGGGCGCGAGCGATATTTCAAAGATGTGGCCGAAAGAAAAATTTGCAGGGCTTGCGGATATTTTAATCGATAAATTTGGCGTGGGGGTTGTTTTCGTTTGCAGCCCTGAGCAGGCGGATATAGGCGAGGAGGCAATAAGATCAATGAAGAATAAGCCCGTGTCTTTATGCGGGCAGACATCGCTGGGTGAATTAGCAGCGTTATTAAAACGGGCCAGTTTATTTATTTCCAATGATTCCGGGCCTGTCCATATAGCGTGCGCTGTTGGAGCGCCTGTCATATCAATATTCAGCAGGAATAAAAAAGGCCTTAATCCCGGCAGGTGGGCGCCTCTTGGCAAGAAGACAAGGGTTGCGCATAAAGATGTCGGATGCGCGGAGTGCCTCGCGCATAATTGCAAAAAATCCTTTCTGTGCATTAGCTCTGTGAGCGTTGAAGAGATCGTGGAGAAGGCGAAAGAATTGCTTAACTTTACATTTTAACATTGTTAAAATGTAAAGTTAGAGGAGATGGGTTGAAGAGATTTTTAGTAATATTGTTGATGGCGGCATTTGTGTCTATGTCTGGCTGTGGCGTTGGCGCGAAATTGCGTGGACTGAGAAAGGGCGAGGAAGTCAAAATAGCAGCGCCGCTGAAAAGACTTCAGGTCGGAGAAAAACTTACCTATAAAGCAGAATGGCTTGGCATGGGCGTCGGCATCGCGACTTTGACCGTGAAAGGGATCACAGAGAGAAACGGCCGAAAGGTCTACCACGTGCTTGCTGTCGCGGAAAGCACACCAATAATATCAAAACTATACAAGGTCGAAGACAGGATATCGACTTATATTGACGTGGAAAGATTGCATCCTGTGCGGTTCGAAAAACAACAGAGAGAGGGTGGTTACAGGTCAGATGAATATATAGATTTTTATCAGCAAAAAGGAAAGGCTGTTTACTTTTCGAGACTCAGTCATGAGAAGAAAGAATTCGATATACCAAAAGGCGTCCAGGATCCTCTGAGCTGCATGTTTTATTTTAGATTACAGGATGCGCAGGTAAAGAGATCTATGTATGCGGATATGAACGCTGACGAAAAAAATTATCTCCTGGAGACAAAGGTCCATAAAAAAGGAATTGTCGCTATAAAAAATGTCGGTGAGTGGGAAGCGTTTATGGTGGAGCCTTTACCTTGGTTTCAGGGCAAGCTAAAAAGAAAAGCAAAGGCCACGATGTGGTTTTCAGCCGACGAGAAAAGGGTCCCTCTATTAATGATAACGAGTGGCATACCTTTTGTCGGGACTGTTAAGATCACGCTTCAGAAAATCGAGTATCTTGACAGCGAAAGTGAGGAGTGATAAAATACACTATGCCTAAAGACAGATTAGAAGTAGATCTAGCCAAACTTAAGACCTACCCGATCTCAAAGAGAAAAAGCAAGGTCAGGCAGCAGGATTTTGCAAAAGCCCCCTCCAGGGGCGCTGGTTTTTCTGATTTTTATAATTCCCTTCCTAACATACTTTGCGGAACGAGTTTTAGACAGGTAGTCGACGCGATAATTTCAGCACGCAAGAAGAAGAAACCTGTTGTAGCGATGATGGGTTCTCACGTGATAAAATGTGGCCTGAATCCTGTTATAATAGAGTTGATAAAAAAAGATGTGATTACTGCGATCGCGCTTAATGGTTCGGGTGCGATCCACGACTTTGAGATCGCTTTGATCGGTAAGACATCGGAAGACGTTGAAGAGGCCCTTGAGGATGGGAGTTTCGGAATGGCGAACGAGACTGCGCTCTATTTAAACGGAGCTTTAGGCGAGGCAGTCGAGAGGAACATTGGAGCTGGCGAGGCGATTGGCCATGTGACAGAGGAAGAAAAATTGCGCTTTAGAGATCTTAGCCTTTTGTACAATTGCATGAAGAAGCGCGTGCCTGCGACTGTGCACATTGCGATAGGAACTGATATCATTCATCAGCATCCAAGCTGCGACGGTGCGAATCTGGGAGAAGCGTCGCTGAGGGATTTTCATAATTTCGTAGAGGTCGTATCAGAGCTTGGCGACGGAGGAGTTGTTTTGAACATAGGATCTTCGGTTATTCTGCCAGAGGTTTTTTTAAAGGCAATCAATGTGGCGAGAAATTTGGGTCACAAGGTAAGAAATTTCACAGCTTGTAATTTTGACATGATAGCGCATTATAGGCCGCATCAAAATGTAGTGAAGCGGCCTGTGAAGTCAGGCGGAGCAGGTTATACGATCATCGGGCATCACGAGATAATGGTGCCGCTTTTAGCGCAGGCTGTGATAGAAAAACTATGAAAAAAAGAGACAGGTTTAAAAAGATAATATCGAAATTTCGTAATGCGAAGATCCTGGTAATAGGCGATCTGATGCTGGACGAATTTTTATGGGGCAATGTCTCGAGGATTTCACCGGAAGCGCCTGTGCCTGTTGTGCGGGTGCGGTCAGAGTCTTTTATGCCGGGCGGCGCTGCAAACGTAGCTAATAATATACACGCGCTCGGGGCCACGGTGCACATGGCAGGCGTGGTTGGCATTGACGAGAGAGGCCGCATTCTCAAGGGCGAGCTCGAGAAAAAAGGCCTGAACGTGGCTGGCATAGTGCTGGATGGCGAACGGCCTACCACGCTCAAGACAAGAGTCATAGCTCATCATCAGCAGGTGGTAAGGATCGACAGGGAGAATTCAGGCGAATTGAGCGGCGGAGCGGTAGATCAGATCATTGACTATGTTAAAGAGGTGATTGACGATATAGACGCTATCATTATAGAGGATTACGGCAAAGGCGTTATCGCGCCCAGGGTTTTGCAGGATGTCTTGAGGCTGGCGAAGCGCCATAAAAAAATAGTGACAGTCGATCCGAAAGAAGAGCATTTTCATTATTATAAAGGAGTGACCGCGATCACGCCTAACCATCACGAGGCGGCAAATGCAGTAGGCATGAAGATAAAAGACGAGAGCAGTCTTGTTAAGATCGGCAAGGCGCTTCTCAACAGGCTGAAATGCGAAGCCGCGCTTATGACATTGGGCGAGAACGGCATGCAGCTTTTCGAGAAGAGCGGCCGCATTACATGTATTCCCACAGTCGCGCAGGATGTCTTTGACGTTTCAGGCGCAGGCGATACAGTAATCGGCGCTTTCACGCTGGCGCTCGCAGCAGGCGCGAGCATGACAGAGGCCGCTCACATATCCAACTTTGCCGCGGGCATTGTCGTAGGCAAGGTGGGTATCGCTGTGGTGACACAAGAAGAATTGACGCGCGCCATGCGCCGCGTTTAACTTTACATTTCAACAATGTTAAAGTGTAAAGTTAGAGAGGGAAAATGGAAGCAATAGGAATTATACCAGCCAGGTACGGCGCAACGAGATTCGAAGGCAAGCTTCTCGCAGACTTTTGCGGCAAGCCAGTGATGCAGCATACATGGGAAAACGCACGGAAGTCCAAAACCATCACAGACCTGATAATAGCGACAGACGACAAGCGCATTTATAACGCCGCGAAAGGCTTTGGCGCGAAGGTCGTGTATACGTCGAAGGCTCACAAGAGCGGCTCAGATCGCCTGACAGAAGCAGTTGCCTCGATAGACGCGGATATCGTTGTCAATATCCAGGCAGACGAGCCCTTGATCCACCCGTCCATGATAGATGATGTCGTGAGTCCGATTCAGAAAAATAAAGATATAGAGATGGCGACCCTCTGTCACAAGATAAAAGACGAATATGAACTTTTTGATAAGAATATAGTAAAGGTTATCATGGACAGAAAAGGTTTTGCCATGTATTTTTCGCGTTCTGTCATACCATATAAGCCTAGATCAACGACCAACGGTCACAGGATGAAAAATCACTATAAACACATCGGTCTCTACGCATATACCAAGGATTTTCTTCTTACATTTAAGAGTTTACCCCAATCTCCGTTAGAAAAAATAGAAAAGCTTGAACAGCTCAGGGTGCTGGAGAATGGCTATAAAATAAAGATAATAGAGACAAAGCACGACACAGTGGGCATTGACACTCCTGAGGATTTAGTGAGGGCGACTGAATTAGTAAAAGGTTCGAAGCAGCTGAGTTTTCTGTAAACTAAGTATACATTTCAACAATGTTAAAGTGTATACTTAAGCAATAAGGATGTATAAAGTGACAAAAGAGATCAAAGTAAAGGATGTAAAGATTGGTGGCAAGAATCCGCTCGTTTTGGTCGCTGGGCCATGTGTGATAGAAAATGAAAAACACGCTATAGACCATGCAAAGGCCATAAAGGAGATCTGCGGAAAAGAAGGCGTGGGTTTTATTTTTAAATCAAGCTATGACAAGGCAAATCGATCTAGCGTTAAATCCTACAGAGGGCCTGGCATCGATGAGGGCTTGGAG
This sequence comes from uncultured Planctomycetia bacterium, assembly GCA_964415355.1. Taxonomy (GTDB): domain Bacteria; phylum Omnitrophota; class Gorgyraeia; order Gorgyraeales; family Gorgyraeaceae; genus CAYPYS01. Next base: position 68,131 of record CAYPYS010000001.1, on the reverse strand, counting down.
ATATTGGCAAAGATAAAAAAGGATCTCAGTGTGCCTATTTTGAGCGATGTTCATTGCAGGACTGAGCTGGACAAGGCAAAAAAGGTCTTGGATGTCATTCAGATCCCGGCGTTTTTATGCAGGCAGACTGATTTCGTAACTGAGGTTTCAAAAACAGCTAAAGTCGTAAATATAAAGAAAGGGCAGTTCTTGGCGCCATGGGATATAAAGAACGTAATAGAAAAGGTAGAATCTACGGGCAATAAAAATATTATCATTACCGAGCGCGGCACAGTGTTTGGCTATAATAATCTAGTGAGCGACTTGCGCTCTCTGCAGATCCTGTCCGAATACGGCTATCCTGTTATTTACGATGCGACGCACAGTGTCCAGCTTCCGGGCGGCGAGGGTGCGGCTTCCGGCGGTGAACGAAAATTCGTCATAGGGCTTTCGCGCGCAGCAGTAGCGATGGGTTGCGACGGTTTGTTCCTCGAGGTGCACAAGGATCCTGACAAGGCATCCTGCGACGGGCCAAACATGATCACGCTCGATATACTAGAGAAATTGTTGAAAGATGCAAAGGAAATAGATGCAGTTATAGCTTAAGTATACACTTTAACATTGTTAAAATGTATACTTAAAGCGTCATTCCCGCGTAAGCGGGAATCCAAGGATTTTTTATTATGTTGAAAAAAAGAGCCAGACAGGTACTTAAAATCGAATCAGACTCGATAAAGCGGCTATCTTCCCGTATAAACAAGGATTTTGAGAAGGCGATTAACATTATTTTTTCTTGCAAAGGCCGGGTGGTCGTAACAGGCATGGGCAAGGCAGGTATTATTGGCAGCAAGATCTCTGCGACGCTCGCCTCTACCGGAACGCCGAGCTTATGGCTTCATTCAGCCGAAGCGATCCATGGGGATCTTGGACGCGTGAGAAAACAGGATATCGTGATAGCTATTTCAAACAGCGGAGAAACCGAAGAGATTGTCCGTCTCATCCCCAATATAAAGAAAATAGGCGCGAGACTGATTGCCATAACAGGCAATACTCGCTCGACCCTGGCAAAGAATAGCGACACTACACTTGATGTTTCAATAAAGGAAGAGGCATGTCCTCTGGGGCTTGCGCCTATGGCGAGCACTACCACTATGCTCGCAATGGGAGATGCGCTTTGCGCCGCGCTTATAGACAAGAAAGGGTTCAAAACCGCCGACTTTGCATTTCTTCATCCTGGCGGCAATCTTGGGAAGCGCCTTCTTTTAAAAGTAGAGGATATAATGCGTAAAGGCGCGCAGAATCCTATTGTAAAGGAGAACGCGAAAGTAAAGAGCGTGCTTTTGAAGATCACTGCTGCGAGGGCAGGGAGCGCGACAGTCGTGGACGCGAAAGGAAAATTAAAAGGTGTTTTTACAGACGGAGATTTAAGACGCCACCTTGAAGAAGGTTCAGACCTTTCGAGGAGAAAAGTCAAAGATGTAATGACGAAAAATCCAAAGTCTCTAAAAAAAGGCCGACTTGCAGTCGAGGCGCTTAGGATCTTACGTGAATACAAAATAGATGAACTCCCGATAGTAGATGAAAAGGGTCTCGCAATAGGCCTGGTGGATGTGCAGGATCTACTGAAGGCAGGGCTGGTGTAACTTTACACTTTAACGTTGTTGAAATGTAAAGTTAGTGGTGACATGATGGAAGAGCGTGCAAAAAAAGTAAAATTGTTAATACTCGATGTAGATGGCGTCCTCACTGACGGTCGCATAGTCTATGACAACTTTGGCGATGAACTGAAACTTTTCAATGTCAATGACGGACTCGGCGTCTATCTTCTTGGGAGAGTCGGCATAAAAACAGTTATTATTACTGCGAAAAAAACAAAGGCGGTTATGAAGCGCGCGCGCGACATGCGCGTCGCAGCAGTATATTCGAATCACTATAAGCTTAAGATCTATCAAAAGGTCCTTAAGAAATTCCGCGTAAAAGACGAAGATGTCTGTTTCATGGGCGATGATCTTTTGGACTTTCCTATAATAAAAAGAGCTGGGTTCGCAGTGGCGCCTCCGAACGCAACAGAAGAAGTAAAAAACACCTCTCATTATATTACCAAGAAACACGGCGGAAAAGGCGCAGTCCGCGAACTCACCGAAATAATCTTAAAATCCCAGGGCCTCTGGGAAAAAGCAATCTGTCGATATACAGTATAACTGCATAGTTATGCCTAACTTTACACTTTAACGTTGTTGAAATGTAAAGTTAGGGGAGAAAGAGATGAAGATAGGGCAAAAGCTGGTATTGGGATTTTTATTGGTTTCAGCGTTAATTGCGCTTGTGGGATATATCGCAATCATTATAAGCCAGGAGGCCTTGCAGGAACGCATAGGCAGCAGTTCTGTAGCCCTGGCTGTTGAAACGCTGGATAAAATAGATAGAAATATTTATAGCAGGATAGAGTTATTTCAAGATCATGTTAAGCACATAACAACGCAGAAATTTATTTCAGAATCAAATGAAGATTTTGAAAAACTGGACGATATACAGGAGTATATTTTTAAGCAGGACGAAGAATGGATTTCTGCGCCTAAAGAGACAGTAACGCAGTTTATGCGGGATTTGATAGATAATGAATTATCAGCTGAATTAAGAGAGTTAATGGAGTTCTATAAAGAAAGGTATGGGTATTATGTTTTTGCCGAGGCGTTTGTGACAAATAAATATGGCGCAAATGTTTCTCAGACAGCAAAGACTTCTGACTACAGGCAGGATGATGAAGATTGGTGGCAGATGGCAATGGAGAAGGGTTTGCATGTTAGTGATGTTCAATACGACAAAAGCGCCGGTGTTTATTCGACTGATATAGGGATTAGAATTGATGATAAGGATGGAAATTTTATCGGAGCCATGAAGATCGTTTTAAATATAGAAGAAGTTATCAATATATTAACATCAGTTGCGTTAACAGAAAAATATCACAGTAGGTATTTTAAATTACTAAATAAAGACGGCAAGTTGATCCATGTTACAAAAGAAAAGAGGGATTTCGAATTCTTGCGAGATGTCTCTAATGAAGACTATGCTGAGAAGATCAAAGAGGATGAAGGCTATTTTATTAATATTGAATCTGGCGAAGAAGAAGAATTATTTGCATTTGCTCGTTCAGGGGGCTTTAAGGATTTTAAAGGGCTTGGCTGGATTTTGATCGTTGAGCACGAGATAAAAGAGATATTCGCGCCTGTCGAAAGGCTCAAGAATATCCTGAAGGTTATTTCGTTTGCCGTTACCCTGTTCGCTATTTTAGTTGGCATTCTTATTTCGCATTCGATCTCAAAGCCAATAAGAAAATTGATACAGGCAACAGTAAAGATAGGAAAGGGTAACATCGATACAAAAGTTGATATCAAATCAAGAGATGAAATAGGCGCTTTAGCGTCGTCTTTTAACAAGATGACAGAAGACCTGAAAAACACAACGACCTCTATAGAGAGACTTAATAAAGAAATCGTAGAGCGAAAGAGGACAGAGGAGCAACTCATTCAGGCTGAAAAAATGGCAGCATTAGGCACGCTTTCTGCAGGTATGGCGCATGAGATGAATAATCCTCTAATGGGTACAATGCTACTTACAGAAACAATTCTTTCGGAAAAAAAGAAAAGCACAAAAGAGTATAAAACCTTATTGCAAATAGTGGACGGACTCAAAAGGATTTCCAATGTAATATCAAAGCTGTTGGTATTTTCGCGCAAAGAAAAGATTGTTTTAAAAATAGAGAATATAAATCCGATAGTAAATGCGACTATCCCTCTAATCATGCATGAATATAAATTAAAAAAAGTGGAGCTTGTAAAAGAACTTGGAGAAAATTTACCGTGTGTCGAGGTTGCGAAAAATTCTATCCAGCAGGTATTGGTAAATATCTTATTGAACGCAAAAGATGCAGTTTTAAAAACAAAATTAAAAAAAATTAAGATTTCTACTTGTCTAGAAAATGACATGGTAAACATAAGGGTAAAGGATGAAGGCTGTGGCATTAAAAGGGAAAATCTGAAAAGAGTCTTTGATCCATTCTTTACAACAAAACCAGCTGGTAAAGGCCTTGGTATGGGTATGTCTATAGTTAGAAATATCATAGAACAGCACAATGGAAAGATAGATATTGTTTCAGAGGAGAATAAGGGTACAGAGGTGATAATATCGTTGCCTGTCGCAAAATAAGGAGGCATATATGGCTCGTATATTAATAATCGATGATGACAAAACAGTATGTAACGGCGTAAAAAGTATCCTTGAAAAAGAAGGTTATGAGGTGGATACGTCCTTGAGCGGGGAGAGTGGTCTGGAAAAAATTAAAAGCGCTAATTATGACCTGATTTATCTTGGTATACACATGCCTGGCATGAGCGGACTCGATACCTTCAGGGCGATAAAGAAGGCAAAGAGAAACGCAAAGGTCTGTATTGTTACTGCAATGACAGAGGATAAGATGGCAGAGTATATGCTGCTTATAAAAGAAGGGGCGGTGAGCAAGATCGTCCACAAGCCTATATTCAAAGACTCGCTTTTAAAGATGACAGAAGAACTTCTGGGCGGCGAGGGTGGCAGAAAGAGAATTTTGATAATAGATGACGACAAATTAATCAGAGAGGCTTTTAAGGCTGTTTTAGGCAATCTTGACTATGAGCTTGACTTTGCAAAAAATGCAAAGGAAGGGATGGAATTATTCAAATCAAGAAAATTTCATCTGACTTTCTTAGACCTGGCATTACCCGATAAGGACGGAAAGGAATTGTTGGCGGAGTTAAGAGAGCTTGATAAAGATGCGAAGATCTGCGTCATATCCGGGTTCCTCTCCAAGCTGGGTAATTTACTGGAGCGGGGCGAGCATGGCATTGGCGGCAATACCATGTTCTGCATGAAACCGATATCGAGAGAAGAAATAATAAAGATCACAAAAGACAATATATAAAAATCCACCTCTGCTTAACTTTACACTTTAACGTTGTTGAAATGTAAAGTTAAGTCCCTTCCTGATTACGTTTCACTGCATGGATTAACACTATGTAAATTTAAATTTGACTAGTATGTATTTATATATATACTAGTAGTTATATAGCTCACTAAATAGCTTATTGTATCGAGGCTGGAGGGGATCGTGGGCAAGAGCAGCATTAAACGCAAGATTTTTCGTTCTATTTTTTTGCCAATTTTTACCACTATCTTTATAGTCATTATCCTGATGTATTGGTTTGTATATACTATGCTGCGAGATTCTATAGGCGAAGATCATAAGGTAAGCGAAGAAGTCGGCGCAGACGCATATGTTACAAAACCGTTTGATCCAAAGGCGCTTTTGGGGAAGATAGAGGAGACTCTTGAAATAATCCCTAAGTTTACACTTCAACAATGTTAAAGTGTAAACTTAGGTAGATGGGATAGTCATGAAGAAGCAAGAAGTTCAGATTATGGAATTAAAACAGGCGCTTTTGAGGGCGAATGAGGACATTGAGAAGCTTTCAAAGATAAGGTCGGATTTTGTCTCAATAATCTCGCATGAATTGCGTACGCCTTTGACTTCTATTAAAGAAAGTATTTCTTTGGTGCTGGAAGGAGTTGCCGGGCCCATAGGCGATGATCAGAAGAAATTTTTAAGCATGGCAAAGAAAAATATAGATAGACTGGCGAAACTCGTAGTAGATGTTCTGGATTTTTCCAAGCTGGATTCTGGACGCATTACAATGCACAAAAAAAAGGCAGATATAAATAAAGTCATAAATGATGTGTATGTCGAGATTAAAGAGGATATAGAAAAGAAAAAAATAGATTTTAATATTGAACTCTCCGACGGCATTGAGCAGGCATGGTTTGACCCTAAGAGAATAGCCCAGGCATTAAAGCATCTTATATCGAATGCAATAAAGTTTAATAGAGAAAAAGGCAAGATAACAATAGTTAGTTCCAATGGAAATATCGACGGGAAAGAAGTCATAAGAGTCAGCGTAGAAGATACAGGCATTGGGATTTCAAGAGAACTTATACCAGAGCTTTTTAAAGAATATAATCCATTGGATACCAGTATGACGCGTAAACATACAGGCCTTGGCCTTGGACTTTCTATTTGCAAGAGAATTGTAGATTATCACGCGGGTGATATATGGGTCGAGTCTGAAGAGGGTAAAGGGAGTAAGTTTATCTTTACATTGCCTATTTACAAGAGAGATAATGAGTTTAATTTTTTGCTTGATGGAGCTATAGAGAGGGCGAGGTATGCTGAGCTGGAATTAGCATTGATTGTTTTTAGTATCAATAAGAAAAAGGATAACAGCGAAGAAAACCTAGCCAGTTTAGAAGAGGCAATGAAGACTACGGTCAGAGGTCCTGAGGATAAGGTCGCGAGATTCAAGGACGGAAAGCTATTAGCTATGATGGTAGGTACTAATAGATGTGGCGTAAAGAGCATTTTGGAAAGATTAAAGAAAAGAATTAACGTTCCTTTAAATTATGGTATTGCAGTTTATCCTGGAGAGGCAGAGAATAAGGAGAGTTTAATAAAACAGAGTGAGAAAGATTTGAAAGGCAAAAAAATAACATTTAGGCAGGAGGTGGAAGATGGCAAAGAAAAGGATACTAGTTGTTGATGACGATCAGGATATGTTAAAGATGATGAAGACAAGACTTGAGGCAGAAGGTTTTGAGTTTATGGGTGCCGGAGACGGAGAAGAGATGCTTAATTTATTAAAGATCAAAAAGCCGGATGCGATATTGTTAGATATAATGCTCCCTAAGATGGATGGTTATAGTGCCCTAAGAGAGATGAGGAAAGAAGATGAATTTAAGGATATTCCTGTTATAATACTATCAGCGAAGGAGAAAAAGAAGGTGGGCGATCTTTTTGCGCTTGAGGACATAAAGTATTTTGTTGAAAAGCCGTATGATCCCAAGGATTTAATAGAAAAAATAAGGAGCGTATTATGAATGAGAAAAAAAAGATTCTTTTGGTTGATGATGAAGAAGATTTGCGGAAGATGCTGAAGTTTCGCCTCGAGGCAGTAGGATATGATGTGAAAGAGGCAGCTGATGGCCAGGAGGGGTTGGATAAGGCTAGGTCTACGTGGCCGGATTTGGTAATATTAGATTTAATGCTTCCTAAAATCGACGGCTATAAGGTTTGCAGAATGCTAAAGTTTGACGAAAAACATAAGCATAAGCCGATTATCATGTTTACTGCCAGGGCACAGGAGAAGGATAAGATGATTGGCAAAGAAATGGGTGCAGACGCATATATTACAAAACCCTTCGAGCCAGAGGCGTTGGTAGGAAAGATAAAAGAACTACTAAAATAATAGCCTAACTTTACATTTTAACGTTGTTGAAATGTAAAGTTAGCGGCATAAAGAGAGGGTGTTATGGATGGACAAAAGAAGGTTCTAGTAATAGACGATGAGCCTGATATGCAGAAGCTTTTGAAGATCAGGTTGGAGCAGGAGAATCTACAGGTTATAACTGTTGGCGATGGTGAAGCAGGCGTCAAGATAGCAGAACAAGAGATGCCAGATATGATTTTACTGGATATTATGATGCCCAAGATGGACGGCTACTCCTGCCTGAAAGAATTAAGAAGTCTCCCTAAGACAAAAAATATCCCTGTTTTGATGCTTAGCGGCAAGGAGGAAGAAAAGGTGCGCGACTTGTTTGCATTCCAGAAAATTTCAGGCTATATGGAAAAACCTTTTGAGATGGATGATGTAGTCAAAAAGGTGAGAGAGATATTGAAGATATGAAGACAAAAGTGTTATTAGTGGATGACGAGAAGGACATAATAGAGGTTACAAAGGCAAGGCTCGAGTCCAATGGTTTTGAAGTTACTTGTGCGTATGATGGTCTAAGTGCACTTTATAAGGCAAAAGAGACAAAACCCGATATTGTACTTTTGGATTTATTTATGCCAGTTATGCACGGCTATGAGGTGTGCAAGAAATTAAAAGTAACTCCTGAAACAAAGGATATACCTATAATATTATTTTCTGCAGGACTTTGCCAAGATTCTTGTCCAAAAGAAGCTAAAGACGTTGGAGCATCAGATTTTATAGCTAAGCCCTTTGACGCGGAAGAACTGATAGACAAGATAAAATTTTACACAAAGAAGACCTAACTTTACATTTCAACAACGTTAAAGTGTAAAGTTAGGGATGACGAATATATGGATACGAGGACTTGGGACAACATAGTAAGGGATATACATGAGCAGGCTGAGCTGGAGGATTGCCTTAAGATCTCTATGGACAGCATTACCGAGATGCTTGGTGTAGAAAGAGGGTCTTTAATGCTCCTGGATAAAGAGAACCAGGAGCTTTCCATTAAGGTGGCAAAGGGTATTGCTGAGGATATAGCAAAGAGCACAAAGACAAAGGTGGGAGAGGGCGTTTCGGGGTGGGTTGCAAAAAATAAAGAACCGCTTCTTATAAAGGATATCGGAAAGGATAGAAGATTTCGAAGGAGAGGCGGAGAATATCACAATGATTCTCTTCTAAGTGTGCCACTTATGGCGAGAGACGAGCTTTTAGGAGTTGTCAATGTAAACAATAAGGCCACAAAAGAGGCTTTTGATGAAGAGGACCTTAATAAATTAAAGGAACTTTCTGATCATATCTCCCGCTCCGTAAATAGATCTTTAAAATATGAAGAGTTCAAGAGGTTGAGCCAGATAAAGCTTGATTTCGTATCGACTATTTCACATGAATTGCGTTCACCACTCGCCGCTGTAAAAGAGGCAACAAATCTGATGCTCGATGGCACAGCTGGCAAAGTCAATAAAGGGCAAGAAGAATTTTTAAACATTGTCAGAAATAATGTCAATAGAGTGCTTGATCTTGTAAATGACCTTTTGGATGTATCAAAGCTTGAATCCGGCAAGCTTCGTATGAAAAGAAACTACCAGGACATATGCCCTGTTTTAAAGGACTCTTATGATACTTTGAAGTTCAGCGCTGATAAGAAAGACATAAAGTTTAAATTGGCAACACCGCGCAAGAAAATCAATATGTGGTTTGACCACGATTTGATTACGCGGGTGCTTGTCAATCTTATCAGCAATGCCATTAACTACACGCAGGAAAATGGCAAGGTAGATGTAAGGCTGGAAAATCTGGGAAAATTTATACAGGTGAGCGTGATAGATAATGGAGCGGGGATTGCCAGCGAAGATCAGGACAAGATCTTCGATAAATTTTATACAGTGGCTAAAGAAAAATCGGATGGGGTAAAAAGTACAGGCCTGGGCCTTCCTATTGCAAAAGAGATAATAGAGTTGCATAGAGGAAGGATATGGGTGGATAGCGAAACAGGCAAGGGATCGCGGTTTTTATTTACCCTGCCAAAAGACATACGCGCGCTCTAACTTTACACTTTAACGTTGTTGAAATGTAAAGTTAGCGGGAGAAGATGATGGCGAAGAAGCAAAAGAGGTCGCTGGGAGACAGTTTAGTCGAAGAGGGCATTTTGACTCCAGAGCAGCTTAAAAAGGCAAAGGCAGAAGAAAAACGCTCTGGGCTTAGATTGAGAAAGGTCTTGGTTAAATTAGGATTTATGAGCGAGGAAGATCTAGTATTCTTCTTGAGTAATAAACTAGGTCTGCCAAGGATAGAGCTGAGCGGCTATCTGGTAGATTCCAAGACGATCGAACTTATCCCTGAAAATTTAGCGAGGAAGCATGAGCTCGTGCCCTTGTTTAAGATAGGAAATCGCATTACATGCGCAATGGTCGACCCATGGAATGTGTTCGCCCTGGATGAAGTGAGGATGAAGACAGGTATGATCGTCGAGCCTGCCGTGGCGACAGAGACTGAGGTAAAAAAGGCACTAGATGAGCATTATGGCGCAAAAGGCACGATGGAGGATGTAATAAAAGCTATTGATGAGAAAAATCTTGATATAAAAGAAGGAGAGATCGATCTCAAGAAGCTGGAGGGCGTAGCCGAAGAACCTGTAGTCGTAAAACTGGTGAACCTGATCGTCATGAAAGCTGTCCGCGAAGGCGCGAGCGATATACATATCGAGCCGGAAGAAGACGTGCTTAAGACCAGGTTCCGGGTAGACGGCGTGCTGCATGAGGTGTCTTCTCCGCCCAAGCATCTTCAATCAGCTATAATCTCTAGGATCAAAATAATGGCAAGCCTGGACATAGCTGAAAGGCGCGCGCCCCAGGACGGCAGATTCACGCTTAAGATGGAGGGCAAGGAGATTGACATACGCGTCTCCTGTATGCCTACTATATACGGGGAGAATATTGTGATGCGGCTTTTGGATGTCTCAAGCGCCCTATTAAGCCTTAAAGATACAGGGTTTTCCAAAGAGGTCTTAGAAAAATATCAAAAACTCATCTTTCACCCGCATGGCATGATTTTAGTCACTGGCCCGACAGGATGCGGAAAGACCACCACGCTTTATGTTTCCCTGGACAAGATAAATAACGTTGAGAAGAATATAATAACAATCGAAGATCCCGTCGAATACAAGCTATCGGGCATAAGACAGATGCAGGTAAACCCAAAGGTAGACTTGACATTTGCCAATGGCCTGAGATCGATGTTAAGACAAGACCCTGACGTGATAATGGTGGGCGAGATCAGGGATTTTGAAACATCAGAGATAGCTGTCCATTCTGCCCTGACCGGACACCTGGTCTTTTCCACTCTTCATACAAATGATGCAGCAGGTGCGTTGACAAGAATGATCGATATGGGCGTAGAGCCGTTTTTAGTCTCATCCTCTGTCATAGGCGTCCTGGCGCAGCGCCTTGTAAGGACCATCTGCAAAAGTTGCAAAGAAGAATACGCGCCGACAAAAGAGGAACTGCGAGACATTGGACTTCTAGACGAATCAGGGACAAAATTTTATCGAGGCAAAGGTTGTCCGAAATGCATGAACACCGGTTATAAAGGAAGGATCGGTATATTTGAATTAATGATCATGGATGAGGCAATACGTAAGCTGACCATAGCCAAGGCGCCTCACGACGAGATCAAAAAACAAGCTGTCTCCTCCGGCATGGTCACTTTAAAACAGGATGGTATTCAAAAGGTAAAGAGCGGCGTGACCACAGTGGAAGAGATGCTCCGCGCGACCCAGGAGGAATAGTGCCTACTTATATTTATAAGGCCCGGGATGCTGCAGGTAAGTTAGTGAAGGGCACTATGGATGCGGCCACGAAGGACGAGATAACAGAAAAACTCCACAGAATGGGGTATATGGTGATCCGGTTTACAGAGGCAGTGCCCGGGATCAGACTGGAGTCATCATTCGAAAAGCTTAAAAGGATAAGTGCCGAGGATATGATCATGTTCAATGTGCAGCTGGCCAATATGATAAATTCCGGCATACCCATTTTGCTCTGTCTGGACACATTGGACAAGCAGATCGAGAATAAGAATCTGAGAGATACGGTCGGTAGTGTCAAAAGAAATCTCGAAGCAGGCGATAGTTTTTCCCAGGCGCTCGCAAAGCATCCGCGAGTGTTTCCCAAATTGTTTATAAGTATGGTAAAAATCGGCGAGGCCAGCGGCAAGCTAGATACTGTTTTAACCAGGTTCGCTGAATTTACTGAAAAGCAGGAAGACCTGAGGCAGAAGATCAAGAGCGCGCTTTTTTATCCGATGATACTTTTGCTTGCCGGCATAGCAGTCACGCTCTTTATAGTTACGACTATTATACCGCAGTTCGCAGAGATCTTTATGAAGGTAGGCATAGCATTGCCAGCGCCTACACTTATCCTTTACAGGGTGGGGACAGGCATAAAAAGATACTGGTATTTGTTCGCGCTTTTTACTATAATAGGCGCAACAGGCGTAAGATATTATATAAGGACAGCCAGCGGCAGGTTTAACTTTGACAGGTTTAGATTGAGGTTGCCTGTGCTGGGTTTATTATTTCGCAAAGTGGCAGTATCAAGATTTGCCAGGACCCTGGCAACGCTTGTATCAAGCGGTGTCCCCATACTCGTATCACTGGATATAACAAGGGAGGTTATGGGGAATGAAGTTCTGGCTCGTGTTGTCGGAAATGCGCGCACCTCTGTCGAAAAAGGAGAAGGTATTGCCGAGAGCCTGAAGGTAAGCGAGGAATTCCCTCCAGATACAGTGCAGATGATTTCTGTAGGCGAGGAGACAGGAAATTTAGACGGTATGCTGAATAAGATATCGGATTTTTATAATATGTCTTTAGGCTATACAATAAAAAAATTGACGACTATAATAGAACCATTATTCTTAGTTATCATGGGGAGCATGGTTGGCTTTATTATGGCATCAATGCTTTTGCCCATGTTTGACATGATAAAGATACTAAGGCATTAGTAATAAAAAAAGAAAGGGGAGGGGGATGAGAAAAGGTTTTACATTGATCGAGCTTTTAATAGTAATAGCTGTTATCTCTATTTTGATAGGGATTGCGCTTCCGCGTTTTAAAGGCATGCAGGATGAAGGAAATATTGCTGCGGCAAAGGCTGAATTAAGAACACTACAGACAGCCGTAGAGAGCTATTATATACATAATAATAATACCTACCCAGCCACAGGTGCTGCAGCGCTTCAGACTGCTTTAGCCAGTGCTGTGCCCAGTATTATAACCTTTGTACCCACAGATCCGTTTAGCGGAAGCGGCGCTGATTACTCGTACGTGATGGGCGGCACAAACAGCAAATTCTATATTATTTATTCTGTAGGGCCCGGAGGCAACGGCAGCGCCGTGATAACGAGCGATGCAGTTGTAGAGACAAATGGCTCGAGCTGTATTTATGTTTCTAATATGGGGACAGATACGCAGCCGTAGATATGAATGGCTTTACCCTGCTCGAGATTCTTATTACCATTATTATTCTCACAGTAGGCGTGATCGCGCTGGTCAGCGCTTTTAGCTCAGGGATTTTTGCCTTTACTGATGTCGAAAATGTGGACCTGGCTTTAAATATAGCCCAGGCAAAGATGGAAGAGATCAAAGACACAGATTTTGCCAGCCTGACTGACAGCGGACCCGCTGCTGATGCAGATTTTTCAAATTTTAACACAACTGTAGATATTGCCGAAGGCGATAATCCTATGCAGGTGGATGTGACCGTATCATGGAATGCCAAGGGCAGGCAGCCCAGCGTTACTTTGACGACGCTGGTGGCGAATTATTGATAAGCTGATATGCATAAAGGACTGACTCTCATAGAGCTCCTGATAAGCATTATAATGTTTTCTGTCCTGGCCGTTACGAGCGTCTTTGTTTTTCGCGCGGTATTATTAAGTTGGTCAAGCACAGAAGGGCGTTCAGGCATTGATATCGTCCTTGATAGAGGTATAGAAGAAATGGTGCGGGATTTAAGGGAGGCAAAAGAGATCCAGTCCACAGCCGGCTATGACGAAATAAGATTTTCACAGGACGGGAGCAATTATTATATCTATTATCTCTATAATGCGAGCGACTCTTATGTGCCTCCGCCGGCATTCGAGCAGACTAAGTATGAGCTTAGAAAGGCCGCTTTAACAGGCGACATCAATAGCACCTTTACCTATGGCTCAGGGCAGATTATTGTGACAGATGTTGCTGCGCCGACCACATCTGATTTGTCTTTGAGCGGGAATATAGCTACCATTGATTTAAGTGTTGTAAGGGGCGATGAAACAATAAGGTCAAAGACAGAAGTGAGGCCGAGAAATATATGATTGATTTATCAGCTAAAGGCGGCGCCGCGCTGATAATGACCTTTATAATCATGGCGACTCTCTCTGCCATTACCGCAGGATTTTTATTTATGACATCTGCTCAGCTCAAGGGTTCGGGAAATGATGTAGCCAGCTCAAAGGCATTATGGATAGCCGAGGCAGGGATCCAGCAGGCCATCTATCAGCTTAAAAACGACTCTGGTTATAGAAATAGCCCTACAGCGATAAATGCGAATTTGGGAGACGGTAGTTATTCTGTGAGCGTGAGTAAGAACGGCTCTACTTATGATCTTAGTTCAACAGGGACAGTGGATGTATTGAACCGGAAAGTCATGCAGAGCGCAGATGTCTCAATAGCTTTTCCTGCTGCCTTTGATTATGTATTATTCGGCAATATCAACTCTGACGAATTAAAGATCAAAGACGATGTCGCTATTTCGGGCGACGTCTATTATGACGGAGATGTCGAAGTTGAACAGAACACCAGCGTTACTAATGGGCTTGTGTATGCAGATAGCGTGACAGGTAGCGGCACGTATACCGAGGCGCCCGGACCACCGGATCCTGTCCCGACCTATCCGGCATTTGACACGACCTGGTATGATAATCAAATCTCCACCGCAGAAAGTCAGGCGTCCAGTGATTGGACATTAAAGAATAACGATACTTACGATCTCAATGGCGGCACCGTGTACTATAAGAAAGTAAAGATCAAGGATAATGCTACAATTACAGGATCTGGCATTATTGTAGCTAAAAATGATGTAACGATACAGGACAGTGCCAATATTTCTTCTAACGTGACAATTGTCACAAAAAAAAACATGAAGATTAAAAATAATGCAGTTATTCAAAGCGGCGCTGTTCTCTATGCCAGAAAAGACATTACTCTTAGAGATAGCGCGAATGTGACAGGTAGCGTACTTGCTCCTGAAAATAACAAGAGCGTGATAGTGAAAGATAGTACGACCTTCACAGGGATCATCTATGCTGACACAGCGAAGTTGCGAGGTGACGCGGTTATCAGCGGTAGTGTCGTAGCTAATGAGTATGACGGAGATAAAATAAAAGACGATGTAAGCGTAACGTATGATCAGTCATCTTTGCCCGGCTCCTTGCCTCAAGGGATACCCGAAGGAGCTATTACGGTTACGCCGCAGAGCGATTGGGACGAAGTCGTTCCTGTGGTTTGATAGTTACCTAATAGTTCGTGACTCGTGAATAATATATGAAAATGATGAATATATTGAAAAAAGATTACATAGTGGGTCTGGACATCGGGTCATCATCTATAAAATTTGCCCAGTTTCTAAAAACACCAGAAGGACTGAAACTGGTAAAGGCGGATTTGAAAGAGATCGACTATACGGATGATGAGGCAAGGCGCGAAAAAGAGATAAAAGAGCTTCTTAAGAAGATCATCAGAAAGATCGATATTAAAAATTCTCACTTTATTGTTACTGTCGATTGCCCCAGGACCGCGATAAAAAAGGTAACAGCGCCTTATATGCCGAAATCAGAGCTTCGCGATGCCATAAGGCTGGCTGCAAAAAATTATTTTCCGTTTCCAGTGGATGACTCGTTAATAGATTTTCAGATCCTGGGTGATGTTGTTGATAAAGGGATCAAGAAATATCAGATCCTGGTAGCTGCTTCGCCTAAGAAGACCATTGATAAATATTTATCTTTATTGGCAGGAGTTGGTATAAAACCAGACTCGTTTATCACTATTCCGTATGCAATGCAGAGATTTGTCCAGGCCTTGCATTCTAATGAAAATGAAGCCAGGTGTTTTCTCGACATAGGAATGCGGCATACAGAATTGGTTATATTTAAAGGAAAGGATCTTATATTTTCCCGCAAGATACCTGTGGCAGGAGATAATATCACTAAAGAGATGACAGGGGTCCTGGTTTCTGATAGAGGCAAGACAGAGCTTTCATTGGAGGATGCAGAGAGGATAAAACGAGAGATCGGCATACCTGGTGAAGGAAAATCTGAAATGGTAGAGGATAAGATCTCTACTATTCAAATTCTTTCTATGATCAGGCCGCCACTGGAGCAGCTGGTAAGCGAGATAGACAGGTGCCTTGATTATTACAGAGAGGAGACAGATGGCGGTAAGATCGAGTCATTGGCTTTACTGGGCGGCGGGTCATCTCTTAAAGGCCTAAAGGATTTTCTTTCGGACGAATTAGGGATAGAGGTAAAAGCCGAGAATTTCCTAAAGGGCCTCAAGGTCAGGTCAGGTGCGATAGATGCGTCGCTATCTGCTGACACGCACCGCCTGGGTATAGCTATAGGAGCAGCCTTGAGCGAGGCAAAGGGCATAAATCTACTCCCGCCGGAAATTAAAGAGAAGACAAAGAGGACTTTTAAGCGCGCTACTGTGCAGGGCATAGCCGCAGGCATTGTCATTATGCTAGCCCTTGTCTATACAGGGCTGAGAATCCAGCTGTCAGTTTTTCAAAAAAGAATCGCTGCAAGTAAAACAGAGATGTTAAGCCTAGGGCCGCAGATGGCCGAAGTGGAGGCCAAGTATCTGGCGGAAGAGATCCTGCTGAATGAGCCATACTGGGAAGATGTATTTAAAGAATTAAGCAACATAATTTCCGATAATATTTACCTTACGGGAGTTATAGTGAAAGATAAGGCCATTAGGATTCGAGGCGTAGTAGCTTCCAGTGAGCCTGAAGGATTACTATCAGGCTTTATACTTGACCTGGAAAAAGGTATATTTAAAGATGTAAGATTGATCAGCACGAAAGAGATCAGGGGTAAGGTTGGTAATGAGTTTGAGCTGGAGTGTTGGGTAGATTAGAAGGAATTATAAGTTATGGGTCACGTCTTATGGGTTAAGATTCGAGAAAGGCCGATGATAATAGTAAGCGCGGGGGTGATTTTTGTTCTCGGGTTATACCTTTTTCTGTACAGGCCGCTTATCAATAAATGCAGCCTGGCAAGAGGTGAATGTAGAAATATCGAGGCAGAGGCATTGCGGGCGCGCGAGGCAATAGATGCTTTAAGGCAGTCCGGAACGAAGAGGGTGCTGATATCCGAAAAAGATATATCTATAGCAATAGATGAATTTACCAAACAAGGCAGATCAAAGGGTATTAATTTTATCTCTATTGCTCCTGGGAAAATAAAGGACTCAAAGGATTCCAAGTATAAGATCCTGCCTATAGATATAAAGCTAAACTCGACATATAAAGAATTTTTTATATTTTTAGGCTCACTGGAAAAGCTGGAAAAAAGCCTGGTTACAGTAAAAGAACTTAATCTAAGTTCTGACACAGACAAGGCAGGAAGGATAAATGCTGTCTTGACGGTAAATATGTGCCTTTCGGGTGACTAAAATGCAGAATAAAAAATTGATCTTATTGATTGTTTTAGGGATCGCAGCTGTTTGCAGTTTGATTTATGGCATACTTACTCCTTCAAAAGTAAGACGTGAGCTTTCCAATAAGCCTGCGGACATTAAAAAGCAAAGAGCAGTTACTGCAGAAATAAATATTACCTCTAATACAAAACGGCCGAGAAGGACTGATTTTTCTGACTGGGGCCGTGACCCATTTTCCTCTGGTCCATCGACCTCTGAGCCGGCAACTCTTTCTGACATGGTCTTGACAGGCATACTCTGGGATGACAGTGCGCCTCTTGCCATGATAAACGATAATCTAGTGGGGGTAGGAGATAAGATCGGCGGGTATGCTGTAGCGGAGATAAAAAAAGACAAAGTGGTTCTCACCGACGGCGAACAAAACCACACCCTCACCCTCCCCCAATACTAACTTTACACTTTAACATTGTTGAAATGTAAAGTTACCTAAGTATACACTTCAACAATGTTAAAGTGTAAAGTTAAGGTTGAAATCCCTATTAGCGCAGGTTACAATAGTGACATGAATCAGGGAGTTATTCGGTGGTTAGACAGGAACGTCGGCAGCGTGTTTTGTTTTTTGCTCACGGTGTGTAGAAATCTTAAAAAAGATAACGAAGACACAGGCCATCCCTCCAAAATCCTCTTCATAAAATTAATAGAGCAGGGTTCCACGATGCTCGCCTATCAGGCGTTAAAAAAGGCAGCTGGTATGGTGGGGAAAGATAATCTTTATTTTTTAGTCTTTAAAGAAAACCGCCATATATTGGATATATTCGATATACTGCCGTCGCAAAATATAATAGAGATAGATCCGAGCTCTCCTGGCGGCATGATTTTGTCCTTGATAAAGGCACTTGCGAGAATCAGGAAAGAAAAAATAGACGCTGCCATAGATATGGAATTTTTCTCCAGGGGCTCTGCTATCCTTTCGTATCTTTCCGGGGCTGATAAGAGAGTCGGGTTTCACTTGTTCACCTGCGAAGGCCCTTATAGAGGAGATCTTTTTACTCACAGGCTTGTATATAATCCATACCTGCACACAAGGGTCTTGTTCGCAACATTGGTAGAGGCCCTTAATCATTGCCCGTCGCCTGATAATAAACCCATGTGCTTTAAGACCCCGGATGTGACCGAAGGACTTCCTGTTTTTTCCCCCAGTGAAAGCGAGAAAAGTGCGCTGGTAAAAAAAATCGAGGGCGTGAAAAAGTCAAACCTGACCAGCCCAATAGTACTTTTGAATCCTGACATGGATGATCTGTTGCAGGTGAGGCGTTGGCCTGAAGAAAACTATGTGAAACTGGCGAGGATGATTTTGCAAGAATTTCCCCGCGCGACCATTATCATTACAGGCGTTGCCGGAGAAAAAGAAAAGGGCAAGATGCTGGCATATAGGATGGGGGACGCGATTTCTCTCGCCGGAGAGACTTCGCTGAGAGAACTTTTGACTTTGTACTGTGTCGCAGATTTATTGGTGACGAGCGACAGCGGACCGGCTCATTTTTCGACCCTGGTTCCCATAAAAGTCATAATACTTTTCGGACCAGAGACGTCTCGTTTATACGGAGAAGGAGATAGCGACAAAATATCTATAGATTCAGATTTGGTCTGCAGTCCCTGCCTGAATGTCTATAATCACAGAAAATCGCCGTGCAAAGAAGGCATTTGCTTAAAAAATATCAAGCCCGAAGACATCTTTAAAAAAGTCAAATCCTTCCTCTCCACCTAAGTTTACATTTAACATTGTTGAAAGTAAGCTTAGGCATTTTATGGATTCCCGCTTTCGCGGGAATGACATAGGCTCGCTACCCTTGACGATTGGGAGTTGATAAGGTATACTTCACTCTTTAGAGAAAGGGAGGTGACGTATGGATTGGAATGCTGTGGTTATGACTCCAGTAGCAGAGATGCTGGGGAGGATAGCTGGATTTTTACCTACGCTTCTAGGCGTCCTTATAATACTTATAGTAGGATGGATCATAGCGGGGATGCTTAAAAGTCTAGTGGTAAAGGTGTTGAAGCTGATCCAGCTGGACACTGCGAGTGAGAAGGCAGGTCTTGGCGATGTGTTGAGGCGCGGCGGCATAAGGCAGACTCTTTCTGAGTTGATAGGCGTACTTATTTATTGGCTGATAATGTTAATGGTGTTTATGACTGCCTTAAATGCCCTTGGGATGACAGTGGCGGCTTCATTGCTCGACAAGGTCATTCTGTATATACCTAATGTAATTGCGGCTGTGTTTATACTGGCCCTGGGTATATTCTTCTCCAGCATGATCGGCACCATAGTTCGCACTGCCTCCAGTAACGCAGGGATCACGCAGGCAAAGTTTTTAGGCCAGTTAACGCAGACGCTTATCATGATATTCGCATCTATAATAACATTAGAACAGCTGAATATCGCGTCGTCTGTCCTGAATTTTGCCATCAATATTATCCTTGCCTCTTTTGGTCTGGCGCTGGCAATAGCTGTCGGTCTTGGCTCAAAGGATATTGCTGGGAAAATGATACAGGATTTAGTGAATAAGGTTAAGGGCAAATAGCGGGCATTGATATTTTTACAACGTGATTTTGTTTTAAGTTTTGACCCTGCGCTTCCTTTTAGGAGGCGCAGGGATTTTTTTGCGCTAACTTTACACTTTAACGTTGTTGAAATGTAAAGTTAGGGATTGTCAGTTTGGACGAGTTAGGGTAAAATGAGGGACATGGGTAATAGTAATAATAAAGGTATCGCTCTTATACTGGTCGTGAGCATACTTGCGGTCGCTGGCATAATGGCCGTGTCTTTTGCTTTTACCATGAGGCTTGAGTTGAAATCCGCCTCCAACTTTTTAGAAGCGACACGAGCCTCGTATCTTGCAGAGTCCGGCGTTACCTATGCCCAGGCTGTGATAAAGGAAGACGAACCGGATATCGATAGCTTCCAAGACGCATGGGCTACGCTTTTCGAGGGCTTTGATGTCGACAATGACGGCGACGGCGAGCTTGATTCAAAATGGATATATGTTTACGATGATCTGAATGAGCCTATCGGTCGTTACGCTGTTTTAGTCAGGGACGAGTCAGGTTTTCTAAACATAAACATCGCTGACAAACAAAATATCTCTCCACTGAAGGTTACAGAAGGCTGGACACCGCACGAACTCGATCTCCAATCGTTCCTCGCCTCTTTTGAGTTGAGTGATTCCCAGAAAACATACGAAGATATATTGGATCACAGGTTGGGCCTGGACGGCGAGCCTGGAGAGATGGGGGTGGATGACAATGATAACCAAAGGATCCTGGCCGCGGACGGCATAGACAACAATGCGGACGGCATAATAGACGAGGCGGGCGAAGGCATTGACGAGCCAATGGAATTTGTCCCATCTTCTCCGTACGCGGATGACAATGCGTTCGAAACACCTTTTGAACTAGCCAAAATCCAATCCATAAAAGAAAGTGATTTTACAAAGATATACCCTTATATTACCTCGTACTCTCCGGATAAAAATTTAGACGTAGAAGGAAGGCTCAGGGAAAACATAAATTTTATGGACGCTGCTACGCTTTTAGTTCTCCTCGAAGACGCAGGCGCAAGTGACCCGTTTCAAAAAGCAGTGAACATAATAGATGCATGCGACGAAGATTTCAGTCAGAGCGTGGTGTCGAAGCTATACAATAGGCTGAGCGCTGTGAACAGAGGCCCCATAGGTGATTGGGTTTGGAGGGGCGGACACTATGAAAGCGATGTCGAAGATAGCGAGCCTTTGGTAATCACGTGGTTGAATTTACCCGAGGGGGAATTTTATATCGGCGTGTTCGGCGTCGCGGGTGAATACGTAGGGGATGTTGCCATTAATGGTGTGAGTCAGGGTTCAGTGAGGCACGGCGAGATATTAAGGATAGGCACTGTTTCTTTTGAAGAGAGGGACATGCTCGAATTGACAGTGGAAAATAAAGAGGAAGACGAAGTCTGTTATTTTTCCTATCTGGAATTATATCCCAGGTTAGGACAGGAAGGCTTTAGTGCTGTCGAGGTCCGGGGCGTGGAGGGTATAAGGATCAATGAAATAATGGCAAGGCCCAGCACTTCATTGGCTAGTTTTAACGGACAGGATCCCGGAGGGGATTGGACCTGGCAGGGCAGTTATTTTCAGAATGATGAACCTAATGGCGGCAAGACCGGCGAAGGGGATTGGACCTGGCAGGGTGTGCCGAACGGCCAATATTATGTAAAGGTGTTTGGCATGCAGGGTCAAGAGGTGGGGGATGTAGAGATAGGAGGCGCTCGCTCAAGAGACATGTTGGACGGAGAATTGTTCGGAGGCGGCAAGACTATTACTGTCTCTAATGAAAAGATCACGGTGAGAGTGCAAAATAATCTGAATTCAGGGTCCGCTTATTTTCAGTCAATAGAATTGACACAGGAGCCAGACGCTGAATACATCGAGCTCGTAAATCTCACATCCAACGAGGTGAATCTTGGCGGCTGGAGCGTCGAGGGCCCGAGCAAGCAGGGCTGGCCAGCGTCTATTCCGCTCGGCACGGTCATTGGCCCGGACGAGCACCTTGTGCTCTGCGTTGATAGAGATGATTCGCAGGACGGCATCCAGGGAAACGATATATCGTTTGTGTCTATATGGGGACAGGAAAAATCAGCCGAGCTTCATTTTGTAAAAGCAGTTGTGCCGGGCTCTGATTTACTCTCTAACGAGCCGCACCCTGACGGAAATATCATAACTCTAAAAGATCCAATGGGCCACATTGTTGACGCAGCGGAATATTTTAGCGGTGGGATCCCTGCGAATAAAAGTCTGGAGCGGTCAGATCCCAGCTATGTAGTTGATTCAAATCTAAATGGTATCCCCGAAGGTTGGTATACATCAGACGCAGAAGATGGCGCAACTCCTGGTTTGCCAAATGATAATGAAGGGATGATAGAAGAGATAGAGGTGGAAGGCCAGATTGAAAAAGAGATAATAGAGCACGACATCACAGAGGTAGTTGTAAAGAATAAGAATTTTTCATCAGTTGGCGAGATAGGTTTTGTTTCATCCGGCCTTAAAGAGTGGGATGCCGTGCCTTTAGAGGATGTATCCAAGATAGCCGATAGATTGACGGTTTTTGGCATAAGACTTGAGGCAGAGGACCATATCGTGCCTGGTTCTGAAGGTGCATGGAAAATGGTTCAGAGGGCATCACCTTTGACTGATCATTTTGAGAATGGTGAGGCTGCCGAAAGCGAAGAAGACGATGAGGAGGAGGAAGGAGAAGGAGATTCGGTTGGCGTATGGCGATGGGAAGAAAAAGACGGAATTAGAAACGGGTATTATACATTAAGGATATTTGGAGAAGAGGAAGAAGAGATCGCAGTGTCGTTACATCTTGCTGACGATACGTGGACTGCGTTTACGCCTCCGCTTAGTCCTGGGCCAGGCGGAAGCGTGCTTTTTGGGAATATAGAGATAGGAACAGATAGCGAAGTCTCCACGCCGAGCAATGAGCTTGAGCTGAAGATAAAAAATGTTTCAAAGACAGGAGGAGCGCATTTTGATTTTATAAGGCTTGACCCGGTAAATACTATCGACGGCAAGATAAACATCAACACAGCTTCTAAAAAAGTGCTCAGTGCGCTCCCGGGGATAGACGAGGGCATCGCAGATGACATAGTTGCAAATAGAATATTTGGCGACAATAATGGTCTTCGTCTTGGTATAGGCGACCTGATTTCTACAGACGCCTTGGGTAGAGAAGACGAGGATAAGAGAGATAGATTCAGACAGATCTCAAACCTGGTCACTGTTCATTCAGATGTATATAGGATAATTGTAACTGCCCAGACACTGGACGAAGACAGGGTGCTTTCTGAAAAGAAGATCTGGGTTGTTTTCGAGCGCTAACTTTACATTTCAACAACGTTAAAATGTAAAGTTAGCGCTTGATTTCCTGGGTTTGAGTATTATAATATATATTATGATGAGATGCAGGAGTGATATCTCTGTATTTAAGGCCGCTGTATTTTTTATAGCGGTCTTTTTTATTTGCTGCAGCGTATCCTTGGCAGCGGTTTCGAGCAGTGATAATTATAAACTCCAGACGACAATAGCAGACGGCGGAGGCACTAGCACTGCTTCCACCAGTTATAATTCCGAGAACAGCATGGGTTCTCCTGTGGCGACAGCTGTTGCTACAGGGACAAATTACAAGATATACGGCGGAGGCCTGCCTACCTATAATACTATTCCCGAAGTCGCGATCGCTTCTTTTAATGATGGCGAGTTGACCGTAGATGACACGCCCAGCCTCGAATGGAATTACAGCGATAAAGACGATGACACCCAGCGCTATTATCAGGTCCAGGTCTCAAAGGATAATTTTGTTACGACTGTGATTGACTCCGGGTTGATCTCTTCGAGCGACACCAGTTACACAACGCCTATACTTCCTACTGATGAGGCCGGGGTGAGCTACAGGTGGCGCGTCAGGACCAGCGATGGTTTTGATTATTCTGGTTGGCAGGTAGCTACGTCTGGATTCAGGCTTACCGCTGCAGATATAGAAACACCTATAATCTGGGCAAGGGTCTCTGCCGTGGGCGACGATGTGCCCGCGAAGTTATGGCAGGATTGCGGGAATCCTTATATGTATTGGGAATATCCAGTGACCGGGGCAGACTTGGTTGGCTATAGTTTTTCTTGGGGCAGCATACCAGATGATGAGATCGATACTACGGGCTTCTCGTACCAGACGCCGGGCGATCTTTTATCAGATGGCATAAGGGTGTTTAACCTAAAGGGTCAGAATACGGCCAAAAATTGGACAGAGGTAGCTTCCTTTGAGATTTGGGTAGATAGGACTGCGCCTTCAGTAGGTTCGTATACGCCTACAAATGGCATTATTATATCTACGGATACTCCTACTATTTCGATCGATGCTTCAGATGAGTATAGCGGCATTAACCCGGATGCCATAGATATGACAGTAAACAAATCTTCTGCAGCAGCAACTTATGACGAAGGGGCTCAGAGCGTTGTATATATACCGTCCATTCCTTTGAGCGAAGGAGACAATGTAGTATCCCTGGAAGTCAGCGACTTTGTTGGAAACGCCACTTCGCCTCTGGTCTGGAGTTTTACGGTTGATACAAGGCCGCCCACAGGCACTATTATTATTAATAATCAGGACGCATTGACAAATTCAATCTACGTGGATCTTATTTTGAGTGCCAGCGATTCCATAACAGAAGTCCAGAGCATGTCTATTTCCAATGATGGCGTTTTTGATACAGAGGCATGGGAAACCTTTGCCGCGAACAAGGATAATTGGGCATTGCCTGCCATAAGCGGCACGCGCAAGGTCTATGTGAAATTCAAGGATACTGCTGGCAACGAATCAGAGATATTCAGTGATACTATAGAGCTTATTATAACTGCCCCTGATACTATAATTACCAGCGGGCCGAGCGCGGTCACAAAGGCCACAAGCGCGTTATTTACTTTTAAGGCTACAGCGTCTGATTGCATATTCAGGTATAAGTTTGACAATGAAGAATGGTCAGAATGGTCGGCAGAAGACTCTATTCGCAAAGAAGATCTGGCCCAGGGCAATCATTATTTCAAGGTACAGGCTGCCAAGGACGTTAATAACAACGAAGAGATCGACGAAGACGAAATAGACCCTGTGCCGGCAGAGAGGACCTGGACCATAGGCAAAAAGAGCTTTATTATTCCAGAGAAATTAAAGAAAAAGCCCTTCAGATTCTGGAAAGAAGAATAACCCACCCGCGTAAGTTTACACTTTAACATTGTTGAAATGTAAAGTTAGTCCCTCTCTTGACAAATTCTACTTGATAGTATATAGTTGTATCACGCGCTATCAGGGTATATCAAGTTATTATATCTAATATTGTATGGAGATGCAAATGAGCGAGGTGATGCTTATGAAGAGAGAAAAATTCTATTCCGCTACAGAGGCCGCAGAGTTTCTGGGGATATCCAAGCAGACATTGATACGCTACGAGAACAAAAAGGTATTCCCGAAGCCCAAGCGCAATGCTGTAAATGGCTGGCGGGAATACACTACCAGTGAAATACGGAAGCTAAAAGATATAATCGGAAGGAACAGATAATGCCTAAGCTTAAGAAGACCTCTATAGGATTGGATATAGGGTCTCATTATATAAAATTTGCAGAACTCGCCCGGTCAGGAGATGCTATCACCTTGAATAGATTCGGGGTCAAAGAGATACCAAGTAATTTAAAGGCTGACAAGGAGAAGGCGATTACTCAGCTAATATCTCAGCTGTTATCCGAAAACAATGTCAAAGAGAAGCACGTAAATGTCTCTGTCGGGGGCCAATCTGTCTTTATAAGATTCGTAAAACTCCTGCAGGTCAAGGAAGATAAATTGAAGCAGACTATGAAGTTTGAAGCTCAGAATCAGATACCTTTTCCGCTGACAGAAGTGGCCTGGGACTGGTCATTGCTTGACAGGGAAGAAAAAGGCACAAAAAAGGCAGTAGTGGTAGCCATCAAGAAAAACATCATAGAGGATATAATCTCGAGGTTGGATTCGATAAGGCTTTCTACTGATTTAATAGATGTCGAACCTATAAGTTTATATAACTGCATGGTATTCAATGAAGATTATAGCAGGGAAAAACTGGGCGCTATATTGGACATAGGCGCTAATACTACCAACCTGGTTATTTTTCAAAAGAATAATATATGGGTCAGGAGTTTTCCTGTAGCCGGGAACAGGATTGCTGAGTCAAAGGATCAGGGCATAGAAGAGATAATCGGAGAGGTGGAACGTTCCATAGAATATTATTTTATGCAGAGCGGAGAGGATGCTCAAGGCGGAAAAAAACTGGATGAGTTGCTTTTGACAGGCGGAGGCAGCGCGATCGAGGAATTGGAACAAAAGCTTATGTCCAAGTTCAAGACCCAGGCTAAAATACTGGACCCGTTTAGAAAGATAAGGATCTCAAAGGAAATCTTCTCGGATCTAGAGACAAAGAAGACGGTTAAGAATCAGTTGGGCGTTGCGATCGGGCTTGCGCTTAGGGGCATGACAGATCTAAAGATAGAGGTGAATTTTTTAAAAGAGATGATCTCCGAAAGACATGCATATAGTCAGAAGGTATTATATTCCCGTTTTTCTATTGCCGTAGCGGCATTGACGCTTATATGTTTTTCTATATTTATGAGGCAGGATTATTCTGTAAAGAGACTCAAGATGAATAAAGTAGACGAGATGCTTGAGGTATACAGGACCTATGAACCAAAGATAAAAAAGATGCAGGACAAGGAAGACGTGTTAATGGAAAAGATAGATATCTTGTATCACCAGGCTTCCTCCAGGGCGATCTGGCTGGATGTGCTTGGTATTATTTCAGAGATACTGTCCGAAGAGGTCTGGATTACGGATGCATCGGGCATAGTTTCCATGGAAAAAGGGGGACTTGCCAGATTGGACCTGGGAGGCAAGGCGCTTTCGTACCAGGCGGTTAATTCATTTGTATCTTCTCTGAAATCCTCTCCCAGCTTTGAAGATGTAAAGCCGATATCCTCGTCTCTGGAAGTGGACGAGAAGACAGGTGAGGAAACAGTAAAGTTTAATATTACCATGGACGTGGTGACGGAGAGCTAGGGATGTTTAAAACAGCGAAAGAAAAAGCTATTTTAAAACAAGGCTCGATAGTGATAGGCATATTATTGGCCCTGTATCTTTTCGTATTAGGACCGCTTATGAATGAAGGCAGCTCTATATTGGATGACGAACTTGAGCGTAAAACCGTAGAGATAAAGAAATATATAGCGCGAACAGGTTCTCTGCCGTCAAAGGATAGCTTTGAAAAGATCGAAGAAAAAAAATTGGAGCTGGATAATAAATTTCAGGAACTCGTAGATTTTGTAGATCCTGCGAAGGTCAGGATTTCTGATTCGAGCAGCGAGGCAGGCCTTTATTTTATAGAGAGGCTGCACGCGTCGATGAAGAAATTTTCAGAAAAGGCTTCGTCAAAAGAGGTCGGGCTTCCTGAGAATCTAGGCTTTGGGGACGGACTCCCTAAAAATAGCATGGTCGAGGCGCTTCTTAGGCAACTGGAGACAGTGGAGCTCGCGGTCGGCATATTACTGGAGAGCGAGAACATAGAATTTTCTGCGATAAAGCCGTTGAGGTCAATAGATTATATAGAGCCATTGAGCAAAGAGGTGCTTTACACTGAATTGCCGGTGCAGTTTTCAGTGAAGACGGATACGGAATCGCTTGTAAATCTTTTGCTGGAGCTTAAGAATAGAACACCTGTGATCTCGGTCAAAGAGCTACATTTAAAAAGCTCTGAAGGAATAGAGAGCGATATAGAGGTAAGCCTGGTTTTGAGCACATTCATGGTGACTAGGACGGAAAAGGGATGATAAAAGAAAAGATTATTTTCTGGCCGCTTGTCGCTGTATTTATAGGGGTGCTGCTTTTTGGGTTTTTCTCGCAGGGTAAAAAGAAGGAGGCAACCCAGGAGTTGCTGCAGGAGATAGAGCTTGCGACGAAAAAGAGCAGGGCCAAGAAAAAGGCCCAGCTTAAAGATAAGTGGGATTTCGGTATTATTAAGGAGCAGGATGCAGCAGACGGCTATAAAGCCCTTTTGAAGAGGAGCCCGTTTTTTAGAGTCAGGGGTGAGTCTATTGTAGTGGTCGAGCCTATTGCTGTGAAAGAAGAAAAGAAAGAACCAGTGCTGAAGTATAAAGGCAGGGTAGTGATGGGCGAGAAGATAATGGTTGTGATAGAAGACCAGGGCACGGGGAAAAGCTATTTTGCGGAGGCTGGCGGCAAGGTTGGAGATTTCGAGGTTTTACGCATCAGCGAGAAAGAGGTCGCGCTTCAGAAAAAAGGCGGAGAGGAAATAATCCTCAAAGCCAAGAAGGAAAAACCCGGAGCACGAGAATGAAAAAGATTTTAAGCATAATATTAATATTGTCACTTTTGTTATCGAACGGGCAGGCGTTTGCCTTGGCCAAAACCGCTCTATATAGTAACAAAAATATCTCGGTTTCAAAAGTGGATTTGAAGAAGTATTTTGAAAAGGCGATGTCCTTGTTTGAGACAGGAAGATATAAAGAGGCGATTTCTGTTTTTGAGAATATCATAGAGATGGAAAAGACGCAGGGAGAGTCTTATTTTACGCCTTTCGCAGAGATATATATCGATAAGTCCAGGTCCAGAATAAAAGAGATGAGCGTATTAGAGGACAGGAGATGGCAGAGGATGGAGGAGGACGTAATAAGCGAGGCGGAGCGCATAGCTAAAGAAGAAGAGCTGGCAAAGCAACAGGCGCAAGAGAGGGCTTTGGTCGAGGAAGAAAACAGGCTAAAGGCGATAGAGCAGGGACAAAGAAAGCTCGCGCGGGAAATAGAAAATACATATGAAAAGGCCCTCGAGTATTATATTGATGAAAAATATGCTCTTGCGGTAATGAATTTTAAAAAAATAAAAAATCTGGATCCAGAAAGTCGTTTTGTAACCGAGGCCGAATCTTATATACAAAAAGCGAATATAGAGATAAAGAGGGAAGAAGCTCGCAAGAGGGCATTGCAGGAAGAAGAGATGATCCTTAAGGCGATAGAGCAGGAAAGAAAGAAACAAGAACATAGATTGGCCCGGGAGACAAAAAGTGCATACGAGAGGGCCCTGAGTTATTATAAGATGAGAGATTATCCAACGGCCATAGCAGAATTCAGAAAGGTAAAGGAATTAGACCCTGATAATGACCTGGTTTCCAGGTCGGAATATTATATTGAATCCGCCCAAAAAGAGATAAAGAGGGAAGAAGAGCGGGCGGTCATGGCAAAGATGGAGGCGGCGCGGCGCGCAAAGATAGAGAAAGAGCGGGAAGACAGGATAAAAGAGGCCGAGCGCGCTAAAAAAGAGAGGGAAAAGGAGAGGCTTAAGGTAGTTTTTGAAAAGAGGCTCAGGGAGCAGCAATTAAGAGAGAGGATTACAAGAATAGAAGAGCTGCTGAAGGCCATAAGGGTGCATGTTGCGGAGGAGCAGTTTGAGGATGCCGAAGAGATGCTCGGGACAGCGATGGCCGAATTTCCGGAAAACAGAAGGTTTAAGGATGTTAAGGATTATGTAGATAAGCAGAAGATAAAAAAAGAGGAAGAGGCCTTTAAAAAGGCTCGCGAGATAGTAGAAGCAAAGATGCTTTTGGAAATAGCCAAGAAGCATATTATACCTGATGAAAAGATCGGCATTTTAGAGAAAGAGAAAAAAATAGTGTCTCTGGTAAAGGTCCCGGAGATCAGGAAGAGATTAAAAATACCGTTAAGCGTAGATTTTAAAGATGTGGAACTTGATTATGTGTTGAATTTTCTATCCGAGGCGACAGGGGTCAATATAATACCTTCGAGCGATATCGATATGGCCGAGAAAAAGGTTACAATAAAGATAAAAGACATGCCTCTTGAGGAGGCGCTGAGGTATGTACTGAAATCCCAGGACCTTGTTTACAGAATAGAAGAGGATGCTGTATGGGTAGCTACTAAGGAAGAACTGGACAATGAAGAAGTAGAGACCAGGGTTTATTTTATGAATCAAGGCATTGGTAGATTTGCTGAACTTTCAGGGAGTTCCGGCGAAGAGGGCGACTCGTCTTCAGAGGTCAGTACCGTAAAGGACATACTTGAAAACGCGGTAGATTGGCCGAAGGATTCAAAGTTGACGCTCGATGACAGGACAGGCGCGCTTATCATAAGCAATATACCCTCGAATTTAGAGATCGTAGAAAACCTGCTTTATAATCTTGACGTAACGCCTGTACAGGTATTGATTGAAGCGAGATTTTTAGAGGTGCAGGTCACGGACGTGGATGAGCTGGGCATCGATTGGAAATTAAACAGCGACTGGGGCGCTAAGCAAAATAACTCAAAGCAGAACTTACATGGGTTTGCTTCGGGGAGTGGCGTGGATTTTTCGAGCTTCACCCGTGCAACCGAAGGTTTTAATCTGACGTATCAAGGGATACTGAGTCATCCGCAGTTTCAGTTTGTAATGCATGCCTTAAAAGAAAAACAAAATGTAAAGACTTTATCCGCTCCGAGGATAACTACATTAAATAATCAAACAGCCACGATAGAAGTAATAGATGAGTTTATCTATCCTACCAGGTATGAGGTCAGCCTGGTGCAGTTTGACATAAACGGTGATGGAGATTTTGATGACGCAGGCGAGACAGAGTGGGCGAATATCCCTCAGGATTTTGTTACCAGGGACGTTGGAATACTTTTACATGTGAAGCCTAGCGTGGGGGCAGACAAGAAGACTGTAACATTGGCGTTGACTCCGGAGGTCAGCGAGGATTCTGGTACATTCTCTTATTCGGGAGAGGTTTCTATACCTCAGTTTAAGACAAGGAATTTAAGTACCAGTGTTATAATCGATAGCGGAGAGACGATTGTAATGGGAGGACTCATAAAGGAGACAAATACCAATATAAAGACAAAGGTTCCTGTGTTGGGCGACCTTCCATTTGTAGGCGGGTTATTCAGAAAAAAGACGGATAATGTAGAGCGCAGAAATTTATTGATATTCGTGACTGCTAGTGTCCTGGGCGAAGAAGAGAACATGGTTGCCAGCGTGCCCATAGACGAAAAGATAATACGCGAACAGTAACTTTACACTTTAACATTGTTGAAATGTAAAGTTAGGGTGGGATATGAGAAGGATTGGTTGTGTAGTTTTAATCTTTATTTTTATTTGTTGTGCGCGGGAAGCGTCTGCCTATGAGGTAAAGTTTATAAAGGATACCGATGCGCAGTCGAAGAATTCTATCGTAGAGGTGCCTGAGATCAGAGGGAAGCTTGATATCCCCATAACAGTAGATTTTAGAGACGTAAGCCTTGATTATGTGCTTGATTTTTTATCTGAGGCAACAGGGGTAAATATAATTCTCGGATCAGACGTCGATCCGGAAGAGAAGAAGGTCACCATAAGGGTCAAGGACATGTCTTTGGAAAGCCTCTTGAAATACATATTCAGACATCAAGGCCTGGCATACAGGATAGAAAACAATGCAGTGTGGGTCGATACCTATGATGCGATGCAAGAAGAGGCGTCTGAGACGAGGATTTATTATTTAGACCAGGGCCTTGCCATGTTTACTGAGTTTTCAGGGCCTACGGCTGGTTTGAGCGGTGGATTTGGAGGTGCTGCCGGTATTTCAAAGGTCAATACCATCAAGGATGTCCTGGATAATGCTGTTTCGTGGCCCAGCGATTCAAAGATCAATCTGGACGATCGGACAGGCGCTTTGATTATTACAAACACGCCCTCAAATTTAAAAATCGTAGAGGAGATCCTGTATAATTTAGATATAGACGCTACCCAGGTCTTGATAGAAACAAGGTTTGTCGAGATAAATGTCACTGATCTAAGCGAGTTTGGATTAAATTTAACCATGGATACTTCTTTTCCTATCTATAAAGATGCAGGCACGTCTGTGACTGAGATAGCCGGTGGGACTGGTTCGAGTTTTTCAGCGTTTACAGGAGCGCCTAATGAAGGATTAAACCTTACTTATCAAGGCATGCTTACAAAGCCGCAGTTTTCAGCGGTCCTGCACGCGCTTGAAAAGAAGACAAACCTGAAAACCTTGTCCGCGCCAAAGATCACGACTTTAAACAATCAGACCGCTACGATAGAGATAGTGGATGAGTTTGTCTATCCGACCAGATACGAACCGACATTAACAAAGAACGACCTGAATAACGACGGTGATTTTTTAGATGTCGTGGATGGCGTGAGGGAAACGAGGTTTATCAATGTGCCTCAAGGATTTGAGACAAGGGATGTGGGGATCTTGCTTAAGGTGACGCCAAGCGTGGGTTCGGATAAAGAAATAATAACGATGACGCTGAGACCCGAAGTAAGCGAGGCGACTGCAAATGCGTTTGAGTTCAGCGGAGAAGTCAAACTTCCTAAATTTACCACAAGAAATTTAACCACTAATATAGTGGTGAAGAACGGGGACACAATAGTCCTTGGCGGGCTGATAAAAGAGACGAGAACCAATACGATCACCAAGACGCCTGTTTTAGGCGACATGCCATTATTGGGAGCTTTATTCAGAAAAGACTCGGATAGCGTGGAGAGAAAGAATCTGCTGATATTTGTCACTGCCAGCATATTGGGTCAGAAAGGGGAGAGATTAGAATGAGACATATCAATATAAAAGACGTCGCAAAGGAAGCGCATGTTTCGATAGCAACGGTCTCCCGGGTTGTAAATAAATTATCGTCTGTTAAAAAGGCCAATAAACTGGCAGTCGAGGCAGCGATTAAAAAATTGAAATTCAGGCCAAATGTAAGCGCGCAGAGACTTGCAGCAAAAAAGAATAACGCTATAGGCCTTATAATTCCGAGATATTCTGATATATTCCATTCATTCTATGCCCTGCAGATCCTTCAGGGCGTCGGCGTTGCAGTCGAGAGGCTGAAGCTGGATCTTTTATTGCATATTACAAACGGAGACAGTTTTTTGAACGCGTCGGCTGTGGAGGGTGTGATTTTTTCCGATATTATCGGTAACGAAGATCAGGTGGACGATGTGCTTGGGAAGGACCTGCCGTGCGTAATTATGAATTACTACACAAAGGACCTGCCTGTTTCTTGTGTAGCTATAGATAATTATAATGCTTCCATCGAGGCGGTTAATTACTTGACTAAACTAAAACATTCCAGGATAGCGACTATTACAGGAGAGTTGAAATCTCAGGTAGCTATTGACAGGCTCAATGGCTATATCAGGGCTCTCGAGAAAAATAAGATAACAAAGAAGGATAACTATATAAAGCATGGAGATTTCGGAAGGGACTCCGCGATAAAAGCTACCAAAGAGCTTATAAAATTAAAACAGCCCCCGACCGCTATATTTGCGGCGAGCGACGAGATGGCAGTCGGCGCGATACAGGTTTGCCTTGAAAACGGCATTAGCGTACCTGGCGATATATCAGTGATAGGATTCGATGACAATCCTTTTGCTTTAAGCTTTTCCCCTGTCCCTGTCACTACCATGAGGCAGCCCTTGCATAAAATGGCTATGATCGCGACAGAGACATTGCAGCAGATTATGACCAAAAGGATCAAGGGTCACAAAAAAATAGCATTACCAGCAGAGCTCATAGAGCGTAGTTCCTGCCAATCGAATTGTTAACTTGATCTTATACTTAAGTTGACAATTACCCAATAAGAGATAAAATATTATATGATCCTAACTTTACATTTCAACAACGTTAAAATGTAAAGTTAGGCAGAGGCGATGAGGTGCATGAGTAGAATAAACTCTCTTTTAAATAGTGTATTGTCCGGGGAAGAGCTGAGCATTGAAGAGGCAAGGGATCTTCTAGATACAGGACGGGAGGAATTGCATTTTTTAATGCATGCGGCTGACGCTGTGAGGCGCAGATTTTGCGGCAATAAGATGGATTTCTGTTCTTTGATAAATGCAAAAAGCGGACTTTGTTCAGAAGATTGTAAATTCTGCGCGCAGTCTTCAGTATATAAGACGGGTTGCGAGGTTTATCCTCTTGTTAGCACAGATGAGATGGTCAGAGAGGCTAAGGCGGCCAAGAAGGCTGGCGCGACTAATTTTTGCATTGTGATCAGCGGAGAGGGGCCGACGAGAAAAGAATTTGACAGTATTAAAAAGGCCATAAAGAGAATCAGCGGAGAGGTTGGTATAAAGGTAGATTGCTCGCTCGGAAGTCTTGGGCGTGACATGGTGAAAGAGCTAAAAGAATTAGGCATTGATAGATATAATCATAACCTGGAGACGTCAGAAAATTTTTATAAAAATATTTGCACAACGCACCTTTATAAGAATAGGTTGAGCATGGTGGAGACACTGAAGGGCGTTGGGCTGAATCCTTGTTGCGGCGGGGTAATCGGTTTAGGAGAAAGCGAAGATGATAGGATATCTCTTGTTTTTGCTTTAAAAAATCTCGGTATTACATGCGTTCCCTTGAATATCCTCAATCCGCGCAAGGGCACACCGCTCGAAGGCATTGAGCCGCTTTCGCCTTTTGATATATTGAAGACAATAGCTGTTTTTAGACTGGTGCTGCCCAGGGCGACTATAAAGGTGGCGGGCGGCAGAGAACACGCGCTGCGAGACTTGCAGGCGATGGCATTCATGGCAGGAGCAAATGGTATGATCATAGGAGGGTATCTCACTACGAGAGGAAGGTCTGTGGAAGAAGATTTACAGATGGCGAGAGATCTGGGATTTGATATCTAACTTTACACTTTAACATTGTTGAAATGTAAAGTTAGGATAAAAGGAGGAGACATGGAGAAGATTAAGGAGATGAAAATTGCGGTTTTGGGGGCTGGTGGGTTAGGCAAGGCCTGTCTGGATGTCGTAGAGAAAAAGAAAGAGGCAAAGGTGGTTGCGATCTGTGATTCCGGCGGGTTCCTGTATTCACAAAAAGGTATTACCGTAAAAGATTTAAAAAATCTCAAACCCTCAAATGATTCCATAGGAGAGATTATAAAATTAAAGAACAAGTTCGATGGAGTCTTTGTGGCGCTTCCGAATCTCCCGAATGAGTTCATTCCCGGCGTGGTGAAGCGGTTTATTAAGGCTGGGTATGGCGGCGTATATACGTGTGCTTTGAAACGCACCGCGGCAATTAAATTAATGATGAAGCTGGACAATGATCTAAAAAAGAACAATAGCGTATATATCGCCGGCTGTGGCGCGACGCCTGGTCTTTTGTCTGCCGCTGCGGTTCTCGCAGCCCAGTCATTTGCAGAGGTCGATGATGTGAATATATGGTGGGGCGTTGGTATTTCGAATTGGGACGCGTACAGGGCCACTATCAGGGAGGATATAGCGCATCTTCCGGGTTACACGGTTGAAAAGGCAAAGCGCATGTCAGACACAGAAGTCGATAAGCTGCTCGATAGAACTAAGGGGAAGCTTGTGCTTCGCGAAATGGAGCACGCCGACGATATATTGCTAAAGAATACAGGGGTCGTGGATTCACTGAAGAAGGTTTCGGTGGGCGGCGTGATGGATACGAGGTGTGCAAAAAAACCTGTTTCTACGACGATGACCCTGACAGGCAGGACATTCGAAGGTAAAAAATCTAGCCATAGGTTTATACTTGGCGACGAGACATCCATGGCAGCCAATGTCGTGGGTCCTGCCCTCGGGTATATGAAGCGCGCGCTATGGCTTAAGCAACATAAAATATACGGCATGTTCGGTTCCACTGACTTCATGCCAATGATCCTGCGCTAACTTTACATTTCAACATTGTTAAAAGTAAACTTAGCTAACTTTACACTTTAACATTGTTGAAGTGTAAAGTTAGGCCTGCCAATATGGCAAATCTGGATAGAACATTACAGCTCCAACTCGAAGACCTTAAGAGACAGAAGCTTTTCAGGGATATGAAAAGGATCGATAGCAAGCAGGGGCCTGCTGTAAGTATCGACGGTAGACAGGTAATACTTTTTTCTTCGAATAATTATTTGGGCCTGGCGAGCCATCCTGAGGTGATGGAGGCGCAGGCGCAGGCCGCAAAAGAATTTGGCGCTGGGTCGTGCGCGTCACGTCTTATTTCCGGCAATATGTTATTGCATGAGAAGCTGGAGAAAAGAATAGCTGAATTTAAAGGAGCTGAGAGCGCGATAGTATTTCCTACGGGATACATGGCTAATGTCGGTGCCATAAGCGCGATCGCGGGCAAAGGAGATCTTATAATTTGCGATAAACTAAATCACGCGAGTATCATAGACGGCGCGCGCATGAGCGGAGCGACATTAAGGTCCTATCCTCATAAGAACATGGAGAGACTAAAAGAAATTCTCTCTAAAGCCAGCGCGTATAATAAAAAACTTATTATTACTGATGGCGTATTCAGTATGGACGGTGACATCGCGCCGTTACCCGAGCTCCTTGATATCTCAAGGTCTTATGGAGCTGTTTTGATGCTGGATGATGCGCATGCAACAGGCATTCTTGGCGGGACCGGAAAAGGGACCTGTGAATATTTCGGGATTAAAGAAGGCGTTGATATTCAAATGGGGACATTCAGTAAGGCATTGGGAAACCTGGGAGGATTTATAACCGGCTCAAAAACTCTTACGGAATACATTCGAAATAATGCCAGGTCTTTTATTTATTCTACTTCATTGCCGCCGGCAATACTCGCAGGAACTCTTAGGGCAATAGAGGTAGCTGAAAGAGGCAATGACCTAAGAGAAAAGTTATGGTCCAATGTTAAAAGGCTGCACGATGGCTTATCAGCGTTGGGCCTTAATATCATGGATACGAAAACGCAGATAATCCCTGTCTTTACAGGTGATATTTCTTCAACCATGAAGGCCTCCGGGGTTTTATTAGAAAAAGGTATTTTCGCCCCAGGCATAAGGCCGCCTACAGTGCCTAAAAATAAATGCAGAATAAGGCTGTCTCTCATGTCAACTCACACCGAGGGACATATAGATAAGGCAATAGAGGTATTTAGGAGCTTAAAGAATGAAGGGATACTTTGTAACGGGAACTGATACAGGCGTAGGGAAGACTGAAGTCGCTGCGTATCTTGCCAAGAGGCTTTCAAATAGAGGTCTTAGAGTTGGCGTGATGAAACCTATTGCGACAGGCGTTGGGCGGAGCTGTAAGGATGCAAGGATTTTAAGAAAGAGCATCTCATTGAAATGCCACGAAACTTGTATAAACCCTATATCTCTGAGGCTGCCGCTTGCCCCTATGGTTGCGTCAAGGATAGAGAAGGTAAAAATAAATATGAGGCGCGTATGGGAGAATTTCGAGAGATTAAAGAGAGAAAATGACGCAATAATAGTAGAGGGGATCGGCGGGGTTATGGTGCCGATATATAAGAGGGCGAACAAAATATATTACGTGCTTGATATGATTCAAGAAATGAAGCTCCCTGCTGTCGTGGTTTCAAGGCCGAATTTGGGCACGATCAATCATACCGTCATGACCATTGAGACGCTTCGTCGAAGGAAAATAAAGGTAAAAGGAGTCATATTAAATTATGCTTCTCCAGCAAAAAAAGATTTATCGATCAGGACAAATCCTAGAGTGATAGAGGAGCTTACAGGCACAAGGGTTTTGGGCATAATGCATTATAATAGAAATAGAAATAAAAGGAGGATTGCATGGTCAAGGAAAACAGAATTTTAATTTTTATATTGGGTTTTATTTTTGCCTGGGTTTTGTTTTTTGCGTCTTCAAAAAGTGCAATAAGTCAATCTACGATACCGTCGAGCATTGCTTTTTCAGGCGAGAGCAATGTAATGTATTTCCTGGATAGAAGCGATTCCAAGATATACAGATATAACACGCAGGGCCGCTTGACCCGCACCTATACAATAGAGGAGCTTGGCGAAGACCTGCGCTTAAGATAACTTTACACTTTAACATTGTTAAAAGTAAACTTAGCTAACTTTACATTTCAACAACGTTAAAGTGTAAAGTTAAGTTGACCCGCTTGAGGAGGCGGTGCTAAAATAGATAGTCATGAAGATAAAAGGAAAATTTCTCACAACTGGAATAGGAAGCTTACCGTATACCGATGCCTCGGAAAGCGCTAGGATTACGTGCGCTAAATTCGACATACCATTTTGGCCTCAACTTCCAAAGAGAGGTTTTAAAGAGAACATGTATGTCCAGTTTGCCAATGGTTTGCCGTCGCTGGTTATAGATGCAGAGAATAGAAGGATATATGTTGACAGCACTAAAGATCTAAGCGAGGACCTGGGCAAGCTGTATGAAGTCTATATGTCCAATAATTACGACCCACTTGGTCTTTCAAAGGATATCGCAGAAGGGCTCTATGCGTTTATGGATATTGCCAGAGAATTTAATCCCGGTTATGTAAAAGGCCATGTTACAGGCCCTGTTAGTTTTGGCCTTAGCGTTGTTGACGAAAAAGGGAGGTCTATCATATATAACGAGACGCTTAGAGATGCCCTGGTCAAGCTTCTGGAGATAAAGACTTCCTGGCAAATAGACAAGTTGAGCAGTGTTTTTAAAAATATTATTATATTTATAGACGAGCCGTACCTTACTAGTTTTGGCTCTAGCTTTGTAAACATTGAGAGGAAGGATATCGTATTGATGCTGAATGCCCTCATAGATAAGGTTCATTCGAAAGGGGCCTTGAGCGGTATTCACTGCTGCGGCAATACAGACTGGTCGCTTCTCGCAGAGACGAACGTGGATATTATAAATTTTGACGCCTATTCTTATGCCGAAGGGCTTTCGCTGTATCCGGGAGAGATAACGAAATTTTTAAAAAGAGGCGGTTATCTTGCGTGGGGCCAGATTCCCACTTCCGAAGCAGCTTTAAAGGACTCAGAGGATTCTCTTTTTCAGAAACTGTCGTCAGAAATAGGAAAATTGGAAGGAAAAGGCATTCCGCGGGATTTATTGATATCCCGCTCTTTAATCACGCCTAGTTGTGGGATGGGAACTCTTTCTCAGGATCTTACAGAGGTTATAATCAAAAAACTCTCTATTGTCTCCAGGCTGGCAAAAGATAATTTATCCTAACTTTACATTTCAACAATGTTAAAGTGTAAACTTAGGTGCTCGCTGCAAATGAATTATATCAAAATTAATTTATTGCGTAAAATAAGCTCTAATATTCTCGCATTAGGCGCTCAATCAAAAAGTAGCTTTTGCTTTGCCAGGGGCAGGGCTATGTATCTGTCGCGTTCCGGAGGAGATCTAAGTAGTCTGGAAGATTTGAATGTTTTTGAGAAGAACATAAAATCTTTGCAGAGAAAATTGAAGATTAAACCAGGTATCGTCGCATGCGATCTGCATCCTGAATATATTTCCTCTAAGTTAGCAAAAGACATTATGAGACGCGGAGGATGCGGGATAAAACAGATCCAGCATCACGAGGCCCATATAGCCAGCTGCATAGTCGATAACAACGTCAAGGGAGACGTTATAGGCGTATCTTTTGACGGGACAGGTTTTGGTCTTGACGGAGAGGCGTGGGGAGGAGAGTTTTTTATAGGTAATATAAAAGGATTCAAGAGGACAGCTCATTTAAAATATCTGCCTATGCCAGGAGGGGAGGCATCGATCAGAGAGCCTTGGCGAATGGGCTTGAGTTATCTTTATAGTGTATTTGGTCCAGGCTTCAAGACTTTGAAGATAGATTTTTTGAAGAAGCAGGACAAAAGAAGAGTCAATCTTTTGATCCAAGCCATAGAAAAAAGAATAAATTCGCCTTTGACTTCAAGTATTGGCAGGCTTTTTGATGCAGTTTCCTCGATTATAGGAGTTTGCAGCGTTGCAGGGTATGAAGGCCAGGCAGCGATAGAATTAGAGAGGTCGATAAAAGGAGGCCTCGGCAATGAGTTCTATAAATTTAAGTATATAGACAAAGATAAGATTATTATAGACTGGGAACTTCTTATCAAAGGTATTGTTAAAGATCTGCAGAACAAAAAAAGCAAGACAGAAATCTCATTGAAATTTCATAATGCAGTTTGTCATATGATAAAGGATGTTTGTGAATTGCTTAGAAAAAAATATAAAATAAATAAAGTTTGTTTGAGCGGAGGGGTGTTTCAGAATAAGTTCCTGGTAAGCCACATTAAACCTATTTTGGAAACAGCAGGGTTCGAGCTGTATTTGCACGACAGGGTTCCAACGCACGACGGCGGCATCGCGCTTGGCCAGGCAGTTTTAACTTTACATTTCAACAACGTTAAAATGTAAAGTTAAACGAGATATAGATTCCCGCTTCCGCGGGAATGACAAAGGAAATA
This sequence comes from uncultured Planctomycetia bacterium, assembly GCA_964415355.1. Lineage (GTDB taxonomy): Bacteria > Omnitrophota > Gorgyraeia > Gorgyraeales > Gorgyraeaceae > CAYPYS01. Next base: position 28,280 of record CAYPYS010000001.1, on the reverse strand, counting down.
TATATGTGCCTGGCAATACCGATGAAAATATTAAAAATAGAAGGGGACAGGGCACTTGTTTCTGCTGGGAGCGTGCAGCGCAGAGTCGCGATAAATTTTTTGGCCAGTCCAAAGATAGGGGATTATGTAATGGTGCACGCTGGCTTTGCAATAGAAAAGCTTAACCCAGAGAAAGCAGAAGAAACTCTTCGCATGCTTTCGGAATTATAGCGTATGAAATATATAGATGAGTTTCGTGATAATAGGATTGCCAAAAAGATATCAAAGGCTATTTTTGCCACTGCCAAAGGTCTAAAGGCTGTAAACCTGATGGAGGTATGTGGTACGCATACCATGTCTATCTGTAAGTTTGGTATTCGTAAACTGCTTCCCGAGAATATAAATCTTATTTCAGGACCTGGTTGTCCTGTCTGCGTATCTCCGAAGAGTTACATAGACAAGGCAATAGCATTTTCCGGGCTCCCGCAGACAATAATCTCGACTTTTGGGGATATGATGAGAGTGCCCGGTTCGTATTCCAGTCTTATAGAGGAAAAGGCAAGAGGCGCATCTGTCAAAGTCGTATATTCTCCGCTGGATGCTGTCGACATTGCCGAAAAAAACACTGATAAAAAAATAATATTTTTAGGGGTAGGCTTTGAAACCACGACTCCAACTGTGGCAGTGACATTGGTCTATGCAAAAAAGAAAAAGCTCAAAAACTTTTTTGTCTTTGCCGGACATAAAATAATACCTCCCGCAATGAAGGCCTTGGTGGAGGATCGCGAGGTGAACATACAGGGATTCTTGTGTCCTGCGCATGTAAGCACTATTATAGGTATGTCGCCTTACGAAGCAATCGCCAAAAAATATAATATACCTTGCGTCATAGCTGGTTTTGAACCTCTTGATGTTTTACAGGGTATTTTAATGCTTGTAAAGCAGATCGAATCGAAGAGAGCAAAGGTAGAGAACCAGTATAAAAGAGTGGTCAGGAGAAAAGGCAATGAAAAAGCGCTTCGCTTGATGGATAGGGTTTTTTCTGTTCAGGATACAGAATGGCGCGGCATAGGCGAGATTGGAAAAAGCGGGCTGAAGTTGAATAAAGATTATTCCATGTTCGACCCTGAAAAAGAATTTTCATTAGCAAGAATAAAAACAAAGCCCGATGTAGGTTGTATATGCGGCAGCGTGCTTAAAGGTGCAAAGGTCCCATTTGATTGCAAGTTATTTGGCAAAAAATGCACTCCTGAGCAACCAGTAGGCGCGTGCATGGTCTCTAGCGAAGGAACGTGCGCCGCGTATTTTAAATACAGACGATGAAAAAAATAACTTTATCCCATGGAAGCGGCGGAAGCCTGATGCAAGATCTGATAAAGGATTTATTCGTGAAGAATCTGAACAATTCTTACTTAAATAAATTAGGAGATTCTGCGCTTATAGACACCGGAAACCGAAAAGTCGCATATACTACTGATTCCTTTGTCATTGACCCGATATTTTTTCCAGGCGGCGACATAGGAAAATTAGCTGTGTGCGGCACTGTGAATGACTTGTCTGTATGCGGTGCCAGGCCAAGGTATCTATCCTGTGGCATGATCGTCGAAGAAGGGTTTGATTATAAAGACCTGGAGAAAATAACATTGTCTATGAAAAACACGTGCAAGAAGGTGGGCGTGAATATAGTTACGGGTGATTTTAAGGTCGTTGAAAAAGGTGCAGTGGATAAAATTTTCATAAATACATCCGGGTTTGGCGAGATACTTAAAGAATCTAGATTGTCGCTCGATCGCATCAGGCCTGGCGATAAAATTATTGTAAGCGGTACAATAGGCGACCATGGCGCAGCAGTGCTTCTTGCGAGAGAAGAGCTGAAATTCGAATCAAGGATCTTTAGCGATTGTGCGCCAGTCAATGACCTGGTGTCTTCTGTTCTGTGTCCAGATGTTAGATTTATGAGAGACCCGACAAGAGGAGGGCTCGCCACTACCCTAAACGAGGTGGCTATAGAGTCCAGCCGCAATATATATATAGAGGAGTCGCAGCTTCCTGTAAAAGAGTCAGTAAGGGAGCTGTGCGAGATTTTAGGGCTCGATCCTTTATATATGGCGAACGAAGGCAAGGTAGTACTTGTTGTTTCCGATAGATCTGCTTCGAAGATATTGTCAAAGCTGAAGAGGCATGCGCTTGGGAGCAATAGCAAGGTCATAGGAGAGGTTACGAAGCAAAAAGACAAAAAAGTTTATTTAAAGACCAAGATAGGCGGGACACGGATATTGGACATGTTAAGAGGCGAACAGTTCCCCCGTATATGCTAGCGAGGTAGCGGTTATGCACGAGATAGGATTAGTAGATGATATAATTTGTACGATCAATGCCAAATTAAAAGAAGCAAAAGCAGGCTCGAGGCTTAAAAAAATCAATATAGCAATAGGCGAGCTGGAGCATGTTAGCCCGGGTCACTTTGAGTTTCATTTCAGGGAGAGGACAAAAGACACGCCTCTTGCCGCCGTAGAATTGGATTTCAAAAAAATAAAGGCAAAGTTTAAATGTAAAAACTGCCAGGCTGAGTTCTTTTGCGTGGGCGACTTAGAGTGCCCTGTTTGCAATAGCAAGATCGCAGATATTATTTCTGGCTCAGGTATTTACGTTGACTCAATCGAGATCGCCTAACTTTACACTTTAACGTTGTTGAAATGTAAAGTTAGGGTTATTTGAGATGGCAAAAAAAAGGGGATATCAGGAGAGATTTTATAGGAGATGGAGCAAGGGCAAGGATCTCATTGCGCAGGAGATCACGGTAGGCGAGACCGATATTCTTGTATACGCGGAAAATGAAATACGGGAAATCGCCCAGGAAATAGTAAAAAAATACAGAAACGAGATAGAGTCTTACATAAAAAGACATCCTGAATTCGAAACGAGCCTTAAGCCGTTAGAGCTGGATCCATCTGCGCCAGATATTATAAAGGAGATGATGCGGTCTTCTGATTTGGCAGGAGTAGGTCCGATGGCAAGCGTGGCCGGGGCTATTGCGGAATACGCAGGGAAACAACTTTTATCTAGCTCAAAACAGATTATAGTAGAGAATGGCGGCGATATATTTATAAAGTCAGACGCAATGCGTACTGTTTCAGTATTTGCGGGCGATTCGCCGCTCTCAAACAAGGTTTTTATAAAGATAAAAGCGAAACAAACGCCTCTAGGTATATGCACTTCGTCCGGCACGGTCGGGCATTCTTTGAGCTTTGGAAAAGCAGATGCCTGTGTTATAATAGCTAAATCAACATCTTTAGCAGACGCGGTAGCGACCGCTGCTTGCAATAAAGTAAAGAAAAAACAAGATATTCGAGATGCGCTCGCGTTCGCTATTTCTATTAAAGGTGTACGGGGCGCATTGATAATCTACGGTAAGGATCTTGGCGTATTGGGAGATATCGAGCTCGCCTAACTTTACACTTTAACGTTGTTGAAATGTAAAGTTAGAGAGGGAGGGGAGCATGGTTTCAAAGAGGATCGTATTTAAGTTTCCGCATAGACTTGTGGATCAGCCTATTATTTACCGGATGGTAAAGGATCATGATCTGCAGTTTAATATATTAAAGGCACATGTTACGCCAAAAGAAGAGGGGCTTCTTGTCCTCGAGGTGACTGGCGCAGAGAAAAATTTTGACAAGGCCATAAATTTTGTAAAATCTCTGGGCGTGACAGTGCAGCCGCTTTCCAAGGATATAAAGAGGAATGAGGAAAAATGCACGCATTGCGGCGCATGCGTTCCGATATGTCCGACGAACGCGCTTGTAATCGATCCAGTGACGCGCAAGGTCAATTTTTATAATGCCGAATGCATAGCCTGTGAATTATGTATAAAGGCATGTCCGCCTCGCGCAATGGAGCTGCATTTTTAAAGCATTTATTGTCATTCCCGTGCAAACGGGAATCTAGAGAAATTATGGATTCCCGCTTTCGCGGGAATGACATAAAGTTATTTTTTTCTTGACAGTCAGAAGCTTTGACTTTATAATTTAGGCTAATTCGTTTTTTTTATTTTCAAAATCTTGTGATAATTTTCACAAATTCACACTGCTAAAAGGTTTTTCTTGGACAAGTATTTCATAAACAGACCCAACCTCGATAGATTAGTCAGATCCCTTTCCAAGGCATATAGAGTCTACTTACCTGTAAAATCAGGCGAGCATAGACATTATAAAAAGATGGGCGACGAAGGGCTTGGGGATGCTATCATCGGCGAATTTCGTTCTGTCCAGAGCATAAAAAGTTTTTATTTTCCTGCCCGAGCAAAAGTAGGCGATTACTTTACTGAAAAAATATCTGGGAAAAGATCCAGGCCTGTAGCTATAATCGGCGCGAAGTCATGTGACCTGGCTTCGTTGAAAGTGATGGACTATGTGTTTAAGCAGGAATCTTTTAAGGACCCGTTTTATATCGCTCAGAGAGAAGAAGGCCTTGTGATTTCCAGTGACTGCGGGTCTTTCGGCGACAGTTGTTTTTGTGTTGGCCTGGGCATAATGCCGTATCCCACCGAAGATTTTGACATGAACCTGTCAGAGATGGGAAGCGGCTATGTGGCAGAGGTGGGTTCTGAAAAAGGGGAAAAAATAATAAGAGATTACGCCAAGCTGTTCCAGACAGCGGATCTTTATATAGAAAGAAAAGAAGAGGCGAGAAGGAAGCTGAAAGAGGCATTGATAGAACATGTGCACAAAAAAAAGATACCGGCCAAAGAGTCTATCCAGAATCGTTTTAAGAAAAGCTTTGATTCGAACCTCTGGGAAGAGACTTCCAAGACCTGCGTTGAGTGTGGTGCCTGCAACGTGATCTGTCCGGCATGCCATTGTTTTATTTTAAAAGACCAGCCGACGGAAGAGGCCTTTGAGAGGCTGAGATTATGGGACTCCTGTCTCCTGATGTCCTTTGCAAGGGTCGCGGGGAACGCAAATCCAAGAAAATTGTTAGCGCAGCGCCTTAGGAACCGATTTGATAAGAAATTTAATTTTTTTCCTAACTTTATCGGAAGATTTGGCTGCACTGGTTGCGGCAGGTGTTCGGATGCGTGTCCTGGTAAAATAAAAATTCAAGAAGTTCTGAGTAAGCTATGATAGAAAACCCTTATATACCTATAAAGAGCGAAGTAGTGGACGTTGTAAAGGAAAGCCCTACTATCAAGACTTTATCGTTCAAGACCGAGAAACCTTTACACTTTAAGGCAGGCCAGTTTATCGAGATGACTATCCCCGGCTTGGGCGAAGCGCCGTTTACTCCTTCATCATCGCCTCATCAAAAGAGCAAACTGGAAGTTACTGTCATGAATGTCGGGAGAGTGACTTCTAAGATACATGATTTGAAAAAAGGCGATACAGTGGGGCTGAGAGGTCCGTATGGAGTTGAGTATCCTCTTAATGAATTTGAGGGCAAGGAGATCCTGCTTGTAGGAGGAGGCGTGGGGTTGGCACCGCTTCGAGCCTTATTCCTGGCGTTGGTCCACGACCTGAATAAATATAAAGGTATAACCTTTTGCTGCGGAGCCAGGACGCCGTCTGATATGATCTACAAAGATAATGTATTAGATAAATGGCAGAAAATAGACAAGAGGGTTGATTTCAGGGTCACAGTCGATAAGAAGGATGATGCGTGGAAGGGTAAGGTAGGACTTGTAACGACTACTTTGGATAAATTGAAAATCAATCTGAAGAATAGCGTCGCAGTGGTGTGCGGTCCGCCTATAATGATGAAGTTTGCGACATTCAAGTTGATCGATATAGGCTATAAAGAGAAACAGATATATCTGTCAATGGAAAAAAACATGAGCTGCGGGTTTGGTAAATGTGGGCATTGCAGGCTTGGGGATTATTATGTGTGCAAAGACGGGCCCGTGTTTAGTTATGACAAGATAAGCAATATCCATGAGATTTGGGATTAGTGCAGGAGCTTAACTTTACATTTTAACGTTGTTGAAATGTAAAGTTAGGAGGGGTGAGATGAAGAAATTGCTGATAGATGTTGAGAAATTGTATAGTTGCGAGCGGCCTACGGCCGAGTGCAGCTACTACTACCACCCTGAAAATGACGGCGTGACTCGCCTGAGAGAGATCGCGCAATTTTTGCATATATGCAGGAGGTGCGAGGATGCGCCGTGCGTTAACGCTTGCCCGAAAGATGCACTCGAGAAACAAGAGGACGGCGTGGTAAAGCGCTACACTATGCGCTGTATATCCTGTAAGTCTTGCAGTCACGCGTGTCCGTTTGGAGTGATCCCTATCGAGACAGTGCCTTATATTATTTCGCAATGCGACGCATGCATAGACAGGGCTGACAAAGAAGCACCGCTCTGCACAAGGACCTGCTCCATTGAAGGCGCGGCAAAGTATATAGAGGTAAAGGAATCGGAAAAAGACGACATACATCTGGTAAGTGACAGGATCGCGGTTCACGCGAAACAGTGGAAAAAGTACCACCCGTAGAGGATTATGGTAAAAAATTTATTTAATTTCCTGATATTCCCAGGTTTTATTTTTACGGCGGCCATTGGCCTGGTGGCGAGCTGGATCGACCGCAAGGTCACAGCGCGCGTCCAGTGGAGAGTGGGCCCGCCATGGTATCAGCCGTTTATTGACCTGGTGAAACTGAGTATAAAAGAGATCACTGTGCCGCGCGGTGCCTCAAAGCTTACATTTATGCTTTCGCCTTTAGTCGGACTCAGCGCGGTCATATTGGCCTCTACCTTTATATGGCTGCCCAATCTAAATATAGGGAGCAATGGTTTTACGGGTGACATGATAGTCGTCTTATATCTATTGACCTTGCCGGCGATCGCCCTGATAATAGGCGCGTCTTCCAGCGGCAATCCGCTTGCATCCGTGGGCATATCGAGAGAGATCAAGCTTCTCCTGGCTTATGAATTGCCGTTTATTATAATATTTACTATCCCGATCATTAAGAGTGGCGGATTTCTGAGGTTTGAGCAACTTATCGCCTATCAGGCAGCAAACGGGTCTTTTGTCGCAAGTTTTTCCGGGATCCTGGCGCTATTGGTAGCGATATTCTGCATGCAGGCAAAACTAGGCCTTGTGCCTTTTGATATGGCAGAAGCAGAGACAGAGATAATGGGAGGAATACAGATAGAATACTCGGGGATATTGCTTGCAATATTAAAACTTACAAAGACAATGATGCTGGTCGCGTTGCCAGTATTTTTGATCACGATACTGTGGGGTGGTTTTAGCATATGGAAGTACGTTGTGTTACTGGTGCTGATAACTTTAATCAGGAACACGAATCCTCGCGTGAGGATAGATCAGGCAGTGAGATTTTTCTGGAGAAAGATGACAGCTATAGCTATAATCGCAGTTATACTGGCTACGATGGGGATGTAACTTTACATTTCAACAACGTTAAAGTGTAAACTTAGGAGCAGTTGAACTAAAGAAGAGCATGAGTTTAAAGCTAAAGGCATTAACAAAATCGATCTGGGTGTATCACCTTTCGACAGGCAGCTGCAATAATTGCGACATAGAGATACTGGATCTTTTGACTCCGCGCTTCGACGTCGAAAGATTCGGCATAATGCTTGTGGGGAGCGTGAAGCATGCTGACGCCATACTTGTGACAGGTGCCCTGAATCTGAAGACAATACCGAGAGTAAAGGCTGTTTATGAGCAGGCCCCAAAGCCATGCGTGGTGATCGCAATCGGCGCATGCTCTTGCGGTCAGGGGATTTTTGCGAACGGGCCAAATACGCCATATCCCGTTGATTCAGTGCTTCCGGTAGATATCTATATTCCAGGATGTCCGCCTAAGCCAGAGGCGATGATAGCAGGTATTGTTAAATTAATAGGAAAGCTTACAGGAAAGAAATGAAAAGACTCGAGATAATAGAGAATATAAAGGTGCGCGCTGGGAAAGACCTCTTGGATTTGAATGACAGGTCAGAAAAACGCGTCTATGTAACTATCAAAAAAGAGATATTACCCAAGATAGCAAAGTATCTTTTTAGCGACGTCAAGGCCAGGTTTTCGACAGCCTCTGGCGTTGACACAAGAAAGGCGATAGAGATACTTTATCATTTTTCAATCGATGAAATAGGGCTTATTGTTTCGTTGAGAATAATATTGGATAAGCCCAATCTTGAAGCGGAAAGCCTTACCTCTATAATAAAGTGCGCTGAGTGGATAGAAAGAGAGATACACGAATTGTTAGGCGTGAATTTCAAGGGGCATCCGAACCTGACACACCTTTTGTTGAAAGACGATTGGCCAAAGGAAAATTATCCCCTAAGGAGAGACCAGTAGATGTCGCATAAGATCATACCAATAGGCCCATATCACCCGCTGCAGGAAGAGCCGGAATTTTTTAAATTGCACGTGGACGGTGAGACAGTAGTGGATATGGATATAGAGATCGGATATAACCATAGGACTATCGAGAAGATAGCGGAGTCCAAGAGTTATGACCAGGTCACGTTTTTAGTGGAGAGGATCTGCGGGATCTGTTCTACCTCGCATCCTTTTGCGTATACTAACGCGATCGATGATCTTTTGGGGGTCCAGGTCCCTGAGAGAGCGCTTTATATCCGCACTATTATAGGTGAACTTGAGAGGGTGCATAGTCATCTTTTGTGGGTTGGACTCGCAGGGCACTTTTTGGGTTACAATACTGTGTGGATGTGGGCGTGGAAATATAGAGAGCCGGTGCTGGATATCTTTGAAAGGGTCACAGGCAACAGGCAGCACTACGCAATGTTCAAGCCAGGCGGCGTAAGAAGGGATATGGATGAAGCAGATTTTCCGTGGATCAGAAAGATGCTTAAGGGTCTGATCCCGAAAGTCGACATGTTTAAAGGAGCGGTTATCGATGACCCTGTGATAAGAGCGAGGACAGAGGGCATTGGCGCATTGACAAGGCAGGATGTACATGATTATTCTGTAGTCGGGCCTACTGCGAGGGCGTCAGGCGTGAGCATTGATGTGAGAAGAGATGATCCGTATGCGGCGTATGATAAGGTAGACTGGAAGGTGATCACGCAGGAAGGCGGCGGCGTATTCGCAAAGGCAGTCGTGAGAATATTGGAGCTTTATGAGTCGATCAATATTATTTTGCAATGTCTAGATAAGATGCCGAAAGGCGAAATAGACCTTAATATAAAGGACATGCCTGTAGGAGAGGGCATTGGCAGGCACGAGGCGCCGCGCGGCGAGGTATTTCACTACATTATGTCAGACGGCGGTAACAGCCCTGCTCGTCATAAAGTCAGGGCACCGAGCTATATGAATGTAGCCTCGAACAAAAAGGCAGTGGTGGGACATACGATTTCCGACGCAACTATAATACTCGCGGCAGTGGACCCGTGTTATTGCTGCACAGAGCGAACCGCTGTTGTAGATCACAAGACAGGCAAGAAGATCATGGATGGCCAGGATCTTCTCCGGCTTTCCCAGGAAAAGACAGAGCGTTTGAGACGCTCACGTAAGTTAAGGAAGAATAGATGAAGGTTTTATTGCAGCCGATAATAATATCGATACTCGCGGGATGCGTGATTTTCTTGATCCCTAAAAAGCTGAAGAGGGTGATAGAGGGCTTTAGCGTTGTTACCTCTATATATCTGTCAGCGGCTTGCGTTAGGATATTTCTTCTGGCGCAGTATCAGGGGGAATTTTTATACTTAGACGGCCTTTCCAGGTTTATCGTGATTGGCGTGGGATTCTTTGGCGCGCTTGTGACAGTGTATTCGCTACGTTTTATGTCAGCGTACAGAGAGCTGCGCTCGTATTACGCGTATACAATATGGACCATAGGCCTTTCGATACTAGCCGCGATTTCCAATAACATGGCGCTGCTTATTGTGGCGTGGGGCCTTTTGGGTTTTACGCTTTATATGTTGATCAACATATCTGGGCCAAAGGCAGCAGCCACGAGCAAAAAGACCTTTATTATAATAGGCGGCTCAGACAGCCTCATGGTCCTGGGCTTTGCGCTCATGTGGCTTATTACAAGCAATATGAGCCTGAGTAATATAAAGATCGCCGTAGATAATCCTCAGGCCTTCTGGGCATTTTTATTGATAACAATAGGAGCGCTTGCAAAGGCAGGGGCCATGCCTTTTCATTCCTGGATACCAGATACAGCAAAAGACGCGCCTATGCCGGTGACAGCATTTTTACCAGCCAGCCTTGATAAACTTCTAGGCATTTACTTATTGGCAAGATTGGTTCTCCACATATTTATATTGAACGCGCTTTGCCACGCTATTCTGATGGTGGTGGGTGCTGTCACTATAATAGCGGCTGTTATGATGGCGCTCGTGCAGCACGATTTCAAAAAACTCCTGGGTTATCACGCGGTGAGCCAGGTAGGTTACATGGTGCTCGGCATTGGCACCGGGAATCCTATAGGCATAGCAGGCGGGCTTTTTCATATGATCAATCACGCGATATACAAAAGTTGCTTATTTTTATCAGGCGGCAATGTAGAACATAAGGCAAAGACATCGGATCTCGATTCTCTAGGTGGTCTCGCAAAAATTATGCCAGTGACATTTTTTACGACGCTGGTTTCCTCGTTCGCGATATCCGGCGTGCCGCCTTTTAACGGATTTTTTTCAAAATGGATGGTTTATCAAGGTTTGGTAGAGAGCGGGAAGTCCGGAGGGGCGCTGTGGATATTCTGCATAATAGCAGCGATGTTCGGGAGCGGCCTGACCCTCGCGTCATTCATAAAATTCATACACGCGATATTTTTAGGTAAATCTAAAGATGGACAGACAGGCCAGCGCGATGAAGTCCATTGGACCATGTGGCTTCCTCCGGTGATCCTGGCGGTTCTTTGTATCGTCTTTGGCGTGTTCGCCTATGTAATTCCTTTGAAATATCTTGTATTGCCTGCGCTGACCGAGAGGTTTGGTTTTGTCGGAAGCTGGCCGTCCCTGCGCGCCACATTTTATTTAGTTGTAGGCCTTGGCGCTGGTATTTTGATTTATTTATTGGGTAATTTTAAAGGCGTTAGAGAGACGGATTGCTATATAGGCGGGGAAGAGACCGGAAAAGATATGAGACTTTCCGGCACAGAATTTTATGGTACAATAAAGGAGCTGCCGTTCCTTAGAAGCATTTATGCCAAGGCAGAGAGAAAGGTTTTTGATATTTACGACCAGGGCAAAAGACTCGTGTTTTTCTTTATAGGTATATTCAGGTATTTGCATAATGGCGTATTGCCCACGTATCTGGCCTGGTGTATCCTGGGGATGCTGGTGTTCTTTTTCGTTATCGTGATGTGAGGTTATGAGACATGCTTGAGTTAAACATACTTTTAATATTCATGATAGTCGGCGCGTTGATCGCTGTGCACGCCAAGGATCTTTTGTCCTCTGTTATTGCGGTTGGCGTGGTAGGGCTTGGGCTGTCACTCGCGTTTCTGATATTGAAGGCGCCGGACCTGGCTATGGCTCAGCTCGTGGTCGAGATATTGTGCGTGATTATATTGATAAGGGCGACCATCAAAAGAGATTTACCTTTTTCTACGAGCGGACGCTGGTTCTTTAATACGATCATAGCTTTTATATTTATAGGCGCGTTTTTGGCCTTTGGATATTATTGCTTAAAGGGCCTGCCGGAGTTTGGCAAGCCAATAATGAAAGTAGCGCATAATTATTTAACGCACGGCATGAGAGAGACAGGCGCGACCAACCTGGTGAGCTCGGTTGTCCTGGATTACCGGGCATATGATACTTTGGGAGAGGCCACGATCCTCTTTACGGCCGTGATCGGAGTTCTCGCCGTAATGCGGCGGGTAGGCAGAAAGAAGTAACTTTACATTTTAACATTGTTGAAAAGTAAAGTTAGGGGCAGTTTTATGAGAGAGCAAGAAAAGGGAATGACACTAATAGTAAAGACGATCACGCGGTTGACAGTGGGACTGATACTGCTTTTCGGCGTGTACATCGTCGCGCACGGCCACATAAGCCCTGGCGGCGGATTCGCAGGTGGCGTGATCATAGCGCTCTCTTTTATACACATCATGCTGGCGTTCGGAAAAGAAGCAGCTTTTAAAAAAGTGGACCAGAAGGTAGCTTCATTTTTCGAGAGCTTGGGCGCGATAATGTTTATTACCATTGGTATCCTTGGGCTGGCAACCGGCGGATATTTCTTTTTGAATTTTGCAGCCAAGGGAGAACTTTTCAGGCTTTTTAGCTCTGGCCTGATACCTTTATCCAATATTGCGATCGCCTTTAAAGTAGGCTCGGGACTGTTTATTATAGTGGTTACTCTTGTGCTTTTGAGAATCGATAGAGGGTCTGAAGAGAAATGAGCGTTTATTTTCTTTGTCTAATACTTTTTTGCGTAGGTCTTTATTGTATCCTCAGAAAGAGGAATCTTATAAAGATCATTATAGGCATAGCCATAGTGGAATACGCTGTGAACCTGTTTTTTATTCTTGTGGGCTACAAGATGAATGGCCGCGCGCCGATCCATTCTCCTGACCAGACAGTAATTGACATGGTAGACCCTCTTCCGCAGGCATTGGTCCTGACCGCTATAGTCATAGGGCTTGCAGTTACTGCTCTTATAGCGGCGATTGCGATGAGGGTGTATGAGAAATACGGCACGTTCGACATTACGAAGATACGAAAGCTAAAAGGTTAATCGTATGACCCAGCATTTATTGCCATTATTCATTATAATACCGCTCGGCGCCGCGTTTCTGAATTCCCTTATTGGGAAGAAGATAAAAGGGCTTTCGGATATATTGTCTGGCGTGGCGACTTTTGCGCTCGCTGTTATATCGATATATTCTATATTTTTATTTAAAGAGAGCGGCGTGATTGTATATAAAGTCGGTGGCTGGCTGCCGCCTATCGGGATATCAATGGTCATGGATGGGCTCACAGTGCTTATGCTGGTCACTGTGAACCTGATCGCGTTTTTAATCAGCGTATACTCCATTAACTATATGGAGAAATTCACTGAAAAGTGGGTTTTTTATTGTCTTTTCTTATTGGTGGTCGCTGGCATGAACGGCGTGGTGATAAGCGGCGACATGTTTAACATGTATGTTTTTCTTGAGATCGCTGCTATCGCGAGTTACGCGCTTGTCGCATTTGGAACTGAGCAGGAAGAGCTCGAGGCGTCATTTAAGTATGCGGTTATGGGCACGGTTGCTTCTTCCTTTATATTATTGGGCATTGTATTTATGTATAGTTATACCTCTACGTTGAATATGGCTGATATGTCAATGGAACTTATCGATAAAGGGAGCTCCTCTATTGTGCTCCTGGCCAGTGTTTTCTTTTTAATGGGTTTTGGACTGAAGGCAGCCCTGGTTCCTTTTCATGCATGGCTTCCTGATGCGCACCCTTCTGCGCCAGCCCCTATATCCGCGATGCTGTCAGGCATTCTTATTAAATCCCTAGGCGTATACGCGCTCATTAGGATATTTTTCAGCGTCATAGGGGTGACCGGCGAGGTGTTGAGTGTGTTTATGATGCTTGGCGCGCTGTCTATGATCATTGGCGTGTGTCTTGCGCTGGGGCAGTGGGACTTTAAGAGGCTTCTTGCGTATCATTCTGTGAGCCAGATAGGATATGTCGTGCTTGGCATTAGCCTGGGCACGCCGCTCGGGATTTTAGGAGGTTTGTTTCATTTATTTAATCATTCAGTGTTTAAGTCTCTTTTGTTTTTAAATTCAGGAGCAGTCGAATATTCCACGGGGACAAGGGACCTGCAAAAGATGGGCGGGCTTAAAGAGCGCATGCCTGTCACGGCAGGTACGAGCATGATCGCGTCTATGTCTATCGCGGGCATTCCGCCTTTTAATGGATTCTGGAGCAAGCTTATTATCATTGTCGCGTGCGTTCAGGCCAATCATTTTGGTTATGCGGCATGGGCCGTACTGGCGAGCATATTGACGCTAGCTTCCTTCATGAAAGTCCAGAGATATGGTTTTCTCGGAGAATTAAAAGAAAAGCTGAGCAAGGTAAAGGAAGTGCCGTTTTTCATGAAGTTTTCAATGGTGGTGCTGGCGATTATCTGCATAGTAGGCGGAGTTATGCTATTGCCAATGGTTTATAGTGATTTTCTAAAAGTCGCTGAAGACGCAGTGCTGACAGGCAAAGATTATGTAACTGTGGTTTTTGGGGCATTGAGGCAATGAAAAACAGGATCATCTTATTCATACTTGGTTTTCTGGCGTGGGCATTGCTAAACTGGGTGCCTGACTGGCAGCATATGGTCATAGGCGTTTTTGTGTCAGCATTTGTTGTTTTCCTGACAGGTGATTTCTTTATAAGGCGCGCGCATCTTCTTACGCACGCAGGAAGGTATATGTGGTTTTTCTATTATGTGCCTATTTTCGCGTGGGAATGCATTAAAGCCAACATAGACGTGGCATGCAGAGTGCTTCATCCAAAGCTGCCTATTCATCCCGGCATAGTTAAGGTCAAGACGGGTCTTAAGTCAGACACTGCGCTTACTTTTCTAGCCAATTCTATCACTCTGACTCCTGGCACGCTTACCGTAGACGTTGACAAGGAAAATGGGTTCCTGTACGTGCATTGGATCGAGGTAAAAGAGAGGGATGTTGAAAAGGCGACAAAAGTTATCGTGGAGAGATTTGAAAGGATCTTGAAAAAGATATTCGAATGATGAAAAAGGGCAATACTGGTTATATTTTTGGCGTTATTTTAATCGTGGTTGTAATGGCAGCGATCCTCTCAAGGCCCTTGCCCATTCTTTTTTACAAAGGCCTGCCTTTTGCGGGATTTTTGAGCAGAGGGTTTTATATTCTTTTATTCGCATGTCTTCTTTGTCTGTATCGGATATTGAGAGGGCCGACTTCAGCTGACAGGGCAGTGACGCTGGATATGCTGGGAGTTTTGATAGTAGGTTTTTGCGTCATAATGGGTATTTCTACTGGCAGGAGCTGGTATATAGATATTGCGATTGCGTGGGCGCTGCAGAGCTTTATAGCAACGCTCGCTCTGGCTAAATTTTTAGAAGGGAAGTCATTGGATGATTGATATAATAGGCTTAATATTTATATCAGTTGGTCTTTTCTTTGATTTTGTGGGGTGCCTGGGCCTGGTGAGGCTGCCGGATGTTTATAATCGTTTACAGGCAGCTACCAAGTGTATAACGCTTGGGACGTGCAGCATCTTGTTCGGGGCGTTTCTTATAAGCGGATTTACGGCAACAGGCATGAAGGCGCTTCTGTGCGCGGGATTTTTGATATTGACTTCTCCTGTATCTGCGCACGCGCTGGCTCGAGCCGCGTACAAGTCAGGCGTGAAGCTCTGGGAGAAGAGCGTAATAGACGAGTACAAGAATTCCTAAGTTTACACTTTAACGTTGTTGAAATGTAAAGTTAGGTGGGGAAAATATGCGTTATCCAAAATTACGAGAATTGGTCGAGGCGATAAAGGCGTTGATAGCAGGACCTTATACGTCGAAGTTTCCTTTTAAGCCGCACGTGCCTGAAAAGAGGTACAGGGGCCAGCCTGTTTACAATGATAAAGAATGCGTGGGTTGCGGCGCATGTTACGAGGTCTGTACCACAGGCTGCATAAAGCAGACAGATGACATTGATTCAGATGCACCTAAGCGGAGACTTGAGATACATTATGATAGCTGCATATTCTGCGGGCAATGTCAGGCCGCATGCATTACCAAAGAAGGCGTAAAGCAGACCAATAAATTAGATGACCTGTCTGTCTTTGACAGGCACGAGGCGATAAATTCAGTCGAGAAAGAACTAGTATTATGCGAGGCTTGCGGATGCATGGTAGGAGCAAAAGAGCATTTGATATGGGTTACGAAAAAACTAGGCCCTCTCGCGTATTCTAGCCCCACTTCATACCTATCTGCGTTAAAAGAGCTCAAATTAGCATACCTTAAGATCGTAAAGCCGGAAGGCTTGACTCGCCAGGACCGCATAAACATCCTCTGTCCAAAGTGTCGAAGAGAAATCACCCTAAATACATAGAAGATTTATGGTAAATTTAAAAGATATCTTGAAAGAAAAAAGCGTCTTGCTTTGTCTTGGTAATAGGGACCGCGGAGACGATGGGGTAGGCCCGCGTTTAGCCAGCGAGATAAAGGACAAGGTCAATTTCAAGGTAATAGACGCCGGAGTTGCGCCTGAAAATTACACAGGGGTCATAAAGAGGCTTGATCCGGACACCATTGTCATAGTCGATGCTGTATATTTTGACGGCAAGCCAGGAGATATAAGGCTTTTTTCAGGAGATGACCTAAGGGTAGGCAAGATATCTACTCATGATATGTCTCCCAAGCTTTTGATACAATATTTAAAATCCTCCACTGACGCAAAGATCTACGTGCTAGGCATAAGGCCTGGGTCGAATAAGTTTGGCCAGGACCTGAGCCCAGAGGTCAGAGCTGCCCTGGACAAGCTTAAGTATACATTTCAACAATGTTAAAGTGTAAAGTTAAGCAAGCGTGTCATGTTCGCTTTTGTGGGGATGACAGAGAATAGTGAAAGATTTGACTATTAGGTAGGTATCTGCTATATTCTTAAGAATAAGAAGCGGAGGAGGTTATGCGTAATATAGTCTTGGTCGGGTTTATGGGTACAGGCAAGTCTTGCGCAGGGAAGAGGCTTTCGAAGAGGCTTGGTCTGGATTTTTTAGAACTCGATGAGGTCATAGAGAAAAAAGCAGGGACTTCGATTAAGGATATATTCGAGAAAAAAGGGGAACCGTATTTCAGGAAACTCGAGAAAGAGATAGTGAAAGAGGCTTCTCAAAAAAAAGGCGTTATTATATCAGCTGGTGGCGGAGCAGTCGTTGATGAAGAAAATTTTAAAAATCTGAAGAGTGGCGGTGTTATTATTTGCCTTGAGGCTTCACCTGGTGTTATACTCCAGAGGACCAGGAGCCTTACGACTCGGCCTCTCTTGAATGTCGCGGATCCAAAGAAGAAGATAGAGGAGCTACTGAAGGTCCGCCTTCCTTACTATAAGAAGTCAGATCACTGTATAAACACAGATGAGCTGACAATAGAGCAGGTAGTAGAGAAGATAATAAACCTGACAAAAGCTTAACTTTACATTTCAACAACGTTAAAGTGTAAAGTTAGCAGGGTGAGCGATGAATGATTTAGAAAGAATGGTCGCGCTTAATATGATAGAAGACCTTGGTAGCGTAAGGACCCGGAGCCTTTTGGAACATTTTGGCTCACTAAAGTATATTTTTGAAGCCACAGAAAAAGAGTTCAAAAGGGTAAATGGCATAGGTTCGAAGATAGCGGAGAATATAGTACATTCCATAAAAAGTATCGACGCAAAAAAAGAATTAGAGCTGGCAGAGAAACGCGGCGTGAGGGTTATAACTTTTTTAGACGAGGATTACCCTGAACGACTAAAGAATGTTTATGATCCGCCTATGGTTTTGTATGTAAAAGGCGAGATATTAGAGCAGGATGCCCTGGCTATTGCTATAGTGGGTTCTCGTAACGCGTCTTTCTACGGTATGCAGAGCGCAGAGAGACTTGGTTTTGAATTGGCGTCCCGAGGGATTACTGTTGTCTCAGGGCTTGCGAGAGGTATAGATTCGAGCGCGCACAAGGGAGCGCTTAAGGCAAAAGGAAGAACATTGGCGATCCTCGGCTCGGGCATATTGAATATGTATCCCGAAGAACATTTTATATTAGCAGACGAGATTTCTAAGCAGGGCGCTGTGGTCTCGGAATTTCCAATGGCCACGATTCCTGATAGGGGGAATTTTCCGAAGAGGAACAGGATAATAAGCGGCTTGTCTCTGGGCGTGGTTGTCGTGGAAGCGGCAGAGAAAAGCGGAGCCCTTATCACGAGCGACATTGCCATGGAGCAGGGCAGAGAAGTTTTCGCGGTGCCAGGAAAAATAGATTCGATGACCTCAAAAGGCACCAACAGGCTGATAAAACAGGGCGCAAAACTTGCTGAATGCTGCGACGATATATTAGAAGAACTGCATTTACAGATAACCGCTGGCCTGAAGGCGAAAAAGGATTCTTTGTCTTGCGCATTGGACAAAGAGGAAAGTTTAGTATATAATTTATTATCCAGCGAGCCTCAGCATATAGATGAGCTTTCAGAGGCTGCGCGCCTGGGTGTCACTCGTATTTCCGGTATTTTGCTGAATCTGGAAATGCGCAGATTGACGCGGCAACTGCCAGGCAAAAATTTTGTAAAATTGTAATAGAGGCGGCTAACTTTACACTTTAACGTTGTTGAAATGTAAAGTTAGAGCCTGCTAAAAGCAAGAAGGCTCAACGGAGGATGTTTTATGCCAAAGTCGCTTGTGATAGTCGAATCTCCAGCAAAGGCAAATACGATAAATAAGATCCTTGGCAAGGATTTTGTCGTGACTTCTTCGATGGGCCATGTCATGGACTTGCCTGGTTCCAAGATGGGCATAGATATTGAAAAAGATTTTGAGCCAAACTATATAGCTATACCGAAGAAGAAAAAGACAATAACAGATCTCAAGAAAGAGGCCAAGGGCAAGGACAAGATCTTTCTCGCGACTGATCCTGATAGAGAAGGAGAGGCAATAAGCTGGCATCTTTATAATCTTTTAGGAAAGAAGAAAAATATAAAGAGGGTCGTGTTTCATGAGATCACAAAGAGCGCGATAGAAGAGGCGTTTAAACGCCCAGGAGACATAGATGTCAACAAGGTCGACGCACAGCAGGCGCGCAGGATCCTAGACAGGCTCGTCGGCTACAGCATAAGTCCTTTATTGTGGAGAAAAGTAGGAAGAGGACTTTCAGCCGGGAGGGTGCAGTCGGTCGCGGTCAGGATCATCGTAGAAAGAGAGAACGAGATAAAGGCGTTTGTGCCTAAAGAATATTGGGACATAGAAGCGCATCTAAAAAAACATACAGTTTTTATTGCTAAGCTTGACAAGATCGAAGGCAAAAAAATAGAAATCTCTGGCAAGGAGCGCGCTTCGGACATTGTTTCTGAATTGAAAAAAGAAGAATTTATAGTCAGCGATGTGCAGAAAAAAGAAAAGAAAAAATATGCCCAGCCGCCTTTTACTACGAGCAAACTTCAGCAAGATGCCTTTAATAAGCTTAGATTCTCGGCATCAAAGACCATGCGTACTGCCCAGCAGTTATATGAGGGCCTGGAGATAGGAGAAGAAGGCAATGTAGGTCTTATTACTTACATGCGAACTGATGCGGTCAGGTTGTCTAAGGATTCGATGGAGGCCGCGAGAAAATATATCCATAATAAATATAGCAAAGAACATCTGCCTCATGTGCCGAATAAGTTTAAGTCGAAAAAGAGCGCGCAGGAAGCGCATGAAGCAATAAGGCCTTCTCTGCCGTTGAGAGAACCGAAAGCTATAAAGAAGTATTTGACCGAGGACCAGTTAAAACTTTACACTCTTATATGGAATCGGTTTATATCGAGCCAGATGTCACCGGCAGTGTTTTCGGTGGTCGTGGTAGCGATAAAGGCAGGAAGGTTTCTCTTTAAGGCGCAGGGGTCACAGAAGGTTTTTGCCGGCTTTAGCGTTGTTTATGAAGAATATGAAGAGAAAAAGGCGAAAGAGGATAAAAAGATCCTCCCTTCATTAGAGGTCGGGGATAAACCAGAAGTCATAAAGCTGGACCCGAGTCAACACTTTACAAAGCCTCCCGGTAGGTTTTCAGACGCATCGCTGGTAAAGGCGCTAGAGGAATACGGCATTGGCAGGCCCAGCACATACGCACCTATTATATATACTATTGCCGCGCGCAACTATGTAAAGAGAAGGGAAGGCTATTTTCATCCGTCAGAATTAGGTATGGTGGTGACAGACCTTTTGATGAAGAGCTTTGCGGATATACTGGATTTAAAATTCACGGCCGAGATGGAAGAAGAGCTGGACAAGATAGAAGAAGGCGAAGAGAAGAGGGTTAGTGTATTAAAGAGGTTTTATCATCCTTTCGAGAAAGACCTTACGCATGCCAAGGAAAACATGAGGAAGGTCAAGGGGGAGGCGGTTAAGACCTCTGAGGTCTGCGAGAAATGCGGGAAACACATGGTTATAAAATGGGGCAGACTCGGCAGGTTTTTGAGTTGCTCTGATTTTCCAAACTGCAGATTCGCAAAGTCATTGCCGAGCGGCGTCAGGTGTCCTGAACCAGGTTGCGGCGGCATGCTTATTGAAAAACGCTCCAAAAGAGGACGCCATTTCTACGGCTGCTCTAATTATCCCAAATGCACACATATCTCGCGAAAATTGCCCCCTAAAGAATGATAACTTTACATACCGCATGTCATTCTTAATGTATGGCGGCACAAGTTTTCAACAATGTTAAAGTGTAAAGTTAGGCATTGTTCGTAAAGAACAAAATATGTTAGAGCGCTATATTCAGAAATTTATAAATTATCTTAAGGTTGAAAAAAACGCCTCGCAGTACACTGTTACAAATTACCAGATAGACTTGAAGGAATTTGATAATTCTCTCAAAGAGAAGCCGCTTGAAAATATTTCTCACACTGATATCAGATTGTTCCTGGCGCGCATGAAGGAGAAAAAATTTTCAAAGAGGACGGTAGCGAGAAAGATGGCGTGCTTGAGGAGTTTTTTTAGGTTTCTTTGCAGAGAAGGCTATGTAAAGGCCAATCCCGCCAGCGGGCTACAGACTCCAAAGATTGACAAGCGCCTGCCTATTTTTTTAGACGCAGACCAGGTCGTAAAGCTGATCGAATCGCCTGATGCGACTGATGTCTACGGTCTCAGAGACAGGGCGATACTCGAGACGCTTTATTCAAGTGGTTTGAGGGTGAGCGAACTTGTTGGGCTTAATAAGGAAAACGTGGATTTTATCGGAGGGATTCTTAAGGTTTACGGCAAAGGAAAAAAGGAAAGACTTGCGCCTATAGGGGATAAGGCAGTGAGGGCTATGCGCAAGTATCTTGAAAAGCTCAATCCATCTAAACTAAAAGAGAAAAAGGCTATTTTTCTGAATAAAAGCGGCAGGCGTATTAGTGACAGGGCAGTGCGCAGGATCGTAGATAAATATATACGGAAGACTAGCTTGGACGAAAAGGTGTCGCCGCATTCTCTAAGGCATTCTTTTGCGACTCACCTTTTAGACAGAGGCGCGGATCTGAGGTCAGTCCAGGAACTTCTGGGGCATGCTAATCTATCCACGACCCAGATATATACTCACGTTACGACAGAACGTTTAAAGGCTATTTACGACAAAGCGCATCCCAGGGCCTAAGTTTACACTTTAACGTTGTTGAAATGTAAAGTTAGGGGATATTATGAAAAAGGCAGTGGTGTTACTTTCAGGCGGCATGGATTCGGCTGTCACGCTTTATATGGCCAAACAGAGAGGCTATAAGGCGTATTGTCTTGTCTTTGATTATGGCCAACGCCATAAAAAAGAGATAATTTCTGCGAAAAGATTGGCGCGAAGGCAGGGATTTGAATACTGTCTTCTTAAAATAGACCTTCCGTGGAAGAGAAGCGCTCTTTTAGACAGGAATATCTCTGTTCCTGAGCGCAGAAAACTTTCATCCAAGAAGATACCTTCGACATATGTAGCGGCGAGGAATACTATATTCTTAAGCTTTGCGCTTTCTTTTGCTGAGGCAATAGGCGCAAAAACGATCTTTATCGGAGCGAATGCCAGGGATTTTTCAGGATATCCTGATTGTAGACCTGCATACTATAAGAGATTTAACGAATTATTAAAGAAGGCGACAAAATTAAAAGGCATAAAGATAGAAACCCCGCTTTTGTATAAGACAAAAAAAGACATTGTGAATATCGGCAGGAAACTAAAGGTGCCTTTTAAGCTTACATGGTCTTGCTATAAAGGCGGGAGCAAGCCTTGCGGTAAATGTGACGCCTGCAGGCTGCGCATGGCCGCGTTTTGCTAACTTTACATTTTAACGTTGTTGAAATGTAAAGTTAAGGATGGATGGATTATGAGACGGGCGAGGATCACAGAGATATATAGCTCTATTCAGGGTGAAGGGCCTTACGTGGGTCATGAGCATGTCTTTGTAAGGTTTTCGGGGTGTAACCTTGGATGTGGATTCTGCGACGAAAAAGAAAAGACAGGTTTTTTTGAATATGACGCTGATGCAGTTATCGAAAACATTGCAAGAGAAGAAAAAAACACTGTTTCCCTGACCGGAGGAGAGCCTTTATTGCAGGCTGATTTTTTAAAAGAGATCCTGCCGGTTTTAAAAGAGAAAGGCGCGCAGGTCTATCTTGAGACGAACGGCACGATGAAAGACAGACTTTTGGATGTATTGGATTACATTGATATAATAAGCATGGATATGAAGCTCCCCAGCTCTACCGGGCTCGGGGTTTACTGGCAGGAACATTTAGATTTTTTAAAAGAAGCAATAAAAAAAGAAGTATTTATAAAAATAGTCGTCACTCCTGAAACGTCTTTAGAAGATATTGAAAAGGCTGTTTCTATTGTCAGGGGCATAGATAAAGATATTCTTTTTATTCTGCAGCCGGTAAGTTATAATGGAAAGGTCGAGAATATTGCTTCGCTACCGGATTTTTTTAGAAACGCAAAGAAAGAGCTGGGCAGAGTCACTATTATACCGCAGGTCCACAAGATCCTGGGGGTGAGATGATGAGAATCGTAAATAGCAAGGTTATTACAGATGCGGTCAGAGGGTTATGCGTAAAAGCAAATGTCGAGCTGAGGAGAGATGTCCTGGACGCATTGAAGCGGGCTAGAAACAAAGAGTCCGGGATGTCAAGGCGTATACTCGATATCATCCTTAAAAATGCGCTATTGGCAAAGAAGAAAAGACTTCCTATATGCCAGGATACAGGCATGGTCGCGGTTTATATTAAAGTAGGCCAGTCTGTAAGCGTAAGAGGCGACATTGAAAAGGCAATAGAAAAAGGCGTACGCGATGCTTACAAAGCCGGGTGTTTTAGAAAGTCTGTCGTAAAAGATCCTTTAATTAGAAAGAATACCGGCACAAATCTACCGTCGCTGATATACTATCGAATCGTGCCAGGCAATAAGATACATATAGAGGTTGCCATAAAAGGATTCGGCTGCGAGAATATCTCGAGGACAAAGATGTTCAGGCCTACTGATTCAGCAGCTCTTATTGAAAAATTTATCGTAGATTCAGTCAAGGAACATGGCGCAAATGCATGTCCGCCGCTTTATGTAGGGATCGGCATAGGCGGGACGCTTGATAAAGCGACATCGCTTTCCAAGGAAGCTATTTTCAGGAATGCAGGCGAGCGCAGTAAAAAGGCTCATTTCGCAAAAATGGAAAAGCGCGTATTAGAAAAAATCAACAAAACAAAGATAGGGCCAATGGGCATGGGCGGAAAAACGACTGCTTTTTCAGTAAGCATATTGACGTATCCTACTCATATAGCGGGTTTGCCTGTTGCGGTAAATATTAGCTGTCATGCTACAAGAGGGGCACGTAAGGTGATATAGTGCGAAAGATATATTTACCTTTAACGAAAAATATTGTAAAGAGTTTAAAGCCGCGCGAGGAGGTTTTGCTAAGCGGTTCTCTATTGACAGCGCGCGATGCCGCTCATAAAAGATTGGTCGAGGCTATTCTTGCCCACAAAAAATTACCGGTTTCTATAAAAGGCGAGACTATATATTATACAGGACCTACGCCGAAGAGGGCAGGGGAAGTTATTGGTTCATGCGGGCCGACAACCAGCTCCAGGATGGACCCATTTACATTGTCTTTATTGAAGCAGGGCCTTATCGGCATGATAGGCAAGGGCAGGAGGTCCAAGGAAATAGTTTCTGCAATAAAAAGATTCGGCGCAGTATATTTTGTGACCATCGGCGGCGCGGGTGCGTATTTACAGGAAAAGGTTAAAGCGAATAAAGTGGTGGCTTACGGGGATCTTGGCACTGAGGCAATGCATAGGCTAGAGATAGAAGATTTCCCGGCCATAGTATCTATTGCTTAAGTTAACTTTCAACAATGTTAAAAGTAAACTTAAGGTGAGGGGGAATATGAGGAGCGATGGACGAAGACTCGATGAGATGAGAAAGGTTAAGATCAAAAGAGACGTAATGGAATTTGCAGAAGGTTCCTGCATGATAGAGGTCGGCAATACGAGGGTCATCTGCAGCGCTTCAGTAGAGGAAAAGGTTCCGCCTTTTTTGAGAAATACGGGATCGGGCTGGATAACCGCGGAATACGGAATGCTGCCGCGCTCGTGCAAGACAAGGACGCCCAGAGAGGCCTCGCGCGGAAAACAGAGCGGCCGCACGCAGGAAATACAGCGTCTAATAGGGAGAAGCCTTCGCTCGGTAGTGGATCTTGAGAGATTAGGCGAGAGGACTGTCTGGATAGATTGTGACGTAATACAGGCTGACGGCGGGACGCGCACCGCGAGCATAACAGGCAGCTTTATCGCGCTTTCAGGCGCGCTTCTTGCGTTGAAGAAAAGCGGCGCGATAGCCGAAATCCCGATAAAGAATTATGTTGCTGCAGTGAGCCTTGGGATCATCGACGGCAAATTATGCCTGGATCTGGATTATGAAGAGGACTCAAAGGCAGATGTTGACATGAACGTCATTATGACTGACGATGGGAGATTGGTTGAGGTGCAGGGTACTGCAGAAAAGACACCTTTTCCCAGAAAAAATCTAGATAAGCTGGTATCGCTTGCAAAAAAAGGCATTGATAGTCTGGTTGCTGCTCAGAAAAAGATCATAAAATTAGCTTTATAATGACAGAACTCATTATAGCCACAAGGAACAAAGACAAACTCAAAGAAATAAAAACTCTTTTGAAAGGTCTTCCTGTAAAAGTCCTGTCTTTAGACGGCTTTAAAGATGTGCCGGAAGTAAAGGAAGACAGGAATACTCTTGAGGGCAACGCAAAGAAAAAAGCGCTTCAGGTCTCGCGATTTTTGAAAAGACTTGTAATTGCGGATGATTCCGGGCTAGAGGTCGCTGCTATAGGAAACAAGCCTGGCGTTTATTCAGCGCGCTTTTCAGGTAAAGGTGCCACTTATAAAAGTAATAATAGTAAATTATTAAGGTTGCTCGAAGGCGTTCCTTCTGCAAAGAGAAAGGCCAGATTCAGATGCGTGATAGCTGTTGCGGACAGAGGCAAAATAATAGGTCTTGCAGAAGGGAAATGCGATGGCAGGATAGGTTTTAAGCCAGCTGGAAAGACAGGATTTGGCTATGACCCAGTTTTTATCCCCAACGGAAATAAAAAAACATTTGCCCAGATGGGCCTAAGAAAGAAAAATAAAATTAGCCACAGAAGCAAGGCCTTAATAAAGTCAAAAGATATCATAAAGAGCTACCTAACTTTACATTTCAACAACGTTAAAGTGTAAAGTTAGGGATTGTCAAAAGCATTAACTTAAGGTAAAATTATAAGATTAAATGGTACGGGGCGTGGCTCAGTTTGGCTAGAGCACCTGCTTTGGGAGCAGGGGGTCGCTGGTTCGAGTCCAGCCGCCCCGACCAATTCGAGAAAGAGGTGTCCCTGTAGCTCAGCTGGATAGAGCATCTGCCTTCTAAGCAGGGGGTCGCCTGTTCGAATCAGGCCAGGGACGCCATTTTTATATTTATGTGGGATATTTTTAGAAAAATTATTTTGGCGCTTGTCGCGTTTTCAATAGTTGTATTATTCTTTTTTGGATACACTTACGCGACAAAAAATATGCCCATGTTCGTCACAAGATTTTTAGGAGAACGCATTGGCGGGAAAATATCTGTGGGGCATGTCAGGATCGGATTTCCGCTCTGCGTAGAATTAAAAGATGTAAGGATAAATGATTACGTGGACATCAAAAAGGCCCAGGTCTACCCTAATCTAGCCACGCTTTTTTTTAAAAATAAAACCCTTGTTTCATCGGTTAAGATCGTGGAGCCCGTTGTTAAACTTGGCAAAGAAAAAAAGAAAGATTTTCTTGTTGCTGATTTTTTAGATAAGAACGAGAGTTCCTATAATGAACCCGGCATAAATTTCCGCGTTTCGAGCATAGATATAAAGAATGGCACCTTGATATATGACGGAGAGAAAGATGGGCTAGAGATAGTTAATATTAAAGGAAGCGTAAAAAACCCTGGAATTTTTTTCGCAGATAATAATATCTGTCAATTTGCCGTAGCAGGTTTTCTTAAAAACAAAGAATCGGATTTTCTGTCTCCCGTGAAGATAGAAGGTCTTGTCGGGACTGATAACGTGGTAAAGGCCAGGCTTCTGGCAAGTGATGTAAAGCCGGAAAACCTCGGCCCTGTTTACACTAAATATCTTAGCAAGCTAATAGAAGGTGGCAGAGTCGATATCAAGAGCGATATGCAGGTATCTGGAAAAAATCTAGTAGCAAAGTGTTCTTTGGAAGGAGAGGATATTTTTTCAGGAAAAGAGGGGAGTCAGGGTTCAGAAGCGCCGCTTAAACTAAGTTTTGTTTTATTGGCAAATTTTAGCAACAAATTGGTAAAGATCAAAGATCTCCAGAGTAATTTTTTTAAACTTATTTTTAGCGAGTCATGAGATTTTGTGGTAGATGTAGCTCAGTTGGATAGAGCACTAGATTGTGGTTCTAGGGGTCGCGGGTTCGAATCCCGTCATCTACCCCAATTGTTCTTTTTCGGTTTCGGCGAGGATTTTGAAAGCAGAACTGTAAGAAACATAAAGAGTTGCGTTGGCGACCTTGCAGTTCGAACATATTTTTTTAAAAAAATCGGCCAATTCTTCAGCCGTCCCCGCCGACGCGGCGTAACTGGCTTGGTGAGCAAGAGTTAGAAAATCCCGCATCTGTTCTAACCATTTTCCGTCAGTGGTAGCATTGACGGGATTTTCTATATGGCGTGTTTTTTTATTGATAAGCGAGGCCTTTTTTTCTTTATACTCATCAGCCGAAATCGCACCCTCCACAAACAAATCCAATAGACGCGATAGTTGCTCGTCTATCTCTCGTATCTTTGCCTCCATTGTTATCTTATCGTGTATAGCACCCGCTTTAAGCAGTTGCTTTTCGCGCTCTAACTCGTTCAGCATAGCGTTGTATGATTTATCATCAAGGCTTGCTTTCTTGACGGCCTCGCTTATCATAAGGGCGAGCTTTTCCTCGCGAACAAACCCTTTTTGTGAACACTCACCTTTACGTTTGGTGCAGTGGTAATAGGCATGACCTTTCTGTCGTTCTGCTGTAAGCACACAACCACACTCACCGCAACGCACAAGACCTCTGAAAGCAAAGTAACGGTTTTTATGTAGCTTTGGCCTACTTTTAACTTTAAGTACATCTTGTACCTTATCGTATAGATCTTTCGTTATTATCGGCTCGTGTGCTCCAGGGAAAAGCTCGCCCTTATAAAAAAACACACCATAATAAAAGGCATTCGTTAGGATTCTATGGACATTGCTTACGACAAGAGGCCTTTTATATCTCTTGCTCACCAAGCCAGAAGCAGTCGCCAATTTTTTCAGCTCATCCAGCGTGTATCGTCCTTCAGCGCACAAGGCATAAAGTTTTTGCACTAAAGAAGCCATCTCCTTATCAACGAGTATTTTCCCTTTGCCATCGTTGAGGTACCCTATAGGCGCAAAGCCGGGATACTCGCCACGGCGCAGCTTCTCTCGTATGCCTCGCTTTGTGTTTTCACTGAGATTATCTACATAGTACTTGGACTGACCGAAGATAATATTAAGCATAAACTTGCCTTGTGCGCTGTTATCAAAGCGGTATGTAGGAAAGCGCAGGTCTATGATCTTACCTGTATCTATGAGGTAAATTATCTTACCGCCATCTACGCTGTTGCGCGCAAGTCTATCGGGATGCCAGCTTACTATTCCGTCAGCTTCGCCTTTCTCTATGTGCCGAATCATTTCGTCAAAGACTGGCCGGCCAGGTACTTTAGCCGTACGCGCCTCTTGATATTCTTGTATTATTTGCAGACTTTCATGTTTAGCGTATTCACGTACCTCATTAAGTTGAGATTGTATGGAGAGAACTTGCTTGTCCTCCGTGTCGGTAGACTTGCGCGCATAGAAAAAGTATTTCATCTTACACCTCCATGAAAAAATTGGCGACTGCTTTACCATAAATGTTTCCGAAATCCTTAATTATTTCGGTAATATTTATGGAGTTACATCGCTTCGGCGGGGACGGCTGAAGAATTGGCCGATTTTTTTAAAAAAATATGTTCGAACCGCAAGGTCGCCAACGCAACTCTTTATGTTTCTTACAGTTCTGCTTTCAAAATCCTCGCCGAAACCGAAAAAGAACAATTGGGGTCCCGACATCAAAAGGTCAGAACCCATTTCAAGGGGTTAACCCCTTGAAA